>NZ_WQRF01000009.1 GCF_009758415.1 Devosia marina | reverse complement strand
CGCGCCTCAAGGACTGGCGGCGAATCCACGCGAGATACGACAGATGCGCTCACACCTTCCTGTCAGCAATCGCCTTCGCCGCAGTCTTCATCTTCTGGATCAATGAGTCCTGACCCTAGTTGTCCTGCGGGCTCGGGAGCTCCGGTCCCGCTTGTCCGCGCTATTCTGCCGTGCCACAAGCCGCTCAGACTTTCTCGAACCAAGCGGACGGCTCACATGGACGACCATATCATTCCCGTATTCGATCTGGGCGGCGTCTTCGTCGACTGGAACCCCATGTATCTGTTCCGCAAGCTGTTCGACAGCGAGGAGGATGCACAGTGGTTCCACGACCATATCTGCACAGGGGACTGGAACCTGGAGTTTGATGCCGGCGAGATCTATGCCGAGGGCGTGGCCAAGCTGGTGACGCGGTTTCCCAAGTACTGGCGTGAAATCAAGGCTTATGACGAGCGCTGGGCGGAGACATTCGGGCCACATATTCAGGGGACGATCGACATCCACAACGAGTTGGTCGATCAGGACATCCCCACCTTCGCGATCACCAATTTCTCCTGGGAGAAGTGGATGACGCGGCTGGGCGAATGGCCATTCCTGGAGAAGTTTGACGGTGTGATCGTCTCCGGACTTGAAGGGCTGGTGAAGCCCGATCCGCGGCTCTACCGGGTGTTCTGCGAGCGCTATGCGCTGGCGCCGGAAAGCTGCGTGTTCATCGACGACAGCGAGCCCAATATTGTGGCCGCGCGCAAGTTCGGCATGCAGGGCATCCACTTCAAGGACCCCGAGCACTTGCGGGCTGACCTGATCGCCCTTGGCTTGCCTCTCAAGGCCAAATAAGCAAAAGGCCCGGGGCTTGCCTCGGGCCTTTTTGATCTAGCGGAAGCGGCCGCCTTTTTCGATGACCTCGATCTTGTAGCCATCCGGATCGGTAGCGAAGAAGAACTTGGCCACCGGCATATCACCATTCTTGAAATCGACGAGCTTGCCGGTGGGCAGTCCCAGATCGTTGAAGCGGGCGTGTTCGGCCTCGACATCGTCGACCACCACGGCCAGATGTCCGTAACCATTGCCGAGCTCATAGGGCTCTGTGGTGCCCTTGTTGATGGTCAGCTCAAGCTCGAATCCAACTTCGTCTCCCGCCATGTAGACCAGGGTAAACCCTTCAAAATCCAGACGATCCACCACTTTCAGGCCGAATGCCTTTTCGTAATAGGCGACAGAGCGCGCCTCATCGAGGACGCGGATCATTGAGTGGACGAGCTTCGCCATCCAGTGACTCCAGTTTTACAGATGTTGCGATAGAGGGGCAGATGGGCTCAGCGCGTGCCGTACATGCGGTCGCCGGCATCACCCAGACCCGGGACAATATAGCCCTTCTCGTTGAGGTGATCGTCGATGGCCGCCGTATAGACCGGGACGTCGGGATGCGCTTCTGTGAAGTGCTTGATGCCTTCGGGTGCGGCGAGCAGGCAGAGGAAGCGGATATTGTTGGCGCCGCGCTCCTTGAGCTTTTCCATGGCGGCGGTGGCCGAATTGGCCGTGGCCAGCATCGGATCGACCACGATGATCAGGCGATCTTCGAGGCTGGAGGGCGCCTTGAAATAGTATTCGACCGGCTCGAGGGTCTCGTGGTCGCGATACATGCCGATATGGGCAACGCGGGCGGCAGGGACCAGGTCGAGCATGCCATCAAGCAGGCCGTTGCCGGCGCGCAGGATGGAGGCGAAGACCAGCTTCTTGCCCTTGATGGCGGGCGATTTCATCGGCGCCATGGGCGTCTCGATGTCGATCATTTCCAATTCGAGATCGCGGGTGACCTCGTAGCACATCAGATGCGCGATCTCGCGCAGCAGGCGCCGGAACCCGGCAATCGAGGTCTCCTTGTTGCGCATGATGGTCAGCTTGTGCTGGATCATGGGGTGATCGATGACCGTCACATTGCCCTGGACCTTGCTCATCGGAACACCTCTTGTCTGTTGGTCTTTCAGAGAAAACTCTTGCCGTGGCGGCCGGGAGGCAGGCCCAGCCAGGCGGCGATGCTTTCACCTATATCAGCGAAGCTGGGGCGAATGCCAATCTCTCCCGCGGGCAGGGCTGGGGAAAAGACCAGGATCGGCACCTGTTCGCGGGTGTGATCGGTGCCCGGCCAGGTCGGATCATTGCCATGATCGGCGGTGAGGACCAGCAGATCGTCGTGCCGCAGGGCCGCGATGATCTCGGGCAGGCGCCTGTCGAACAACTCGAGCGCGGCGGCATAGCCCGGCACATCGCGGCGATGGCCGTACTCGCTGTCGAAGTCGACGAAATTGGTCATGATGAAGGCGCGATCCGCGGCCATCTCCATGGCGTCGAGTGTCTTGTCGAAGAGCTGGGGAATGCCGGTGCCCTTCAATTTGTGGGTCACGCCTGAGCCGGCATAGATGTCGGAAATCTTGCCGATGGCAAAAACCTGATGGCCGGCGGCCGCATTGCGGTCGAGCAGGGTCGGCTCGGGTGGCGAAATGGCAAAGTCGCGGCGATTGCCGGTGCGCTTGAAGGTATCGGGCGTTTCACCGATGAAGGGGCGGGCAATGACGCGGCCGATCTTGAGCGGCTCGGTCAGTTCGAACGCGACCCGGCAGATCTCATAGAGCCGGTCTAGGCCGAAATGGCTTTCGTGCGCAGCGATCTGGAACACGCTGTCGATCGAGGTATAGCAGATCGGCATGCCGGTGCGGATGTGCTCTTCGCCCAGCTCGGCGATGACTGTCGTGCCCGAGGCGTGCTTGTCGCCCAGAATGCCCGGCAGACCGGTGCGTTTGAGGAACTCCGCGACCAGTTCTGGTGGGAATGTCGGCTCAGTCTGGGGGAAATAGCCCCATTCAAAGGGGACGGGGACGCCAGCGATTTCCCAATGGCCGGACGGCGTGTCCTTGCCTTTGGACACTTCCCGCCCGACGCCGAAACGGCCGCCCTTGGGCGTGTCCGAGAGATTGGGTGGCACGGTGCCGTTGGAGAGTTTTACGGCGGCGCCCAGACCAAGGGCGTCCATATTCGGCACGTTGAGCGGCCCGGCGCGCAGGCCTTCGAGATCCGCCTTGCCCTCAGAAGCCCATTCGGCGATGTGACCGAGTGTGTTGGCGCCTTCGTCACCATAGGCGGCGGCGTCGGGGGCGCCGCCGATGCCGACGCTGTCGAGGAGGCACACAATGGCGCGGGGCATGGCAATTACTCCTTGGGCTCGACGCGGCCGGCGATGATCGGGTTTTCAATGGCCGCGTCACCCAGACCATAGGCACGCTTCAGCCGGGCCGCCGCATCGGTGGCGCTGGCTTCGTCAGCGGCGTGGATGCGGGCGATTGGGGATTGGCCATCTGCGGTCGCGCCCAATGGGGCGAGACGATCAAAGCCGACGCGATAGTCGATGCTGTCGGTCGGCGTGGCACGGCCACCGCCAAGAGCGACCACCGCCATGCCAACGCCGCGGGTGTCGATAGCGACGATGGTCCCCTGCCCGTCCGCAAAGACATCGCGGATGATGGGTGCGGCGGCCAGGTGAGTGTCCATGTTGTCGACGAAGTCGGCAGGACCGCCAAGGGCGGTGACCATGCGCGCGAAATGCTCGGTGGCACGGCCGCTGTCGAGTGCCGTCGCGACCTGATGGCGGGCCTCTTCCAGGCTCGTCGCCTTGCCGGTCATCAGGGCGATCTCGGCGCAGAGGGCTAGGGTGACTTCGCGCAGCCGCGGATCCTGATGGATCCCAGTCAAAAAATCGACCGCATTGCGGACTTCCAGGCCATTGCCGGCGGCACTGGCGAGCGGCTCGTTCATGTCGGTGATCAGGGCGCCAGTCTTCAATCCAGCACCATTGGCGACATTGACCAGGCTTTGCGCCAGATCGCGCGACTGTTCCAGCGTCGGCATGAAGGCGCCGGAGCCGGTCTTCACGTCAAGGATCAGCGCATCGAGGCCGGCGGCGAGCTTTTTCGAGAGGATCGAGGCGGTGATGAGGGCAATGGATTCGACCGTGCCGGTGACATCGCGGATGGCGTAGAGCGTCTTGTCGGCAGGGGCGAGGTCGGCGGTCTGGCCGATAATGGCGCAGCCGGCTTCGCGCACCACCTTGCGGAACAGCGCATTGTCGGGCTGCGTTTGATAGCCGGGGATGGCATCGAACTTGTCGAGCGTGCCGCCGGTATGGCCGAGACCCCGGCCCGAAATCATTGGCACGTAAATGCCAATGGCCGCCAGGATCGGCGCCAGCATGAGGGACACATTGTCACCCACCCCGCCGGTCGAGTGCTTGTCGGCCAAGGGACCATCCAGATCGGACCAGTCGAGCACGGTGCCGCTGTCGCGCATGGCGAGGGTCAGCGCCACGCGCTCATCCATGCTCATGTCGTTGAAATAAACCGCCATGGCAAAAGCGGCGGCCTGGGCGTGGGAGACCGTGCCGCTGGCAAAACCGGCGATGAACTGAGCGACATCATCCTGGGACAGAGCTTCGCCATTGCGCTTTTTGAGGATGACTTCTTGGGGGAGGAAGACCATGGATGGCTCTTTTTTGTCTAGTGGCAACCCCACCTGCCCTTCCCCTGATAGGGGGCACTCGCGTTTGGGGCACCATTTTGTCCAGCACGCTGCGCCGCTCCACCCCCTATCAGGGGGAGGCCGGGTGGGGTTATCCGAGGCCTCAAGCCCCGTAGGGAATCCAGACGTTTTTCACCTGCGTCGCCTTGGACAGGAAGTAGTCGCCGGCAAAGCGAGGATCGGCGAGGTCGTAATAGAGACCGCGGCTGGTCCAGGTTTGTTTCAGGTTGCCAACCGAGGCTTTCTCGACCATTGCCGAAGCTTCGGCATTGCCAGCGAACCAGAGGCCATCAACACCGTCGTGTTCGGCCAGGGTCTTGGCCAGGGTGACGCTGTCGCCGGTGACGATATTGATCACGCCATTGGGGACGTCGGAGGTTTCGAGCACCTGATAGAGATCGGTGACCGAAAGCGGGCTGCGCTCGGAGGGCACCAGCACGACGGTGTTGCCCATCGCAAGGGCCGGGGCGAGCAGCGCGACGGAAGCCAGCAGTGGGCGGCTGGGCGGCGCAACAATACCGAGAACGCCCAAGGGCTCGACCAGGGCCGTGGCGATCATGCGCTGGGGCGGGTTGTGCACGGCACCATCATATTTGTCGGCCCAGCCGGCAAAGGCGAACAGGCGTTCCACCGACAGGGCGACCTCCTCACGGCCATCTTCGCCGGTCTGAGCCTTGATGCGGGCGGCAAATTCATCGCGGCGATAATCGAGGTTTTCAGCCAGGTAGTAGAGGATCTGTGCGCGGTTGTGGGCAGCCGTCGTGCCCCAGCTCAGCGCCTTGCGGGCCGCTTCGACAGCATTGCGGATATCCTTGCGATTGCCTTCGCCCACTTCGCCGACCAGCTCGCCCTTGGGGCCAAGCACCGGACGGTTGTAGCCGCTATCGGGGCGAGCCTGCTTGCCGCCGACATACATCTTGGCAGTCTGGTCGAGGCTGCCGGTGTCGAGGGGATTGGCTGTGGCGGCCTTTACCGGTGCCTGGGCCGGCGCCGGCTTCAGCGTCTTTTCCCAGGCGGGCTTGAGATAGGCGCTCATGCCCTCGCGCCCACCTTCGCGCCCAAAGCCGCTTTCCTTGTAGCCACCAAAGCCGACGGCAGCGTCGAAATTGTTGGTGCCGTTGATCCAGATCACCCCGGCCTTGAGCTTGGGCGCGATATCAAGGGCGAGATTGATGTTCTCACTCCAGAGCGTGGCGGCAAGGCCATATTTGGTGTTGTTGGCCAGGGCCACCGCTTCCTCGGGCGTACGGAAGCTCATGGCCACCAGGACTGGCCCGAAAATCTCCTCGGCGACCAGGGTGTTGGCGGGCGAGACATTGGTGACCAGGGCCGGCTTCAAATAGCAATTGCCGCCCGGTAGCTCAAAATCGGGCTCATAGACATGGGCGCCTTCGGCGATGCCTTTTTTCATCAGGTCGCGAATGCGTTCGACCTGCACTGGAGCGACCAGCGCACCGATGTCAACGGATTTGTCGAGCGGGTCGCCGACACGCAATTTGGCCATGCGCGCCTTGACCTTGGCGATGAATCGCTCCTCGATGCTCTCCTGCACCAGGAGGCGCGAACCGGCGCAGCAGACCTGGCCCTGATTAAACCAGATGGCATCGACCAGACCCTCGACGGCACTGTCGAGATCTGCATCCTCAAAAACGACATAGGGCGACTTGCCGCCCAATTCGAGCGACAGTCCCTTGCCCGAGCCAGCCGTTGCGGCCCGGATGATCTTGCCCACCTCGGTCGAACCGGTGAAGGCGATCTTGTCGATATCGGGATGATTGACGATGGCGGCACCGGTGTCGCCCTCGCCGGTGACGATGTTGACCACGCCCTTGGGCAGGCCGACGCGCTCGCAGATTTCGGCAAACAGCAAGGCCGTCAGCGAGGTGAACTCGGCGGGTTTCAGCACTACGGTATTGCCTGCGGCAAGCGCCGGGGCGATTTTCCAGGCCAGCATCAGCAGCGGGAAGTTCCACGGGATGATCTGACCGCACACACCATAGGGCACGTGGTCGGGGAACTGGCTCGACAGATGCGTGGCCCAGCCGGCGTGGTGGTAGAAATGGCGGGCGACCAGCGGAATGTCGGCGTCGCGGGTTTCGCGGATCGGCTTGCCATTATCCATGCTTTCGAGCACCGCAAAGAGCCGGGAATGCTTCTGGATCATGCGGGCGATGGCATAGAGATATTTGCCGCGCTCATAGCCTGAAAGGGCGCTCCAGGATTTGAATGCGCCGCGGGCCGCCTTGACGGCCGCGTCGACATCGGCGGCGGTGCCATCGGTGATCTCGGCCAGCGAGGCGCCGGTCGCCGGGTTGTCGGCGGTGAAAGTCTTGCCCGGCTTGGTCCATTTGCCATCGATGAAATGGCCGAACTTGCGGGACTTGCTGTCGAGCCAGGCAATGGCCTGATCGGGCGCTTCGGGCGCAGGACCGTATTCCAGGCTATCGAAGATTTGTGCAATCTTGTTCATATGTGGCCTCCTCGCGAGTGCCTGAATTCTTCGGGTGCGGCAAGGCCGCTGATGCTTCTCCCGGAGGGAAGAAGGTGGCGCTCAGCGCCGGATGAGGGGATGGTCCCCCTCCACACGCGTCACACCATCGGCTGGCGATAATCGGCCGCGTAGTGGCCGGTCAGCCCGTGTTCGAGCTGCCGCTCGATGTCGGTCAGCAGGCTCGATGCGCCGAAGCGGAACAGGTGTGGCTGCAGCCAGGTATTGCCCAGCTCTTCCTTCATTAGCGCCATGTATTTGAGCGCGTCGCCGGCCGTGGCGATGCCGCCGGCGGGCTTGTAGCCGATCTCGATGCCGGTCTCTTCAGCGAACCAGCGGATCATGCGGATCATGGTCAGGGAGGTGACGAGGTTGGCGTTGACCTTTTCCTTTCCGGTCGAGGTCTTGATGAAATCGGCACCGGCCAGCATGCAGACCAGCGACGCCTTGGCGACATTGGTCTGGGTGGCCAGTTCGCCGGTGCCCAGAATGGTCTTGATATGGGCGTCGCCGCAGGCCTTACGGAAGGCCTTGACCTGATCGTAGAGCGCCTGCCAGTCGCCGCGCAGCACCATGCCTCGCTCGATGACGATGTCGATCTCTTTTGCCCCATCCTTCACCGAAGCCTCGATCTCGGCGATCTTGGTCTCGACCGGAGCCAGGCCATGGGGGAAGCCCGTGGATACGGCGGCGACGGGAATGCCGGCCCCCTCCAGAGCCCGCACGGCTGTATCGACGAAGCTGTGATAGACGCAAACGGCACCGGGCAGAATGCGCAGATGCGTGGCGCCGAGTTGATCGAGAATATCCTGGCGTACCGGATGGCGCGCCTTGGCACAAAGGCGCTCGACACGCCCTGGCGTGTCATCGGAGTTGAGCGTGGTCAAATCGATCATGGTGATCGCCTTGAGGAGCCAGGCGAGCTGGTAGTCCTTCTTGACCGTGCGGCGTGCGCCGATGGTGCCGGCGCGGCGCTCCAGCGCCGAGCGATTCATGCGGACGCGCTCTATCCAGTCGAGGTCGAGTGGATAGCCCGGATTGCGCTTGTGTACCGGCTCGGCTGATTTGTTGTCGACGACCTTGAGACTCATAGTTCCTCCACCAGTGCGGGGATCAGTTTCTTGAGTTTTTCAGCCCCCTGAACAGCCATCAGCTTGGTGTGCTCATGGCTGATATTTTCGCTCGAAAGACCTGCGCCCATATTGGTTATGGACGAGCAGGCCCAGACCTTCATCCCCAGGAAACGCCCGAGAATGACTTCCGGTGCCGTGGACATGCCCACGGCATTGGCGCCCAAGCGCATGGCCATCTGGATTTCTGCCACGGTCTCGAAGCTGGGGCCGGAGTACCAGAGATAGACCCCTTCCCCCAGCGCATAGTCGAAACGCTGGGCCAGCTCGGTTGCCTTGGCGCGCAGGTCAAGATCGTAGCAATTGACCATGTTCACAAAGCGGCGGTCGGTGGGCTCACCGATCAGCGGGTTCATCCCGGCATAATTGATGTGATCGGCAATCAGCATCAGGTCGCCGGGCTGGAAGCGCTGGTCGACCGAGCCGGCGGAATTGGTGAGCAGCAATGTCTCGGCGCCGAGTTCGGAAAGGGCCTCCAGTGCCGGGCGCATCGCAGCGGCATTGCCGTGTTCGTAATAATGCTGGCGGCCGGTGAGCACGGCGACGCGCTTGCCGCCCATCTGGCCGATCAGCAGGTCGCGGCCATGACCGGAGACACCACCGCCCGGAAAGCCTTTCAGTTCCGAATAGGGAATGGTGATCTTTTCATCGAGCAAGTCGCCAATGGCCGAAAGGCCCGAGCCGAGCACGATGGCGGCGGCGATTGGCTCCTTGCCGGCGATCTTGCGGATGGTCCTGGCGGCTTTGGTCATGTCTAGAGATGCTCCGGGCCAAAGCTGTGTGGCAGAAGCTGATCGAGCGTCTGCACCAGCGGGGTACCATCGACACCATGGGAGACGATTTCGACGCCGGGATCGGCAAACTCGCGAATGCGTTGCCGGCAACCGCCGCAGGGCGTCACAGGCAAGGTGCCCGGGCCGGTAACATAGACGCGGCGGATGCGCGTCCCCCCACCGGCCAGCATGGCGGCGATGGCGCTCGGCTCAGCGCAATTACCAACCGGATAGGCCGCGTTCTCGACATTGCAGCCCGCGTAAATCTTGCTGTCATCGGCCAGGATGGCGGCGCCGACCTGGAACTTCGAATAGGGCGCGTAGGCCCGGGCGCGCGCAGCCTCGGCGGCCTCGAACAGGGCCTTGTCGATCTCTTCGATTGTCATGTTGCCGCCACAGCCAGGCCCGAAGGCCTAGCGCTCCTTGGTGTAGGGCACGCCGATAGCCTTGGGGGCGACGGCGCGGCCGATGAAGCCGGCAAGCAGCACAACGGTCAGGATATAGGGCAGCGCCTGGATGGCCTGGACCGGAACCTCGCCGATGATCGGGAAAACCTGGCCCTGGATACGGAACTGCACAGCATCAAGGAAACCGAACATCAGGCACACCAGCAGCGCTGGCCCCGGCCGCCACTTGGCAAAGATCAACGCCGCCAGGGCAATATAGCCGCGGCCAGCCGACATGTTGTTATTGAACCCTGCCGACTGGGCGATCGAAAGATAGGCGCCGCCAATGCCGACCAGCACCGCGGTGATGATCAGCGCCTGATAGCGCAGGCGCGTCACCGAAATGCCGGCGGTGTCGATGGCCTTAGGGTTTTCGCCCACGGCACGCAGACGCAGGCCAAAGCGGCTGCGGAACAGCACCCAGGCGGTCACCGGCACGGCGATGAAGGCGACATAGGTGATGATGTTG
Source organism: Devosia marina (assembly GCF_009758415.1). Lineage (GTDB taxonomy): Bacteria > Pseudomonadota > Alphaproteobacteria > Rhizobiales > Devosiaceae > Devosia > Devosia marina. The sequence goes on along the minus strand of NZ_WQRF01000009.1, from coordinate 69,913 downwards.
TGGCCCGAAATCAGTTCGCCATAGATCTGGCCGAGAACCGGGACATCGCGCAGTTCTTCGGCAAATGGCAAGGTGATGGGGTTGAACCGCTGGTCGCCCGAAAGCTGGGGCGTATAGCCGCCGCGCCGGAACCAGGACTGGCCCAGGAATGTGGTGAGACCGGCAGCGAGGAAGTTGAGCGCCACGCCCGAAATGGTCTGGTTGCCCTTGAAGTTGATCGAGGCGAGGCCATGAATGCCGGAGAAGACCAGCGCAGCGCCAATGCCCGCCAGCAGGCCAAGCCAGGCCGAACCGGTGACAGCCGACATGGCCGCAGCGGCAAAGGCGCCGGCCAGGAGCTTGCCTTCAAGACCAATATCGATGATGCCCGAGCGCTCCGAATACAGACCGGCCAGGGACGCCAGGATCAGAGGCACCGCCAGACGTACGGTGGAATCCAGGATCAGGGTGATGTCGACGAGGATCTGGTCCATCACTTGTCTCCCGCCGGTGCGTCAGGTTGGAAGAACATGCGCGAGAGCGGGCCGCGCATCATATCGCCCATGGCTCCGGTGAACAGAATGACCAGCGCCTGGATGGTGACGATCATTTCGCGGGTGATACCGGGCATCTGGAAGGCCAGCTCCTGCCCGCCCTGATAGAGCATGCCGAACAGCAGCGCCGACAGGCCAACGCCAATGGGATGGCCCTTGCCCATGAAGGCCACGGCAATACCCACAAAACCGGCGCCATTGACGAAGTTGAGAATGAGACGGCCCTGCACACCGCCAACATTGTTGACCGCGACCATGGCAGCGAAAGCACCAGCCAGAGCCATGATGACCATGATGGTCTTCTGGGTGGAAATACCGGCATAGCGGGCCGCCACCGGGTTGTTGCCCACGGCGCGAACCTTATAGCCGAACTTGGTGCGCCAGATCAGCCAATAGACAAGGAACAGTGCGCCGATTGCCAGGAAGAAGGTGAGATTGACTGGCGAATTCTTGAACAGCTCGATGAAGCTGCGAAGCTGAGGCACCCGCGTGATCGCGTCGAGTGGCGCGCTTTCATCGGAATTGACGCCTTCGGGCTTGAGGATACGGCTGATGATGTAACCCATCATCGAGACGGCAATGAAATTGAACATGATGGTGGTGATCACCACATGGCTGCCGCGCTTGGCCTGCAGATAGCCCGGCACAAAGGCCCAGGCAGCACCAAACAGCGCGCCGCATACAATCATCAGTGGGAAAACCAAGGCCCAATGCATGCCATTGAGGGCCAGCCCGATGAGGATCACGCCCAGCCCCCCGACATAGGCCTGACCTTCGGGCCCGATATTGAACAGGCCCGCGTGATAGGCCAGCGACACGGCGAGGCCGGCGAAGATGAAGTCGGTGGTGTAGTAGAGCGTGTAGCCGAAGCCCGAACCGTAGCCGAAGGCCCCGTAGAGCATGATGCCGACGGCCTGCAGCGGGTTCTGCCCGACCGATAGCACGATCAGCCCACCGATCAGAAAGGCAAGGGCGACGTTGAGAAATGGCAGAAGTACGACATCGGCCCAGCGTGGCAATGGGGTCATCAGTTGGTATCCCTGCCGGAATTGTCTTTGGGGCTCATTTCAACCAGCGTCTGATCTACAGGCGTTTCGTGTTCGGGCAGAGTGCCCGGGTCAGTCTCGACATTGTCGGCGTGCGAACCTGTCATGCGCAGACCCAGTTCAGTTTCGTCGGCCGTCGCCGGATCGGCCTCACCCACGATCTGCCCGTCGAAAATCACCAGGATGCGGTCCGAGAGCGAGCGAATTTCGTCCAGCTCCACCGAGACGAGCAGGATGGCCTTGCCAGCGTCGCGCATCTTGATGATCTGGTTGTGGATGAATTCGATGGCGCCGATATCGACGCCGCGCGTTGGCTGGCCGACGATCAGCACTTCCGGATCGCGCTCCATCTCGCGGGCCAGAACCAGCTTCTGCTGATTGCCGCCGGAGAAGTTGGCGGTCTTGAGGTCGAGGTCAGCAGGGCGGACATCGAACTTCTTCATGTATTCCCGAGCGGCGTCGCGTGCAGCGGAAATGTCCAGGGCCGGTCCTTCGCCATAGCTGTCCTGATAGCCCAGAATGGCGTTTTCCCAGGCGTTGAACTTGGTGACCAGCCCCATGCGCAGGCGGTCCTCGGGCACATGGGCAAGCCCGGCACTCCGCGCCCTATCCGCGCCATCATCGCCGCTGATTTTGAGGGCATTGCCGTGGACACGAATGGTGCCCGATTTCTGGTCACGCATGCCGGAAATGGATTCGAGCAGTTCTGACTGCCCATTGCCCGCCACGCCAGCAATGCCGACGATCTCGCCGGCGCGGACCTGGAAATTGACACCCTTGACGCGCGGCGTGCCAAAATCGTCGGTGACGACCAGGTTCTCGACCTCAAGCAGCACCTTGCCGGGCTTTGCGGCGCCTTTTTCGACCCGCAGCAGCACGCGGCGGCCGACCATGAGTTCGGCCAAATGCTCGGGACTGGTTTCGGCGGTGGGCAGGGTTTCGACCATTTCACCCTGGCGCATGACCGAGACTTCGTCGGTGATCGCCATGATCTCGCGCAGCTTGTGGGTGATCAGGATGATGGTTTTGCCTTCCGCCCGGAGCTTGCCCAGAATGCGGAAGAGATGGTCGGCCTCGGCCGGCGTCAACACGCCGGTGGGCTCGTCCAGAATGAGGGTTTCGGCGCCGCGATAGAGCGCCTTGAGGATTTCCACGCGCTGCTGCTGGCCCACGGAAAGATTGCCCACGATCGCATCGGGGTCGATATCGAGCCCATAGTCCCGGGCCAGGTCCTTGAGGTGGCCGCGCGCGCGGTTCAGCGTCGGCGTCAGCAGGGCCGAATCCTCGGCGCCCAAGACAACGTTTTCCAGCACCGTGAAATTGTCGACCAGCATGAAGTGCTGGTGCACCATGCCGATGCCCAGGGCGAGCGCATGGCGGCTGTCGGTAATTTTGTGCGCAACGCCATCAACATGAATGGTGCCGCTGTCGGCGGTATAGAAACCGTAAAGGATCGACATCAGCGTCGATTTACCGGCCCCGTTTTCTCCCACAATGCCATGCACCGTGCCGCGCTTGACGGCGAGGTGAATGTCTTTGTTGGCGTGAACCGGACCGAAATGCTTGTTGATGCCGACAAGCTCGATAGCGAGCGCAGAGGCAGCGGCCCCGGAGGACCGCTGCTCGTTTGTCGGGTTAAGACCTGTCATCGCAGTCTCACCCTTTTCGTTTCAAGCCTTACAGGGCGTCGCAGTTCTTGTCGGTGCGGTAGTCGTGCACAGTGACGGCGCCCGAGATGATGTCGGCAGAGGCCTGCTCGACAGCAGCCATCATTTCATCAGTGACGAGATCGGCATTGTGCTCGTCAAAGGCAGCGCCAACGCCGTCTTCAGCCAGACCCAGGACGATCAGGCCGGGCTCCCAGGTACCATCCTCAACGCCCTTCATGGCGTTGTAGGTGGCCACATCAACGCGCTTGATCATCGAGGTCAGCACCGACCCGGGATGCAGATGGTTCTGGTTGGAGTCCACGCCGATGCCATACTTGCCGGCGTCGGCAGCAGCCTGCAGCACGCCTGCACCAGCACCGCCGGCAACCTGGAAGATCACGTCCACGCCCTGATCGAGCTGGGACTTGGCAACTTCGGTCGCCTTGACCGGGTCGTTGAAGGCATCAAAGCCGGTGCCGACATAAGTCTCGAGCACTTCGATATCTGGGTTCACCGACTTGGCGCCCTGCGCATAGCCACAGGCAAAGGCTTCGAGCAGGTCGAAATTGAAGGCCGGCACAACGCCGATCTTGCCGCTTTCCGACTTCATCGCTGCCAGAACGCCGACCAGGTAGGAACCTTCCTGCTCCTTGAAGACCACGGACTGGACGTTTGGCAGGTCAACGACGGTGTCGATGATGGTGAACTTGGTATCGGGGAATTCCGGCGCCACGGCGCGCAGCGCAGTTTCCCAGGAGAAGCCAGGCAGCACGATCGGGTTGTTGCCGCGCGAGGCGAACTGGCGAACGGCCTGCTCGCGCATGGCGTCGCCCGAGATTTCCAGATCCTGGTAGGCTCCGCCTTCCTCGCGGAAGCGCTCGGCGCCGGTGTAGGCCGCCTCGTTGAACGACTTGTCGAACTTGCCGCCACCGTCATAGACGAGCGCGCCATCGGCGAAAGCAGCACCGGCCATCACTGCGCTCAGTGCAACACCGCTCGCAACGGCCTTGGTAAAGGTCGAAATTTTCATTGAATCATGTCTCCCTGTCTCGCACCAGCACCGGGACCAGAGTCCGTAGGTCAATCTGCGTGCGCTAACAGCGGATAAAATCGTGCAATGGCCTCTGCCGCAAGAGGGAAGGCGCTAATTTTTCCCAATTGGTCAAAAATGGTTGAGAGTTCTGTGCGGCAGGGCCGGGAGAAGCTCGCCTCAGAAGCGCGCGAGCAGGGTCTGGAAGAGCTGTCCCAGATCGACATCGACGAACAGCGTCACAAGGACCGCGGCTGCCGCGATAATGTAGAGAGTAAGACTGTCTCGGGTGTCTGTGGACATGATGGGATTTGAATCAAACTGGTTGCAATCGCTCTTCTCTAGCGCATGGCCAGCGGCGAAATCATGGCCGAGTTGCGGCCGATTCCGGCATGGTTAACTATTCCTGAAGATCGCGCTCAGGCCGGGCCGAGCGGCTCGATTTCCGCCCCCATCGCGGCAGCAAAGCGCTCGAAAAATCCATCAATGATCTTTTGCGCCGAGTTGCCGATCACGGCCTTGCCCAGCTTCATGATCTGCCCCGATGCGCCGCCCCTGGCGGTAAAGGATAGCAGGGTCTGGTCGCCATCGTCGGCAAGGACGATATCGGCTGCGCCTTCGGCCAGCCCAAGCAGCCCGCCCTTGCCCTTGCCAGCCAGGGTGTAACTCGCCGCCGGGACGACGTTTGTCAGCACCAGCTCGCCTTTGAAGACCGGCTTGACGACGCCGAGATTGACGGTGATTGCCAAATCCAGCGTATCCGCTCCGGTCCAACCGATGTGGCTGCAGCCGGGAATGGCGGCCTTGAGCATTTCCGGATTGTTCAATGCCTCCCAAACCAGCACGCGGCTGGCCGCAATGCGATAGCGTCCACCAAAATCCATCAGGCCTGGCCCCTCGCCGCAATAGGCGCGGAGACGAAACTGTCGTGCTTTGCAGCCATGGTGTTTCCCCAAGTCTTTACGTGCGGCTTTTTCGCACCAATATGGACTAAATAGTTGCCGGGCCGTGCAGTTGCAATTGTCAGGCGGCCCCGCAGACGCAATCTAGAGCGAGCGGCAGCTTCGCCAGATGGGCCGCATGTTCAGAGGGAGCCAGGGATGACCGACCAAGTGACCACCGCCACCACTGCCAACGCATCGAACATGTCGGTGATGACTGAGAAGCCGTTGCAGTATCTGGACAAGGCGGTCAATGCCATCCGCGATCTTGGCATCTGGCCCGAACAGCAGGCCGAAGCGCCGATCACCGGCCTTCTGGCGCAGATTACCGAATTGGACGAAACCCGCGTCATCCTGATCGGCCGCACACTGAGCCAGGCCAGCGCCTTTAATGAAGTGGTGCGCGAACAGGTCGCCGCCATGAAGATCGGCGAGCGCTATGAGGACATCACCAAGGGCTTCGATTCCATCCGCGACGATGCCAAGGGCATGGTCGACCAACTCGAAGACAACAAGATCGATTTGTTCGAGCGCGCCTCCAATGTGTGGATGAAGGTGAGCCGGGGCGATATCGCTACCCGCTTCAACAAGATCCGGGACACCTATCTCGAGGTCACTGCGGATACCAAGGACCAGATCGACCGCGAGCACACGATTCTCGAGGCTTATCGCGATTTCCGCGGCGCGCTGAAACAGTCCGAAGTGATGGCGCTCGAAGTGCTGCATACCGCCGAGGCGCGCCTGCGGGAAAAGAAGGACATTCTGCAAAAGGCCGCCGACGAGCTGGCTGCCTATGCCGGTGACGTCCCGGCCGACCGGGCGCGGCTGGAAATGGCCCGCGACGAGCGGCTGCGCGAAATGCAGAACGAGGAAAAGCGCTACCAGATTGCCAAGGACCTCTCGGACAATCTGACCATCTCCTACAATACCTCGGAAGTGGTGATGGCGCGGCTGATGCAGACCACCAATGCCAAGGAGCGGGTCTATCAGCAGTCGATCTCGTTCTTCTCGACCAATGAAACCGTGCTGACGGCCCTGTCGGCCTCATTCACCGGCATGTTCGGCCTACATGAATCGACCGAGACGCTGAACGCGATGAAGGAAGGCATGAGCAAGTCGCTCGAAACCCTCTCCGAGATCGGCGACAAGGTGCAGGAAGAAGCCATCAAGGCCGGTTATGGCCCGACCGTGCGCGCCGATGCGGTCAAGAAGCTGGTCGATAGCGTGGTCAACTTCCAGGAAAAGAGCCGCGGCATCATCAATGAGATGCGGGTGGCCTCGACCAAGAATTCGGCAGAGATCCGCGACGCCGTCGAAGATGGCAAGAAGCGCCTGGCAACGCTGGCGGCCGAGGGCAATGCCCTGTTGCTCGACACCAAGGGCTGAGGCAACACGGCCTTTGGCAAGGGCATTGCATTGAGTAAGGCACTGCATGAGTAAGGCGACGGCGAAACCCTCTGCTCCGCTTGACGAGGTCATGTTGGCGATGGACGTGGTCGACACGCTCCGTCACCAGCAAAATCTTGTGGCGCGGGAACTGGACGGGGTGACCCGCGAGCAACAGCTTATCGACAGGCTGCGCACCGTCTATCACCAGCAGGGCATCGAGGTCCCAGACCATATCCTGAAGGAAGGGGTTTCGGCGCTGGCCGAGAGCCGGTTCGCCTATGAGCCCCCTGCCCCGGGTCTGGGCACCACGCTGGCGCGGATTTATGTGGGGCGCAAGCAATGGGGCCGACCGCTAATGGCCGGGCTGATCGCGCTCGCGGTGCTGGGGGTGGGTTATTTCGGCGTCTGGCAACCCTATCAGCGTGGACAGGCCGAACAGGCGCGGCTGGAGCTGAGCGAAGGCCTGCCAGCCGAGATGGATGCGCTCTACCAGACGATTTATGAAGAGACCAAGGTGCAGCAGGCGGTGACCGAAGCCGAAGCCCTGGTTGAGCGGGGCAAGGCCTTTGCGGCGGAGGGCGATCGTGCCGGCGCCGAAGACGCCGTTGCGCGCCTGACGGCACTGCGCGACCAGTTACGGCTCGAATATGTGCTGCGCGTGGTCAATCGCGAGGGCGTGCAGTCCGGCTTCTGGACCTTCCCTGAGATCAATACAGATGCCACCAATTACTATGTGGTGGTCGAGGCGCTGGACCCTGATGGCAATGCGCTGACCCTGCCCATTCTCAACGAGGAGAATGGTGAGACCGAAGAGGTCGCCATCTGGGGCGTGCGCGTGTCCGAAAGCGTCTATGACTCGGTGGCCGCCGACAAGCGGGATGACGGCATCATTCAATCCAATATCATGGGCCGCAAATCCGATGGTTTCCTCGACGTTGAATATGCCGTGCCGGTGCTGGGCGGCGCAGTGACCAGGTGGTAGGCCAATGAGCATTCGCGGACCCCAGGCCCTGGCCAGCCTTGAAGAGGCCATGCGCGATATCCGCCGGGAAGAAGACGAACTCTCCAAGCGGGTCTCGCGCGCCGCCGAGCGGGCGAGCAAGATCCGGGAACATGAGGCCGAACTGTTTCGCCAGCTTGCCCGGCTGCGGCTCGAACCCGCCGTGCAGTCGGAACTCGACGGACGCATATCGGCGGCCGAGGCGCGGGCGCGCGACACGCTAAAGGCGCATTCCAAAGATGTCAGCAGGGCGGAAAAGGCCATCAGCGCCTTGGACGCCGGCCGCGCCGAGTTGACAGAGAAGCGGGCCTCGGCAATTGCCCTGCTCGAGGAGCAGCAGGCCCAGCTCAAGGCGTTGACCGCGGCTCAGGCCAGCAAGCTTGCTGCCGACCCGGTCTATGCAGCAAAGCGGGCGGAAACCGAAGAGCTGGACCGGATTGCCGAACAATCGCTGCGCAAGACCGAACAGGCCGAGACCGACCGCGAGGAAAAGGGGCGGCCTTATCGCGAAGACCCGCTGTTCATGTATCTCTGGGAGGCCGGCTATGGCACCTCGCGCTACAAGGCCAGCAATCTTATCCGATATTTCGATGGGTTGGTGGCGAACCTGATCGGCTTTGCCAAAGCGCGGCCCAATTACGCCATGCTCAACGAGATCCCGCTGCGGCTACGCGAACATGCCGAGCGACAGGAAGCCAATGTGAGTGCGGCGGAGGCCGAGCTGGCGGCCCTGGAAGTGGAAGCGGTGGATGCTGCGGGCGGCAAACCCTTGCGCCAGGCCATTGCAGCTGGGCAAGAGAACATTGAAGCGCTGGACGCCGAAATCGCGCGGCTCGAAGACGAGCGCGACGCGGCAGCCGAAGTATTGCACACCCTGGCCCAGGGCAAGGACCCGGCGTTCGAGGGCGCGGCAGCCGAGCTGGCGGCGGCGCTGGGCCGGGAGGATATCCAGACCCTATTGGCCGAGGCGCGCCGGACCCGGACCGGCCAGGACGACACGCTGGTGGCACAGATCGACGAAGCCCGGGCAAGACTGCGCGAGGAAGAAGAGGAAAGCCGCGAACAGCGCGAGCGCCTCAAGACCCTGGCCGCGCGCCGCCGGGAGCTGGAAGACATTCAGTGGGAGTTCAAGAAGCAGCGCTTCGACGATCCCGGTTCGAGCTTCAAGGAAGACCGGCTGGTGGGCGACCTGCTCAACGACTTCCTGCGCGGCGGCATTTCGGCCGCCAGCTATTGGGACCAGTGGCGCAAAAGCCAGAACTGGGCGCCGGGCAGCGAATGGGGCGCTGGCTACAAGAGCACGCGCAGTTCGCAGCGCTCCAACAGATCCAGCCCCTGGCCGCCGAGCGGCGGCGGTTTCCAATGGCCCGACAGCAGCTTTGGCGGCACTGGCAGCCGCAAGGGTGCGTCCAAGGGCGGGATGAGTGGCGGCTTCGGCGGCGGCTGGGGCGGCGGATCATCCGGTGGCGGATTTTCGCGGCCCCGGACGGGCACGTCAGGCTCACGCAAGCAGGGCGGGTTCAAGACTGGCGGCGGGTTCTAGGCGCCTCTCAGTTCTGCGTGGGCGTTGCCATCAATTCCCAGACATTGCCTTCGCTGTCCTCGAAATAGGCGGAATAGCCCCATTCGGACTGGGTGCCGGGGGTGATGACCGCCCCGCCCGCGACCAACACGCGCTCAAGAATTTCGTCGACCGCCTCGGGGCTTTCGGCGCGGTGCGAGAGCACGAAGCCGGGGGTGCCATCGAGGCTTTCGGGCTTGCCTGCGGTCTGGGCAATCTGTTCGCGCGGGAACAGCACAAAGGAGAACTTGTTGTCGAAGAAGAAGGCGACATGGTCTTCGCCCGCGCCGATCTGTTCGTCGGAAATATCGAACAGGGCGCGGTAGAAGGTGAAGGCGCGTTCGAGATCGTCGACGCCAATAGTGATGATGGAAATTTCGGGCTTCATGGGTCAGGCCTTGTCTGCGCCGGTGGAAAACAGGGCTTCGAACTGACCATCTTCAATCCGCGCAGCGGCGATCACCGCCTGGGTGCGGCTGTCGACATCGAGCTTTTGCAGAATGGCCGAGACGTGTGCCTTGACCGTGGCTTCCGAGATGGAAAGCTCATAGGCGATCTGCTTGTTCATCAGCCCATCGCTGAGCATCATCAGGACACGGACCTGCTGCGGGGTGAGGGTCGCCAGCCGCTTCATCAGTGCGGTCTGTTCATCTTCACCCCCCAAGGTAGTGCCTGAGGGTACGAAGACTTCGCCGGAAAGCACGGTCTCGATGGCGCGGCGGATTTCGGTCGGCCCCTCGGATTTGTGCAGATAGCCGGCAGCGCCCAGCTCGAAGGCGCGCCGCACGACGGTGGCGTCCTCTACCGCGGAAATGATCATCACCGGAATATCGGGATATTGCGCACGCAGCAGCAACAGACCGGAAAAACCCCGGACGCCAGGCATGTTGAGGTCGAGCAGCACCAGGTCGCAATCGCGATCGGCATCGAGCGCCGTGCTCAGGCTCGAAAGATCACCGGCCTCTTCCACGCTCACCGTGGCGTCTCCGCCGGCCAGGGTCTGGCGCAGGGCCGCCCTGAACAGGGGGTGATCGTCGACGATGATGATACGGCGGCGCGTCATGGAGCAGAACCTATCCCTGGACTTATCGACTATGCCTGAATCGCACGGATTACCGGCATTTGCCCTTGCATATTGCGACAATGCTTAACGGGTTCTTTACCATGTTTTCCCAAGAGTGGGCGTTATACCTTCGTGTTGAATCGCGAGGGGTCCGTCTTTTGTGACGAAGGACCTGTCATGCCGCGCGCCCACACTCTGTCAGATTTTGCCGACCAGGCTCGCGACCCCAATGCGGGCGAGTGGCAGGCCTTGCGCGGAGAGCTGGTTGCACTGCTCGACAAGGTCGAAAGCCATTATGGGCAGGTCGAAGACGAGCAGCCCGAGCCTCCCGCCAGCGCCCTGGCGCAACGGGTCCGCAACCTGCGCAACCAGGTGACCGGCTCGGAAACCAATACGCGGCACCGCGAGGCGCTGCGCACCGTCAAGCGCGCCGTGGACCGGTTCACGGACCGCGACATGGCCATGGCCGAACCCGACATGCCTGACGAGCTGACGGCAGCCATTGCGGAAATCCGCGGCCGCCAGGGCATTGCCCCGGCCCCGGCCCATGTACGCCGCGCTAGCGAGATGCCGGAGCTGCGCGAACTGGGCACGCTAGTCGGTGGCATGAGCCAGCGGCTGGAGCGGCTTGAAGGCGAACTCAAGACGCAGCGCTCCAGCTCGAGCCATGTGCGCGAGGTGGCCGGGCAGGTCGAGCAATTGACCCAGGTAGTCGAGTTGCTGGCGGGCGCCGTTGGCGAGACGGGTCAGGTGAAGCGGCTAGAGGCGCAGATTGCTGCGCTGGGCGCGATGATCGAGGAGGGTCCGCGCAACAACCTTTCCATTCTCAATGCCCGACTGGACGATGTGTCGACAACGGTAGGCAAGCTGGCCGAACTGCAGGCCCAGCAGATGGAACGGGAAATTGCCCGCGACCAGCGCCGCAACGCCCAGGCCGACCCCGCAGATGTCCTGGCGCCGACGATGCGCTCCATCGAAGACGGGGTGCGTAATGTCTATGACCGGATCGACGCGATTGAGCAGACGGTGTCGCTGTCTTCGGCCGACTTTGAAAAGCTGACCAGCGAAATGGCCGCGTTTACCCGGGCGATGCAGACCAAGGGCGACGATCCCGACGCCCTGGCCAGCCGGCTCGATGCCGTGGTGGCACGGCTGGACGGGATCGACGCGGGCAATGCGCAGGTGGACGCGCTCAGAGCGGAGATGACTGCCCTGCGCGAGGCCCTGTTGAGTGGCATGGAACCTCGCTTTGCCCGGCTGGAAGACAAGATAGAGCTGTTGAGCGATCGCATGGTGCCGGTGGACACCAAGGCGGTTGAAGACCAACTCAAGCTGCTGATGAGCCGCATGGATGATGCCGGCGCGCAGCTCGATGCCCTGGCCCGGCAGCAGGATGCGGGCGAACGCCCCGATTTTGAATCGCTGGCGACCATGGTGGCGGAGCGCACCAGCGATGCGGTGAGCCGCAAGGCACCGGCGCCGGTAGCCATGTTCGGTCCCGACAGCCTGAAAAGCATTGAGGACCGGATTACCGGGCTGATCAAGACCGCCGGCAAGACACCCGATTACGAGCAATTGGCCGATCTGGTCGCGGCACGTGCCACCGAAGCCATGAGCAAGGCACCGGCCGCCGCGGCGGACAATATGGATGCGCTGGAAAAGCGCATGGCGGCTCTGCTCAACACGGCAGGCAAGGAAACCGCCGAACGCCTCGCCAAGCTGGAGACGGTGCTGGCCGGCAAGTCCGATATGGCCCCTGCCCCAGCAACAGAGCGGGCGCGCGCCGCCGCTGATCCCAAACAGCAGCCGAAAGCGCCTGACAATCAGTTCGAGCAGGTGCTGAGTGCGCCCGAGCCAGACAATGGCAAGCTCGATTCCATCCTGGCCGGTCTGACGGGCGGTCGGGGCGACGCCATGCCGGACAATCCGGCAGACGATAAGCCGTTGCTCGACAAGGGTTTTGGCGACAAGTCGCCGGTGCGCTCCGCCCTGAGCAAGGAGGCCAGCCGCGCCGCAGCGCCCGCGATGTCGGCAGAGGCGCCAATGCCGCGCGCCGAGCCCCCAGCGTTTGATCCCAGCCGCGCCGAACGACCGCCGCGGCCGCGTTCGAGCTTTGCCGAGCTCGATGCCGATCCTTTTGCGCCACCGGCTCGCCCGGATGACCCCGCAGCGGAGGAAGCGCGGGTGGTTGCTTCCAATACCAGCACCTTCGTTGCCGCGGCGCGCCGGGCGCAGCGCGCAAAGCAGGAAGAGGTGCAGCCGGCCGCCAGCAGCAATTCCATTATCGGGCGGGCGCTGGCCCGGGTTCGGTCGCGCCGGCAGGCCGGCACCGCTGAAGGTGCGCCGCCCGTGGCCGAGACCACAACGCCAGCCGTTTCTGTCGAACCGCAGCCCAAGGCCCAAACCGAACGTCCCAAGCGCCGGAAAAAGCCAGCGTCGGAAAAGAGTGTGGCGCCGGTGCCAATGGCCGACGACGCCGACCAGCAACCCGGCTTCCTGACCCGCCATCGTCGCCCGCTGTTGCTGGCGGCAACGCTGGTGGCCGTATCGATGCTGACGTTGAACCTGGTGATGCAGCGTATGGGCCCCGATGCGACGTCGCCTGCGGCTGCAGCGGCCACGCCGGCCGAACCGGCTGCGGGCAGTTCGGACAGTTCCGAGGATGTGTCGAGTGTGATGCCGCCCCGCGTCATCGATCTGGTCGACACGACGGCGACCGGCTCGATCAATCCGGGCGAGCCGATGAGCTTTTCGCGCGACAACAAGATTGTGCCGACCACCCCACTGCCCCCCACGTTGCTCGCTGATGGCGGCCGGATCTCGATTGCCGAGACAGAAGCGAAAGACGACTCTCCGGTGCTCACGGGGTCGATTGGCCCGGCGGCCGAGGCGAGCGAAGCTGCCGTTGAGGCGTTCGCCTTGCCCCCCGAGGCGATCGGGCCGCTGGAGCTGCGCCAGGCAGCCGCCAATGGCAATGCCAAGGCACAGTTTGAAGTCGCAGCCATCCTGGGCGAAGGCCGGGCTGTGGAGAAGGACCCGGAGGCTTCCGCGCTCTGGTATGAACGCTCGGCGGCACAGGGCTTCGTGCCCGCCCAGTATCGGCTGGGCAATCTCTACGAGATGGGCAATGGCGTCGAGAAGGACCTCGAGCAGGCGCGGCTGTGGTATCAGCGCAGCGCCGAAGCGGGCAATCGCATGGCCATGCACAATCTTGCCGCGCTTTACGCCGGTGGCGCCATGGGCGAGCAGGAATTCGAGCTGGCGGCCGAATGGTTTGCCCAGGCGGCCGCGCGCGGCATGACCGACAGCCAGTTCAATCTGGGCATGCTTTATGCCCGCGGGCTGGGCGTGGAGCAGGATTTCGAGCAGTCTTACAAGTGGTTCTCGCTGGCAGCGCTGAATGGCGACCAGGATGCGGCCAGGGCTCGTGAGGATATCGCCAAGTCCCTAACGGCCGAGGCGGTCAACCGGATTGGCGCCGAAGTGGACGCCTGGGCGATCGAGAGCGTTGATCTGGCAGCCAATTTTGCACCCATCGGCACATGGAGCGATGCGTTCGATCCGGGCGAGGACATTGGCAGTGGCGAGGTGATCGCCAAGGTGCAGCAGGCGCTTGGCAAGCTGGGCTTTGACGTCGGTACGGCAGATGGCGTGGTCGGACCAAAGACGCGCGATGCGATCAGGGCCTTCGAGCGGGCCACCGGCATGAGCGAGAGCGGCGCCATCAATCCGCGCCTGCTGGCCGTTCTGGGTAGCCAGCCGGTTTAATTTGGTCTCATCATTTGACAGCGTCATGGCCCGGACGTAAGCCCGGGCCATAATGTTTTTGCCCGTTCGCGCCGGGCCTTACCACTTATTGACGGACCGTCCTGTACGATGGCCCGTAACACCTAATTACGGGACCCTGGTCTTGCAGATCTATCTGCCAATAGCCGAGCTTTCCGTGAACCTCTTCTTTCTCGTGGGGATCGGAGGGGCCGTCGGCTTTTTGTCGGGTCTGTTCGGCGTGGGCGGCGGGTTTCTGCTGACGCCGCTGCTGATCTTTTCGGGCGTACCGACGGCGGTGGCGGTGGCCTCGGTGACCGGACAGGTAGTGGCGGCATCGACCTCGGGGGCGCTCAGCCACTACCGGCGTGGCGGCGTTGATCTGCACCTGGCGATGTATCTGGTACTTTCGGGCATTGTGGGCGCGTTTGGCGGCGTGGCGGCCTTCGACCTGTTGCGCGAAGCGGGCCAACTCGACCTCGTCATCTCGCTGGGTTTCCTGGTGCTGCTCGGCTTTGTCGGCGTGCTGATGCTGCAAGAATCGGTGCGCGCGCTGCTCAAGCGCCGCCAGGGCGTGGTGGTGCGCGAGCGTCAGGCCAATCAGCACAACTGGATTCATGGCCTGCCCTGGCGTGTGCGCTTCAAGAAAAGCCGGCTCTATATCAGCGTGCTCCCGGTGCTGCTGATCGGGTTGTTCATCGGCTTTGTCGGGTCGCTGCTGGGCATTGGCGGCGGCTTCATCATGGTGCCGGCGCTGGTTTATCTGCTGCGCGTTCCCGGCTCTGTGGTGATCGGCACCTCGCTGGCGCAGGTGGTCGCCATGATGGCTGCAACCACTGTGCTGCATGCGGTACAGAGCCAGAGCGTGGATATCTTGCTGGCCTTCTGTCTGATGGTGGGCGGCGTGGCCGGGGCTCAGTTCGGCGCGGCGGCCGGCATGCATCTGCGCGGGGAGCAATTGCGTGGCCTGTTGGCGCTGCTGGTGCTGGCCGTGGCCATCCGCTTCGGGCTATCGCTGGTGCTGACGCCCGATGATGTGTTCTCCATGGCGGTGACGAGTGTGGCGCCATGATCCGGTTTGCACTCGCCCTTTTCGCCATTGTGTGCCTGGTCCTGCCGGCGGGAGCGGAGCGCCTGTTCTCGAGCGTTTCGACCGAAACGGTGCAGATCACATCCAGCTTTGATGGTGAGCGGCTGACCTTTTTCGGCACCATCGCTCCCGATGCGGGTGCAGAGCAAAAATTCGTCGAAGGCCCGTTTCATGTCGTGGTGGTCGTTGTCGGACCGACACAGGACCGGGTGGCGCGGAAGAAGACCAATAATTTCGGCGTCTGGCTCAATACCGAGCAGGTCGAGTTCAAGGGCTTTCCGAGTTATTTCCACGTGCTGGCCAGCACGAGGCTGCGCGACATTACCGATGTGAACACGCTGACCACCAACTATATCCTGCCCGAGTCCCACGCCATTTCGCCCAATCCGGCCGGGTGGTGGCAGACGCTGAACTTCGGGCATGAACTGATCCGCCTGATGAGCGAGCAAGACCTGTTCGGCGTGCAGGAGAACGGCGTGCTGTTCCATTCGGAGAGCTTTTATTCGGCACAATTGACCCTGCCGAGCAATGCGCCGCCGGGGCCCTATATCGCCCAGACTTATGTGTTCAAGGATGGCGAAATCGTCGCGCGCAAGTCAGACGGATTTGCCGTGCGCAAGATCGATTTCGAGCGCTTCGTAGCGCTTTCTGCCACACAATATCCGCTGCTCTATGGGCTGGCCTGCGTCGCCCTGGCGCTGTTCACCGGCTGGCTGGGCGGGGTATTGTTCCGGCGCTAGCCGCCCACCAGGCGCTTGACCGGCACGGGATAGGTACGGTCGCGGCCCAGCATGACCACTTCCAGAGCCGGCCAGTGGAAAAGACCGGCAAAGGCTGGCGAGAGGATATTGAGGGCGCCAGTGGAGGCGCCATAGGCGGGCAGGATCAGCAGGCGGTTGTCATGCACGAAACAGGGTTTTCGCGTGGCGCGGCCATTCATGGCGATGCGGGCGGCCGGATGCAGATGACCCGAAACAAGACCCGTGCGCCCTTTCCTGGGCTCGTGAGAGAATAGCAGACCTTCCAGCTCAAGCGCGGGCAGGCAGGTGCCGCCAATGACGTGGGGGATCGGATCGTGATTGCCGGACAGCCAGGTGCAGGCAACGGCCTCGGTGAGGGCGTCGAGCCGCACGCGATCGGCCGGCGTCAGCAGTGACGCGGAGTCCGGACGATGGAAACTGTCGCCCAATGAGAGAAGTTCACGCGCGCCGGTGCGTCGCAGATCGGCCTCCAGCCGCTTCAGCGTCATCGCCGTGTCGTAAGGCGGCAGCATCTGGCCGCGCCGGGCAAAGCTGGCCATCTTTTCGAAATGCAGGTCAGCCACAAGCAAAGTTTGCCGGGCGCGCCAGTACAGCGCGCCGGAGGGCAGAGGCTCGAAATTGTGGCCGGCAAAGCGAAGCACGGGCGTTTCCGGAATGGGATCGGCAAGGGCAGCGTTGTTCATATGGGTATGCAGTCCACGAAATTCATGCCGCCGGAGCGTTGTGAAGCATCCCTCTCATCCGGCACTACGCACAGCTTTCCCCCGAGTGGGAGAAGAACAAGAGGGTCATCGTTCACCCAAGGCTTCGCGGATCAATTCGTCCGCTGCATCAGACATAGCTGATTCCCGTGCTTCACCGAAAATGGGTTCCTTGCCGATATCGAGCATGACGGGCACGGCGAGCGGGGAGATCTGATGCAGCGGCTTGTGAACGATGTGGTGGCGGATGCGGGCGAGCATCTGGCCCAATCGTTCGATATCGAGCAGGCCGCGGGCGGCGTCGCGGCGGGTGGCCTCGATCAGGATATGGTCCGGTTCGTGCTGGTAGAGCACGTCGTAGATGATGTCCGAGCTCATGGTGATCTGGCGCCCGGTCTTTTCCTTGCCGGGATGACGCCGCTCGATCAGCCCTGCGATGATGGCGCAGTTGCGGAAAGTGCGCTTCATCAGCGCGCTTTCATCGAGCCAGGCTTCCAGATCATCGCCCAGCATGTCCTCGGAAAAGAGCTCGTCGAGGGAAAGCCGGTTGGTGCGGATCAGCGCGGATAGATCGCCCAGACCCCAGATGGCCAGCGCATATTCGGAGGCGACGAAGCCGAGTGGCCGGGCGCGCATGCGTTCAAGCCTTCGAGTGAGCAGCATACCAAGGGTCTGGTGGGCGAGGCGGCCTTCAAAGGGGTAACAGACCAGGAAGTTATTGGTGCCACGCGGGAAGGTTTCGACCAGCAGGCTATCGCGGCGCGGCAGCACTGACAGGTCACGCTGAAGGCGCAGCCAGTCGCTGACCTGATCGGGCAGTTTTGGCCACTCGCCGGGACTATCCATAATGCGGCGCACGCGCTCGGCCAAATAGGTCGAGAGCGGGAACTTGCCGCCCATGTAGGAGGGAATTTTCGGGTCCTTCGAGAAAGCGCGGGAGACAAAGGCCTCGTTGTCTTTCATGCCCTCAAAAGCGACGATTTCACCACCGAACATGAAGGTATCGCCCAAAGAGAGCGTGCCGAAGAAGTATTCCTCCATTTCACCCAGAACGCGCCCGCCAGCGCCGATGGGGCCGGTGGTGCGGCCGTGCTTCTGGCCACGGGCACGGACCAGGCGGACACGCACCATGGGCTCTTCGATGATGGTGCCGATATTGAGCCGATATTGCTGGGCGACCTGCGGATGGGAATGCCGCCATTTGCCGTCCGGGTTCTGCTTGAGGCGGGCATAGCGCTCATAGGCGCGCAGGGCGTAGCCACCGGTGGCGACGAAATCGAGCACCTTGTCGAATTTTTCGCGGGTGAGGTCGCGATAGGGCCAGGCGCAGGTGACTTCGGCATAGAGGTCGTTTGCCAGGAAGGGTTCGGCGCAGGCCATGCCCAGAACGTGCTGGGCCAGCACGTCATAGCCGCCGGGCATGGGGTCTTCGCTATCCTGATGGCCTTCGGCCACGGCTTCCACCGCCGCTTCGCATTCGAGCACTTCGAAACGATTGGAGGGCACCAGCAGGGCCCGCGAGGGATCATCAAGCCGGTGATTGGCGCGGCCGATGCGCTGCAGCATGCGCGAGGAGCCTTTTGGGGCGCCGACCTGCACAACGAGGTCGACGTCGCCCCAGTCGATGCCGAGGTCGAGCGTGGAGGTACAGACCACGGCCTTGAGCTTGCCCGACGCCATGGCGGCCTCCACCTTGCGCCGCTGTTCGACCGAGAGCGAGCCGTGATGCAGGGCGATGGGCAGCATGTCGTCATTGATGTCCCAGAGGCCCTGGAACAGCATTTCGGCCTGTGAGCGAGTATTGACGAACAGCAGCGTGGTCTTGTGCCGCTGGATTGTCTCGTAAAGCTCTCGATGGGCATAGACGGCGGAATGGCCAGCCCAAGGCAGCCGCTCCTGGGTCTGGAGAATGGAGAGCTCGGGTGGCGCACCACCGGCCATGTGTAGAAGATCGGTGCGACGCTGCGGCAGCGGCTGGGCGATCCAGTCACGCAACATCTCCGGTTGGGCGATGGTGGCCGAGAGCGCAGTGATCCGCATGTCCGGGGCCAGCCGGGCCAGGCGCGCCAGGCCGAGGGACAGCAACTCGCCACGCTTGGAGGTGACCAGCGCGTGGAGTTCGTCGAGCACAACGCGGCGCAGGGTGCCAAACATCAATTCGGCGTAGGGATGCGAGATCAGCAGTGCCAACTGCTCGGGCGTGGTCAGCAGCACCTGGGGTGGCTTGACCCGCTGGCGGGCGCGCTTGGCCGCGGAGGTGTCGCCGGTGCGGGTTTCGACGCGGATAGGCAGGCCCATTTCGGCGATGGGGGTGGACAGATTGCGCTGCACATCGACCGCCAGTGCCTTGAGCGGAGAGATATAGAGGGTGTGCAGGCCTTCGAACTGTCCATCGACCAGGTCGGTGAGGGTGGGCAGGAACCCGGCTAGCGTCTTGCCGGCGCCGGTCGGCGCGATCAGCAATTGACTGGCGCCGGCCTGATACGAGGCAAGCACGTCGCGCTGATGGGCACGCGGGGTCCAACCACGGGCGGTGAACCAGTCATCGATGATCAGTGGGAGGTGCGGCGCCAAGGATCACCTGCTGCAAATCAGTTCAAACCCTATATGATCGCAGTCGAAGTTACCAAGGAGGAAGCGGACGTGCCCGAAACCATCCGTCTCACACCGACAGAAATGCTGTCCCGGCTGATGCCACATATCCTGGAAATGGAAAGCCAGGCGGACGGCAAGCGCATCGCCATCGGCATTGCCGGCGGACCTGGCACGGGCAAATCGACTTTGGCCGCCGAGCTTGTCGCAATGCTCAACGCAGTCAGGCCCGGCAGTTCGGCGCTGGTGCCGATGGACGGCTTCCATATGAAGCATGCCAAGATCGAAGCCATGGGGCAGACCGAATTCAAGGGGGCGCCGCACACCTTTGAGGGGGCGGCGTTTGTCAGTTTCCTGCACCATCTCAAGCATGCGCGGGAGGCGGTGAATGGTCCGGGCTATAGCCGGAAGATCGAGGACACAGTGGACGATGCCTTTACCGTTGATCCGGAAGTGCGGGTGTTGGTGGTGGAGGGCAATTACCTGCTGTTGACCGAGGGGCCGTGGGCCGGGGTGAAGGCGCAACTGGACTATGCCGTGTTCGTCCATGTGCCGCGCGACACCGTGCGGGAGCGGCTGATGAAGCGCCATGGCGAGGAAGGGCTGTTTACCGCCGAGCGCAACAAGGCGCATATCGAGCGCAATGACCTGCCCAACTATGACCTCGTCGAAAGCTCACGGGAGCGGGCCGATGTCGTGTTCGAGCTGGAAGTGAGCGGATAGGTAGAGCGAGCGTAGGGCTGCCAGGCAGTCAGGACAAGCCGGGCTTTTCTTGGCCTCCCGGAATGCTATGAACTGAGTGTCGTTCACTCAGAGCCCATTCGATGACAACCCGTCTGCAGTTCCCCTTTGACGTGCGCAGCCGCGACGTCTGGTCCATTGCCCTGCCCGCTTCGATTGCCTTCATCACCGAACCGGTGGTGGGGCTGGTGGACATTACCGTCGTCGGACGGCTGGGCGATGCGGCGCTGCTGGGCGGGCTGGTGCTGGGCGCATTGGTGTTCGATTTCGTGTTCTCGATGGCCTACTTCCTGCGCATCGGCACGGCGGGGCTCGTGGCGCAATCGGTGGGCGCACGCGATCCGCGGGACGGATTACTGCATGTTTCTCGGGCCCTGATCATCGCCGTGGCGGTCGGGCTGGCCGTCATCGCGCTGGCCTTTCCGATCCTCTGGGCCGCCAATGCGCTGCTGGCCCCAGAGACCAGTGTTGCGAGCGCATTGGCCGATTACTTCTTCGTCCGGATCTGGTCAGCGCCATTTTCACTGGTCAATTTTGCCCTGCTGGGCTGGTTCTACGGGCGGGCAGCCGCCCGCACCGGCATGATGCTGCAATTGCTGCTGCACGGCATCAATATCATCTGCAGCATCGGCTTGGTCTATGGACTGGGCTGGGGCGTGGCAGGCGCTGCCGCCGGGACGCTATTGGGTCAGATCGTCTCGGCCCTTCTGGGACTGAGCATTATGGTGCGGCACTATGGCGGCGTAGCGAGCCTGTTCTCACGCATTGCGCCAGGCGAGCTTGGGGACGCCGCCGCTGTGCGGCGCATGTTCGGCCTCAGCCGGGACCTGATGATCCGCTCGATGGCGCTGATGGGCGCCTATGGCTGGTTCGCCGCCCAGGGCTCGCGCATGGGCGAAGTGGCGCTGGCGGCCAATGCCGTGCTGCTCAACCTATTGATGGTGGTCGGCTTCTTCCTTGATGGCATTGCGCAAGCTGCCGAGCAGTTGACCGGCAAGGCGGTGGGTGCCAATTGGCGGCCCGCCTATGACCAGGCCTACAGGCTCTCGATGATCTGGGGACTGTTCATTGCTCTAGGGCTGGGCGCGGCCTGGTATCTGGGCGGGCCTTGGGTCATCAATTTCATGACCACGAATGCAGAGGTGCGGGCCCAGGCATTGACCTTCCTGCCAGTGGCTGCGCTGTGTGCACTCAGCTTCATGCCGGCTTTTGTCTATGACGGCATCCTGATCGGGACGACGCAGAATGTGGTGATGCGCAATGGCATGATCGCGTCGCTGGTGGTGTTTGTCGGTGTGGCGCTCTTGCTGCGCGACTGGGGCAATTGGGGGTTGTGGGCCGCCATGCATAGCTGGTTTCTGGCGCGCGGGGCGATCTACTGGTGGGCGCTGGAGCGCAAGAAAGCCGGACTATTCAGCCCGGCCTGAGCTCCACTCGGTCGTCCGCGTTCCCACCAGTTCGGTAATGTTCTTCTTGCCGGCAGAGCGCACACCGGCGACGAGGCCGCGCTTGATGCGCTCAAGCAGATCGAGGCCGCCAAAGACCAGCGCCGAATAGAGCTGGATCGCGTTAGCGCCCGCTTCGAGCTTGGCCAGCGCCGATTGCGGCGAATGAATGCCGCCGACCCCGACGATGGGCAGCGCCCCCACGCGCTGGCGCATTTGGGCGAGGCGCTGGGTCGAGAGGGCGAAAAGCGGCTTGCCGGAAAGGCCGCCGGTTTCCTCGGCATGTTCCATGCCTGCGACGGGATCGCGGGAAATGGTGGTGTTGGAAACGATCAACCCGTCGAGATCGGTCTCGAGTATGACCCGGGCGATAGCGTCCATGCCGGCCTCGTCGAGATCAGGCGCGATCTTGAGCAGCACCGGCACGCGGGTCTTTGCCTTGGCGCGGGCGGCAAGCACTTCACCCAGCAGGCGGCGCAAGGCCTCGTCGGTCTGCAGGTTTCTCAGCCCCGGCGTATTGGGCGAGGAAATGTTGACGGTGAGGTAGTCGGCCAGATTGGCAAAGCGGTTCACGCCCAGCACATAGTCGGCAACGAAATCCTCGCTGTCCTTGTTGGCGCCGATATTGACGCCGAGTGCTGCGGGCACGCGCAGGCCCTTGAGGCGCGCAAAGGCGGCTTCATGGCCTTCATTGTTGAAACCCATGCGGTTGATGACACCCTCGGCGGCACCAACGCGGAACAGGCGCGGCTTGGCATTGCCCGATTGGGGGCGCGGCGTCACCGTGCCAATCTCGACCATGCCAAAGCCCATCAGCGCCAGGGGGCGTGGCACTTCGGCGTTCTTGTCAAAGCCGGCCGCCATGCCGATAGGGTTCTTCAGCTCGATGCCGCAAAGGGTGGTGGCCAATTCCGGCGGATCGGCATGTTCCTGTTGTGGGGCAAGGCCCATGCGGAGCGCGGTGATGGTGGCGGCGTGAGCGGTTTCGGGGTCCATGCGCAGCAAGGCATCGCGCGTCAGATTGGCCAGGCCAGCATTGCGCAGAAGGGGCGAAAAGGCGGAAAAGATCATCGAACAGCCTCCGGCAGCGTGCAGTTTCCGTTCGCATCGACGCTGATGGACGCTTCCCAAGCGACACAGGTCAGATTGAGCGGCCCGGCGTAGAGATGGGGAAAGAGCTGCCCACCGCGGGACGGTTCCCAAACCAGGTTTTCGTCAAGATCGGCCGTGCGCACCGCCAGCAGGACCAGGTCTGTCTCACCCTTGAAATGCAGGCGCAGGGTTTCGGACAGTTGCGCGGCGGTGGAAAAATGCATGTAGCCATCGGCCGCATCGATCGGCGTGCCCGCATAATGGCCCGTCTCGCGCGCCTGGGCATAGCTGGCGCTGGTGGCGATCTTGTAGATCAGGTCAGGCGAATGCGGCATGGGCACCTCGAGGCAGGGCGATCTGGATGTCGGGGTAATGCGGACGCGCCCTCTTTACAAGGTGAATGCGCGTGCCTAATATAGGATTGTTTTCCGTTATAAGACTGATTTCCTTGCCATGCTTTCACACCGCTCCATCTGGGATGGTATTGACGCGCTGGCGCGCCGCCAGGGTGTTTCCGTGTCTGCGCTGGCCAAGCTGGCCGGGCTGGATGCAACGGCATTCAATGTGTCCAAGCGGGTAAGCAAGGACGGGCGTGAGCGCTGGCCCTCGACCGAGAGCATTTCGAAGATTCTCGAAGCCACCGGGGAGAGTTTTGACAGTTTCCTGTCCGGCACCGGCGCCTATATGGCGATGCCGAGCGGGTTTGCCGAGCCGGATCTGCGCAATATTCCGCTGCTGGGTCTGGCGCAGGCCGGCCATGGCGGTTTTTTTGACAGTGCTGGGCATCCAGTGGGACATGGCTGGGACGAGGTAGCGCTGCCTACGCCTGATGAAGACGGCATCTATGCGTTGGAGATTTCCGGGGACAGCATGGAGCCGCTCTATCGCGAGGGCGACCGGATCGTGGTGTCGCCCACCGAACAGGTGCGGCGGGGCGACCGGGTAGTGGTCAAGACGCAGGAGGGCGAGGTGATGGCCAAGATCCTCCATCGTCAGAGTGCGCGGCAGATCGAACTGCATTCGGTCAACCCGGCCTACGAGCCGCGCATATTCGACATCGTCGATATTGAATGGATGGCCCGGATCATCTGGGCGAGCCAGTGAAAATCACGTCGGCTCAGCCAAAGGATGCCACCGACTGGGCGCAGATGCGCAATGCGCTCTGGCCGGGCGGCGGCGACAAAGGCACGCATGCCGACGATATCAATCGGCTGCTGGCCGATGCTGGCGACACAGTCAATCTGATCGCCAGAGACGGGACCGGACACGCGGTCGGGTTCGCCGAAGCCAGCTTGCGGCGCGACTATGTAAATGGCTGCAAGACGACGCCGGTGGCGTTCCTCGAAGGCATATATGTGGCGCCAGAGGCGCGGGGGCACGGCGTTGCACGGGCCCTAGTGGCGGCGGTGGAAGATTGGGCCCGAGCCTCGGGCGTTTCCGAACTGGGATCAGACGCTGCGCCCGACAACATGGCGAGCCTCAAGATGCACCACGCGCTCGGCTTCGACGAAACCGAGCGCGTG
The DNA here is from genome assembly GCF_009758415.1 of Devosia marina. Taxonomy (GTDB): domain Bacteria; phylum Pseudomonadota; class Alphaproteobacteria; order Rhizobiales; family Devosiaceae; genus Devosia; species Devosia marina. Next base: position 45,991 of record NZ_WQRF01000009.1, on the reverse strand, counting down.
GTGTTTTTCAGGAAGCTACTCGGCCCTTGAGCTGACTTGGCTAGTCGCACCCTGCCCTTGCCAGCATGTCGGCGACGATGATCGGGGTCGCTGGTGTCGTCTGCCATTCACTGACATCGGGTGCACTGGCCCTGAGGGCGCTGGCGACGCCCTCCCAGCTCAGGCTCATCAATCCCTGGCAACCTGCGGGTGCAAGGCCGCTGTCCCGCGCCTGCCTGAACAAGACACCAGTGGTTTCCCCGATGCCCGAAAGGTAGGCGGTGAGAACCTGCCGGGCGTGATCGTGGCGCGGCGCGTTGTCCATGGCATCCATCACCTGGGCAATGGTGATGTTTCCCAAACTCTGCTGGGCCTGAACCGGCAATGGCGGCGCGGCCAGTGTCAGTGCGGCTGCGACCAGGATGTGTCGTTTGCATGTCATCGTGTCGATCTCCGTTTGCGGACAGTGCCATTTCGTGCTGCGAAAATTTCTTATTGGCAAACAATAATTGTTCTGTCATTTCTGGTTGCACGAACTGGAGACTGATGACGATGGAAGCCCTGTCCACTCACCCCACAGTGCTGCCTTCTCCAAAGGAGATGCGGCTTTTTCACATATTAGCGATCACCGCCGGAGCTATCGCTGCGCTGCTGCCAATCGGGCTGGCGGGATTCTGGATGGGCGTTGTTCCCGATGGCGTGTGGGGCAGCGCCGTGCCGGGTCTGCCAATCCATGCGGAGCTGGACCTGGGCAAGCGCGTGGGTGCAGTGATTCTGGGCCTGTTTCCAGTGGGACTGCTGGTCTGGGGCATTCTACGGGTGCGCCAGACATTCATGGCCTTCGCGACCGGCGAAGTGTTCTCGGCCCGGGCCATTTCCGGTCTGCGCGACTTCGCCATTGGCGTGGGAGCCAGCGCGCTGATCAAGCCGTTGATTACTGCCCTGCTCAGCCTTTTCCTTACGTGGGATGCGCCAGCGGGCAGCCGCCAGCTCGTGCTCCAGTTCGGCAGTGACACAGCGCTCTTCGTGTTGTTTGCCGGGGCGTTTCTGGCTGTGACCTGGAGCATGCAGCGCGCCGCATTGCTGGCCGAAGAAAACAGCCAGTTCGTCTAGCCATGCCCATCAAGGTCAATCTGGCGGTGGTGCTGGCGCAGCGTGGCGTCAAGTCCAAGGACCTCGCGCAGGCCATCGGCATTACCGAAGCCAATCTCAGCCTGCTCAAGCAGGGCAAGGTCAAGGGCATGCGATTTGAGACATTGGCGGCAATCTGTGCACAGTTGCGATGCCAGCCGGGCGACATTCTCAGCTTTGAAGACGAGCCGGTGGCGGGAGAATAATCCCGGCCACCGGGCGGATCAGTTTGCTAGCAGATCGCCAGCCAATGCCTTGCCGATCAGCTTGCGCGTGTTTTCAACGCCATAGAGCGCGGCGAAGGAGCCGAAGCGTGGACCACGCTCCTGGCCAATCAGCACCTGATAGAGCATCTGGAAGAAATCGCCGGAGACGCCAGGGCCACCCGTGGGGCTTTTTTTGGTGTGGTCCTGGTAGCGCTCGATCGTGCGCGCGACATCGAGCGCCGCGTTCTGAATGGTCTCGTTGGTTGCATCGGCGGGCAGTTCGCCAAAGGCTGCGGAGAGTTTCTCCAAAGCGTCGCGTTCGACATCGTCGGGTGCCCGATAGGACTTTTCAACGAAGTCACGGAAGTACCGCATGGCATAGCCAACCAGGGCATCCAGCTGCGGATGTGTCTCTGGCGAAACACCTGGCGCATAGGCAGAGATATAGCCCCACATGACTTCGGGGGTTTCCGGGTTCGACGCGGTCGCCAGGTTGAGCAGAAGGCCAAAGGTCACCGGCATATCCACCTTGGGCACGTTACCAAAGTGGACATGGAAAGCCGGGTTCTCGACGCGGGCGGCAGGCTCCTGCTTCTGGTAGGACGCGACATGGGCGAAGTACTCGTCCACGGCGCGCGGAATGACGTCGAAATGCAATCGCTTGGCCACCCGAGGCTTCTGGAACATGTAAAGCCCCAGGCTCTCGGTCGGCGCGTAGGTCAGCCATTCGTCGATGGTCAGGCCGTTACCCTTCGACTTGGAAATCTTCTGGCCTTCAGAATCAAGGAACAGTTCATAGACATAGTGCTCGGGCGGCGTGCCGCCGAGGATCGAACAGATCTTGTCGTAAAGCACCTGATTGGTCTGGTGGTCCTTGCCGAACATTTCAAAATCGACGCCCAGCGCGGCCCAACGCATGCCGAAATCGGGCTTCCATTGCAGCTTCACATGGCCGCCAGTGACCGGCACGGTGGTATCGCGCCCGTCCTCGTCGGTGAAGGTAATGGTGCCATCCTTGGCATTGACTTCCTTCATCGGCACGTAGAGCACGCGGCCGGACAGCGGCGATATCGGCAGGAAGGGCGAATAGGTTGCCTGGCGCTCGGCACCGAGCGTAGGCAACATCACCTTCATGATATCGTCATAGCGCTCGGCAGCGCGCCGCAGCACGGCGTCGAACTTGCCGGACTTGTAATAATCCGTGGCGCTGGCGAATTCGTAGTCGAAGCCGAAGGTATCCAGGAACCGACGCAGCATGGCGTTATTGTGCTCGCCGAAGCTGGCAAATTCGTTTGTCCAGGGATCCGGCACCGAAGTCAGCGGCTTTTGCAGATGCGGCTCCATCGCCTCCCTGGAGGGGACGGTTTCGGGGATCTTGCGCATGCCATCGAGGTCATCGGAAAAGCAGATGAGCCGGGTCGGAATCTCGTCGCGCGTCAGCAGCCGAAAGGCCGTACGCACCATGGTGGTCCGGGCCACTTCGCCAAACGTGCCAATATGGGGCAGGCCCGAGGGACCATAGCCGGTCTCGAACAGGGCCTCGCCCTTGCCCGACTTTTCCAGCCGTTTGACAAGCTTGCGCGCTTCCTCGAAGGGCCAGGCGCGCGCAGTCTGCGCAGGCGCAAAGAAATCGGGATCAAGGGCGGGCAAAGTGGCGGGCGACACTGGGTGGCAGCCTTTCGAATTTTTGTCGGGAGAAGACGGAGCCCGGTCAATGCACCGGAACCGGCCAGACGTCAATGTCGCAGGTGGTTGCGTGCGCCGATGGGAGCGCCTAGTTCTTGTAGCCAACGTCCCACTGGAAACGCCTCAAATGCACGCTGCTCAAGATGCCCTTATTCATCTGATGATCCTGGCCGCGTCGTCCGACAGCGCCATGACGGAGAAAGAGCTGGCTCGCATCACTGCACTGATCGACCGCTTGCCGGTGTTCGATGGGTTCGACCCGGAGCGCCTGGAAGAAGTGGCCAATGCCTGTGCCGACAAGCTCAACGGGCCGAACGGGCTGGACCGGGTGATCGAGGACGCCATTGCCGCCCTGCCCGAAAAACTGCAGGATACAGCCTATGCCGTGGCCGTCGAGGTCACCGCCGTAGACCTGCATCTCGAGCAAGAAGAACTGCGCTTCCTCGAGATGTTGCGTGACTCGCTGACGCTGGACCGGCTGACCACGGCCGCCATCGAAGTGGCGGCCCGCGCCCGGCATCGACGCCTGCCGGACTAATCGGCCAACGCCAGGCCGCCCAGCAAACCCAGCACATCGGTGACCGAGGCAATGGCCCGGTTGCGCCCGAGCTTGCCCACCAATACCAGCGTGGCGTAACCGTGGATGAGGCTCCAGACCTGGGTTTCCACCACGCCCGGCTCCTGCCCCGGCAGCACGAAGGGCGCGCACGTGTCGGCCAGAACGGTATAGGCGCGGGTGCCCGAGCGGCCCAGTTCCTCACTTGCACCGCCCAGAGACCAGATCTGGCGGAACATCAGGTCGTAAAGGGCCGGGTTGTCGCGGGCGAAGTCGAAATAGCCCAGGCAGATTGCCTCCAGTCGCGCCCGCGGCTCTTGCGGGGCTGCCTCCGCCCTGGCCTCCATCACATCGGCAAACATCTCGAAGCCTCGCGCCGCAATGGCGTCGAGCAGCCCCGGCAGGCCATCAAAATGATGGGCCGGCGCGGCGTGTGACACGCCGGCCAAGGCGGCGCATTTGCGCAAGGTCAGGCCAGACGTTCCATCGCGGGCGAGCAAGGTCAGCCCTGCATTGATCAGGCCCTCGCGCAAATCGCCATGGGCACCAGCGCGCGATTTTTCAAGTGAAGTGGTCATAGCCGCACTAAGCAAAGCCGCTTGACAGTGTCAAGTAAAAGTGCGCTTTACACTGTCAAGCTAGTGCGGAGGAGCGGAAAATGCTGACGACTGGATTGGAACGGACACGCATAGGCCTGCTGTGGTTCTTCACCCTTGGGGTGGCAGTGTTTTCATGGCGCTTCATGGTGGGCGGCGTCGAAGCCACCATGGAGTTCGTGGCCTATCATGCCCAGTTGCGGCCAATTGCCTTTTACGGGCATGTCGTCCTGGCGCCAGTCGCGCTGGCACTGGTGCCCCTCCAGCTTTGGCAGGGGCTGCGTGAAAAGCGACCCCAGGTTCATCGCTTGATGGGACGTGCCTATGGCATTGCCGTACTGCTCTCGGGCGCAAGCGGGCTCTGGCTGGCCGTCACCACCGAGGCCGGGCCGGTTGCCGCCTTTGGCTTTGGGCTCCTGGCCGTTCTGTGGCTTGGCACGACAATCACAGGTATCCGTCTCGCCATGAGCGGCGATCGCACTGCCCATCGCCGCTGGATGATCCGCTCCGTCGCCCTGACGCTGGCAGCGGTCACGCTGCGCATCCAGATCCCGGCCAGCATGATGCTCGATATTCCGTTCGACACCGCCTATCCAGCGATTGCCTGGCTGTGCTGGGTGCCGAACCTGATGGTGGCAGAACTTGTGCTCCGCTGGCCGCGTCGGTCAACGGTCAGGCTGCGCGCACCGGCCTAGTAAAAGCCTACCGGGAACCAGCGCAGGTAAAGCTCGTCCAGCGCGCCATTCTCCTTGAGGCGAACCAGCGCCCAGTCGATGGAATGACGGACAGGATCCTGACCGGCCGGCATGGCAATGGTGAGGCCTTCGCCAAAAAGATGCGGCCGGAAATAGGCCTCGCCGGCAAAGCCGCAGCAGGCCAGATTGTCATTGAGCCAGAATGACGCGCGCATGGCGTCACCGAACCAGGCGGACACAGTGCCGGACTTGACCGCTTCGAGTGCGGCGCTTTCGGTGTCGAAGGGCATGGCTTCGACATTGGGCAGATAGCGATCGAGGAACTCGGCGTGGGCGCTGTCGGCGCGCACGGCGACCGGTTCGCCGGACAGGGCGTCCGGACGAAAGCCCTCAATGTCCTGTGCGCGGGTGACGAAGCGGCCGGGCAGCGCCAGATAGGTAGAGGAAAAATCGAAAAGTTCGCCATTCTCCGGGGTCATGGCGAGGCCAGCAATCAAGGCATCGCCCAGATTGTCGGAAAGCGCTGTGGCGACCTGATCCCAGGGCCATACCTGAATGGTGCAGGCGACATCAACTTCGACGCAGATGCGCCTGGCCAGGTCGATATTGAACCCGACCAGTTCGCCGCTTTCATCGCGATAGTTGAAGGGCGGAAAATCGGCGGTGGTGAGAAAGCGGATGGCCGGCACAGGCGTGGGGCTGGGCAGCATTTCCCGCGCGTCGGGATCTGCATGATACGGCAAGGTCTGGGCCAATACCGGGGTGGCGAGGAGTATGCCGAAGACCCCTATCGCTTTCAATTCTGGCTTGCGCATTGCGCCCCCTCATCCGGCCTTCGGTGCTCTTCTCCCACAAGGGAGGAAGGGACACCAGAGACTACACCTGATCCAGCCCGTACATCAGGTCGGCGATCAGGTCATCGGCGTCTTCGAGCCCCACGGAGAGGCGCAGGAGGCCCGGAGTGACACCGGTTTCGAGACGCACTTCCTCGGTGAGACGTTGATGCGTCGTCGTGCGCGGATGGGTAATCAGCGATTTGGCATCGCCCAGATTGTTGGAAATCAGGATTACGGCCAACGAATCCGCCAGCGCAAAAGCCGCCTCCTGCCCACCCTTGACGTCGAGCGCCAAAAGCGTTGACCCACGCTTCATCTGCTTCTTGGCCAGCTCAATTTGCGGGTGGCTCTCATGGTGCGGGTAGATCACCCGGTTGACCTTGGGATGGCTGGACAGGGCCTCGGCGATCTTTTCGGCGCTGTTGGTCATCTGCTCGACGCGCAGGGCGAAGGTTTCGAGCCCCTTGGTCAGCACCCAGGCATTGAAGGGCGAGAGTGTCGCGCCGGTATGACGCAGGAAAGTATGCACATCGCCTTCGATGATTTCCCTGGAGCCCAGCACGATGCCGCCCATGACGCGGCCCTGGCCGTCAATATGCTTGGTGGCCGAATAGGTGACGATATCGGCGCCCAATTCGAGCGGCTTCTGATAGAGGGCGGTGGCAAAGACATTGTCGACGATCAGCCTGGCGCCATGGGCATGGGCGATTTCGGCGACAGCGGCAATGTCGACCAGTTCCAGGGTCGGATTGGTCGGGGTTTCGATGAACACCAGCTTGGTATTGGGCTGCATGGCGGAAGCAAAATTAGCCGGATCGCGCCCATCGACCAGGGTCGAGGCGACGCCAAAGCGGGGGGCAAAATCTTCCACGACGAAGCGGCACCCGCCAAACAATGCCTGGGAAGCAACGATATGATCGCCTGCCCTGACCTGGCTCATCACAGCATTGGTCACGGCAGACATGCCGGTGGCAAAGCAACGGGCCGCCTCGGCGCCTTCGATCAGGGCCATGCGGTCTTGCAGCATGTCGTAGTTGGGATTGGCGAAGCGCGAATAATTGTGCCCGCCCGGCACCTTGCCCTGAAACAGCAATTCGGCATGTTCGGACGACGGATAGGCATAGCCCGAATTGAGAAACAGGGCTTCGCTGGTCTCGTGGAACTGGCTCCGCTTGCCCCCACCATGCACCATCTGGGTGGCCGCCGAGAGTTTCTTAGGATCGCGGAGGGGGTTGTTCTGTTTGGACATGGTCAGCGCTTTCAAAACAAAAAACCGGCTCGCAAATGGCGGCCGGTTCCAACGGTCTTTAGCGATTTGTTTTAAGTGGCTGCAAGCGACCGGCCAAATCACCACTGGGTTGTGATGTAAGGCCAATTGGCAGTTGGCGTCAATTGCCCAGGTTGCTAGGGAAGAACAGTTGCAGGGATGGAAGCAAGCATCATGGTCGAGACCTGGCCGAAAGGCGTCTTTCCGGCGCGGTTGATCGAGAAGCTGCACGCTGAAGGCGCGATTATCGCCTCGCGGCCGTTGGACACCGACCAGGTGCAACCGGCCAGCCTGGACCTGCGGCTGGGCAAAACCGCTTTCCGTGTGCGCTCCAGCTTTCTGCCCGGTCCCTCGCACTCGGTGGCCGAGCGCATCGAAGCACTCAAGCTGCATGAAATCGACCTCAGCAAGGGCGCCGTCCTGGAGCGCGGCTGTGTCTATCTCGTGCCGCTGGAGGAGAACCTGGCGCTGCCCCCCGAGGTGAGTGCATCGGCCAACCCCAAAAGTTCGACCGGGCGGCTAGATGTGTTCACCCGCGTCATAGGCGACCGGGCGCGCGGCTTCGATCAATTGCCTGCAGGCTATACTGGCCCGCTCTATCTCGAAATCAGCCCGCGCACCTTTCCGGTGTTGGTGCGTACCGGCTCCCGCCTCAGCCAGATGCGGTTCCGCTGCGGGGATAGCCGGCTCAGCGTGGCCGAGCATCAGGCGCTGCACACCTCAGACACGCTGGTGACCGGCGGCGACGTGCCGGTGGGAGAAGGAATTGCCCTGTCCATCGATCTCAAGGGGCAGGGGCGCGACGGGCTGATCGGTTTCCGCTCCAAGCGGCATACTGCCGTCGTGGATGTGGACAAGAAAGCGGCGCTTGAGGTTCGCGATTTCTGGGATCCGCTTTATGCGCATGGGCAGAGCGAGCTGATCCTGGATCCGGATGAATTCTACATTCTGGTCAGCCTGGAAGCGGTGCATGTGCCGCCCACCCATGCAGCCGAGATGGTGCCATTCGATCCGCTAGTCGGCGAGTTCCGCGTGCATTATGCGGGATTTTTCGACCCCGGCTTCGGCCATTCGGCTGCGGGCGGCACCGGCAGCCGCGCCGTGCTGGAAGTGCGCAGCCGGGAGGTGCCGTTTCTGCTCGGCCATGGACAGACCATCGGCCGGTTGATTTATGAAGCACTGGCCGAACAGCCAGTCCGGCTCTATGGGACGGATCTGGGCTCGAACTATCAGGCCCAGACGCTCAAGCTTTCCAAACACTTCAAGGCGTTTGAAGGCTGAAGCCGGCGCCCCGGTAAGGATGCGCCGGCTTCAGTAGGCCCGACGGAGGAACGGTGCCGGGTTTTGTTCTATGCCGCGCTGGCGGTCGTCCCGGGGGCGGCTTTGGCCCCGGTCATGAAGGCAACAGCATCGGACATGGTGTAATCCTTGGGGTCGATGACGCAGAGGCGCTGGCCCAGCCGATGCACATGGATGCGGTCGGCCACCTCGAAGACATGGGGCATGTTGTGGCTGATCAGGATGATCGGGATGCCGCGCGCCCGCACATCCAGGATAAGATCGAGCACGCGTCGGGATTCCTTGACCCCCAGGGCCGCCGTCGGCTCATCGAGGATGATGACCTTCGAGCCAAAGGCCGCGGCCCGGGCCACCGCCACCCCCTGACGCTGACCGCCAGAGAGCGTCTCCACCGCCTGATTGATATTCTGGATGGTCATCAACCCCAGATCAGACAGCTTCTGGCGGGCGATGCGCTCCATGGCGGGGCGATCGAGTTGGCGCAGCACCTTGCCCATGAAGCCCGACTTGCGGAGTTCCCGGCCCATGAACATGTTGTCGGCAATCGACAGTGCCGGGGACATGGCCAGCGTCTGATAGACCGTTTCCACGCCTGCATTGCGTGCGTCTATAGGCGAGGAAAAGTTGACCTTTTTTCCATCGAGGAAGATGTCGCCGCTATCCACCTTGATGGCGCCCGAGAGGGCCTTGATCAGCGAGGATTTGCCGGCCCCGTTGTCGCCGATGACGGCTAGGATTTCGCCGGGCATGAGCTCGAAATCGCAATTGTCGAGGGCCGTGACTCGGCCATAGCGCTTGCACAGATTGCTTGCGGAAAGAATGGGTTGCATCAGGCAGATACCTTTCTGATCCACTGGTCCACGGCAACGGCGCCGATAATGAGCACGCCGATGAGCAGGTAGGTCCACTGCGCGTCGGCGCCCAGAAGCCGCAGGCCAAGCGAGAAGACGCCGACGATGAGGGCGCCGAAGAACATGCCCAGAATGGAACCGCGGCCGCCGAAAAGGGAAATGCCACCAATCACCACGGCGGTGATGGATTCGATGTTGGAGAATTGGCCGGAAGTGGGGGAGACCGAGCCGATGCGCCCGATCAGTGCCCAGCCGGCAAAGGCACAGATCAGGCCGGACAAGGCATAGACGGACATCAGGATGCGTTTGGTATTCACGCCCGAAAGCTCAGCAGCCTCCGGATCGTCGCCCACAGCATAGACATGGCGACCCCAGGCGGTGTGGCGCAGGATATAGGCCAACACCAGAACCAGCAGGATGAAGAAGATGACGCCATAGGTGAAGACGGCACCGCCCACGCTGATGGACTGGCCGAAAAACTGGAGGAGCGGCGCGCTCGCCTCGATATCCTGGGCGCGAATGGTTTCATTGCCCGAGTAGAGGAAATTGGAGGCCAGCGCGATCTGCCACATGCCCAGGGTGACGATGAAGGGTGGCAGCTTGATGCGGGCCACCAGCCAGCCGTTGACAAAGCCAATGAAGGTGCCAACGGCCAGCCCGCAGGCTACGGCAACCGCCGGCGGCAGGCCGAGGCGAAAGGTGAACTGACCCATGATGACGGAGCTCAGCACCATGATGGCGCCGACCGAAAGGTCGATCCCGGCAGTGAGGATGACGAGCGACTGCGCGGCACCGACGATGCCGACAATGGCTACCTGCTGCAGGATCAACGTCAGCGCGAAGGACGAGAAGAACTTGGTGCCCAGCAGGGCGCCGAACACGGCGACCGAGAGCACCAGTACGATCAGCGGGACCAGTGCGGGATTGGAATGCAGGGCATGCTGGATGCGCGACAGCATGGTGTGCTGATGCTCAAAACTGGCGATGGACTCGACGCGGGCGACGAGGCCTCCATCGGCCTCGGACTGGTTCGACATGGGTATCCTCCCCGGTTCCCAATTGATGACAGGGGCGGTTGACCTCCGGCCCCTGCCATCATTCTAGTGCAGATTGACGATCAGCCCCAGCAGAGGGCTTCACCCTCGGCAGTGTCGATGGATTCGACGCCCTCGACCGGCTCATCGGTGACAAGGCTTACGCCGGTGTCGAAGAAGTCCTTGCCAGGGGTCGGCTCGGGCTTGGTGCCGTTATCGGCCCAGGCTTTGATGGCCTCGACGCCCAGCGCCGCCATCTGCAGAGGATATTGCTGGGACGTTGCGCCAATGACGCCGTCCTTGACATTGGCGACGCCTGGGCAGCCGCCATCGACAGACACAATCAGCACATCGTTTTCGCGACCGAAAGATTTGAGCGCCTCATAGGCGCCAGCGGCCGAAGGTTCGTTGATGGTGTGGACCACATTGATGCTGGGATCCTTGACCAGCAGGTTTTCCATGGCTTCGCGGCCACCTTCTTCATTGCCGGCGGTCACATCGTGGCCGACGATGCGCGGATCGGTTTCGTCGCCCCATTTATTGGGATCGGCCAGATCGATGCCGAAGCCCTGCAGGAAGCCCTGATTGCGCAAGACGTCCACGGTCGGCTGGCTGATGCCCAGATTAAGCAGGGCAATTCTGGCATTGGCCGCCTCTGCGCCAAGCTTGCCGGCGGCCCATTTGCCGATCAGTTCGCCGGCCAGGAAATTGTCCGTGGCAAAAGTGGCATCGGCTGCATCGATGGGGTTGAGCGGGGTGTCGAGCGCAATCACGAGCAGCCCGGCATCGCGTGCCTGCTGCACCGCCTGCACAATGGCCGACGTATCCGAAGCGGTCAGCAGAATGCCGCTGGCCCCGTCGGCAATGCAGGTTTCGATGGCAGCAACCTGGGTCTCATGGTCCCCGTCGATGCGGCCGGCGAAGGACTTCAGCGTAATGCCCAATTCGGCCGCCTTGGCCTCGGCGCCTTCCTTCATCTTGACGAAGAAGGGATTGGTGTCGGTCTTGGTGATCAGGCAGGCCGAAACCTCCTGCGCCATTACGGCTGGGGTCATGGCCGGGGATATGGCGGCAAGGCATATAGCCGTGCCGATAAGCAGCTTGTTCACGATTCTCTCTCCCTTTGCAGACCTGCTGCGAGCAGGCTCCTCCCCTCGCAAATGCGTGTCTGCTTGTCTTGACACCCTCATCGTGGAGAGGAATCCTTGACCCGTCAATATGTAAATCTAATTTATTTATTTATTCAGGTCTGACCATCTTCCGCATCGCAAGAGCTGTCTCTATGGTGCCCGGCATGGATGAACCGATCATCAGAACCGTCAGTCGCGGCGTAAACCAGAGCGGGGTTCGCGACCACAATGTGCGCCTGCTGCTGACCCTGCTGCAGCGGCATGGGCCCATGGCGGGCAGTGATCTGGCGCGACTGGCAAACCTCTCTCCGCAAACAGTTTCCATCATCCTGCGGGAGATGGAGAGCGAAGGACTGCTAGCCCGGGGCGCCCCGGTCAAGGGCAAGGTGGGCAAGCCCTCGATACCGATGCGCCTGGCCGAAGGCGGCGTGCTTTCATTGGGTTGCAAGATCGGCCGGCGCAGCGCCGTTCTGCTGCTCGCCGATTTCCGCGGCACGGTCCGTCAGGAGCTGCGCCTGACCTATCATTATCCGATGCCAGAGCCGATCTTTGCATTTCTGCGCGACGGGATAAAAACCATTCTGTCCAAATGCAGTCCTGCTGAACGCTCGCGCATCTGCGGCATCGGCATCGGCACACCGTTTGAGCTGTGGAAATGGAGCGAACTGGTCGACGCACCGGCGAAAGACTTCGCTTCCTGGCGGCATGTAGATTATCAGGCCGAACTAGCCCGTTTCACAGACCTGCCGGTGCAAGTGGTCAACGACGCCACTGCCGGTTGCCAAGCCGAGCACATTTATGGGCGAGGAAAAGAATTTCGAGACTACGCCTATTTCTTTATCGGCGCCTTCGTCGGGGGCGGGATTGTGCTCAACCACTCGGTCTATCAGGGCCATTTGGGTAACGCCGGCGCCTTGGGATCATTGCGCAGTTTCGGACCGCAAGGGGAAAGCCAGCAGCTGATCGATACGGCCTCGATCCATCTGCTGGAAGCACGGTTGGCAGAGAACGGGCATGACCCGCGCGATCTCTGGACCCAACCACAGGACTGGAGCGGCTTCAGCCGGCTCGTCGACCCCTGGATTGGCCAAACGGCGCAGGAACTGGCGAAAGCGAGCCTGTCCGTCTGTGCCGTCATCGACTTTGAGGCCATCCTGATCGACGGCGCGTTTCCCGACGCGGTCAAGCACGAGCTGGTGGAGCGCACCCGGCGCTATCTCATCAACCAGGACATGCGCGGGCTGATTGCGCCGCAGATCGAAGCGGGCGTCGTGGGATTCAATGCCCGCGCCATCGGCGCTGCCACCAGCCCGCTGTTCGAGCGCTATTTCCTCAACGGGAACCTGCGGCTGCAGAGTTGAGGCAGCCCTGGGGCCCGTCGAACAGCGCTAGCGCAGCCGCTGGCCGTTTTTGCCGAAGACCAGCAAGGCGGCCGGATCGAACTTGGCTGAATAGTGGTCGCCGGTCTTGAGGGTGCGATTGTTGTCGGTAGCGATGGTGATGAGTTCAGCGCCCTTGTCGCGGGCATAGGCGTAGGTTTCCCCGCCCAGATGTTCGATGATCTCGACTGTCACGTCGAGGGCCGCGCTGCCTTCGGTGGCGAAATGCTCGGGGCGGATACCAACGGTGACCTCGGTGCCCGCGGCGAGCGCAACGGGCGACGGGATGACCTGGCCGGGGAAATCGACGAGCCGAACGCCGCCTGCTTCCGCCGTGCCGACGAGAAAATTCATCTTGGGCGAGCCGATGAAGCCAGCCACGAAGATATTGTCCGGGTCATCATAGAGCTCAAGCGGCGAACCCACCTGTTCGATACGGCCGTCGCGCAGCACCACAATCTTGTCGGCCAGGGTCATGGCCTCGACCTGATCGTGGGTCACGTAGATGATAGTGGTTTTCAGCTCCTGATGCAGCCGTGCCAGCTCGATGCGCATATGCACGCGCAGCTCGGCGTCGAGATTGGAGAGCGGCTCGTCGAAAAGGAACACGTCAGGGTGACGCACGATGGCGCGGCCGATGGCGACGCGCTGACGCTGGCCGCCGGAGAGTTGGCCGGGGCGGCGGTCGAGAAGCGGCTCAAGCTCGAGAATACGAGCAGCTTCGGCGACGCGGCCCTCGATTTCAGCCCTGTTGGCACCGGCAAATCGCAGCGCAAACCCCATATTCTCGCGCACGCTCATATGCGGATAAAGCGCATAGGTCTGGAACACCATGGCAATGCCGCGCTTGGACGGATCGACGTCGTTCATGCGTTCGTCGCCGATAAACAGGTCGCCACCGGAAATCTGTTCCAGCCCGGCGATCATGCGCAGCAGGGTGGACTTGCCGCAGCCCGAAGGGCCAACGAACACCACGAATTCCTTGTCGGCAATGTCGAGATCAACGCCACGGATCACCTCGACTGCGCCGAAGGACTTTTTCACATTGGTCAGCTTCAAACCGGACATGGGATTTCCTCAGCTCGCGGACAGGGTGAGTTCAGCGCGGCCAAGCCGTTCGCTGGTGACAGTGACGGTGATCGGGCCGGGGCCCGTCGAGCGCAGCCAGAAGCCGGTTGATCCGGCGCGCAGCGGCACAAGACCGGGACCGAGACGCTCGGCCGCGCCGGAGACGGTGATGGACACCGGCTCGGGGAAGAAGGGAAGCGTCCTGCCAGACTGGTCCAGCGCGCGGACCATGACGCGCGTGGTGTCGCCATCGGCGCCGATTTCGGTCGCATCGGGCGCGACCTCAAGCGCGTGTGCGACCGGGTCAGAGACGAAGTCGACGGACCTGGCGGGTTTGCCGTCGATAAAGCCGGTGATGGTGGCATCTTCCCAGCTCATGCCCCACAGGCCCAGTTCCTCATCGGTCAGGTGTTCGCGCTTGATGATGACGGGGGCGTGCGGAAGGTGGGGGAAAGCGTCGCGATCGGGCCGGAAGCGCTTGGGCGGGTTGTTGCCATAGCGCAGTTCGACCTCGTCGCAATTGGTGAGGATCATCAGGGGCAGCACGCCGCCAATATTGCGTTCGCCACGCGCCCAGAACGTCACCGGCTTCAGGATCACTTCGTCGGACGGGTCACACTGGCTGATATAGGCGTAGGCGGCGAATTTTGGTTCGCGGAACATGTCCATGACGCCATGATGGCAGATCCGGTCGCCAGAGCCGAAGTCCTTGTGCGTGTTGTAGTCGAAAGCGCACCAGCCGATGCAGCCGGCGATCTGCGGGTCGCCATAGGCAGCGTTGAGGACTTCGAGATGGCGTAGCACATGTTCGGCCTGGCGCTGCTCCTGGTCCCAGGACTTCGTCGGGTGCATGTGCCCGCCATACTCGGTAATCATATAGGGCACGACGCGGTCGAGACCGGTGACTTCCTGCTGCGGCCGAAGAGGCGTACGCGGACGGTTGCCGCCCCACTCCTCCTGCCCAAGGATGAAGTCATTCATGGTGTAAACGTCTTCGAGCAGTTCGCTGTCGGTAATGTACCGCACACCACCGGTCTGCCTTGTGCTGTCGAGTTCGTGTGCCAGTGCGTTGGTGCGCAGGTAGAATTCGTGATCGTCCTGGCTTTCGTTGATGCGCACGCCCCAGATGACGATGGAAGGATGGTTCCAGTCGCGGGTGATCATGCGCCGGACATTTTCGACGCTTTCGTCCTTCCAGCTCTCGCCGCCGATATGCTGCCAGCCCGGGATCTCCTCGAACACGAGCAAGCCGAGTTCGTCGCAGCGGTCGAGGAAGTAGTGGGACTGCGGGTAGTGGGAGGTGCGCACCATGTTGAGCTTGAGTTCGCGCTTCAAGATCTCGGCGTCCCGCTCCTGCGCCGACTTGCCCAGCGCATAGCCAACATAGGGGAAGGACTGGTGGCGGTTAAGGCCACGCAGTTTGAGCGCCTTGCCGTTTAGCTTGAAGCCTTCGGGGGTGAATTCGGCGGTGCGGAAGCCGAAGCGGATCTTCGCCTCGTCCTGCCCCGAGGCTGTGTCGATGGTGACGGCAAGGGTATAGAGCGCGGGATTGTCGATATCCCAGAGTTCAATATTGGTAAGACCATCGAAAGCCAGATCGACCATTGGGCCGGCAATGGCGGCATCGGTGGTCGCCAAGGTCCTGCCTGCGGCGTCACTGAGCGTGGCCAACAGCGTGCCCGAGAGCGGCAGGTTCTGCGGATTGGCGAGTTCGATGCGGGCGCGGACCGATTTTTGCGCGGCCAACGCATATGGGGTCTCAACCTTGCCATTGCCCACAAAGATGCCCGATGTTACCCGCAGCCAAGCTTCGCGATAGAGGCCGGCATAGGTGAGGTAGTCGATCTGCCCGCCGAAGGGCGGGATCTCAGGGTTCTCGCTGCCGTCTATGGTGACGGTCAGTTCGTTTTCTCCGTCAAGCAGCTTGCCGGTCAGGCGGGCTTCGAAGGGAGTATAGCCATCCTTGTGCGCCGCGATCTCCTCGCCATTGAGGCTGACCCTCGCATTGGCCATGGCCCCATCAAAGACGACCGCGACCTCACTGCCCTGCCAGGCCGGATTGGCAGTGAAGCGCTTCTCATAGGTGAAGATGCGCTGATAAGTCTTTTCGTCGAAATAGGAGAAGGGCAGCTCCACCGCATTGTGCGGCAGGCGGACGCTATCCGTGCCTTCGAACAGCCAGCCGGAATTGAAGTCGATCAGGGGACGCATGCAATACTCTATTTGACGGCGCCCAGCATGCCTTCGACGAAGCGACGCTGGAGCAGGAAGAAGATGACAAGGGTGGGCAGGGTGGCGAAGATGGCGCCGACCATGACCACGCCAAAATCGGGCGTATAGGCCGAGGTGAGGCCCGCAACCACCAGGGTCAGGGTCTTCATCTCATTGGTCTGCAGCACGATCAGCGGCCAGAGGTAATTGTTCCAGTTGGCCATGAACACAATGATGGTCGCCGCCGCATAGGTGGAGCGCATCACCGGCATGTAGACGAACAGGAAAATCTGCCATTCCTTGAGCCCGTCGATACGGGCGGCATCGCGCAATTCGTGCGGGAAGGCCTTGGTGGCCTGGCGGAAATAGAAGACGATGAAGATTGACGCCACGGTGGGCAGGATAATCGCCTGGTAGGTGTTAATCATCTTAAGGTTCGCCATCATGATGAAGAGCGGCACCATCAGGGCGGCGAAGGGGATGGACAGCATCAGCAGCAGGCTGCCGAAAATCTTTTCGCGGAAACGGCTGCGGAACATCTCGAAGCCATAGCCGGCCAAGGAAGAGACCAGCAGCGTCATCGCCGTGCCGAAGCCGGCGATGAAGAATGAGTTGAACAGGATGCGCGGCATATCCACCGAGGTGAAGAAGTTCACCATATTGGCCCAGAGGGCGCCGCCGGGCAGCGCCCTGCCCTTGATGATATCGGCGGAGGTATTGGTGGCGCCGATCATCATCCAGAAGAACGGGAAGACCGAGATGAAGGCGGCCAGTACGAGCAGAAGATAGGTGGCCGTGCGGCCGATCAGGGCGATTTGGTTGCTCATGCGCGGCGATCCCGTGCGGCCAGGAACTGGATGAAGGTCAGGATGCCCACCAGAACCACGATGACATAGGAGACGGTCGCGGCGTAGCCGAAGCTGGGCATGAAGCGGAAGCTCAGATTGTAGATATAGAGCGAGAGCGTCAGCGTGGAATCCGAGGGGCCACCCTGGGTGATCAGGTTCACCTCGTCGAACAATTGCAGCGTGCCGATGGTGGAGATGACCGTCGTGAACAGGATCACGGGCTTGAGCATGGGAATGGTGATGTACCAGAAGCGCGCCCAGGCCGGGACGCCATCGATCTTGGCTGCCTCATAGATGGAGCGATCAATGTTCTGCATGGCGGCGAGATAGAAAATCATGTTGTAGCCGGTCCAGCGCCAGGTGATGGCGCTGATGATGACGACCTTGGCCCAGAAGGGATCGGCCAGCCAGGGAATGGGCGCTTCGATGATCGAAAGCCCCATCAGCATCTGGTTCATGATGCCGTCCTGGGCAAACATGGAGCGGAAGACGACGGAATAGGCCACCAGCGAGGTGACGCAGGGCAGGAAGATGGCGGTGCGGAACCAAGACCGGCCCCAGAGCTTGCTGTCATTGAGCGCACTGGCAAACAGCAGCGCCAGGACCAGCATGATCGGCACCTGGATCGCCAGGAAAGTCAGGGTGTTGGTCAGCGCCCGCAGGAAGACCGGATCCTGGGTGAGGCGCATGATATTGGCGAAGCCGCCAAAGCTGAACGCCATGCCGCGGCCGACCTGGAAGCTCATCCAGAGCGACCACAGGATCGGATAGATCATGAAGACGCCGAGCAATACCAGAGCGGGCATGACAAACAGCCAGCCGCTCACCTGCTCTTTTCGCGCCAAGCCAGATTGCGCCACGCCAACCCCCATCCGCTTGTTTCCGTAACCGCCGATGACCCTCACCTTGCGGCAAGGGCCTCGGGGAGGCCGGGGCAGCAAGCCGCCCCGGTATTCCGTCAGCTTATTGAATCTGCTGACGCACCTGGGCGTCAACGGCCGCAGCGATCTCGTCGATATTGCCACCGCTGGTCAGGGCCGGGATCTGCGCCACGACAGCCGCGTCGGCCTCGTTGGTGAAGATGCCGTAATTGACGGACGGGATCTGACCCAGCCAGGTGGAGAAGTTCTGCCAGACCGGGGCACCGCCGAAAAACTCGTCGCTGGCCGAATAGGCTTCGCCTTCACGCGCGACCATGAGCGAGCCGAGAGCACCCTGATTGACCAGGATTTCCTGGTAAAAATCGGCATCCTCGCCCCAGACGGTCTTGAGGAAGTCGATGGCTTCGGCCTTGTTGGGGGCCGAGGACATGACATACCAGCTCGAACCGCCGAGGTTGGAGGCATTGGTCGCGCCTTCCACGCCGTCAAGCGCCGGGATGGGTGCGATACCCCACTGGCCGGACTGGTCGGGATTGGCCTTGATGGTGCCAACCATCCACACGCCGGTCACCGTGGCGAGCGTGTCGCCGGAGGTGAACGAACCGGTATATTCGGTCCAGCCGGCAACCGGCTTGGTGATGCCCGAGGCAATCAGGTCCTGATAGGTCTTGAGGGCTGCCTTGAAGACCGGATTGTCGGCAATGGTCGGGTTGCCATCGGCATCGAAATACCAGGAGCCGGCGGACTGCATCATGATGCGGAAGATACCGGCGTCATTGGGATCGATCGGCATCAGGATCTGGCCGGTCTTTTCCTTGACGTCGGTGCCGATCTCTATGAGGCGGCTCCAGGTGATGCCTTCGAGGTCGGCAGCAGTGTAGCCGGCATCAGCAAGAATGTCGGAGCGGTAGAACATGCCCGTGACGCCCGAGTCGAAGGGCAGCGAATAGCCCTGGCCGTTCAGCGCGGCCAGTTCGACCTTGTAGGGAGCGAAACCCGAGAGATCGACAGCGCCCGAAAGCGGCTCGAAGGCACCGGGGAAGGACTGCAGATACTTTTGGGCACCGTAGTCCTCGACCAGGACGATGTCGGGTAGGCCGTCGGTGGTGCCGGAGGCCAGCTGGGCCTGCAGCTTGGTTTCGAGGTCGGCCTTGGCGAAGTCGACGACCGTCACGGTGACGTCCGGATTGGCGGCCGAGTAGATCTCGGCGGCCTTATTCATGGTCGCGCCGTTGAAGTTCGGGTCCCAAGCCCAGACGGTGATCTCACCGGCGGAAGCCGCGGTCACGCTGAACATGGAGACGCCGGCTAGGGCGATGGCGAGCGAGCGCTTGAGGCCCGCAGAAAAGCTGGTCATTGATAATCCTCCCAATTGGGTGTTTCCTCTTCACCCAGGGCACAGACTAATATGACTTTTGACCCGCGCGCAAGAATTTCAGTAAATTTTTACCTCGAAAAATTTACTGCGTGCTTTCGCCGGGCAGAGCGCGGGTGCTGGCGCGCCAGACGATGCGCGATGCCAGACTGATCTGCTTGGCCAGTTCGCGCCCGCCGACCCGCTCAAGCAGCAGCTCTACGGCGGTTTCGCCAATCTCCTCGGCAGGCAGGTGCACTGTTGTAAGCGGCGGATTGAGAAACTGCGCCACAGAGATGTCGTTGAAGCTGGCCACCCCGATATCATCGGGAATTGAGAGGCCCGCTTCGTGCAGGGCACGATAGGTGCCAATGGCCATTGAATCGTTGAACGTGATAATGGCATCGACCGGCCGACGCTCTGCGAGAATTTCGCGCGTCAGACGATAGCCGCCCTCCTCGGTGTTGTCCCCATTGCGGAACAGACGGTCGTCGAACCAGCCGGCAGCGGTCATCCATTGCACGAAAGCCTGGGCACGCCGGTCACTCCAGCCGATATAGGCCATACGTCGATAGCCGCGCTGCGCGAGCGCTGAGAGCAGCTTTTCCATGGCTGCCCGCAGATCGGCAGAGACCGAGTCGATCTGGTCGTCGTGTGGCACATGGTCAGCGAAGACGATCTGGCGGGAATGACGGGCCAACCATTCGGTCTCTTCCTCGTCGTGCCGACCGATGACGATGGTGCCGGACGCGTCCTGGAGCAGTTTGGCGTCTGGCCGCGCATCGGTGTGGTAAACTTTTACCGTCTCGATCTTGAGGGCGGCGCAGCGCCGCTCGATGCCCAGGCGCAGGGCTACGTAGTAGGGATCGACCAGTTCGCGCTCCGGCGCCAGGAAGTGAACAAGCGCCAGCTTGTTCAGACCCTGCTGAATGGCGCGGTTACGATTACGAGGGGTTGCGTAGTTGAGGGCTTCGGCGGTCTCGATGATGGCCTGCCGTTTCCGGTTGGAAATGGACAGGGTGGAATCATAGTTGAGAACGCGCGACACGGTGGCGCTGGATACGCCGACTGTCGCGGCGATTTCTTTGATCGTGACCATGGCGCGCACGCTATCCCTGGGCCAACGATCCGGTCAATCTATTTACTGGGATCGCATTAGGCCGAAGAGCTCGCTTCCAGCAGGTCTTCCCAATTGATGGCACCAGGGCGTCCGAGCAGAAAGCCTTGTGCTTCAGTGCAGCCTTCCTTGCGCAGGACATCGAGCTGCTCGTGGGTTTCCACCCCCTCAGCCAGCACCGGCACAGAAAGGCTGTGGCCAAGGGCCAGGATGGCCCGCACGATGGCCTTGGACTGTTCATCGCTTTCCACCTCGCTCATGAAAGAGCGGTCGAGCTTGATCTTGTCGAAGGGAAAACTGCGCAGCGTATCAAGCGAAGAATAGCCGGTGCCAAAATCGTCGATTGCGATAGACACGCCCATGGCCTTGATCTGGCGCAGAATGTGCAGTGCCCGCTGCTTGTCACCGATAATCGCGGTCTCGGTCACTTCCAGTTCCAGCCGGCCGGGCGTCAGGCCCGTCACAAGCAAGGTGTTGCGAACCGTGTCGATCAGGTCGACCTGCGCAAGCTGGATGCCAGACACGTTGACCGCAATCTTATAGGGTTCGGGCCAGGAGGCGGCATCTTCACAAGCGGTCCTGAGGACCCAGAGGCCGATGGCATTGATCGCGCCGCATTCTTCTGCCACCGGGATGAAGTCGGCGGGTGATACATCGCCATGTCCGGGCCGTTTCCAGCGCAGCAGGACCTCGTAACCTGTCACCTTGCCGGTCGAAACGGACCGCTGCACCTGATAGGCGAGATAGAAGCCGCCCCGTTCGACCGCAGTCCATAGATCGCGTGCCATGTCACGCCGATGGCGGGCATGCTCGTCCATATCCTGCTCGTAATAGCAGATGGCCCGGTCATATTCGGCCTTGGCGCGATACATGGCCAGATCGGCATTGCTCAACAGCTTGGACAGGTCGACTCCATCATCGGGATAGACAGCGACGCCGATGCTGCCCCCGGTCGAAACCGTCAACTCGTCGTTCTCGATACGCAATGTGAGCGCTTCTTCAAGACGCGCGAGAAACTCGCGCAGGGCGTCCATCGAGGTGAACTCCTTGAGTGCGGCAAATTCGTCGCCACCGAGCCTGGCAATCACTTCACCCTCGCGCAGCAAGGCATTGAAGCGGGATGCTATGGTCTTGAGCACCAGGTCACCGGCAGCGTGACCATGGCTGTCATTGACCTCCTTGAAGTGATCGAGATCAATGGCAACCATGGCGATCTTGCCGCCGTTTTCCCTGACCTTGGACAAGGACCACTCGAAGGCTTCATTGAACCGCGCCCGGTTGGGCAATCCGGTCAGACCATCGTGCCGCGCCAAGTGGGCTATGGCGCGCTGGGAGCGGTGGCGCTCGGTTATGTCATCTATCGTGGTCACCCAGGAGCCGTCGCCCACAGGGTTATGGCTGATCTGGACGACCCGGTCTTCGCTGAACTTGTGGACGATCTCGCCGCCGTGCCGGATCAGGCTGTCGTGGCTGTCCAGAATTTCGGCCAGCCGCACATCGATATCCTGGAAATCGGCATCCACCCCCAGCAAGGTCCTGCGGCAGACCTGAGGGAAGGTGATGCCCGTCAGGCCCTGGGTACTATCGATACCAAGCAGGTTGGGAAAGCGCTGGTTATAGAGCTGCAAGGTGCCATCGGCGTCAAACAGGGCCAGGCCCTGCGCCATGTTGGTCAGCGCCAGTTCAAGCCGCGTTGACACTTCGCTGAGCCGACGTGCGTCGCGCAATTGCCGGTCGCGCTCGCGTTCGGTGCGGCGGCGATCGGCTTCGTCCAGCACGGTGCTGCCCAGGGCCAGGGCAAGCAGCAGCACGGAGATGAAGGCCAGGGCCACCGAAAGCCAGAACCCATCAATGCTGCCATTTGCGGACAAAGGGAAGCAGAGCGAAAAATCGGCCGCAGCCATGGCCGTAAAGTGCATGGCGCAGATCGCGCCGGTCAGCAGTAATGCACCGCCAAACAGGCCCCGCAACGAACGGCCCATGCCCGTGCGGAAGGCCAGGCCACCCAGCACGATGCCGGACGGGATCGAAACAGCGACCAGAACGGAGTTCCATTGCAGATTGCCGCCCATGATCAAGGCTGCAATGCCGGTATAGTGCATCGAGGAGATGGCGACGCCGACAACGGCCCCACCCAGCACATGGTCCCAGACGCTGGTGCCGCGCACCGCCACGGCGATGCCCGCGCCGCACACCAAAATGGCGATAAGCATGGAAAGGGTGGTTAGGCCCAGATCATAGTCAAGCGTGAAGCCGGGCCGGAAAGCGAGCACCGCGACGAAATGGGTCGCCCAGATGCCGAAGCCGACCGCCAGGGCGGCAACACCGGTCCAGACCATGCGCATATGGTCGATGGACCTTTGAGCGTGGCGCAGCAGACCAATGCAGGCGTAAGAGGAAATCAGGCAGATGGTTGCCGCCAGCAGGATCAATCCCGGCTCATGGGCCTTGAAGAAGAAATCAATAATCGGCACCGGCGGACCTATGCAAAAACACCAAGATTGACGGACTTTCTGTCCCAGAAGCCCTTACCGAACCGTGACTTCGACGGCACAATGTCACCGATGTGATCAAGTTCTGGGCAATGTCCGTAGTGACCTGTAGCATCGCAGCGAACCGGAAGAGCACATCACAATGAGCACGGGCCTTTATCCCGCAGATTTCTATGCTGAACGGCGGCGGCATACGTTGCATGCGGCGCGGCGCGTTCTGGGGGCGTTGCCGCCGGGACTGTTGCGCCGCCGTATTGCCGATATCGGGTGCGGAACCGGCACTTTTCTGGCCGCCGCGCTGGAGATGGGTGCCGAGGCGGCATTCGGCTTCGAGGGCGACTGGGTGACCCACGACATGCTGGATGAACAGCGCATCACCTTCGCGCCGCGCGACCTGGAACAGGGATTTTCCGGACCCAAGGTCGATCTGGTGATGAGCCTGGAAGTGGCCGAGCATCTCTCACCGGAACGGGCGCCGGGGTTTGTTGCCGATCTGTGTGCGATGGCGCCGGCGGTGCTATTTGGCGCCGCCATTCCCGGTCAGGGCGGGGTAGGCCACAGCAACGAACAATGGCCGAGCTATTGGGCCGGATTGTTCGCGCAACATGGTCTTGGCGCCCATGACGTGCTCAGACCCGTGATCTGGAACGATGAGGCCATCCCGGCCTGGTACCGGCAAAACACGATCCTCTATCTGCGCCCGGAACTGGCCGAGCAACTGGGGCTGGTGCCGAGTGAGATTGCCCAATTGGACCGGGTGCACCCGGCCTTCTGGAACCGCGCCAATCGCGAACTGAAATATGCCAATGCGCTGCCCGAGTCCGAAGTGCTGCGCCGGCAGGCCGAACAGCAACAACAGCAATAGGCGTCAGCGTGCTGCCCAGACCAGGCCGCGCTTGAGAATAGTGCGGATCTGGGGGATTTCCAGTTCGTCTGCCGTATGCCCGAGGGAGGAGTAAAACACCCGCCCCTTGTCATGCGTGGTGGTGAAAACCACCGGCATGACCACATCCTTGCGCCAGGGATGGTGCTCACCTGAAAACGTGGTGGTCGCCAGCACGTCAACGGCGGGGTCGTAATTGAGATAATATTGCTCGGAGGTGTGCTCGAAGCTCTCGATACCCGCCATGATGGGATGATCGGAGCGGGTGACATCTACCCTATAGGTCATGATATTGCCCGGGTGCTGCACCCAATAGACGCTGGCCGCATAGCGGAAGGGAACGCTGGCACGGAATGTGGTGGCCAAGCCCATATGGTAACCGGCCAGGCCCGTCCCGGCGCGGATGGCGGCGATCAGATTGTTCATCCTTTCGGGCGCCAGCGCGCCATCGGTGATGACCGGGACGACAAGGTCGTTGCTGCCGACGTCCTCGGCGCCCAGTGCGTCATAGTCCGGCGTGACCGTGACAGTGAAGCCTTCTTCTTCGAGCAGTTGCCGCACAACATGGGCACCGCGTTCGGGTGTGTGCAATTCCATGCCACCCCAGACCACGAGGGCTTTTTTCGTCATAGTCCCAATCCTACAGCTTGTGTTCGATGGACACCTCTGGGCACGAAACTGAAAGCATCGTCCTCACCAAGCAGCCTGGCTGCCAGGTGCACGACGGAGAGCCACATTTCGGTGCCCTGCAATCCAGGTTGCTGGCCATCGGCGAAGGCAAAGCCTTGCTCGTCCACCCAGCGCTGGCCGGCCCGCGCAATGACGGCACGCGCGATCTGTTCGGCCTCGGCGCGGCGATGATCGGTCTGGCCAAGGCAGAGCAGGAGTGGGTGGATGGTGTCGAGCAGATTGCAGGCCGTGTAGGTGGGCCCCGAGAACCCTTCATAGTTGCGGTAGTTGAGCAGCACGCTGTCGATGGCCGCTTCCGGGCGCGGCACGGCCACACCAAACTGGGCATAGGTGCCACGCGTCAGCCGGTAGAAACCGTTGACCGGCTGCAACAGACCCTCGCCCCTAGTGGGTGAACCCCAGAGGCCGGAGGCGCGATCCTGATTGAGCGCCAGCCAGCCGAAAAGCGTATCGCGCGCGTGGCCGGTGGTGAAATAGCGGGCGTTGAAATAGAGCGCGGTGCCGATGGCATCGACGCCGGCGCCAGCGCCCCAGGCGCGGCTGCGCCAGGGCAAGTTTTCCAGCCATTGGCAAAGATAGGGCGCAGAGAGTTCGACCGACGGGATCGGGTGTTGCGGTTGGCTGCCGAGTACTTCTAGCGCATAGCCGACCGCCAGGACATTATAGAGCGCAAGCCCGTCATCGCGCATAGCCATGTCCGGCTTTGGGGGCTGATAGGGATCGGGAAAGAGGCCGGTGTCAGGATCTTGCACGGCCTGCAGGCGGGCAATGGCGGCCGGAACATCCAGCCCATCAGGCACGCCGCCGAAGCCGGCGGCGATCTCGATGGCATCGCAGAGGTGGCGAATGCTTCTGCGGCTCTCGCCATGGTTTTCGCGGGATAGATAGTCTCCATCCGTCCTGTTGCGCTTGAGGATGCCTTGAAATTGCGCAGCGGCGCGCTCGCCCAGCGCCTGCAGTTGCGCAGGGGTCTCGTCGCGCCGACCGCGCCCGCGAAAGCGCAGCACCTTGGCCGGGACGCCGCCGACTATGGCTAGGTCTGGAACGTCCCTGCTGACCACGGCGCCCGCGGCAATCACCGCGCCCCGACCAATCGTGACGCCATCAACAACCACGGCGTTGGCGCCAATCCAGACATCATCGCCAATGGTGATGCCTAGGGCCTCGTGTTTTTGGCGGTAGATAGGCGTATCGGGGTCGTCATAGCCATGATTGAATCCGACCAGCGACACATGGCTGGCGATGCGGACCCCGTCCCCGCAGGTCACCTTGCCAGAAATCATGGCATAGGGATTGACCGTGCAGTGGGCACCAAACGTAACCTCCCCGCGCACCAGCGCATGGCCGGCGATCCAGCTCTGCTCACCCAGCACCAGCCTTGTAGTGAAAATGGCGGCATCGGCGGCGACATAGGCGGAAGGGTGGAACCGGGCCCCTGCCCGCTCGCCAAGTTCGGCCTGCCGGGCGCGGTGTTCGGGGTTGTCGATGTCCTGAGGTGTCCGGTCCCAGGTAAGGTATTGCAGGCGTTGGTGCTGCCAGTCCTTCATCAGGCCAGCCGCTCCAGCAACTCCGGCGCAATCTCGTAGAGCATGGGCTCGCCGCGCACGAAGCGTTCAATCTCTTCGACTGCCATCAGGCCCAAACGCGCCCGCTCGGTGCCGATAGCGCCGGCAACATGGGGCGTGAGAAAGACATTGGGCAGGCTGAAGAAAGGCGAACTGGCCGGCGGCACTTCAGGATCGGTCACGTCGATAACGGCATGGATGCGCCCGGTCTGCAATTCAGCCAGCAGGGCATCCTCTTCGACCAGCGCGCCGCGGGCCGTATTGATGAAAGCCGCTCCATCCTGCATCAATTTGAGCTGGCGCGACCCAATCATGCCCCTGGTGGAGGGTAACGAGGGCGCGTGCACCGAGACCAGATCGGAACGGGCCATGAGCGTGTCGAGATCGACAAGTTCGGCCTGCTGCGCGATCGGATCCTCGGGGCGAACGAAGGGATCGTAGAGCAACACGTTGAGATCAAAACCGGCGAGCAGGGCGGCTACGCGGCGGCCGATGCGCGAAGCGCCAACCAGTCCCACAGTGCGGCGATAGTTACCGATTGGTTGGTCCATCAAGCGATAGGCACTGCGGCGGGTGGGATCGTCGCGGTACAGATCGCGCAGTTCGAACACACGCTTATTGGCAAACAGGATCGCTGCGAGGGTGAACTCGGCCACCGGCACCGCATTGGCTTCGGCGGCATGGGTGACGCGAATGCCCGACGTGTAGGCTGTGGGGTCGACGGTATATTTGACCGTGCCGGCGGCATGGGCAATCAGCTTGAGGCGGGACGCGGCGCGCAGCACATCGGGGGTCAGCATGGGGCATCCCCAGCCGGTCACCAATATGTCGGCCTCTGCCAGCAGCGCTTTGTCCTGCGACGCGGAAAAGCCGGATAGCGGCGTGTGCGAGAGGATTTCGCAGCTCCGCCCAAGCCGATCCAAGGCGTCGGCTTCGAAGACATGGGCGGTCTTTTTCGGATCCAACGCAAAGATGAGTTTTGGTCGCATCAGAACCGCTCCGGCACCAATATGGCGCTGACATCGATGCCCTCGCGTGCGAACAGGGCCTCAAGCGCGGCAAGATCTGGGGCGTGAGGCGGGTTGGCCAGTGCCTTGTCGGCCTCTTCGCCGGCTGGCAGCGCCATGGCAGCGGTCACTAGTACTGTCGTTCCGGCCGGAATGTCGCCACGCAGCTGAGGCACGATGGTTTTCGAGACGACAAGATTGGAGTTGGGCAAAGCGCGGAAGGCCCGCCCCTCGCGCTGACCGCGGAGATCGAGGATAGCGCTGACATCGGTGGCCGAACGCGCCTCGCCGCGGCCCGGCGCATCGAGATAGGTGTCGGCATTGAGGTCCGCCCGGGCAATCGCAAATCCGCCCTCGGTGCCATGCAGGGCACGCGGCGTGGTAATGCGGTGGACGCGGATATGCCAGTGATGGGCTGGCACCAGCCAGGTTTCGACCGTCACGTCGCTCCAGGGTTTCCAGCACGCAAACAGGCAGTTTTCTGCAATCTGCGCGGTCTCGTTGGTTTCGCGCACCCGGTAATGACGGCCATCATCGCTCAGTGCCAGCGCCCCGTCGAACGCTCCCTGGTGATAGCTGCGCTCATCGACCTCGACCGAAAAGCCGTAGCGTGAGGAATAAGCGAACTTGGCATATTTCTCGGTGCCGTGCCGCATCTGCCAATTCTGCTGGCCACTCGAAAGCGCCACGACATTGCCGGGGGAGTGCTGCATGACCATGCCGGGATGCTTGAGAGGGACGGGTTTTGCGTCAAACCCGGCCGCTTCCTCCTCTGCTGTCCAGAACGGATGGTCGGCCGGCAAGGCCAATGGCAGAAACGCCTTGAGCGCCCAATAGGGCGAGCCGGCAGAGTTGTAGCTCTCGGACATGAAGAGGTTGGGATAGCCGTAGCCGATGGACAGCACACCATTGCCATGGGCGATGGGCTTGTCGGCCCACCAGCGCAGATGGCGCAGAAAGTAGCCCTTGATCTTGCCCCAGGGCAAAGCCTCGAGGTCGGCGAAAGCCAGAGCGCCCCAGAAGCCGCCGCAGGCGAAGCGATAGGTCAGGCTTCGCCCGAAGGCCAGTGTGCCACCATCTTCATCGAACCAGTGCTGGATGTCCTTGGCGAACAGGGCCGCGCGCTCCTTGTAGGCAGCAGCGCGCTTTTCGTCGCCACGGGCGAGCTTGGCGTAGATCAGGCCATAGAAGTGCATGGCAAAGGGAATGTAGTGGTCGATGCGGCGCACATTGCCGTCGCGATACCAGCCATCGCCCAGATAGAAGCCATCCAGCTCCTCAAGATATTGTTCAGTCAGGCTGCGATCGAAGTCGACGCCGCATTCTGCCAGGCCCAGATCGACCAGGATGCGGAAGAACTTCCAGTTATTGTGGGCATAATCGAACTGGCGGGCGTGCTTGAGATAGGCCGCCATATTGTCCTTGGCTTCTTGCGGGAGCGGCTCCCAGACGAGATGGGGCACCATGCGCATGGTGAAACCGATGGCCGCCAGCTCGACCATGCGCTGGTCGGTTGAGTTGACCTGTCCCCAATATTCGGGATGCTCGGGATCGGTGCCATTGGCGAGGCCCTGGCGGTAGAGTTCCCAATGTTCGAAATCAGCACCGCCGGCAGCCAGCGGGGTCAGGCCCCAGAGTGGACGGGCGAAGCCTTCCAGGTCGGCGGCGGCACGGTCGAAATGAGCCCCTGCCCCATCAAGCCGGACGCGGGCGCCACCTTGCGAGAAATAGGGCAGCAAGGGATCGAACAGATCGCGCAGGCCCTTTTCGACGTCGGCGCGGGAATGGAGCGGGTTGCCAAACAGCGGATTGGCGGTGGCCGGATCATAGGTCATTTATGCAATAGCCTTTTGCGGCGCGTCATAGGCACCGGTCAGTTCGAGTGTTTCGGCAAAATGGCAGGCCGCCTGCTGGGCCGTGCCGTTGATGGTACGCAGAGCCGGCTTTTCGCTGCGGCAGCGGTCCTGGGCATATTTGCAGCGGGTGTGGAACGGACAGCCCTGCGGGCGATTGCCGAGATAGGGAATTTCGCCCTTGAGTTCGGTGCGCCGGCCTTTGCGCCGGGTCGGGTCGGCAATGGGCAGGGCCTCGAGCAGCATTTCTGTGTAAGGATGGCGCGGTCGCTCGAACAGCATTTCGGTGGGCGCATTCTCCACCACATGGCCAAGATACATCACGACCACCCGGTCGGCGATGTAGTTCACCACGCCCAGATCGTGGCTGATGAAGATGTAGGTGAGGCCGAAATCTGCCTTGAGATCGTCAAGCAGATTCAGCACCTGGGCCTGGATCGACACGTCAAGCGCCGAGACGGCTTCATCGGCAATGACCAGCCTTGGGTCGAGCACCAGGGCGCGGGCAATGCCGATGCGTTGGCGCTGGCCACCGGAGAACGCATGCGGATAGCGACCGGCGGCGTCGGACGCAATGCCGACCTTGGCCAGCGTATCATAGACGCGCGCTTCCAATTCCTTGCCGCGCATGAGCTTGTGGATCCGGAGCGGCTCGGCGACGATGTCGAAGACCCGCATATTGGGATTTAGCGAACTCATCGGGTCCTGGAAGATCATCCGGATATCGCGGCGAAGAGGCTTGATCTCCCGCTTGTTCAGCGTGGTGAGATCAACCGCCTCGCCGCCCTCGGGATGGTACCGGACATGACCCGAGGTCACCGACAGAGCCTTGATGATGCAGCGTCCTAGCGTAGTTTTGCCGCAGCCGCTTTCGCCCACGATGGCGAGGGTTTCCCCCTGTTCTACGGTCAGATTGATATCGTTGAGGGCGACGAGGTCACGGCCCTTGCCGAACAGGCCGCCGCCGAGGGTGAACACCTTGGAGAGATTTTCGACGGAAAGCAGCGTGGTCATGCGAGGGCCTCCGCCGGTTCATGGGCAAGGAGATGGCAGCGCGCCACATGGCCGGCGCTGACCTGGGTGCGTTCGGGCCGCTGAGCTGGGCACGGCGCGAAGGCATGCGGACATCGGCTGGTAAAGGCGCAGCCCGAAGGGCGGTCCCTCGGCGAGGGCACAGTGCCCTTGATGGGGGAGAGCCGCTTTCGGTCGGCCTTGCGCGAGAGGCGCGGCACCGAGTTCATCAGCGCCTGGGTGTAGGGGTGTTTAGGGCGGCGGAACACTTCATAGACGTCGCCCTGCTCCACCACATCGCCCAGATACATCACGGCAATTTCGTCTGCCACTTCGGCCACCACGCCCAGATCGTGGGTGATGAACAGCATGGCCATGCCGTAGTCGTCCTGGAGCTGGCGCAGCAGGTCGAGGATCTGGGCCTGGGTGGTGACGTCGAGCGCGGTGGTCGGCTCATCGGCGATGAGCAGCTTGGGGGTGCAGGCCAGTGCCATGGCAATCATGGCGCGTTGCCGGAGGCCGCCGGAAAGCTCGAAGGGATAGGCATTGGCCCGGTCGCGCGCACCGGGCACGCCGACCTGGTCGAGCAAAGCGACGGTACGTTCGCGGGCCTGCTTTGGCGACAGGCGCTCATGCAGGATGATGAATTCGTCGATCTGGTCGCCAATGGTGTGGACGGGCGAGAGCGAACTCATCGGCTCCTGGAAGATCATCGAGATTTCGGCGCCGCGAATGGAGCGCATGGCGAGGCTATCGGGCTTGAGCCGGGCAATATCAACGGCGCCCTGGCCGGTATCGAACAGGATCTCGCCGGATGGGATGATCGCATTCTTGTCGAGCAGGCGGAGAACGGCGCGGGCGGTGACGGACTTGCCGCAGCCGCTTTCGCCGACCAGGGCCAGCGTCTTGCCGGGGGTCAGGGAGAGATCGACCTGCCGGACAGCTTCGATATCGGCCTCGTCGGGTGACGAGAAGCTGATCGACATGTTTCTTACGGTTAGGAGCGGTTTATCGGCCATGGGGATCTGCGGCATCACGAAGGCCGTCTCCGAAGAAGTTGAGGGCAAGAATGATAACCACCACGCAAATGCCGGGGGCGAGAAGCCAGGGCGCCGTGGCCAGGGTACGGATGTTCTGGGCTTCCTGGAGCAGCGTGCCCCAGGAGACGATGGGCGCCTGCAGGCCGAGGCCGAGGAAACTCAACGCGGTTTCGGCCAGGATCATGCCGGGAATGGCGAGCGTCGCTGCTGCAATGATGTGGCTGGTGAAGCTGGGCACCATGTGGCGGGTGATGATGCGCCAGTCGCTGGCGCCGTCCAGTTGGGCGGCAGTGACGAAATCCTCGGTGCGCAGTGAGAGGAACCTGCCGCGCACCACGCGGGCCAGTTCGGTCCATCCGATCAGCGAGAGAATGATGGTGATGGCGAAATAGGTCTGCAGCGCGGTCCAATCCTTGGGCAGAGCCGCTGCAAGGCCGAGCCAGAGCGGGATGGTGGGCATGGAGCGGATGAATTCGACGATGCGCATGACGGCACTGTCGAACCAGCCACCGTAGAAGCCGGCAAAGCCGCCAATGATGATGCCGAACAACAGGCTGAGCGTGACGCCGGCCAGACCAATCGACAGCGAGATGCGGGTGCCGTGGATAAGGCGGCTCAGCAGGTCGCGTCCGAGCCGGTCAGCGCCCAGAATGTAGAAGGGATCGCGGGGGCCTTCGACGCCCATAAGCTTGACCGACATGGGGATGAATCCAGCCAGCTGGTAGGGCTCGGACGGAGCGAAGAAGCGGACCGGGATGACCACTTCGGGATCGACCACGAAGGTGCGCCGCATGGCTTGGGGGTCGACCTCGGATTTGTAACCATTGACGTGGGGCTGAAAGGACCAGCCGCCATCCTCGTTCTGGAGGAACAAGTGCAAGCCCTGTGGCGGCGCATAGGTGAACCGGGCGCTATAGGCAGACGGATCGGTCGGCGCCAGAAACTCGGCCAGGGCGGCGATAAGGTAGAAAGTGATAACCAGCCAGAGGCTGACCACGGCCAGCTGGTGCTGGCGAAAACGCCGCCACATCAGGGCAAGCTGGGACTCGCGGCGTATTTTGCGGGGGGCAGCGGCCTCTGCCGGGGAAATCGTCTCGACGGCCATGTTATTTGCTCCCATAGCGGATGCGCGGATCAATCCAGGCCAGCAGCAGATCTGAAACCAGCGTGCCGATGACGGTGAGTACCCCGAGCAACATTATGAGCGCGCCGGCCAGATACATGTCCTGGCTGGTCAGCGAGCGCAGCAATAGCGGGCCGGCGGTCGGCAGGTTGAGCACCACCGAAACGATGACCGAGCTTGAAACCAGGGTGGGCAGCAGCCAGCCAATGGTGGAGACCAAGGGGTTGAGCGCCACGCGCACGGGATATTTGAGGATTACCTTCCACTCCGGCAGGCCCTTGGCCCGGGCAGTGGTGACATAGGGCTTTTTCAGCTCATCGAGCAGGTTGGCGCGCAGGATGCGGATCAGCTCTGCGGTTCCCGCGGTGGCCAGAACAAGCACAGGGGCCCAGGCACGGGACAGGAAGTCCCAGATGCGCGGCAGGCTCCAATGGGCGTTCTCGAACTCGGGCGAGAACAGACCGCCAATGGTGGTGCCGAACCAGACGAAGCTGAGGTACATCAGGACCAGCGCCATCAAGAAATTGGGCACGGCCAGGCCAATGAAGCCGCCAATGGTGGCCAGGTAATCGCCCAGTGAATATTTACGCACCGCAGCATAGATGCCGATGGGCAGCGCGATGGTCCACATGGCAAAGACGGCCAGGCCTTCGATCAGGATGGAGTTGCCCAAACGTCCCCAGATCAGGGTGGTGACCGGCGCCTTCCATTCAAAACTCTGCCCGAAATCACCCCTGCCGACAATGCCGGAAATCCACTTCCAGTACTGTACGAGGAAAGGTTCGCCGAAGCCATATTGCTGGCGCAGCGCCTCGATGGTGGAGGGATCCACCCGGTCGCCGTTTGAATTGAGTGTGGCCACATAGGTGGTCAGGTAATCGCCTGGCGGCAGCTGAATGATGGCGAAGGCGACGACGCTGACTGCCCAAAGGGTGAGGACCATGGCGATGAGGCGATTGATGATGAAACGCAGCATGGGCGTCTTCCTGGAATAACGAACTGGATGCGCCCTCGCCCCTTGCGAGAGACGGACCGATTTTCTGCGGCCGATAGAACTTCGGTGTGAGGACTTCCTGCAAGCGCCTGGCCGTCATGCCCGGGCGACCTCTCACCTGCCCATGTGGGGCACCGTCTCCCCAAAGGGAGAAGGAAAACTCTCAAGCTCTCAGCCACCCCGCGACCTCTGGGGAGGGGCCGCGGGAGGCCGGGAGGGACCTATTCAGCAGCGAAGTACCACTGGAACGGGTCGTAGGGACCTGGGGTCGGGAACAGATAAGCGTGCAGCATCGGCTCGGCGATGTTCCGCATGTTGTTCTTGGCGATGTAGTAGCCATTGCCAGGCAGGCTGACGCCGATGACCGGGAAGTTCTCCTTGGAGATTTCCAGGATCTGCTTCATCAGGTCGGATCGGACTTCCGGATCACCCTCGGCGCGGAGCTGGGTGTAGAGGTCCATCTGGTTCCTGGCCCATTCAGCCGGCTCTTCGGCAATCTCGGGGTTGGCGCCGTTGTACCAGGCCTGCCAGCGGAAGGCCCAGACGCTCTCGCCATTGGCCGGGAAGTAGTAGCGGGGCTCCTGCACCACATCGAGGCCGCCATCTCCCTGCCAGATCTGGGCGTCATAGTCACCCAGCGGACGCTTGTCGTAATAAAGCGTGCGGTCGATGTTGTTGAGTTCGATATCCAGGCCACCGGCCTCAAGCTGCAACTGCATCAGCTCCATCATGTCGACCCATTCCGAACGGAAGGACGCGATCAGGTCAATGGTGATCTGCAGCGGCGTGCCGTCGGCGAAGGTGTAGACGTCCCCAGACTTGACCAGGCCTGCAGCCTCGAAGGCGGCGGCGGCGGCATCGGGATCGAACTCGGTGTACTGCTTGGCGAATTCCTCATCATAGAAGGGGCTTTCCGGGCGTGGTGCGACTTGGAAGGGTTCGCCCTGGCCAGTAAAGACCACATCGATGATTTCCTGGCGATCGAGCAGATGGCTGACGCCGATGCGGAAGTCCTTGTTCTGGAACAGTTCGCGACGCTTCTCGTCAACGTGGTTCATGTTGAACTGGAGCACCAGGGTATTGGACGTCGAAGGAACGTTGGCGCCGAGGCGATAGTCGCCCGCTTCCTGGCCATCAAAGAACAGCGGCTGATTGGCAACGGTGGCGATGTGGCGGTCCTGGAAGTCGATCTCGCCATTGAGCGCCATCAGCGTGATCTCTTCGAGCGAGTCCGAAACGCGCATGCTGAGCCGGTCGATGTAAGGAAGCTGGTTCCCCTCGGTGTCGACCTTCCAATAATAGGGATTGCGCACAAAGGTGGTGCGCGTTGCATCGCCCGTCAGCGGCTCCTCGATCATCCACGGGTTCATCATGGGCAGATCGGGATTGGCCCAGCGGATGGTTTCGGTAGCCCAGGAGCAGCGATCCTGCATGTGCAGTTCCCAGGTCTGGAAACCGGCTGCCTGGGCATTGGCCTCGGCATCCGGATTATACTTGGGGTAGAACTGGCTGCAGTATTCCTTGTTGAGCGAGACGACGGTGAAGCCGTTGACGCTGGCCAGATCGTCCATGATCAGGCCATTGGGGTTCTCAAAGACGAAGCTGAAAGTCGTCTCGTCGATGACCTCGACGGTCACCGGGTTGTTGGGGTTCTTGATGAAGGTGCCGGCGCCATAGCTGGGTTCGCTCATCAGCTCGACAGCGAAAGCGATATCAGCACTGGTAAAGGGGGTGCCGTTGTTCCACTTCAGCCCTTCGCGCAGCTTGAAGGTGTAGGTGCGCGAATCTTCGCTGACTTCCCAGCTTTCGGCCAGGTTGGGAATGATTTCGTCCCACTCGCGGTTGTAGCGCACCAAGCCATCATAGGCGACGGTGCGGGCAATCCAGGCGTTATCGAGACCGCCGCGCAGGGCGCTGCGCCAGGTGCCGCCATAGGTGCCGATGCTCTCTACAGGCTCGACGACCAGCGGATTGGCAGGCAGGCGCTCCTCAACAGGCGGCAGCTCGCCGCTTTCCACCAGCGCATCAAGCATGGGCGCCTGTTGCTGGGCCCAGGACGGCCCGGCCGCGGCCACAATGGCTGTCAGGGCCACTGCCCCGGCCAAACCAGACAAATGGTTCATTCTCATTCTTGTCCTCCCTCAGTCGACGCCGGTTGGCATCGACGCAAATTCAGGTCCGGCTTTCCTCTGGGCCGGTCCGTCAGATCCTCACGCTGGGGTGAGGTGCTCAGTGCCGTTCAGCTTCCCTCCCGGAAGCGAAAATTCGCCCTGCGTTCAGCTTTGTTTGGGCTAAGCGCGCTGATGCGGCACACGCAAAGCTACGCATGAAATTGCGCAATTTCAAGCTTTTTGCGTGTTTCACGCAATTTCTGCAATTTTGCGGAAATTGCATCGCAAAGCCAGCCCGATAGGACCGCTTCCGAAGTGGCCAAACGGGGGTATTTCAACATTCGAGCTAAGAAAATTTGCGCTGACCGCCGATCAGAGCGGCTGATGCACCGTTTCGCCATCGATCAGCGACAGGCCGATTTCGAGCTGCTGCACGGCCAACTCACCATCGAGCCGATTGGCCAGCAAACGCACCACTCCGCGGCCGAGTGCCTCGCGATCCACCCGAACCGTGCTGAGGCGCGGACTGGCCATGCCGGCAATGGGCAGATCATCGAAACCCATAATGGAAAAGCCGGCCCGCATTGGCGAATCCTGACCAAGCAGAGACTCGACCATGGTGACGGCAACGCTGTCATTCCAGCAGAAGACCGCGGTCACATCGTATTTGCCGTCAAGCAGAGCTGCGAGCAGATCCTTGCTGGTGTGCTCGTTGGAGATCACCACGACCCCTTCGGTGCCGGTGTTGGCGGCCACCGCCGCTTCAAACCCGCGCCGGCGCTGCAGGATGGTTGGGCGGTGACAGTAAGTGTAGTGCAGGATCTTGCGGTGCCCGGCATCAATAAGGTGCTGGGTGGCCATATAAGCGCCGTAAAAATTGGCCGGACACACGGAGCTGAAGCGCATCAGCGGATCGCTGCCGTTGGCCAGGACCAGCGCCAGATCGTTGTCCAGGACCCATTGCGCGAGGGCCTTATCGGGATCGATACCGGCCAGGATGAGGCCATTTGCGCCTGTCTTGGAGACCTGGCGGCGAACAAAGTCGAGCGTCACGAGATCTTCATTGACCAGCCGGACGTCCAGCACCAGACCCAGTGCCTCGGCCTGGGCCCGCATGCCCTCGACAATGTCATAATAGAAGCTGGCCAGACTGCCTACGGCACTGTTGATCGGCACCAGCGCCAGGGCCCGCTTGTCGAGGCGAATACCGTTCGGCGGATGCTTGCTCTTATAGCCCATCATCCGGGCAACCCGCTGCACCTCGCCGCGCACGGCATCGCTGATGCCGATTTCATTGGCCAGCGCCCGCGATACGGTGGACACCGAGACGCCCAGCTTTTCTGCGATATCGGCCTGGCTGGCGCGCTTGCCCGGTGCCATTGCGGTCCCTCTCCTGCTCCCTTACGCAATATTTGCGTTTCTTGAGTAAATCAAGGGCCAATTCTCAGGGGCATACCGGTCCAGGCCCCTTTTGATGAACAGAGTGTGTGGACAGCGCTTCCCAACAGGTCCGCCGTTCGATAGCACCGCTTGACGCTTGTCACGAATTCCCGCATTTAAGGCGCGTTGCGGGTGTAGCTCAATGGTAGAGCAGAAGCTTCCCAAGCTTACGACGAGGGTTCGATTCCCTTCACCCGCTCCATTTCCCCGACATCGCCGCTAATTTTGATGGCTACCGACACTGCCTGGCGGCGGTTTGCCGGCTGGCGCCGCGCGTCTAGCTCGCGGCGGCATGCAGGATAGCCATAAGCGATCTTGTAGGGTGCAGAGACGTTCTGCGAGGGTGCGGGGTGATAGCGTTGGCCCGCACATGGCCCTATTCGATACGCTGGCAGATGCCGCCGGGATCAATCCGGCGACATCGTGTTTCGGTTTGAACGGGGTCAGGCCGACCGGTTCTTGTTGTAGAGATCGAAGAACACGGCTGCGAGCAGCACCACGCCCTTGATCATCTGCTGCCAGTCGATGTTGACGCCCATGATCGACATGC
The DNA here is from genome assembly GCF_009758415.1 of Devosia marina. GTDB lineage: Bacteria > Pseudomonadota > Alphaproteobacteria > Rhizobiales > Devosiaceae > Devosia > Devosia marina. The sequence continues at coordinate 9,108 of NZ_WQRF01000009.1, read as the reverse complement.
CGTTGTTCATCACGCCCATGATGAAGGCACCAATCACCGCGCCGGCCACCTGCCCCACACCACCCAGCGCCGATGCGCCGCCGATGAAGACGGCCGCGATGACGTCGAGTTCGAGACCCTGCCCGGCCTTGGGCGTCGCCGAATTGAGGCGGGCTGCATAGATCATGCCAGCCAGCGCCGCCAGGGCGCCCATGATGGCGAAGATGTAGAAGGTGGTGCGTTCGGTCTTGATGCCCGACAGCGCCGCCGCCTTGAGATTGCCGCCAAGGGCGTAAATGCGGCGGCCGAAGGTCAGGCGCTTGGTCATAAACACGAAGAAGGCGATGAGAACCCCCATCACCACCAGCACATTGGGCAGGCCGCGATAGGAGGCGAGCATATAGGCGAAGAACAGCACCAGCGCCGCGATCACCACATTCTTGATGATGAACAGGCTGAACGGCTCAACGTCGTAGCCGCGCGCCAGACGACGGCCGCGCCCGCGGATCGAGAAGAACACCATGCCGACAATGGCCAGGATAGCGATGACCATGGTGGTGGAGTGCAGCACCACGTTCTGGCCGTTTTCGGCCAGCCAGGGCATGGTGATCGGGCCAACGATATCGGGGATAAAGCCGGCCGAAAGCATCTGGAACTCAGCCGGGAACGGACCAACCGACTTGCCGGCCAGGATGGCCAGCGACAGCCCCTTGAAGATCAGCATGCCGGCCAGCGTGACGATGAAGGCCGGAACCCGGTGATAGGCAATGATATAGCCCTGCGCGGCCCCGATGGCCGCACCGGCCACAAGACAGATGGCGCCAGCGACCAGCGGATGGGCCAGGAAAGCCAGCTCGGGCGGGAAATTCCAGCCCACCATGAGCATGGCTGCCAGTGCGCCGATGAAGCCAGAGACCGAGCCGACCGAAAGGTCGATGTGACCGGCCACGATGACCAGAAGCATGCCCAGCGCCATCACGATGATGTAGCTGTTCTGCAGAATGATGTTGGTCAGGTTCACCGGCTTGAACAGCACGCCATTGGTGAAATACTGGAAGAACAGCATGATGAGGATCAGTGCCAGCAGCAGCCCGTAATCGCGCATATTGGCGCGCAGGGCACCCATCAGCGTCATTTCATGGGCCTGAGCCGGCTGGGCCGCGGAACCGGTTCCGGTCGGTGCAGTTTCGGTGGTCATGATGCCTTTCCTTCGGCGCGCACGATGGAGCGCATGATCTTTTCCTGGCTCGCCTCGCTGGTGGGCATTTCGCCCACGATGCGGCCTTCATTCATAACATAGAGACGGTCGGTGATGCCCAGGAGCTCGGGCATTTCGGAGGAGATCACCAGGATCGCCTTCCCCTGGGCGGCGAGCTGATTGATGATGGTGTAGATTTCGTATTTGGCCCCGACGTCGATGCCGCGGGTCGGCTCGTCGAGAATGAGCACATCAGGGTTGGCGTAGAGCCATTTGCTCAGCACCACCTTTTGCTGATTGCCGCCAGAGAGGTTGCCCACGACCTGATAGACGCTGGAGGAGCGGATATTGGTCTTCTTGCGGTAATCATTGGCCGCGTCGAGTTCGGCCAGATCGTCGATCACGCCCCAGCGCGACACCCCCATCAAATTGGCGATGGTCGTGTTGTGCTTGATGTGGTCGATCAGATTGAGGCCATAGGTCTTGCGGTCCTCGGTGGCATAGGCAATGCCATTGCGGATCGACTTGTCGACGCTTGAAGTATCCACCTTCTGGCCATTGACGAAGACCTCACCCGAAATCTTCTGGCCGTAGGACTTGCCGAAGACGCTCATGGCAAATTCGGTGCGGCCCGAACCCATCAGGCCGGCAATGCCGACGACCTCTCCCTTGCGGAGCGAGATGTTCACATCGCGAATGATCTGGCGCTCGCGATGCTGGGGATGAAAGACGTTCCAGTTGCGCACCTCGAGCACCACTTCGCCCACATTCGGCGTACGGGACGGATAGCGATCATTAAGCGCGCGGCCCACCATCGAGGTGATGATCCGATCCTCGGTGATGTCCTCGGTGTTCATCGTCTCGATCGACTTGCCGTCGCGAATGACCGTCACACGGTCGGCAATGCGGGAAATCTCGTTGAGCTTGTGGCTGATGATGATCGAGGTGATGCCCCGCTTCTTGAATTCGAGCAGCAGGTCGAGCAGTGCCTGGCTGTCCTTTTCGGAGAGCGATGCGGTGGGCTCGTCCAGAATGAGCAATTGCACCTGCTTGGAGAGCGCCTTGGCGATCTCGACGAGCTGCTGCTTGCCCACACCGATATTGGTGATCAGGGTGTCGGGATCTTCCTTGAGCCCGACCATCTTGAGCAGCTTGCGTGCGCCGTCACGGGTTTCGTCCCAATCAATGATGCCGCCCTTGGCCTGCTCATTGCCCAGAAAGATATTCTCGGCAATCGACAGCAATGGCACCAGCGCCAACTCCTGATGGATGATGACGATGCCCTTGTGCTCGCTGTCGCTGATCGATTTGAAGTGCTGTTCTTCGCCCTGATAGATGATCTGCCCGTCATACGAGCCTGTGGGATAGACCCCGCTCAGCACTTTCATCAGCGTGGACTTGCCCGCGCCGTTCTCGCCGCAAATGGCGTGAATCTCGCCCTCGCGCACGTCCAGGTTGACGTCGGAAAGCGCCTTGACGCCGGGGAAGGTCTTGGTGATGCCGCGCATCTCCAGAATGGTCTTGGTCATGCTGACCCTGTCATTTCAGTGACCGACAATGGGCTCACTAGGTCTTGCTCCTTGTGAACCCGGCCTTCCGCTCGCCCATGGGGACCGCCGGAAAGCCCGGTGAAATAGCCTGAATAGGGACCCCGAATAAACGGGATCCCTTGTTTGTAAAGCCGCTTACTGCAGCTCTTCGGCCTTGATGTAGCCCGAAGCGATCACGCGTTCTTCGTAGTTGGTGACATCGACTTCATACGGGGTGAGCAGGATCGAGGGCACAACCTTGACGCCATTGTCATAGGTCGAGGTGTCCAGGCCGGTCGGCTCTTCGCCCGAGAGCACGGTGTTGATGAGCTGGGCGGTGTACTGGGCCAGTTCGCGGGTGTCCTTGAACACGGTCGAGTACTGCTCGCCGGCGATGATCGCCTTGACCGACGGGGTTTCCGCATCCTGGCCGGTGATGATCGGCCAAGACAGGTCGCCCGAGCCATAGCCAACGCCGCGCAGCGAAGAGATGATGCCGCGGCTCAGGCCATCATAGGGGGCCAGCACGCCATGCACGCGGCTGCCGTCCGAATAGTTGGCCGAGAGGATGTTATCCATGCGTGCCTGGGCGACGGCGCCGTCCCAACGCAGCGTACCGACCTGCTCCATGCCCTGCTGGCCCGACTTGATCACGATGTCACCAGCGTCGATCATCGGCTGCAGCACGGCCATGGCGCCGTCGTAGAAGAAGAAGGCGTTGTTGTCGTCCGGCGAACCGCCGAACAGCTCGACATTCCAGGGCTTGTCGTCGCCGAAACGGGCCTCGAGACCCTTGACCAGGCTGTTGGCCTGAAGCACGCCCACCTGGAAGTTGTCGAAGGTGGTGTAGTAATCAACATTGGGGCTTTCGAGGATCAGACGGTCATAGGCAATGACCTTGACACCCTGGTCGGCAGCGTTCTGCAGCACGGCCGAGAGCGTGGTGCCATCGATGGAGGCCACCACGAGAGCCTTGACGCCCTTGGTCACCATGTTCTCGATCTGAGCGAGCTGGTTGGGAATGTCGTCTTCCGCATATTGCAGGTCGACGGTGTAACCCATGCCTTCGAGCGCGGTCTTGAGCTCGTTGCCGTCCGAGATCCAGCGCAGCGACGACTGGGTCGGCATGGCAATGCCGATCTGACCCTTGTCCTGGGCAAAGGCGCCGGTAACTGCAGTAGCGGCCAGCGCGCCCGCAGCGAACAGCGTCGCAATTGATTTGAGAACCTTCACGTCTCGACTCCCTAAAAACTTTCGAGATTGGTTGATTATGGTCTTGTGGGATCGGGGACGTCACGCAGCCCTGGCCCGACCAGCGCTGACGCAGCCGCAAGGCCGCACCATCGATTGCCGGCTGACGCCGCATCTGGAACAGGCCAATACCCTGAGGGGCATGACTTGACGATCTGCTTGAAATCCTCCGGTACAGACGGCGGTCCGCCGCCATGGACTCTCCCAAGCCCACGCATTCGAAGCTAGAATAATCAGATAGGCATGTAAAGCGTCGCCTTGCACCCCAATGTGTATTTTTCGACTATCGCAAAAAAATCCAGAGCATATGGCGCAACGGACACCTGAATTATCGGAATGACAGGCGGGGCATGATCGTGGGTTGTCTTGGCTCGAAAAAACGGTCAAAAATGTTCAAAGTTATCTGATATGTTTGGGAGTTGAGAATTTCCAGAAGTGGTTCCATATCCGGGCGGGGAAGCGCTGTCGGCGATGTTGCAGACGATCTTGCCCACGAAATCCTCACCGCACTGACCCCGGGCGCAAGCCTGCCCAGCGAAGCCGAGCTTGCCAGCCGATATGCGGTGAGCCGCCTGACCATTCGCGAGGCGGTCAAGCTACTTGCCGGACGCGGCCTGCTGGACATTGCGCGGGGCCGGAAAGCTGTAGTGCGGGTGCCAGACGGCACGGCCTTTTCAGATTTTCTGACATCGCTGTTACACAATGACTCCAAGAGCCTGTTCGACCTGATCGAAGTGCGGCTCTCGCTCGAAGTGCAAAGCGCGACCCTGGCCGCCAAACGTGCGAACCGCGCCGGGATTGCGGCCATCGAAAGCGCGTTGCGCGGCATGCAGGACAATGCCGACGCGGCCATAAAGGGGGACCCGGCAGCAGACCGCCGTTTCCACGATTTCGATGTAGGGTTCCACGAGGCGATTGCCCTGGCCAGTGGCAATCGTATCCTGGGCTATCTGTTCGAGGCCATGTCGACGCAACTCAGGCATGGCATTCAGATCAGCCGGCGCGGTCACGCCAATCGCGGGCACACGCTGTACGACACCATCGCCTGGCATGAACGCATTCTAGAGGCCATCCGGGCGGGCAATGCCCGGGCGGCCGGCGAGGCCATGCGCCAGCATCTCAAGGATACCGAGAACGATATTCGCAATGCACTCTCAAACGTGGCCGACCAGGCGACCTGATTGATTGGTTGGCCCACAGGCACAGCGGCAAAATACAATGCCAGTTGACGCGCATGCCGGTGCACGCTTATCGCCAATGGTGCAGATTTGCCTGGCCCTTGCCGAACAGGTGCGTATCGATCTGTACCTGGCTGACCGCGATCCCGCAGCGGGACAACTGCCCAATTCACGGAGGCCCGGCATTGGCTAGACGCTCAGAACATGCTTCGGCCTCGCCCTGGCTGATCGCGGCCATGCGGCTGGGCGTTCTGGCACTGCTCATGCTGCTTTGGGCGGTGGCCGCCGACAATGTCAGCCGCAATATCATCCCCTCGCCGCTGGAAACGTTTGAGGCCGCCAGGCGGCTCTGGGCTGATGGCCGGTTGCCGACAGCGCTCGGGGCTAGCCTGGTCACCTATCTGGGCGGCTTTGCGCTGGCCGTCGCGTTTGCCCTGCCACTGGGCATTGTCATGGGCGCGTTTGGCCTGTTGGGCCGAACCATTGAGATCTATGTCTATGCACTTGCGGCGACGCCCCGAGTGGCGTTCATTCCGCTCATCATCCTCACGCTGGGGCTGGGCATAGAGGCCAAGCTGTTCGTGGTGTTTCTCGGCGCGGTCATGCCGATCATCATCAACACCTATGCCGGAGTGCGCCAGGCAGACCCGGATCTGGTCGAAATGGCCCGCAGCGCCGGCGCGTCACGCAGCCGCATCTTCAGGGCCATCGTGCTGCCCGGCGCGGTGCCCTATGTGCTGGCAGGCCTGCGCATCGGGGCAACGATCGGGCTGATCAACACGGTTGTCGCCGAGCTCTACACCGCCGTGACCGGCCTGGGCGGGCTGCTGGCCCTTTATGGCAATACTTTCCGTATGGCCGAATATTTTGTCATCGTCCTCACGCTGGCCGCGATCGGTGTCGTCGTCACCGAAGTGCTGCGCCTGCTCGAACTCCGCCTGACCCGTTGGTCGAATTGAATACCGAAGAAAACGAGACTTTTCCAATGCCATCCATGCTCATCCGCCGTCTTGCGCCATTGGTTCTTCTGGGCGCGTTCGCCACTAGCGCATTGGCCCAGTCGGATGCGCCATTTCGCCTGATCGTCACCCATCTCGAGCCACCTTTGGTGCCCAATTCGGTGATGGATCTGGCTGAAACGCTCGGCTATTTCGACCAGGAAGGCGTCAATGTCGAACTGGTCCGCGTGCAGCAGACTCCCTCGGCGCTGGCTGCCCTGCAGGCAGGCGAAGGCGAAATGGCCAATATCGGGGTAGATGCCCTGCTGCAGGCCATTGCCGCCGGGGCGACCGACCTGCGCGCGGTGACATCACCCAACAAGGCGCTGCCGTTTCTGATTGCCGCCAATGACGAGATCCTCACCGTGGGAGACCTGGCCGGTGCCAGCTTTGGTGTCGGCCGGATCGGGAGCCTTGATCATTCCCTGTCCAGTCTGGTGCTCGACAGCATGGGCGCCGATATCGAACAGTCCCAGATCGTGACTCTGGGCCAGCCCAGTGTGCGTGCCCAGGCCCTGGCCGCAGGGCAAATTGACGCCACCACCATGTCGATCGGCACCTGGCTGAGCCTGCCCGACACCTCCGGCCTACATGTGCTGGTCGACCAGGACGCCTATTTTGCCGCGGCGCCGCTGGTCAACAAGGTCAATGCCGTACCAGGCGAGGTACTGGCGGAACGCCCCGACGACGTGGCCGCCGTCATCCGGGCCCTGATCCGCATCAGCCGCGATGTTGCGGCCGATCCGCAGCTCTGGGTGGACGGCATGGCCGAAGCGCTGCCCGATGCCGACACCGCCGTGCTGGATATGTTGGTGACAAGCTTTGCCACAAGCTGGAGCGTCAATGGCGGGATGAGCGCCGATGAACTGACCTATACGGCAGACTGGCTTTATGGCACCGAGGATTTCTCCGCAGTCCCTCCCCTGGCGCTAGAAGACTGGGTGAGCTTTGCGGCGGTCGATGCGGCACTGGCCTCCCTCGGGGCCGCCGCCGGCATGGACCCTGCGGATCGATGAGCCATTCCCCGTCCGTGCCCGATGCTATCCATAGATCCACGTCGCGCGGACGGGGCATTCGTTTTTCTGGCGTCAGCAAGGCGTTCACCGTGGGCAATGGCGCGCGGACCAGTGCGGTGCGGGAAGTCGATCTCGAGATTGCCGAACGGCAGTTCGTCGCCCTGATCGGCCCTTCGGGCTGTGGCAAGAGCACTTTGCTGCGTCTGGCGGACGGGCTGCTGGAACCGGACACCGGCCGTATCGAGATCGGCGATGCACCGCCGCGGCCCGGTCCGGCCATCGGCATGGTCTTCCAGAACTTTCGCCTCATCCCCTGGCGCAGCGTTGCGGGAAATGTGGGCTTTGCCCTCGAAGGGCAGAGCCTTGATAGGACAGAGTTGAATCATCGGGTTCAGGCGCAGCTTGAGCAGGTTGGACTGGCGGGATGGGCCGGTCACTATCCAGCCCAGTTGTCGGGTGGCATGAGACAACGCGTGGCGCTGGCACGCGCCCTGATTGGCCGGCCGAGCGTGCTGCTGATGGATGAACCCTTTGCGAGCCTGGACGCCCAGACGCGTGAGTTGATGCAGGATGACCTGCTAGCGCTGTGGGAGCGCCAACACCCCACAGTGCTGTTTGTTACCCATAGCGTGGATGAGGCCCTGCTGCTGGCCGACCGGGTGATCGTGATGGGCGGGGGCGCCGTGCTCGAAGACCTGCGGGTCGACCTACCGCGGCCGCGCCGTAGTACCGATGCCCGGAGGGCCACCGAATATGGCCGATTGCGCGAGCATTTGTGGTCGCGAATCCGGGACCTGGTGCTGGCCGATCCGACATCGGCGTTTTTTGGCCGGCATGTCCAAGCAGATAGGGAACGCGGCTGATCTGGACCAGGCAAGTCGTCAGCCCGGACCGCGATACTCAGTTAAGGTACTGTTTCCAATAGACCTTCTACGTAGCTCTCCGTGCAAGGAGAACTTCGTATGCCTGTGGCCGTACTCAATGTCCGTCCCACTCGTCAAAGATCACTCAACCGCGTCCGCATGGATAATCGCAACAGGGAACTGGCACTGAACAGCATCGGTGAACGCGTGCTGCTCTATGCGCCGCGAGACGAACCGCGCCATGGCTATTTCGCCACGGCAATGCTGGCAGATGTTGCTCCCGACATGACGCAACGCCGTTTCATGTTTCTGATGCTGGATGATGTCGTCCATTTCACGCGCTGTGTTTCGCTTGAAGCGCTTGCGGCCCCGCTGGAGAGCCGGGCATATCGAGAGGATGGCAGCCTGGATTTCAGCTATTTCTCGCCCAACATCCGGGCGCTGCTGCCAGAGGACCAACGAGCAGCAGCTGCGCTTGCCAGCCAGAATCGTGCCATGGACGGATTCGATATGCCGCCGGCACCGCGGTTTCGCCATTTGGACGGACCGGCCCCCCTACGTCGCGCCAAGGACACCATATTGCGCAATGTGCGCTTGCGCTGGTCAGTATTACAGGCTTACGGAACCGCCTGTGCTGTCTGCGGGGACGACAACTCCATTCACGCGATTGGTGCCCATGAGGTGGAAGTCTGCCACTTGCGAGCGCTTGCGCATGGCGGTCCGGACGAACTGACCAATGCCATGCCCATGTGCCGCACGCATCACTGGTTCTATGACCGCGGCGGATTCACGCTGGCCGATGCCGACGGGATCATACTGAGCACTCTGGCCCCGGCATCGCTTCGCCGACACCTGCATGGGCGGCAGGTCGCCCGCTTCCCCAATGCGGTGCAGGCCTGGCCACGGGCCGAGCATTTGCAGTTTCACCGGGAGCATGTGTTTCTGGGATAGGTCAGGGGTCTTTGAACGCAAAACGCCCCCGCGATTTATTGCGGGGGCGTTTTGAGATTTTGGTTTTGTGAAGAGAGTGTGTGTTTTTTGCAGACCTTGCAGTGACCTACTCTCCCAAGTCTTGAGACTTAGTACCATTGGCGCG
>NZ_WQRF01000008.1 GCF_009758415.1 Devosia marina | reverse complement strand
GGGGGGGGGGGGGGGGGGGGGGCGGGGGGGGGGCGGGGGGGGGGGGGGCGGGGGGGGGGGGGGGGGGGGGGGGGGGGGGGGGGGGGGGCGATCACGTAAAGCGAATTGAGTGAACAAGGTCCGGCTTCGATAGCGTCACCAGCCATGCTAGCCTCGCGCCACTCGAAATCCTCATCTGGACATAGTCATGGCCGGACACCGCATCTTTTCCACCAGCGTCACCAGCGTCTATCCGCTCTATATCACCAAGGCGGAAAGGAAGGGACGCACCAAGGCCGAGGTGGATGAAATCTTCCGCTGGCTCACCGGCCACGACCAGGCCTCGCTCGAAGCCGAACTGGCCAACCAGACCACCTTCGAAGACTTCTTCGCCAACGCCCCAAAGCTCAACCCAAACCGCAACCTCATCACCGGCGTCGTCTGCGGCATCCGCGTCGAAAACATCGAAGACCCCCTGATGCAGGAAATCCGCTACCTCGACAAACTCGTCGACGAACTGGCGAAGGGAAAGAAGATGGAGAAGATTTTGCGGGAGCCGTAGCAAAGCTGGGTGGGGGTGCGACACGAACTCGGCCCATTTCATCTCGCCACCAAAGCACCTACATATTCGGCAACTATCGGTGCGCCGGGAAGCCTGCGTCCATCGTCTCAGCCTGAATCAGGAGTGTTTCAGTGAGTGTCGCCTTCACCAAGGAGGATAGCGCCGAGACGGCCGCAGAAACCATGCTGCCGGAAAAGCCCATCCCCGAGGGCCCCAACCTCGTGACAGCAAACGGCCTGGCCTTGCTGGAACGGCAACGGGCCGAGGCCAGCGCCGCCTACGAAGCCGCCCTCGCCGTGGACGACATCAACGAACGCCGTCGCCAGGCCGCCAATCCCTACCGCGACCTGCGCTACCTCAACGAACGCATCCGCACCGCCCAACACGTGCCGCCGCCCCAAACCAATGACACCGTCGCCTTCGGCTCCCGCATCACCATAGAGCGCGACGACGGCCGCACCCAGACCTACACCATCGTCGGCGAAGACGAAGCCGACCCCAAATCCGGCACAATCTCCTTTGCCTCGCCACTGGCCCGCGCCTTGATGGGCAAGGAAGTGGGGGATGTGGCTGTGCTGGGTGAGGCTGAGGTGGAGATTGTCGGGATTAGGTGAGGTAAACGACAAGCTGCGTCAAAGTTATCCCCGCCAGCTCAAACGCTGACAGGATCGTTTGAAATAAACGCGGTGATGACAATGCCTGATGTGCCTGCCCTAAAGGATTTGCTGACCACGCGCAGTCATCTCCTAGATCTGAAAATGCATATAATAGCGGCTCAAATGCATGGGCTGCTTCGTAAATATCGGCCAGACCAGCCGCGAGTGCCGGCAGGCAGCCCAAGTGGCGGCCAATGGACCACCGATCTGGTCAGCCGAGACCCCGCGCCAACAAAGATTTTGGTCGCTGGCAAGTGGGACCTCAGACGAGAAGCAGAGTGCAACGAACAGCTGAGACTTGACGAGGAAATTTGTCGAGCTGCAGGTAGCCGAACATGCTGGTCATTGACACAGCCACGGTGGGCGGCCTGCATGAAGAACGACTACGTGCCAACGCTTCGGTTCTGAGGACGACATGCTTTCAAGAATCTTGGTTGCGACAACCTCTCGTGGCGAAATTGGCGTACCGGTCACCCTCCACGCCCCTATTCAGGGCGACGGCTTCTGGGAGTGCCACTTCGAGATTGGCTGGCCCGAGGGCACCAAGTCGTCGCGCGCACGCGGCTTTGACAGCGTTCAGGCGACCTACCTAGCCATGCAGAACATCGCGGTCCACCTCTATGCCAGCCACTATCACGCGGAGGGAAAGCTGCGCTGGGGCGAGCCGGGTACCGGTTACGGTTTTCCCATGCCAAAGGTGGGCTATGAGGATCTGATTGGCGAGGACCGTATCGCTCAGGTGCCGGACTGACTCCTCCCCCCTTCCCTTCCGCCGACTCTTCGGTTAGACAGCCCGCTTAACCACCATGTTCGGTCTTTTCCCCTGCGGCGCAGTGCTCAACTGCAGCGCGGGCTTCGCGCGGACGGGTGTGTCCGGGCGATTCTCCCCCTCGCCCGATCTGACGTTCTGCCGGTAAGGTGCTCCCCACTTTGCTCCGGCAGTGCGCCGAATGATGACTTGAACGAGACAGCAAGAGCGAGCCCCGAATGCCAAAGCGTACCGACATCAAATCGATCCTCATCATCGGTGCGGGCCCGATCATTATCGGGCAGGCTTGTGAGTTCGATTATTCGGGCACCCAGGCCTGCAAGGCACTCAAGGAAGAGGGCTACCGGATCATTCTGGTGAACTCGAACCCGGCCACGATCATGACCGATCCGGACCTGGCCGACGCCACCTACATGGAGCCGATCACTCCCGAAGTGGTCGCCAAGATCATCGAGAAGGAGCGCCCGGACGCGCTGCTCCCCACCATGGGCGGCCAGACCGCGCTCAACTGCGCGCTCTCGCTGCGCAAGATGGGTGTGCTCGAAAAATTCGGCGTCGAGATGATCGGTGCCACCGCCGAGGCCATCGACAAGGCCGAGGATCGCGAGCTGTTCCGCGACGCCATGAAGAAGATCGGGCTCGAAACCCCGCGCTCCATGCTGGCCCACAATTCCATCGAAGCCCTGCAGGCGCTCGAAGTCATTGGTCTCCCCGCCATCATTCGCCCCAGCTTTACGCTCGGCGGCACCGGTGGCGGCATTGCCTACAACCGCGAGGAATATCTCGCCATCTGCGAGAGCGGCATCGACGCTTCGCCCACCAATGAAGTTCTGGTCGAGGAAAGCGTGCTCGGCTGGAAGGAATACGAGATGGAGGTTGTCCGCGATAAGAAGGACAACTGCATCATCGTCTGCTCCATCGAGAATATCGACCCGATGGGCGTCCACACCGGCGACTCGATCACCGTCGCTCCGGCCCTGACCCTGACCGACAAGGAATACCAGATCATGCGCGACGCCTCTTTGGCGGTCCTGCGCGAGATCGGTGTGGAAACCGGCGGCTCCAACGTCCAGTTCGGCATCAACCCCAAGGACGGCCGCATGGTCGTCATCGAGATGAACCCGCGCGTCTCGCGCTCCTCGGCGCTGGCCTCAAAGGCCACCGGCTTCCCCATTGCCAAGGTCGCTGCCCGTCTCGCCGTCGGCTACACCCTCGATGAGCTGGAAAACGACATCACCGGCGGCGCCACCCCGGCCTCGTTCGAGCCGACCATCGACTATGTCGTCACCAAGATTCCGCGCTTTGCCTTCGAAAAATTCCCCGGCTCGGACAATCGCCTGACCACCTCGATGAAGTCGGTCGGCGAGGCCATGGCCATTGGCCGCACCTTCCAGGAATCCCTGCAAAAGGCCCTGCGGTCGCTCGAAACCGGCCTTACCGGTCTCAACGAGGTCGGCATCCCCGGTCTTGGCGAAGGCGAAGACAAGAACGCCATCAAGGCAGCCCTGGGCACCGGCACGCCGCAACGCCTGCTTCACGTGGCCGAAGCCATGCGCCTGGGCGTCTCCAACGAAGACATTTTCGACGCCTGCAAGATCGACCCCTGGTTCCTTGAGCAGATGCGCGGCATCGTCGACATGGAAGCCAAGGTAAAGGAATTCGGCCTGCCCCAGGACGCAGCCAGTCTGCGCATGCTCAAATCCATGGGCTTTGCCGATGCGCGCCTGGCCCAGCTGGCCAATCTCAAGGTCTCCGACGTCCGCAAGCTCCGCCACAGCCTTGATGTGCGCCCGGCCTATAAGCGCATCGACACCTCCGCAGCCGAATTTGCCTCGCCCACCGCCTATATGTACTCGACCTATGAAACGCCGTTTGCCGGCAAGGTCGCGGACGAATCCCGCCCAACCGACCGCAAGAAGGTGGTCATTCTCGGCGGCGGTCCCAACCGCATCGGTCAGGGCATCGAGTTCGACTATTGCTGCTGCCACGCTGCCTTCGCGCTTGCCGAGGCGGGCTATGAGACCATCATGGTCAACTGCAATCCCGAAACCGTCTCGACCGACTACGACACCTCCGACCGCCTCTATTTCGAGCCGCTGACCGAGGAAGACGTCATCGAAATCCTGCTCACTGAAAAGCAGAACGGCACTCTGCATGGTGTCATCGTGCAGTTCGGCGGCCAGACTCCGCTCAACCTCGCCGAAGCTGTCGCCAAGGCCGGCGTGCCGATCCTGGGCACCCAGCCCGAGGCCATCGACCTGGCCGAAGACCGCGACCTGTTCATGAAGCTTCTGAACAAGCTCGAACTGACCCAGCCCAAGAACGGCATTGCCTATTCGCTCGAACAGGCCCGCCTCGTTGCCGAGCGTCTGGGCTACCCGCTGGTCATCCGCCCGTCCTACGTGCTTGGCGGCCGCGCCATGGCCATCGTCCACTCGGCCAAGGAGTTCGAGAGCTATGTGCAGGACACGCTGACCGGCCTCGTCCCGCCCGATATTCTCCAGCGCTATCCCAACGACAAGACCGGCCAGATCAACTCGGTCCTTTCCGATAACCCGCTGCTGTTCGACGCCTATCTCTCCGGCGCCACCGAAATCGACGTCGATTGCCTCTGCGATGGCAAGGACGTGTTCGTTGCCGGCATCATGGAGCATATCGAGGAAGCCGGCATTCACTCCGGTGACTCAGCCTGCTCCCTGCCCCCGCGCACCCTGCCGCCCGCCATCATCGACGAACTCAAGCGCCAGACGCGCGAGCTTGCTTTCGCCCTCAAGGTCGGCGGCCTGATGAACGTGCAGTTTGCCTATAAGGACGACACGATCTACCTCATCGAGGTCAATCCGCGCGCCTCGCGCACCGTGCCTTTCGTGGCCAAGGTTATCGGCGAGCCCATCGCCAAGATCGCCAGCCGCATCATGGCCGGCGAGAGCCTGGCCAGCTTCAATCTGGTGGAAAAGCGACTCAAGCACATCGCCGTCAAGGAAGCCGTGTTCCCGTTCAACCGCTTCCCCGGCGTCGACACCGTGCTTGGCCCGGAAATGAAGTCGACCGGCGAAGTTATTGGTCTCGACACCGATTTCGCCATGGCCTTTGCCAAGTCGCAGATGGGCGCCGGCCAGAAGGTCCCCACCTCGGGCAAGGCCTTCATCTCGGTGCGCGACAGCGACAAGCCCGACATTGTCGACATGGCCCGGCATCTGGTCGAAGCCGGTTTCGAAATCCTCGCCACCGGCGGCACGCAGCGCTATCTGGTCGACAACAACGTCCCGGCCACCAAGATCAACAAGGTGCTTGAGGGCCGTCCGCACATCGTCGACTCAATGAAGAATGGTGGTGTTCAACTGGTCATCAACACCACCGATGGCCTGAAATCGATCTCCGACAGCCGCGACATCCGCCGCACCGCGCTTCTGTCCAGGATCCCCTACTACACCACCATCGACGGCGCCCTCGCGGCCGTCGAAGGGATCATCGCCCTCAAGCAGGGCAGCCTGCAGGTCAAGGCGCTGCAGGAATACTTCGCAGCCTAACCATTCCGGCCCCTTCCTATCTGGGAGGGGCCGATCCGCTTTCACGCTCACCGCATGCACATATGCCAAGGATAAGAACTGTGCTAGCACAGCAAGGCATGTGGATGGAGCATATGGATGCGCCTTGTTCTTTCCCTCTCTTGCCTTTTCGCTTCTGCGGCCATTGCGGTAGCCCAGCCCGAGCCTTTCAATCCCTATGGTGCAGCGCTTGAGGCTTTGCCCCTCGCCGACGCGCGCGCCATTTTGGAGGCCACCTACGGTCAGCTGACGGACGCTTCTCAGACGATGGATCCCGCCTTCACGGCCTCGGGAATAACACTGCTGTCCACCCAAGACAGCGACCCACCTGCCGTTTTCCTGTTCTGCGATGACAAGATGGCGGGCGTCATGGCGCCTGTACCCCCTTCCGTGGCGGCAGACATCCTGCTCCCGCTAAGCGGTCCCAGCCAACCAGCGGCCGAAATCTTTCCGACCCAAACGGGCGTCATGCTCACATTTGACACCGCCGAAATCACCGTCGTCTACGAGGGGATCGGCTCCAAGAACAGCCATGTCGTGCTCATGTATCCAGAGCAGGTCTTTCGCACGATGACCTTAAAGAGCCGCTGCTCTGACCTTGCGGCGCAGGCTGCCGATTGAACTCGACAGCTATCTGCTTCGTCGGATCAGGCGCCGCCATTATCATGCCGGCGTCACCATCGGCCACGGCGCTGTCATCGGCACGCCGGCCCCGGTGAAGGACGTCGAGCCATACACCATTGTCGGCGGCAATCCTGCCAGGCCGATCCGCAAACGGTTTGGCGACGCCGAGATTGCCATGCTGCTCGAATTGGCTTGGTGGGACTGCCGGATCGACCGCCTGAGCGCAGCAATGCCCTTGCTGACCTCCGCGGACATCGCAGACCTCTCCGCCTTCTGGCAGAACAACTAACGCTACGGCGCAGGGCGGACACTAAATCCGCCCGGCGCACCGCCGTACCCCTTTCCAGGCCGCTCATCTGCCGTTCAGACTGGTCCTGCTACCGAGCCGCATCACAACTGAGGGGGACGCCATGATCCGCACACTTGCAACCACCGCCCTGCTGCTCGCCGGCACCGGCATCGCCATTGCCAGCGACCTTGATACCGCGATCGATCAGTTCCTTGCCCCGCCCGGCTATGAGCGGGTCGATATCGAAGCACTGGAACAGTCCTTGCAGGACTATTGGCTCGACACCACCACCATCAGCCCCGATGGCGCGGTCGGGCCCATAGAAAAGGCCCTGCTGATTGCCACTGGCGCAATCCCGTCCGAGCGGACCCGGACCGCCCTTGCCTACGGCGAATTGCACGACGAACAGCACGGCAGGCTCAGCTTCATCGAGCTTCGCCACTACAATATGGGGCCGGCGATCCGCGACATGGCGATCGAGGGCTATGGCGCTGAGAACACTGCCGACCTAACCGAATTCGGCAAGGGCGAGCATCTCGGCTGGCGCTTTGTGTTCATGCCGCTCATGGGCAACACTGCCGTTTTGGTCGATGCCGCCCGAACCGTCATCGACCCCGATATCGCTTACGATCAGGACTGTACGGGTCGGCCCTGTATGGACCTCGATCATCCCTTCGACTCCATCGCCGACTGGGAAGAAACCGACACATCTGCCCCGCATTGGCCGCGCCAATATCCCGAAAGCGATGGGCTGATCGCCACGCCCGCCCATGCCGCCGCCGAACTGGCGGTCATCGGCTGGTCGGCCAATGTGGAATCAGGCGCCTATCAATGGACCGGCGGAGAGCGCCCGGAATCGGCTGACCATTTCCACCCCTGGCGCTTCATCGGCATCGATCGCAATCTGGGGCAGGAAGCGGCCATCGACGCTGTCTGGCAGGAAACCCAGCTCATGGACGATTCCTTGTCGGCCATGGCCTTCCGTCGGCTTGAGCTGCCGGGCGCGACCTATTGGTTCGGCGCCGCCACACCGCGCTAAACGCGGCTCTTTAGCCTGCAAAAAACCGGTCCACCAATGCCAGCGCCTGGGTGACGTCCGCTTCGTCCACGTCAAGATGCGTTACCCAGCGCTGCTGGCCGTAGCGACCGGTAACGCCCACGCCATGCTCACCCAGATAGGCGGTGAAGCGCTCGCCCAGATCGGCCGCCATATCGACCCACAGGATATTGGTGTCTGGCATGGTCACCCGCAGCGCCGCATGTCGCGCCAGCCCCTCGGCCAGCGCTTTGGCCCGCCGGTGATCCTCGGCCAGCCGGCTCACATTGTGTTCCAGGGCATGCAGCCCCGCTGCCGCCAGAATGCCCGACTGCCGCAACCCGCCGCCCAGCATCTTGCGATGGCGTCGCGCCATCTCGATCAGATCCTGCCGCCCGACCAGCACCGACCCGACCGGCGCGCCCAATCCTTTCGACAGGCAGATCGAAACCGTGTCGAACGGCGCCACGAAATCCTTGATATCGAGATCCAGCGCGACGCACGCATTGAATGCCCGTGCGCCATCCAGATGCAGGCCCAGCCCGTGCCGCGCCGCAACGTCGGCCACGGCCGTCATATAGTCGACCGGCAGCACCCGACCGCCAAACGTGTTCTCCAGCGCAATCACCCGTGTCGTGGCAAAATGGTTGTCGCCACTCTTGATGGCAGCCTCGATGTCGCCCAGCGCCATGGTTCCATCGGCCTGATGCGCAATTGGCTGTGGCTGGATCGAGCCCAGAACGGCTGCCCCGCCCGCTTCATATTTGTAGCAATGCGCGTCCTGCCCAGCGATGAATTCATCGCCCCGGCCGCAATGACTCATCAGCGCCAGCAGGTTCGACATCGTCCCCGAGGGCACGAACAGCGCCGCATCCTTGCCCAGCATCCCGGCCATGCGCTGTTCGAGCAGATTGACTGTCGGGTCGTCGCCGAACACATCATCGCCCACCTCGGCGGCTGCCATGGCCGCGCGCATTCCGGCGCTGGGCTTGGTGACCGTGTCGGATCGGAAATCGTGACGAATGGCGTTCATGGCAGGCTCCTATTGGGAGTGCCCTTCTGCCAGGCCCGGGCACAAAAAGCTAGGCCGCGACGTCGCCGCCTTCCGCTTCATCATTGGCCGCCGTCATATCCACCACAGGCTTGCGCGCCACCACCAGAATACCGGTAATCGGTGCCCCGCGATCGAAACGCAGCACCGCGGTTTCGAAGCGCAACACCTCAAGCCCGGCGATGACCAGCGCATCGCGGGTCGCCTGTACGCCATGCGCATAGCGGAGGCTGGGCCGCAGAAACAGCGGCTCTTCGCCCTCATGCGCCTCGAGCGAAAAGGCCACCAGCCCGCCTGGGCGCAGGGCCGGCATCAGAGCCGACAGCACCGGCTGCAAGGCCCCGCAATAGATCAACACATCGGCGGCCGTCACCAGGTCCACATCGGCCCGTCTCGCATTGAGCGTCGCCACCAGCTCCGCCTTCGCAAGGCTGTCATAAATTCCCTTGCGCGCGGTCTCGGCTATCATCGCTGCGGAAATGTCGACCCCTTCGAGATGCCTGACCTTGCCCCGCAGCCTCTCGCCCATCAGCCCGGTGCCACAGCCCAGATCCAGCGCCCGCTCGAAGCCGGAAAGCCCCAGCCGCGTCGTTTCCTCGGCCACCAGCGCATCGAGCAGGTCCGGCACGCGATAGCCCAGTCTGCCCACCAGCGACTCTTCGAACTGCGGCGCATATTGGTCAAACAGCGCCTCGACATAGCCCACCGCGGTGCCCTCACCCGCCGGGCCTGCGTCATGCGCAGCCAGCTTGAGCCGCGCGCCGAACACGCCGGCATCGTCCAGCGCCTCCAGCCGCCGCCAGGCCGCTATGGCATTTGAGACATTGCCCGCCTTCTCGTGAAAACTGCCTGCCAGATCCCAGCCGGCTGCCCAGTCCGGAACCATTTCCAGCGCCTGCTCCATCAGTTCAGCCGCCGCCGCGCAGTCACCCTGCTCGTCCAGCATGCGGGCATAATCCGCGCGCCGGTCGGCGATCACATCGCCGGAAGAAAAGAACGCCTTGGTCAAGACGAATTGCTTTCGAGAAAACCGGCCCCATTTGGCGCGGCGCGCGGGATTTTCCGCAAAGCGCGCTGAAAGGCAAGCCATTTGACATCGAGACGTGCCTGTTCCCGCCCCCGTGACGAAATGTTCACTTTCCAATCACGCTGACTCGGCTACAATGCGCTCTATCCAATGGCGATAGACCAAAGTCGCTTTTGCCAATTGGTGGCGGCGCCACGAGCGCCAGCCTGTCCGGTCATCATCCAGATGCCGGATATTTTTGAGACCAAAGCATTGATTTCCTGACAGAACCTACCGTTCTGCCGGGCGTTTTTGCTTGGCTACACGGCATATTGATGCCTCCCGAATTTCAGGCTAGGCTTCGCGCCATCGAATATTGCGGCCGACTGATCTGAAGACGCGAATTCCATTCGCAATTGCTGACGTCATCTTCCGATATTTCGATATCAACTAGGTTCTGGCCGGGTGCACGGCCGGGACCGCACCAGCAGCGAATGCACGAGGGAACGCGCAACATGGCAACTGGCACCGTTAAATGGTTCAACGGCCAAAAAGGTTATGGCTTCATCCAGCCCGACGAAGGCGGGGCGGACGTGTTCGTCCATATTTCCGCCGTTCAGCGCTCGGGCCTGAATGGCCTAGATGAAGGCCAGAAGGTGAGCTACGAGATCGTCAAGGATAAGCGGACCGGCAAATCCGCCGCCGACAATCTGACGCCCTCCTGATCCACGGATCAGAGACGAAATTGGGGGCGCGTCCGAAACCGGGCGCGCCCCCGAACTTTTGCCTAGACTTCTTCTGGCGCTATACGGATCAACCGGCCATTGCCGGCATCGGTGATCAGGTAGATCGCGCCATCTGGCCCGGCGGTCACGTCGCGAATGCGCCCCAGCACGCCTTGGAATAGCCGCTCTTCCCCCACTACGGCATCGCCATCCATGTCGAGCCGCACCAGCAATGTGCCGCTCAGCCCGCCCAAAAGCAGATCTCCCTCCCAACCCGGAAAAAGTGCGCCCTCATAGAAATCGAGGCCCGACGGCGAAATCGAGGGATCCCAATAGTGCAGCGGTTGTTCCATGCCCGGCTGCGTCTCACCCACGCCGATCGGGCTGCCGTCATAATTGGTGCCATAGGCGACTTGCGGCCAACCATAATTCTTGCCGGCCTCGACCAGATTGAGCTCGTCCCCGCCTCGCGCACCGTGTTCGACCGCGAATAGCGCCCCATCGCTTTCGCGCAGCGTCGCGCCCTGCGGATTGCGATGCCCGATGCTCCAGAATTCCGGCGCCCAGCCTTCAAGCTGCGGATTGTCCTCAGGCACCGACCCGTCCGGGGCGATGCGGACAACGCCGCCTGCCAGATCGCCCGGATTCTGCGCCCTGTCCTGGCTGCCGCGTTCCCCTAGCGTAATGAACAGAGTGCCGTCATTGCCGACAACGATGCGCGAACCGAAATGCCGCGTCGAGCCGTCGAAATTGTTCATCCGAAAAATCACGGCCTGGTCGACCAGACGGCCACTATTGCCCTCCAGTTCCAGCCGCGCCGACATCACCGCCGTGCCTGTGCCGCCCTCGCCCGGCTCGGCATAGCTGAGATACAGCTGCCCGGTCTCAGAAAAATCAGGGCCCAGCGTCACGTCGAGCAGCCCGCCCTGCCCGCGCGCCACCACCTCGGGCACGCCCGCAATGGGTTCACCGGCCACCCCATCGGCAATCACCCGCAACCGCCCCGGACGCTCGGTCACCAGAAAGCGCCCATCGGGCAGCACGGACAGCGCCCAGGGATGTTCGAGCCCATCGGCAATCGTCGTGGCCGTCAGCGTCCCGGCGCTGCTCTGGCTGGTTTCCTGCGCCATCACCGGCAGCCCGGCGACCACGCTGGCCAGCAACACGCCCGAGAGAAATCTGGTCCGGTCCCGCATAAACGATCTCCTTGCGTCAAAATTGATTGGTCCGCGCCCGAAGGCATCACTGCCTTGGCCACGGCGCGCTGCCCCCAATGCGCCAAACCGGCGTTGTTTGGTCACAGCCCTTGCCAGCTTGTGCACACGCACTATCTGCTTGAAACACACCGGCTTGACCGGAACGCGGCGGTTGGGCAAGCTGGTGTGATCTCCCACTTAAACTTGTCGTGAAGCATTCGCCGAACGGAGTTTGGCAGGGAGACACCATGCCGGGTGGCCGCAGTGCCCCCGGCAGGGCCAACATCAATTGATAGCCTGTCGCGGACCGGAAATCCGGCCACGCGGCGGCATTTGTTATGCCGAGCCGATTGGAGGCAGCACGATTATGGACAAGGTTCCGATGACGGTTCAGGGCCACAAAGCCCTTTCTGCTGAGTTCGAGCACCGCACCAGCAATGAACGCCGTCGTATCATCGACGCCATTGCTGAAGCCCGCGCCCACGGCGATCTGTCTGAAAACGCAGAATATTCTGCTGCCAAGGAGCAGCAGAGCCTCAATGAAGGCCGGATCAAGGAGCTCGAAACGCTCCTGGCGCTGGCCGACATCATCGATGTCACCAAGCTGAGCGGCTCCACCGTCAAGTTCGGCGCGACCGTCACCTTCATTGACGAGGACACCGAGGAAGAAAAGACCTATCAGGTCGTGGGCGATCCCGAGGCCGATGCCTCGGCCGGACGCATCTCGATTTCCTCGCCCCTCTCCCGTGCCATGATCGGCAAGGAAGAGGGCGATTCGTTCGAGGTTGCCGCCCCGGGCGGCTCCAAGAGCTACGAAATCGTCAAGATCCGCTATATCTAGCGCCTAAACTTTAGGCACCAGCCGAAATTCCTGTGTCTTTCCTGTCCACTCCCGCAGGCATCTCGCCCGCGGGAGTGAGTTTGCCTTGAAACCTTCTGCCTTCGCCTCTTAAGTAAGGACGAGGGAGTTTTCCTGACCTATTGGAGAGGCGTCGCGAATGCACGCGAAAGTCATCATCATTGGCTCCGGCCCGGCCGGCTATACTGCTGCGATCTATGCCGCCCGCGCCATGCTCGAACCCGTGATGATTCAGGGCCTGCAACCAGGCGGCCAGCTCACCATTACCACCGATGTCGAGAACTACCCCGGCTTTGCCGACGTCATCCAGGGTCCGTGGCTGATGGACCAGATGAAGGCGCAGGCCGAACATGTCGGCACCCGTATGGTCAACGACATCATCACCTCCGTCGACCTGGACAAGCGCCCCTTCGTGCTGCATGGCGACAGCGGCGACACCTACACCGCCGACAGCCTGATCATCGCCACTGGCGCCCAGGCCAAATGGTTGGGTTTGCCCTCCGAACAGCAATTCCAGGGCTTTGGCGTGTCCGCCTGCGCCACCTGCGATGGTTTCTTCTATCGCGGCAAGCAGGTTCTGGTGGTCGGCGGCGGCAATACGGCCGTTGAAGAGGCCCTGTTCCTCACCAATTTCGCCGAGAAGGTCATCGTGGTGCACCGCCGCGATGAGTTCCGCGCCGAACGCATCCTGCAGGATCGCCTGTTCAAGAATCCCAAGATCGAAGTGCGCTGGAACACAGAGGTCGCCGAAGTTGGCGGCACGTCCATGCCGCCCTCGGTCAACTCGGTCACCCTGCGCAACACCCAGTCCGGCGAGACTTATGAGCAACCGATTGACGGCGTCTTTGTCGCCATCGGCCACGCCCCGGCAACCGCTATTTTCGCCGGCAAGCTTGATATGAAGCCCGGTGGCTATCTGCAGGTGAAACCCGGCACCTCCGAGACCAATGTGCCAGGTGTCTTTGCCGCGGGCGATGTCACCGACGATATCTATCGCCAGGCCGTCACCGCCGCCGGCATGGGCTGCATGGCCGCGCTCGACGCCGAGCGTTTTCTGGCCGCGCACGAACTGGCCGAGGCGGCGGAATAATCGTGCATATCTCGCGGAAAAGTCACGCTGCTGTCACAATTTTTGCGCCTCCCTCGCCCATTGCGAGGGTCGCGGTCCGACCTGGCTGAGAACACACAAAAGAAAGCGTCGCCAACATGCTCGACTGGGACAAGCTACGGATTTTCCACACCGCCGCCGAGTCGGGCAGTTTTACTCATGCCGCAGAAAAGCTGGGCATGAGCCAGTCGGCCGTCAGCCGTCAGATTTCCGCGCTCGAAGACGATCTGGGCCTCAAGCTCTTCATCCGCCACGCCCGTGGCCTGGTATTGACTGAGGTCGGCGAACAGCTGTTCCGCACCGCCCATCGCATGCATTGGGAGTTGCAGCAGGTCGAAACTCAGATGTCCGAAAGCCAGGACGTCCCAACCGGCCCACTCATTGTCACCACCACCGTGGGTATCGGCTCGACCTGGCTCTCCTCCCGGCTCGATGAGTTTCTCAAGCTCTATCCCCTGATCCAGCTTGAGATCCGTCTCAATGACGCTGAGCTTGACCTCGCCATGCGCGAGGCCGACGTGGCCATCCGTCTGCACCGGCCCAACCAGTCCGAAATGATCCAGCGCAAGCTGTTCACCGTGCATAACCACTTCTATGCCGCCAATACCTATATCGACGAAAACGGCATGCCGCATTCGCCCGAGGATCTGGACGACCACCGCATCATCAGTTTCGGTGAGCCGGTGCCGTCCTATCTTGGCGATATCAACTATCTTGAACGCATGGGTCGCGCCGACTCCAGTCCGCGCCGCGCCGCACTCAGGGTCAACGCCATCTACGGCATGATGCAAGCCTGCCGCGCCGGCATCGGCATCGCCATGCTGCCCGATTACGTGACCGAGAAAGAAGACGGTCTGGTCCAGATCCTCCCCGAGATCGAATTGCCGGCTTACGAAGCCTATTTCGTCTATCCCCCGGCGCTGAAGAACTCCAAGCGCGTCGGTGTCTTCCGCGACTTCCTGGTGTCCAAGGCCCGGGAGTGGTCGTTCTAGCAGAGGCGCCAAACCAGCAGAAAAAGCCCCCTCACCTGCCGGCGTTGCCGTCGACCTCTCACCGAAGGGAGAGGTGAAGAGGTCCTGCCAGAAGTCGCATGGCGACACCTCCCCTTGGGGGAGAGGTCGGCCCGCAGGGCGGGGTGAGGGGGCCTTGCTGCTCGTCCGAGCGACAAGTCTGAGACCCAGCATGCCCCGCATCACCACCATCGCCCTCGATGCCGATGACACCCTCTGGCAGAACGAGCAATTCTTCCGCCTCACCGAGCAACGCTTCGCCGATCTGCTGCGCGACTATACCGACGCGCCTGATCTGACCGAGCGCCTCATTTCGGCAACCGCGCGCAATCTTCAATTCTACGGCTTCGGCGCCAAGAGCTTCACGCTCTCCATGCTCGAAACGGCGCTTGAAATCACCGAGCATCGCGTCCCCGGCACCGTCATTGCCGAAATCCTCGCCGCCGGGCGCGAGCTTCTCGATTACCCACTTGAGACCCTGCCCTATGTCGATGCCGCCCTTGAGCACCTGCAACACAATTATCGCCTGATCCTGGTCACCAAGGGCGATTTGCTCGACCAGGAGCGCAAGCTCGCCGCATCCGGTCTCGCCGAATACTTCGCGGCTGTCGAAGTGGTTTCCGACAAGACCGAAGCGGTCTATCGCCGCATTTTCGAGCGCCACACCGAGGGAGCAGAACACACCATCATGGCCGGCAACTCGCTTAAGTCTGATATATTGCCCGCTTTGGCTGCCGGCGCATTCGCTGCCTATGTGCCACATGACCTGACTTGGTCCTATGAGCGCGCTCCAGAGCCCGAAAATGAGCCGCGCTACGCCCGCATCGCGCACCTGGGTGAGCTTCAGCAGCTTATCGACCGGTTCGAATCCCGAAAGATCAGCCGCTAGACAGCGCGTTTCCGTTCTCGGCAGCTCGATTCCGCGCCTAAATAACGCTCAACGCCTGCTCCAATTTCTGGCATCGCGCCTGAATTTCAGCCGAAAATCGCCCCCTCTTGCCGCGACAGGCCGCCGCACCTCGGCCCTCGCCCATTGATTTCATTATATTTTTTTCGGGCATATGCAAGATTTGCATGGCTGGCATAACCATTGGTGGATTGGCGCGCCGCGCCGGCACCCCTATATGCCCACTCATCACAGCGGGTGTTTCTCCTCCCTCCCTTGCGCCCGCTGCGTTCCCTCCTGACAGGTTCCTGACCTGTCCCCCTTAGGGCCCTGCTCTCCCCTCGAGCGGGGCCTTTCTTTTTGTTTTACTGCATAACCATCCCTTGCAAAAACGCATGGCTGACATGCCAGTTTTGGGATTGTCTATCAGATCGGTAGAGTTCATATAGCACCCATCGCTGAGGCGCGCTCCGATCTCCTCCTCCCTTCGGACCCCGCATCGCGATACCGGACTAAGGATCATCTCCTCCTCCCTTGATCCAAGGTCCACGGCAGAGCGGCATACTCCTCCTCCCTTGCTCCTCTGCCCCACTTTCGATTTGGCTTCGGCCCTATCATCAGACCCCATCTTCGGATGGGGTCTTTTTTTATGGTTTTCGGCTTGAACCTGTCACCAGCCTGTCGAGCTGCCTGTTTAATGGACAGAATGTCGCTGTGCCTAATGCATGGCAGTTATGACACCAAATGCATTGCTGACCAAAAGGTCAAAACCTATATTGGTCCTGTCGCTGTTGAAGCCGCTCCGTATCCTCCTCCCGCGGACCCGCTTCTTGCGACACCGGATCGAAACCGCATCCTCCTCCCGCGGCGACGATCCATCGGTCTGGTGCAAATCCTCCTCCCTTGCATCCGGGCCATCACTTGCGATTTGGCTTCGGCCCTATCATCAGGCTCCAACTTCGGTTGGAGCCTCTTTTTTTTGCACAATTGCTCTGCCCGGCTTGGCCGTCATCTCGCCTCCACACGAATCTGCATGGCAGCACTTCCGATTGTGCGTTTGTGCCGCAGGCGTCCATATCCGATATTGTGACCAACGGCGGGCATCGTGGTGACCCCGCCCCCTCCAAGGTCAGCGGCTCCGGCCAAAGACCGAACGGCCCCGCCCATCCCCTCGGGCGGGGCCATTTTTGTCTGCGCTCAGGGTGCGCCGCTAATTGATCCCCGCGCAAAACTGCTGAATGCGCTTCACCGCCTCTTCCAGCTCCGCATTGCTCGCCGCATAGCTCAGCCGGAAATGCCCCGGCAGGCCGAAGGCCGTGCCGTGCACCAGCGCCACCCCGGTTTCCTCCAACAGCGCCATGACGAAATCCTCGTCGGTGTCGAGTTTCGTCCCGCCCGCGCTGGTCTTGCCCAGCAGCCTTTGGCACGACGGAAACACATAGAACGCCCCCTCCGGCGTCAGGCAGTCGAGCCCGGTATTGGCATTGAGCCCAGCCACCACCATGTCGCGCCGCGCCTGGAACACTTCGCGCCACTCTGCCAGAAATTCCTGAGGCCCGTTCAGCGCTTCCACCGCCGCCCATTGTGAAATCGAGCTGGCATTGGTGGTCGATTGGCTCTGCAGCTTGGTCATCGCCGCCAATAGAGGTTTTGGTCCCGTGCAATAGCCGATGCGCCAGCCGGTCATGGCGTGCGACTTGGAAACCCCGTTCATCGTCAGGGTCCTGGCCTGCAATTCCGGTTCTACCTGGGCGATGGTGGCGAAGCTCTTGCCGTCATAGACCAGCACTTCATAGATATCGTCGGTCAGGATGTGGACGTGCGGATGCCGCATCAGCACTTCGGCCAGCCCTTTGAGTTCCTCAGCCGAATAGGCCGCCCCGGTCGGGTTGGACGGCGTATTGAGGATCAGCCACTTGGTCTTTTCCGAAATCGCCGCTTCCAGCGCTTCCGGCGCCAGCTTGAATCCGGTCGATGCATCGGCCACCGCAAACACCGGCTCGGCCCCGCATAGCCGCACGATTTCGGGGTAGCTCACCCAATAGGGCACCGGCACCACAACTTCGTCGCCCGGGTTGAGCGTCGCCATCAGCGCGTTGAAGATGATCTGTTTGCCACCCGAGCCGACAAAGCAATCCGCCGCCGTGACATCGAGCCCATTGTCGCGCCGGAACTTCGCGGCCACCGCTTCCTTGAGCTCGGCAATCCCATCCACATTGGTATAGCGCGTCTTGCCCGCGTCCATGGCGCGCTTGGCCGCGTCGCGCACGTGTTCGGGCGTGTTGAAGTCCGGCTCACCGGCCGAGAGCGCGATAATATCCTTGCCCTCGGCGGCCATGACGCGGGCTTTCTGGCTGATCGCCACTGTCGCCGACGGCGCCACACGCCCCAATGCCTCGGACAGAAAACCCATCATCGCCTCCTTTGCTGGACGGCAATGGGTTTAGTGCAAGCCCCGGGGCGCGAAAAGCCCCGCGTTCAAACTTCGCTAGATACCAAGTCCGGGTGTGCTGCGCAGCATTACGCCCTGTACCCGCCAGCCCTCGTCACGCTCATCGGCAAGCTGATAGACCGCTTCCCAGACCCGGCCATCCGCATCGATAAGCTCGACCTCTTGCAGCACCACGCCGGGAGAAAGTTTGCGGAAGGTCCCAAAGCTGTGCGTACGCGACGCCCCGATCGGTCCATAGCCGGACCGCGCGACATCTTGGGCGAAGCGCTGCGGATCGCTTTGATACCTTGCCCTGAAGGCAGCACCGGCAAAGGACAGCGCCGTTTCACCGTCAGCGCTGCGCAGCGCCTCGATCTGACCGGTCACGCTGGCGCGCCATGGCTGTTCCATCGCCTCCTGCGCGGTCGCCGGCATCATAAGCAGGATACTCAAGGCAAGAACCCAGAGAATACGCATCGTCTATCTCCTGTTTTGGGGCAGGCCCAGCCCGCCACAGTTCTGCCCTCAAATGGTCCCGCGCTGACCCCCATTGGTTCATAGTCGAACCGCTTTTTGATGCTTTTCTTTCAGCATCGGAAGTGAGGAAGAGACGTCGATCCCATGCATAAATCTACGTCCCCCAGACGCAAAAGTTTCAGGCTTGTGGCCGTTTTTGGCGCCATTGGCTCCGCCCTGAGCACAGCCGCCCTGACAATTGGCGTCACGCCCGCCCAGGCTGCCGATTTTGCCGCCCAGCCCGATACGCAGATTGCGATCTTCATGGTGCCTTTGACGCTATTGGTGCTGGTCCTGATTTTTGAGGTGGCGCGCTTTGCCTGGCGCGCCCCCCTGCCGGTTCAGGTCCCTGCCCGCATAAAACGCCGTCCGGACTGGTCGGCGCCGGGTAAAGGTGCACCGAGCCCCTGATATTGTTTCCCCCTGACGAAACTGGCCGGCCCTGCGCCGGCCATTTTTTTTGACTTTCGGTCTATTGCCGAGCGCCCCGGGCAGGTTCAAACTCAAGGTCCCTTACAGGAGGACTGACCCCATGCATGTCGACACCATCCTGCAAACCAAAGGCATCGTGGTCCACACCTTGCCCAAAACCGGCACATTGGCCGACGCCGTGACCCTGCTCAACACCCACAATATCGGCGCGGTCGTCATCACCGACGACAAGCAGCACATCGTCGGCATTCTTTCCGAGCGTGATATCGTGCGCCAGCTCGGCAAGAACCCCAACGGCGCCCTGTCGCTCTCCATAGCCGATTGCATGACCAAGGGCGTCGTCACCGCCGAGCGCACCACCACCATCGACGATGTCATGGAGTCCATGACCAAGCGGCGCATCCGCCATATGCCGATCGCCGAGGGTGGCAAGCTGGTGGGCATTATTTCCATCGGCGATGTGGTCAAGCTCAAGATCGCCGAAGTCGAGCACGAGGCCGAAGCTCTGCGCGAATATATCTCGAGCTGAGATCAGGGCGACAGCTGCATCAGCCCGGCCGCCGTAGGCCCGAAGCCGCACGCGCGGTAAAACCCCTCCAGATGCGGCTCGAAATCCACATGCAGCCATTTGGCGCCGCGATCCCGCGCCAGCTTGGCGGCGAGCCGCACCAGCTCGCTCGCAATTCCTTGCCGCCGATAGGCCGCATCGACTGCCGTATCGAGAATGAAGGCATGCAGCCCGCCATCCCAGGCGATGTTGACGAACCCCACCAGCCGCTCACCGTCCTTTGCCCCAAGATGCGCCAGGCTACGGCTTAGAACGTGGCCATAATTGCGCGGTGGCGGCCCGCCCCAGGCGCGGCGCCAGAAGTCATCCAGCACCGCCGCCTCCGGAAACGGATTGACGACATACCCAATCAAGCCAAGCCTCCACCTTACCAACCTCTCCAACTCTTCATCCATCCGCAAGGTCGCGAAGAGTTGGCCCATCCTATGGTCTCATCTGTGCCGGTTACCGGCGATATCCCATGCAAAGGATGAACGACCATGAAGACGATTTCCACTACCGCCATCGTGGCCCTGATGACTACCGCCATCGGCCTGGGCGCGATTGCCCCCTCGACGGCCCAGGAAACCACCGCGCCTGCGACCACCCAAGCTCAAGCGGCAGATTCCGCCTCCGGCGCTGAACGCGGCTTCCGCAACGGCCCCGGCATGCGCCATGGCGGCGGAATGGGTCTGTTCAATATCGAGCGCGGCGCCGAAGCCATAGAAATTGCCATCGTCCGCCTCAGCCATGCTATCGAAATGACCGATGAGCAGACCGTTCTGCTCGAAGCGCTCAAAACCGATGCCCTGGCCGCTGCCGCCGCCTTCGAGGCCGCGACCGACGGTTTGCGCCCGACTCCGCCGGCCGAAGGTGAATCCGCCGAACGCCCGGACATCTCGGAGCGCTTTGACAACCGCATCGCCCTTGAATCGGCCCGCCTCGACGCACTCAAGGCCGTTCAGCCCGCCTTTACAGCTTTCTTTGACAGCCTGACCGACGAGCAGAAGGCAGACCTCGTCCCCGAACGCGGCAACCGCCATGACCATATGAGCAAGCAGGGCGACAGGGGCGGCCATCGCGATGGTCATCATGGTGGCCAGCGCCCCATGGGTCCGGGCAACCGCTAAGGCCGGCCCGGCGCCGGACCTCCAGACCCGGCCTGTCGCACTCCTTCGTCGGCAGGTCGACCCGCGGTTCCTGCAGGCCCCAAGCCATGGCAGGCGCCGCCAAACCCCGGCTCTCAACAGCCGGGGTTTGCTTTTGTCCTCGGCTCGATTACCAGTGATGACCGTAATCTGTTGCGGGCAATCATGACCACTCTTCCCCTCGATCCGGCGCCCATTCGCGCGCTGTTCCCGGCCTTTGCCGAACCGAGCCTGAATGGCCAGGCTTTCTTCGAAAACGCGGGGGGCTCCTACACGTCCCAGGCGACGCTCGACATCCTCGACCACTATTATCGCGCCACCAAGGTGCAGCCTTATGGCGTTTATGCCGCCTCCGAGGCCGCCGGACAGGCCATGGACCGCGCCTATAAACAACTGGCCCAGGCGCTCAACGTTGCCACCGACTGGATCCATATCGGCCCCTCAAGCTCCGCCAACACCTATGTGCTGGGCAAGGCCTTCGCCGATTGGCTGAAGCCCGGTGATGCCATCATCGTCACCAATCAGGACCACGAGGCCAATACCGGCAATTGGCGCCGCCTGGCCGAGCGCGGCATGGAAGTGCGTGAATGGCAGGTTGATCCCGAAACCGCCCGCCTTTCGCTCGATAGCCTCGACACCCTGCTCGACGAGAAGGTCAAGCTGGTCGCCGCGCCGCATTGTTCCAACATCGTTGGTGACATCAACCCGGTCGCCGAGATCGCCGCCCGCGCCCATGCCGTCGGCGCCGTCCTCGCTATTGACGGCGTAAGCTATGCGCCCCATGGCCTGCCCGATCTCGCCGCGCTTGGCGCCGACATCTATTTCTTTTCCGCCTACAAGACCTATGGTCCGCATCAGGGCGTCATGGCCATCCGGCCCGATCTCGCCCGCGCGCTGCCCAATCAGGGGCATTTCTTCAACGATGCCAAGCTGCGCTACCGCCTGACCCCGGCTGGCCCCGATCACGCCCAGATCGCCGCCACCGCCGGCATTGTGGACTATCTCGAACAAATCGCCGCGCTGGCGCCCGCCTCGATCGAGGGCGCCGATCCATTCCGCCGCGCGCATGCCGCCATGCGCGCCCAGGAAGTGGCGCTGGCCGCCCCCCTGCTCGACTATCTGCGCAGCCGCAATGACCTCCGGCTCATCGGCCCCGCCGACGCCACCACCCGCGCGCCCACCATTGCCGTGCTGGCAAAAGAACCGGGCATCGACATCGCCCGACGCCTCGCCCGCCACGGCGTCATGGCCTCGGGCGGCAATTTCTACGCCGTGCGCCTGCTCGAAGCACTGGGCATCGACCCCCACAATCACGGCGTCCTCCGCCTCTCCTTCGTGCACTACACCACACCTGAAGAGATCCAGCAGCTCATCTCAGCACTCGACACCGAGCTACAATAGGCAACCTCATCCGGCGCTACGCGCCACCCTCTCCCCGATGGGGAGTAGAATAGGCCTGTGCCCCTTGTTCCTCTCCTCATCGGGGAGAGGGTGGATCGCCCGCAGGGCGAGACGGATGAGGGGGTTCCATCCACGAGAAACACACACCAATGTCCCGTCCCCTCGCCTCCCTCCTGCTTCTGCTTTGCACCATGTTCTGGGGCTTCGCCTTCATCGCGCAGAAATCCGCGATGGACGCCATGGGGCCACTGACCTTTGCCGGCGTTCGCTTTCTCATCGGCGGCCTGCTCATCCTGCCGCTGGCCCTGAATGAACTGCGGCGCAAGGCCGTCAGGCTCACCGGCACCCATTGGTTCTTCATCATGGCCATGAGCACCGTGTTCTTCCTCGGCTCATGGATGCAGCAGGTCGGCCTGCTCACCACGACAGCGACCAATGGTGGCTTCCTCACCGGTCTTTACGTGTTCTTTGTGCCGTTGCTCGGCTTCGCACTGTTCAGAATGCGCCCCCACCCGATCGTCTTCGCCGGCGTGCCGCTAGCCCTGGTCGGCATCTATTTCTTGAATGGCGGCGGCCTCGACAGCTTCAACTTCGGCGACTGGATCATCATCGGCAGCGCCGTGTTCTGGGCCATGCATGTGCTGCTGCTCGGCCATGTCGCCAAAATGACGGGCCTGCCCATCTTCGTGTCGTCGGTCAGCTTCCTGTTCGCCGGCATCGCCGCCAGCGTCATCGCCCTGCCCACCGAAGCCCCGACCTTTGCGGCCATTTCTGCCGGCTGGATCGAGATCGCCTATGCTGCCGTCCTCTCAACGGCTGTCGGATTTACCCTGCAGGCCGTCGGCCAGCAGCATGTGCCTGCCGCGAATGCCGCTATCATCCTCTCGGCGGAAAGCCTGTTCGCAGCATTGGGCGCGGCAGTGGTGCTGGGCGAGCGCCTGCCCCTGATCGGCTATGCCGGCGCGGCGCTGATCTTTGCGGCGATCCTGCTGGTAGAAGCGATCCCGCCGCTCTGGGCCCGCCGCAAGGTGCATGTTCCAAGAACGGTGAACTAGGGTTCCCTATTCGCCATAGCGATACATCTGGTAGCTCTTGCAGATCACAAGGGCTACGCACCCCCTGAGCGTGATCTGGTCTTCGCTGACCTGGGTAATCGTCCCGGCCGCACTCTGCCCATAAATGTGCAACTCGCCCTTCCACTCAACCGGCCCGGTCTGCACCGCATGGTCAATCAGCATGGTGTTGAGATAGGGGAGATTTTCTGCACTGTCCGCGCCATTGCCCAGCCAGATCAGCTCGGCACAAAGCTGCGTGCCGTCACCGCACAGGGTCACGTCATAACGCGAATCCCGCATTTCGATTTCCCACACCCCGACCGGCGAGGCCAAGGTCGGCGCCACCGCCATCAGCGCGAACAAAGATGCCAGAATCGCCCGCATCATGGCGCGTGCCGGTACATCTGATAGGTCTTGCAGACCACCAGGAACGCACAGCCGGACAGCGTCATATGGTTCTCGCTATGCTGGGTGATCGTCCCGCTCATCCGGTGCCCGAACAGATGCAGCGTCCCTTTCCATTTTCCCGGCCCGGTGGGCGCCAGCGCCTGCGCCATGGGACGATTGAGATAGGGCTTGTACTGATCGTTGTAGTCGGCGTCGGACAGCCAGACCAGCTCGCCACACAGCTGCGTGCCGTCCCCGCACAGATCCAGCGCAAACCGGGTGTCGCGCGTTTCCAGCTCCCACACGCCGGCGGGCGAAGCCGCTGCCGGCATGGCCGCCGCACAGGCCAGAACAAGAGCGGCAATCAAACGGGAAAATCTCGGCATGGTAATCCTCTGGAAGTTCTGTGCCTTCAAATCTTGTCTCCACCACCTGAACCGAAGCTGAACAAGCCAGGGCAAGACAATAAATCGGGCATTGCAATAGTGTCGTCACGGCCCTGTCATCTTGGCTTAATACGGTCCGCTTATCCCGGCTCACCCCATTGGCCAGGATTGCCAGCCCCGCGTCCCCAACGCCGCGCCGGCATCGGAGGGCCCGGACCGCCAACCCCCGGCCTTCCCGACCGACAAGATCGGTCCTGGCCGCCTCAGGGCGGCCTTTTTTTGTGGACCGCGCCGCATTTTGCCTCGCACCGGCCTCGTCGCTGCGCCACAACAAAAGCCCCGTTTCAGGCGCGACCATGGCCAAGCTCTATTTTTCCTATGCGGCGATGAATGCCGGCAAGTCCACCTTGCTGCTGCAGGCGGCGCATAACTACCGCGAGCGCGGCATGCGCCCTTTGCTCTACACCTCCGCGCTCTATGCCGAGGACGGGGTTGGCCTGATCACGTCTCGCATCGGCATCGCCGAAGAAGCCGATCTCTATGCTGCGGGCGATGACCTCTACCAGTCCATTCGCGACTATGACGAGGAATCCAAGGTCGATTGCGTCTTTATCGACGAAGCCCAGTTCCTCACCCGCGAGCAGGTTTGGCAACTGGCCCGCGTGGCGGACCGGCTCAATATCCCGGTCATGTGCTATGGCCTCAGGACCGACTTTCAGGGCAAGCTGTTCCCCGGCGCGATGGAACTGCTGGCCATAGCTGATACGCTGCGCGAAATCCGCACCATCTGCACCTGCGGCGCCAAGGCCACCATGGTGGTGCGCCAGGACATGTCGGGCCGCGTCCTCACCGATGGTGACCAGGTCTCCATTGAGAAGTCGGTCTACCTGTCCCTGTGCCGCAAGCATTGGGAAGAGGCCGTGGGCCGCTGGCCCGTCAAGCGCCCAGAATAGGAACCCCAATCATGCAGTCCGACGCAACCGAACCCACCGGCGCCCTCATCATCCGCACCCTGGCCATGCCCGCCGATACCAACCCGGCCGGTGATATCTTCGGTGGCTGGGTGATGAGCCAGATGGACATTGCCGGCGCCATCGCCGCCGTCGAACGGGTCAAGGGTCGCGTGGTCACCGTAGCCGTGGAAGCTATGACCTTCATCGCTCCGGTCAAGGTGGGTGACGTGCTTTGCGTCTATGCCGATATTGAACGTACCGGCAACACTTCTATTACGGTCGGCCTCGAAGCCTGGGTTCGCCGCAACCGCCTGGATGAACGCACCAAGGTCACCGAGGCGCGCTTCGTCTATGTCTCGCTCGACGAAACCGGCAAAAAGCGCCCCATTCCGCCGCAATAAGGCGACTGCCAGACCCGTTCAGACTGCGTTCAGCTAGAATTTGCTCAATTGTCTCCCGGCGCTCCGACAGTGGCCCTGGGATATTCACCATTTGAATACTCCCACCGACATTGCCGGAACTCTTTGCGCTAAGATTTCGTTTCTTGAGTCATATACAAATGGCGCGATCGCCGAAATGCGTCGCCCCGGACGTCCGGGGCCGGCAAGATCGAGCCGGAGGGAGCATGTCATGCATCGTCAGACCCGCAGGAATCTTCTGAATCTGGCCACCGGCATCGCCGTGGCCGCCGCTGCCGTGGTGGTCTTCCTGCCCGCAGCACAAGCCGCGCCCGGCACCGCCACCAGCAATGTCAATGTGCGCTCTGGCCCAGGCACCGGCTATGCCGTTGTCGACACCTTGCGCCGCGGCGAACAGGTCGACGTGCAGCGCTGCCAGTCGTCTTGGTGCTATGTAGTCAAGCCGGGTCCCGATGGTTGGGTCTCGGCAAGCTATCTCAGCGCCGGCGGCCGCCCGGTCAATCCGTCCAATCCCGGTCTTTCCTTCGGTTTCACCATTGGTGGCCCCGATGGCCCGCAAATCAGCATTGGCGTGGGCAATGGCAACAGTCCCCAGCCCCGTCCCCCGCGCCCGCCGGTCGTCCAACCAGTCTATGACGAAGTCTGTTTCTATGACCGCACCCGCTTCCGTGGCGACAGCTTCTGCATGGAAGAAGGCGAATCCGTTCGGGACCTGCGCGGCTGGACCGACCGCATTTCCTCCTTTGACAATCCGGCCGGCCTGACCGTTCAGGTTTGTTCGCAGGAGAATTTCCGCTTCTGCCGCACCTACACCACCGGCGCATCGTCGCTGGGCGACTACGACAACTACATCGCCTCGATCCGCGTTCGCTAGGATCGTTAGACAAGAGCTTTTCGCGCCGCCCCCAAAAAAGGGCGGCGCTTTGCTTTGCAACATCTGGCAAGGCAGGCTAACCTCACGCCGAACAGACAGATGGATATTGCCATGCGCTCGCTTTTCGCCCTCGCACTAGCCCTTGCCATCTCGCTTCTGCCCAGCCTTCCCGCCCTGTCCGCCTCCCCCTCCGGCAGCCATGGCTGGAGCCGCGCCGCTCTCGTCCTGCGCGCCGGACCGGGCGACGCCTATGCCATCACCGGCGAGATTGCCGGCGAACAGGCCATCAAGATCCTCCGCTGCCAGCAGCTCTGGTGCAATATCGATGGCCCCGGCGGTCGCGGCTGGACCGGCAAGGCCGCCATCGACTTCGGCAAGGATCCGCACTGGCCGATTCTGGACCCCGACAATAAATGGCCCGACCTGGCCGGTGGCGAAATGTGCTTCTACGAAGGCACGCATTACACGGGCCGCACTTTCTGCGCCGATTCCGGCGACGTCTTTCAGGATCTGGCCACCTGGGGCTGGGACAACACCATTTCCTCGATCCAGGTGAGGACACCAACCAGCGCCGCCATCTGCCGCGACCGCTTTTTCCAGTCCTATTGCGAACGCATCGCAGAGAGCCAGCCCGTTCTTCACCAATATCTGCGCGACAACCTCTCCTCAATCCGGCTGTACTGACACCAGCACCACAAAGCTGCCGCCGCATTATTGCGCCCCGGTTAGCGTCATCAGGGCCAGTCTGTCGAATTTCGGGCGGCGGCTGTCTGGACCTCGTATTTGTGCTGGTTCAGCGCAAACAGCGCCTGATCCCCCACAAAGCAAACTGATTTCGGCCCGGCGCGCTGGCGTTCGCCGCGCCGTTCTTTTGCTCCCTGCAATGTGGATAGAAGGTGACCTCTGCCTTTGACCAGTTGATCAAATGGCCAATCCGTGCAGACTGGCGAGCCAATGGTGCGGGAGTTTCGATGTGCTCCTGCGGCACGTAAGTCAATTGGAACATCGAAAGGGAGGACATCGTGAATCTCACCAAGTTTGTCGTCAGCACCACCGCCTCGGCAGTCGCAGCCTTGCTGCTTTGCGGCGCAGCTGTGGCCCAGGAATATAGCTGGACGTTCCAGACCTCGGAAACCGCCGGTGAACCGGGCTTCATCAACAAGCAGAAATGGGCCGATAGCGTCACCGAGCTGTCCGGCGGTCGCATCGAGATTGAACTGCTGCCGATTGGCGCTGTTGTCCCGCACACCGATACGCTTGAAGCCGTCGGCGCCGGCATTCTTCAGGGCCATCTGACCGACCCGAGCTATTTTGCCGGCAAGGATCCTGCCTTTGCCATGATGGGCAATCTGGTGGGCGCCTGGAGTGATCCGTTCGAACTGCTCGGCTTCATGAAGTCGGGCGGCGGCAACGATCTCTATGCCGAGCTGGTCGAGCCCTACGGCGTACAGTTGATCGGCACTGCCGCGACTGAGCCGGAAGCCTTCGTGGCCTCCATTCCCCTGCGTGGCGTCGAGGATCTTCAAGGTCTCAAGCTGCGCGCGCCCGAAGGCATGGTCTACGAAATCTTCTCCAAGGCCGGTGCTGCTCCCGTGGCTCTGCCGGGCTCCGAAGTGTTCACCGCGCTGGACAAGGGCGTGATCGACGCGGCCGACTACACCGTGTTCGCGGCCAACCAGGGCCAGGGCATGAACGACATTGCCAACTATCCGCTCTATCCCGGCTTCCACTCGCTGCCGCTGATCGACATCTCGATGAACAAGCAAACCTGGGACGGGCTGCCCGATGACCTCAAGGCCATCCTGCGCGCTTCTGTCGACCAGTTCATCTTCCAGCATGTCTATTCGGTGCGCCAGCAGGACGCCGAGGCAGTGGCCGAAGCCAAGCAGAACCCGGATATCGAGATCATCAACTGGTCGGCTGACGAACGCGCCAAGTTCCGCCGTATCGCTCAGGACGAATGGCAGTCCTGGGCTGAAAAGAGCGACATGACCCAGCGCTACTACGACACCGTCATCGACTATCTCGAAGGCCGCAACCTACTCTAGGCCGGTCATCTGCAAAGAGAAACGCGCCCGGGGGAGAACTTCGCCGGGCGCTAATTTGTCGCCACAGGAGAGAACAGATGGCCGACGAGGTCGACATTCCGGCGGTCGCCGATGGCGGCGATTCCGAGATCCGTTCCCCGCTTGACCGCGCGGTAGCCGGTATCAGCAAAGCACTGGCCTGGGCGATATTTCTCGCTTTTGGCGTAACCGTCTTCGAGGTTATTTCTCGCTACGTCTTTGATAGACCCACCTTCTGGGCGCATGAGACGACCACTTTCCTGATCGCCGCGATCTTCCTTGTGGGCGGGCCGATCGCCCTTGCCCGCGACAAGCATATTCGGGTCCGCATGATTTACGACGCCGTATCCCCCAAGGGGCGGCGCATCCTCGATATCATCAACTCACTGATCGCCATGGTCTTCTTCGCAGGCCTCGCTTATGCCGGCTGGATCATGTCCTGGAAGGCCACCCACACCCCAAGCGGAGAATTCCGTCTTGAAGGCACGGGCACTTCGTGGAATCCGCCCACCCCCGCGCTGCTCAAGATGCTGGTGCTGGTCTGCGTCGTCCTGATGTTCGTACAGACCCTTCTGCATCTCATCGAAGCCATCCGCCGCGACGTGTCCGCGCCGGCCAAGCCTGCCGGGGAGAAATAACGATGGGCTTGAGCGCTCTTGGAATTGAATACGGCTCATACATTCTTGTCGGCTGCATCTTCTTGCTGCTGCTGACTGGCCAGCCGCTCGCCTGGGTCACCGGGCTGGTCGCACTGCTTTTCACCTTTGGCTGGTTCGGCACCAACTCCCTGCCGCTGGTGACCTCGCGCATCTTCGGGTTCATCACCGAATATTCCCTGGTGGCCATCCCGATGTTCATTCTCATGGCGGCGATCCTCGACCGCTCCGGCATCGCCAAGGATCTGTTCAATGGCATGCGGGTGCTGGCCGGCCGCCTGCCGGGCGGCGTGGCAGTGCAGACCTTGATCGTGGCCATCCTCATGGCGGCGATGTCCGGCGTTATCGGCGGCGAGATCGTGCTGCTCGGCATTCTGGCTCTGCCCCAAATGCTGCGCCTGGGCTATGATCGCAGTCTCTCGATCGGCGTCGTCTGCGCCGGCGGTTCGCTCGGGACCATGATGCCGCCATCGATCGTGCTGATTATCTACGGCCTGGTCGCCAGCGTCTCGATCGCCGACCTGTTCGTTGCAGCCATCACTCCGGCCCTGCTGCTGCTGGCATTCTACGTGGCCTATGTGCTGTTCATCTGCATTCGCAATCCGCAGATGGGTCCGCCCATGTCCAAGGAGGAGATGGCCCAGGAGTCTATCGGCAGCGCCCTAAAATCTGTCGCCGCGCCGCTGTTTATCGTGCTGGTGGTGCTCGGCTCGATCTATGGCGGCATCGCCTCGATCACCGAAGCTGCGGCTCTGGGTGTCTCCGCCGTGCTGCTGGTCTCGCTGATCCGACGCGAAATGACCTTCAAGATGCTGCAGGACAGCCTGGTCCACACTCTTGAAACTTGCGGCATGATCATCTGGATCGGTATTGCGGCGGCGGTGCTTGTCGGCGTCTATAATCTCATGGGTGGCAACCGCTTCGTTTCCGGAGCCATTCTCGGGCTCGATGCCCCGCCTGTGGTCCTCATCATGGTAATGATGCTGATCTTGCTGGTGCTGGGCATGTTCCTCGACTGGATCGGCATTGCCCTGCTGACCTTGCCGATCTTTGTGCCCATCGTCATCCAGCTTGGCTACGATCCGATCTGGTTCGGCATCCTGTTCGCGGTTAACATGCAGGTGTCATACCTGACCCCGCCCTTTGGTCCCGCCGCCTTCTATCTCAAGAGCGTCGCGCCAAAGGAGATCACCCTCAAGCACATCTATACCGCGCTGCTGCCATTTATTGCCCTGCAATTGGTAGTGCTGGGAACCATCCTCTTCTTCCCGCCCATCGCCACCTGGGCGATCAGCTGACAAGCAAAGGCCGGGCACACGCCCGGCCTTTCCTTTTCACCGCAGCAGTGGAAACACCGCCCTTACCCTGTCCTCGCGCAGCCAGAGCGCCATCCACACCGCGACCCCGAGGTAAATCGAAAACAGCGTGTGGCTGAACAGCGGATTATCCACCCGCAAATTAGCCGCCAGCGCCGCGCCCAGCAATCCCGTGGTCAACACCGCGCCCAGCAATGCTGTGCGCGGGATCAGAAAGAGGATCACGCACCCCACCTCGATTGCGCCGATCAGCACCAGATATTTCACCGGCCATCCCACCACCTCCATCGGCTCGAGCGCTGCCTCGATCCCCAAAAACTTCGGCACCGCAGACGCGACCGCCAGAAACAGCCCGATCAAAACGCTCAATACCCAGCCCGCAATCTTCATTTTAGTCCCCTGTGGAATCCGGCAGCATCACGCTGCTCATGTGCCAACGACGATGCTGAAGCGGAAATCTCGACACAGCTACGGCAAACCACTTGCATTACCTATTAGCTCTAGGCATTATACCTAGAGTTAATAGGTAATAGATTTATGCCCACGACGACCTCCCAATTTCTCAATGGCGTCCCCGAGCTCCTTGTCCTGCGCCTGCTGCGTGACAAGGAGATGTACGGCTATGAACTGGTCGAAGCCATTCGCGCCGCCAGCAATGACAATCTCAGCTTCGCCGAAGGCGTCATCTACCCTGTCCTGCATTCCCTCGAGCGCGACGGCGCACTGTCCACGCGCCGGCAGACGGTCAACGGCCGCAGTCGCGTCTATTATTCTGTCACCCCCACGGGCAAAGACCGGTTCAACGACCTGCTTGCCCATTGGCAACACCTGCAAAGCACTATCGCAACGATTGTTAAGGCGCCCCACCATGCCTGACCGTCTGGAAATCATGCGTGAGGATCTGCTCAAGGCAGGGCTCTCGCCCGCTCATGTTCAACGCTATCTGCGCGAACTGGCCGAACACCGCGATGATATCGTCGCTTATCTGATCGCCGAAGGTGTCGCACCACAGGTCGCTCAGACAGAGGCGGATCGCCGCCTGGGCAGCAATGATGCCCTGCTGCTGCCCATGCTGGCGAATCGCCGCTTCCGCAGCTTGGCGGCGCGCTGGCCGGCGCTGGTCTATCTGGCAATCCCCGTGTGCTGCCAATTCGTGCTGCTGGCACTGGGACTGTGCTTGCTCCTTCTTGCTACCGGCACGCCGCTCCGTGCGAGTATCTTGGATCTTGGCAATGGTCTGAAGCTCCTCTCCTATGCCGCACCGGTGCTCATTGGCATGTTGATGCTGGCGTTTGCCCATCAGCGCCGCGCCACAAACGCCTGGCCCATTGCTGGCGCCCTGTCGAGCGCTGTTCTGGCCGCCATGGTGAGCATCAGCGTTCTGCCCTCTCTCCCGGGCCAAGCTGGCGAAATCAGCGTCGCCATCGGGTTCCCAAGCCTGCTGCCGCTTCTGATTACCGGCACGCTCGTCCTCCTCCCTGCCGCCATTCGCCGCTAACGGACCAATACAATGCTAAACCGCTTTAACGCGCTCGCCGCGCTGACTTTGCTCGCCCTGCCTCAGGCCTACGCCATCGACTATCGCGAACTAAGCCGGGCCGACGGCACTCCCATCTACTACACGCTCGACAAACCCGCGGGTGACACCTCCGGCCTGCTCGTCCTCAGTCAGGGGTCCGGTTGCGCCCGCGCCGCCTCCAACCCCAACCTGGCCATCGTACGTGCCGCTTTTCCAGACTATGCCGCGTTGATCGTGGAAAAGATCGGCATCACTCCAGACGTCGAAATTTCCGATCCATTCGGCGACTGTCCGGCACAGTTCTACGACAACTACACCGTTAGCCAGCGCGTCGCGGACTACCGGACCGTCCTCAATGCATTGGCCGCAGATCCGGCAGTAAACATTGCCAATACGATCCTTTTCGGCGGTTCGGAGGGCGGTCTGGCCATGGCAATGCTGGCCGGGCGCGTTCCAGTCAACGCGACGATCCTGCTTTCTACGGCCACCGGGGAGACGTTTGGCGACATGGTTCTCTCGACCGTACCTCCCGAAGCGCAGGAGCAAGTGCGCTCTGGTTTCGAAATGGCGCGCAACAATCCGCAGAGCTCGGAACGCCTTGGAGGCTCGACCTACCGCTTCTGGGCCGACGGTCTGGACCTGCGTCCACTCGACCATATGCAGAAGGCCACCGCTCCGTTCCTGCTTATCCAGGGCGGTCTGGACGGGTCGGCACCCGTTGCAGCTTCCCGCACGACGCTGGCCGTCTTCGCCGAGAAAGGCCTCTGCAATTTGACCTATTGGGAGTTTCCAGCCCTCGATCACGGCCTCACCGATCCTGCCGGCACGTCCCATCTCCCGGCAATTGCCACAATGGCCGCGGCCTGGGCGCAAAACCCGATTCCGGCCTGCTAGCCGCTCCACTCTCCCGACTCGGCAGCCATCCGCAAAGGCCGACGACACATCGCTGGCAACC
The DNA here is from genome assembly GCF_009758415.1 of Devosia marina. Classification (GTDB taxonomy): domain Bacteria; phylum Pseudomonadota; class Alphaproteobacteria; order Rhizobiales; family Devosiaceae; genus Devosia; species Devosia marina. Next base: position 57,307 of record NZ_WQRF01000008.1, on the reverse strand, counting down.
GTCGGCCCTTGCTGGTTCCATGCGCTTCCGCTACGGCACTCCAACGCCATCGACCACAGGAACCTTCCATGATCCCCTGGCAGAAACTCGGCGAGACCACCATGCCCGGCGGCGGCCCGATGACCTTGATGCAACGCGGCAGCGAATTTTCCGTCATGTCCGGCACCATCACGCTGATGAACAGCCGCATGAGTAATTCCGAAGAACAGCTCGCCAATCTGTCCGCCGCCCGGCTTGGGTCACGCCCCAAGGCCCGTATTCTCATCGGCGGTCTGGGACTCGGCTTTACTTTGCGCGCGGCCCTCAAATGCTTTGCCGCCGACAGCGAAATCACCGTCGCCGAACTCGTACCGGAGATTGTCGACTGGGCCCGCGGCCCGCTCCTGCCGCTGCATGGCGACAGCCTCGACGATCACCGCGTTCGCATTCACCTCGGCGATGTATCGACGGCCATCACCGCCGGCAAACCCTTCGACGCCATCCTGCTCGATGTCGACAATGGCCCCGATGGCCTGTTCCGGCCCGCCAATGATCGGCTCTACAACGCCGCAGGCCTCGCCGCCGCCCAGGCGGCCCTGACCCCGGGCGGGCACCTTGCCATCTGGTCCTCCCACCCCGACGACCGCTTCACCAGACGGCTCAAGCAAACCGGCATGCAGGTAGATCAGGTCACTGTCCGCGCCCGCAACAATGGCAAGGGCGACCGCCACACCCTCTGGTTCGCAACCAAGCCGAGCGATTGATCACCCATTGCTGACTCCCGCTGTCAGCAGCCCCCGTTCCCTCTCCGTTCAGGTTTTGCTACTGTCTTCCGGAACATTGCATCTGCGCGCCTCGTTCCCCATCTGAGGTGGCGACCCCCATTCATCCAAGGCGTTCTTCATGGCCCCCAAATCCACACGCCCCGGCAAAGCCGAATTCTCCATCGATGAGTTCTTTGCCGAAATCGAGAAGGCCGAGGATATTGCAGCATCCAAGCCGCTTTACGCCGAGCGGATGAAGAACAAACGCGCCCTCGACCGCGCCGAGGCGGCGGAAAAGGCGGCAGCCGAACCCAAAACCGCCCTCGAAAAGCGCCGCACCACCAAGTCGAGCCACGACACCGCAACCGGCATGTCGAAACGCACCAGCAAGACCAAGATCAACTCGGTCGATCGCGTCGATTTCGATGGCATGGGCGAAGCCCCGCAGGCCGGTTTCGGCCATGTTCCAAGCAAGCCGCTCACCGCCCGCGAAATCTCCCGCACCGCCGCCGCCGATCCCGAGGCCCAGGGCAAGATCCGCGAAGCGCTCGACGCCTCGGTGAAAAAGAACAAGGCCCGCAAGAACGAATCCCTCGAAAATGCCTCCACTGTGGGCGTCACCGCGACCGTGAAAGCGCTCGAACAGATCATCCTGCATGGCCGCAAGGAGGTGGAAGGCTCCGCCCCCTGGGTACCGCATCGCCCCGAGCACCCCTCCAAATCCGCCGAGAGCCGCCCCTTCCGCCTGAACACCGAATATGAGCCCGCCGGCGACCAGCCCACCGCCATTGCCGAATTGGTGGAAGGCATTGAAAATGGCGAAACCGACCAGGTCCTGCTCGGCGTCACCGGCTCGGGCAAGACCTACACCGCCGCCCAGGTCATCGCCCGCACCCAGCGCCCCGCGCTGATCCTGGCGCCCAACAAGACCCTGGCGGCCCAGCTCTACAGTGAGTTCAAGGGCTTCTTCCCCGACAACGCGGTCGAATATTTCGTTTCCTACTACGACTACTACCAGCCCGAGGCCTACGTCCCGCGCACCGATACCTATATCGAGAAGGAATCCACCATCAACGAGCAGATCGACCGCATGCGCCACTCGGCCACGCGCGCGATCCTCGAGCGCAATGACGTCATCATCGTCGCCTCGGTCTCCTGCATTTACGGCATTGGCTCGGTGGAAGACTACACCGCCATGACCATCGACGTGCAGAAGGGCCAGCAGATCGACCAGCGCCAGCTGCTCGCCAAGCTCGTCGCCCTGCAATACAAGCGCGGCGATACCGGCTTTGTGCGCGGCACCTTCCGGGTGCGCGGCGATACCGTCGAAATCTTCCCGGCCCACTATGAAGCCGCTGCCTGGCGCGTCTCGCTGTTCGGCAACGAGATCGAATCCATCGTCGAGTTCGATCCGCTGACCGGCAAGAAGAGCGCCGACCTCACCTTCATCCGCGTCTATGCGAACTCCCACCACGTGACGCCGCGCACCACCATGAACCAGGCGATCAAGCTGATCCGCTCCGAGCTCGCCGCGCGCCTGCAGGAGCTCAACGGCGCCGGCCGCTTCCTCGAGGCCCAGCGCCTCGAACAGCGCACCATGTTCGATCTGGAAATGATGGAAGCCACCGGCTCCTGCGCCGGCATCGAGAACTATTCGCGCTATTTCTCCGGCCGCAAGCCCGGCGAGCCGCCCCCGACCCTGTTCGAATATCTCCCCGACAACGCCCTGGTCTTTGTCGACGAAAGCCACGTCACCATCGGCCAGCTCGGCGCCATGTATCGCGGCGATTTGCGCCGCAAGGCGACCCTGGCCGAATATGGCTTCCGCCTCCCCAGCTGCATGGACAACCGCCCCCTCCGCTTTGAGGAGTGGAACGCCATGCGCCCGCAATCGGTCTATGTCTCGGCCACCCCCGGCTCCTGGGAAATGGACCAGACCGGCGGCGTCTTTGCCGAACAGGTCATCCGCCCCACCGGGCTGATCGATCCCCCGGTCGAGATCCGCCCCGCCACCCATCAGGTCGACGACGTCATCGACGAGATCCGCCAGACCATCAAGGCCGGCTACCGGACCCTCTGCACCGTCCTCACCAAGAAGATGGCCGAGGACCTCACCGAATACATGCACGAACAGGGCATTCGCGTGCGCTACATGCACTCCGATGTCGACACCATCGAGCGCATCGAAATTATTCGCGATCTTCGTCTTGGGGCTTTCGATGTCCTGGTGGGCATCAACCTCCTCCGCGAAGGCCTCGACATTCCCGAATGCGGCCTGGTCGCCATTCTCGACGCCGACAAGGAAGGTTTCCTGCGCTCCGAAACCTCTCTCATCCAGACCATCGGCCGCGCCGCCCGCAATGTCGACGGCAAGGTGATCCTTTATGCCGACCGCACCACCGGCTCCATGGAACGCGCCCTGGCCGAAACCAACCGCCGCCGCGAAAAACAGATCGCCTACAACACCGAACACGGCATCACGCCCCAGAGCGTCAAAGCCCGCATCAACGACATCGTCGACAGCGTCTACGAAAAAGACCACGTCACCGTCAGCATCGGCAAAGGCAATGACGGCAAGGAAAAGACCGTCACCGGCGACAATCTGGCCACGGTCATCAAGGACCTCGAACGCGAAATGCGCGAAGCCGCGACGAACCTTGAGTTTGAAAAGGCGGCGAGACTGCGGGATGAGGTCAAGCGGCTCAGGGAGATGGAACTGGATACGCTTGAGGGGGAGGTTAGCTAGCCGCCACGTCTAAACAGTCGTTGAGTTATGCCCACAGCTGGGCGAGGTTGCCTGTTGCGTGCGGTAAATTGCCCGCTTGTGTTCCTGTCGGTCCAATAGTGTCCTTGCAGGGTCGGTAGCGGGGATTGATCTAATCTGAGTTTGAACGTGCCGTAGTGAATTGGGCTGCCGACTCTGTGTTCAAGTGTTGGGTCGCTTTGATAGACGCCAAGGACTTCATAGGCACCTCCTCCAACATCTCGAATGGAATAGCCTAGCGTTTGGGAACTTTGCTTACTTGTTTCAAGGCGGACTACGAGTGTGGACAAGGTCTGGGTGACAATCATAGTGCCCACTATAGGGGAAATTTTCTGGCCAGTATTCGGGTCCGTATACGTAGACTGGAGAGTAACCTCCCAAATTCCATCGATGTGAGGCACACTAACTAACCAACCCCGAAATAGCGGCCAATGCCAAACGAACCTGTCAAACAGCACTACTACCGAAGTGACCACAAACGTCGTTGCGCCAAATGGCTGGGCGTGGGCCCAAGTGAGTTCTACCCCACTGATTAGCAGCACCGCCCCCCAAACTATGGCGGACAATATTATTAGGGCGGAAAATTGGAATCTGTTGTGCAAATTGAACTCGCGGCAAGGACAGCAACTAACCCACAAACGGTGGAAATTCTCAATACCCTAGCAATTCAGCTAGTCGGTCAAGGGCACACTCGCATACTTTGTTTTGTTACTGGAAGCGAACATCCTGCGGCGGCAATTCCCATGCTACTGAGACCAGCACCACCGCTCGGTGCCGTCTTCGACAAACATTTCTCGGCAACAATCCAAGCGGCACTAGATGCTAATCCCGCATCTCACGACGGGGCGGTGATGTTGCTACGATCCTCACGCAGAGAGAAGTATCGGGTATCCGGTTGGTCATTCCGCCTGTGTTCACAACTTTCAACAGACGGCGGAATGGCAAATAGAGGTTCAGCATACAATAGTTGCCTTGCAATGGCTCAAGAGCCCACGGTCAATCTCGTCGCACTAATTTCCAACCATGGACTGGAGCTGTTCACCTCAAAGAGATCATATCAACAAACGTGATATGTCCTTCTCCTTCGATGCGAATGACTCAGAACCGCGTTGAATTAAGATACTCAGTTTGTCCAGATCGTGTTCAAAAATGTCGGTAGCCATATCTGGACTTACGAATGCGTCATTTACCCGAACAGTGTGCACATTTCCAAAAAGAACGGAACGAAGTTGCTCCATAGATTGAGTACTAATATCGAAAGTCTTTTGTAATAACTGCACCTCAGGAACCTTGTTCAGCCAATGCATAGGTTGGAATGGAGAAATCAACTTAGGCGGATACTCACCAACTCCAACGCTGAGAACTCTCAAATTTTCAACTGGTATTTCCATCGCTTTAACGGCGTCGGCGATGGCGTAAAGCGTGGGGTTATTAGCGCAGTAACCACCGTCGATGAGTTCAACCTTCTCGCCACTACCCGTAACCACTAATTTTCGGTCAAAAAACGGATATGCGGAGCATGAGGCCTGGACAGCGTCAGATACAGTGCAACCAAATCCGGGAACAAACGTAGCTCGACGTCCGTGAGCCTGATTGAACCCGGACTTAAATATCATCGGGCGTTCAATAACCCACTTGGCGGAGACAATACCTACTCCCGTCAGGAAATCCTCGAACCTCGCTGCCGCAAATATATCGTGTCCAAGTTTAGCAAGGGCGGCCGATTTTCTTTGACGTCCCCTCGCGGCCATTACCGAAACAACGTGCAATCGGTACAGATCAATTATATTGCTAACGCTATATCCAAGTCCTAGCAACGCCGTGATAATTGCCCCGGTGCTCGTGCCGTATATCAAGTCGAATTGCTCATGCAGTTTTTTACCAGCAAGTGCCTCCACCTCTTTGAGAACACCAAGCGTGTAAAATCCCTTCGCGCCGCCACCATCAAGCGACAATATACGAAAGATTTTTCTATCCACGGTAGAAAATCACCCTCATGAGGTCTTCAAGAAATAAGATGTAGTGCATGGGCAGCCTGTCGGTGTGAGAGCCAAACAGAGTTTTAATGCCATTCGCTTCTTTCAGGCTGGTTGGGTTTTCACGAAGCGACTTGACGCTATTTTCGATGAGTAGCAGAAGCCGTCCGTAATGTGTGTCTGAAGAGAAAAAGAACCTGTCCGGGGAATTCCAAAAAAGGCTCTCTAGACCAAACGAAGAAACTTCGTTTGCAGACCCTATTCCCCATCTTTTCATATTATTGCGAAGCGTCTTCAGTATGCGAACTTGCTGTCTATAACGGCGTGACGTTGCGTCATTTTTTTCACGCCCACGCTCGCGATGTTGAACTGGAAAACCGGTTACCAAAACACCAGTATCTTCCCGCTTGAGAGCGGTGCCGGACTCGTAGCGTCCCGTGCCGCGATACATCCGGAACTCGTTACAGGCTACGACGTCTGCATCCACAAAATATCCAGACGCGTGGACGTCGAAGGCTTTTTTGCCCCTAGTAACTGCTGAGCGGCCGAAGCGGGCGACTAGAGCGGCTTCAATATCGTCCTTGTACTCTTCGTACGTGTAACTCGCGGGAAAAATGAGCCCAGTGTCACCATCTGACATTCCTGGCGCCTTCTCGTGGAAGACAGTGCCGCTATAGAGGCAGCATACATCCACGTCGCTGTCAGCCCTTACATTTACCCGATTGGCGTAACTGCCCTGAGGAAACGTCACTACGCCCCTGGACGAGAGCCGAGGTGACATGCGGATAGCTTCAGTAATTTCACGTACTGTCCGCTCGATCCGATCTTGCTCGGTTTGGCTGGGTGGGGTTGACCAGAATTCAAACCGTTCCTCCCACTCGCTCTGGCTGCGGGTCTTTAGTTCAATGGATCGGTTATCTGCCATGGTACATTCCTCGTGCTCCAATAAGAAACATAACGTGAACTGACCGCCAGGATCCATGGGTTTATTGAAGTAATTAACAACCTCAACGCATGGGCCGAATTTGTTTACTCTAACGGGGTCAAACAACTGATGAGGCGAGGACAGACAGTCACAATAAGGCCACCCTATCCCCCAATAAATATCCATCGTTGGACGCCGAAACCCCACACTCACCTTATGACCACCGCGCTCCTCTCCAACGGCGGTCCGCCGCTTGATGATGGCGACACTTACACCCCGCCGCTCTGGGGGTTCGCAGGCGGTCCGGCATAGCCGGATGAAAAGCTCCGGTGGAGCTTTTCAAGACCAGACAGCCATGAGAGCTACGCTCGAATGGCGGGGGCATTGGCCGCTATTTCGACTGGAGGGATGCCAAGAAGTAGGCCTTCGACGGTAGGTGCACATAATCTTATCCCCGCCCCCTCAACCCTGCCCTATCCTCCCCCCATCCCCGCCGTTACGCGGCCCCCACGCAGGGTCGGGTGGGGAGGCCGGGAAGAGGGGCGCCTCTTTACGCGGGTAGAAGCTCGGCAGCCGGACCTGCAATAACGGTACCGCCTGAATCCGGACCCGTGGAAAATCCGTGTTTCCGTAGCGGGCGGCCTTAGGCTCCCCATTGTAGTAAACAGGATAGAGCCCAAGGCCGCCCGTTACCGTAGCCCCAAGGGGCAAGTGCAAGCGCAAGCCGCAAGGCCGGGCGCTTATCCCCGCTGGCGGCGCCGGGCGTAGACTGTCTCCACCACGCACAGGAGACACAGATGAGCCCCACCCCACCCCTCGGCCCCCGCGCCCTTGCCAGCTATCGCCGCCTCGAGATTGAAGTCACCGCCCTCAAGACGGCGCTGCATTCAGGCCGCCTCACCGGCCCGGTCACCGCGCCCACCGTCGACGCGCTGGAAGCCGTCCGGCGCCGCGCCAACAAGCTGTTCTGCCGCCACGCCGAACTCCCCTTCTTCCCGCCGCTGGCCTATAGCGGGCCGCTTTCGCAGACCGATCTCGCCGTCCACGTACATCGCCTCGCCGCCGCCGCGCGCCAGTTCGGCGAATATTATTCCGACCAATTGGGAGAAGAGAATTGGGACACGCTTGACGATCCGGCCGGCGATTGAGCCACGCCCGCGCAACAAGATGTCATGAACTCGCCACAGCCTGCGCGCATGGACAGGTCAACACAAATGGAGGCCGCCATGCGCCCCTTTCATGCCATGACCCTTGCCGCGCTCGCCGCCCTGGCCCTCAGCGCGCCGGCCCAGGCGCTGACCATCACCGCCCGCGTTTCAGGCGGCAATATTGCCGTGCATGAGGGGCCCGATGCGCGCTTTGCCATTATCGGCCGGTTGCACGACGGCCAGGAAATCCCGGTCGATTATTGCACCCAGACCGACAGCGACAGCAACCGAGGCTCATGGATCGGCGACGCCGGCCACACGCTCTGGCCCAGGGGCGCTACCACCTGGTGCCGCATTCCCGATTATGGCTGGGTCCAGCGCAGCTATCTCACCGGCCGGGGCCTGGTCAACGTCACCCCGCCCGATTTCGTCGGGCCGGGTTGGTGACTTCGCAGGCGGTGTGCGCAGCATCTCTCCCCCAAGGGAGAGGGGCCTAAAGCCACCCGCCCAGCTCGCGCCGCACCATGGCTTCGATCTGGTCCATGCTGCCCGGCGAGGCATTGAGGCACGGGATATAGGCGAACTTATCCCCGCCCGCCTCTAGGAATGTATCCTTGCCGCCCATGGCGATCTCTTCCAGCGTCTCGATGCAGTCGGCATGAAAGGCCGGGGCCAGGATAGCCACCTTCTTGATCCCCTTGCCCGGCAGCGCTTCGAGCGTCTTGTCGGTATAGGGCTTCAGCCATTCGGTCGGCCCGAACCGGCTCTGGAAGGTGACCATCAGCCGGTCCTTGTCCCAGCCGAGATACTCGCGCACCAGCCGCGTGGTCTTGAAGCACTGGCAATGGTACGGGTCGCCCTTTTGCAGATACTCCACCGGCATGCCGTGATAGGAGGTGATCACCACATCCGGCTCAAAATCGAGCTTGGCCACCCCGTCGCGGATCGAATTGCCCAGCGCCGCGATATAGTCCGGGTCCTCGAAATAGGCCGGCGCCGTACGCACTGCCGGCTGCCAGCGCATATGCTTGAGCGCCTCGAACGCCTTGTCATTGGCCGTCGCCGTGGTGGTCGCCGAATATTGCGGATAAAGCGGCACCAAGAGGATCTTCTGGCACCCGGCCGCCTGCATCTTCTCCAGCACCGAGCGGGTCGAGGGATTGCCATAACGCATGGCAAATTCCACCACGATATCCTCGCCCTCGAGCCGCTGTGCTAGACTTTCCGTCTGCTCTCTGGTGATCACCCGCAGCGGGCTTTCATCCTTCTCCTTGTCCCAGATCTGGGCATAGGCATGCCCGCTCTTTTGCGGACGGAAGGAGAGGATGATGAAATTGAGGATCGGCCACCACAGCCATTTGGGCGTTTCGATCACCCGCGGGTCGGAGAGGAATTCCTTCAGATACCGCCGCACGCTCCAGTAATCCGTGCCATCCGGCGTCCCGAGATTGAGCAGCAGCACCCCGATCTTCTGCTTGGGCACGGGCGGATGGTTCGGTGGAAGATGAGCGGACATCGGGGACCAGTTTGGAAATGTTCCAGAATTGGCCGCACCATACGCATTTCACTCCCCGGCGCAAAGCGGCTATGGGTCGCGCTCACTGCAGTGATCCGGCTTAGACGCTAGCCACCAGCAGCAGCACGCCAAAGCCCAGCACACACACCGCGCCGGCCAATTCGGCCCACCAGACGATTGCGCCGGCCAGGGCGCTGTCCGCCCCGCCAATGCGCGCCGCCAGACCCTTGGCCGTCACCGCCAGGGTCGCCAGTGTCGCCACCGTGATTGCCGTGCCCAGCCCCATCAGCAGCACCGCAGCAATGCCCGCCGCCAGCACGCCCTGCGACAGTGCAAACACCAGCACCACCAGCGCCCCCGAACAGGGCCGCAGCCCCACTGCCAGCACGACGCCCAATTGCTCCCGCCAATTGCCCCGGATATCCTGCGGCGCAATTGCATGGTGCATGCTGTGCTCGTGCTCATGGTGGTCATGATCGTGATGGTCATGGTGGTGATGGCCGTCGTGGTCGTGAGAATGACCCCAGCCGAAAATCTTGCGCAGCACCAGCCAGGCGCCCAGCAATGCCACCATTGCATAGGAAACCACGCCTACCCAATGCGCCGCATCGCCCAGCGCCGTGCTGGTCAGGTTCAGCGCGCCGGCCAGGATCAGCACAAAGCCGATGGCCACCAGCGACTGCATCAGGGCCGACAGCCCGCTCAGCACCACGCCGCGCCGCAACTGGCTCTCATTGGCCACCACATAGGACGAAATCACCACCTTGCCATGCCCGGGCCCCGCCGCATGGAAGATGCCGTAGAGGAAGCTCAGCCCGCCCAGCACCCAGAAAGCGGTCCAGTCCGCGCGCAGCGCATCGAGCGAGGCGGTCAGCGCCGCATAAAAGTCCCGCTGCTGGTTCTGCAGCCAGCCGAAAAACCCGCTGCGCGGCAGGTTGATCCCCACCTCCGGCGGCGGGCCGCCAAATGGCGCTGCCGGCCGGGCTCGGGCCACATCTTCCGTCGCCTCCAGCGCGGTCGTCGCCACTGCGGCCGCACCGCACGACACCACGACCTGCCCCTGGGTTCCGCGCATGGCAGCAGCCAGGTCGGGCGGCAGTTCCAGCACTTCGGGCCCCAGCGAATAGAGCCGCTCCTCCACCTCAGGCGGCATCGGCTTTGGCGGCTCAAGGCGCACGGCGCAATCGCCCGGCGCATTCTCCAGCGTCACGTCGACCGCATCGTTCACCGTAATGGCCACGTAATATTCGGGATCATAGATCCCCAGTTCAAACCGCTCGCCAACCGGCTGCGGGTCAACGGCCGAAATGGAATAGTCCAGCGTGACGCGGTTGTTCTCATAGGTCATGCGCTGGTCGCCGACGGGCACAAAGTTCATCTCGTCGCCGGCATAGGTATAGAAACCGTAATCGGCCAGCCCGACCATGTTCTCGTCCGCCAACGCCTGCATCTCGGCGGAACTGACTGTGCCATCGCCATCGGTATCGAGCCCCTGCACCATCCACACCGAAAATGCAGTGTCGAAGGTCCAGCTATGGTGCAGCCCCGCCACCCGGCCCTCATCGTCGAACCGGATCGTCGCCTTGGCGTCGATCATGATATGTGGATGGGCCAGTGCCGGCTGCGCGAAAAAAACTGCCGCCAGCGCGGCCATCGCCGCCCCTCGCCGAAATCCGTTCACTATGCGCCCCTAATGAATGGGGTGTGTGGCGAACCACTCCACCAGATGATCGATCAACGCCCGCACCTTGCCCGCCAGATGCCGCCGATGCGGATAAACGGCCTGCAATGTCTGCCCGGTCGGCAGGAAGTCGGCCAGCACCGGCACCAGCTCGCCCTTCTGCACGCTCGGCTCGGCCAGATAGGACGGCAATACGACAAAACCGAGACCCAGCGCGGCGGCTGTGCGGGCCGCCAATGGCGAATTGACCCGCAACGGTCCGGTCACCGGCACCGAAATGGTCTTGCCCTCTTCGGTGAACCGCCAGTTCGACTGACCCTGCAGGTTCACATCGACAATGCAGGGCAGGTGCCTCAGATCTTCGGGATGTTTGGGCGTTCCGACCTGCTCGATCAGCCGGGGCGCACCACCAACCACCACATGCATATCGGCAATCTTGCGGGCGATCAGCGAAGAGTCCGCCAGGGTCGAAATGCGCAGCGCCACGTCGATCCCCTCATCGACCAGATCGACATAGCGATCCTCGAGCCTGAGATCGAGCGTCACCTTGGGGAATTTCTGCAGATAGGCAAAGATCGCCGGCGCCAGCGTGCTCTCGCCGAAATTGCGCGGCGCCGAAACGCGCAGGAGGCCCCGCGGTTCGGCAGTCTGGTCTGCAATATTGGCGTCCAGATCGTCGAGTTGCTGCAACAGCCCGGAAGCCTCGCGATAATAAGCCTCGCCCGCCTCGGTTAGGCTCAGCTTACGCGTCGTGCGGTTCATCAGCCGGACGCCCAGATAGTCCTCAAGATCGGTGACATATTTGCTCAAGAGCGCCTTGGAGCGCCCATGCTGCCGCGCCGCGGCCGAAAACCCGCCTGCGTCGAAGACCTGCACGAAGGCGCGGATGCGGGAAAGGTCCTGCGACATGGGAGATGTCCGTTCACTCAGAGATGGTCAATGGACGCATAACTCATCTGCATTGGGTGAACAATAACGCCCCTTGGTCGTTGAGCGATTAACGATAGGATAGATGCCCAATCGACGGCGACAAGGAGATCGGACTATTTTCCCGCCTATGGCCAGACCCTCCTCCCGCTCAGCGCTCTACCGGCTCATCGAAGCTGGACAACTTGCGCACAAGGCGCTGCTCTTGCCGCTGGTCGAGAAAGGTCTCGAGCCCGGCGACGATGCCATATTATTCGTGCTGGGCCGCGCGGGGACAACTGAGGCCGATCTGGCCCGGGAATTGGGGCTCACCACCGGCATGCTGGCCACCAGGCTTGAGCGGCTCGCCAGCCGCGACTTCATCACCCGTCAGGCCGTCGGCCCCGAACTTGAACCAGGCATTGCCCTCACCGAACGCGGCCTGCGCATCCGCAATGCCCTGGCCGATCACTGGGCTCAGCTCGAAGAGGCCCTGATGGGCGAGCTTAAGACCAAGCAGCGCAAGAAATTTTCCGAAGTCCTGGGCCGCTTCGTCGATCTGCTTCGGCTCTGAGGGCCGCTCCGGCTTAACATATCGTTCAGCTTGGGTTCAGGCGCGATGGGTTTATTTGGGCTTAAGGCTTGATCGCCACCCCATTCGGAAGGAGTCCTCGCATGACCTTCAAGATCAATTTGATTGCAGCCGGCATCGCCACCATGGCCGTGCTGGGCACCACCATCGCCGCATCGGCCGCACCGGCCGTTGCCACCGGCAATGTCAATGTGCGCACCGGCCCCAGCACCGGTTTTCGCGTCATCGATACGCTGCGGCGCGGAGAACACGTGGACATCCAATATTGCCGCGGCAGCTGGTGCTTCGTTGAAAAGCGCGGCCCCGATGGCTGGGTTTCGGCCAACTATCTGCGCAGCAGCCGTCCTGGCTGGGGCAATGACTGGGATGACGACTATTGGGAACGCCCGCGTCCCCCGCGTCCGCCCCATTGGGATCGACCGCACCGTCCGCACCCGCCACACTGGAACCCGCGCCCGCCGCGTCCCCAGCCCATCTACCCGAGCAATCCGAGCGCCAGCATGTGCTTTAATGGCCCCAATGGCTATTTCTGCATCGGCACCTGATCGCTGATCCAGGCAAATCACGCGCCGTCCCTTTGGGGGCGGCGTTCTGCGTTGACCGCTACTCCACCATCAGCCGGTCGATCTCGATTCCACGTTTCTCCAAAGGTGCCCGCATCCGCCGCGCCAGAAATTCGTTTGTGCCATAGGTCACAATGGCTCCAATGGCCGCGGCTGCGCCAAAGGCCAGCCATCCTTCCTCGCTGCCTAGCACAGAAGCGCCAAGCAGCGTGGCGATCCCCATGCCGAACACGATCCATTGCTTGCGCTGCTCGGCAATCTTGAGGTTGCGCGCGCCTGAATGCAGCAGATCGCGCAATTCCATATCGGTCATGGCCGCCAGCTCGGGCGAACGACGCTCCCGGCGAATGGTTTCGATATAGGCATCCACCCGCCGCATGGTCAGCGCATCGCGCTTGTCGCTCTGCCGCCCGCGCGTCAGCATCGTCCAGCCACCGCCAAGCAGCAAAAGAACCAGAGCAATTTCGATAAGCCAGATCATTGCGTGCCTCCTGTTAGAAGACATGCCCTCTCACACCGGCTAGTGCAAGACCACCCATTCGAGATGCCCCGCAGCACCGCGCCGCGGGGCATCGGTAACATGGGTGAGGCGTCAGGCCTTGGCCATGGCCGATTTGACAATGCCGGCAATCGCCGTCAGCAGTCCGCCACCGATCAGGCCGGTTGCGCCCTGTCCTGCCAGGGCACCGAAATCCAGCCCGCCTGCCGTTCCTGCTGCGCCGGCGGCTGCACCCACCAGCGAGTCGAGGCCCGGTATCATGCCGGCCAGCCAGGTCCCGGCGAGGCCACCAATCGCACCGACAATCGAATTGCCGGCAGTGCCGAGATTGAGCTGTTTTGCCAATTGCCCGATAACATTGCCGCCAGCACCGCCTGCGATCAATTGCACCAGGATTGGCACGATGACTTCCATGCTAATCCCCCTCTCTGATTGCGCAGGGCCTCCCGCCCTGCAACACAATCACGCTACGCCTGTTTTAAGTTCGGTCAAAGTACAAAACCCTGCTGCCAGAGTTTGACCCACATCCGCTCTACCGCCACGCCCCAGACCCTTGACCGATTGATGAGCCCACCCTTCCCACCTATGGTCCGCCCAATGTCCAGTTCATCTTTTCCCTTCCCGAATCAGGATCAGGCGGTCGCTCTTGTGACCGGCGCCGGCGATCGCATCGGCGCCGCCATCGCCAGTGCCCTGGCCGATGCCGGTCATGCCGTCATCATTCATTTCCGCTCCGACGAAGATGGCGCCAGCGCGGTGCGCGACCGCATCCTCAAGGCCGGCGGACGGGCCGAAATAGTCCAGGCCGATCTGGCCAATCGCGGCGCACGCGCCAGCCTCATCGAAACCGCCGCCGACGTCTTCGGCCCGCTGACCCTCCTGGTCAACAATGCCTCGGCCTTCGAACCGGACAGCGCTCAAGACGTTGAGGAAACTCTCTGGGATACCCATTTCGCGGTCCACGCCGAAGCCCCGGTCTTTCTCGCCCGCGACTTCGCCGCGCAACTGCCGGACGGCATCGAGGGCAACATCATCAACATTGTCGATGAACGCGTCCTTCAGCCGAGCCCCGCGTTTTTCAGTTATTTTCTGTCCAAATCCGTGCTCTGGACCGCCACCCAGACCCTGGCGCAGTCGCTCGCACCGGCTATTCGCGTCAACGCCATCGGCCCCGGTCCCGTGCTGCCCAACGCCCATCAGACCCAGGCCGATTTCGAGCAATCGGTGGCGAGCTTGCCCCTGGGTCGCAATGCAGGCCCCGAGGCCATTGCCCAGGGGGTGCTAGCAATCCTCTCAATGCCGTCCTACACCGGCCAGATGATGGCACTCGATGGCGGCCAGCATTTGAGCTTCCCCGCCCGCCGGGGTCCGACCCCACGACCATGACCGACGGTTCCGCCACCCCTGCCCCGCCGCCCTCCGGTCCGGAGGTGATCCGCGCTTTTGTCCGCACCTTGCCGGCAGCTCCGGGCGTCTATCGCATGCTCGATGCCGATGGGGCCGTCATCTATGTCGGCAAGGCGAGGAGCCTGAAATCCCGCGTGACCAATTACACGCGCCCCGAAGGCCTGCCGGTCCGCATCCAGCGCATGATCGCGGCCACGGTTTCCATGGAATTCGTCCGCACCGAGACCGAATCCGAAGCCCTGTTGCTCGAAGCCAATCTCATCAAGCGCCTCAGGCCCCGCTTCAACGTCTTGCTGCGCGACGACAAAAGCTTTCCCTATATTCTGATTACCGGCGACCATGAGGCGCCCGAGCTGACCAAGCATCGCGGCTCACGCCGCCGCAAGGGCCACTATTTTGGTCCCTTCGCCTCTGCCGTCGCAGTCAGCCGAACCATTGCGAGCCTGCAAAAGGCCTTTCTGCTGCGCAATTGCTCGGACAGCTTCTACGCCGCCCGCACCCGCCCCTGCCTGCAATATCAGATCAAGCGCTGTGCTGGTCCTTGCACACGCGAAATCAGCCTCGAAGGCTATGCCGAACTGGTCGAGGATGCCCGCCAGTTTCTCTCCGGCAAATCCGATGCCGTGCGCAGCCACCTGCAGGCCGATATGAACAAGGCTGCAGAGGATCTGGACTTCGAACGCGCCGCCCTCATCCGCGACCGCCTTTCGGCCCTGGCGCTGATCCAGTCCCAGGGCGACGCTACCGCCCGCTCGGTGGAGGAAGCCGACGTCTTCGCCATCCACCATGAGGGCGGGCAGTTCTGCGTGCAGGTCTTCTTCTTCCGCGCCTTCCAGAACTGGGGCAATCACGCCTTCCGCCCCAAGGCCGATGACAGCCTGACCGATGCCGAAGTGCTCGAAGCATTCCTGGTACAATTCTACGAGGATCGCACGCCCCCGAAGCTGGTCCTGCTCAGCCACGACATGGCCGAACCCGCACTGATCGAGGAAGCGCTGTCCTCACGCGCCGGCCGCAAGGTGCGCATCGAGACGCCGCAGCGCGGGGAAAAGCGCGACCTGGTCAATCATGCCCTTAACAATGCCCGCGAGGCCCTGGGCCGCCAACTGGCCGAAGGCGCGTCCAACCGCACCCTCCTCGAAGGCGTCGCCGAGACCTTCGGTCTCGAAGAGACCCCGCGCCGCATCGAGGTTTACGACAACTCCCACATTTCCGGCACCAATGCCGTAGGCGCCATGATCGTGGCGGGCGAGGAAGGCTTTTCCAAAAAGCACTACCGGACCTTCAACATCAAATCGACCGACATTACCCCCGGCGACGATTTCGGCATGATGCGCGAAGTCCTCACCCGCCGCTTCTCGCGCCTCGCCGCCGAAAGCGAAACCGATGCCGAGGACGAGAATACCGGCATGCCCGACTGGCCTGACGTCGTCTTCATCGACGGTGGCGCCGGACAGCTCAACGCCGTGCGCGAAGTCATCGCCGAACTCAACCTCCCCAAGGAGGTTATCTTCATCGGTATCGCCAAGGGCGAAGAGCGCGATGCCGGTCGTGAGAAATTCTTTATCGAAGGCCGCGACGCCTTCATGCTACCCCACCGCGATCCGGTGCTATACTATGTCCAGCGCCTGCGCGACGAAGCCCACCGCTTCGCCATCGGCACCCACCGCGCCCGGCGCAAGAAGGATGTGGTGAAGAACCCGCTGGACGAAATCGAGGGCATCGGCCCCGCCCGCAAGCGCGCTTTGCTCAACCATTTCGGTTCCGCCAAAGCCGTCTCCCGCGCCTCCCTCGCCGACCTCGAAGCCGTTCCGACGATCTCGAAGGCCATGGCGCAATTGATCTACGATCACTTCAACCGCACGTGAGCGCCCCACTGGCGAACCGTTCCAGGGAACGGTCCCGCAGGTTCTCCATTAGCTACGGATAGGCAATGGAGAATTCTGCATGGACATCGTTCTGGCCACCCTAATCAGCCTGGCTGCAATGGCGGTGTCCGTGCTCTTGCACTACCAGTCCATGCTGATCGCGCGGAACATTCTCCAGGGCAGCGGTTTGTCGCGGCGAACCGGCGTGATTGTCGGCATGGCCAGCGTCACGATCGCGCAAATCCTCAGCGTACTCATCTACGCCGTGATCTACTACCTGATGACCCTGCGCTCCTTCTTTGGCTCGCTGGAGGGAGAAATTGAGGGCGGCTTTCTCGACCCGCTCTACTTCTCGCTGATGAGCTACACCACCCTGGGCGTCGGCGACATCTTCCCCCTGGGCGCCCTGCGCATAGTCTCCGGCATCGAAGCCCTGAACGGCTTCGCCCTCATCGGCTGGACGGCCTCCTTCGCCTATACCCTCATGCGTCAGGGCTGGTCCGACTGACGCGGTCCGGCTCACCGCATCCTCGGTCTTCGGCAACCCTTGCTCCTCTGGCTCGTTTCGTCTGCACCAAAGGAGCACCAGACATGACCGACCAGCACAGCGATACACTTTCATCCGAAGAGGCCATCGACCGCATCTGG
This sequence comes from Devosia marina, assembly GCF_009758415.1. Lineage (GTDB taxonomy): Bacteria > Pseudomonadota > Alphaproteobacteria > Rhizobiales > Devosiaceae > Devosia > Devosia marina. The sequence continues at coordinate 40,071 of NZ_WQRF01000008.1, read as the reverse complement.
GATTTGGCTGACAAGATCGATATCTGCATGTTGACCACCTGGGACGGCAAACAGCAGCGCAGCCGCCCTATGGCTTCGCGCGTTCGCCGTGAAGAAAGCGCCATCTATTTCCTCACTGATATCGAGGGACACAAGCTCACAGAGATCGAAAAATTCCCCCACGTCTCGCTCGCCTGGGCGGACAATGGCGGCCACAAATATGTGGTGATCGCCGGCGAGGCTGAGGTCTCCAATGACCGGGCCAAAATCGAGGAGCTTTGGACCAACTTCGACAAGGCGTGGTGGGACGACGCCAAGGACCCACAGATCCGGCTGCTCAAGGTCACGCCCGAAGATGGCGAGGTCTGGGACAGTCCCAATATGGTGGTGACCGGTGCCAAGATGCTTGCCGCTGCCGCCACCGGTTCCAGGCCCAAGCTGGGCGAGACCGGCAAGGCACGCTTGTAACGGCATGCGAGAATACCTCCTGTGCAAAGGGAGGAGGCCTGGCTTGTCTCACAAGGACCAAGCTAAGCGAGGTAGGGGCGGGCACCCAGACACAAGGTTGCAGGCCCCTACCAAAGTCGGGACTCGACAAGCCTCCGACTCGCCGCTACCTTCCCGCCCATGATCAACACCGCAACCTTCTTTTGGTATTTTAGCTATCCGCTCCCGGCGGAGGCTATTGCGCGCGTGTGATCTGACCCCAGACAAGACCACCAAATCGCAAGCCAGCCGCCCGACTTCCGAGGCGGCTTTTTTGTTGGCCCCTCAGGAACATCTCCCAGAGGACCACTAAAAATGCTCAAATCCACCGACGACCTGCGCATCACCGAAATCAAACCGCTGACCACGCCCATCGAGGTCATGCACACCCATCCGCGCACCGACGCGGCCACCCGCACCGTAATTGCGGCCCGCCACGCCTTCCACAACATCCTCACCGGCCAGGATGATCGCCTGGCCGTTATCGTTGGTCCCTGCTCCATTCACGACCCCCAGGCCGCCATGGACTACGCCAACCGTCTCGCGCCCCTGCGTGAGAAGCTCGGCGACCGGCTCGAAATCATCATGCGCGTCTATTTCGAAAAGCCCCGCACCACGGTGGGCTGGAAGGGTCTGATCAACGACCCCGATCTCGATGGCAGCTTCAACATAGATCATGGCCTGCACACTGCGCGTGCCCTGCTGCTCGATATTGCCAATCTCGGCTTGCCGGCCGCTTGCGAATTTCTCGACATGACCACACCGCAATATCTGGTCGATCTGGTCACCTGGGCCGCCATCGGGGCGCGCACCACCGAAAGCCAGATCCATCGCGAGCTGGCCTCCGGCCTCTCCTGCCCCGTCGGCTTCAAGAACGGCACCGACGGCAATATCAAGATCGCGCTCGATGCAGTGCTTTCGGCCTCCCAGCCGCATCACTTCATGGCCGTCACCAAGGATGGGCGCTCCGCCATCGCCGCCACGACCGGCAACCAGGATTGCCACATCATCCTGCGCGGCGGCAAAACAACCAATTACGATGCCGACAGCATCGACGCCGCTGCCAAGGCCGCGCAAAAGGCCGGTCTCAACCCCGCCATCCTGATCGATGCCAGTCACGCCAATTCTTCCAAAAACCCCGAGAACCAGCCGCTCGTCCTGGCCGATATCGGCGACCAGCTCGCCAGCGGCGACAAGCGCATTATCGGCGTCATGGTCGAATCCAACCTGGTCGCCGGTCGCCAGGATCTGGTCCCCGGCCAGCTCCTCACCTACGGCCAGTCCATCACCGACGGCTGCATCGACTGGGACACCACCGTCGCCGCCCTCGAAGCCCTGGCCGAAGCCGTCGAAAAACGGCGCGCGGTAACCAAGAAGGCGGTGGCGTAAACACCACCTACACCTCCCCCTTGACGGGGGAGGTAGCGACGCTTGGCCCGCAAGGCCATAGCAAAGCTAGGTGGGGGTGCCAAAACACTGGTGGTGAAGGCCAAATCGCCCCTTTCCCTCCCCCTTGTGGGGAGGGAAGCTGAGCAGGACTTAGCCCGATAAGTCCGTCGCGAGCCAGCGTGGGGGTGTCGACCCATCCGCACACTCCATCTCTGAGCTTGACCCTTCCCCCGCCATCCTGTTCTCTCGCGCCATGAACCGGAACCCGCTTTTCCTCGTCCCCAATATCATCACCATCGCCCGCATTGCGGCGATCATCCCCATTGCCGCCTTGGTGATGTCGGGCGATACAACAGCGCGCTCGATCGCGCTGTTTATCTACATCGCCGCTGCCGTAAGTGACTGGGTGGACGGCTATCTGGCCCGCGCCTGGGATCAATATTCCGATCTCGGCCGAATGCTCGATCCCATTGCCGACAAGATGCTGGTCGCCATCCTCATCGCCGTGCTCGCCTGGGACCGCAGCCTCTCCGGCCTCGACATGGTTCCGGCCATTGCCATTCTATTCCGCGAGACCTTTATTCCTGGCCTGCGCGAATTTCTCGGCAACAAGACCGTGGTCTTGCCGGTCACCCAGCTCGCCAAATGGAAGACCACCATCCAGCTCATCGCCCTGGCTGTCGTCCTGGCCGAACCCCTGATCCCCGGTTTCGCCCTGGTCTCCGACATCGTCCTCTGGATCGCAGGCATCATCACCATCTGGACCGGCTGGCAGTATCTGCGCGCCTCCTGGCCGCATCTTTCGGGCATCGGCAAATGAAGGTGCTCTATTTTGCCTGGCTGCGCGAGCGCCTCAACCGCCCCAGCGACGAAGTGTCCCCGCCGCCCGAAGTGGTCACCCTTGCCGATCTCGTCACCTGGCTGCGCGCGCGGGACGAAATCCTCGACCACGCCATGGAAAACCCGGCCATTTTCAAGCTCTCCCGCGACGCCCGCATCGTGCCCTGGGACACGCCCATTGCCGGTGCCCGCGAGATCGCCATTCTCCCGCCCATGACCGGCGGCTGATATGATCCGCGTCACACAAGAGACCTTCGATCCCGGCGCCGAATTCAACGCCTTCCAGGCCGCTCATACCGAAGCCGGCGCCATGGTCAGCTTCACCGGCATCGTCCGATCCAGTCGCCACGATCCGATTTCGGCCCTGATCCTGGAATGCTATCCCGAACTGGCCGAGAACGAGCTGGCGGCCATCCGGGACGACGCCATCGCCCGCTTCTCACTCATTGACGCGGCCATCGTCCATCGCCACGGCCGCCTTGTTCCGGGAGAAACCATCATGATGGTGATGACGCTGGCGCCCCATCGACAGGCCGCGTTCGACGGCGCGCAATTCCTCATGGACTATCTCAAGACCGGCGCGCCCTTCTGGAAGCAGGAGGAAACTGCCGCTGGCCTGCGTTGGGTCGAGGCCAGGCCCGAAGACGACGACGCCCGCGCCCGCTGGGCCCGTTAACCCAATTTCCAACGGAATCGTTCCAGCCTCAAATCCTGTGTTAACCTCCCATTAACCATGGAGCGTTTCCAGCCAAAGTGGAGCCGGTTTTGCGGTTCGGAAGCGTGCCCAAACAAGGACTTAGGGCAGGTCAGCGTTTCAGGTAAACGCTGAACTGCAATAGACATGAGGGAGGCCAATCATGTCGTCGCAAGCCTATATTGACGCCGCCACGGTCAAGCGCCTGTCCGTGCTGCAGACCTGGCGCACGGCCCTTGCGGTCCTGTTCGATTGGGGCGTCATTTTTGCCGCCATCGCCGTCTCGCAATGGGCGCAGGATCCGTTGGTCTATCTCATCGCTGTGGCCATCATTGGCGGCCGCATGCATGGCTTTGGCGTGTTGCTGCATGATTTCGCCCATTACCGCTTCATGTCCGGCAACAAGGCACTCAGCGACTGGATCTGCGATCTGCTATTGGCTTGGCCGATCCTGACCACCGTGGCCAGCTATCGCAACAACCACCTCGCACACCACCGCTATACAAACACCGACAAGGACCCCGACTGGGTGTTCAAGCTGGGCAATCGGCGCTTCACCTTCCCCAAGGCCTGGCAGGAAGGGGCGCTGGACCTGTTGAGTTATCTGGTGGTCGTGGGCTCGATCATCGACATTTTCGGCATGCTGCACCGCCTCAAGGCCGCCGAAAAGCCACCCCTTGCCTATCGGCTCGCGCGGCTCGGCTTCTATATTGCCTTCGCCATACTGTTCACCTGGCTGGGCATCTGGATCGACGTGCTGCTCTATTGGTTCGTGCCCTATTTCACTGCCTTCTTCCTGCTGATGCATGTGCGCAGCGTGGCCGAGCATTTCGGCTCAATGGATTATAGTCACGAATTGGGCGGCACCCGTTCGGTTCTGCCCTATTTCTGGGAGCGGGCCTTCTTTGCCCCCCACAATGTCAATTACCATCTGGAACACCACCTCTATCCCAGCGTACCGTTCTACAATCTGCCCCAATTGCACGCCGCCCTCATGGCCGACCCCGACTACGCCGCCCGCGCCCACAACACCCGCGGCTACACCACGGGCCTGGTGCGCGAAACCGTGTTCGGCGTGCCATCTATTCAACAGGAAAGCAAAACGCCCGCCTGAATGGCGGGCGTCTTCTTGTTCATCTTGGGGGGAGCCTGGCCTACTCCGCCGCTGCGGCCTTCTTCGGCTGCACGGCCCGGGCATAGGCATCGATCAGTGTGCGGCACGCCTCGCCCGGCGTAAACTTGAACTCTCCGATTTCCGAAACCGGCGTCACTTCCGCCGCCGTCCCGGTCAGGAAACACTCGTCGAACTGGCTCAATTCCTCGGGCATGATGTGCCGCTCGGTCACCGTGAACCCGTTTTCCTTGGCCAGGGAAATCAGCGTCTGCCGGGTGATGCCGTTCAGGAAACAGTCCGGCGTCGGCGTGGTGATTTCCTTGCCCTTGATGAAGAACACGTTGGCGCCCGTGGCTTCCGCCACATAGCCGCGATAGTCCAGCATCAGCGCGTCGGCATAGCCATTGGCCATGGCCGCGTCTTTGCTCAGCGTGCAGATCATGTACAGACCCGCCGCCTTGGCCGAAGACGGAATGGTCTCCGGGCTCGGGCGTTTCCACTTGCTCCACTCCAGGCGAATGCCCTTGAGCTTTTCCTCGACCGAGAAATAGCTCGGCCACACCCATGCCGCGATCGCCACATGGATCTTGTTTTTGCGTGCCGGCACGCTGAGCTCTTCCGAGCCGCGCCAGACTACAGGCCGCACATAGGCGTCGACCAGATTGTTCTTTTCCAAGACGAGCTGCTTGGCCGCCTCGATCTCGTCGACCGAATAGGGGAAAGGTTTCATGTCCAGCGTAGCGGCCGACCGGATCAGACGTTCGGTGTGCTCGCGCGACTTGAAGATTTCCCCACCATAGGCGCGCTCGCCTTCGAATACGGAGCTGGCATAGTGCAGGCCATGCGTCAGCACGTGCACCTTCGCGTCCTTCCAGGGTTTGAGTTCGCCATCAAACCAGATCCAGCCATCACGCTGGTCCATAGGCAGGCCTGCCATTGTTCCTCTCCGAAAATTATGTCTCGCGCCGTTCTTGCCGAACGGGCCTTTTGCTCAATCATGCATCAGGGTCAAACCCTTGGCAAACCGGAACGGCTCTGGAATAAGTCAAAGCTGTGGTGCCGATGGAGGAACAATGCCAGCGGATCGAAAAAATGTCAACAAGGCTGACATAAATTCTCTGGCCGATCAGGCACACCTGCCGCTCGACATCATGGGGCTGTTTTTCTTTGCCTATCGCGACTTCACCGGCGACGCCGATGCCCTGCTCGAACGTCAGGGTTTTGGCCGCGCGCACCACCGCGTGCTTTATTTCGTCAATCTGCGCCCCGGCATGCCGGTGGCCGATCTGCTCGACATCCTGAAAATCACCAAGCAGAGCCTGGCCCGGGTGCTGCGCCAACTGATCGACAATGGCTATGTCGAACAGCGCACCGGCCATGCTGACCGGCGCCAGCGCCTACTCTACGCGACCGACAAGGGCCGCGAATTCTTCGCCAAACTGTCCGAAACCCAGGCCAGCCGCATCGACGCCTCGATCGACGCCCTGCCCCCCGAAGCCGCCAACATGGTCCGCCGCTTTCTCGTCGGCATGGTCGATCCCACCGACCGCGCCGTGCTCGACCGGCTCAACCTCACCAGCAAACTCTGAACTCAGGCGTCAGCCGCGCCCCAGCTCTTCGCTGCGCTTGCGGGCGGCATTCACGGCCCGTTCCATCAGCGGTGTCAGCCCGTCATCGGCCATCAGCACGGCCAGCGCCGCCGCCGTCGTGCCATTGGGCGAGGTCACGTTCTGCCGCAGCACGCCCGCCGGGGCCGGATCGGCCTCCATCAGCGCCGCCGCGCCGATCACCGTCTGCCGCGCCAATTGCATCGCCACGTGATCCGGCAGGCCTTGCTTGACCCCGGCCGCCGCCAGCGCTTCGACCAGGTTGAACACATAGGCCGGGCCCGAGCCGGACACCGCCGTGACCGCATCGAGATCGCTTTCGGCGTCGAACCAAGCCACCTGCCCCGCCGCCGAGAGCAGCGCATCGGTCGCCGCCCGGTCGTCAGTGCCCACATCCGGGCCGGCCACGGCGCCGGTCACGCCCTTGCCGATCTGCGCCGGCGTATTGGGCATGGTGCGCACCACCCGCCCGGTATCCAGCCCCGCCGACAGCGTCGCAATGGAAATCCCGGCGGCAATAGAAAGCACCAGCGTCTGCGGGCCGACGGCTTGCTTGAGCCCCTCCATCACATCGCCGATGATCTGCGGCTTGACCGCCAGCACCAGCACATTGGGGTCCAGCCCGACCGCCTCGGCATGAATCGTCAGCTCATAATCGGCCGCCAGGGCCTTGGCCGCATCGCTCGGCGCTGGATCGACCAGCACCAGATTGCTACCCGGCAGCCCGGCATCGAGCCAGCCGCGCGCCAGCGCCATGCCCATCTTGCCGGCGCCAACCAGCATGACGGGACCCAAAGTCCGCAAATGTGCACTCATTATGCTTCGCCTACTGTCTCGAACATCACATGGCTCAGTGCATCGGCGGCCGACTTGCCGGCCCAGACGACGAACTGAAACGCTTGATAGTAGAGATCGCAACTATCAGTAGCAGAACGCAGCAGGGCCTCGCATTGTTGCGGCGAAACATCGGCCCCGCCCGTGAGCAGGTGCGAATTGCGGAACAGGACCACGCCTTCCTTGTTCCAGATGTCGAAATGCCCGATCCAGAGCTGCTCGTTGATCAGGCTGATCAACTGCTTGATTTCGGCCCGCCGCCCCTCAGGTGCCTTCAGATCGAAAGCGCAGGCGATATGCAGGCTTTCCAGATCTTCCATCCAGTTGAACGAGACGTGATAATCGCTCCACCCCCCGCGCACGGAAATGGAAATCTCGTCGGCATCCTGCCGCTCGAAATTCCAGTCGTTGATCGAGGCGATGTGCTCGACAAGGTCCACCGGATGGGAGACGCGGTCGGGCTCATATTCAATCAGGGACATATAGATCGTCCGTCCTTGGAAGGCGTTTTCGTCCACGCAGCCCTTGGGGCCACCACTCTAGGGGTACGCTTGGAGAACAACACCGCCAACGCGACGGCCTCAAGAATCGTCCTCCATGTCTGAACCCTACACTGCGTCTCTGATTCAGGGGACGCGACGGGATCGGAGAACACCATTCTCTTGTGGATGATGATTGGGCCGCCATGGTTAACGAGCCGTTAAAGCGCCCGGCCAGCCTGTCTCGAAACGGTGCTTTTGCACACTTCGACTCGTGCCGCAGGCAAAATCTCCCCTGTGGGGAGATTTTAAAGAAGAAGGCCATGAGAGCTAGGCTCGAATGGCGGCGCCGCCCCTGCGCTTCGCGCTTAAGCGATATCTCGGAGCCCGCCTACCCCAGGCTCTCCGGCCCGACCCAACCGAAGCGGATCGCATCGCCCCAATCGGCAAATCCGTTTTCCTTGGCCAGCCGCGCGGCGGCCTCGGTATCATAGGGCACCGAAATCAGCGCCGTCTGCCATTTGCCCAGCCGCCGCTCGACAATGGCATAATGCGCGTCGGGCGAACCGCGCACCATCTGCATCCCGACCGAACCGGGATTGACCAGCAAGCGCCCGTCGCTCAGGCGCAGCGTGCGCGCAATATGGGTATGCCCGCACAGGATCACCGGCTGGTCGAGCCCCACGGCCTCGCGCTCCACCTCGGCCTCCGAGGGCAGCACCGTGTTCCGCCCATCAAAGAAATTGTCGAGCCAGGGCTTTTCGTCACTGCTCGGCGTGCCGTGGCACAGGAACACCGCATCGCCCAGCTTGGCTGTCGCCGGCAGGCTCGCCAGCCACCCCATCTGGTGCGCGCTCAATTGCGCCCGCGCATATTCATCCACCGACCAAGGCTCGTGCCGCAGCGAGGGGTCCACCACCCAGCGATCGTGATTGCCGCGAATGGCAGTGGCGTCCAGCGCCATCACCCGCTCGGCCGCCCCGGCCGGATCGATCGGTCCACTCACATGGTCGCCCAGGCACACAATCGCCTCGACCCCATGCCGCTCGATATCCTCCAGCACCGCGTCCAGCGCCGGCACATTGCCATGAATATCGGAGAGAACCGCGATCCGCATCGCCTGGCCCGCCTAGCTGGCCGGCTTGTCGCCGCGCAGGGCCGCCAGCTCCTTGCGCAGCGCCTCGATTTCCTCGCCCTGCACCTGCACCAGCTCGCGCAGCGCGTCGAAATCCTCACGCTTGACCAGGTCCATGTCATTGACGATCCGCGTCGCCTGGGCCTTCACGACGGTTTCCACCTCCCGCCGCACCCCATCAGCCACCCCGGCCGCCTCATTCATCACCCGGCCCAACCCGTCAAAAATCTTGTTGTTCTGGTTCATGGCACGGCTCCGTGTCGTGGAAAATTCCTGTTCCCCGATATGTAAGCGATGGGCGGGGCAATGACCAGTGCGGCGGATTGGTGCGGGGAGGATTGGGGTGGTAAGGAGACAGGCAGCTTTTGGCCCTAGCGGGTTTTAGGATTTTACAAGAGGTCAAGGTTCTCTTGTGGTTCCACTTTGAGGTACAGGTGCGCTTTTCTTCCCTCTGTCTGATGACGATCGCTATCTGCCTTGCATCAGAAGCCCGGGCGGGCGAACTGGATGTAGAAGCGTGGCGGCAACTCTGGACGCGCTGTCGCATCGCCATTGAGCAGAGCGAAAGGCTGAACACCCAAGGGCTAACCGACCTCGGACCTTCGATCATGCGCGTTGCTCCTGTTAACGTAGAGGGCTTGGATGCACCATTGATGCCTGGTCATGAGGTGCACGAGCAAAGCTGGCAGCTACCCAATTCTTCGTTTGTCTTGGTGGAAGGGGAATACGACGACAAGCGACGTAGGTGCGACGTCCGATTAGGTCTCAACGTTCCACCCGTGACGTCGGTCGAAGAGGCGGACTTTGTGTCCGCGTTCAAAGAGGAACGACAGTTGCTGGTTGCTGATGGAACCCATGAGGAAAGAAACCCTGATCCCATCTTCTCAACGAACCTTGGGGTAGGGCCGCTTGCGCGCAGCGACAATGGCTGCAGCATTATGTCTGGCCTGCAGATTGAGACTAGGCCAGGTAGAGAGCCGGTCTTCAACGCTTTCGCCGCCGAGCAGTCAAACTGCTTGACGCGCCCCTAGGCACGACTGTCCTTCACGAATCCCCCTCAAACTCGATGCGTCCCTCCCCCTCATCAGGGGGAGGCTAGGTGGGGGTATCCACTAAGGCTCTTCAGCCCCCGGCTCACCGAGAATTTCCGTCAGCGAAACAAACACACCCTCTCCGCGCCGCATGAGATCCTCATTGGTGAACCGCAGCACGCGATACCCGCGCCGTTCGAGGAATGCCGTCCGCTGCGCGTCATGCGTCACACCGGCTCCGGAATAATGCGTGTCGCCGTCGATTTCGACGATGAGCTTTCGGCTCTTGCAGACAAAGTCCACGACATAGGGACCGATGGGCGCCTGCCGTCGCAAGTGGAGGCCCGCGTCGCGCCAGGCCCGGATCAGCTTCCAGAAGCGGCGCTCCGGCTGGGTCTGCTCCTGCCGCAGCTTGCGGGCGAATGTGACAGGATCGACCATGGGTGCTCCTCAGCCAAGACTAGCATCGTGTTTGCGCAAGAGCACCCCCACCGGCCTCCCCCTGAAGAAGGAGGAGGGGTAGGTTGGGGCGGTGGGAGCTTGTGAGACCTTCGGACGTTCGGGACCTTCACAACGCCCCGCCCGTCCATCAGCGCACCCCCTCCGCCCAGACGCGCCTTGAACCGCCGCCCGCATCGGGTTACGGCACTCACGGTGCTGCCATAATCGAACGGCATGCCGGTCGGCCTCACGGAGACAGAGCCTTGCCCTTCCCCAATATCGACCCCATTGCCATTGCCATCGGCCCCATCGCCATTCGCTGGTATGCGCTGGCTTATCTGTTCGGGGTCATTCTGGGCGCCGGCTATGGCTATCTGTTGTTGCGCAATCAGCGCCTCTGGCATCGCGGCGCGCCGCCCTTCAAGGCCGGCGAGATCTGGGATTTCGCCTTCTGGGCCATGCTCGCCATCGTCATTGGCGGGCGCGTGGGCTATGTGCTGTTCTACAACCTGCCCTATTACCTGGAAAATCCAGCCCAGATCATCAACACGCTCGATGGCGGCATGTCCTATCATGGCGGCATGCTCGGCCTGATGCTGGCGGCGATCCTGTTTACCCGCTCAAAGGGCGGCAACTGGCTCTCCAGCCTTGACCTGCTCGGCGCCGTCGCCACCATCGGAATTCTGCTCGGGCGCCTGGCCAATTTCATCAATGCCGAGCTCTATGGCGCCCCCACCACCGCGCCCTGGGGCGTCGTCTTCCCCACCGATCCGCTGCAATTGGCCCGCCATCCCAGCCAGCTCTACGAAGCCGCGCTCGAAGGCCTCTTGCTCTTCCTCGTCATTCGCGTCGCTACCCATGTGTTCTACGCGCTCAGGAAGCCCGGTCTGGTCGCCGGCATCTTCGCCATCGGCTACGCGCTCTCGCGTATTGCCGTCGAATTCGTCCGCCTGCCCGATGCGCAGCTTGGCTATCTCTATGGCGGCTGGCTCACCATGGGCCAGGTGCTCAGCCTCCCCATTCTCTTGGGCGGCCTGATCCTTGTCATCTATGCGGCCACCCGCCGCGAAAACCCGTTGCGTCCATGATTGAAAAACCCACCCAAACCAAGCTCGACAGCCTGACGCTGGAACAGCAGATCGATTTGCAGATCGCCACCTCCGGCCCGATCTCGGTTGCCACCTATATGGGCCTCTGCCTCACCCATCCGTCCAAAGGCTATTACCGCGCTGCCGAACCGCTCGGCGCCAAGGGCGATTTCGTCACCGCGCCGGAAATTTCCCAGATGTTCGGCGAGCTGATCGGCTTCTGGCTGGTCAATCTCTGGCAGCAGATGGACGAGCCCAAAAGCTTCACCCTGCTCGAACTCGGCCCCGGCCGCGGCACGCTGATGGCCGATATCCTGCGCGTCGCCTGCCGCGCCCCCGGCTTCCGCGATGCCCTGAACCTCCGCCTGTTCGAAACCAGCCCGGTGCTGATGGCCGAGCAAAAGGCCAGGCTCGAAGTCTATGACCCCAAATGGCTGCAGGATTTCGAGAGCTTTGACGACGGTTCGGTACTCATCGTCGCCAATGAATTCTTCGACGCCCTGCCCATCCGACAGTTCGTCCGCAAGGAAAAAGGCTGGCATGAGCGCCAGATCGGCCTTGTGGACGGCAAGCGCGCCTTTGGTCTCTCGCCCACACCCATTCCGCCCGCCTCCATGCCTGATGCGGTGGCCAATGCCGCGCCCGACACCATGCTCGAGGTCTGCTTTGCCGCAGCCGAAGTCCTCACCCGCCTGGGCAAGGTGATCGCCCAGCAGGGCGGCGCCCTCCTCGCCATCGACTATGGCTACGGCACGACGCAAACCGGCGACACCCTCCAGGCCGTCCGCCGCCACGCTTATGCCGATGTGCTCGAAGCCCCCGGCGAAACCGACATTTCCGCCCATGTCGATTTCGGCGCCCTGGGCAATGTCGCCCGCGCCGCCGGCCTCGCCACCCAGCCACTGGCCAATCAGGGCGAATTCCTGACCCGTCTCGGCATCGGCGAGCGCGCCGCAGCCCTTTCCGGCGCCAATCCTGGCTCAGCCAACGATATCCGCACCGCCCATGACCGGCTGGTCGGACCCGACCAGATGGGCAAGCTGTTCAAGGTGTTCTGCGCCCACAGCCCCGGCCTGCAACCACCCGGCTTTGCTGCATGACCGCCCCGCACGAACAGGCCCCGGCCCTTGCCGCCATCCCGACGATCCGCCACGGTTTTTTCGGTCGGGCCGGTGGCGTTTCCACTGGCGAACATGCCGGCCTCAATGTCTCGCTCGCCATGGGTGACGAACCGGCCCGTGTCGAGGCCAATCGCCAGATCGTCGCCGACACCATCGGCCTCGGTCCGCTCAATATCCTCAAGCAAACCCACTCCACCCGCGTCCAGACCCTCACCGGCCCCATGGCCCCCGGCAGCGTCGACGCCGACGCCCTGGTCACCGCCACACCGGGCCTGGCCCTGGGCATTCTCACCGCCGATTGCACACCAATCCTGTTTGCCGACCCCGAGGCCGGTGTCATCGGCGCCGCCCATGCCGGCTGGCGCGGTGCGGCCGAAGGCATTGCCCTCAACACTATCGCCGCCATGGTGGCCCTGGGCGCCGACCCGGCCCGCCTCCGCACCGCCATCGGCCCCACTATTTCCGGCCCCAATTATGAAGTGGGCGACCGGTTCCGGGCCGACCTGCTCGCCATCAGCCCCGAAGGCGAGCCCTTCTTCACCACGCCCGCAGGCGGCAAGCCGCATTTCGACTTGCCCGGTTTTGTTGAAGCCCAATTGCGCGCGGCCGGCATCGCCACGGTCGAGAACCTTGGCATTTGCACCTACGCCGCCCCGGAGCGCTACTTCTCCCATCGCTATGCCACCCACCAGCAGACCAAGACCGGCCGCCAGATCGCTGTCATCGCAATGACATGAGGTTTATTTACCGCTAAGCCCAAAGTGCCGTTGTCACGCCGGACACTTGCCGCTAAAGCTGCCCGCGAAACTGGAAGGTCCCATTCCCTGCGGGACCGGTTGAGACAGGATCGCGTCCATGAAGCTGGTGACCGGCAATTCCAACCGACCTCTGGCCCAGGCCGTCGCCAGCTACCTCGAACTTCCCCTGACCGACTGCACGGTGAAACGCTTCGCCGACAAGGAAGTCTATGTCGAGGTGCACGAGAATGTCCGCGGCGAGGATGTCTTCATCCTCCAGTCGACCAGCTACCCGGCCAATGACAATCTGATGGAGCTGCTCATCATCGCCGATGCGCTGCGCCGCTCCTCCGCCCGCCGCATTACCGCCGTCCTGCCCTATTTCGGCTACGCCCGGCAGGATCGCAAATCAGCCCCCCGCACGCCGATATCGGCCAAGCTGGTCTCCAATCTGATCACCGAAGCCGGCGCCAACCGCGTCCTGACGCTCGATCTGCACGCTGCCCAGATCCAGGGCTTCTTCGATATCCCCACCGACAACCTGACCGCTGCCCCCGTCATGGTGCGCGATATCCGCGACAATTATGACGTCAAGAACGTCATGGTCGTTTCGCCCGACGTCGGCGGCGTGGTCCGCGCCCGCAATGTTGCCAGCCGTATCGGCGCAAGCCTCGCCATCGTCGACAAGCGCCGCCCCCGCGCCGGCGTGTCCGAGGTGATGAACATCATCGGGGAAGTCGAAGGCCGCACCTGCATCATGATCGACGACATCGTCGATTCCGGCGGCACCCTGGTCAATGCGGCCGAGGCCCTGCTCAAGGCCGGTGCCAAGGAAGTCTCCGCCTATATCACCCACGGCGTGCTCTCCGAAGGTGCTGCCGAACGCATCGCTGCCTCCAAGCTCAAGGAACTGGTGGTCACCGATTCCATCCTGGAGACCGATGCGACCAAGGCCGCAGCCAATATCCGGCGGATGTCGATCGATGCCCTGATCGGCGAGGCCATCGCCCGCACCGCCAGCGAGCAAAGCGTCTCGAGCCTCTTCGACTAGCGTCGCGTTCACAAATCCTATCCCCCCGCACCCATCTGGCGTTATCCTGTGCTCACCAGCACAGGAGGAGCCGACCATGCCGCGTTTTCTCGCTCTCTATATGGGCACGCAGAATTCCGAAGTGCAGAAGGCCTGGGACAACCTTCCAGAGGCCGAAAAGACCGAGCGCAGTCAACGCGCCATGACCGAATGGGGACAATGGGTCGAGCGGCACCGCCACGTCATCGTCGATATGGGCGCGCCGCTCGGCAAGACGCTGCTGGCTTCGCCAGAGGGTATAGCTCCCACCCGCAACGCCGTCGCCGCCTATGTCATCGTCGAGGCCGACACGCACGATGACGCGGCACGAATGTTCAGGAACCATCCCCATTTCACAATCTTTCCGGGAACGGGCGTGGAGATCATGCCCTGTCTGCCCATGCCGAGCCCATAAAGGACTGCAGACTGCGGGAATCTATTGCCCAGTGCCCCCTAATCCTCTATAGCCCAGCGCCATGAAGCGCTCGTCACCCCTGGAGGACGGGCGCGTATGTTGTTGTAGGAATGACATACACCAACCCAGAATGGATGATTTCCATGGCTGCCAACAAGGTGCTCAAGGCACAGGCGCGTGAGGGAGTGGGCAAGGGGGCCGCTCGTGAACTGCGCCGTCAGGGACGTGTTCCCGCTGTTATTTATGGTGACAAGAAGCCCCCCGTCACTGTTTCCGTCGCATTCAAGGATGCGCTGAAGTCCATCTACTCGGGCGGCTTCAAGTCGCACATTCTCGATCTCGATGTCGACGGCACCATCCACAAGGTGATCCCGCGCGACTACCAGCTCGACGTCGTCATGGACCAGCCGGTCCACATCGACTTCCTGCGCGTTTCGGGCAACTCCACGATCACTGTGGAAGTGCATGTCGAGTTCATCAACGAAGAGAAGAGCCCCGGCCTCAAGCGCGGCGGCACCCTCAACGTTGTGCGCCACACTGTTGAACTGATCGCTCCCGCCAATGCCATCCCTGAGGCCGTCACTGTCGACCTCTCCGGGACCGAGATTGGTGACTCGATCCACATTTCGGCTGTCACCCTGCCCAAGGGCGTCAAGCCCACGATCACCGATCGTGACTTCACCATTGCCACCGTCGTTGCGCCGTCGGGCCTCAAGTCCGCCGAAGCCGCCGATGGCGGCGCCGAGGCAGAAGAAACCGCTGACGAGGAGTAATCCCCAATTCAGCGACGAAACGTGTGAGGCGGCCTATGGCCGCCTCATTCATTTGCAAAGGCTGGTTTGATGAAATTACTTGTTGGACTTGGCAATCCCGGCGCCCAATATGCGGGCAACCGCCACAATATCGGCTTTATGGCCATTGACGCCATTGCCGCGGCCAATGGCGTGTCCAATTGGAAATCCAAGCATGCCGGCCTCATCGCGGAAGCTAGCATCGGCGGGGATCGGGCATTGCTCCTCAAGCCCCAGACTTTCATGAACAAGTCCGGTGACAGCGTCCAGCAGGCCGCCCGCTTCTACAAGATCGACCCCGCCGACATCATCGTTTTCTACGACGAGCTCGATCTTGCCCCCGGCAAGGTCCGCGTGAAGGTCGGCGGCGGCAATGGCGGCCATAACGGCCTGCGCTCCATCGATCCACAGATCGGTCTCAACTACAAGCGCGTTCGCCTCGGCATCGGTCATCCGGGCAAGGAATTCGTCACCCACCATGTTCTGGGAGATTTCGCCAAGGCCGACCAGGCCTGGCTCACGCCTTTGCTCGACGAAATCGCCCGCCAGGCACCGCTGCTCCTCAGTGGTGACGACAGCGGCTTCATGAACAAGCTCGCCCTGGCGGTGAAAGGCGACGAGCCGGCGAAAAACGACAAGCCCGCCACCCCCAAGGCGCAGAGCCATATCCGCCAGGCCCGCCCCGCAAAGCCACAGGTCGGGGTCCCGAAATCGGGACCCATGGCCGACATGTTGAGCAAGCTGTTCGGAAACAAGGGCGAGTAGCAGGTTCGCATGCCCCGATGCGGCACACTATTTACAGAATAAGGCCCCGGCGGGCTCACACCGGGGCCTGAAGTCCTGCAATCCTCGCCTACGCCACGGCCGCCTTGCGTGGCCCCCGCGCCCATTCGGGCAGCCATTCGCCATGCGCCTCGATCAGATCGTCGACGACGTTCCAGATCTGGTCCAGATCCAGCTCGGCGGCGGTGTGCGGATCCATCATTGCAGCGTGGTAGATGTGCTCGCGCTTTTCTTCCACCAGCGCCCGCACGGTCAGTTCCTGCACATTGATATTGGTGCGCATCAGCGCCGTGAGCTGAGGTGGCAATTCGCCGATATAGGTCGGCTGCAAACCGTTGTCGTCCACCAGGCACGGCACTTCCACCGCCGCATTGTTCGGCAGCGAGGTAATAACACCATTATTGCGCAGATTGCCGTAAATCACCGAGGGTTCGCCGGTCCACACCGAGTTGACGATGGACGAGGCATATTCCTTGCTCTCCTTGACCTCGATGCGGTCGGCCTTTTTGTAGTCGTCGCTGGTCTGCTTCCACTTCGCAATCTGCTCGATACAGCGCTTGGGATATTCATCAAGCGGAATGCCGAATTTCTCGATAATGTCTTCGCGCCCTTCCTTGATGAAATAGGGGGTGTACTCGGCAAAATGCTCCGAGCTTTCGGTGACAAAATAACCCAACCGAGTCATCATCTCGTAGCGCACCTTATTGGGGCAGCGCGGGTTCCAGCCCGGCTTTGGCGCGCGGCCCTCGCGATAGGCGCGATGCAGCTCAGGATAAAGGTCCTTGTAGCTCCCGTCGGGCTGGCGATGCTCGAATTTGAGATAGAACGCCATGTGGTTGATACCCGCCGAGCGGTAGCGGATTTCCTCGTAGGGAATATCGAGGTCGTGCGCCAGCTCCATGGCCGTGCCCTGCACCGAGTGGCACAGGCCAACCTGTTTGATGGACGGATATTTTTCCGCAATCGCCCAGGTATTGATGGCCATTGGGTTCACATATTGCAGCATCACCGCATCGGGCGCGACCTGCATCATGTCCTCGCAAATGCTCCACAGATGCGGCACGGTCCGCAGCCCGCGCATGATGCCACCAACGCCCAGCGTATCGGCAATCGTCTGGCGCAGATTGTATTTCTTGGGCACCTCGAAATCGACCACCGTGGAAGGCTCATAGCCCCCGATCTGGAAGCAGACGACCACGAAATTGGTGCCATCCAGCGCCTCGCGCTGGTTCGAAAAGGTGGTGACCGTAGCCGGCACGCCAAGCGTCTTGACCAGCTTGCCGGCAATGATCGCGCTTTCTTCCAGGCGCGTCGGGTTGATGTCCATCAGCCGGATTTCCGCGCCCGCCAAAGCGGGCCGTTGCAGAATGTCGCCGACAATGTTCTTCATGAACACGGACGAGCCTGCACCGATAAAGGTGATTTTGGGGTTTGCCATTGGGGATGCTCCGTAACTGGCCGGGACCGGCCTGCGGCTCCTCCTGCCGCGTTGATCCCAATGCTATCGGCAATCGCCGATGATGCAATCCGGGATGGAATGCCTTTATTCCGGTTTTCTAAGAAATCTGCTCGGCAGGGTTTGTGGCTCTTCCACCTAGGCAATCTCATCGACTACCGGGTCACGCAGAAAAACGGAAAGCCGGCGCTGCGTTTCGCAGCCACCGGCTTTCCCTCAACTCTTTTAAGAAACGAGCCGCCTCAGACGTTGAACTTGAACAGCATCACGTCGCCATCCTTGACGACATAGTCCTTGCCTTCGTCGCGCGCCTTGCCCGCTTCCTTGGCCGGCACTTCGCCACCCAAGGTCACGAAGTCCTCGTAGCCAATGGTCTGGGCGCGGATGAAGCCGCGCTCAAAATCGGTATGGATTACGCCTGCCGCCTGGGGTGCTTTGTCACCGCGATGGATGGTCCAGGCGCGCGTTTCCTTGGGGCCGACCGTGAAATAGGTCTGCAGGTGAAGCAGATCGTAGGCCGAGCGGATCAGCCGATCGAGACCGGGCTGCTCGAGCCCGAGCGATTCCAGGTATTCCGCCTGCTCCTCATCGGGAAGCTGTGCAAGCTGGCTCTCGATCTCGGCCGAGATAATGACGACGCCCGCCTCATTGGCGGCGGCATAGTCTTCCACCTTCTTGGAATATTCATTGCCTGTCGCTGCCGAACCTTCATCGACATTGCAGACATAGAGCACCGGCTTGCTGGTCAGAAGCTGCAGCTCGGTGAACGCCTTTTCCTCTTCCGGATCGCGCTTGACGAACCGGGCTGATTTGCCTTCGCGCAGCACGGCCAGCGAGCGGTCGATCAACTCCAGCGTGACCTTGGCTTCCTTGTCATTCTGCTTGACCTTCTTTTCTACACCGGGGCGGCGCTTTTCCAGGCTCTCCAGATCCGCCAGCATCAATTCGGTCTCGACCACCTCGGCATCGGCGAGCGGATCGACCTTGTTGGAGACGTGAATGACATTGCTGTCTTCAAAGCAGCGCAGCACATAGGCAATGGCATCGGTCTCGCGGATATTGGCCAGGAACTGGTTGCCCAGCCCTTCGCCCTGCGAAGCGCCCTTCACCAAGCCCGCAATATCCACAAAGCTCATGCGCGCCGGCAGAATCTGTGCCGACTTGCCAATAGCCGCCAGCTTTTCCAGCCGCGGATCGGGCACCGAGACCTCGCCCACATTGGGTTCGATCGTGCAGAATGGGAAATTGGCCGCCTGCGCAGCCGCAGTGCGGGTCAATGCGTTGAAAAGCGTCGACTTGCCGACATTCGGCAGGCCGACAATGCCCATCTTGAAGCCCATGGGTATCTCCGGGAAATCTTTGCGCTCCACTTGGGCGGGATCGGCGCCGATGTCAATCTTTCCCCTCTTATTCCGCTCCCCCTTGGGGAGAAGCGGACCGGCAAAGCCGGATTGGAGAGGGGAATACTGCCACCGTGCAGGAGCGGCGATGAAGCTGTCCTCATCCAGAGCTCTGCGCCGCCTTCTCCCCGTTCAGCAGGAGAATGGTCCGCGAGCCCGTGATACTTGCCCTTCCTGGAATATCGTGGCAAAAACGCAGTTGACGTATAGGGCAAGTAAATGACCAATCCTGTCACCAAAGATCGGCGTCATTTTGAGGATCTCGCAGTGGGCGAAGTCATCGATCTGGGTCGCACCACCGTCTCCAAGGAGATGATCATCAACTTCGCGCGCGAGTTCGACCCCTTTCCTTTTCATCTTGACGAGGAAGCGGCGAAAGCCAGTCTTCTCGGCGGCCTCGCCTCCAGCGGCTGGCAAACCGGCGCACTGAGCCTCAGAATGCTGGTCGACAGCTTCCTCTCCACCATCGCCTCCTGCGGCGGACTGGGCTTCCGGGACCTGAAATGGAAGACGCCGGTCATGGTCGGCGACACCATTGGCGGCAACGTCACTATTGCCGGGTTGCGTCGCTCCGAAAGCCACCCCCAATGGGGCATTGTCACGCTCGACTTCGACGTCCGCAACCAGAAGGATAAGCCGGTGCTGACCATGCGGCTGGCCAATCTGGTTGAGTGCCGTACGCCGGAGGCGGCAGCATGACCCGCTGGTTCGAAGACATCACGCTCAACGACCCCTTCCCGCTTGGCGATCACACCTTCTCCGCCGAAGAAATCATCCGCTTCGCCACCCTCTACGACCCGCAATATTTTCACACCGACCCCGAGCTTGCCAAGCACAGCCATTTCGGCGGCCTGATCGCCTCGGGCTGGCACACGGTCAGCGTCGGACACCGCAAGATGGTCGATGCGCTCTTTGCCGAAGAGGAGCGCCTGCGCGGCCTGGGCCAAGAGCCGGGCGTCTCCGGCCCCTCCCCCGGCGTCAACGCCATGGATTTCAAGGCGCCAGTCCGCCCCGGCGACACCGTTACCTATACGCTGATTGTTACTGACAAGCGTCCATCCAATTCCATTCCCGGCTGGGGCCTGCTGTTCAACCAGCTCACGGCCGTCAACCAGCGCGGCGAATTGGTCTATGAGGCCCATCTGGTCGGCTTTTCCAAGCTGCGGGACTACGTCATGCCACTCAAGCTGCGCATCATGCTCGGGATGACGAAGATCCCTGTTCTCGGAAAGCTGATCAGACGCACCTCTTGATCGTGTCGCGGCGCATCGGCATGCTCTGGCCATGCGCCGATTCGCCCTTTGCCTCGCCCTCACCGTCTTGTCTGCCGCGCCGGCATTCGCCCAGGCCTACCAGGGCAATTGGAGCTGCCGCGACGCCACCACAAATCGCGCTGGCATCCTGACCATTTATGGCCAGGTCTATGGCTGGGCCTCGCGCGTCGCCAACGACCCTAATTCCGGCACTGGCACGCTAACCCCCTATCAGGACGGCGTCGGCTTCAACGACGGCAATCTGCGCGCCAACGCGGCCATTCAGGCCGGCCGGCTGGTCGATGACGCCAATTTTGGCACCGCCCTGCAGCTCGAAACCGCAGACTCAATCGTCATGCTATGTAACCCGCGCTAATCCGGGCTGTTTCTCCGCCAAAAGCGGGGGTTGAACTTTCTCGCCTTTTCCCGCATTTAGAAGGGGCAGTGCCGGGCCCCTCTGGTCATAGCCCCTTGCTATGGCGATGTCGGAACTGCTCCACCTATTCACATGGAGAAGGTCCGGCGATGGAATCGCTTCTTGCCGCCCTTTCGGGCGATTTTCTCGGTACACCAACTTATTTCTGGGTCGCGTTCATCGCGATCGTCATAGCCCTGCTTGTTTTCGACCTCGGCATCCTGCACCGCGATGAACATGAGATCGAAGCCAAGGAGAGCCTGCTGCTCTACGGCTTTTATGTCCTGATTGCCCTGGCCTTTGGCGCTTGGGTCTGGTTCAGCCGCGGCGCTCAATCCGGTCTCGAATTCTACACCGGCTATCTCATCGAGCAGTCACTGGCGATGGACAACATGTTCGTCATCGCCACCATCTTCGGCTTCCTCGGCATTCCCCGTCTCTATCAGCACCGCGTGCTGTTCTGGGGTATTCTCGGTGTCATCCTGTTCCGCGCGGTATTGATCGGTGTCGGGGCCGCCTTGGTTCATCAGTTCGAAGCAATCTTGTTCCTCTTCGGCGCGTTCTTGGTGTTCACCGGCATCCGCATGTTCTCCCATTCCGACGAAGAGCCGGACATGGAGAACAACAAGATCCTCATATTCCTGCGGCGCCACTTCCGCATCACCAATGAGTTGCGCGGTCGTCGCTTCACCGTCAAGGAGCCTGATCCCAAGACTGGCAAGCTTGTCACCTGGCTGACCCCGCTGGCCGTGGCGCTCATCATGGTCGAAATCGTCGACCTGATCTTTGCCGTGGACTCGGTGCCGGCGGTGTTTGCGGTGACCCAGGACACCTTCATCGTCTACACCTCCAACATCTTCGCCATCCTTGGCCTGCGCGCGCTCTATTTTGCCCTCGCAGCCGCGATGAACCGCTTCCGCTATCTGCAGATTTCGCTGGCGATCATCCTGGTGCTTATCGGCATCAAGATTTTCCTCGTGCCCCTGGGTATCAAGATCGACACCATGTTCTCGCTTGGCGTCACCATCTCGATCCTGGCCGGCGGCGTTCTCTACTCGCTCTGGAAGACGCGCAACGAGCCCGATATCAGCGCCGAAGACGCGCCCAAGACGGGTCAGTTGGAACCCTGAGCACTATTTTCGTTCACACGATGAGACAAAGGCCGGCGGTTGACGCCGGCCTTTTTGTTTTCCCATCTTCCATCACTCTTACGGAGGTTCCACACCGAAATGATCTGAGAACTCGTCTCGGACCCTTGCCCGGCGTCGGCTCCACGCGCTGCGTGTGACCGGTCAGTGCTGGTGGCGAAGGTCGATGAGTTCGGCAGATCTGGTGCCCTGACGGCCTGACACCGGCCTCCATTTTTCTCGCATTCCCGGCGTCCCATCTAAAAGCGCTTCATCGCGTGGCCTTGCCGCGCACCGTTCTGCTTTCAGCCAGCCCGCGCATTCGCTCCCGGGCGGGAAAGGATGCTTCATGCCCAAATACCAGTTCCAGCGCCCCCTGCCGGTCCGGTACACCCACAATGTGCCACGCCATGGCGCGCCCGCTCCACAGCGCAAGCTAGAGGTCAGGCGCACTCCCTCGGCCAGGGAGCCCTCGCCTGTCCCCGCGCTTGAGGGATCTGCCAAGGCGGGGTCCGCGTACCTGAGCGAAACCCGCCGATCCCGGCTTTTCACCTGGATCGGCTCACTGCAACTCTCGCAGTAGCCCCTCGACCAGCCGGCGATAAGCAGCCGTCGCGCGAGCCGAAATGGCCTGAGGGTCCTCGGCATTGGCGATCCAGGTCGCTGCATAGCAGGACGCGCCGGTCAGCATGCGCGCTGTGGCCTCAAGGTCCACATCCCGGATCACGCCCTCTGCGGCCAGCTCTGCCAGGCACTCCTTCATCGCCGTCATGCAGCCATTGGTTGTCGGCCAGCTTGCCGGATCACCAAGCACGGCGGGCCCGTCCCGCAGGATGATGCGCCGGATTTCCGGCTCCAGTGCCATCTCGATATAGCCGATGCCCTCTTCGATGAAGCTTTCCCAGGGCGTCATCATTTTGGCCGCGCGAGCCTTGAGTCGCACGGCCATCTCTGCGTCGATCTGGGCGACCACCGCCTCGAACAGGCCGCGCTTGTCACCGAAATGGTGGTAGAGCGCGCCGCGCGTCAGCCCGACCTTGGCAGTAAAATCATCCATTGATGCATCGGCATAGCCGATCTCACCAAACGCTTTGCGCCCTGCCGCCAGCAGTTTTGCGCGGGTCTCGGCGATCATCTCGCTTCTGGTCCGGACAGCCATTCACACCTCGAACTCATACGCCCCGTATGCTAATTGACATACGCCACGTATAAATATACCAACTCACATACGCCGCGTATAAATATGCACTAGGTCGCGGCTGATCAAATGTCGAGGAACTTGACATGCCCAACCCCTATGCGGAGATCTTTCGCGCCCCCGGAGCCAAGGGTTTCGCTGCCGCCGGCTTTCTGGCCCGCATGCCCATGGCCATGGCGCCCATCGGCATCGTCGCCATGCTTTCTCAGGCCCATGGTGAATATTGGCTCGCCGGGGCCGTTTCGGCGACCTACGCCCTGACCAACGCCCTGCTCGCCCCACAAATCTCTCGTCTGGTCGACCGCGCCGGCCAGACCCGTATCCTGCTGCCCACCACGCTCATTGCTGTCGCCGCATTCTCTCTGCTCATGCTCGCCGTCAATCAGAACTGGCCAGTATGGACGCTCTATGTCACGGCCTTCGCAGCAGCACTCATGCCCAGTTTTCCAGCCATGATTCGTGCCCGCTGGAGCGAATTGTTCCGGGACCGGCCAGAGCTCAACACCGCCTTCGCTTTCGAGTCAGCTGCCGACGAGCTGGTCTATATTGCCGGCGCCTCCCTCTCGGTTGGCCTCAGCGTCGCACTCTTTCCCGAAGCCGGCATGCTGGCCAGCACCGCCGCTCTGACCGTTGGTGGTCTCGCTTTTATTGCCCAGCGCGGCACTGAACCAACGCGATCAAACACGGGGGGCCATACGACTGGCTCGGCCATTCGCCAGCGCCCCGTGCAGATCGTCACCCTGGCTCTCGTCTTCGTGGGCACCATCTTCGCTACCGCCGAAGTCAGCGCCGTGGCAATCACCGAGGCCTTGGGCGAACCAGGCGCGGCCAGCCTGGTGATCGGCGTCTATGCCGCCGGCTCCTTCGTCGTTGGTCTCATCATGGGAGCCATGACCATCCGCATGCCCATGCAGCGCCAATTGGCCATAGCCGTGGGCATAGTTGCCATCACCACCATCCCCCTGCTCTTTGCTGATACCGTTGTCTCGCTGGCCTTCGCCGTCTTTGTCAGCGGCATCGCCATATCGCCTACCTTCATCACTGCATTCGGACTGATCGAGCGGCGCGTTCCGGCTGCCTTGCTCACCGAGGGAATCACCTGGGTCATCACAGGCATTGGCATCGGCATGGCGCTGGGGGCTTTTGTCGCCGGCTGGGTCGTGGACACCTTTGGCGCCCAGAACGGCTTCTGGGTATCCGTCTTCGCCGGCTTCCTTGCGCTAACCACTGTCGTGCTGGGCCAGCAGCAATTGAGCCGGACAATACCCGGGAGTGGCTCCCCGTCGCCTCAACCCGCCCAATAGCGCAACCGCCTTCATGATCTGCTGCAGGGCCACCCCACGAGGCGCCGGCTTTGCACCAGTCTTGCCGCATTTGCCCGTTAACGAGTTGTCGAACGACAAGGAGACAGGCCAAATGGGCGCTATCCATGAAATCGTCTTTGATTGTGTTGAACCAGCCGTCCTGGCCCCTTTCTGGGCCGGCTTGCTGGAAGGGTATACCCTGCGTAAGACCGAAACGGATCCGGCCGCAAGTCAGGTTCTGGGCCTCGATCCTAACGCGCCCGCGATCCTGATGATTGACGGCCCCGGCCCCTCCATCTGCTTCCAGAATGTGGATGGGCAGCGTCCGGACAACAATAGGGTCCATTTCGACGTAGGGGTCGAGGACAGGGTCTCAGAGGTCGAGCGCCTGAAAGCGGCCGGCGCTTCGGTCGATCGCGTTCTGCCCACCTATACAGTCATGCGCGATCCGGAGGGCAACCAGTTCTGCCTGGTCGACAAGCGCCAGCAACAATTGGCAGGCGAGGTTGAACAAGCCGCCTGAGCGCTTGCGCGGCCTGTCAGGGCTAGTAGAGGCAAAGGCGCGCCCGCTTTCCAGGGCACGCGCCGGAATGACCCTCAATGCCCCTGAAACGCCATCAGGGATGACACTGTGACACCTTCGGCGCGCAGCTTGTCTGCACCGCCGATTTCCGGCAGGTCGATCACGAATGCTGCGTCATCGCATACTGTACCGGTGCGCCGCAGCAGTCCGACCGCAGCAATGGCGGTGCCTCCTGTGGCGATTAGGTCGTCCACCAGCAACACCTTGTGCTCCGGCCCCACTACACCGGCGTGGATCTCGATGGTGTCGACCCCATATTCGAGGGCATAGTTCTGCCCGATGGTTTCGCCTGGCAGCTTGCCCTTCTTGCGGATCGGCACGAAGCCAGCGCCCAGCGCAATCGCTACGCCCGCTCCGAAGATGAAACCCCGCGCTTCAATCCCGGCCACATGAGTAATGTCCCTGCCCCGATAGGTCGCGGCAATCCGCTCCACGCTCTCACGAAATCCTTCGGGGTGCTCGATCAGCGTGGTGATATCGCGGAACAGGATACCCTTCTTGGGATAATCTGGAATCGTGCGGACGAGCGACTTCAGGTCGAGCGACATCAATGGCCTTGTCAGTTGGAATGGAAAGTCAGGTCTTGTTGCGGCCCAGCACGTGCCGGGCAATTACACCGGCGTTATAGGCCACGTTGCGCGTGGTGCTGATCGCCGTCTCACGCGCTTTGGGGTTGTTGACCACGGCCTGCACGCCAGCGCGGACAGCCGGATGGCGGCTGACGGCAATTGCGGTGCTGACCACTGTGACGGCAAGGCGAACGGCGGACATCGCGGTTTCCTATAACAACCCGGACTTTCCGCAATATCGCGATTGAGCGGGGCAAAGGCAAGGGGCGGACTGCCGCGGCAAGCGCAATTCATTGCGACGAGGCACAGAAGCAAAGGGGCCCTTCCGGGCCCCTCAAATTCAACTGGCGGTGCATGCCCTGCGAGCATAGCTCTTCGGGCCTGATTACCCAAAATCGCCCCACTGGGGCGATTTTGCCGCGAGCGGCCCGTGATCAGTGTTCAATGCCAGCCCAGAGCTTGCGCTTGGTTGCGTACATCAGGCCTGCGAATAGCACCAGGAACAGCAGCACCACGAAACCGGTCTGCTTGCGGCTGACCAGGTGCGGTTCGGCCATCCACATCATGAATGCCGAGACGTCTGCCGAGTACTGTTCGACAGTTTCAGGAACGGTCACGCCATCTTCGCCCGGCTCATAGGTCACCGAACCGTCGGCCAGCGGCGGAGCCATGCCGATCGCGTGGCCGGGGAAGTAGTCGTTATAGTACTTGCCCTCGGCCAGTTCGAACCCTTCTGGCGCGGTCTCCGGCACTTCGTCGTGGTAGCCATTGAGCAGGGCATAGATATAGTCCGCGCCGCCCTCCTGGTAGCCGGTAAAGTAGTTGAACACCCAGGTCGGGAACGGGTCGGTCACGCCGCGGGCCTTGGCCAGGACAGAAAAGTCAGGGGGCAACGAACCGCCATTGGCGTCACGCGCTTCCTGATCGTTCGCAAATGGCGAGGGCCAGCGGTCTGCCGCCACTGCCGGGCGGCGTCCGCCCTCGGCAGTCGCATCTTCAACCTGATATTCGGCAGCAAGCGCCTTGACCTGCTGCTCCGAGAAACCCGGACCGCCCGGCTCGCTGAGATTGCGGAACGCAATCAGGTTGGCGCCGTGGCAGCTTGCACAAACTTCACGATACACTTGGAAGCCACGCTGCAACTGGTTTTCGTCATAGGTGCCGAAGATACCGGCAAAGCTCCAGTTCTGGCGTTCGATAGTTGCACCGGCTTCGGCGGCCTGGGCCGAGACAGCGGACAAACCAACCATGGCGGCGACAGCGGCGATGATGAACTTGGTCTTGAACATGTCTATCGCCCCGATCACGCGTGTGCCTTGCCGAGAACGCTCTCGGAGATGCTGGTCGGCAGCGGCTTCGGCGTCTCGATGCGCGAAAGTACCGGCAGCACCACAAGGAAGTAGATGAAGTAGTAGGCCGTGCAGACCTTGGCCAGCACCGTGTAGATGCCCTCGGCCGGCTGCGCCCCCAGATAGGTCAGGGCCACGAAGTTGATCGCGAACAGCCAGTAGAACCACTTGAACATCGGGCGGAACGAGCCCGAGCGGACCTTGGAGGTGTCGAGCCATGGCAAGACCAGCAGCATGACCAGCGCACCGCCCATGGCGATCACGCCACCGAGCTTGGAGTCGATGAACAGCACGTTGAAGTCGATCGCGCGCAGGATCGTGTAGAATGGCAGCAGGTACCATTCGGGAACGATATGAGCCGGCGTCACCTGGCTGTTGGCCATGATGTAGTTGTCGGGGTGACCCAGAATGTCTGGCGCGAAGAACACGAACCAGGCAAACGGGATCATGAAGACCACCATCGCGAACAGGTCTTTCATGGTGTAGTAGGGATGGAACGCGACGGTATCGCGGCTTTCCTTCACTTCCACGCCGATCGGGTTGTTGTTGCCCGGCACGTGCAGCGCCCAGATATGCAGGCCGACAATGGCCGCAATCACGAACGGCAGCAGATAATGTAGCGAGAAGAAGCGGTTGAGCGTCGGGTTGCCCACGGCAAACCCACCCAGCACGAGCTGCTTGATATTCTCGCCGACCACCGGAATAGCCGAGAAGATGTTCGAGATAACCGTGGCACCCCAGAACGACATCTGGCCCCAGGGCAGGATGTAGCCCATGAACGCGGTAGCGACGGTCAGGATGAAGATCAGCACGCCCAGGATCCAGATGATCTCGCGCGGCGCCTTGTAGGAGCCGTAGTAGAGACCGCGGAACATATGGATATAGAGCGCCACGAAGAACATCGAAGCACCCACCGCATGCACGGCCTGGATGATGCGACCGCCATTCACGTCACGGCGGATATGCTCGACCGAGTCGAACGCCATGGCGATATTGGGCGTATAGTGCATGGCCAGAATGATGCCAGTCACGATCTGGATACCCAGGCACATCACCAGGATGGCCCCGAAGGTCCACCAGTAGTTGAGATTCTTGGGCGTGGGGAAGTCCATCAAGTGTTCTTTGGCGAAACGGACGACCGGCAGGCGGTCATCGAGCCACTTCTCGACGGAGTTTCCGGGAGTGTAGGTAGAATGTTCGGACATCGGAAAAGCCCCCACTAACCGATCTGGATCAGCGTATCGCTGACAAATTCATAGGGCGGAACGACCAGGTTTGCGGGCGCGGGGCCACGGCGGATGCGGCCGGCCGAGTCATAGTGCGAGCCGTGGCAGGGGCAGAACCAGCCGTCGAACTCGCCGGCTTCGCCAACCGGGATGCAACCCAGATGGGTGCAGTTCGCGATCATCACCAGCCACTGCTCGTGACCTTCCTTGACGCGCTCTTCATCGGTCTGCGGATCCTTGAGATCGGCCAGCGGAACCGCACGGGCTTCCTCGATTTCGGCAGCGGTCCGGTGCCGCACGAACACTGGAAGGCCGCGCCAGGTAATGGTCACCGACTGCCCTTCGGGAATGGCTGCAACATCGAACTCGATGCTGGCCAGTGCCAGGGTCGAAGCGTCGGGGTTGAGCTGGTTGATCAGCGGCCAGACCACGGCGGCAGCGCCGACCGCGCCGACGGCGCCGGTGGCGACATAAAGAAAGTCCCGCCGGTTGGTGGATGAATGTTCTGCTTGCGTGGCCAAGGTCCGTATCCCCGTAACATGCACATTTGACGGGGCCGGCCCCGGACTGGTCGATTGCATACGCAGAATCGACCGCCGTGCGCCCTCAAGCGGCCCGTCAGGTCCGTCCTTTTTGCACTGTCATGGTCGCTTGTCCAGTGCAGGTGCCGTGACAGCGCACAACTGCGACACTATACCCGAGCCAGCCCGGATTTCCGGGCGCTCCATCACGCGCGAGGCCGCCTGACATGTCCATCGACCTGGCCCTTTACCAGCCCGACATCGCCGCCAATACCGGCACCCTGCTCCGGCTTGGCGCCTGTATGGGGGTAAAGGTCCACATCATCCATCCCGCCGGTTTCGCCCTCACCGATCGCAACCTGACCCGCGCCGGCATGGACTATCTGGACAAGGCGGCACTTGCCGAACATGACAGCTTCGCCGCCTTCCAGGACTGGCGACATGAACAGGGCCGCCGCTTGGTCCTCCTCACCACCAAGGCCAGTCAGTCTGCCTATCAGGCCACCTATCTGCCCAGCGATATACTCCTGCTCGGCCGCGAAAGCGCTGGCGTTCCCGAAAACGTCGCCGAAACCGCGGACCTTCGATTGCGCATCCCCATGCAGCCCGACTTGCGCTCGATCAATGTGGCCATCGCCGGTGCCATGATATTGGGCGAAGCATTGCGTCAGACCGGCACCCTGCCCGGCATGACGCCCTTTACAGAACTAAGCTGAAGGTCCATTCCCCCGCCATGACTGCGCCAGCCCCCACCCTGCCCGCCGATATCGAATCCAAGAAGACCGCTGCCAGCACCTGGTTCCGGACGCTGCGCGACCAAATCTGCGCCGAACTTGAAGCCATCGAGGCTGAAGTCACCGGCCCGCATGCCGAAATGGCCCCAGGCCGCTTCGAACGTACCCCCTGGGATCGCGCGGCCGGTGGCGGCGGCGAGATGTCGATGCTGCATGGCCGGGTCTTTGAAAAGGCCGGCGTGCACATCTCCACCGTGCACGGTCATTTCACTGAGGATTTTGCCAAGCAGATGCCCGGCACCGAGGCGGGTACCGCGTTCTGGAGTTCGGGCATTTCGCTCATCATCCACCCCTGGAACCCCAACGTTCCGGCAGTGCATATGAACACCCGCATGATCGTCACCGGCCGGCAATGGTGGGGCGGCGGCGCTGACCTCACCCCAGTGCTCGACAATCGTCGCACCCAGACCGACCCCGACACAATCGACTTCCACACTGCCATGCGGGCCGCCTGCGAAGGCCGCCCCGGGGTCGATTATGAACGCTTCAAGGAATGGTGCGACGAATACTTCTTCCTGCCTCACCGCAACGAACATCGTGGGGTGGGCGGCATTTTTTACGATCAACTCAATTCCGGCGACTGGGGCGCCGATTTCGACTTCACCCAAGCTGTGGGACGGGCTTTCCTCGACATCTACCCCAGGCTGGTCCGCCGCAATTTCGAAAAGCCCTGGACCGAGGTCGAGCGCGACGAGCAACTCGTCCGCCGCGGCCGCTATGTCGAGTTCAACCTGCTCTATGACCGCGGCACCACCTTTGGTCTCAAGACCGGAGGCAACGTCAATTCGATCCTGTCCTCCATGCCGCCCGCGGTGAAGTGGCCCTGACCTATGGCGGGAACCTTTTTGACCTAGCCGCGTTCCGTAAGACCCGCCAAAGGGAGTGACACAAGGAGGTTCAGCGATGAAACGCTTTGATTCCGGCACCCTCATTCCAGGATCCACCTGGCGCGCCGAAGCCGAAACCGAGGCCGAAGTTGTGCGTCGAGCGGTCGAAAACATGCGAAATCTCAACGGCGAAGCCGAAGTGCGCCCCGAAATGGTCGAGCGTATCAAGGAACGCATTGTTGATGTCGACGACATGGGCCGCCAGACCAAGCATTGATTATGCAAGCCCCGGTTTTCCGGGGCTTTTTCATTGGCTCGCCATGAGCTAGTGAAAAATCCGCTCCAGGAGCGCGTCCTTGCTGGCCGAAAACTCACTTTCCACCCAGGCGCGCTCCATGATGGCCAGCGCTGCGCCCATATCGGGTCCCGGTTTCATGCCCCGCGCTTCCAGGTCTGCGCCGCCAACCGGTAATGGAGCCACCGGCAACCGCCCCATTTCGCGGGCCAGTTCTGCCAATTGCTCGCGCAGCCAGCCCTCCTCGGCAGCCGCAACCGCCAGCCCCTCCACGGCATCTTCGCCGAACCGATAGGCTGCCCAGCCAACATCGCCGCGCCGCAACAGTGCAGATGACTCCGCAACACGTTCGGCATGCCCGACCAACGCCTTGCTCAGCCGCCAGTCGGCCTGCCGCCGGGCCAGATCATCGCGCCCCAGCATGGCCAGCCGCGCCGCCGCGCTTTGCCCGCCCAGCGCCTCATAGCGTTTTAGCGCTGGCACAGCGCCTGGTGCCAGACGCACCAAACCCAGCCGGTCCATCAGGGCCAGCGTCGTTGCAACACGCGGCAGGGCCAGCATACGCAGCATTTCCGCCCCCACCCGCTCGCGCGAGATATGGTCCAGCTCATCGGCCGCAGCCTGGCACGCCGACAACCCCTCAGGGTCGAAGCGCTCGCCCCCATGACTGGCCGAGAATCGGAAGAACCGATAGACCCGCAATCCGTCCTCGGCGATCCGCTGCGCCGCATCCCCGATGAAGCGCACCCGGCCGTTGATCAGGTCCCCCGCGCCCCCGAGCGGATCGAACAGACGGCCATCGGCAAAGCAATAGAGCGCGTTGATCGTGAAGTCGCGCCGCGCCGCATCGGCCACCCAGTCGGTGCCGAAGGCCACCTCGGCGCGCCGGCCATCAGTCACCACATCCTGGCGCAGTGTCGTCACTTCCACGATCGTTGCATCGAGCCGCAGCGTCACCGTGCCATGCTCGATACCGGTCGGATAGGCGCTGATTCCTGCCGCCTTGGCCCGCTGCATCACCACCACCGGCAGCAGCTCGGTCGCCATGTCGATATCGGTGTGTTCGCGCATCCGTCCGATCAGGCTGTCGCGCACCACCCCTCCCACGGCCCGTGTCTTTCCCGCCGCGCCATCAAGCGCGGCGAAAATCGCCTGCACCTCTGGCTGATCCAGCCATTCCGCGCCTTCCAGCCGATCCGGTATCACGCGGCCACCTCGCCCACCACCAGATCGCGGAACTGCCGGGTCAGATTGGCAGTAATGCCCCAGATGACATGCCCATCATGGTCAATCTGCCAGGTCGAATGTTCTTTCCCGCCGCGGCTGATGCGGAACCGACCATAGCTCCGGGCGTCCAGAATACGCTCCAGCGGCACCTCGAACACCGAATGCACCTCGCCCGGATTGGGCACGAAAGGCCCGGTCGGATCGACTTCGGCCACCACCGGAGTGATCAGATAATTGGTGCCGGTATAATAGGTCTCCATATAGCCCAGAATGTTTGCATCCCGGGCCATCATGCCCACCTCTTCATTGGCCTCGCGCAGGGCCGCCGCCCCTGGTCCATTATCCAACCCGTCAATCTTGCCGCCGGGAAAGGCCACCTGACCCGAATGCGCGCGCAGATCGGGGGATCGTTCGGTATAGAGCACGGTATGCCCCTCCGGCCGACGCACCAGCGCGATCAGCACTGCTGCGGGCACGGGCGCCCGTTCAAACGGCTTGAGAGGTTGCCAGTCGGGCACCAGTCCCTGCGCCGGCGGCAGGTCTGGCGGCTCAGCCAGCAACCTGGGCGACAGCAGCCGGACAATTTCGGAACCTGAAGCCAAGGCGCACCCAGGATGATTTCATAGTAATGAGAGGAATGTAGTCATCCCGTTCCCATCCTGCACCCCTTTTTGGCCTCAAGCCTCGAGGTCAAACGCAGCAATTTCGCCCTTGAGCGACTTGGCCAGGCCCTTGTCCTCGGCCAGCAGCAAGACGCGGGTCGGGTCGACCGGGCCGGGAAACTGGATATTGCCCGGCGTGGTGATCTCCCAGCCCAGCGGGCAATAATAATCCTGGTCGCCCACCAGCAGCACGAACTCACCCTCGCCTCGGGCCAGAGCCAGCTTGGCCACCTCGCGCGCCAGCAGCTTGCCCGCGCCCCGCTTGCGGAAATTGGGGTGGGTCGCCAGCGGTCCCAGCAGATAGCCCTTGTGCCCGTCCACGCTGATCGGTGTCATCCAGACCGACCCACAGGCAGTGCCATCCACTTCCGCAATCAGGCTCAGGCTCGGGTCGATGGGGAACATCTCCCGCACTCGAAAAGCCGTGCGCGCAAACCGGCCCGGACCGAAGGCAATGGCCTGCAGTTCATCGACAAACACATCATCGGCGGCGGTAGCGGCCCGAACGGTCAGTTGGCCGGCGGCAGGGGAAGAGGCGGCCTCGGCCGCAACGAGCGTGGTCATGGGTCTGATCCAGGAAAAGATGTGCAGAAAAACGTGCGGATCGGCCACCGGCCCTCCGCTCTAAACGACCAGCTAGGGTCGTCGGTTCATCTGCAAGACTTTCACCATCCTGGACGCCTCCACGTCTGGAACCCGATTAGCACCCACGCGGTTGGTCGTAAATGGGAATATTGGGGCCATGCTTCCGAATTCCTTGGCGTCCGGCGCAACCGTTTCGCGATTGCGCAACAGTGTGTTGCCGCCAGGACCCTTTTTGTCCGCCGCTTCACTTCATAGCTAAGGGGCGATAACCGATCCAACCGGCAGGGTCATTCAATCCGCAAATGCCGACAGCAAAATGACCGAAAGGCAGTTTCAATGGGACAGTTGATCGACGGAAAATGGTCGACCCAATGGTATGACACGAGCAAATCCGGCGGCAAATTCGTTCGCTCGCAGGCCGGCTTCCGCAACTGGATCACACCCGACGGCAGCCCCGGCCCCTCGGGTGAAGGCGGTTTCGCGGCCGAGGCGGATCGCTACCATCTCTATGTTTCCCTGGCCTGTCCCTGGGCGCACCGCACCCTGATCTTCCGCAAGCTCAAGGAGCTGGAGAGCCTGATTTCGGTCTCTGTCGTCGCCCACAAGATGCCCGACGAGACCGGCTGGAATTTCGACAAGTCCGAAGGTTCGACCGGCGACGCGTTGTTCGGCAGGGACAACCTCTGGCAAGTCTATACCCAGGCTGTTCCCGACTATACAGGCCGCGTCACTGTTCCGCTCCTCTGGGACAAGAAGACCGGCACCATCGTGTCCAACGAAAGTTCGGAAATCATCCGCATGTTCAATTCGGCGTTCAACGAATTGACCGGCAACACCGACGACTACTATCCCGAGGCCTTGCGCCCCCGCATCGATGAGATCAATGCCCGCGTCTATGACGACATCAACAATGGCGTTTACAAGTCAGGCTTCGCCACCACCCAGGACGCCTATGACGAGGCGGTCACCAAGCTCTTTGACGCGCTTGACTGGGTTGAGGGCCTGTTGGGCGAAACCGCCTATCTGACAGGCGACACCATCACAGAGGCCGATTGGCGGTTGTTCACCACCCTGGTGCGGTTTGACGCGGTCTATGTCGGCCACTTCAAGTGCAATCGCAAGCGCATCGCCGACTACCCTAACCTCAGCCACTATCTCAAGGCTCTCTACGAGGTTCCTGGAGTCAAGGAAACGGTCGATCTCAACCATATCCGCACGCACTATCACTGGAGCCATACCACCATCAATCCACACCGTATCGTGCCCATCGGCCCCGAACTGCCGTTTCTGGATTGAGTGGCCCCAGGGTTAGCCACCAGCATCGCGTCAGACCCAATGCATCCCTCCCCCTGCTTCAGGGGGCGGTCAGGTGGGGGTCATTCAAAAAGAAGCTCAGTACCCCCAGATCGACCGCTTCTCCACGCCATCGAAATATTCATCAATCCGTTGGCTGGTCGCCGGGGTCACCTTCTCGGGCAGATTGTGCCGGTCAAACCAGCCCACTTCCGCGATTTCGTAATCCGGCTTGCGTTCGAACTCGAAATTGAAGCTCTTGGCCACATAGAACGCCACATGGTCCCGGTTCGTCACGGGACTGGTATTGTGATAGAGTCCGAACAGTTCCATGGGCCCGGTCACCCGATAGCCGGTTTCCTCCAGCGTTTCGCGCGCCCCGGCTTCCTCGAAGGTCTCGCCAGGCCCCACGCCCCCGCCGGGAAACTGCCAGCCGGGCACATAGGTATGGCGGATCAGCAGCACCTTGTCGCCATCCACCACCATCACCCTTGCCCCCACGGTCATCCGGTGCCAGAGCCCTTTGAGGGTCAAGAAGGCGGTCGCGCGCACGCGCTGGAAGCGATTCATCATGGTCTTGGCTCCATCTCTGCCCCTTGGCTATCAGAGCTTGGCCCGCGACAAAATCGTGCGTTGTGTCGATTGAACGTTTTCTTGCCCCATCGGTTCTGGCACAACCCACCGCGATGATCACCCTGGCCCACATTTCCGACATCCACCTGTCCCCCATGCCCGAGGTGGGTTTTCGCGATCTTCTGGGCAAACGCCTGACCGGCTTTCTCAACTGGAAGCTCAAGCGTCATGGCGAGATGAACACCGAGACGCTGGCGCGCCTGGTCGCCCATATGCAGGACCAACAGGCCGATTTCACCGCCGTCACCGGCGACCTCACCAATCTGGCGCTCGACAGCGAAGTCGAACTCGCCGGCCGCTGGCTGCGCGAATTGGGCGGCGCCGACAAAACCGTGGTCTGCCCCGGCAATCACGACGCCTATGTCCCCGGCGCGCTGGAATATGCCCAGAGCGAATGGGGCGACTATCTCAAGGGTGAAACCGTGGAAGGCCAGGCCTTCCCCTTCGTCCGCCGCGTGGGCGAAGTGGCCATCATTTCCTGTTCCAGCGCCGTGCCCACTGCGCCCTTTTTCGCCATTGGCCGTTTCGAGGAAAAACAGGCCGCCCGCCTCTCGCGCATTCTCAAGCTCCTGGGCGATGCCGGCTATTTCCGCGTCGTGCTGATCCATCACCCGCCCAATGCCGAACTGCAACATCCCAGCTTCGGCCTCAAGGGCCACCGCATCTTCCGCCGCGTCATCACCGACCACGGCGCCGAGTTGGTCCTGCATGGCCACACCCACCGCTCCTCGATCCACCACATTCCCGGCAAGAACCACGAAGTGCCGGTGATCGGCGTCGCCGCCGCCAGCGCCGCCCAGGGCGGCACGCTGGACGACCCGGCCCGCTACAATCTCTTCCGCATCCAGAAATCCGGCGAGGAATGGCGCTGCACCATGCGCGAATACGGCTTCCAGCGCCTGGGCGCCGACATCGTCATGCGCATGCAGATGCGGATCTACTGAACGGCCGCATCGCTGCAAAATCGCTCCGGTGGAACGATTTTAGTTCAGGAGGCCACGAAGGCTGCGCCTGAGTGACTACAAGAACATCGTCAAGCGCAAGGGCCGGCTCGAACCGCTGTTCTAGTCATGCGCCGCCGCCCCCGTCCGACGGCCCGCTCTCCGCGAGCGGCCTCAACCGGCTAGTTCGGCACACGCCCCCGCACCGCATGGACGCGCCCCCGCGCCACCCACTCCCCGGAACCGCGAGGAGCCCGGACGGTGTCGCGGACATGCTCCAGTTGTTCAGCGCTCAGCTTGGGAAGCACCTGCCCAATGCCAGGAGCGTTTGTGGCGGTCGACCAATATGCGTCAAACGAGGGAAATGCCCGGCTCGCTGTGATTTCCCGCGTTTCCACATCAACAAGACCGGCATCTGTCCACAAGCGATTGAGCGCATCCAGCCGCGCCACCTCCGGATGTGGTGGCAGCAGGGCTTCGACCCCAGCCTCGCTCAGTGCAACGTGCACATCTTCATAAGGAAAGCCGCCGCCTTCAAGATCCCACGCATAGGCAGCAACGACGCCCCCGCTGCGCACGACCCGCCGCATTTCAGCAGCCCCGCGCGCCGGCTCCGGAACAAAGAAGATCACCAGCGCCATGATCGCGGCGTCAAAGGCACCGTCGGAATAAGGAAGCTCCAGCGCAGAACCCAGGGTGAAGCGTGCAACACCTGCCTGATGGCGCTTGCGGGCATAGGCCAACTGGGCTTCGGATGGATCAATGCCTTCAACCAATGCCGGCTGTGCCCTCTCGACAATCAGTTCCGTCGAAGCACCGTTTCCGCAGCCAATATCGGCCCATTTTGCGCCTGCTGGCACGTCTAGCCAGTCGAGAAACGGGGCGCCCACCAAAGCGCTCCATACTCCCATCATGGACTCATAAGTCTCGCCGTCTTGAAACTGGATCGCCTCAGCCATCTCATCCTCCTCAGGTCAGGCAAAAAAGCGCTCACTAGGGGTGCTGGTTTGGGGCCGTGTCGGCGCGCAAACTGGCGTGAAGACCACATATGCCGCACTTGAGCGGCTATCGCATCCGCAGCAGGCAACCGGACAAGAATAGACCTGCCAAAACCCTATAGCCAGAGACACGTTGACGGCGCCCCTTCGAAAGGGGGCAGCGCACCAATCAGCAACGTCACGCCGGTTAATGGCGCTGAACAGGTGCGCGTCCACGACCTGTTGCATGACGGCGCACACGCGCACCTCTGGCGAGCAGAACCGGAATGACGATGTTCATTCCTGCGGGTCGGTCGCAATCATGCTGGCCACTGCCCGATCCGTTTCACGCTCGCTCGCGGCCAACCCCGCCGCCACCCCTCGGCGGTTCTGCTCGGGCTGGTTTTGGCTCATCTTGTTTTTGCCCTCGATGCGGGTAATCGAGAAGCGAAGGCCCACAATGCCCTTGAGCTGGCTTTCGATGTAGTTGTCGGGCGCGTCAGTGATCGCCCACGGCTTCGCGCGAGCCTGCTCGTAAAGGTCGGTGAGGCGGCTGACCGCCTGGTGCAATCGGTCGCGATCCTCGAAGAATTCGACCTCGCCATACGCGTGGACGGCTGAGTAATTCCAGGTCGGGACGACCTTCCCATGGTCCTGTTTGGTCGCGTACCAGCTTGGGGAGATATAGGCATCGGGGCCCGAGAAGATCACCATCGCCTCGCCCATTGCTGGCGTCTTCCATTGCGGATTGGCCTTGGCAAGGTGCCCGAGCAGCACACCGTGCTCTCCCTGGTTCTCGTCCAGGATCAGCGGCAAGGGCGTGGCCATCAGCCCCTCGGCCGTGGCGGTCACGAGGGTCGCGAGGCGTGCTTCGCGTATGATCTGACGAAGGACGACCGGATCGTCTTCGCGGAAAGCTGGAGGTGTGTACATGCCGTAAAATAACAAACTGCGGCCTACAGCACCAATTCACATGCGTGATGGCAGATATCAAAGGTGGGAATTCCATACGTGAACTGCGCTGCGCGTTCTGCAGCGTTAAGAGCAGAGAGCCGCAATCTTGGATAGTCAGACTTGGGGTGGGATGGGGACTGTCAGGTTTTAGCGCCATTAGCCTGCATCTGGACATTTAGATTGCCGCGTCTACCAGCATAGCGTCGATCTGAGCCACATCGACAATGCGATGCCTTAGGCCTAGGCTATGTGTTCAATAGATTTCAGCTCATTGGAAGCATTTTGGATATAGCACTACTTGTAGGCCCTGCTGTCGTGGCCGCGATCGTCTCGTCCATTCTGGGTCTTATCTCGCTTTTTGTCTCCACTCGAACGACACGCGGCCTGCATTCCGAACGATTGGCAGCGGATACGAGGATTGCTCAGCAGAAGTCCGATGCAGACATTGCTCTGGCAGAAAAGAAACTTGAACTCGACCGGTCACTAGCAGATTGGAAAAGGCGCACAGAATTTGCTGAGGAAATTCTAGCTGATTTTTACCGCGCGAGAGACGTTTTCAACGATTCCAGGCGGCCATTTGCTATGGCCGGGGAGGGTCAAAGCCGTCCCGGGCGAATCGATAGTGACTCTGATCTGGAACGCTATCGAGATGCACTTTACACACCATTTGAGCGACTAAGCCGGGAGAGGGAGTTCCTGGCGTCTATTACCTCAAAGAAATTTCGATTTATGGCGCTGTTTGGTAGGCATACGGGAGAAGCCTTCGAGACACTAACAAGTGCATATAATCAAGTATCAAGCGCAACCGGCATGCTGATCAACCTGCCAACGAGAGACGTGACTTCCTCGACCAAACGCCTAGAGGCTATCATTGGCTGGGCGCTGGAAGATGATCCTATCAAGACCAAGATCGACGAAGCGGTGGCGACCGTGGAGATAGCATGCGCTCCTTGGCTGACGTCTACCCCTGCGTAGATATCTGGGCGGCTGCTTTGGGGTGGTGGTTTCCAGACGGTCCGCTTTTAGCAATATTGATGCAATGATCTGCCGATTGTACGGGGGCGAGTTTGGCAAAGAACGGCGTGTCACTGACACCTGAGGAAAAGCGCGTTGCTAAAGCCCTGCTCGCGAAGAAGTGGCGCAATCAGGACATTCAAGCCCTCATCAACGTTGGTCGAAAGGCGACTATCAACAGTGGACGCATAACCGGAGTCAAAAAGAACGCCGAACAGGAGTCGGCGTCCGAAGAAGAGGTCGCGTTTTTCCTCCTGAAGAAGAGGTCGTACGATCAGCAGACAGGTCTCAACCGATACGATGACGAGAGACTCATACGTGCCCGTGAGGCGATGATCCTCGCTGTCCAAGTGTTCAACAGTGCTGCGCTCCGATTCAAAACCGAGGTGTTCACGATGTTGGCCAACGTAGCGTGGACCTACCTCATGCATGAGTGGTACGCGCGCAATACGACGGTGGAACTCATAAATGGCGACGGGTTCTCTAAGCCGTTGAGCGAGCTTGTGGAGCGGGGAGACTGTCCACTGCCTGATGGAGTGCGGCAGAACCTGCGAGCGCTGAAGGTCCTACGCGACAAGGTGGAGCACCACCTCCTGGGCAGGGCCGATCAGAAGTGGCTCGGGATTTTCCAAGCGTGCTGCCTGAACTTTGACAAGGCGCTATGTGAGCTGTTCGGAAAGGAGCTGACCCTAGCCAGCGAGCTCTCGTTTGCGCTGCAGTTCGCAAGCATGAACCTCGAACAAGTGACCACGCTCAACCAGTACGAGCTCCCGGCTGACATCACCGCCATAGATGCTCTCATCACTGATGGCATGACGCCGGAGCAGTTGAACAACATCGAGTTCCAGTTTCAGGTCGTGTACACCCTCAGTGCCGCCCCCAAGTCCAAAGCCCACATCCAGTTCGTCAATCCAGTATCGGCGGAGGGAAAGGAGATACATAACGTTCTAGCCAAGAAGGTAATCTCGGATGACCTCTATCCGCTAAAACCCGGGAAGGTCGTGAAACAGGTCGCAACAAAGACCAAGAAGCACTTCACGTCGCACACGCATCTGCAGGCGATGCGGTACTTCAACGTGCGGCCGAAGAACGGCGCTCCTCAGCCAGAAAACACCGACAAGACGCACTGCATCTATCACCCGGTTTACAAGGCGTATGCATATTCACCTGAGTGGGTTGAGAAACTTGTGGCCGCGGTTCTTGACCCCGAGGTCTATGAGAAAATCAGGGCCGTGAAGCTGTGAGGCGACTAGGTTTAGTTTAGTGACCGATGGCAGCTTTGGGGGACTGATCAGGAAGCGCTGAACGACCACTATGGTGAAGGGTTTCGGGCGCTGTTTGGCGTACGAAAGCCACCCATGCAGGAACCCGCGGTCCGAATTCTCTGGGCTATGGGGTTTTCCGTTTTGGCGTGACTGAGGTTCTGCTGTGCGCC
>NZ_WQRF01000007.1 GCF_009758415.1 Devosia marina | reverse complement strand
CGCGCCTCAAGGACTGGCGGCGAATCCACGCGAGATACGACAGATGCGCTCACACCTTCCTGTCAGCAATCGCCTTCGCCGCAGTCTTCATCTTCTGGATCAATGAGTCCTGACCCTAGTTAGCTAGCATGAACTCCCTCCATATCGCGGGCCAGGATGCGATAGGCAACCGCATCGTACCCTGCCATTTCCTGTTCGCCTGATTGGCTGTCCTGCGGAATATCTTAGCGAGATGAGCATCTTTCAAAGCC
This sequence comes from Devosia marina, assembly GCF_009758415.1. GTDB lineage: Bacteria > Pseudomonadota > Alphaproteobacteria > Rhizobiales > Devosiaceae > Devosia > Devosia marina. The sequence continues at coordinate 108,861 of NZ_WQRF01000007.1, read as the reverse complement.
CCGCCACTCTGGTTCGCGAGGTGTAGCAACTCGCCCGTCCATTCGCTCGAAGGAGCAGTCTCTGCGCCCGACAGCGCCCTGCTTGGTCGAGATTCCCAGAATACTGCTGGATAGCAAGCTAGCATTAAATCTTTTGCAGCCCTTCCAGGACGTCTCCGGTGTCGCAGGCTGGCGGGAGCAGTGTGATGACGCTGTCGTTTCGACGAGGCGGCCTGTAAGGCCGGGGGCTTCATATTCCGGACGCCTGGGGCATGCGTCTCCATAGACCTTCTCGGCAACCATTGTGGTGGTTGACTATGAACGATTCCGGCTCTTCTTTGACCTCTGCGAAGGTAAGCGAGGAGATGGAGCCAGCTGGGCGTTTTCTTGCTGGGGTGCGACTGCAAAGCGACGCGAGCCCCATGGCGTCATGGCTACCGTCAGCAGCTCAGGCCTTTCTCACAATTATAGTTGTTAGCACCTAATCACCTTGGAAGGTGCCCCGCCGTTTGTGAGAACGGCTCCAAGAAGGCGGCTGCTTTCTCTCAACCCAAGAAATCAGTCGGATCGGTTGAGGCTGCAAGTGTCGAGTACGCAGCTGAATCTTAGCGAGGTCTTCAAGCTGAAGGGATATCTCCACGGGATCGCAATATCGTTCGGTTGTCTCGGACTGTCCTTTATGGCCCATCAAATCTTCCCGAAATTCCTAGGAACACGGTTTTGCTTGAGCTCATTGTTGAAAAAGTGTCGGAATTGGTGGGGCGTGATACCCAGTCGCTCCCGGATCGGCTGCAACTCTTTGTAGAGTCTGTCTCCCAATGCTGCTCTGGTAAGGGGGTTATGAAGGTCAGGAAAAACACGCGAAATACCTAGGTTTCGCAGGCAGTCCAAATAAGCAAGGAAGCCCAACCTGACAAGTTCAGGATGAAGCGCCAGGTTGCGTACAGACTGATTGTTCTGCAGCCGCCTAAATTCGTTGAAGCGAACGTGAATGTAGGGATGCTCGCCGTTGTCCAGAACGATATCGTTCACAGCTGGGCCGCAGAATTCTTCGCGGCGCATACCTTGATAGTGCGCCAGCATAGGCCCGAAGTAGGCGGCTCTGTGAAAAACTAGCGGTCCGGGTTCGTCGAATTCGTCTTCGCTGCGGCAACCGACAAAAACAGGCGACTCGAAGAATTTCGCCATAGCGTCCGGTTTTGGAATAGAGCGTTGATCGCGGGCCCGCACCTTCTTCTTTCCAGTGAACGCCGCGGGACGCAAGCGAGGGTCGAGATCCTCGGTTTCTTTGGCCATCTCGAACAGTCCGGAAAGAAACCCAAAGTGACGCGTGCGCGTTCCAATGGATAACCCTCTTTCTGCATCAGTTTTGGTCGCCGCGACTGCCCGCAATTCAGCAATCGAGCAGTTACGTTCTCGGCTGCTTTTTCCATAGTACTTATGGATGGACAGCAGGTGAGCATTGAAGTGTTCGAGGTCTGCCTGACGAAGGTCAACAAAGCGCGTGATGCCCCGCTCTTCGCGCATCAATCGAGCAAATAGATTGAAAGTCGCTCCTGCCTGATCGGCGGTGTTCGGATCCCAACTATGGTTCTCAATCTGCCTTTTGACAAATTCGGGGCCTAGCTCTTGAATCGAGAGCGTTGAAATAGGGATAGGCCTGTCAGGACGTGTCTCGGGCGTGGATGGCTCAGCATGCGCCACAACTGGTTGCGCAACTTGGCGGGATTTCAGGATTCCCGGGAGATCATCGAGAACTCGCTGCAAGTTGTCCAGATATTGACCGAGGTGCTCATGGTCGAATGTCGTGGACAGCGGGGCTGAATGCCTTATCCAGTTGGCAAGCAAGCGTGGGCTGGACGTCATCGAGCAAGGTCTCAATTTCGAATTCCTCCTCTCTACCCTCCCACTCGTATGGGTTGTAGTATTGAATGAACTCGATGGTTCTGCGCAGCCATTCCTCCAATGTTTCGGGCCGCCGAGCATCGATCGCCAGGCACCTGCCTTGCGCGATGTCATTGATGAATCTGTCAACATCGATATCAATGATGCTCTGATTTTTGGCCGCTTGTAAGCAATTGTGCGCCTCCGCTAGCCAGCGGGCCTTTGCCACCGCTTCTGCTGCCTGCCCCGTTGGTTCGACGCCTGCGCCAAGTGACGCGGAGACAGCCTCTTCGACGAAGCTCGCTGCATCTGGCCCTGCCCGGCGGGTCTTCTCTAGGCTCTCCTCAACCAAGTCTGGAAGCTCTTCGTGACCCCATGCCCGTTTCAGTCCCGCCACGTCAGTATCGGACAAGCGAGCATCAATTCCTCGCGTCGCTATCAAGCGCGCCGCCAGGCCGTGCGCCAGCAGGACGAGTCCGTCCCGTATGGGACAGGTTTCTCGACAATTAGTCCATTCAAATAGGAGATGAGCTGATCTTTGTTCATAAGGCCCGAAGTCCAGAGCGGAAAAAGGCGGTCGCTCTCTGCCGTCAGGCGGGACGATATGATGCGGGCCGTTCTTGCTTCCTTAACTCGCAAGCAGAGCTCCAAGAGCTCTCGGTGCGGACCCGGCCTCCAACGACGCCAATAATATACGGCGTTGCGGCGAAAGCAGTTCGGAATGGCTGGCATAACCTGCTCAAAGGTTTTTAGCACACGCCTGTAATACAGCTGCGATGTCATCCGGCCCCTCATTAGGGCGAATGCATCACATATCAACGACTTAGGAATTTCTGGCTGGGGCGCCAGGATTCGAACCTGGGAATGCCGGTACCAAAAACCGGTGCCTTACCACTTGGCGACGCCCCAACTTGGAGCCGGTTCCTACACGGTTCGGCCGCGCCGTGCAACACGATCTGCACCACGAGCAAAAGGTTGTCACAAGCGCTTGAACACGGAAAAGACCACAGCTATAAAGCCGCCACATCGCGGCAGGGTCGACCCGTTCGGCCCCTGCCTTCCCGACATGCCGCGAGTCTGACGGAGTATAGCGCAGCCTGGTAGCGCACCTGCTTCGGGAGCAGGGGGTCGCAAGTTCGAATCTTGCTACTCCGACCAATCAACCCCGGCGTCTTTGGACGTCGGGGTTTTTCATTGGGCGGCAGCTATGCGGCCCTTGGGGTCAGCCTTCCTTGCGGCTGGTGCTACGGCGCGCCACGAGCCGCGGCGGTACCACGAAATGCTCGACGTCGGAGCGACCATTGATCCGCTCGATCACCAACCGTGTCGCCTGCAGGCCAAGCAGTTCGCCGGACTGGTCGATGCTGGTCAGGCTGTTCTGGGCGAAGTCGCAATACATGGTGTTGTCATAGCCCACGATACCGACGTCCTGGGGCACGCGCAGGCCCAGTTCGGTGGCGACGCTGATCACCTCAAGGGCGATGAAGTCGGTCCAACAGAAGATGGCGTCGGGACGCTTGGGGCCCTGCAGCAGCCGGCGTGTGGCAAACTGAACGTCACGCATGATCTGCGGAGAGTGCGCAATATTGATGGCGCCGCCCAGACCGGCCTCGATCATGCCCCGGCGGTAGCCCATCTCGCGTTCCGAAAGAATGGACGATGGCTCACCCTGCAGGCTCAGCATGGCAATGTCGCGGTAGCCAGCCGCGACCAGATGCCGGACGACGAGCAAGGCGCCCTGCTGGTCGTTATTGTTGACCGTGTCAAAGGTTTCGGCCGATGGATCGTGATGGCCAATCGCGACCAGCGGCTTCTTAGTAGCAATGCTATTCAGACTTTCCCGTGTTTCGGTGGAGCCGATCAGGATGATGCCATCCATCTGCCGGTCGATCATGGAATCGACCACGCCGGTTTCCAGCTTTGCCGTGGATGAACTGATCCCCATCATCACCTGATACTGGGTGCGCTCGAGCGCATTGTTCACGCCGGTCATGATGTCGGCGAAGAAGGGGTTGCGCAGGTCGGGCAGGACCAGGCCCAGCGTATAGGTCTGGCCGCGCATGCCGCGTGCCGAGGCCAGGGGGCGATAGCCCAGCTTGTCCATGGAGGCCCGCACTTTGGCGCGGAGCGCTTCGGAAACGCCATAGGCATCGCGCAGCACCTTGGAGACGGCGGCAACCGAGACCCCGGCATCCTCTGCGACTTCGCGGATCGTCACCCGCCCGTTTCGCCGCCCCTCCCCCGCCTGCGCCATCCGGCTCTCCCAAGATCCTGTTATTCCAACCGATTTTGTACCGGACCGGCGCCCCTTATACGCGCTGATCCACAGTCGAGAAAGCCTATTGCCAAATGATGAAAAACGTAGAACGATACACGTAGAACATTCTACAAGATCGCTTCAGGCGACTTTATCGGCGAGGAGGCCAGCGTGACCGACGCAGCAGCAGTTCACACCCAGGGTGCAGCAAAAGCCCTGCACAATTGGACCGCGCGGATGATCCATCCGCTCGCCGACGCAGGTGTGGGCACGCCGGCCAGCTTTGTTGCCAAATCCTTCACGCTGGACCGCGTCGGTGGATCTGAAGTGCTGACCATCAGCGCCCTCGGCCTGTATCGCGCCTTCATCAATGGCAAGCGTGTCGGCAACGACCTGCTGACGCCGGGCTGGACCAGCTATGATGCGCGTCTGAGCTATCAGACCTATGATGTCGGCGACCTGCTGGTGCCGGGCGAGAACCGGATCGAAATCTGGCTGGCCGATGGCTGGCTGCGCTCGCAGATGATGTGGGGCAAGCATCCCATCTTCAACACCTGGGGGGACAAGATTGCGGCCATTGCCGAGCTGCATGCCGCGCCGGGCGTCGCAGAGCCGCTGTTGGTCACCGATGCGGGCTGGGAAAGCGGCGAACTGCCCGTTCGCAAGTCCGGCATCTATTTCGGCGAAGTGTTTGACGCGCGGGTTGCCCCCAAGGTTTCAGCGGGCACCGAAGCGCTGGCGTTCGACACGGCGGTGCTGGTGCCGCATGAAACCACGCCCGTGCGCGAGCTCGAGCCCCTGGCCGTTGCCAAGAGCTGGACCGACGCCGAAGGCCGCACTGTTTACGACTTCGCCCAGAACGCCGGGGGCAATGTTGCTATCACGGTCAACGGCGCGGCTGGCGCGAAGATCACGATCGAACACGCCGAAGTGCTCGATCAGGACGGAAATTTCTACAATGGCAATTACCGCACGGCCGATGCGCGCATTGAGTATGTGCTGGCGGGGACGGGCGAGGAACATTATCGCCCTTACTTTACCTTCCAGGGCTACCGCTATGTCTGCGTAACCATTGAGGGCGACGCCAAGCTGATCGATATCGTATCCGTGCCGATCAGCTCGGTGACCGAGGTGAAGTCCGGCTTCACTTCCGGCAATGCGCTGGTGAACCGGCTGTTCCTCAATACACTCTGGAGCCAGCGCGCTAATTTCATCGAGGTTCCGACCGACTGCCCGCAGCGCGACGAACGCCTGGGCTGGACCGGCGATGCACAGGTGTTTGCCGGAACCGCCGCCTATCTGGGGGAGGTGCAGGGCTTCTTCCACAAATGGGTGCGCGACCTGATGGTCGACCAGCGCGAAGACGGGGCGGTGCCCCATGTCTGCCCCGACCCGACGCGACTGGACCCCACCAATTATCCCGGCTTTTACGGTTCGACCGGCTGGGGCGACGCCATCTGGATGGTGCCCTGGCAGCTCTATCTGCACTATGGCGACACGGCTTTTCTCGAAGAAGTGCTGCCCTCAATGGTCAAATGGGTGGACTTCGTGTGGTCGATCAGCGATGGCCCGATCGTGTCGCCGCCGCGCGAATGGGGGGCCCGCGGCTTTTCGTTCGGCGACTGGCTGCAGCCCAAGGGCCCGAGCGCCAAGCCGCTGCCGACCATGGGCGACGATGCTGCCGCCACCGTCTATCTTCATATTGCGGCCAAGGCCGTGAGCGATATTGCCCGGATCGTGGGCAAGACCGACATTGCCGATCGAATGGCCGGCATGGCCGGCGAAGTGAAGGCGGCGTTCGCCAAGGAGTTCGTGACGCCGTCTGGCCGCCTGGCCTATGACGACCAGACCTCCTACGCGCTGGCGATCGTCCATGACCTGATCCCGGTCGACAAATTCGAAGCCGCCAAGCGCTATTTCAAGAACACGATCGAGCGGGCCGAGCGCCGCATCGGGACTGGCTTTATCGGTACCCCTGCACTGTTGCCTGCATTGATCAAAATTGGCGAATGGGGGCTGGCCAGCGAAGTGTTCCTGCAGGAAGAGGTTCCGGGCTGGCTCTATCAGGTCAAGATGGGCGCCACGACCATCTGGGAACGCTGGGATGCGATCCAGCCCGATGGCAGCATCTATAATCCGCAGATGAACTCCTACAACCACTATGCCTATGGCGCCGTTTGCCAGTGGCTTCTCGAAGGGGTAGCCGGGTTCCGCCCGGACGAGACGGATCCCGGCTTCAAGACCGTGGTTTTCGAGCCGGTCATTCTGCCCGAGCTCGCGCCGGTCAAGGCGCATCACGACAGCCCGGCCGGGCTGATCCGCGCCGAGTGGACCATCGAAGGCGAGGCTGTGCGCTACGAAATCGAGGTGCCTGCCGGCAGCAAGGGCGTCTTGCGCCTGGCCGAGCAGTATCGCGATGCGACGCTGGATGGCGCGGCCATTTCGGCCGGGACCGAGACCGCGCTGGGCGCGGGGACCCACGTCGTCACCTTCAACTACACCGCACCCAGGCGCGAGGAGCGCCAGAGGTCGCTGGTGAATGCGAACACGCCCTGAACGGCGCGTAACTTTCTTAGGACCGGACCGCATTAGCGGCCAAATGGGAGGAAGACCATGACCAAGACCAAACTCATTGCCCTGATGGGCGCCAGCACGCTGGGGATGCTGATGACGGCCAGTGCCGTCCAGGCACAGCAGTCCGGCTATCTGTCGATCCTTGTCGACAATGGCCCGCAATCCATTGCCACCATGGAAGCCTGGGCCGAGGCCTACAAGGCCATGAACCCCGATGTCACCATCGACATCGAAGTGCGTCCCGGCGGCGGCGAAGGCGACAACATCGTCAAGACACGCCTGGCAACCGGCGCCATGGCAGACGTGTTTTCGTATAATTCGGGTTCGCTGTTCCAGGCCATCAACCCGACCCAGAACCTGCTGCCCCTGACCGACGAGGCGTTCCAGGACGGTGTTCAGGACAGCTTCAAGAGCGTGGTTTCCGCTGGCGGCGAAGTCTATGGCGCCCCATTCGCTCCGGCCATGGGTGGCGGCATTTTCTACAACAAGCCTATCTATGAAGAGCTTGGCCTCGAAATTCCCACCACTTGGGACGAATTCATGGCCAATAATGAAGCGATCAAGGAAGCCGGGAAGGTTGCGGTGATCCAGACCTATGCCGACACCTGGACCAGCCAGCTCTTCGTGCTGTCCGATTTCTACAATGTTCTGGCCGAAGAGCCCGACTTTGCCGAAAAGTTCACCGCCAATGAAGCCAAGTTCGCCACTACCCCTGCGGCGCTGCGCGGCTTTGAGAAGCTGCAGGAAGTGGCCGAGGCCGGATACTTCAACGCCGATTTCGGTGCGGCCACCTATGCTGATGGCGTGCGCATGATCGCCATGGGCGAAGGCGCACATTATCCCATGCTGACCTTTGCGGTCGGCGCGATCGCCGAGACCGCCCCGGACTATCTCGACGACGTGGGCTTTTTTGCCCAGCCCGGCGACAGCGCCGAGAACAACGGCCTGACCACCTGGATGCCAGACTCGGTCTATGTGGCTGCCAATACGGCGAGCCCGGATCTGGCCAAGGACTTCGTGGCGTTTATAGCAAGCCCAGAAGGCTGCGACGTCCGCAACGAGGCCGTTGGCGCAACAGGCCCTTACATGGTTGCTGGTTGTGAGCTGCCGGCCGACGTGCCGCCCTCCGTCTCCGACATGCTGCCCTACTTCCAGGAAGGCGGCCAGAACGCTCCGGCGCTTGAATTCCTCTCGCCGGTCAAGGGCCCCGCGCTCGAGCAGATCCTGGTCGAAGTGGGTACCGGCAGCCGTGATGCGGCCAGCGCCGCAGCCCTCTATGATGAGGACGTGCGCAAGCAGGCTCAGCAGCTCGGCCTTGAAGGCTGGTAAGAGCCACTAGTCCTTATGGTCCGGGGTGCTGATTGCAGCATCCCGGACCACTTTCAGAGTTGAAGGAGGGGGAGACATGAGCGCTTCCACCATGGCTGGTTCACCCAACCGGGCCGAAACGCGGGCCATCAAGCGCTCGCCATATCCGGGATGGTTCTTCACCCCCGCCGCCATCATCTATTCGGTGCTGTTCCTGGTGCCGACCTTTGCCTCGCTCTATTTCAGTCTGACGCGCTGGACACTGTTCGACTCTGAATTCATTGGCCTGGAAAACTTCGCACAGTTCCTGCGCGAACCCTTCCTGATCAAGGGCCTGATCAATACCGTGATCTATGCCGCAGTGACGTCCGGCCTCAAGGTTGTGGTCGGCCTGCTGCTGGCCGTGATGCTGACCAGCCAGATCGTCGGGCGCGGCTATCTGCGCTCGGTTATCTTCTTTCCTGTGCTGGTGTCCACGGTTGGCGTCGGCATCACCTTCACTGTCCTCATGCATCCCACCCAGGGCATGATCAATGAGACGCTGGCGCTGTTCGGCATTGCCGGGCCGGGTTGGCTGACCGATCCGAACCTGGCGCTCTATTCAGTTGCGCTGGTCGATGTGTGGAAGGGCGTGGGCCTGGCCACCGTGATCTATATCGCGGGCCTGGTCGCGATCCCCCAGGATTACTACGAGGCCGCACGCATTGACGGCGCCACGCCCTGGCAGAATTTCTGGTACGTCACCCTACCGCTCTGCCGGCCGGCCACCTCGACCGTCATCACCCTGAGCTTTATCGGCGGTCTCAGGACATTCGATCTGATCTGGGCCATGACCAAGGGCGGCCCCGGCTTTGCCTCCGATACCATCGCCTCGGTGATCTACAAGCAGTATCAGGCCGGGTTCTATGGCCTGTCGACCGCGGGCAATGTGGTGCTGTTCATCCTCATCGCCCTGCTGGTTGTGCCGCTGACCATGTTCCTCAATCGCAAGCAGGGTCACGAATGAAAAAGCGCACTTCGATCCTGGGCGGCGCTGCCGCCATCGCAGCCACTTTCGTGGTGTTCGTCATTCCGTTCATCTTCATCATCCTGATGGCGTTCAAGGACCGGCAGCAATCGGCCCTGCGGGACTTTTCCCTTCCCACCGGATTCCACTTTTGGGAAAACGTGGTCGAGGTGGTCAAAACCCGCAACTGGATGATGATCACCGCCTTCATCAATTCGAGCATCATCACCGTGGTCAGCGTGACCCTGCTGGTGATCTTTGCGGCCATGGTTGGCTATGTGCTGGCCCGACGCAAAACACGCTGGAACGGGCTGATCGAATTTCTGGTCCTGGCGGGCCTGATGGTGCCGCCCGCCGTGGTGCCGACGATCTGGTTGCTGCAGGGCCTGCAACTGTTCGGGACACTGCATGGTATGATCCTGATCGAGGTCGCCTACAACCTGCCCTTCTCGATCATTCTCTACCGCGCTTTCGTCGCCACCATTCCGCGCGATCTCGACGAAGCGGCCATCATCGACGGCGCGCGGCCGCTGGATGTGTTCTTCCGCATTGTGCTGCCGCTGCTCTGGCCGGTCACGGTCACCAATATCGTGGTGCAATCGGTCGGAATCTTCAACGACTTCACCAACCCGCTCTACTATCTGCCGGGCAATGCCAACGCGACCGTGCAATTGACGCTCTATAATTTCCAGAGCCAGTTCAGCACCGCCTATAATCTGCTGTTCACCAATATCCTGCTCATCACCATACCGCCGCTGCTGGTCTTCATGTTCTTCAACCGGCAGATCGTGGCCGGCATGACGGCCGGCGCTGTGAAGGGATAAGGGCACATGACGACACACTGCAAGGAGACCGACCATGGCCGGGCTTGAACTGAGACAGCTCCGCAAGAGCTATGGCAAAGTCGAGGTCATCAAAGGCGTTGACCTTACCATCGAGCATGGCGAGTTCGTTGTTTTCGTCGGACCGTCAGGCTGCGGCAAGTCCACACTACTGCGCATGATTGCAGGTCTGGAGGACATCACCGGCGGCGAGCTGGTGATTGGCGACAAAGTGGTCAACGCAGTCGAACCGCGGGACCGCGGCATCGCCATGGTGTTCCAGTCCTATGCGCTCTACCCGCACATGACGGTGTACGACAATGTCGGCTTTGGCCTGAAGCTGGCGCGGACCCCCAAGGAGGTGCGCGACCAGAAAATCCGCGAGGCGGCACGTATCCTGCAGATGGAACATCTGCTAGACCGCAAGCCGAGCCAGCTTTCGGGTGGACAGCGCCAGCGCGTTGCCATCGGTCGAGCCATCGTGCGTCAGCCGGAGGTTTTCCTGTTCGACGAACCGCTGTCAAACCTTGACGCGGCGCTGCGCGTCGACATGCGCATGGAAATCTCCAAGCTGCATAGTGAGTTGGACGCCACCATGATCTATGTGACGCACGACCAGGTCGAGGCCATGACGCTGGCTGACAAGATCGTCGTGCTTGACGGCGGCGTGGTGCAGCAGGTCGGCAGCCCGATCGAACTCTACAAGCACCCTGCCAATCTCTTCGTGGCGGGCTTTATCGGTTCGCCCAAGATGAATTTCGTTGAAGTGAATGCCGACAAGATTGTTGGCGAAACGGTCCATGTGAGCGGGCCTGACGTCGTCGGCGTGCCCGTCGCGCTGCCCGCCGGCAAGGTCCACCCGGGTGACAAGCTGACCCTTGGCGTGCGGCCACACGATCTTGTGGTCGCGCCCTCCGGGGCCATTGTCGGTCGCGTTGGTCTTGTCGAGCGGCTGGGCAACGAGACCATTGTCAATCTCGAGCTCCCATCGGGCGCCTCCTGGCTTGCCGTGCTCGATGGCGACCAGGCGCTCAAGCGCGGCGAGAGCCTGGCGCTCGATGTAGATCCGGCGAAGGCCTTGCTGTTCGATGCCAATGGGTTGGCCGTGGCGGCGGGCTGACCCACCAAATATGGACATGAAAAAGGGCCGGTCTTTCGACCGGCCCTTTCTTATAAGAACTGCGTCTTCGCTTAGCGCTTGGCGCCGAAGAAGCTCCACAGGCCGGTCACGGTCAGGGCCGCAAGGGCCATCTTGAGAGTGTCCCAGACGAGGAAAGGCTGCACGGCCTTGGCAAAGGCGGAGGCGAGCACATTGGTCTGATCAACCCATGCGGCCTGACCTGCCATCATCACCAACCAGGCAAAGCCGAAGGCATACAGCACTGCGGTCGCCACCAGCATGGCCCCGAACAGGGCCAGGGGACGGCCCGAAGCGCCGCGGTCAGCCGCGTAGCCGATGATAGCGGCCTGCGCGAGGAAGCCGATGAGGAAGCCGCCGGTGGGTCCCAAAAGGTAAGCCATGCCACCGCCGGTGGCGAAGACGGGCAGGCCCATGGCCCCTTCGATGAGGTATGCGGCAACGGTGGCGACACCGATACGCATGCCGAAAGCAGCGGCGAGCGCGGCAATGGCAAAGCTCTGCAGGGTCACCGGCACCGGCCAGACCGGGACGTTGACCTTGGCAGCAGCCGTGATGAGCATGGTGCCAATGAGGACGATAGCGGCATTGGTTGCCAGCTTGGCGACGTTGCCCTTGGGCTGGAATGCACCGAGCAGCGTGTTGGGCGTGGTCAAAGTCACAGCCATTTCATACCTTCCGTAATTGATAGGGACCAACCCCCTCCCGGGTGGTCGGGTCCGGACCACAGTCTATTACGGTTTCGTTACACGGCACGCAATGGCCCCCACCGCTCCTGAACTCCACTTTGAGACCCAGTTCGATGCCCAAACGGGTCAACCCGTTGCCGTTGCAGAGCGCATTGTCCGGATTACTGCCCCCAATGCGTCGCCGTTTACATTCACCGGAACGAACAGTTTTCTTGTGGGGCATCAGAAGCTTGCACTGATAGATCCGGGTCCAATCGACCCTATGCATGAGGCTGCCCTGCTCAAGGCTATTGGCGGACGTCCGGTCACGGCCATCCTGCTCACGCATACCCATCGCGACCACAGCGCGTCGGCAAAAATGCTGGCGCAGAAGCTAAGCGCGCCGCTCTGGTTTGGCGGACCGCACCGGCTGTCACGACCCTTGCGCCGATTCGAAGTCAACCCGATCCGCAAGTCTTGCGATTGGGACCTCGTGCCCGACCGATCCCTGGTCGATGGTGAAGTCATCCCGGCAGGCGACATGACCGTCAGCGTTCTCACAACACCCGGCCATTGCGCCAACCATCTGGCCTTCGGGGTGGTGGGCAGCGACCTGCTGTTCTCCGGGGACCATGTGATGGGATGGAATTCTACCCTGGTATCGGTGCCGGACGGCTCAATGGCGGATTATCTCGCTTCGCTGGACAAGCTCATTGCCCTGCCCTATCGCCGCTATCTCCCCGCACATGGCGATAGAATTGCAGATGGCCCGGCGCACGCTGCGGCCCTCAGGGCGCACCGGCAGATGCGCAACCAGCAAGTGCTGGACGCCGTGGACGCAGGTGCGCGCACAATAGGCGCGGTGGTCAGGGCAATATATCCCAATCAACCGACCAAGGTGCGCATGGCGGCACGCATGACCATTATGGCGCACGTAGAATATCTGGAAAAGCTGGAGCAGTTGACTGTGAAACGCGGACCCTTTGGACTCCGCTTGCACGTGTCGCGTAGCTAGTTCCGCTGAAAACCGACGCCACCTTCGCGGCCGGTCTGTCCCCGGTGGCGCAACATGTGATCCGCAAGGACCAAGGCCATCATGGCTTCGCCCACCGGCACGGCGCGGATCCCGACGCAGGGGTCGTGGCGGCCCTTGGTAATGATGTCGACATCTTCATTGGCCGTGGTGACAGTCTGGCGCGGGGTCAGAATGGACGAGGTCGGCTTGACCGCAAATCGACACACGATCGGGTCGCCATTGGAGACACCGCCCAGAATGCCGCCGGCATGGTTGGAGAGAAAATAGGGCTTGTCCTCGCCCGCCCGCATCTGGTCGGCGTTCTCCACACCGGTCAGGCCCGCCGCCTCGAAGCCCGCGCCGATTTCGACAGCCTTGACAGCATTGATGCTCATCATCGCCGAGGCCAGATCGGCGCTGAGCTTGCCGTAGATCGGTGCGCCCCAGCCAGATGGAACACCTTCGGCGACCACCTCGATCACCGCACCGGCCGAATTGCCATCCTTGCGCAAGCCATCAAGATACTCGGCCCAGAGATCGGCGGCCTTGGCGTCGGCGCAGAAGAAGGGATTCTGCCCCACCTGGTCCCAATCGAAATTGGCATAGTCGATCTTGTGCGGACCCATCTGCACCAGGCTGGCACGAATGGTCACGCCGGCGAGTACTTGTCGCGCCACGGCACCAGCCGCAACGCGCGCGGCCGTTTCACGGGCCGAGGTGCGGCCACCGCCGCGATAATCGCGAATGCCGTATTTCTGGTCATAGGTGTAGTCGGCATGCCCGGGACGATATTTGTCGCGAATCTCCGAATAATCCTTGGACCGCTGATCGGTATTCTCGATCATCAGGGAAATCGGCGTGCCGGTGGTCCGCGGGCCGTCGGTGCGTTCGTCCTCGAACACGCCGGAAAGGATTTTCACCTCGTCGGCCTCGCGGCGCTGCGTGGTGAATTTGGACTGTCCGGGCTTGCGGCGATCGAGATCGCGCTGAATCATCTCGGGGGTCAACGCAATGCCCGGCGGGCAACCGTCGACCACGACGCCCAGCGCCGGCCCGTGGCTTTCGCCCCAGGTGGTGAAACGAAAAAGATGCCCGAACGTATTGAAAGACATGGCGCGGCCCCGTGGTTGCGAGCGTTCTAGGCAGGCCGAGGCGTCAGGTCAATCGACCGGCTCGTCCCAGGTGTTCTCAGCCGCATGCAGCGTCATCCGGCCACCGGCGAAATGAGCGATCACACCCTGCGGCGGCGGCCAGTTGAGCACATCACCGCGTGGCGTGCCTTCCACCAGATGCCGAACCACGCGCAGCACGCCGCCATGGGCCACGACCACCGCATGATGGGTCAGTTCGCGCGCGAAATCGAGCAGGCGGGTCGCTACATCGTCATAGTTCTCGCCATTTTCGGGGCGGAAGCGCCAATAGCTCTCGTCGCGTTCACCGGGTGCCAGCGCTGAATATTCGCGGGCGATCTCAGCGTGCAGGCGGCCCTCGAAATTGCCGAAGGAAATCTCGATCAGCCGCTTGTCGTGAATTACGGGCGGCAGCGCGATATCGAAGGCGGCGCGCATGCGGTCCATGGTTTCGGACGCCCGGCTCAGCGGCGAGGCAAACCAGTTGAGCGAGGCGGGATCGACACCGTCGCGCTCCAGCAGGTCGCGCAGCAGCAGGCCATTGGCGTCGGCCTGCAACTGGCCGGTGCGGTTGAGCGGGATATCGCGGCTGCCCTGATAACGCTGTTCACGGTTCCAGTCGGTTTCGCCGTGGCGCGCGAAATAGAAATCTGGCCAGGAAGGGGCAGTCATGGACACTTCCGCGCCTACTGGCACGGCCTTTGTTCGTCTGGAGTCTGTGGCTTGCTTGTGGCACACCCTAGACCGCGCAAGCAAGCGCAACGCCCTCATAGCTCATCTGTTTTGGAGTTCTGACATGCCCCTCACCGCTAACGAAATCCGTGATGCCCTGGCCGGGATTGTGGGGAGCGATGGGATCGTGACCGACACCGAAAAGATGGGGGCGTGGCTTGATGAACCACGCAAGCGTTTCCACCAGACCGCTTCGGCGATCGTAACGCCGCCCAGCGTGGAAGCAGTTCAAAAAGTGATGGCGTGGGCTAACCAGAACCATGTCGGCATTGTTCCGCAGGGCGGAAATACCGGACTGGTCGGTGCGCAGGTGCCGCTTTCGGGTCGCGAGGTGATCCTGAGTCTGCACAAGCTCGATCGCATCCGCTCGATAAATGCGGGTGCCGGGGTGATGACGGCCGAGGCCGGGGTAATCCTTGAAAACGCCCATAGGGCGGCAGAAGCAGAGGGAGCGATGTTCCCGCTGTGGCTGGCGTCGCAGGGCTCGGCACGGATTGGAGGCGTTCTGTCCTCCAATGCCGGGGGCGTCAACGTGTTGGCCTATGGCAATGCGCGCGAGCTGACCATGGGGGTCGAGGCCGTGCTGGCGGATGGACGGCTCTATCAGGGGCTCAACGCGCTCAAGAAGGACAATACCGGCTATGATCTCAAAGATCTTCTGGTGGGCGCGGAAGGCACGCTCGGCATCATTACCGCTGCAAGCCTGAAGCTCTATCCCCTGCCCCAAGATTATGAGACGGCCATCGTCAACGTGGCCTCTCCCGATGCGGCACTGGAATTGTTTCAGCTGATGCGTGAACGCGTTGGCTCGCGCCTCAATGCCTTCGAACTGATCCCCTGGATCGGGCTCGACATCCAGCTTCGCCACGGCATGTTGGACAAGGATCCGACCGCGAGCGCTTCGCCCTGGTATGCCTTGATCGAATTGACCCGTATGGCCGGTACGGAGCCGGGCGCCCTGCAGTCGGCGCTGGAGGTGGCTTTCGACAAGACGCTCATTTCCGACGCGGTAATGGCCGAGGCCCTCGCTGACCGCACCCGCATGTGGGCATTCCGCGAGCAGATGAGCGAATGCCAGAGCCGCGAAGGTGCCTCGATCAAGCACGATGTTTCAGTGCCCATTGCAGCTGTCCCCGCGCTGATTGCCGAGGGATCGGCAGCGGCAGAAAAATTCGCGCCCGGCATTCGCCCCGTGCCGTTCGGCCATATGGGGGATGGCAATATTCACTTCAATTTCTCGATGCCGGTCGGCGCCGATCCCAAGGCCTTCATGGCGGAGTACGACGAGGCCATGCACGAGATCATCTATGAGGTGGTGCTCAAACTGGGCGGCTCGGTCTCGGCCGAACATGGCATCGGACAGCTTAAAACAGAGCTGCTGCGACAGGTTAAGGATCCAGTGGCGCTCGAGATGATGCGGGCAATCAAGACGGCGCTGGACCCGAACGGGATTCTCAATCCGGGGAAATTGCTGGGTTAGCCGCGCCGCCGGTCACTTTCGTGTGCCTTCTTGCACCTCCCTCCCGCCCGGACCATGTCTGGGCGATGCTGCTCAAAGACATACAATTCCTTGACGACGCCACGCGTCCTGCCATTCCCAAGCTTAACGGTGTGACCGAAGCGCAGAAAGCGCCGGGTGACCACTTGAGGCAGATTCATGACCATCTGCGCGAGAATATGGTGGTGCTCGGCCGGCTGATCGAACGCGCTTCGGAAGGCAAGGCGAGCGTAGAAGAGATCAAGTCCGAAACCGCTGACCTCGTCATGGTGTCGAACTATAGGCGCTTCGGCACGCTGTGCGGGCAATATTGCCAGTTCGTTCATGGCCACCATTCCATCGAAGACTATGCGATCTTCCCTGGCATCGCCGCGCAGGGCCCGGCATTCAAGGCCATTGCGGACCGCCTGCAGGCCGAGCATGTGGTGGTGCACCAACTGCTCGAAAGGCTGATTGACGCGCTGATCAAACTGGCCGATGCGCCGGGGCCATCCAATTTCGAGGATGCCGTGACCGTGTTCCGGGCGCTGGAAAAAGTGCTGCTCAGCCACCTCCACTACGAAGAAGAGTCCATCGGCGACGCTCTGGGCTATTTCGAGATCGGGGTTTAGGGGGCAAGGGCACGGGCCGAATTTGTTCTTCTCCCCCTCGGGGAGAGGAACAGAACGGGGGCTCAGAACAGATCCATTTGCCCGCCACCTCCGGCGGCCTTCTTCGGCTTAGGCTTAGGCATCCACGACGGCTCAGGATTTGCCAGGTCCACCGGGTCGATCAGCCCGGGATCGTCGTCGCGGGCAGAATTGACCCGGGTCGAGACGGGATGGAATTTCAGCACGCCATCTTCGAGCGGCAGGGCCATTTGCGTGGCCTGATCGGCCCCGACCTCACGCAAATTGAGCCAAGCGTCTTGCGCGGCTTCGTCCAGCAGGATCGCTGGCATGCGGTCGTGGATGGGTGAAAGCTGGGTATTAGCGGCAACAGTGATGGTGGCGACGGTATCGAACTCCTCGCCATTGGGGCCCATCCAGACAGAATAAAGCCCGGCCAGCGCCATAGGCTGTCCATCGGCGCGGGTGATATAGTAGGGCTGCTTTTTCTTGTCCGGGCCGGTGTGCCATTCATAGTAACCACTGGCGGGGACGAGGCAGCGGCCATGCTTGACCCGGTCGCGAAAGGCCGGTTTTTCGGCCATGCTCTCGGCGCGGGCATTGACCAGCAAGGGGAAATCGCGCGGGTCCTTGACCCAATGGGGGACGAAGCCCCACCGCGCCAGATGGGCCTCGCGCCGGGCCTCAGCTTCCCAGATGGCAACGACAGGCTGGGTCGGCGCGATATTGTAGCGTGGCACGGTTTCGACGCTGTTGAGGAGCTTGAACAGCTCCTCCATCATCTCGGGCGGCAGGGTCGAAGCATAGCGTCCGCACATGGCATGTCTCCTTTACCTCGGGAGAGGTAAGCTCTTGGCTCACGAATCGCAAACCGGCGGGCCCCGTTCCATCCATGACAGACCTTCCCAACGCCGCCAGCGTTGCCCTTGTCCGCGACGGCAAGGTGCTGATTATCAAGCGGGCCTATGCGCCCTACCAGAATTTGTGGACCTTTCCGGGTGGTCGGATGGACCCCGGCGAGACTGTAGAGCAATGCGCAATGCGCGAATTGCAGGAGGAGTTGGGGATCACGATCCGCAACCCACAACTCGCCATGGTGCAGGCCCTGGGTCGGGACGGCACCTATCGGCTCGCCGTCTTTGCCACCACGGATTTTTCCGGGGTGATCCGCCCATCGGACGAGATCATCGACCACAAATGGGCCGATCCGGGCATGTTGCCGGCGCTGCGCACCACATCACGGCTGGATGAGGTGATCAGAGAGTGCTTCAGGGTGTTGGGGCAAAGCTGGTAGAAGGCGGGCATGGACGAGTTGAACCCACGTGATGCTGCCCGCGGCCCCACCCCACTCTCAATCCCTCCCCATCGAGGGGAAGGAGCCGCAAGACTGTGGCAACAGTTTTCATCGTCTCCCTCCCCCTTGTGGGGCGGGATCATGGCTGGGGGCTCTCGCCTCCGCGGATTGCTTGGTGGGATAGCGGTCGCCCTCATGCTTGCATCTCCCGCTCACGCCATTGACCCGCTCTACCAGCGCCAGATGGAGCGGCTGACCGAGATCATGGGCAGCCTGTATTTTTTGGAGCCGCTGTGCGAAACCGGCACAGAGGACTGGCGGCAGCAGGCGTCCGAACTGATCGAGCTGGATGAACCGGACGATGATCGGCGGCAGCGCCTGGCAGGAGCGTTCAACACGGGGTACACGGCCTTTGCCCGCCTGCATAAGCATTGCACCCCCTCTTCGCGCGAGGCGCTGACGCGGCTGCTGGACGAGGCACAGAGGCTGGCGCGGGATATTCACACGCGTTTTGCCGAGTAGTCCGGGACGGGCGGGTCCATGCAATTGCCTACCCGCTGTTAACCTTCGGCTTACTTCCTCCGAGAAGTGGCCCGCGCGCCATGTTATGCCCGCATCATGAGCACGCCCAAAACCATCTTCTCGCCCGCATCCGGGATCGGACCGTTCGACCGCAGTCAGTCGGAACGGCAACTGGCTCTGGAGTATCTGGCCGAAGCCTGGAACAGCGCCGAAGAAGACGGGCTGGAATCCGCCTCGCTGGCGCATGCTTCGCTGTTCGCGGCGCTGGCCACCTTCGTCAAGATGCATGGCGACGAGGCCACTGCCGACCTGGTCGCGCTGCTCCCTGAACGCATCCGCAATGGCGAATATAATCTGGACCGGATTCTGCAGTAGCAGCAGGCCCTTTGCCCCCTACCCTTGCGGCAACGCCTCCAGGAACCGCATGGGCTGGCCCTTTGAGGGGGTTACCAGTTCGCCCTGCCACATCACCTTGTTGCCGCGCACGATGGTGCCGACCGGCCAACCCGTGACGGTGACCCCGTCATAGGGTGTCCAGCCAGCGCGGCTCTTTATCCATTCATTGGTGATGGTTTCGCGCCGCTTCATGTCGACAATGGTCAGGTCCGCGTCATAGCCCACGGCAATTCGGCCCTTGCCGACGATGCCGAACAGGCGATTGGGGCCGTGGCTGGTCATGTCGACAAAGCGCTGCAGGCTGAGCTTCCCATTGTTCACGTGGTCGAGCATGGTGGGCACCAGGGTCTGCACCCCGGTCATGCCTGAATGGCTCTGGGGATAGGGGTGGTCCTTTTCCTCGCGCGTGTGCGGCGCGTGGTCGGAGCCTAGAATATCGGCAACGCCGTTGGCGACGCCCTTCCAGATGCCCTCGCGGTGAACCTTGTCGCGCACCGGCGGGTTCATCTGGGCATAGGTGCCAAGGCGCTCATAGGCGGTCTCGTCAAGCGTCAGGTGGTGCGGCGTCACCTCGACGCTTGCGACATCCTTGTGATCGGCCAGATAAACAATCTCTTCCTTGGTCGAGATGTGCAAGACATGAATGCGCTTGCCGGTCTTGCGGGCCAGGTTGACCAGCCGCGTGGTGCAGCTCATGGCGACTTCGGGCGAACGCCAGACGGGATGGCTGGACGGGTCGCCTTCAACGCGCAGGCCCTTGCGCTCTTCGAGCATGAATTCGTCTTCGGAGTGGAAGGCGGCGCGACGGGAAATGGCGCGCAGAATGGCCTCGACGCCATCATCATCGGCCACCAGCAGCGAGCCGGTGGACGACCCCATGAAAACCTTCACGCCCGCACAGCCGGGCAGTTTTTCGAGCATCGGCAGTTCGCCGACATTTTCGTGGGTGCCGCCGATATAAAAGGCGAAATCGCAATGCATGCGATTGGTGCCCGCCTCGATCTTGGCTTCGAAGGTTTCGCGCGTGGTGGTCAACGGATTGGTGTTTGGCATCTCGAAAACGCCGGTTACCCCCCCCATGACGGCACCGAGCGAGCCGCTCTCCAAGTCTTCCTTGTGTGTCAGGCCGGGCTCACGGAAATGCACCTGGGTGTCGATGACGCCGGGCAGGATGTGCAGGCCCTTGCAGTCAAGTGTTTCGACTGCGTTGCCCTCGACCGAACCGAGCGCGACGATCTTGCCGTCCTTGACCGCGATGTCGGCCAGGCCCTCGCCATCCTGATTGACCACAGTGGCATTCTTGAAAATCGTGTCGTACTGCGCCATGTCTTTCGTCCCGCCGCTGGTCCATGTTCAGGGCCGGTTTAACACGGGCGTCCGACGAGGCAAGTCTCATGACCATCCATCTGCGCGCAGACCGCGCACTGTTCCGCTTTTCCGGCCCCGAGGCACATCGCCTGCTCAATGACGTCGTGACTGGTGAAATTCCCAGTACTGGCGACGGTGACGGCGAGGTGGCTGCGGCATGGGCGCTGCTGTCGGCGCAGGGCAAGATCCTGGCCGAGGGCCTTGCCGGACATGCGGACGACGCCCTCTGGCTCGACGTGCACCAGTCGGTCGCCGATGATTTCTTCAAGCGCATGAAGATGTATCGCCTGCGGGCTCAGGTCGTGATCGATGATCTGCGCGATACCCATCGCGTGGGATTTGCGCAGGACGAGGAACCCCAAGGCATAAGGCATATGGACCGGCTGGGGCCTGTCGATATGGGCTGGCGGGTCATTGCTCCGATAGAAGCGACCGCGGACTGGGTGCAGAACGATACATCCTACCAGCAGCAACGTATCGCCCTGGGCATTGTCCATCAGGGCAATGACTTCCCTGCCAATGACGCCTTCGCCCACGATATCGGCATGGACATTCTCGAGGGAATTGACTTTGCCAAGGGCTGCTATGTCGGTCAGGAAGTGGTTTCGCGCATGAAGCATCGCGGCACGGCGCGTCGCCGTCCTGTCATCGTTTCGGGAGTGGAGGGGCCGGCTGGCAGCGCCGTTGTCGCAGGGGGCAAGGAGGCCGGAACAATCGGCCAGGTGGTGGACGGGATGGCAGTCGCGATCGTGCGGCTCGATCGGATCACCGATCCCGGCACCGTGACGGTCGACGGCAAGCCGGTCGAGATCGCCCTGCCCGTCTGGGCCGATTATCGTCTGGGCGACGCGGTTTCGGCAGACGAGTAGTCTCCATTCTCGAATCGCGCTGATCTGTTAAAGCTGGTGGCACCAGTCCACTAGCTGCGTCTAATGCCGATGTCCCGCCAAAGCACTCGTGCCTGGCAGCGTATGCTGTCCGGGCGCCGTCTCGACATTCTCGACCCCTCGCCTGTCGATGTGGAGTTGTCCGACATCGCCCATGGCCTGGCGCGCGTGGCGCGATGGAACGGGCAGACGATCGGGGATTATCCCTTTTCGGTGGCGCAGCATTCGGTGCTGGTGCTCGAACTGTTCCGGGCAGCCAATCCGGAGGCCGAACCGGTGGCGCAGATGCAATGCCTTTTGCATGACGCTCCTGAATATGTGGTGGGCGACATCATCTCGCCTTTCAAGGCGGTGATCGGGGGCAGCTACAAGGATGTCGAAAAGGGCCTGCTGGCCGCCATTTTCCTGCGTTTCTCGCTGCCCGCAACCATGCCGGCTGCCGTCAACAAGCTGGTCAAGAAAGCGGACCAGGAAGCGGCCTTTTTCGAAGCGACCAACCTTGCCGGGTTCGAGCCGCCAGAGGCCCGGCGCCTGTTCGGCGTGCCCAGCCAGTCCGCCTTCGATGTCGAGGCCTTCGACAAGCTCATCCGCCCCTGGCCGACCCAACAGGCGCATGAGCGTTTTATTGGGGCTTTCGAACAGATTAGCCACGATATTTCTTCGACCTGACTGGTCTGTGCACATTAACCATAAATTAAGTATGACGGTGCGCCTCCGACACTTCATGGTTACTGCTTCGTTAAGCCAAGTGTGCCGAAGTGGAACAGTCTGGAGCGCCTGCCATGAACCTGCCGACACGCCACATGCTCACGGGCATGACCCTTGGCGCCATCTGCGCGACGGCGCTGGCCGCCATCGGGCCGGTCTTTGTGCTCGATGCTTTTGCCGACGAAATGCCGGCCGGCTTTGATACCAGCAAATTGGTGAAGTTCGACGGCCGGGAGTATGAGGTCGAGTATGCCGACTGGGTGTCGACTGACCCGCTTTCGAGCACCACCGTCAAGAAGATCGAAGCCGGGCGGGTGAGCCATGTGAGCATCACCACCACGGCAACAGGCACCTATTCCACCGATGGCCTGACCTCAAAGCACGTGCTCTATCCGGGCATCGACGTGACCGCAGTGGGCGGTGGCACGGGCACTTATGTGCGGTTCTGGACCAATGGAGACTGGTACAGCTTCAGAAGCCGTGCCGGCAATTCCTTCATCCGCCTGAGCGGACCTGCCCTGCCCTGATGTTCTGTGACGGCTAGCCGAACAGCCAGCCCCGCTTGAACTTGTAGAATACGTGCAGGCCGATCTGCGTAACCTTGGTCATGCGCGGGGCCCAGGCCGGCCGCACATAGGTGGCGTGATAGTGGGTCGCATCGCCCACCTCGGTCAGATAGAGTTCGCCGCTGGTCACCTTGGCCGCGATTTCTTCGGCCTGATCCCAGGGGCGGCGCTCCGTCACGGTCTCGGGAATGCCGTCGCAGGCAAAGGAGAACTGGCACGCATTGCGGCGATTCTGATTCTGGAACACGACGCCGCAAATGGTGTCGGGATAGCGGTGATCCTTGACGCGATTGAGAATGACCTGGGCCACGGCGACTTGGCCGCGATAGACTTCGCCGCGCGCCTCGAAATAGATGGCTGTGGCCAGACACCAGAGTTCCTTGTCGGACAGCCCCCCCATTGGCTCGCCCTGCAATTCGGTGACGGTCGCCGGCGCGCTGGCGCGGGCATAAGCCAGCTGCTCGGGCACCGATTCGGGCAAGGTCACGTTGGCAGGAGCTTCGCCCTCGGCCTTGGGCGCGATGCCGGCAATGGCATCGAGCGCGGCGGCGGCATTGGGATGAAGCGACGCCACCGACATGCGCGGGCCGGGTTGGGCATCTGATGTGTCACCGGCGTCGGCAATGCTGGTTTGACCCAAGGCGGCCGCATCAGCCGGCGCCCGCAGGGCGGCGATCTGCAGGCGCGCCTGCTCGAAGCTTTTCGAAATGGCCAGGGCATCGACAGCCGGGCGCAGACGGTCGGTTTTCTGCGCGCGGTTGGGACCAGTGAAGCTGGCGCTTTCAAACAGATGATTGACCGAGCCGGTGATGATGGGATCAACGCCGTTATAGCTCAGGCTGGCCTGTGCCACAGCGACAGGTTCGGCCTGTCCGGGCAGGCCTGAATTGCCCAGGGGCGCCGAACCGGGCCCGAACGCCGCCCCCGCAAGACCGACATAGGCAAGGGGGGCCACAAGCAGCATCATCGCCCCTCGGGCGAGGATGGCTGTTCGGCTAACCGCTCTGACCGGACGCTTTTGCGCCACCGGCCGGTGGGAAAGGGCCATATACTTTACTCAACGCTACGCAACACAACTCAAGCCCGGCAAATGTGACGCTCAAATGCCGATGGTTGTGATGATCGGTTATTAAGGTTAGCGCTGGGTAAATGGGGTTCGGGGCACCCAAAGGGCGCGTTTGTGACCGTGTTGCGGCGCGGGGTGCGGCAAATTGTGCGGTGCGGGCTACTGCCCGCAGGCGGCGATGACCGGCGCCACTTCGTCGGCAAAATCGGCAACGCGGAAGCGCACCGAGAGCGAGCGCGTGGTGGCCGGGGTTACCCGGACTGTCAGATTGGTCGCGCCGATCAGGCCATCAAGAAAGGCGCGCGCGTCGCGGGTATTGTCGATCAGGATCGCTGTATTGTCCTCATTGACTGGCAGGGTCGAACTTCTGGCGCGCTGCAGGTCATATTGCAGAGTGATGCCGGTATCGCTGCCCAGTGCCGACATGGAGTTGCCGGCAAAGCTGAAGGCCACCTGCAGAATATCGGCCTCGCAAAAGACCGTGATGGTTGCCGGGGCCCGGCCGCTGGGGCGGGCGGGGATCAACTGTTCGGATTGAAGGGTAACGCTGCCCCCCTCGGGCACCACGCCGCCGGGGCGGAAGATATCGTCGTAGCAGACGAGACGTTCGGCATCATTGTCGATGGGTGCGCATTGCGCACCCGATTGTGCCAAACCTGGCTGCACAAGCCCCAAAAGCACTGGCAGCGCCAGGACAACTGCAAATCTCTTCACGAACGCAAGGCCCTTCCCGTCTGTCCCGGCACGTTGCGGCCGGTTCTGTCTTGTCACCGCATATAGGTATGCGATGGAAGCTATTTAAGCCGAAGCCTGGGCCAAGGTCAGCCGGGCCACCGGTACACGATAGGGTGAGCAACTGACATAGTCGACGCCTAAACCGGCAAAGAAGCGCAAGGAAGCCGGATCGCCTGCGTGCTCGCCGCAAATGCCGACCTTGAGACGTGGATTGGCTGCCCTGCCGCGCGCGATGGCAATGGCGATCATTTCGCCCACACCCTTCTCGTCGATGGTGACAAAGGGGTCTCGTTCATAGACGCCCTTGCGCTGATAGGCGGCGAGAAAGGTCGGCGCGTCATCCCGCGAGATGCCGAAAGTGGTCTGCGTCAGATCGTTGGTACCGAAGGAAATGAAGTCGACCATGGAGGCGATGTCACCAGCGCGGAGACAGGCGCGCGGCAGCTCGATCATGGTGCCGAAGGAAACCCGGATGCGATCGGTCCGACCCATGCCGGCATTGTCGAGAATGGTCATGATCCGCTCGCGCACCCAGGACACCTCGGTGGCCGTGGAAACGAAGGGCACCATGACTTCGACCACAACCGGCTGTGTCTGGGTTTCGCTGGCGGCACGGGCACCGGCGATCACGGCTTGCATCTGCATCTGCAGAATTTCGGGATAAGTGATGGCCAGGCGTACCCCGCGATGGCCCAGCATGGGATTGATTTCGGCGATGCGCTCAAGCCGCAAGCGCAGGGCGCGCACGGCCACGCCGAGCGAGGCCGCGGTCTCCTCGATTTCCTCGTCGGTGCGGGGCAGGAACTCATGCAACGGCGGATCGAACAGGCGGACGGTGACCGGCAGCCCCTGCATGGCCGAGAACAGCGCCGAATAGTCGCCAGTCTGGAAATCGACCAGGCCCGCAATGGCACGGGAGCGGGCATCCTCGTCTTCCGAAAGGATCATGCGCCGGAGCGCCACCATGCGCTCGGGTGAAAAAAACATGTGTTCGGAGCGGGCCAGGCCAATGCCTTCGGCACCAAAGCTGAGGGCCGTCTGCGCCGATTCGACCGTTTCGACATTGGTGCGCACGGCAATTTTTCGGCTGGCATCGGACCAGCCCAGCAGCGTGCCGATGGCACCGCCGATCTGGGGTTGGGCCAGTGGCAGATTGCCGAGATAGACCGCGCCATCGGTGCCATCGATGGTCAGCCGGTCTCCGGCACGAAATTCGCGCTCGCCAATGCGGCAGATCATTTCGAGCGTATCGACCGTGAGGCTGCGCACCCCGGCGACGCAGGGCTTGCCGGTGATGCGGGCGATCACGCCGGCATGGCTCGACATGCCGCCGCGCGCCGTCAGAATGCCGGTGGCTGCCTTCATGCCCTCAATGTCGGCCGGGCCGGTTTCATTGACCACCAGGATGCAATGCTTGCCACGGGCCCGCAGGCGTGCAGCGTCATCGGGGTTGAAGGTGATGATGCCGCTGGCCGCCCCAGGCGAAACGCCCAGTCCCATGGCAATGGGTGTCGCCTCCTCCGGTGCCTTCAATCGCGGGTGCAGCATGAGCGCGAGGCGACTGGGATCGACACGCGACACGGCTCCCTGAGGCGTCCAGACCTTCCGCTCGACCCGGTCCACTGCGGCCTGCAGCTCCGCCCCGGCGCTGGCCTGCACGGGCCGCGCCGACAGGAAGGTCACCTTGCCCTTTTCAATGGCCACCAGGCACGCCATGTGGCGGCCCGCCTTGGCATCGAGCAGGTCGACCAGCGCGTTCACATCATCGGGCAGGCGCGGCAAGGGCGCGCCATTCAAGGGCGCCGGACCCATGGCGCCGGTGGAGGCGTTGCGGGTCAGAAATTGTTCGATGTCGCCCTGCGCCACGGCCTGCACCAGAACGATCTGGCGCGCGCGGTCATCCTCATTGCGCGGCGCAATCCAGCCGCCGCCGAAAAACCCATAGCTTTCGAAGGCCTGCTTGATCGCCTTGGCCAGAGGTCGGGTGGGGTCAACCGAATCTTCAGGGGCAGTGGGTGCCGAGATGCCCAGCCGTGCCGGCGCCAGGCCGCTATTGTGCGAAGAAGCCGAGGTGCGCACCACCAATTGCGGAGCGGGACCATCCTTGGCGACGAGCTTGAACAGGCATGCCACCCAATGGGTGCGCAGACGGGTGTCACGCCGTGTGCGTTCGGCCTGCAATTCCTCCCAGGCGGCGCGGGTGATGGCGATGGTGGGAACCGTGGGGAAACCGGCTTCGCCGACGCGGAAAATCCAGCGGGACTTGCCGGTGAGCAGCTTGAGCTGACCAGCGCTCAGGTTCGCCTTCCCCGTCGCCGGGGCAATCGCAAACATTTCCTGCGCCAAACTCACCTGGAACCGTCCCGGTCACTTACTCGAGCGCATATTGCCTATGCCCTGCCCCGGCTGCAACAGCACTTGACTTGCAAGTGCGGGGAAAGCATCTGATCTGGCATGGAAAAAAGGCCGCACCTTAACATTCTGCTCTGCGCCCCGCGCGGATTCTGCGCCGGCGTGGACCGGGCGATCCAGATCGTGGAACTGGCGCTCGAAAAATATGGCGCACCCGTCTATGTGCGCCACGCCATCGTGCACAACAAATATGTGGTGGAGGGCCTGAAGGCCAAGGGCGCCGTGTTTGTCGAGGAACTCGACGAAATCCCCGAGACCGATTCACCCGTTGTCTTCTCGGCTCATGGCGTACCCAAAAGCGTGCCAGCGGATGCCAAGGCTCGCAACATGTTCTTCCTCGACGCCACCTGCCCGCTGGTCAGCAAAGTCCATGTCGAGGCCTCGCGCCACCATGAGGAAGGACACGAAATCGTGCTGATCGGACACGCCGGTCACCCCGAAGTGATCGGCACCATGGGCCAGCTTCCGGCCGGTGCCGTGACGCTGATCGAAACGGTGGAGGATGCCAATGCCTTCACCCCGAAGGACCCGGAGACGCTGGCCTTTGTGACGCAAACCACGCTTTCAGTGGATGATACGCGGGAAATCGTTGCCGCCCTCAAAGCGCGCTTCCCGGCCATCAATGGTCCGCACAAGGAAGACATCTGCTACGCCACGACCAACCGGCAGGAGGCCATCAAGGCCGTGGCGCCGCTGGTCGATGCCATGATCGTGGTCGGCTCGCCCCACTCGTCCAATTCGCAGCGCCTGGTGGAAGTGGCCCTGCGCAATGGCTGCAAGGTCGCAACATTGGTCGACCGGGCCAGCGAAATCGACTGGTCATTGTATGGCGACATCACCTCGCTCGGCGTGAGCGCCGGTGCGTCGGCCCCGGAGAGCCTTGTCGAGGAAGTGATCGATGCATTCGCCGCGCGCTATGAAGTGAAAGTCGAGACCAAGACCACGGCGGAGGAGAACATCGCGTTCAACATTCCCCGCGTGCTGCGCAATCTGGAAGCGGCCTCCGGACGATGAGCCTTGATCTGTTCGAAACCGAGCGGCTGGTGCTGTCCGGCTGGCGTATGGACCAGCTTGACGATCTGCTGGCTTTGCACGGCAATCCCAATGTGTCGCGCTATCTGAGCCTGAGCGGGGCGCCCTGGACGCGCGAACAGGCCGAGACCGCGCTGCGCGGCTGGATCGAACTGTTCGAGACCCGGCAATTGGGCAAGTTGCGACTGACCCGCAAGAGTGATGGCAAATTTATTGGTCGCGCCGGATACGGCATTTATCCCCGCACTGGAGAACCAGAGATAGGCTACGCCCTTTTCGAAGAATATCACGGGGTGGGCTATGCGACGGAAGCGGCGAGCGGTTTGCGCGACTGGATCTTCCGGGAAACCGACGCGCCACATTTCATCGGCTTCGCCGACACCAGGAACGCTCCTTCCCTCGCCGTCCTCAAAAAGATCGGCATGGAAGAAACGCATGTCGAGGTCGATCACAACGGTCTTACCTGCCAGTTCCATGTCTACCGGCGGCCGCACCATGTCTGATGGCGTTATCATCCATACCGACGGCGCCTGCTCGGGCAATCCCGGTCCCGGCGGTTGGGGTGCCATTCTGCAATTCGGTCCGCACCGCAAGGAATTGAAGGGCGGCGAAGCGCTGACCACCAATAACAAGATGGAGCTGACCGCAGCCATCGAAGCGCTCAACGCGCTGAGCCGCCCGTGTCACGTCGACCTCCATACCGACAGCCAATATGTCAAGAATGGCGTGCAAAGCTGGATTCACGGCTGGAAGCGCAATGGCTGGCGCACGGCAGACAAGAAGCCGGTCAAGAATGTCGAATTGTGGCAGGCACTCGATGCAGCCACCAAACGCCATGAAATTTCCTGGCACTGGGTCAAGGGGCATGCCGGGGACGCGTTGAACGAACGCGCGGACGAATTGGCCCGCGAAGGCATGGCGCCGTTCAAAAAGCAGAAAACAGAAAGCTTTACGCCGCCGTTCTAGGCCGCTTGGGCACTAACCAGTTGATCGACGCCCAGACCGGGCCAAAGGCGTATCCGGCCCCCAGAACATCAGCGCGCCCAGTCAGGTAATCTGGAAATTCGCCCTCAACCCGGTGAACCGGACGACGCCCGTCCGGTTCCGTCGGCTCTAACCAGCGACCTTGGAGAAATCGGCGACCAAATGCATGGTGTCGCGCAGGCGGGCCAGCAAGTTCAGGCGATTGGCACGAACCGCTGCATCCTCATCATTGACCAGGACCGCGGTGAAGAACGCGTCCACCGGGCCGCGTAAGGTCGCAAGCTCGGCCATGGCACTCTTGTAGTCGTCCTCGGCCACCAGCGCGGAAACTGCGCCGTTCACGGCTTCCACGGCCGACGCCAGAGCTGATTCCTCAGGCAGCTTGAGCGCGGCCTGATCGACCGCACCCGCAAAGGCCTTGCCGTCCTTCCTTTCCTCGGCAGCCAGGATGTTGGCGGCCCGCCGGTATCCAGCGAGCAAGTTGGCGCCATCATCATTGGCCAACAAGGTAGAGAGGGCTTCTACGCGCTGAGTAATCTGCAAGATATCATCGCTGTCGGCCGAGATGACGGCGTCGAGCAGGTCATGGCGTGCCCCGGCGTCGCGCAGCGACACCTTCAGACGGTCATGGACGAAGCTGAGGAGATCCGGTTCGACCTCAAGCGGGAATTTCAGCCCGTTCTCGGTGATGATACGGATGACCCCGAGGGCGGCGCGGCGCAGCGCGAACGGATCGCGCGAGCCTGTGGGCTTTTCATCGATCGACCAGAAACCGGAGAGCACGTTGAGCTTGTCGGCCAAGGCCACCGCGATCGACACCGGCTCGGTGGGCACGCGGTCGGTTGGACCGAGCGGCTTGTAATGCATCTCAATGGCGGAGGCGATGGCGTCGGGCTCTTTCTGGGCGGCCGCATAATAGCGGCCCATCAACCCCTGCAATTCCGGGAATTCGCCAACCATGCCGGTGACGAGATCGGCCTTGGCTAGCATGGCAGCCCGCTTGGTCAGATCGACATCGGCGCCGACCTTGGGGGCGATTTGCGCCGCCAGATGCACGAGGCGCTCGACCATGGCGAACTGGCTGCCCAGCTTGGCGTGAAACACCATGTCTTCGAGCTTGGGCAGACCGTGTTCGAGCGGAATGGCCAGATCGCCCTGGAAGAAGAAGGCCGCATCCGACAGGCGGGCACGGATGACGCGCTCATTGCCGGCGATCACCACGGCGCCACCATCGGCGGGGATGGTATTGGCGGTGATGATGAAATTAGGCGCCAGCTTGCCAGCCGCATCGCGCAGGCAGAAGCACTTTTGGTTGGCGCGAATGGTGGCGATGATGACTTCCTCTGGCAGCTTGAGGAATTCGGGATCAAACGAGCCCATCATCACATTGGGCCATTCGACCAGCCCGGCCACTTCTTCGAGCAGGCCTTCGTCATGGATGACGGAAAGACCCTGGGCGAAGGCGAGGTTGTCGGCGTCCGCGCGGATGATGTCCTTGCGACGATCGATATCGAGCACCACCTTGGCCCGCTCCAGCGCGATCTGGTAGTCCTCGAAGCGCTTGACGCGGATGGCATCGGGCGCAAGGAAGCGGTGCCCGAACGTGGTCTGGCCGGATTCCAGGCCTGCCGCGGCGAAGGGCACGACAATCGGCTCGTCATTTTCGGTGCCGAAGGTTGCAGTAATGGCCCGCAGCGGACGGACCCAGTTGAAGCTGCCCGAGCCCCAGCGCATGGACTTGGCCCAGCCAAAATCGGTCATCACCTTGGGCAGGATGCCTGAAAGCAGGTCGACGGCGTCGGCCCCGGGCTTCTCGATAACGGCGACATAGAACTCGCCCTTTTTGGGGTCGCTTTCCACCTTCGCCTGATCGATGGAGCTGAGGCCCGCCGAGCGCAGAAAGCCATCAATGGCTGGTTGGGGCGCCCCAACCTTGGGGCCCTTCTTTTCCTCGCGCGTGTCGGGCGAGCGAGCCGGCAGGCCGGAAACGGACAGCGCGAGGCGGCGCGGGGTCACGAATGCCTTGGCGCCTTCATAGACCAGCCCAACATCGACCAGCGCATTGGTCACGGCTTTCTTGAGGTCCTCGGCCGCGCGGCGCTGAAAGCGGGCGGGAATTTCCTCGGAAAAGAGTTCGAGCAGCAGTTCGGGCATGGAAGGCAACCGGTGTTTGAAGGCGTGTGCGTGCTTAGCGTGGGGGCGGTGCGTTGTCTACCAGCCGCCGCCGCCGCCGCCCCCTCCGCCACCGCCGGAGAAACCACCACCGCTGGAACCGGACGAGCTGGCCTGGACCGGCTGGGCCGCGACCATGGCAGCGGCCATGCCGGCTGATGCGCCCGACACAGCCTTGGCGATGTTTCCCGAATTGAAGGATCGGCGGCCCGAGTACCAGTGCGGCGTGTAGGTGCCTTTGTCGGCGTCGGGCACTGCATTGCGGGCCAGCTCGGCCTCGAAATGCTCGGACCAGGGCTTTTCAACGCCCAGTGCTATGGCATAGGGCAAAAGCCGCTCGAAGCGCTCGATCGTCATGGGCGGCTCGTCGACGATGTTGAGCCGGTTTTTCTCGGCCGTTTCGAGATAGAGCTTGAGCCCCTCGATCTGGTCCATCAGCTTTCGTCCCTGCACGGTCGGGGCGCGCAGCAGGACGGTGAAAATGATGCTGATCAGCACCATGGAGGCGGCCGCCAGTGCTCCGGAATTGATGGAGAAGCTGGTGAAGGTTTCCAGCGCCCCGCCGGCAAAATTAAAGGCAAAGACCGCCACGAATACCAGGGTAATGAAGCGCCGGACGGCGCCACCGGACTTGATAACCCCAAAAGTCACGCTACCAATCACGCCAAAGAAGATCCCTGCAAAAACGGCGATGAACAGCCATATCGGTTCGAGCACATCGAACACCACCATCGCTACGATCATGGCTGCCGCAAGCAGGAAACCGAACCCCGCATAGCCCCAATTGTGGTTGAACCAGATCTTGCGGTTCTCGCTTTCGATGGCGCTGGTGAACTCAGTGCGCTTGGTGCCCAGATCCCTGCCATTGGCCTTGTTGAATGTGACCGCGCCCTTGCCTTCAAAATAGGAGAACAAAACCTGCTCACCGATGGGCAGTTTTTGGTCTGGCCGCTTGCCGGTCACCGCAACGGTCAAAGTCTTGCCCGGGTTTCGAACTGTAACCAGTCCCTTGACGCCCAGATTGAAGATGGCTGCCGTCATGGCGGTCCAGCCCGAGTTGGAGAACCCCCATTTGTGCACGAAATGGGTCAGCGCAGGCGAAAAGTCGCGCGGCGGATGAAACAGCGGAATGATGGTGCCCTTGGGCGGGTCGCGGCCGACGCGCAGCCAGGCGGTGAAGTTGTAGGCCACGAGCAGGAGGACAGCGAGGACCGGCAGCCAGACTTCGCGCAGGTCCGAGGCGGTTTGCAGGAGGGCTTCCATCCCTTCGGGATAAGTCACCACGCCCTTCTGGAAGGAAACGGCAAAGCTCATGCCCTCGCCGGGGTCCAACTGCCGCTGGGTGCGGAAAATGGCGGAGTTGTCGGTTTCTCGCGTCATGGAGACATCGCGGCCGGTGGCTCCCGCAACGCCTGTATAAGCCGCCATATCCTCGATCACGGCCCCATTGGGCAGACGCACGCGCGCGACCGAGCTCAGAATGGGAAAGTCCCAGTAATTGCCGGTGGCATTCCAATAGAGTTCGTCACCTGTACCATCGGCAGTGGGCCGCGCCATGCGGTCCATGGCGTACTCAATGGTGTAGCGATGTTCGCCGTGGCGCAGGAAAACGTCCGGATCACCGATCCAGATGCGCTGGAAATCACCCATGCGCTCGACGCGGAACATTTCGGGGTGGCCGCCCCGCGTTACCGCGTCAACATCGAGCGTGATACGGATCTTGTTGCCGCTCTCCCCGATCATGGTGACCGGGATGTCACGATAAATGCCGCGCCGGATCTGGTTGCCCTCGGCATTCACGTCGATGGTTTCGAGCACATTGACCGATCCGTCGGTCAACAGCTCGACATCGGACGCAAAGGCGCGGATTTCCTCGCGCGCCAAAGCGGGCACAGCCAGCGCGAGAAACAGCGCGAGAGCAGCGATCAGGCGGAACAGAACAGGCATGAGGTTTAGAACTTCACCTGCGGCACGGCGCGCTCGGCTTCGTTCTCCAGCTCGAAATATTCGGCCTGTTCGAACTTGAAGGCATTGGCGACCAGGTTCGAGGGGAAGCTTTCCACCTGGATGTTCAGATTGCGAACGGCGCCGTTGTAATAGCGGCGGGCCATCTGGATCTCGTCCTCGACGCCCTGGAGGGCCGTCTGGAATTCCAGAAAGGTCGTATTGGCCTTGAGGTCCGGGTAGGCCTCGGCGATGGCCAGCAGGCGTCCGAGAGCGGCGGAAAGCTCGCCTTCCGCCTTGGCACGCGCTTCCGGTCCGGCGGCAGAAGCGCTGGTTGCCTTGGCGCGCGCATTGACCACGGCGTCGAGCGTTTCGCGCTCATGGGCCATATAGCCCTTCACCGTTTCAATCAGATTGGGGATGAGATCGGTGCGGCGCTTGAGCTGCACGTCAATGCCCGACCAGCCCTCGCGCACCATCTGCCTGTTGGACACCAGCGAGTTGTAGATGACGATGGCGTAGCCGGCGATGCCGACCACGAGCAGAAGAACGACCCATTCCATAGCTGCGCTCCCTCAAGCAATGTGCGGCGCAAACTGGCATTGTGGCCGGGGCTTTGCAACGCCGGTTTGATCGGCGGGCTTGACTTCCCGCCGCCAATCCCTAGCTTTTAGACTATGAACACGCGCCAATGGCATCGCTGCAGCTTTCTTCACGCAAGCTATCTACCCTAGGCATGCCCGCGCCGGAGCCTGCTTAGGGCTCTTGAACAGTTCTGTTCCGCCGCCGGCGCACCGTTCTTCAACTTCAGTTTCACAGTTCCCGCCTGCGCTGCGCTCTTGCGCGCGCGGCTCGACTTTTAGAAAGGACCCTCAAATGACTGAGATCCGCCGCGACCTGACCCCGCCCCTGACGCTTGGCCAGACCGATCACACCAAGCTCTACGCACTGGGTGAAGCCGGTCTCGACCGCAATCCGGATCTGGCCGAGATCCTGCTCACCGAGCTGGATCGCGCCAAGGTGGTCAATGACGCAAAGCTGCCCGATGGCGTGGTACGCATGGGCTCACGCGTGACCTTCGAAACCAATTCGGGGCAGGAGCAGACCGTGACCCTGTCCTATCCGGTGGATGCCAATATCGAAGAAGGCCGCATTTCTGTGATGACCCCGATCGGGGTCGCGCTGATCGGGCTCAAGGCCGGCCAGTCGATCACCTGGCATGACCGCGCCGACAAGCGGCACAAGCTGACGGTGTTGAAGGTGGAAACGTCGGTAGCGGCCTGACGCCAAGCGGCGCGGTTACTCCGCGCCGCCGCCGGCGGTTTGCAACCAGGCCTGGCCGCAGGCCTTGGCCAGTTCGCGGATGCGCAGGATGTAGCTCTGGCGCTCTGTGACCGAGATTACGCCACGTGCATCGAGCATGTTGAAATTATGCGAGGCCTTGACGACGTGCTCATAGGCCGGGATCGCCATGGTCTGACGATTGCCCTCGGCACCCTTTTCGAGAATGGCGCGGCATTCCTTTTCCGCATCCTCGAAGTGGCGGAACAGCATTTCGGTGTCAGCCGCCTCGAAATTGTATTTCGAGCTTTCCTGCTCATTCTGCAAGAAGACATCGCCATAAGTGACCCTCTCCTCGCCGGTCCGGCCGTTGAAGTTGAGATCATAGACGTTCTCAACGCCCTGCACATACATGGCAAGGCGTTCAAGACCATAGGTGATCTCGCCCGGCACGGGGGCACACTCGAAGCCGGCAACCTGCTGAAAATAGGTGAATTGGCTCACTTCCATGCCGTCGCACCAGCATTCCCAGCCCAGGCCCCAAGCGCCCAGGGTCGGGCTTTCCCAATCGTCCTCGACAAAGCGCACGTCATGCACGCTCTGGTCGAGGCCAATGGCGGCCAGCGAGTCGAGATAAAGCTGCTGGATATTGTCCGGCGAGGGCTTCAGGATCACCTGGAACTGGTAATAGTGCTGCAGCCGATTGGGGTTCTCGCCATAGCGTCCGTCAGTGGGGCGACGGGATGGCTGCACATAGGCGGCCTTCCAGTGTTTTGGACCCAAAGCGCGCAATGTCGTCGCCGTATGAAAGGTGCCAGCGCCCATCTGCATGTCGTAGGGCTGCAGGATCACGCAGCCCTGCTCAGCCCAGAATTGCTGCAGCGTCAGGATCAGACCCTGGAAGGAATTCTTCGGGTCCATGTGGGCGGGGCGAGAGGTCATGTCAAAAGTCCTGCAATGAAGCGGACAAAGCTCTAGTGGGGTGCGCCGGAGTGGTCAATGGCGCGGAGGACAAAGCCTGCATTGACACATGATCGCAGTCCCCCGCAGATGCAGTCATGAGCGCCACGGACCTCGACATTCTTGCCTATCTCGGCCATCCGCAAGCCACCCTGCTTGGAGCCGGTAGCGAAGCACAGGTTTATGCACTGGATGATGCGCATGTTGTTCGCATCTTGCGGGGCGGGGCAGCGCTGGCAGACGCAGAACAAAGGGCCGGCCTGATGGCCGAGATCAAGACTGGTGCCCGACATTTGAAGTTTCAAGTGCCGTCGGCGGACAGTGTGCAGGCATGGAATGGGCGCGTTTTCAGCGTTGAACCCAGATTATCGGGGCAGCCGGTCTCGCAACTTCTCAAGGGTATGTCCGGCCCCGAGCGCGCTGACCTGCTTATCGACTATCTCAGTGTGGCCGACCAGATCAGGACAATTTCAATTCACCGTCCGGACTACGGTCCATTGCTTGGCGACGCGGAGCTGTGCGCGACTGATTGGAAAGGATTTCTTCGCGCCCGTGTGGAGCGGAGCCTTGCAAGCTGTCCCACTGACCTGCGCCCTGCCGTGGCGGCGATGCGTGACATCGTCCTGCCGGTGCCAACCCAAGCCGCGCTCGTGCATATGGACTATTTTCCGGGCAATGTGCTGGCGCAAGGCAGCACCGTCACAGCTGTGCTCGACTTTGGACCATCGACCATAATCGGCGACGCGCGCATGGAAGCCTGGAGCGCTGTTGCCTATCTCGACAGCGAAATATCGCCAGACGCAACCGAGGCAGACCGCGCGCTGGCCATGGGCCGGCTTGCAGAACACAATCTCACGGCCCACTACCCGAACGCCAAACGCTGGCTGGCGGCCTACTGGTCCTTTGCCGCAGACGATCCCGCTTTGATGCGCTGGTGCAGGCGCATTCTGGCCGGCCGCTAGTCGCGATCCCCGTCCTTTGGCCGGTAGGTTCCGTCCTCGTCGCGCTTGAGGTCGATGACGCCGGGTTTGGCGCGTTCGGCGCGATCGCGTTCGCGGGCGATCCGTTTGGCTTCCTCGGCGTCGTGATTGAACTTGTTGGTCCAATCCTTCCAGATGCGGCGGATGCCGAAATAGATCAGCAGGCCGAGGCCCACAAAGAGCAGTATGCGCAGGAGCATGCTTTAAGACCTAGAGACCGATCCGCGCCCACCAGGCGCGATCCTCGAAAGACGTGGTGACCTCCTCTACCATGCCCTGAGCGGAAAATCCCAGCCGGGGCAAAGCGAAGAAGGGGCGTTTGGGCGCAATGGGCTTGAGCACCACTTCGGGGCCAAAGCGCTGCCGCAGAACGGTGTGCAGATCGCCAATGGCATCGACAAGCCCCAGTTCCACGCCCCGCAGACCGGTCCACCACTCGCCGGTGAACAGGGTGTCATCATCGGCCTTGAGTCGACCGCGGCGCCCGGCCTTTACATGGTCGATGAAGACCTGATGGATATCGAGTTCGAAGTGCTTGATGCGTTCCACATCTTCCGCCTTTTCGGGCAGGAAGGGATCGAGCGTCGACTTGTTCCGGCCTGCTGTATGCACGCGGCGCTCGATGCCGAGCTTGTCGATGGCGCCGACAAAGCCAAAGGTCGCCATGATGACACCGACTGAGCCGACAATCGAAGAGGGATCGACAAAGATCTCGTCTCCGGCCACGGCGATAAAGTATCCGCCCGAGGCAGCAGCATCCTCAACGAAAACCAGTACGGGCTTGTTGTGCTCACTGGCCAGATCGCGAATGCGTTTGGAAATCAGCCGGCTCTGTACCGGCGAGCCGCCAGGTGAGTTGATGACGATGGCGACGGCGGGCGCCGATCTGATGGTAAAGGCCTTGGCCAGCAAGGGTTCGACCGTGGCGATATTGAGCCGGCCGGGCCGCTGTTCGGCGGCGATCACGCCCTGCAGGCGCACAACCGGAATGACGGGCGGGCGGTGAATCAGTCGGCTCAGCCAATTGCGCTTGGTGCCCGTGGGCGTCTCGGTCATGTGTGCTCCCCTGGATGTTCCGGACATTTAGGCAGGCGCGGGCGCCATTACCAGTCCAGCACCGCCGTGCCGCGCAAGATGGCTTCGAATTCGGGGGTAAAGCCATTGCCCTGTTCGCCGTGCAGGGGGCGTGCGGCCAACAGTTTCAATGGCGCGCGCGACCCCTTTTGTCCGCGCACCAGGACGCGAGACGCAGATGCACCCGGGCGCGGGCAAAGCGGCAATATCACAATACCGCCAAAACGGCGGTCAAAGGCGGCCAACAGGGCCGCCAGACCTTCGGCGGGATAGATGACGATTGCGGTGCCACCGGCGCTGGCCGCCGTCGCGGCGCACTTGACCCAGAGGTCGAGACTATCGGTGTCCATGTGGCGGGCATCGGCCCGCGCACCGTCCGGCGCATGCGT
Organism: Devosia marina; assembly: GCF_009758415.1. Lineage (GTDB taxonomy): Bacteria > Pseudomonadota > Alphaproteobacteria > Rhizobiales > Devosiaceae > Devosia > Devosia marina. Next base: position 71,473 of record NZ_WQRF01000007.1, on the reverse strand, counting down.
GCCCTGCCCTGCGCCGAAATAAGGCGGGTTGGCGATCACCACATCATAAGCATTGTCATTCAGACCAGCGGTGCGCCGGTCCGCGCCCTTGACCAGAATGTCGAGCGCCAGAACATCGGCCCTTTCGGCAAGGCCGTTCTGGGCGACATTGTCCCGCGCCAGCGCCAGCGCCGCTTCGTCCCGCTCGACCAGACAGGCCTTTTCGGCGCGCCCCATGGCCAACGCGCATAGGGCCGCTGTGCCCACGCCCGCGCCCAGATCGAGCACGTTGCGCGTGCCCGCAGGCACGGCGGCGCCGAGCAGGACACTGTCCAGTCCGGCGCGAAAACCGGTTCGGGGCTGCGACAGAGTGAGCCGCCCGCCCAAAAAGGCGTCGCGCGTTATGGTTTGATGTTTTACAAACTGGGCGGGCTGGTCTAGGGACATCGCAACCGGAAGGCTGGTTTTGCCCGAACCATACATGGCTGGGCACGGCGGTCTCAACCCGAATTGCCCTTCAGGCATCAAGGACTTTATGGCGGTGTCAGTTCTGCCCAAGATCAATCAGGCGCCAGACATGAACCCGGTGGAGCGGCTGATAGCCGCCACCGCGGATGACATGGCGCGCGTCAATGCCCTCATTCTGGAGCGCGCCGAGAGCCATGTGGACATGGTGCCCGAGCTCGCGCGCTATCTGATCGAAAGCGGCGGCAAGCGCCTGCGGCCCATGCTGACGGTCGCCGCCGCAATCCTGTTCGGCAAAGGCAATGGCAGCGCCATCAATTTCGCCGCCGCTGTCGAGTTCATGCACAATGCCACGCTGCTGCATGACGATGTGGTGGACGAAAGCGACATGCGCCGTGGCAAGCCGGCGGCCCGCATGGTCTGGGGCAATAAGGCCTCGATCCTGGTGGGCGACTTCCTGCTCGGCCAGGCCTTCATGATGATGGTGGAAACCGGCGACGTCGATGCACTCGGGGTGCTGTCTGCCGCCTCCGCCGTGATGGCGGAAGGTGAAGTCTTCCAGCTGGCCAAGACCGGCGATCTCGATACCACTGCCGCCGATTATGCCGAAGTGATCCGCGCCAAGACCGCCGTGCTGTTCGAGGCCGCCTGCGAGGTCGGAGCCATGTCGGGCGGGGCCAACGAGGCCGGCCGCAAGGCGCTGGCGCTTTATGGGCTGGAATTGGGCAATGCCTTCCAGCTTGTCGATGATGCGCTCGATTATGGCGGACAGTCGGGAACGCTGGGCAAGAATGTCGGCGACGATTTGCGTGAAGGCAAGATGACCCTGCCGGTGATCCTGGCGCTGCAGTCCGCCAGCGAAAGCGAGCGCACCCTTATCGCTGCAGCACTGGGCAATGCCGAAGCCACGGACCTCGAAGTGCATCAGGTGGTGGCCATCTTCAACCGCTACGAGACGCTGAGGAAGACCTTGGAAAAAGCGCAGGACCATGCCAGGGCCGCCATTGCTGCGCTCGATCAACTTCCCGAAAGCGAAATGAAGTCCATTCTCGCCGAGGTGGTGGTGCACAGCGTCAGCCGCGCAAGCTAGTCTTAGAACCCCTGTCGGTAGCCGAACATCAGCCCCGAGCCGCTCTGTCCAGCAACATGTCCGGCGCTGATGGCATGTTTGAAGCCGAGGCTGAACGAAGCCTGGTTGGGCAGGCTGGCCTCGTAGGACAGCCCAAGATCAATCTCGCGGCCCGATGAAGTCAGGTCCGCGCTTGAAGTCTGGTTGACGATGCTGCCATCGGCCAAGCGCGCAACCGGCCGGGTCATTTCGACGATGCCGGTCTCGATACGCAGGGGCTGCGACACGGACAGGGTGAGGCGGTCGCCCGCAGCCAGGGTATTGGCGAAACTGGCGCCGATCTCCATGCCGGAAAAGGTCAGGCCCGACAAATCTGAAACCAGGCCGTTGCCGCCCCCTTGGCGCGCGACGGCGCCGTATTCGAGGCGACCGAACAGCGACAGGCCCGGCGCTATTGGCTGCTCCAGTCCCAGGTTCAGCGCGCCAATGGCGCTTCCGGAACCGAAATCGAAGGCCGTTCCGCCATCGAGCCCCATCACCGCCCCCTGTTCCCCGGCCAGCGTAGCGCCGAGCCGAACCTGCCCGCTGCCGAGCGGCAGGGAAAGAGTCATGCCTGCTCCGGCCAGCGCGCCATTGTCCACCGCGCCGTGTTCGGCCGCAAAGCCATAGGTGGTCAGCTCGCCTGCCGCACCGACAGGGGCAATCGAGGCGACCAGCAGGCTTTCGCCCGCCATGGTGAGCACCGATGCCCCACCGCCGGCCCCAGCAAAGCCGGTCACGGCACTGGCGAGGTCACCGGTGTGGATGAGATTGAGCCCGTCATGCCCCTGATCAATGCTGGCCTGTCCTGGTAGTCTCGGCAATACGGTCGCAGGCGCGGTCTGCACGGCGCTGGCCGAAGACACGGAAAAGGCGCGGTTGAGCGCATCGAACACCGCCAGTTGCTGGGGCTCGAGCGCGCGCGAGAGAGAATCGCCAAAGCTGGAGGGCGCCACAATGGCGCTTTCGGACAGGCTATGGCGTTCCGCGCTGGCAACGCTGGCGCCGCTCAGCACCGAGACCGAGCCTATCGGGCTGAGCGCGGCCCGAATGTCCATCACACCGTGGCCCCATTCGGTCGAATAGGAATGAGTAACGCCATTGCCATAGTCGATCGTGCCGGCAAGTGGGACGCCCTGGGCGGCAAACCAGGAATTGTCCGCACTGGCCAACAGGCGCTGCGCCCATTCGGACGGCGTCATGTCGGGAAAAGCCCCGGCCAACAGCGCAACGGCTCCAGCCACCTGGGGCGCAACGAAGGACGTGCCGAACCCACTGCGATAGTCGGTGTCGTTGCCGTTCCAGGCGGCCGTGGTGATACCATCACCAGCTAGGCAGAACTTGGCCGCCAAACCACAGGCTGCAGACAGACGAACTGCGCGGGTAATGTCGCCGCTACCGTTGACCTCGAAATAGCCATTGGCCGCCGAAATCCAGGCCTCGGCCAGACGGGGCTCAAAATAGGGCAAGGCGGCCATGACATCGCCCGAAGTCAGGCTATTGTCGTTGGACAGCGCCCAGACAACGACGCCCGTATTCTGGAAACTGTCCAGCGCATTCAGATAGGTCTGCCAATTTGCCGTTCCATGGCCCAGGGTTGCGTTCAGGCCCTGTGCGGTTGTGGCACCGGGATTATTCTTAAGATAGGTCTGCAGGTTCAGCGATGAGACCTCAAAACCCCAGGAGTTGTTCTGGGCGACCGCGTTTAGGCCTGCTGCCGCCAGGGTGCCGGCGGTGACATTGGCAATGTCGAACCCTGAGCCGGATGGCGCAAAGGAGGTCAGATGGAGATCGGCCCCGGGCGCTACGCCATGCATACCGATCCCATCCTTCTTGCCCGCAGCCAGCGAAGCCACAAAAGTACCGTGTCCCTTGTCGGGCAATATGCCGGTCTGCGTGATGGTTTTGCCGGCCAATTCCCGATGGGACAGCCGGAAGCCGTCATCGACGATGGCGATGGTTTTGCCCGCACCGGTCAGCCCGGCCGAATGGGCCCAGTTGACGCCATGCAGCACAAAGGCGGCCGACTGGGTGCCGGTTGGCGTAACTCCACACCCGACCGTGACGCAGCTTGCGTCGCTGGCCCGAAATTCGGCCGAAGCAGCGAAGGCGGCGGCCTGCGCGGCATTGAAGGTGACGCCGCGGGTGCCCCAGGTCGCGCTGGGCGCTGGCGTGAACACATAGCTTGGCACCGAACTGGACCCGCTGCCGCCCGAACTGCTGCCCGAACTGCTACTTGACGAGGACGATCCGCCGCTTGAGCATGCGGCCAACGCGACGGTCAGGCTGATCGCCGCGGTGGATTTGAGAAAGGTTGGGAAAGGCACGCTGATCGGATCCGCAACGAAATGAACGCCACCGACACACGTCAGCGTGTTTCTGCAATAAATGCGCCCCCGAGATTTAGTAGCAGAAGCCGACCACTCCCAATACAGGCGATCGACACTTATGCGATCACATTTTCTAAAGGCTCGGCCTCATATCGCCGGGCCGGAAATGGCGGCTGCCGCTGCCCAATAGTCCGGATATTGCCGGCGAATGTGATTTGCCGCCTCATGCGCCTGCCCTTCCGAGCCGAACAGACCGAAGACGGTAGCGCCGGATCCGGACATGCGCGAGAGCATGCAACCAGGAGTCTCCGCCAATTCTTCGATGAGAACACCGATCTCGGGCACCAGCTTGACCGCCGGCGGCTGCAGGTCATTGCGCGTTTCGTTAAGCCACAAGCCGAGTTGCGCCGGACGCGTCAGGGGCTCGGGCAGTGCTGGCAGGGGATAATTGTCATGGGCGCGCAGCCGGCGAAACACATCGGCGGTTGCCACGGCCACACCCGGATTGACCAGGGTCACATGGAGCTGCGGGAAATCGGGCAATGGCGAGAGGATTTCCCCCACGCCCCGCGCCACCAGCGGCCGCGAGAGTAGACAGGCGGGCACATCGGCACCCAACCTTGCCGCCAGATCAGCCAGATCAGCCACGGGCACCGGCTCCGCGGCCATACCGGCGAGAATGCGCAGCGCCGCCGCCGCATCGGCCGAACCGCCCCCAATCCCGGCAGCGACAGGCAGGTTCTTGGTCAGATGCAGGTTGAGGCCCGGCGGCGAAAGCTCCGGCCAACGGGCACGAAAGGCCGCAATGGCCTTGAGCACCAGATTGTTTGGCCCCGCGCCAAGACCGCGCGAAAACGGACCGGATATGGTTAGGCTGTCCTCGGCCGCCGTGACCGCTTCGAGCTCATCGAAAATATCGGCGAAGACGATCAGGCTTTCGAGATCGTGATAGCCGTCTTCGCGCCGGCGTGTGACATGCAGGGCCAGGTTGATCTTGGCTGGCGCCGTCTGAACGATAGCCTCGACCATGGGCGGACTATTGGGTTTCGGCAGCGGGCGCCAGCCCCTCGGCAAGCTTGGGTCCGACCCGTTCGGCGACATTGCCCGTCTCGTCGACCGAACGGGCGATGTTCCACTGGAAGCGCGCTTCGAGCTTGCGCCCGACTTTCCAATAGGCATCGCCCAGATGATCGTTGATCTCCGGATCATTGGGCAGCAGCATGACCGCGCGTTCCAGCGTTTCCACGGCTTCTTCCATGCGGTCCAGCTTGTAGAAGGCCCAACCGAGCGAATCGATGATGTAGCCATCCTGTGGCTGGGCGGCGACGGCCTTCTCGATCATTTCGAGCGCCCGCACCAGATGCATGTCCTGGTCGATCCAGCTATAGCCCAGATAGTTGAGGACCTGGGGCTGATCCGGATTGAGCTCGAGGGCCTTGAGGAAGTCGGCCTCGGCCCTGGGCCATTCCTTGGCGCGCTCATAGGCAATGCCGCGCACATAATAGAAGCGCCAATCGGCCGGAGATTCGCCCCCGGTGATCTCCAGGGCCTTGGTATAGGCCTCGGCGGCAGCCAGGTAGTCCTCGTCATAGCGCAGCAGGTCGCCCAGCACGGACACAGCATCGAGATCGTCGGGGCGCGTGGCAACGATATTGTTGAGACGGCGAAGGGCTTCGGCACGGTCGCCGGTGGCATCCAGATTCTGAGCGACGCGCACGACGGCCATCGGCTTCATGGCCGAATTTGCGGGAATGGCGTCGTAGATCTGGTTGGCGGCCTGATGCTGCCCGGCAATGTCGAGCAATTGCCCCAGCGCCAGCGAAATGACATCGGCACCTGGATCGAGATAGACGCCAAGGCGCAGGAAGACCAGCGCCAGATCGGAGCTGCCATCGCGCGACAGGGCCACGCCAATGCCGTGGAACATTTCAGCGGCGCCGATCTGCACATTGGCGGCAAACACGCCCGGCCGCCGACCAGCCTCGACCGATTCGCGGACGATCTCGATGATGGGGTGGGTGAGCCCTTCGCTTTCGAAGGCGTCGAGCACATCCTTGGCCTCATCGAAGCGTCCGGAATTGGCCAGCATGCGGGCATAGACTTCGGCCATGCGCGCCACATAGGGCTCTGCCTCAAAGGCGCGTGCGGCCAGTTCCAGCGCAAGTTCAGTATCGCCAGCGGCCTCGGCCATCAGCGCGCGGTGGAAGACAAGGAACTCGTCGAGACCGTTGGCGCCCAGCTCCTCCATCAAGGCCTGCGCGTCATCGCCGCGATTGTCACCAACCATGGCCCAGGCGCGCAGAATGCCGGCGGTAATGCCGCTGAAGCTGTCCTGCGAAATCTGGCTGAGCTGCCGCACGGCGGAATCGTAGCGCCGCTCCTTGAGTGCTTCGGAGGCCACCACCAGTTCGGCCAGCTCATTGGCCGGATCGAGTTCGAGCATGCGGCGCGCCGTGGAGGCGGCCTTGCCGATCTGCCCATCGGTGGCGAGCGCCACAAAGGCTCGCTCGACCAGAATGGGATTGTCCCAATCGGCCTGAGCGGCATCGGAGAAATAGCGCGCAGCTTCGTCGGTCCGCAGATCCTTGAGCGCCTGCTGCCCGGCCATATAGGAGCCGGTCACGCTGGGTCGGAACAGTTTGAGCATGTCCTGCGCGGCCTGCCGCAGCCCCGCGGATGCCTCGCTCTGGGCCGCCAGGGGCGTGGCCATCAGGGCAAGCATGGCGGCCATTGCAAGGCGCCATGCCGGTCGATTGGAAAGCAGGGTCACGTGCTTGAATTCTCCCTATGCCGTTGCCGGCCGCGTTTGGGCGCAAAGATTGTCCGTTTTGCGACTGCGCCGCAAGGGCAGCGCCCGCTTCGCATGGTCACATTCCGCTGTAATTGGGCCCGCTACCGCCCTCGGGGGGCACCCAGGTGATGTTGCGGGCCGGATCCTTGATGTCGCAGGTCTTGCAATGCACGCAATTGGCGGGGTGGATGCGAAAGACCGGCGCGCCGTTTGCCTCAGCCATTTCATAAACACCGGCGGGACAATAAAGCGGCGCAGGCTCGCCATAGCGCGGCAGGTTTTTGCTCACCGGCACGGACGGGTCAGCCAGTTTGAGGTGTACCGGCTGATCCTCGTCATGGGCCAGATTGGCCAGAAAAACCGAGGACGACCGATCAAAGGTCGCCTTGCCATCGGGACGCGCATACTGGCGTGGCGTGACCTGATCCAAAGTCTTGAGCTTGGCCGAATCAGGCGCTTTCCAGCGCAGCGTGCCGAAGGGGGAAAAGCGTAACACTGTCTGGCACCACATGTCGAAGCCGCCCAAAAACGCGCCGAGCAGCGTGCCGAACCGGCTCCAGAGCGGCTTGAGATTGCGCACGCCGGTCAGTTCTTTCTCGATACCGGTCGAGAGGATGTGGTGCCCGAGATCGGCAATCCGGTCATGCTGGCGCCCGGAGGTAATGGCATCGCCGACCGCGTCAGCGGCACCGATTCCGGAGAGGATGGCGTTGTGAATGGCTTTGAGGCGCGGCGCATTCATGAACCCGGCCGCACAGCCGATCAGCCCGCCTCCCTCGAAGGCCAGATCGGGGATAGCCTGCAAGCCACCGGCGGTCAGCGACCGCGCGCCGTAGCTGATACGGGTGGCCCCTTCAAGCAGGCGGGCGATGGACGGATGCGTCTTGAAGCGCTGGAATTCGTCAAAGGGCGAGAGCGTAGGGTCGGCATAGTCAAGATGCACGACCAGCCCGAGATAGAGTCTGTTGTTCTTGGCGTGATAGGCAAAGCCGCCACCGCCAGTCGCGTTGTCGAGCGGAAAGCCCAGATAGTGATCGACCCGGCCCGCCTGGTGCCGCTCTGGCGGAATTTCCCAGACTTCCTTGATGCCAAGGCCAAATTTTTGCGGGCTGGCATTTCTGTCGAGGGCGAAATCGCCGATGACCTGCTTGGCCAAAGAGCCGCGCGCGCCTTCAGCAATCAGCGTGTACTTGGCTTCCAGCGCAATGCCCTCTGCGTGTCCGGGCTTGGGATTGCCCTCCACGTCCAGACCAAGATCGCCGGTGATGATGCCGCGTACCGGGCCATCGCCGCTTCGCAGCACATCGACCGCCGCGGTCATTGGGAAAATATCGACGCCCAGTTCAGCCGCCTGCTCACCCAGCCAGCGCACCAGGTCGCCCAGGCTGACGATAATGGCATCCTTGGTCCGCATCTGCGGCGGGACCAGAACATGGGGGAAGGCGAAATCAGCCGACTGGGTGAGGAAGTGATAGGTATCCCTGGTAACGTCGGGCCCGACCGGCGCGCCCTTCAGGCGCCAGTCGGGGATCAGGGCATCAAGGCCCACCGGGTCCATCACCGCCCCCGAAAGGATATGCCCGCCGATTTCGGCTGCCTTTTCCACGACCGTGACGGCAAGCTCGGGATGACGCTGTTTCAGCCTAATGGCCGCGGCCAGACCTGACGGACCGGCGCCGACGATCAGCACATCTGTCGGAAGCGTTTCGCGATTGCCGGCTTCTGCCATTGGAAATGCACCTTTGGGTCTTGGAGGGCGACTGGTCCCCTTGAACGGGGTGTGACATAACGGGCCCAATGTCTCAAGATCGACCGCTCAACAATGCCGAACTGCTCTCGGTGCTCGACTGGTATCGGGCCGCCGGGGTGGATCTGGCCGTGCTTGACGAACCGGTCGACCGCTTTGCTCAGAAATCGCCAATGCCAGCGGCCATGCCGTCGCGTGCGGCGCCGGCCGGTGAGGCACCAGCAGCGCCCCAACCCCTCTCCGGCCCGGTTGGTGGCGACCCGGGCGAAGCGCGTCAATTGGCGGCGTCAGCCCAATCGCTTGATGCCCTGCGCGCTGCGCTCGAAAGCTATGACGGCTGCGGGCTGAAATTCCGCGCCACGCAACTGGTATTTGCCGATGGCAATCCGGAAGCCAAAATCATGCTGATCGGCGAAGCGCCAGGCGCCGAAGAGGACCGGCAGGGCAAGCCCTTTGTCGGCCGGTCGGGGCAATTGCTCGACCGTATGCTGGGCGCCATCGGGCTCGACCGCACTTCGGTCTATATTGTCAATACCGTGCCCTGGCGGCCGCCCGGCAATCGCACGCCGACGCCTGAGGAAATGGAATTGTGCCTGCCCTTCCTCAACCGGCAGGTGGAACTGGTCGCACCCAAACTGGTAATGACGCTGGGCGGCCCGGCAATGCAGACCGTCTTCAAGACCACCAGCGGCATCATCAAGATGCGTGGCAAATGGCAGGACGTGACCATCGGCGCCCATGCCGTGCCGGCCCTACCCACGCTGCACCCGGCCTATCTGCTGCGCAATCCGCCGGCCAAGCAGCAGGCCTGGCGCGACCTGTTGAGCTTCAAGCAGCGTGTGGACGAACTCGGGCTCGCCTGATCTGGAATTCCGGTCTATCCAGGGCAACTGAACGCGCTATGGTCGCGTTCGTGTGATTTGCAACGCTCTATCTGAAGGCCGAATAGCGTCATGGCTTCCGTCATCAAGATTTATGCCCTGTTCCTGGGGTCGGCCCTGCTCATGTTCGGTGGTGGCCTGCAGGGGCTTCTGCTGTCGGTTCGCGGCGCTGAAGAAGGTTTTTCGCTACTGGCACTGGGCCTGATCGGTACGGGTTGGTCGATCGGCTTTGTCGCCGGCTCACTGACGGTGCCGCTGGTCGTGCGCAAGGTAGGGCATATCCGCGCCTTTTCGGTGATGGCAGCCATCGGCACGATCACGATCCTGCTCAACCTGCTCTGGATCAACGATTTTAGCTGGATCGTGCTGCGGGCGCTTTCCGGCTTCTGCTTTGCCGGCGCGGCGATGATCGTTGAAAGCTGGCTCAATGAAGTGACCGACAATCGCAACCGTGGCACGATCTTCTCGATCTATGTGACCATTAACATGGCAGCCTCAACCCTGGGGCAGATTGCCATGTCGGTTACCGGTACGGCGGGCTACATACCCTTCGTCATCGGCGCGATCAGCTTCATCTGCGCGGTCCTGCCCACGGCCCTCACCTCCAGCCCGCAACCCAAGCCGCTGCAATCGGCGCGGGTGGATATTGGCCTACTCTATCGCACCTCGCCTGTCGCTGCGATCGCGGCCTTTTCGGTCGGCATGGCCAATGGCGCCTTCGGCACGCTGGCGCCGGTCTATGGCTATCAACGGGGGCTGGATGCCGGCGGCATCGCCCTGCTGTTCTCAGTGGCGGCGATTCTGGGTGCGGTGGCGCAAGTGCCGTTCGGGCGCCTGTCCGACCGCATCGACCGCCGGCTGGTGCTGATTGGCCTGTCCGGTTTTGCAGCCATGGTGGGCGCGCTGATTGTGCTGATCAATCCCGGCGCTGGCTGGGGCATGTATGTTCTGTTTGCCGCTTATGGCTTTGCCGCAAACCCCATCTATGCGGTCGCCGTGGCCCATGCCAACGACTTTGCCCGCGACGGCGATTTTGCCAAGATTGCCGGGGGCATGCTGCTGATCCTGGGCGTTGGCCTGGCTATCGGCCCCGCCGTTGCTTCGCTGATCATGGGCGCCTGGAATCCGGTGGGCCTGTTCTTGGTTACAGCAACGTTCCACGGGGCATTGGCGGGCGCCGCCTATCTGCGGATGCGGGTGCGCAAGAGTGTGGACGCTGCCGAGCGCGCGCCGTTCCAGGCGATGAGCGACAAGCAGGTGACACCCGAGACCTTTGTTCTGGACCCGCGTGCTGATAGTGAAGCCGACGAGTTCGTGGCCGGCGGTGAAGATCCGGTGCCCGAGGAATTGATCGAGACGCTGGAGGATGATGGCGATGTTCAGAACGGAAAAGTTTGAGGACCGGGCCTTCAAGCCACTTTCCATCGCCGTCATTGCCGTCTCCGACACGCGCACGCTGGAGACCGATACCGGCGGAGCGCTGCTCAAATCCCTGCTGGAAGCGGACGGACATCACTGCTTCGAACGGCAGGTGGTGCGTGACGAAATCCAGCTCCTGCGCGCCGCCGTGCAGGCCTATGTCGCCAACCCCAAGGTCGATGTGATCCTGACCACCGGCGGGACCGGATTTTCCGGGCGCGACATCACCCCGGAAGCTGTCGAGCCGCTGTTCGACAAGCGCATGGAAGGCTTTTCGGTGCTGTTCCACCAATATTCGGCGACCACCGTGGGTACATCTTCGCTGCAATCGCGTGCCACGGCGGGGCTGATCGGCACCACATTCGTCTTCTGCCTGCCCGGTTCGCGTGGCGCCTGCCGCGACGCCTGGGAAGGCATTCTTACCCACCAGCTCGATTACCGGCACAAGCCGTGCAATTTCGTCGAGCTGATGCCCCGGCTCGACGAGCGATGATGTCCGGTCACGCAGCGCTGCGGCTGATTGGTTGCAGCCTGTCATTGCGGGCGAACATCACCTGGTTCCGGCCCGCCTCCTTGGCGGCATAGAGTGCAGTATCGGCCCGATTGAAGGCCGGACGCCAGGTCTCCTCATCCAGATTGGCTTCGGCCACGCCGACGCACACCGTTACCTGCCGATCAATGCCGGCTGGCCGCCAATCATGGCCGGCGCAGGTCACGCGGATCGCATGGGCCAGCGCACCGCCTTCGCTCAAGGGCGCCTGGGGGAGGACAACCACGAACTCCTCGCCGCCAAAGCGGGCAATGATCGCCTTTTCCGGCAGGGTCGAGCGCAGGATGTCCGCCAGCCCGATCAGCACCAGATCGCCAGCATCGTGGCCATAACGGTCGTTGATCTGCTTGAAATGATCGATGTCCACGGTCAGCAAGGCTCCACCCAGGCCCTGCTTGATCAGCGGCTTGGTCAAGACGTCAAAGCCCCGTCGGTTAAGCAACCCACTTAGCGGGTCCCGGTCCGCCGCCTCGCGATATCTGGCCATGGCGTCGAGCGAATAGGTGGCCAGGGCCGACAGGCCGAACCAGATGCCGAACACACTGCCCGTCAATTGCATGACATAGGCATATTCGGTGCCGAACACCTGCGCCACCTCGACCTGCGCCGGAAACACCAGGCCATAGGTGATCGCCGAAAGGAGGTTAATTGCCACGCTCAGCAGAGCACACAGGCCGAGCGTGATATCGACGCTGCTGCGCATTTGTCGCCAGGCGAGCAGGCCGAAACCGAGCAGTACGCCCACGCCCGTATCGATGGCCAGCACACTCAGGGCGAGGCTGTCGAAGACCATGACAGCGATCAGATCCAGCCCGAGAAAAGCGAGCAACACGATGGTCCGAACCATGCGCCGCAAGGGTTGGTTGTGACGGGCCAGGATCGCCTCGGCAAACATCGAATAGGCCACCAGATAGCAGGCATCCGAAAGAACGGTCTGAATGGCGGGATCGAAGGGCGGCAGATAGAGCAGTGCGGCAAGGGCGCTCAAGCCATAGGCCAGCCCCCAGCGCCAGGCCGAGGCAATGCCGGTCCGCTGCAGCCAGTAGAACACGGCGGCAAAGGAGAGCTGGATCAGCGGCGCCAGGATGGCGAAATTGTCTTGGGTCTCCATCGGACATCCTCCAACGCCAGCACTAGCCCGCATTGGTAATGAAATGGTTGGCGCCAAGAGAACTCCCGCCTTTTTTAGAGGGCGGGAGCCGGTACGTTCTCATTGCAGGGGAAGCGTCAGTGACTGCTGCCAGGTCCAGGTGCGCCACCTTCGGGCTTGCGGATGAAGAAGGCCGCAAGAACGGCAAACAGAGAGATGATCGCCCCGACCAGGAACGCGGTGCGAATACCGCCGGCCAGCGCTTCCACCGGCTCGACGCCCTCGGCCGTAAGCGCCGCAGTGCGAATGGTCATCAACGCCACGAACAGGGCAATGCCCGCCGCGCCGGCCAATTGCTGGACCGAGCCGAGCACGGCCGAAGCGTGCGAATAAAGCTCCATGCGCACCGACCCCATGGACGAGGTGAAGACGGGCGTGAAGATCAGCGCCAGGCCAATGCTGAGCACTACATGGCCCGCCAACAACGCCCAAGGGGCGGTGTCCTGCCCAACCGTGGTCAGAGCCCAGAGCACGGCGGAGACCAGAATGGCGCCCGGCACGGCCAGCACCCTGGGGCCGACGCGGTCGTAGAGGCGGCCGACGACCGGGCCAAGCAGGCCCATGATCAAACCGCCGGGCAGCAAGAGCAGACCGGTTTCGAGCGTGTCGAGCCCGACCACGTTCTGTGTGTAGATGGGCAGCAGGATGACGGTGCCGAACAGAGCCATCATGGCCACCAGCATCATCGACACCGAGACGGTGTAGTTGCGCGACTGGAACACGCGCAGATCAAGCAGGGCCTTGTCTTCGCGCTGCAGGCCGAACTGTCGCCAGGCAAACAATCCCATAGCGATCACGCCGACGGCAATCGGCAGCCAGAGCGGCACCGGGCCGGGTTCGCCGGCATGGGCAAAGCTCTCGCCAAAGCTCGACAGACCATAAACCAGCCCGCCAAAGGCAAAGGCCGACAGGATCACCGACAGCACATCGAGCGGGGCATAGCGGGGGGTCGAGACATTGCGGATGCGCAGCGCGCCCAGCACCAGCGCCGCAATGGCGATGGGCAGGGTAAAATAGAACATGAAGCGCCAGTCGAAATTTGCCAGGATGAAGCCGCCAATGGTCGGGCCGATGGCCGGGGCCACCGACATGACGATGGAAATATTGCCCATGGTCTTGCCGCGGGACTCTGGTGGCACCAGGGTCATCACAGTGGTCATCAGCAATGGCATCATGATCGCGGTGCCGATAGCCTGAATAACCCGCCCGACGATCAGCAGTTCAAGGCCCGGCGCCAGGGCGCAGGCCAGCGTGCCAGTCGAAAAGATGGCCATGGCGAGCATGAAGATCGGCCGGGTATTGATCCGCTGCAGCAGGAAGCCGGTGATCGGGATCACCACCGCCATGGTCAAAAGGAACCCCGTGGTCAGCCATTGGGCCGCGCTGGCGGTGACGCCTAGGTCGCCCATCAGATGGGGAATGGCCACGCTCATGATGGTTTCGTTGAGAAACACGACAAAGGTCGAGACCAGCAGAATGGCGATGACCAGCCTGTTGCGTGCGGCATTGTCGGGATGGTGCGGCGCGATCTCGGCCGTCTCGACCAAAGTGGCTTGCAGTGTCATGTGTCGTAACCCTCATCACGAATAGCGTGTCGCCCATGCGACGGCCGGCGTCGCCAGCTTTCGACACGGGAATTGCAAAGAACGCGCGACAGCCAGTGTCAGCAACATGAATCTCGGGGCCCAGCATGCCTTCAACGAGACGAGCGCAGCGTACAATTGCGCATGGCCGATTGCGCCGGGTTGAGCGCGGTTTCCTACGCCCGGATCGGCCTGCGGTAAAGCCTTGCAATGCAAGGGCGCCATGCCGATATCTGTTTTGGTAGCCTCCGTTGCCACCTACATGTTCTTGTTCTGTTCCTGCCAACCTGATAGCATTCTCATGCGTTGGAGGAAAGACGATTCCCTCCCGCGTAGAGGCAGGAGACAGAACCATGGCCCTTTATCAGGCGCCCTCTTTTGAAGCCCTTGAACGTCTGAGCCGCAGCCGGGACGCTGATCTGGCGCGGCGCGAACTGGAACGGCCCGACAGCATTCGCGGTCGGGGCGCGCAGAGCAATCGCGTGGGCCGGTTTGAAAAGCATCAGCGTGACAGCTTCGATGACGGCTGGGGCAGCGTCGAGCCAATGCCCATGTTCGAAACAATCGAGCATATCGAACGCGCCAAAACCATCATCACCAGCAATGACAGCCCCGATATCGGCTTTGAGCGCTCGATCAATGCCTATCGCGGTTGCGAGCATGGCTGCTCATACTGCTTCGCACGACCGACTCATGCCTATCTGGGGCATTCGGCCGGGGTGGATTTCGAGCGCGATATCTATGTGAAGGCCAATGCCGTCGAGGCGTTGCGGGCCGAACTTTCGGCAAAGAACTACCGCGCCAAACCCATTGCCATGGGCACCAACACCGACCCCTACCAGCCCGCCGAGCGCACCCACAAGCTGACGCGCGGCATTCTCGAAGTGATGCTGGAGACCAGGCATCCAGTGATGATCACCACCAAATCGGCGTTGATCGTGCGGGACCTCGACATTCTGACCGAGCTGGCCAGATCGGGGCTGGTGAAGGTTGCCATTTCGGTCACCTCGATGGACCACAAGCTGAGCCGCAAAATGGAGCCGCGCGCCTCCTCGCCGGCGCGGCGGCTGGAGGCCATTCGCCTGCTTTCGGAAGCCGGCATTCCGACCGCCATCTTTGCCTCGCCGATGATCCCGGCGATCAACGATATGGAACTTGAGCGCATTCTCGATGCCGGCAAGGCTCAGGGCGCGATCAGTGCGCAGATGATCCTGTTGCGCCTGCCCGGCGAAGTGCGGGACGTGTTCCGCGAATGGCTGCTCAGGCATTTCCCGGACCGGGTGCGTCATGTGCTCTCGCTGGTACGCGACACGCGTGGCGGGCGCGACAATGATCCACGCTTTGGCAGCCGCATGACCGGCGAAGGCCCTTATGCCACCCTGTTGCGCCAGCGTTTCGAAAAGGCCCGCGAGCGTTACGGGCTCGATGCCAAGCTGCCGCCATTGCGGGCAGACCTGTTCGAGGCCCCGACGGTGGAAAGCGCGCAGATGAGCCTGTTCTAGCCGTCGCGTCTCAATATTGCGTCACCCGGCGGGCGTAGTTGGCCATGAAATCGAGCGAGGCCAGCACGCCACGCAGCGAGAGCCAGGTTTCGACAGGATCCTCCTGCCCCGCCAGCGGCACCGACAGGGTCAGGGCGTTGCGATCTTTCATCTTGTCGAGAATGTCGGTGCGCCGGGGACCGATGACGAAGAACTGATTGATCGTGTTGTGCCGGGTTTCAAGCCCCGAGGCTAAAGTGAGGGCAATGGGCGCTTCACCGCCAAATCGCAGCGCAATGGGTCGGTCGGGATCATATTCGCCATCCCCCGGCGACACCGTGATGGCGATGTCGAGCTCCCCATTGAGGCGATTGCGGATAAGGGTCAGCTTATAGGCTGGCAGCCCTGCGCCGTTGAGCTCCTGGCTGCCCGTGCTGGCAAAGCAGGAATAGCCGTAAAAATCGATGGCGTCCTCGTTGATGGAATCGGGACAGGCGGCCAGCCAGTCGCGGTTATATTCACGCCATTCACCATAAGGGTGGTGGAAGGGCTCGGCCGAAACGGCACCGGTCAGCAGCAAAAATGCCGCAAGGCCTGTTGCATTGCGCATCAAAGTCTCTCTCGCCTTTGCCCCCCGGCCAGACTCTTGTATCAGCAGAAGTGTGATCGGCAAAAGCATCTGGCATCGCCCTGCCATGGTCACGTGTTTCATTGCCGATCAACGAGCCTGGGACTGCTCATTATGGCCATCGAGAACATTAACAGAGTGACGGTCTATTTCGTTTCGGCCGTTGGCCGGGCCCTGGCGAGCGGGCACGATGCCCGGGACCTGCTCGGTGAAACCCATGGCACCGAGACCGATATGATCGTGGTGCCTGCTGGGCGGTTTGCGGCAAGGTTTTTCAATCCTTCCACCAGCCAACTCGGCCATTTCCATCAGAAGCTGCAGACCTACGAGGTCGGCCGCTACCTGTTTGCTGCGGACCGCGAGGCGCTCGAAGCCGAGCTGCGGGGTAGAGCCTGAGCATGGCGCGACGTCGCTCACCAGACCCAGCAAATGGAACGCTCTTTGCGCCGGAGTCCGGTTTTCCCGATTTCAGCCATGAGGAAATGCTGCTGGCGCGCGGCGCGCGCTACGTCGCCGGCGTCGATGAGGCCGGGCGCGGTCCGCTGGCCGGTCCGGTCGTCGTAGCGGCCGTGCGGCTCGATCCGGACAGCATTCCCGAAGGCCTCAACGATTCCAAGAAGCTGAGTGCCGAGCGGCGCGATGCCCTCTATGACGCCATCATGGGCTCGGCCCAGGTCGCTATCGTTTCGGCACCGCCCGGCGACATCTTTACCCGCAATATTCGCGGCGCGACCCTGGCCGCCATGGCGCGGGCGGTTGCGGCCCTGCCCTGCCCGGTCGATCGCGCGCTGATTGATGGGCGCGATGTGCCGCCCGAGCTCCCCTGCCCCGGCATCGCCCTGATCGGCGGGGATAGACGTAGCGTGTCGATTGCCGCCGCCTCGATCGTGGCCAAGGTCACGCGCGACCGCATGTGCGCCATCATGGATTGCGATGCGCCGCAGTTCGGTTTTTCGGGCCATAAGGGCTATGGTACGGTGGCGCATCTGGCCGCGCTGCAGCTGCATGGCCCGAGCCGCCACCACCGGCGCGATTTTGCTCCCGTGGCAGCGCTTCTGCTGCGCGAAACGGTCATTGAGATGGCGGATTAACCCCTCGCTAACCCCTTGCGAACGCTCCATTAACCTCGGCGTCCTATAACGGGCTTGTTAGTACTGCGTTAGGGTTAAGTGTATGTTGCGTACCGCGCGTACGGCCAAAAAGGCCGATGCGGAAAGGCAGGCCACACGCCTGCCGATCGACACTATCCTTGTGGGCGATTGCATCGACCGCATGAATAGTTTGCCGGCCGGCTCCGTCGATCTGATTTTCGCAGATCCTCCATATAACCTGCAACTCGAGCAGGGTCTGACTCGCCCCGATCAATCCAGGGTCGATGCGGTCGATGATGAATGGGACAAGTTCGACAGCTTTGCCCATTACGACCAATTCACCCGCGCTTGGATGAGCGCTGCCAAACGGGTGCTCAAGCCCGATGGTGCGATGTGGGTGATCGGCTCGTATCACAACATTTTCCGGGTCGGCACGGCGTTGCAGGATCTGGGCTTCTGGATGCTCAACGACGTGATCTGGCGCAAGGCCAATCCGATGCCCAATTTCCGCGGCACGCGCTTTACCAATGCGCATGAGACGCTGATCTGGGCGGCAAAAAGCCAGAAAAGCCGCGTCACCTTCAATTATGAAGCCATGAAGCTGGCCAACGACGACACGCAGATGCGCTCGGACTGGCTGTTTCCCATCTGCACTGGCTCGGAGCGCCTCAAGGACGAGGACGACGGCAAGCTGCATCCCACGCAGAAGCCCGAAGCGCTGTTGTTCCGCATTCTCAATGCCACCACCAAGCCGGGCGACATCGTGCTCGATCCGTTCTTTGGCACCGGCACCACCGGCGCGGTCGCGCGCAAGCTCGGGCGTCACTTTATCGGCATCGAGCGCGAGCCCGACTATATCGCGGGCGCCCGCCAGCGCATCGCCACCATTCGCCCGGGCGTTTTCGAAGCGCTGCAATCGGTGACGCCCAAGCGCAAGGAAACCCGCATTCCCTTCGGCTCGCTGGTCGAACAGGGCGTGCTCGATGTTGGCACGCAACTTTTCGACGCCAAGCGACGTTACTGGGCCATGGTTCGTGCAGACGGCTCGCTCGTCTCGGGTCCACACCAGGGGTCGATCCACAGGGTCGGCGCGCTGGTTCAGGGGGCCGAGTCATGCAACGGGTGGACCTTCTGGCACCACGAACAATCCGGACGAATGGAGCCGATCGATACTTTGCGCGCCGACATTCGTCAAAAACTTGATTTGCTTTCTGCCTGATCCTGACCTCCAATCAGCTCACAGGCTCTAAAAACTGGCCGCCGGTTTGCCCCGGCGGCCTTTTTGTTGGCCGTTGCCTTCCGCATGTCCACGCGGTACCCGGGAGCAATGAGCGTCACCATCCGCCCCATAACCCTGGACGATGCCGGGGGATTTCACGCCGCACTCGACAGCGTCGCGCGCGAACGACGGTTTCTACGCCTCACCGAGGCTCCACCCTTGGCGAGGTCGCTTCAATTCGTCGCCAGCAATCTTGCAAGTGGCAACCCGCAATTCGTCGCTGTCGATGAAGATGAGATCGTGGGCTGGTGCGATATCTGCCGCAGCAACGAACAGGATTCGGAGCACTGTGGCGGGCTTGGCATGGGGTTGCTGGCCAGCCATCGCGGCAAGGGGATCGGCACTAACCTAGTGACCGCAGCGCTCGATGCGGCGCGGGGTAAATTCGAACGTGTGGAACTGGAAGTCTATGCCTCCAACATCCCGGCTATCGCGCTCTATCAAAAGACCGGCTTCACCCACGAAGGCCGCCGCCGGCGGGCGCTGCTGCGCGATGGCGTCCACGACGATATCGTGATGATGGGCCTGCTGCTCAGCTAAGCCCAGCCTCCGCCAACACCTTCCTGAACAATGTCGGCAGCGCCTCGCCCTTGAGGGCCCCTGGCGGCGCCCACCAGCCGGCATCGAGACCATCAGGCGCAACCAGAGCCGACCACACCTCCAGCTCCAGCCGGAAATGGGTGAAGACATGGATCACCTGTCCATGCCGGCGCCAATCGCCTTCTGCAGGAAAATCCGGCTCCCCCAGCTTCTCGCCCAAATCTGAAGTCGGCACTTCGGTCATACTGGCGAGCAGGCCCTTGCCCGGGCGGGATTGCAGGTAAACATCGCCAGCCGCGTCGCGCATGACAAAGGCATGGCCCTTGCGAACCGGGCGCTCGGCCTTGACCGGCTTGACCGGATAGCGCGTCGGTTCGCCCTGTTCCCGGGCTTTGCAGCCATCGTGCAAGGGGCAGACCAGGCACATGGCGGCGCGCGGGGCGCAGATGGTGGCGCCCAGGTCCATCATGGCCTGGGCGAAATCCCCGGCCCGCTCCGGCACGGCCAGTTGCAGGGCGCCGCGCAACGCGTCCTTGGCCTCGCGCACCGGCACGTCCAGCGCATAGTAGCGCGCCAGCACCCGGTCGAGATTGCCATCGAGCACGGCAACACGTTCGTCAAAGCAGATCGCGGCAATGGCGGCGCTGGTATAGGCGCCGATGCCGGGCAGGTTCTGCAGGCCGGCGGCGCTGTCGGGAAACACCCCTCCATGCTCCGCCACCACGGCCCTGGCGCAGGCATGCAGATTGCGCGCCCTGGCATAATAGCCAAGCCCAGCCCATTCACGCAGAACGTTGTCGAGCGGGGTGGCCGCCAAGTCCTGCACGCTTGGCCAGAGCGTGGTGAAGCGTACAAAATAGGCCTTCACGGCCGCCACCGTGGTCTGTTGCAACATCACTTCGCTCAACCACACCCGATAGGGGTCGGGCCGTATGCCCTGGCGCCGATCCGCCGGCGAAACCCGCCAGGGCAAATCGCGGGCATGGCGGTCGTACCAGGCGAGCACGGAAGTTGAATCAAGGGGTTGGGAATGTGCGAGGGGCATAACCCCTCATACCCTCTTGAGGAAATCAGTGCGCGCCAAAAAACTCGGCAATCACCGGTGCAATGGCCTCGACGCTGACATCATGCCCCTGCCCGGCCATAATATGCCGGTGCGCCCCCGGCACGCCGGCAGCGACCCAAGCCGCCCCGGCGTCAATAAATGGAAAGCTGCTGTCGCCGTTCACGACCAGCACGGGCACGCCAATCTGCTGCCAGCGTGCCGGGTGGTGATCGCCATCGGTTGCCTCCGCCAAGATCCGATAGTCGTGCTCTATGGTCCCGCCCACCGCCGCAAAACCCGGCCAGGCCGGCGATTGCTTGAACCCGGCCAGTTCCTCGGGTGACATGAACGCGCCCATGAACAGGCTCATCATCGCCTCGGCTTCGCCCCGTTCTGCCAGTGCCGCCATTTCGCTGTGCTGCCTCCATGAGTCTGCCGAAGGCTGGTCGACATCGATCGGCGGCTCATAGAGCATCACCGAGGTCACCTTGCCGGGCAAGGCAACACCGGCCTCAAGCGCCAGCACCGCGCCCGACGACGTCCCATAGAGCCCCGCCCGACCGCCGAACAGATCGATCAGCGCTTCGATGTCCTCGATTTCCCGGGCAACGGCATAGGGCGCCGTATCGGTGGATTGCCCGCGTCCCCGCCGATCAAAATTGACGAGTGTGAACCGGTCCGAGAGCTGATCGATCAGCCTTGGCGTCGTTGGATCGATTGAGCGATATTGCGTGGCGCCGGCAACCATCACGATCACCGGGCCGCTGCCTTTTGCCTCGTAACCGATGGTCGTTCCGTCCTTCGAGATAAGCGTGGGCATATCAACCGTCTCCTGTGTTCCTGGCGGATCGACGAAACACCGAACAATAATTCGACATTAGCGGGGTGGGCTTGTGCATCCAGCATCACGAGCGATATCTGGTGCATGGCAAAAGACGCGCTGCCCGAACCCAAACGCCGCAACAAGACGCTCTCGGTTTCCGACGCGCTTTCGGGTGCGCTCGACCCGGTGCTGAAAAAGCGCGGCTTTGCCGGGCGCGACATCATCGCCCAGTGGCGCCACATTGCTCCTCCGCCTTTCGACCAGACAACCCTCCCCGACAAATTGAGCTGGCCGCGCAGCAATCACGGGGCCGAAGGCGCCACGCTCTATCTGCGTTGTGCGCCGGGCCAGGCCCTGTTTGCCCAGCATGAGGCGCCGGCCATTGCCGCCGCGGTCAATCGCTATTTCGGCTATGTGCTGGTCAATGATGTCAGATTGTCGGCCGCGCCATTCACCCCCGGTTCAGGCCAGAGGGTGCAAAAACCGTATCAACCGAGCCAGAGCGAACTCGCAAAGGTCGGCAAGGCGACCGAAATGGTCGAAGATGACGATCTGCGGGAAGCGTTGAGGACCCTGGGTCTGGCGCTCTCGCGCAGGTCGAACATGAAGAAACAATAATATCGTTCACCCCCAAGTGATGAGCGTGCCCACTTGCCGACACCATCCCTGTGTGTAGTGTCCCCCAGCAAAAATTTTCAGGAGCCTGAGACGTGAAATTCAACCGCCGCGAAACAATCATCCTGGCCGCTGCCGCTTCGGCGGTGAGCCTTTCGGGCATTTCGGCATCGCAGGCTGCTGAAGGCGACATGGTCGATCAGGCCGCGTTGATGGCGCCAGCGGGTGGCCTCACGGACAAGGTCGAAGGCAATGCCGAAGCGCCGGTCACCGTCATCGAGTACGCGTCACCGACCTGTCCGCACTGTGCTTCCTTCCACAATACGGTCTACGAACCGTTCAAAGAACAGTATATCGACACTGGCAAGGTCAAGTTCATCGTGCGGCCATTCGCCCGCAATGCACTGGACGCCGCCATCTTCCTGCTCGCCGAGGCAGCCGGGGAAGAGAACTATCACAATGTGGTTGCAACCTATTTCAAGACCCAGAACGAGTGGGGCATGTCCGACAAGCCGCGCGACGCTATCTACTCGGTGGCCCAGCAGCTCGGTTTTACAGAGGAAAGCTTCTCGGCTGCCTTGACGAATCAGGAGGTGTTCGCCGGGATCGAAGCTCAGCGCGAGCAGGCTCTGGATGAGTTCGGGCTGACGGGGACACCAACCTTCTATGTCAATGGCAAGACGCTTTCGGGAGGCAAGACGCTCGAGCAGCTCGCTGCCGAGATCGACCCGCTTGTGCCCGCTGATTTCGTCGCCCCGGCTGCAGCTGACGCAATGGCACCCGCAGCCGATGCGATGGCGCCTGCCAACTAATTTTGCCTTCAGGCGGGTGAACCCATGAAGTTCTCCCGCCTGAAGCTGCACGGCTTCAAGTCTTTTTCCGACGAAACTGTGCTCGTCATGGAGCCAGGCCTGACCGGCATTGTCGGACCCAATGGCTGTGGCAAATCCAATCTGGTCGAGGCCATGCGCTGGGTGATGGGCGAAAGCTCATACAAGGCCATGCGCGCCTCGGGCATGGATGATGTCATCTTTTCCGGCTCCGGCAATCGCCCGGCGCGCAACAGCGCCGAAGTCACCCTTGTCCTTGACAATTCCGACCGCACCGCGCCCGCCGTTCTCAACACTGCCGACGTGCTTGAAGTCACGCGCCGCATTGAGCGCGAGTCAGGCTCGGTCTATCGCGTCAATGGCAAGGAAGTGCGCGCCCGCGACGTGCAATTGCTGTTTGCCGACGCGTCCACTGGCGCCCATTCCCCCGCGATGGTGCGGCAGGGACAGATTGGCGAGCTGATCGCGGCAAAACCCACCGCCCGCCGTGCCCTGCTCGAAGAGGCCGCTGGCATTTCGGGCCTGCACTCCCGCCGCCACGAGGCCGAATTGCGTCTGCGCGCCGCCGAAGGCAATCTCGAACGAGTTGATGACGTTATCGCACAGGTAGAAAGCCAGCTTGAAACCCTCAAGCGCCAGGCGCGGCTGGCCAATCGCTATCGCGGCCTCTCGGGCGACATTCGCCGCGCCGAGGCGACCCTGTTTCACATTCGATGGGTGGCCACGCGCGCTGCAGAAAAGGAAACCGAAGCGGCCCAGGCCGTGCTGATCCGGCAATTGGCCGATGCGACCCATGCCGAGCTCACTGCGCAAAAATCCGTTGCAACGGCGGAAGCCGCCCTGACGCCGCTGCGCGAGCGCGAAGCGGTCACCGGGGCCGTCTTGCAGCGCTACACCATTCTGCGCGAGCAATTGGCCGAGGAAGCGCGCCGCATGGGCCAGCGCCGGGCCGAACTAGAGGATCGGCTGCGCCAGATTGCGGCGGACGGCACCCGCGAACGCGAATTGGTCGGTGAAGCCGAGGTGACGCTGGCCGCCTATGCCGAGGAACAGACCCAGCTTACCGCCGAACAGCAGGCCGCGCAGGCCGCGTTCGACGCCGCCCGCGTTGAGGCCGAGGCGGCCAAAGCCGCTGTTGCCGAAGCGGACGCCGCCACGCGCGAGGCCGCCGATGCCCTGGCGCAGATGCGCGCCCGCCGCATCCAGGCCGAACGCAATCTGAGCGACGCCCGCAACCGCCGCGCCCGACTGGCCCAGCAACTGGCCGAGGTCGAAGCCGATCAGGCCCGCGTCATTGCGGCGCTCGAAGCCGATGAATCGCTTGCTGCCCGGCGCGCCGCGCTCGAAGCGGCGCAGGCCGCTACCGCGACGGCAGAGACCGCGGCACTCGCTGCCGAGGAGGCTTCCGGCGCCGCTCAGGCCAAGCTCGACGCGGCCCGGCCGCGCCTGTCCGAACTCGATGCGCTGGTGACCCGGCTTGAGGCCGAGGCCTCGACGCTGGGCAAGATGCTCAATACCGGCGCCAGCCTCTGGCCCGCCGTGGTCGACGAACTCTCGGTCGAGCCCGGCTATGAAACCGCGCTGGGTGCTGCGCTGGGGGATGATCTGGAAGCCTCGTCCGATGCCGGGGCGCCGATGCACTGGTCCATCGCCATTGACGGCTATGACGACCCGGCCTTGCCGCAGGGCGCCGAACCGCTTTCGCGCCATGTCACCGGCACCGGATTGCTCAAGCGCCGGCTCGACCAGATCGGTCTGGTCGATGCGGTCGACGGGCCGGGGCTGATGAAGGCGCTCAAGCCCGGCCAGAGGTTGGTAACGCTGGACGGTGCGCTGTGGCGCTGGGACGGTTTCATTGCCGCCGCCGATGCCCCGAGCGCTGCCGCGCAGCGTCTGGCCCAGCGCAATCGCCTGGCCGAACTCGACGAGGAAATCCTGCGCGCCAAGGGCGAGCGCAACAGTTGGCGCCGGGATGTCGATGCCCTGGTGGCCGCGCTCGACACGGCCCGCCAGAGCGAGCGCACCTGCCGCGAGGACTGGCGCAAGGCTCAGCACGCGATCGGCGCGGCGCAGGCCGAACTCGACAAGGCGCAGCGCGCCATGGGCGATCTCGCCACCCGCCGCTCGACGCTTGAAGAAGCCCAGGCGCGGCTGGCCGCCAGCGTCACCGAAGCCGAAGCCATGCTGGCCGATGCCGAGGCCTCGCTGGCCGAAGCTGGCGACGAAACCGAAATGGCCGCTGCCGCGGCGGCAGGCCAACAGAAGCTGACTGCCCTGCGCGACAAGGCCGACCAGGCCCGCCTCAAGCTCAGCACAGTGGAATCGGCGGCGCGCATGCGGGCCGCGCGACTGGATCAGCTCGAGCGGGACAGCGCTGCATGGCAGCGCCGCCGCGATGGCGCGCAAGCGCAATTGGCCACGCTCGACCAGCGCATGGCCGAGGTGCAGGCCCAACTCGGCAATCTGGCAGAGGCGCCGGAGGGTTTCGACAGTCGCAAGGCCCAATTGGATGACCAGATTGAAATCGCGCAGGTGGACCACAAGGCCGCGGGCGACCGCCTGAGCGCGGCCCAGACCGCCTGGCGCGACGCCGAAAAAACCCTCAAGGGCGCAGGTGACACGCTCAATGCGGTTCGCATCGAGCTGACCCGCATCGAGGAGCGGCTGAAAGGCGCAATCGCCCAGCGCCAGCAGATCGAGCGCCAGGTCGAGGAATCTCTGGGCATTCCGGCCTCGAAAACGCTCGAAGCCTCAGGCATCCGCCCCGCCGAAGCGCTGCCCAATGAGCATGCAACCGAGCAGAAGCTGGACCGGCTCAAGGCCGAGCGCGAGCGGCTGGGCGGGGTCAACCTGTCAGCGGAAAAGGAAGCCGAGGAGGTCCAGGACAAGCTGGACACCATGGTGCGCGACCGCGACGACATCATCGAGGCCATTGCCAAGCTGCGCGGCGGCATTGCTGCGCTCAACCGCGAAGGCCGGGCCCGCCTCAATGAAGCCTTCGGCAAGGTCAATGCGCATTTCCAGGAGCTGTTCACCACCCTGTTCGGCGGTGGGACGGCCGAGCTGAGTTTTGTGGAAAGCGATGATCCGCTTGAAGCGGGCCTGGAAATCATAGCCCGTCCGCCCGGCAAGAAGCCGCAGACCATGACCCTGCTTTCGGGCGGCGAGCAGGCACTGACTGCGATGTCGCTTATCTTCGCGGTGTTCCTGACCAATCCCGCGCCGATCTGCGTGCTCGACGAGGTGGATGCGCCGCTCGACGACGCCAATGTCGAGCGCTTCTGCAATCTGCTCGATTCCATGCGCCAGCGTACCAATACCCGCTTCATGGTCATCACCCATAATCCCATCACCATGAGCCGGGTGGATCGCCTGTTCGGCGTCACCATGGCCGAGCGCGGCGTATCGCAACTCGTCTCGGTCGATCTGACGACGGCAGAGAGCTTCCGGGAAGCGAGTTGACCCGTCGATCGGCGGTGCTCTTCACCACCCCGCGCAAAGCCAGGCAGGGGGAGAATCCCCCCACCCTGCCCTGACTCTGCCACGATCGCGGTGTGGACAGCATGCCGCACCCCCACCACACAGCAAATCGTCTTGTTAAAACAGACACTTACATAAGCCGCGCGCGCCTTGACACCAATTGGGGCCACCACTATGTTGCGCGCGACTTAAAAGGGCGTCCGGAAATTCCGGAAAATGGCCGGCCAAAGGGAGCAGCGGATGACCAGTTCGCCAGACGACCAGGGCCGATCAGAAAGCGCCCGGGGGGTGACGCACGATCTTGCATCGCGTATCGCCTCTGCCAAGCGGGAGCGCGACCGGGAGGACAACAGATCCGCCCGAGATGCTTCCCCGGAGATGAGCGGTATGGCGCGCGGCATGCGCATCGGCACCGAGTTCATCGCCGCGGTCCTGGTGGGCGCCGGTCTCGGCTACCTCATCGACCTTGGCCTGGGAACCAGCCCCTGGGGCTTGCTCATCCTGCTGTTGATGGGCTTTGCCGCTGGAATCCTGAACGTCATCCGTGTGGTGGCGGAAATGAATGCCGCATCGCCTGCCCCCAAGGGTGCCGATCTTGGCCCCGAGGCGGAAGACGAAGAGCGGAATGAGAATTGATGACGCTTAGAGGGCTCCATGGCCGGTACTGACCCGATCCACCAGTTTGTCATCTATGACATCTTCGAGCTGTTCACCCTTGGTGGTGACGGCACCGAAGGGTCGGGAACGACATTTGCGTTCACCAATTCGGCACTGTTCATGGTGCTGACCGTGGCCACGATCACCCTGTTCCTGCTGCTCACCACCTCGGGCAAGAAGCTGGTCCCGACCCGCGCGCAGCTTACGTCCGAACTGTTATACGAGTTCGTGGCGGGGATGGTCCGAAGTTCTGCGGGCACCGCCGGCATGAAGTTCTTCCCGCTGGTGTTCAGCCTGTTCACGTTCATCTTTGCCGCCAACATGTTCGGCATGGTACCGTATTTCTTCACCGTCACCAGCCACATCATCGTTACCTTTGCCCTGTCGATGCTGGTGTTCCTCACGGTCATCATCTACGGCTTCGTCAAGAACGGCCCCAAATTCCTCAAGCTCTTCGTGCCTGCCGGTGTGCCGGGCTATATTCTCCCCATTGTGACGCCGATCGAGGTCATTTCCTTCCTCTCGCGTCCCATCAGCCTCTCGGTTCGTCTGTTCGGCAACATCCTTGCCGGCCACATCACCCTCAAGGTCTTCACCGGCTTTGCGGTCATGATGATTGCGGGCCTTGGCGCTTTCGGCTGGGCCGCCGCTATCCTGCCCATGCTGATGGCAATCGCCCTTACGGGCCTCGAGTTTCTCGTCGGTGCAGTCCAGGCCTATGTCTTTGCGGTCCTGACCTGCATGTATCTCAACGACGCGATCCACCCGTCCCACTAACCACCCATTCCCGGTGGATGACCCACCGGAACCCAAAAGTCGCTTGAAAGGACATAAAAATGGAAGCTGAAGCCGCAAAGTACATCGGTGCTGGTATTGCCACCTTCGGTATGGCTGGTGCCGCCCTGGGCGTGGCCAACATCTTCGGCAACTTCCTCTCGGGTGCCCTGCGCAACCCGTCGGCTGCTCCGAGCCAGTTCGGTAACCTGATCTTCGGCTTCGCCGTGACCGAAGCTCTGGGCATCTTCTCGTTCCTGGTTGCCCTGATCCTGCTGTTCGTCGCCTAATAGCGCGGCTGCACCAAGATTGCCGCAGCCGGACACAAAGTTCGGCTGCGTTCCCTTCTCCAGTCAATCGTGACTGGATGACCGGATTTAACGGGACCTCTACCAGATGGTAACGCAAGCCTACGCTCAAGAAGCGGAAACCCCGGCAGACGACCACGGCGCAGAAGCCGCGGGCGCCGCTGATGCCGTGCATGTCGAGGACGGCGTTCACGCCGATCCGACCGCAGACACGCATGCCACGACCGAAGCATACGGCGATGCCGGCCATTCGGACGTGTTCCCGCCTTTCGACCCGGCCACTTTCCCCAGCCAGCTTCTCTGGCTCGCCATTACCTTTGGCGCGCTCTATCTGTTGATGAGCAAGCTGGCCCTGCCCCGCATTGGCGGCATTCTGGACAACCGCAAGACGCTGATCGACACCGATCTGGCGGCTGCCGATGCGGATCGCCAGAAGACCGACGCTGCCATCGCGGCCTATGAGAAGGCCCTGGCGGAAGCCAAGGCCAAGGCCCAGGGCATTGCCAACGAAACGCGCGAATCCATTCAGGCCGATCTCAGCGCCAAGCGCGCCGCCGCCGAGGCCGATCTTTCTGCCAAGGTCAGCACTGCTGAAGCCAGCATCGCCAAGACCAAGGCCGAGGCCCTCACCCATGTCGACGAAATCGCGGCCGAAACGGCTCAGGCCGTGGTTGGCCAGATCGTCGGCGATGTTCCAGCCGACAGCGTTCGCGCTGCCGTGGCCAAGGTTAAGGGGTAAGTCTGATGCCAGATTGGTTGGATAACAGCTTCTTTGCCATGGTCGGCCTGGTGATTTTCCTGGGCCTCATGGTGTTCTTCGGCGTGCCGGGGATCATCGCCAAGATGCTCGATGGCAAGATCAAGCAGATCGAGACCGATATCGCAGAGGCCAAGCGCCTGCGCGAGGAAGCCGCCGCCCTGCTCGTTGAATATGAGCAGAAGCGCGTCGCTGCCGAAAAGGAAGCCGAAGGCATTGTTGCCGCTGCCAAGGAAGAGGCCGAGCGCCTGACCGTGGAAGCCCAGGCGTCGCTGGCTGATCTCGTCGCTCGCCGCACGGCTGCGGTGGAAGACAAGATTGCCCAGGCCGAAGCACAGGCGATTGCCGAAGTGCGGGCCCGCTCCGCCGACATCGCCATCGAAGCCGCCCGCAGCGTTCTCTCCGACGAGATGAACAAGAATGGCGGCAAGGTCGTCGACGCGGCCATCGCCGATGTGGCCAGCCGGCTGAACTGATCCGGTTCGAATTCGAATGACAAAGGCGGGCAGCGATGCCCGCCTTTTTTGTTTTCGGAGCCTGCTCGCGAGACCTCAACAATCACAAGAGCGGCACCTCCCCCTTGACGGGGGAGGTTGGGAGGGGTGCCCACGGGCCGGATTCTGAAGACGCGAACACCCTCCCCATCCCTCCCTGTCAAGGGGAGGGTGTTCCATCCAGTGCGCTTGCGCAGCGGGGACAAAACCAAACCCCAATTGACGGCCCGGTGAATCTCCACCATGGTGCCGACAACTGCGGGAGAGACTGGTCACGCGCCAGCGCCGAAGGAGCAACCGCCCCGGAAACTCTCAGGCCAACGGACCGCAGTTGGGTCAAACACTCTGGAAAGCAGGCTGATCCAGCCTCTCCGAAGGAGCAACCGGCGCTCAGCCGGGAAATCTCTCAGGGCAAGGACAGAGGGGGCACGTATTCCGCTTTGCAGCGGAGCCTTGACGTGTCGCCTTTGAACCCGAGTGGTGCCCATGGCCGAAGCCAGTTCCGAAGATCTTTTGCGTACCCCGCTCTACGAGCGTCATGTGGCTGCCGGTGGCCGTATCGTGCCGTTCGGCGGTTATGCCCTGCCCGTGCAATATCCCACCGGCATCATGGCCGAGCACAAATGGACCCGCGAGCAGGCTGGTCTGTTCGACGTGAGCCATATGGGTCCAAGCTTTCTCACCCTCAAGGATCGCAGCGGCGATGCCGCGGCCGATCATGCCGCCGTCGCCGCGCTGGTCGAGCCGCTGATCTGCGGTGACATTGCCGGCCTCAAGCCCGGCCAGGTCCGCTATACACTGCTGCTGAACGAAAGCGGTGGCACCCTGGATGACCTGATGGTCGCCCGTTCACCCCGCTTCCCCGGCGCCCTCTATATCGTGGTCAATGCCGGCACCAAGGAGGCCGACTTCGCGCTGCTGGCAAAGGCCGCCGGTGACAAGGCTGATTTCCAGCGGGTCGATGACAATGCGCTGCTGGCTCTCCAGGGCCCCGAGGCTGTCGGCGTGCTTGCTGCCATGGTGCCGGGCGTGGTCGAACTGGGCTTCATGCAGTTCGGCGCGTTCCAGTGGGATGACGAGGAACTGATCATTTCCCGCTCCGGCTATACCGGCGAGGATGGTTTCGAGCTGCTCTGCTCAGCCAAGAATGCTGCCCGCCTGTGGGACGCGCTCCTGGCCGACCCACGCGTCAAGCCAATTGGGCTGGGCGCGCGCGACAGTCTGCGCCTTGAGGCCGCCCTGCCGCTCTATGGGCATGATTTGGATGAAACCGTCTCGCCCATCGAGGCCGATCTGGGATTTGCCGTTTCAAAGCGCCGTCGCGAGGCGGCCGACTTTCCCGGCGCAGCCCGCATTCTCGCCGAACGCGAAGGCCAGCTCACCCGCAAGCGCGTTGGCCTGATCGTCCAGGGCGCCCCGGCCCGTGAGGGTGCCGAAATTCTCGATGCTTCGGGCAAGACCATTGGCGTGGTGACCAGCGGCGGCTTCGCGCCGTCACTGGGCAAGGCGATTGCCCTCGGCTTTGTGCCGCTCGAACACACCGCCATTGGTACAAAACTCCAGGTTTCGGTGCGCGGCCGCGCCCAGCCGGCCGAGATCGTGCCCACGCCCTTTGTCCCCCACCGCTATTTCCGCAAGTCAGTCTGAGGCCCCCGCCATGACCACCAAATTCACCCCCGACCACGAATATATCCGCGTTGAAGGCTCCACCGGCACTGTCGGCATCACCAGCTATGCCCAGGAGCAGCTGGGCGACATCGTCTTTGTCGAGCTGCCAGAAGTGGGCAAGGTGCTGAAAAAGGGCGACGAGGCCGCCGTAGTGGAGTCGGTCAAGGCCGCTTCGGAAATCTATGCCCCAGTGTCAGGCACAGTCACCGCGGTCAATGATGCGCTCAACGGTGAACCGGGCATGGTCAACGCCGATCCGGAAGCCGGCGGCTGGATGTTCAAGATCGAGGTCAGCGAGCCCGGCGAACTGGACAAGCTGCTCGATGCCGACGGCTATGCCGAACTGACCGTGTAGCGTTTTCGCTCGCGCGAACGCACCGGCTCCAGCGACCCCTCGCCCCTTCGCCCCTCAAGGGAGAAGGGAGCAAGCCGCCAGTGAACCAATCAAACCACAGCAAACTGGAACCTCCCATCCATGCGCTACCTTCCCCATTCTGCCCATGAGCGCGCCGAGATGCTTGGCGTCATCGGTGCAGCCGATATCGAGGCGCTGTTTTCGGCCGTACCGAAATCCGCGCTGAAATCGTTCAGGCTCGACCTGCCCGACCACAGCCCTGAATTTATGGTCGAGGCGCATATGCGCGCGCTGGCCAACAAGAACCAGGCAGGCGGCGACGGCCCGTTCTTTGTCGGCGCCGGCGCCTATCGCCACCATGTGCCGGCCACAGTCGATCACCTGATCCAGCGCTCGGAATGGTTGACCGCCTATACGCCCTATCAGCCTGAAATCTCGCAGGGCACGCTGCAGATGCTGTTCGAGTTCCAGACCCAGGTGGCCAAGATCACTGGCATGGATGTGGCAAACGCCTCGCTCTATGACGGCTCGACCGGCACTGCCGAGGCCGTGCTGATGGCCCGCCGCCTCACCCGCCGCAGCAAGATTGTCCTCTCGGGCGGCCTGCACCCGCATTACCGCGACGTGGTCAAGGCCTATCTCAAGGACGACGCGGATCTCGTCTGCCTCTCCCCATCTCCCGAGGGCCAGGGCGACATTCTTGAGCATATCGACGGCAACACGGCCGCCATCGTCATCCAGACCCCCGATTTCTATGGCCATCTCCGCGATCTCAAGGGCGCTGCCGAGGCCGCCCATGCCCAGGGCGCGCTGCTGATCGTGGTGGTCACCGAGGTGGTCTCTCTGGGCCTGCTCGAAGCGCCTGGTGCCCTGGGCGCCGATATCGTGGTGGCCGAAGGCCAGTCCATCGGCAATGCGCTCAATTTCGGCGGCCCCTATCTTGGCCTCATGGCCACTCGCAAGGAGTTCATCCGCCAGATGCCGGGCCGGGTCTGCGGCGAAACGGTGGATGCCGACGGCAATCGCGGTTTTGTCCTCACCCTTTCCACCCGCGAGCAGCATATCCGCCGCGAAAAGGCGACGAGCAATATCTGCACCAATTCGGGCCTGTGTGCCCTCGCCTTCTCGATCCATATGGGCCTATTGGGTGAAGCCGGCTTCGTGCGCCTCGCCCGCCTTAACCATGCAAATGCGATCCGCCTCGCCGACGCTCTCGACGGCGTACCCGGCGTCACCCTGCTCAACCAGACTTTCTTCAACGAAATGACCATTCGTGTGACCCAGCCCGCTGCTGGTCTGGTCGAGCGCCTTGCCCGACGCGGCATTTTGGCGGGCGTCCCTGCCAGCCGTCTGTTGCCCGAGGATCCCGAGGTCAACAACCTCCTTATCCTGGCTGCAACCGAACTGACCACCGAAGCCGATATCGCTGCCCTTTGTACCGCGCTGACGGAGGAACTGGCATGAGCATGAACAATCAGGGCCGCCCCACTGGCATTGGCACAGCGGGCACAGGTGCGTCCGGCTCGGCATTGCTGCCAGACGAACCGCTGCTGTTCGAAATTGGCGATACCGAGCATTCCGGTGTCGACCTGCCCGAGGTGACGCTCACCAATGATCGCCTGGGCGGGTTTGGTCGGAACACCCGGCTCGATCTGGCTGGTCTCACCGAGCCGGAGGCGATGCGCCACTACGTGCGCCTGTCGCGCCTCAACCACTCGATCGACAGCGGCATGTACCCTTTGGGCTCGTGCACAATGAAGCACAATCCGCGCCTCAACGAGAAAATGGCCCGCCTGCCCGGTTTTGCCGATATTCACCCGCTGCAGCCGGTCTCCACGGTGCAGGGCGCCCTGGAACTGATGAACCAGCTTTCGTACTGGCTGATGACGCTGACCAACACGGCCGCCGTAGCCCTGTCACCCAAGGCCGGTGCGCATGGTGAGTTGCTGGGCATGATGGCGATCAAGGCCGCCCAGGAGGCCAAGGGAGAAACGCATCGCAGAATAGTGCTCGTTCCCGAAAGCGCCCATGGCACCAACCCGGCCACTGCCGCCTTCCTGGGCTATAGCGTCAAACCGATCCCGGCCCGCGACGACGGTACGGTTGATGTGCAGGCGGTCAAGGACGCCCTGTCCCCGGACGTTGCCGCGATCATGCTGACCAATCCCAATACCTGCGGATTGTTTGAGCCGCAGGTGATCGAGATTGCCCAGGCCGTGCATGATGCCGGGGCGTTCTTCTACTGCGACGGTGCCAATTTCAACGCCATCATGGGCGTG
Organism: Devosia marina; assembly: GCF_009758415.1. Lineage (GTDB taxonomy): Bacteria > Pseudomonadota > Alphaproteobacteria > Rhizobiales > Devosiaceae > Devosia > Devosia marina. The sequence goes on along the minus strand of NZ_WQRF01000007.1, from coordinate 38,366 downwards.
GTGCGGCCGGGCGACCTCGGCATCGATGCCATGCATATCAACCTGCACAAGACCTTCTCGACCCCGCATGGTGGCGGTGGGCCGGGCGCCGGTCCGGTGGTGCTCTCTGAGGCGCTGGCGCCTTTTGCACCCGTCCCCTTCGTCCGCAAGGGCCAGGATGGTCTGGAGTTGGTCGAGCATGTCGAGGGCAAGGCCCTGGGCCGTGTCACCGCCTTCCATGGCCAGATGGGCATGTATGTGCGCGCGCTCACCTATATGCTCAGCCACGGCGCCGACGGGCTGGCGCAGGCAGCCGAGGACGCCGTGCTCAACGCCAATTACGTCAAGGCGCGGCTCGAGCACGCCTTCTCGGTGCCCTTCCCCGACTACCCCACCATGCATGAGGCCCTGTTCGACGACAGCTTCCTCAAGGGCACCGATGTCTCCACGCTCGATTTCGCCAAGGCGCTGATCGACGAGGGTTTCCACCCCATGACCATGTATTTCCCGCTGGTCGTGCATGGTGCCATGTTGATCGAGCCCACCGAGAGCGAAAGCAAGCAGACGCTGGACCGCTTCTGCGACGTGATGGCCGAACTGGCAACGGACGCGAAGTCCGGAAATTCGGCCCGCTTTACAGCTGCGCCGATGAAGGCGCCGCGCCGACGGCTGGACGAAACCCGCGCCGCCCGCCAACCCATTCTCAAATGGGAACGCCCGGCGGATGTGCCACAGGCCGCCGAATAGCAGAAAGGCCCGGAGCGATCCGGGCCTTATTCATCTTGGGGTGCCAGGGCTGTTATCCCCGGGTGTCGAAACCAACCCAGATGGTGATGGATTCGCCGCCCAGATAAGGGATGGTCACGTTCTCGACCACCTTGACGAATTCGGCGGTCTGGCTCGGCGGCGTCAGCGGCACGCTCAGCGTGTATTTCTCCGAGAAGATCGCCTGTCCATCGCGCTCGACGGCGAAACGGATCGGCGCGTTGACGCTGGACTGCGAGCCAGCCGGCCCCAGCAGCACGCGCCCGGTAACGCCCATGTTGACGGTGATCTGTCCGTTCGAGACCACGCAATTGCGCGAGGTCTCGTCAATCACCCCCTGATATTGCAGGGCTTTGGCATCTCCCACGCGTCCGCTGCCATAATAATACATGGCCTCGCCACCACGCCGCACCTTGATGGGCGGGCATTCTGTCGCGATGACCGGCAGGGCGCTGGTCTGGGCCTGGGCAACGGCTTCGGGCGTTGCGGCGGCGTTTTGCAGATCGGCGTTCGAGGCGGCACCGCCACCGAACATGGAGCCCATGGAGCAGCCGGCCAGCAGCACGGCAAGCCCGCCAAGGGTAGAGAAACGCAGAATGGACGTCAGGGTCAGGGTCGTGATCATTGTCTTGGTTGGCTCCTGGCGACTACGCAACGGCTTCGAGAGCCATAAGAATAGCGGGTGCACCGGTGGCCGTCACGCCGGGTGCGTCTTCCACGAAGACAGCATCGACCATACCATCGCGAGCGATTAATGCGGCGCGGGCAAAGCGCGTCCCCATACCGGCCCCGCTCATATCCTTTTCAAGGCCAAGTGCCTTGGCGAGGGCGCCATTGCCGTCGGCAAGAAAGATAATGTCATCAAGCGCTTGGGTTGCTTCGGCCCAGGCCTTGACCACATGGTGGTCATTGGTGGCAGCGCACACGATCCGGTCGACACCGGCGGCGCGCAATTTGGCGGCATTGGTCACAAAGCCGGGCAGATGGTTGACGTGACAGGTCGGGGTGAAGGCGCCTGGGACGGTAAACAGCACAGCTGTGCCTTGTCCCAGTATTGCGTCACTGGTGGTGTCTTGCACACCGTCCGCCGTCACAAGCTTGGTCCCAACGGACGGGACCGGTTTGCCGCGTTCGATCATCGGTGGATTTGCCCCATAACTGGCGGCCGGGCCGCCCTACTCCATTACGCTTGCACCTGCGATATGCGGCATTGGCCATCGACACAAGGCCATTGGCCTATTCGGCCAATTCGTCCACATCCGCATCGGGGCCGGTTTCTAGTGTCCGGCTGACCTGATAGGCGCCCCTCGGCGACATGAAGGAGAATTCGACCTCCATGCCTTCCAGGGCACTATTGTCGGTTTTGCCCAGGATGGGAAGCAGCACTAGGTTGTCTTGCGGGCTTTTTTGCGGCGCCCCGAACAGGGGACCATCCAGATCGGTAGCCGCGATCAGGCTGGAGGGATCGAGCAGGGTCGGGTCGATTTCCACGGCAATGGCGCCCGCATCGAGCAGAAGCGTCGCCGCGCCGATCGGCTGGGCGGCGCCATCCCAGGCGATGGGCACATCGGCCAGGGCCTGATCGATCCGCAAGGCATTGGCGCTGTCGGGCGCCATTTCCGCCAACGGCAAGGTCAGGCGCGCCTGCGCCGGCACGCAGATATCCGAGCAGACGCCAAGCGTGGCTTCGATGTCGACCAGCCCATCCTCGCTGGCTACAGCCAGTTCGAGGGGCAGAACCGTGTGCCCGTAATAGACATAGTCGAGATAACCGGCGACCTTCTCGCGCTGGGGCAGAGGCCAGTGCTGATCTACGAGGGTCACGCCCCTCGATCCGGCAAAGTCGAGCTCAAGCGGCAGCCCTGTCTCACCCGGCACGCGCCAATAGGTCTTGGTGTCCTCCGGCATATCGATTTCAAGCGCAAAAAGCGCCTTGCCGGAGGCATCGGGCGCGCCCGCGCTGATCAGCCGCACAGCTACGCCGGGGGCGATCTCCTGCCATGCGGTCTCACCCGCCTGGGCGGGCAGGCAGGCAAGGCAGGCGGAGATTAGCAGCGCAATGGAAATTCGCATGACAAGGCATTAGCGCATGTAAGTATGAACAGCCAGATAGCGCCGCATCAGGCCTTCGTGAAGGATGTGACGGCGCGTGCGCTTGGCAGGCCGGAACCCGGCGCATACAATTGACCCCATGAAATCACTCGAAGGTCAATTCCTGGTCGCCATGCCCGACATGGCCGATGAGCGCTTCGCCGAAAGCGTGATCCTGATCGTGGGTCACGGCGAAGAAGGCGCGATGGGCCTGGTGGTCAATCATGAACTGGCCAATCTGCGCTTTGCCGATATTCTGGACGAGCTCGATCTGGGTGATCCGGACGCAGTTATCCGACTGCCCGAGAGCATTCGTGACCGTGCGGTGATGCGCGGCGGGCCGGTCGAGAAAGGACGCGGCTTCGTGCTGCATTCGGGTGACTACCACAGCGGCAATACCTATAAGGTCACCGAGGAAATCGGTCTGACCGCCACGCTCGATATTCTCAAGGCGATGGCCTTCGGTCCCGCGCCAAAAGCCGCACTTTTTGCTCTGGGATGCTGCGGCTGGTCGCCGGGGCAATTGGAAGACGAGATCAGCGCCAATGGCTGGCTGACTGTCCCGTTCCAGCGCGACTTGCTGTTCGAGGTGCCGGTGGAACGCCGCTATGACCAGGCCCTCGCGAGCCTCAATATTACGCGGGCCACCTTGAGCACCGAGGCCGGGCACGGGTAATCCCCCGCGCCGGGCGCGGCCCGCTCACTTCCCCATCTGCGCGGCGAGCTTCTTGCCCAGTTCGACACCGACAACGGCCGGACCGAAGGCAAAGCCCTGGGCATAGCGGCAATTGAGCTGGCGCAGGCGCTCGATCTCGTCGAGACTTTCGACACCCTCGGAAATGACCATCAGATCGAGATCATTGGCCAGGGCCACAATCGCCCGAATGATCGGTCCTTGGGTATGGGCAATGCCGGTATCGCTGCCCATCCTCACGAAAGGCGCGGGGATCTTGATGGTGTCGAAGGGGAAGCGGTGCAGATAGCTCAGCGACGAGTGTCCCGTGCCGAAATCATCGAGCGCCAGTCCCAGCCCCATGCTGCGCAACGCCTCGAGCATGTAGGCGGAGTGCTCGGGATTGGTCATCACCTGGCTTTCGGTGATTTCGAGCTTGAGATGGCTGGCCAGATCCCGGTCCTGCGCCACCAGATTGCGCATATCGGTCAACAGGGTGTCGGTCGCCAATTGGGTGGGCGAGAGATTGACCGAGATGAAGAATTCTTCGGGCAGGCCGAATGTGGTCAGCCAGTCCTTGGCCTGAGCGGCTGACTGCTCGAAGGCCAGCCGTCCGAGCTTTTCGATCTGACCTGAGCGTTCCGCCAGCGGCACGAATTCGTCGGGGGTCACCAGGCCCCGCGTGGGGTGGTTCCAGCGCATCAGCGCCTCTGCCCCGGCAATCTGGCCGGACTGGATGTCCATCACCGGCTGGAACTGCACATGCAGCTCGCCCTGCTTCAGCCCGCGCTCCAGATCTTCCTCGCTGGCCTTGCTGTAGGACGCGATAGAGCGGGCCGAAGCACGATAGGCCTCGATCCGGTCGCCGCCCAGCCGCTTGGCGTAATACATCGCCAGTTCGGCGTCGCGCAGCACATCAGCAGCGGTCGAGGGATTGCTGTCATAGATGGTGACGCCGATCGAGGCGGTCAGCACCAGGTCGCGATCGCCGAAATTGAACGGGGCCTTGAGCGCCTTGCGGATCTGCTCAGCAGTCTCGGCAATCTTGGCGGCCGCCTGTTCAGAAGCCAGGATCACCGCATACTGGTCGCCACCGATGCGTGCCACCGTGTCGAGCGGCCGCATGATCCGGGCAATGCGGCGCGATATCGCGAGCAAGACCGAATCCGCCGCCGCATGACCGATACGCTCCTCAAGTTCCATGAAGCGATCGATATCGATCAGAAAAACCGCCGGCTTGGTGCCCCCGGGGGTGCGCGCGCGGACCAGCGAACGTTCCAGCCGATCCAGGAAGAGCTGACGATTGGGCAGGCCGGTCAGGCTGTCATGCACCGCGTCATGCAACAGGCGCTCACGCGCCGCGCGGTCCTCGGTGACATCCTGTAGCGTGCCGACGATGCGGTTAACCTGGCCATCGCCACCCAGCACCGGCTTCACCCGCATGCGGAAGGTGCGGTAATTTCCATCATGACCGGCCACCCGCATGTCGGCCGACACCTTGCCACGGCGCAGTTCGACCAGCGTGTCGAAGGCGGTGCGGAAGCGGTCACGATCATCAGGATGCACCCGGTCGAGCCAGCGCTTGATGGCCCCGCGCAGCGCCCCGCGCTTTTCACCCAGTCGTGTCGTCAGTTCGTCGCTGACGGTGACGCGGTCACGCTCGATATTCCAGTCAAAGACGAAATCGCCCGAACCGGTCAGGGCCAGTGCGCGGCGTTCCACCTCGCTCAGCGTGCCGATCGACACCTGCCCTTCCGAGAAGGCGTGCTGAACGGCGGTAAAGCCGAGCAGCATGACGATCAGCACCAGGCCGCCACCTACGGCAGGCTGGGCGACATCATTGGTTACCTGTCCCGAGATCACCAGCCAGGCGTAGAACAGCCAGGCGATATAGATGATCCAGGTGGGCACCAGCAACACCGCGCGGTCATAGCCGCGCAGGGCCAGGAGCAGAATCAGGAAAAAGCCTGAGACCCCCAGCAGGGCCAGCACCAGCCGGGAGATGGTTGCGGCAATGGCGGGCTGGAAAAAGGCAAACAGGAACAGGGCCAGGAATAGCGCGGCCAGCCCCAGGGCCAGGTGAATGAACCGCAGATGCCAGCGATGGAGGTTGAGATAGATGAACAGAAACCCGGCCAGCGTGGTGGCGATGCCCGCCTCCGCCGCCGCGCGCCAAGGTTGCATGCCATTGGCCGACAGCCCCAGAATGCGCCCCAGCAAGCCGAAGTCGATCAGCAGATAGGCCAGCACGGCCCAGGCAAAGGCAGCCGTAGCCGGGAACACGCCCCGCCCCTTGACCACGAACATGATGGTGAGAAACACCGAAGCCAGCGCGGCCACGCCCAGCACCACGCCACGGAACAGGGTGAAGGCATTGATATAGTCGCGATAGGCGTTCGGCTCCCAGAGATAGAACTCGGCAAGATCGTTTGACGCCAGCTCGACGATCACCGTCATGGTGGCGCCAGGGTCCAGGGTGACTTCGAAGACATCAGCTTCCGGGTCGGGCTGGCGCTCGGGACGAATCCCGGCGCTGGGGGTAATGGCGGTGACGCGGTTTTCCCCCAGATCGGGCTGGAACACGCCCGAACCCGGCAGGCGGAAAAAGGGCGCCACGAGAAGGCGCTGGATCTGCTGGTCGCTATCATTGCGCAGTGCGATCAGAGCAAAATAGGGATCGGACTGGGGGTCGCTGGCCAGCACTTCGATGCGGCGGATAATGCCGTCGGCGTCGGGCGCGGTGGACAATTGAACGCGCCCACCCCGGCCGGGCACGATCTCGACCACGTCGGAAAGATTGACGGCGTTGACATCCTCGGGAACCGAGATGACCTCGAAGCCCTTGGCGGGCGCGAGGCCGAACAGCGCGAACGCTAGACAGAACGCGAATGCAAGAAAATGACGCATCAAAAGCAGTTAAATCCGGCGCTAGGCTTCTTTATGGCGGCAGTCCGGTGACAGCGCGTGCGGTGCGGACAGGCCCTTGTCTTCTTGATCCTCCAGCGGAACGTTCACTTGGTACGAGAGATTGACGCTTGCGACAAGCGTCCTTGCCTGTTGCCATCGCGCAACACACAGGGATTTGGGGTCAAACGAAGCGGGAATGATCGATATGGCGCTGGCCCAGCCGCGCCAGTTCCCAGCGCTCTCGCGTCAGGCCCATCAGCACGTGATCTTCCCAGCGCCCATTGATCTGCAGATAGTTCTCGGCAAAGCCTTCTTCGACAAAGCCATTCTTTTCCAATACGCGCCGCGAGGCGATATTGCCGGGCAGGAAGGCGGCATGAATGCGATGCAGGTCGAGCGCTTCGAAAATAAACGGCACCACCACACCAACCGCCTCGGTCATCAGGCCCTTGCCGGCATGGTTCTGCCCCATCCAATAGCCCAGACTGACGAACTGGGCGGCGCGGCGGCGAATATTGGACAGCGTGATGCCGCCCACCAATTGCTCGTGCCGCCCGCCGGTGAGAAAAATAAAGAAGGTGTAGTCGGTCCCCTCTTCCACCTCCTGCCGGGCGCGGCGGACGCGCATGGCATAGACGCGGCGGGCCAGGTCGAGTTCCGTCCAGCGCGGCTCGTACGGGCGCAGGAACTCCTGGCTGTCGCGGCGCAGCCTGTGCCAGGCCTCATAGTCACGCATTTGCGGCAAGCGCAGCAAGACGCGCTGCCCGCGCAGGGTGACCAGAGGCGCCGGCGAGGACCAGGGCCAGAACATGGGATCAGCGCTTGAGCGTATCGCCGATGCTTTCGACATCGGCGAGGCGGCTGATCGGCCCGATACCGGCAAGCGTCGGGGTGCCCGAGGTGAAAATCTGCTCGGCCACGTCCCGCACCCGCTGGGCGGTGATGCGGTTGATGCGCTCCACGGTCTCATGCATCTCGATGGGGCGGCCCCATAGAATCTGCTGGCGCGCAAGCTGTCCGGCGCGGGCCGAGGGGCTCTCGAGCGACATCAGCAACCCGGCGCGGATCTGATTGCGCACGCGCACCACTTCCTCATCGGTGATGGTTTCAGTGGCACGACGCAATTCATCGGTCACAACCGGCATAAGCTCTGCCACTTCATCCTCGCCGGTGGCCGCCGCGACGCCAAACACGCCGCTATCGGCAAAGGCCCAGTGGAAGGAATAGACGGAGTAGCAGAGGCCCCGCCTTTCGCGGATCTCCTGGAACAGGCGCGAGCTCATGCCGCCGCCAAGAATAGAGGCCAGCACCTGGGCAGCATAAAACCCGTCCGAATTATAGGCACGTCCCTCAAAGCCAAGCACAATATGGGCCTGCTCGTGGTCGGAAATCAGCCTTTCCTGGCCGCCGTGATACTCAGCCCGCTGCGGATCCGGAGCGCCATTGGGCGCGAGATCGGCAAAGCGCTGCTCGGCGACCCGCACCAGCCCCTCGTGATCGACATTGCCGGCGGCGGCGATCACCATGCGGTCACCCACATAATTGCGGCGCATATATTTGCGGATCATGTCCGGGTTGAATTCGCGCACCGAATCCACTGTGCCCAGAATGGTGCGGCCGATGGGCTGGGTGGGATAGGCCGCTTCCTGAAACAGGTCGAAGACATGGTCGTCCGGATTGTCGCGCGCAGCGCCAATCTCCTGGACGATCACCTGCTTTTCGCGCGTCAACTCGCCCTCATCAAGGGTCGAATTCTGCAGAATGTCAGCCAGGATATCGGCGGCCAGGACGACATCGTCCTTGAGCACACGGGCAAAATACCCGGTATGCTCGATGGATGTCGCGGCGTTCAGATCGCCCCCCACATTCTCGATCGCCTCGGCGATCTCGAGCGCCGAGCGCGAGCTGGTGCCCTTGAAGGCCATGTGTTCGAGCAGATGCGAGATGCCATGCTCGGTCTTGCGCTCGGACCGCGCCCCGGCCTTTACCCAGACGCCCAGAGAGGCGCTTTCGAGATGGGGCATATTGTCGGTGAGCACCACCATGCCGTTTTTCAAGGTCGTCGATCTTACGCTCACACTGGTCCTCCTGAACCGGCGGCCGAAACGACCGCGGCTCTTCCGTGTCGTTCAAGCGCGGCTGCGGGCCACGATGAAGTCTTCAATCTGACGCTGGTCATTGTCCAGCACCGTGACCCGTTCAGGCCGCTCGTAGAGATCACCCAGCCAGTCGGGCAGAGCGGGCTCAATGCCCGATGCCTTGGCCACTGCGGCCGGAAACTTGGCCGGATGCGCCGTTGCCAGCGTGATCATGGGAATTTGACTATGTGCCTGGCTGCGCGCCACCCCGACGCCGACCGCCGTATGCGGATCGAGCAGGTAGCCCGAGCCCTTCTGGGTTTCGGCAATCACCTGGCGCGTTGCCGCCTCGTCGGTCGTGCCGGCGGCGAAATCACGGCGAATGGCCGCAATGGCCGTATCAGGCAGATCGAAGCCGCGCGACTGCTTGAGCCCCGCCATCATGCGATTGACCATTTCGGCATCGCGCCCGGCGCTCTCAAACAGCAGGCGCTCGAAATTGGACGAAATCTGGATATCCATTGACGGGCTGATGGTGGGCGCGACGCCCGCCATTTCGTAGCGCCCGGTGTCGAGTGTGCGTTTCAGGATATCGTTGGCATTGGTGGCAATCACCAGCTTCTCGATCGGCAGACCCATCTGCCTGGCGCAATAGCCGGCAAAAATGTCACCGAAATTGCCGGTCGGCACGGTGAAGCTCACCTTGCGCTGCGGTGCGCCAAGTGAAACGGCGGCCGTGAAATAATAGACGATCTGCGCAACGATCCGGCCCCAATTGATCGAATTGACGCCAGACAGGCGCACCCGGTCACGGAAGGCGTGATTGTTGAACATGGCCTTCACCGCGTCCTGGCAGTCGTCAAACGTGCCTTCAAGCGCGATATTGTGGACATTGTCGTCGAGCACCGTGGTCATCTGCCGGCGCTGCACCTCGGAGGTGCGCCCCTTGGGGTGCAGAATGAAGATGTCGGTGGTGTCGCGCCCTCGAAATGCCTCGATAGCCGCGGAGCCGGTGTCACCCGAAGTGGCCCCGACAATGGTCGCGCGCAGGCCCCGCTCGGCCAGAATGTGATCCACCACCCGGCTGAGGAACTGCATGGCCACATCCTTGAAGGCCAGCGTCGGCCCATGGAACAGCTCGAGCACAAAATGGCCCGGCTCCAGCTCCACCAGCGGCGCCACTGAGGGATGGCGGAAGCTGGCATAGGCCCCGTCGATGATGGCTTTGAGCTTGTGCGCGGGAATCTCGTCGCCGGTAAATCGGGAAATGACCGCATAGGCCACATCGGCATAGGGCTTGCCGGCAAAACCGGCGATCTCGTCGGCGCCGATCTGGGGCCAGGAGGCCGGAACATAAAGACCGCCATCAGCGGCAAGACCTGCCAGAACTGCGTCGGAGAAGCCGAGCGCTGGCGCCTGGCCGCGCGTGGAAACAAACTGCATCGGGGGGAAGAGCCCTTCTAGAATTGTCGCAACCTAGTCAAACCAGACCGTAGCTGCAAGGTTTGGCCAGCATCAAGCGAATGGTACCGGCGCCCGGCGTTGCCGCCACAGCCAGAAACCGAGCATCACGACAGCGACAATGGCAAAGCCATACCAGGTCAGCGCATAGCCGAAATGATTATTGGTGAAGCTCACCACCGTCTCCCCGCCCTGGGGCAAATCGCCCGAGCCAGCGGCCAGCAGATCGACATAGAAGGGCGCGATCGGGGCCAGGGCCGGATCGACCATGGCCGCCAGCCGCTCGGGATTGCGCACCCATTCGATGCGGTCGGACATATTGGGTTCCGGCGCCATGAAGCCGACCGCCTCGCCGGGACGGAACAGCCCGGCAATGGTAACGCTGCCCGGATCGTCGCCGTGCAGATCGCCGAGCGCCGCCTGTTCCTGATATTCCTGTGGCACGAAACCGCGATTGACGAAGACTGTTCCCCCGGTATCCAGCTCGAAGGGCGTGACCACCCAGTAGCCGGGGCCCGAGAAGCGGCCGCGTGCATTGGCAAGGCTGGTGAACACCGTCACCGTCTGCGTATAGCGATAGCTGCCGGTGAGGGTGACGGGCTGGAAGTTCCACTGCTCCATATCGAGAGCGGGCCAGTCCGCGGCTTCCGGCGCGGTGACCGGGTCGGAGGCCAGCCGTTGGTCGACGGCGGCCACCAGGGCTTCCTTTTCCGCCAGCCGCGCCATCTGCCAATTGCCCAGAAACACGCAGACGACGGCCAGGCCCAGCATCAGCGCGGCAAATAGCCAATCGGTCCAGCGCTGCCCCGATCGGCGCTCAGCTTCAGCTTTGCTCATTGCGGGTCTCCAAAGAAAAAGGGCGCAGCCATGCCGCGCCCCTTTTTCATCATACGCCTGGCCTTAGTGGCTCAGGGCGACGCCCCAGGCGCCCCAGACATAGACCGAGGCGAACAGGAACAGCCAAACCACGTCCACGAAGTGCCAGTACCAGGCGGCGAACTCGAAGCCGAGGTGACGTTCCGGCGTAAACTGGCCCATTTCAGCGCGGATCAGGCAGACGGCCAGGAAGATCGTCCCGATCAGGACGTGGAAGCCGTGGAAGCCGGTCGCCATGAAGAAGGTGGCGCCGTAGTAATTGCCCGAGAACGAGAAGGCAGCGTGGCTGTATTCGAGATACTGCACGAAGGAGAACAGGATGCCCAGGGCGACGGTCAGCACCAGGCCCCAGCGCAGCCCCTGGCGGTCGTTCTCCAGCAGCGCATGGTGCGCCCAGGTGACGGTCGTGCCCGAGGTGAGCAGGATCAGCGTGTTGAACAGCGGCAGGTGGAACGGATCGAACAATTCCACGCCCATCGGGGGCCAGTGACCGCCAGTGGCAGCGACGCGGGCATATTGCTCGACATCGTCTAGGCGGAAGAAACCGTCGAAATAGGCCCAGAACCAGGCGACGAAGAACATCACTTCCGAAGCGATGAACAGCATCATGCCGTAGCGGTGGTGCATCTGCACGACCGGGGTATGGTCGACGCCGTTATTGGCTTCCTTCACCACGTCGGCCCACCAGGCGTAAAATGTGTAAAGCACACCGGCCAGGCCAATGAAGAACAGCCAGGGCGTCCAGTCCTGCATCCAGGCAATGGCACCGATCATCATCACGAAGACCGAGACCGAAATTACGAACGGCCAGGGGCTGGGTTCGACCATGTGATAGTCATGGTTCTTCTCAATGGCAGCCATGGTCAGCTTCCCTCACTGTCTGAAGCGTAGAACGTATAAGAGAGTGTGATCTCTTTGATGGTGTCGAGTTCGCGGTTTTCATCGATATCAGGATCGACGAAAAACACGATGGGCATTTCAACTGTTTCACCAGGCTGAAGCGTCTGTTCGGTGAAGCAGAAGCACTCGATCTTGTTGAAGTAGTATCCCGCTTTTTCCGGCACCACGTTGAAGATCGCCTGGCCGGTGACCGGCTTGTCGGAATTATTGGTTGCGATGTAGTTGACCGTATCGACCCGACCGATCTGGTCGGTGATCGGCGCTGCCGCGGTCACGGTCCAGTCCAGTGCGCGGTCGATGTTGACATCGAACCGCACCTTCATGTCGCGGGCAATGACACCCTTGGGATTTTCCGAGGCCACCTGGGTGGTCCCGCCAAAGCCGGTGACCTGGCAGAACAGCTGGTAAAGCGGCACCGAGGCAAAGGCCAGCCCCACCATGCCAGCTGCCACGCCAGCCAGCATCACGGCCACGCGCTTATTGCGCTTGCCCGGTTCGGTCTGGTGGTAGGACGCGGTCGTATCGGCCATCACATTGCCCGGTCGAACAGGGCCGGACCCATCTTGATGACGGTCAGCACGTAAAAGGTCAGGGCGAACAGCGCCAGGGCTCCGGCCAACGCCAGCGAACGCCGGCGGCGTTGCTTGCGGAAGGCCTCCTGCTGCTCTTCGGTCATCCCGTTGGGGGCGAGCTTGGCGCCGGTGGATTCAGCCATGGTCAGATTACTCCCAGCCGCAAGGCGATATTGTCAGTCAGCAGCGCCAGGAACAGCACGAAGAGATAGCTCAGGGAAAAGGTGAACAATGTTCGCGCGGTGCGGCGCATGGAGATGCTGTCAGGCGCGCGCAACAGGCGCAGGGACAGCCAGATGAAGCTCAGGCCGGTCAACACGGCAACCGTGCCGTAGATCCAGCCCGAAAAGCCGAGCAGATTGGGCAGCACGCTCGAGGCGGCCAGGACGATGGAATAGCCAAAAATCTGCCACTTGGTGGATTTTTCACCTGCCACATTCGGCATCATGGGGATACCGGCGGCGCCGTAATCGCCCTGCTTGTAGAGCGCCAGCGCCCAGAAATGCGGCGGGGTCCAGAGGAAGATGATGAGAAAGAGCGCAAAGCTTTCCCAGCTCAGCGTGCCTGTCACGGCGGCCCAACCGACCATGGGTGGAAACGCCCCGGCGGCGCCACCAATAACGATGTTCTGCGGCGTCGAGCGCTTGAGCCACATCGTATAGACGACCGCATAAAAGAAGATGGTGAAGGCGAGAAACCCGCCGGCGACCCAATTGGTCGCCAGCCCCAGCAGGGTCACCGAGAACACCGAAAGGATCAGGCCGAAGGCCAAGGCCTCGCCGGCGGTCATGCGGCCAGCCGGGATCGGGCGGTTCTGCGTGCGGCTCATCACCGCATCGATATCGGCATCGTACCACATGTTGAGGGCGCCCGAGGCGCCTGCCCCGATGGCAATGCAGACAATGGCGACAAGGCCGACAAAGGGATTGATCCCGCCCGGCGCCACCAGCATGCCCACCAATGCCGTGAACACGACCAGCGACATGACACGCGGCTTCAGCAGCGCGAGGTAGTCCTCGACGCGCGCACCGCCTGCAAGGGCGGGAACATCACTGCTGTTGTCGATATAAGCCACGGGTCTTTCCTTGGTGAACGGACCGCACCCTGGGGCGCGATCCGCAATTCTGTCCGTCCGGAGCGCCTAGTGCGCGTCCTTGCTCTCGATCTTGGGCAGCGTCGAGAACTGGTGGAACGGCGGAGGCGAGCTCAGGGTCCATTCCAGAGTGGTCGCGCCATCACCCCAGGGATTGTCACCGGCTGGGCGCTTCTTCCGGCTGGCTTCCCAAGTGGCGTAGAAGAAGATGATCATAGCCACGAAGGTCACATAGTAGCCGATGGATGAAACACGGTTCCACAGCGCGAAAGCATCGGGGTAGTCGATATAGCGGCGCGGCATGCCGGCGAGACCCAGGAAGTGCTGCGGGAAGAAGATCAGGTTCACACCGGCGAACATGACCCAGAAGTGCAGCTTGCCCAGGAACTCGTTGTACATGTAGCCGAACATCTTGGGGTACCAGTAGTACCAGCCGGCGAAGATCGAGAACACGGCGCCAAGCGAGAGCACGTAGTGGAAGTGGGCCACCACGTAATAGGTGTCGTGCAGCGCACGGTCAGCACCGGCATTGGCCAGCACCACGCCCGTGACACCGCCAACGGTGAACAGGAAGATGAAGCCGATGGCCCAGAGCATGGGAATGCGGAAGGTGATTGATCCGCCCCACATTGTGGCGATCCAGGAGAAGATCTTCACGCCTGTGGGAACCGCGATCACCATGGTGGCGGCCACGAAGTAGCGCTGAACGTCGAGGCTCAGGCCCGTGGTGTACATGTGGTGCGCCCACACGACGAAACCGACGAAGCCAATGGCCACCATGGCATAGGCCATGGCCATGTAGCCGAAGACGGGCTTGCGGGAGAAAGTCGCCACAATGTGGCTGACGATGCCGAAGCCCGGCAGGATCATGATGTACACTTCAGGGTGACCGAAGAACCAGAACAAGTGCTGGTAAAGGATCGGATCACCACCGCCATCGGGGTTGAAGAATGTGGTGCCGAAATTGCGGTCGGTCAGCATCATGGTGATGGCGCCCGCCAGCACCGGCAGGGCCAGCAGCAGCAGGAAGGCGGTCACCAGCACGGACCATGCAAACAGCGGCATCTTGTGCAGCGTCATGCCCGGGGCGCGCATGTTGAGAATGGTGGTGATCAGGTTGATCGCACCCAGGATCGAGCTCACACCCGCCACGTGCAGCGAGAAGATCACGAAGTCGGTTGCGGGGCCCGGATGACCACTGGTGGAGAGCGGCGGGTACGCCGTCCAGCCACCACCAAAGCCAAGAGCACCGGCCGGACCTTCGAAGAACATCGAGAGCACGGTCAACAGCAGGGCCGGCGGCAGCAACCAGAAGGCCACATTGTTGATGCGGGGGAAGGCCGTATCAGGCGCACCGATCATCAGCGGGGCAAAATAGTTGGCAAAGCCACCCATGGTCGCGGGCATCACGGTGAAGAACACCATGATCAGGGCGTGGGCGGACACAAACACATTGAACATGTGCTTGCCGGCATCCAGAGCAGCATCACCCTCCAGACCATAAGACATGGCAGCCAGGCCATGGAAAATCTGGATACCCGGCTCCTGCAGCTCCATGCGCATGGCACCCGAGAGCAGACCGCCGATGACACCGGCAATGATCGAGAACACGAGATACATGATCCCGATGTCCTTGTGATTGGTCGAATAGACCCAGCGCCGCCAGCCCGTAGGGGTATGGTGATCGTGGCTGGCGTGGCCGTGCCCGGTGGCGTGGGCTTCGAGGTTAGCGGTATTTGCCATTGTCTTGTCCTCTGACCCTTCGCTTAGAGAGCCGGCAGCACGGAGGCTGCTTCGGCATAGTTGCGGCTTTCGGCGAACGCGGTGATGAAGGCTTCATACTCTTCGGCACTCACCACACGCACGGCGATCGGCATGTAGGCGTGGTCCTTGCCGCACAGCTCGGAGCACTGACCGTAATAGATGCCGGTTTCGCGCGCATTGAACCAGGTTTCGTTGAGGCGACCCGGGACAGCGTCGACCTTGACGCCGAACGAGGGCACCGCGAAGGCGTGGATTACGCCGGTCGGGCTGGAGGTCACCTGCAGACGCACAGTGGTATCGACGGGCACGACCAGCTCGTTATTCACGGCCAGAAGGCGCGGCTGGCCGGGTTTGAGCTCGGCGATTTCCTCTTCGGAGAGAATGTTGGAATCGAAGGCAACGCCCTGATCCACATATTCATAGTTCCAATACCACTGCTCGCCGGATGCCTTGACGGTGATGGTTGCTTCAGGAACCTCGACTTCGCCGAGCGAGAAGATGTTGGCGCCAAGATACTTGCGCTCGCCATCGGGTACGGTCATCTGGTCGGACAGCACCCCGAAGGACGGGATGGCAATGACCACCAGGATCAGGATCGGCACGACCGTCCAGACCACTTCGATCAGCGTGTTGTGGGTGAAGCGCGCCGGCACGGGATTGGCCTTGGCGTTGAACCGCACCACGATGACCACCAGCAGGGCCAAAACGAAAAGCACGATCAGCGTGATGGTCCACATCAGGATGCCATCATGGAAGGCAACGATGGAGTCCATGATCGGCGTCACCGATTCCTGCAGGTGGAACTGGCCCGGTGCAGCGTACCCACCGGCATCATCCTGGGCTGAAACCGCAACCGGCACCAACGCCGTCGCGCCCGCAATCGCGGCACCCATCTTCCTGAAGAACTGTCCGGTCACCATATACCCCCTATCGACACGTTCTGGCGGCGTGCACCGAAGCGGGAGGGACTTATAGCGGCATAGCGAACGCCGCCCCGACTCAACTTCGGAGCGCAAAACTCGTGCTTGACCTAAATCACATTGCTTACCCCGAGTCTATTCTGTGCTTGGGGGTGCGCACTGCGGCATATTGGTGCTGCCTGATGCTGCCCTCGCCTCATGCGCGCCGCAGTTTCTACCCACAACGGGCCGGAAATCTGGGGGTTTGGTTGACAGCTTCGAGTGCGTGTCGGAAACAGGCTGACCCCACGCGCAAAACGTCGATTCGACGGGAGAATTGGAAGAAG
Organism: Devosia marina; assembly: GCF_009758415.1. Taxonomy (GTDB): domain Bacteria; phylum Pseudomonadota; class Alphaproteobacteria; order Rhizobiales; family Devosiaceae; genus Devosia; species Devosia marina. The sequence goes on along the minus strand of NZ_WQRF01000007.1, from coordinate 21,961 downwards.
TGATGGTCTGGGCAAAGCGGCTTGGTGTGATCGGTGCATGTGCAATGGCCCTGCTGGCGGCGCCCGCCCTGGCCCAGGGCACCGTGCGCGCGGAATATGGCGACTGGCAGATGAGCTGCGATACGCCACCGGGCGCCAGCTTTGAACAATGCGCCATCATCCAGAATGTGCTGGCCGAAGATCAGCCCAATGTGGGCCTCTCCGTCATTGTGCTGCGCACGGCTGATCGTGAAGCGCGGCTGCTGCGGGTTCTGGCGCCGCTGGGCGTGCTGCTGCCCAATGGCCTGGGCCTCAATGTCGATGGCACCGATATGGGGCGCGTCGCCTTCGTGCGCTGCCTGCCCAATGGCTGCATAGCGGAAGTTGAACTCGATGATGACATCATCAGCGTGCTCTCCGAGGGAACCACTGCCATCTTCGTGGTCTTCAAGACCCCCGAGGAAGGCGTTGGCATTCCGGTCTCCCTCGACGGATTTTCCGAGGGCTTTGCAGCCCTACCCTGATTACGGAGGCAAAATCGCGTGAGCAACGAGGAACGCGGGGCCCAGCGGCATCGCACCCTGAAACGCGGCAAGATCGTCTTCAATGACGGCCGGTCCACTTTCGACTGCGTAATCCGCAATCTCTCGGACACAGGCGCCAAGCTGACCGTGACGAGCGCCTTTGGTGTGCCGCAGCGCTTCGTTCTGGCGATGGCCGATGGTCGCAAGCTGGACTGCGAACTTGCCTGGCACAGCGAAACCGAGATCGGCGTGCGTTTCATCTGAGGCAAAAAACCGGGCACATGCGCTGCACGGCCCGGCAAGTTTTCAGGAAACGGGGCCGGTGGGAAAACCGGCCCGGGAGATGGGACGCGCACCGGCAAAAGTGATCGTCCCAACTTTCGGCGCGGCGTTCAGCGATAGCCGCGAATTCCCATGTGCTCAGAGGCGGGCGTTGCGGGCCCGGGCAGCATTGAGGACCATGCCGGGGGTCCGGCCGTTGCGGGCCTGGCTGGCCTCGACAATGTCGCCACGGGTGATCCCGAGATCATCAAGCTGGGTCGTATCGAGTTCCAGCAGCCCACGAAGTGTCTTGCGACGGGCGCGCGCCAGCTTCGCGCTGGCGAACCAGGCGGAAAGAGCACGTACAGGGTTGACGTGCGAGCCGGCCACAACTGACCGCTCGCCGGGAAGCGAAAGAGCCATCTTCTTCTCCAATGGACAGGACTGGCCGCCGGAGGGAGGCCGGCGTGCGTCGACACGACGTTGTATCGATGATCCCTAGATAAGGCTCTGGACTTCCATTCGTCCAACAAATAGATTTCATCCACTCGATCAATTTGGGTGATGGAACGATGGCTGCCCCTCTTGACCTCGATCAGTTGCAGAGTTTCTGCGCCATTGCCGATTGCGGTAGCTTCACGGAAGCGGCGCGGCGGGTGAACAAAACCCAGTCCGCCGTGTCAATGCAGATCAAGCGCCTGGAAGAGAGACTGGGCCAGACTCTGCTCGCCCGCGATGGACGCAGTGTCAGCCTCACCCACCACGGCGAGGTGCTCTATGAGCGGGCGCGCAAGATGCTGCGCACCAATGCGGAAATCCTCGACCACTTCAACGACAGCGATTTGGCCGGCTCCATCCGTTTCGGTGTGCCGGACGATTATGCCGTGCGCTTGCTTCCGGTCATCCTCTCAAGCTTCCAGCGCACCCATCCGCGTATTGCGGTGGACGTGAGCTGCATGGCCTCGGAGGAATTGCTGAACGGGATGAAGGCGGGGCGCTACGATCTCATCGTCTTCACACAGGGCACCGATCACAATTTCGGGGAGCTGTTCCGCACGGAAAAAATGTTCTGGGTGGCCAGCCATGGCGGCCGCGCTTTGGCCAGCGAGCCACTGGCCATCGCCTGCGGACCCAATTGCTGCATCTGGCGCAAGGACGCCATGGAACAGCTCGACCGCAGCGGGCTGGACTATCGCGTCGCCTATACCTCGTCCAATGCCACGGCGATCTCCTCGGCGGTTCTGTCCGACCTTGCCATCGGCTTCCTGCCCGAAAGCGCCCTGCAGCCGGGCATGCGCGTGATCGGCGAAGAATATGGCCTGCCCCGGCTGGCCGATGCGCAGATCGCCCTCACCCGCGCCAGCCACGCCTATGGCGGCATATATGACGCGCTGGCCAATCACATCGTCCAGTCCATGGGCAATCTGGAGGGCGTGGTCCAGGTGGAAGCGGCCGAGTAGCAGCTTGACCCGTTCCCGGCTTTGTCGCACCAGAGGCATATGTCCCAGCTTCTGACCAATGCCGCCGAGTTCACCGTTTCCGAGATTGCCCAGGCGGTCAAACGCACGGTCGAGGATGAATTCGGCCATGTAAGGGTGCGCGGCGAGATATCCGGCTTTCGCGGGCAGCATTCCTCCGGTCACGCCTATTTCACCCTAAAGGACGATGCGGCCTCCATCGACGCCGTCGTCTGGAAGGGCAATTATGCGCGCCTGGCCTTCAAGCCAGAGGAGGGTCTGGAAGTCATTGCCACGGGACGGCTGACCACTTTCCCGCGCTCCTCGAAATATCAGATCGTCATCGAAAACATCGAGCCGGCCGGCGCGGGCGCCCTGATGGCGTTGCTCGAAGAGCGCCGCAAGAAGCTGCTCGCCGAGGGGCTGTTCGCCCGCGAGCGCAAGCGCCCCCTGCCCTATTTGCCCAAGGTCATCGGCGTCATTACCTCACCGACCGGCGCGGTGATCCGCGATATCCTGCACCGGCTTGATGACCGGTTTCCCAGCCATGTGCTGGTCTGGCCCGTACGGGTGCAGGGCGACACCTGCGCTCCCGAGGTGGTCAATGCCATTGAGGGCTTCAACGCGTTGCTGCCCGAGGGACCGATTCCCCGGCCCGATCTCTTGATCGTGGCGCGCGGTGGCGGCTCGATCGAAGATCTCTGGGGGTTCAACGAGGAGGCCGTGGTTCGTGCCGTTGCCGGCTCGGAAATCCCGGTCATTACCGCTGTCGGCCACGAGACGGACACGACGCTGGTTGACTACGCCTCGGACATGCGGGCGCCCACGCCGACCGCTGCTGCCGAAGCCTCGGTGCCGGTGCGCGCCGAGCTGATCGCCTATGTCGATGACCAGGGCCTGCGCCAGCGTCAGGCGATGCGGCGGGAGCTGTCGAGCCTCAAGGACCGTTTGCGGGCCGCCGGGGCTGGTCTGCCTCGCCCGGCAGATCTGGTCTCGACGCAACGACAGAGCCTTGATCTCGCCAGCAGCCAGCTTTCCGGAGCGCTCCGGCACTTCGTTCAGGCGCGGCGCATCCGCTTTTCAAATCTGGCGGCCTCGGTGCAGCCGCGCCTGGTCCGGCAGCGTCACGTTGAACTGGGCGAACGCCTGGAGGCACTAGGGCGCCGCAGGACGGCGGGGCTCCTGACCACAATCGACCGCGCGCGCCTCACCTTTGCGCCGCGCGCGCGTCAATTGCCCCAAGCGGCCGCCACTGCGCTCGAGCGCAAACAGACGGCCCTGGCGCGCCTGCTGCCCCGACTGTCCGACCAGCCGCTGCGCGCCGAACTGCGACACGCCCAGGGGCGGCTTTCGCCCATTGGTGCCCGGCTCGACGCTGCTGCAATGCAAACTGCCCAGGCGCGCCGCGTGCAATGGGAGCAATTGGGCAAGCTTTTGGAAACCCTGAGTTATCGAAATGTCTTGGCACGCGGCTATGCACTGGTACAGGACGAAGCCGGCCAGATCGTCACCAGCCAGGCGGCGACCCGGCCGGGGGATACGCTCAAGCTGAGCTTTGCCGATGGCGAGGTTGGCGTGGTCGTTGCCGGCGCCCCCGCAGCCAAGCGGAAACCTGCCCGGTCCGGCCCGGATGATGGTTCACAGGAAAGCCTCTTTTGATGAGCATTTCAGTCCGGTATAACAGCGCGTCAGCCGAGGAATGAGAAAATGAACATTTTCGACAAGGGGTTTGCGCCTGCAGAAGCGAACCTGCGCTATCTCGATGGCGATTATGTCGTGCTCAAGCCGGGCAGCTTTGTGCGCTGCGCCATCACGGGAAAGCCAATACCGCTCGATGAACTGTTCTATTGGAGCGTGGACCGGCAGGAACCCTATGCCGACGCCATTGCCGCCAATACGGCCTTTGAACGCTTCGGCCGGGGCCATTAGGAGTGGTCGAGGCGGCGCCGCGTCAGCGCTTCTTGGTCATTTCGAACGGGCATGGCGAGGATTGGATCGCCTCCGCAATTGCCAAACATCTCACCGATAGATTTCTGGTCGAAGCCTGGCCGGTGCTGGGGGGCGGCAATGCCTATGCCGGCATCTGCCCGATCGTGGGACCAAGAGCCCGGCTTGAATCGGGAGGCGCACGCACGGCCAAGGGCTCGCTGCGCCGCGACCTGACCAAGGGCGGGCTGGCCACCATTCCTCCAGCCCTGCGTTACATGCGCTCGATCCGAAATCGCTATGACCGCATTCTGGTGGTGGGTGACGCCATCGTGCCCTTGCTGGCCTGGATCACCGGCCATCGCGGCCTTTATTATGTCGACTGCTACAAGACGGGCGCGGCCCGTCTCTATTCGGGCCTGGAACGGCATGTGATTTCCCGCACCTGCCGCCGGGTGTTTTGCCGGGCCGATAATCTTGCGGAAATTCTGCGCCAGGTGGGCGTCGAGGCGACCGCGCCGGGCAATCTGATGATGGATACCATCCCCTATGGCGACTACGACGCCCAGAGCCGCCGCAGCCAGCCGCTTGCAGTGACGCTGCTGCCCGGCAGCCGGGGCGAAACGCCGGCCAATTTCGCCCGGCAAGTAGAGGCATTGCGCCGCATGCCGGTCGAGCACCGGCCCGATGCCTTTCTGGCCGTAGCGGGGGAAATCCCGGTCACCGACCTGGCCGAGGCCAGTGGCCTGCAACGAACCAACCTGCTCAGCGCCGAGGGCGACGATCTGGGCAGCCTCTCGGACGGCGATGTCACGGTACATCTGCTGCGCGGCCGGGCCATGGGCAATGTGCTGGCCGTTTCCGACATCGTGCTTTCACAGGCCGGGACCGCAACTACCCAGGCGCTCGGCCTGGGCAAGCCCGTCATCTACATGACCAGCCCGAAAGACCGGCAATCCCGCTTCGAGGACGAACAGCGTCTTTATGGCGAGGCCCGCATCGCCGTACCTGGCGAGGCCGACGCTATCGCCAAGGCGCTCGGAAGGCTCATCGATTCTCCCGATGAACGCGCGCGCCTCGGCGCCATTGGCCGGGAACGTATTGGCGGCGCGGGAGCTATTGACGAGGTTCTGGCTGCGCTTGGATCCTGACCCGCGCCTGATGGCCCAAGGCCATCAGCCCACCCAGGGCCGCAGCGAACAAGGCAGTCTGCGGCAGCACGCCGAACATGGCATTGGTCAGCCCAAGCGTGGCATAGCCAATGATCAGCACCACAGCCGCAAGCCACAATCCCGGAAAATCTCGCAGGCGCAGGCCCCTCAGGGCGAGTGCCGGCGAAAGCAGCAGCAGGAAATAGGCGGCAAGGCCCAAAGCACCCCCCAGCGCAGCAAAATCGGCGATATCGCTATGCAGGTTTTCCAGCGTATGGAGCGATGTCATATCCGGGTAGAGTTCGCGCACCAGGGGCATCATCTGCCCATAGCCGATCCCCACAATGGGCGCGGATTGCAGCGCCTGCCAGCCCGCTTCATAAAGAGCCGTGCGATAGGGATCGTTTGCCGTCATGAACCCCAGCAAGGCCGTGACCGGATCTTCTGCGGAAAGGGCCGAGGCCAGACTGGACGGGATAATCAGCAACCGCTGCACCAACAGGCTGTCCGCTGCCAGAACGACGAACAGCACCGCACCCGCGACTGCGGCGGCAATGGTCGCGAAGGCGAGGCGCCAACTCTTGAAACCGATCAGCAGGATCGGCAAGCTGACCACGGCCAGCGACAACCAGGCGAGTAGCGGTCCTCTTGAGCCGGAGAGGACCACGCCCACCAGGGCCAGCGCCGGTCCGGCTAGATAGATCACACGCCACCGCGCCGCGTTGGACACCATGCCCACGAGGGCCAGAAAGCCCAGAATCGTGGTGATGCCGCCAAAATGGATCGGATTGTTGCCCACGCCAGCGCGAGCCGTTCCGGTGGACATTGCCTCCCACAGGCCAAAGCCGACAGCGCTGCCCACACCGAAGAGGCACAATAGTGGGAAGATATGGGTACCGAGCCTGTCGAGCCCCGCCCGGCCTCGCTCCAGAAGCGCCGCAATGCCCGGCGCCGCCAGCATGGGCAGGCAGGCAGCCAGCGGCAGCAGGTCCATGGAAGAGCGATAAACTAAGGGCAGAGTCGCAGCCAGCAGCAGCAACGCGGCATAGATCATGACTGCGGCAGGTCCAACCAGGGCCCTGCTGCTGGCGAATGCGGCAAGGCCGAGGCCGACCAACCCGCAGACGATGACGACATAGTCCGCAATAAAGGGCGCCGTACCCATGAAGCCGAGCCCAGCCACCAGGGCTAGTCCGCCAATGGCGGACCAGGGATCAAGCCTCAAGTTCAGGCCCCGGCCTTATCGCTATCGGGGTCCAGCAGGCGGTGCAGATGCACGATGAAGTAGCGGGTCTGGGCGCTATCGACGGTCTGCTGCGCCTTGGCCCGCCAGACTTTTTCGGCCGCGGCGTAATTGGGATAGACGCCCACGATGTCCACCTGGTCGAGATCGGCAAAGGTGATGCCGTCCGTGCTGGCGAGCTCGCCACCAATCACCAGGTGCAGCAGTTGCTTGTCGGTCGTTTCAGCCATCGGTCAGTCTCGCGTTTGAGGCAATTGCGTTTCGGCAGTATCCGCGCTGTCCTGGGCTTGGGGGCAACCATAAACCTTGATCAGCGCAGCATGCACGAGGGGTTTTAGGCTGATGTCCCCCAGGGCCGCAAGCGCCCCGTGACGCACATCTCGTTTGTTCAATTGTGGGAACCCGATGCAGACATCGGCGAAGTCGAGACCGCACTCACTCAGGATAACCGCTGCTCCGGCTATGTCCCAATCCTGCGAGCCGCGCCGGGCCACCGCCGCATCGAGCCTTCCAGTGGCTACCTGCACCAGCCGGTAGGCCAACGAGGGATAAGCAGGGCCGCGTGCATAATCGAGGCCAGCGGCCTGCAATTCCTGATGCACCGCACCGGGGGCCGGGATCAGCGGCGGCGCTCCCGCCCTGCGGGAGCGGGTCAAGGGTTTGCCGTTGAGCCGCGCGCCGCCACCCTTGTGAGCGTCATAGAGCTCGTCGCGCGCCGGCGCGTAAACCACGCCGGCAACCGGAACCCCGTTCTCCACCACCGCCAGCGAGACAGTCCAGTAGTCCTCGCCGCGGAGGAAGGCGCGGGTGCCGTCTATGGGATCGACCACAAATACCCGGTCACAGTCCAGACGCGAAGGATTGTCGACGGTTTCCTCACTGAGCCAGCCATAAGCGGGCCGCGCCTGCAGCAGGTTTGCCGCCAGGAACCGGTCGACCACGATATCGGCCTCGCTCACGGGCGAGGCATTGTCCTTGGTCCAGGACTTGATATCGCGCCTGAAATAGCTCGAGGCGATGATGCCCGCTGCCACCGCCGTCGAGCGGAGCAGTTCAAGATCATCATCATAGGGTGGGGCGAAAGCCGGCATTGTGCGGGCCTTTTAGGCTTGGTGGCGCTTTTCCACAAGAGCGCGCCGCTCAGAGGCAAATGTGGCAGGGTAAACAGGGTTGCAAGAGGCTGGGTTAACCGCTTCTGACTGGGTGCAATACCCTGCTAACCCTCCGGTAAAACAACATAAATTTAACCCAACCGATTAAGGCCGTGGGTAAGGGGCTGGGGTAGATTGGCCCTACAAACGGAGCACAAAAAACAAGCTCTCGAAGTTACAGGAAGGCATCAAAAAATGGTTCATGGCGTTGCGATGGAAGGCACATCAGTGGTTCTGGCCTTTGGCCGCCCGGCCGTAGCCGAGCGCCGCTTCATGGCGGCCAACGACAACGGTCCCAAGGACCCGGTCAAGACTGTCACCGTCCGCAAGATGCTCGAACAGAGCGGCGTGGCGATCAAGATCAAGGTGCCGGTCACCGAATTCATCGGCGTGGCCGTGGCCACCGCGATTTCCGAAGACGGCATGCTGACCAGCTCGATCGAACTGGTCCATTCCGATGCGGAATTGAACTACAAGGTGTTCGAGGAAGAGGGCAACCACAACGTCGTCGCCGAATGGCAGAACTGGGGCAAGAAGCTCCGCCTGCCGCTGTTCATCAAGGCCGGCGATGGTGCCTATATGCCCTATAGCCAGCAGGTCGATGGCGTCATGCTGGGCCATACCGCCCCGCGCCGGAAGCTGGCCGCCGATGCTTCGCGCCGCCCCCGCTTCCTCAACCGCCGCAAGCCCGGCCAGGCCGACGCGCACTAAATCTATTGCTCTCCAAAGCAAGCCGAAAAGGGTCAACCGGTGGTGCGGTTGGCCCTTTCGGCTTTTCTGGCGGCAACTACCACACCCACTCGGCCAGCAGCGCCAGTGTCAGCGCCATGCCGACATAGTGGTTGTTGTAGAAGCGGTTGAACGGATTGAGCGGAACCTCCTTGTCCAGCGTCCAGAGCTGCCAGGCCAGCAGGCCCGCCGCCACCAGCGAGAGACCGGCGAAGATCACTCCACCGCCCGCCATCAGTGAGGCCACATTCCAGAGCAGGAAGGCTCCGGCATAGAGCACCGCCACGGCCGGGCGCACATTGTCGCCGAACAGGCGCGCGGTGGATTTGACGCCAACCAGCGCATCATCCTCGATATCCTGCAGCGCATAGATGGTGTCATAGCCGATGACCCAGAGGATGGTGCCGAGGTAGAGCACCACCGGCGCCCAGCTCAGGCCCCCGGTCTGGCTCGACCAGCCCACCAGCGCCCCATAGGAAAAGGCGAGGCCGAGGAACAGTTGCGGCCACCAGGTGATCCGTTTCATGAAGGGGTAGATCGCCACCAGCACCAGCGAGGCAATGGCGGCGTAAACCGTGAAGCGGTTGAACTGGAACAGGATCGCCGAGGCCAGCAGCGCCTGGGCCACCAGAAAATAGAAGGCCTCGCGGGACGTGACCTGTCCCGAGGGAATGGGGCGCGAGCGGGTGCGGGCGACCTTCATGTCGATGTCGCGATCGACAATGTCGTTGAAGGTACACCCCGCGCCGCGCATCAATATGGCGCCGAGAAACATCAGAATGGCCGCCCACCAGCCAAAGCCAAATGCCGGTTGGGCGAGCGCAGCCAGCCCAATACCCCAGGCGCAGGGCCAGAACAGCAGGTAAAAGCCGATAGGCCGGTCCCAGCGTGCCAGCCGGCCATAGGGCTTGATCGGCTCGGGCGCATAGCGATCAAGCCAGTTGTCCTTGCTTGCGTCGGCCACGGTGCCGGTGGGGTCTGGGGTATTCATGTGCGTCTCTCGCGTGCCACCGATTTCCCCTCTCCCCTTGTGGGAAAGGGACGGATTTTCTGCGTTCAGCAGAAAATCAGGTTGAGGGGTTCTCTCCACGCATACAGCGTTTATGGTGGCGCGCAAAACCCCTCATCCGCCCCTTCGGGGCACCTTCTCCCACAAGGGGAGAAGGAAAAATGGTGCCTAGTCATGCCCCGCAGCCACGCCTCTATTCCGCGCCTGTTCGTCGAATCCGATCTTGCGGCCGGGACAGAACTGACCCTGAACAAGGACCAGTCGCTCTATCTCGCCGCGGTCCTGCGCAAGAGCGTGGGCGATGCGGTGGTGCTGTTCAATGGCCGGGACGGCGCCTGGCTTTGTCGGCTGACCAGCGATTCGAAAAAGTCGGTCGCGCTGGCAATCGTCGAGCAAATCGCTCCCCAGACCCCGCCATCCGATCTCTGGTATGGCTTTGCCCCGCTCAAGAGCGAACGGCTCGATTACATGGTCCAGAAGGCGGTCGAGATGGGCGTGGGCACCATCCAGCCGGTCATGACCCAGTTTACCCAGCTTCACCGCCTCAAGGCCGAACGCCTTGCTGCCAACGCCGTGGAGGCGGCCGAGCAATGCGAAGTGCTTAGCGTGCCGCAGATTGCGCCGGCCATTGATCTTGATACCCTGCTCGATGGCTGGGTTGCGGCGCATGGTGACCGCAAGCTGGTATTCGCCGACGAAGGCGAAGCGTCTTCCTCGCCGGTCATTGCCATGGAACAACTGGGCGGGCAGCGTATTGGCCTCCTCATCGGCCCGGAGGGCGGATTTTCAGACACCGAGCGGGAAAAACTGCGCGCCCTGCCCTTCGTTGTCCCCATCAGCCTTGGGCCCAGAATCCTGCGCGCCGACACCGCGGCCGTGGCCGGCTTGGCGGTCATACAGGCGATCATCGGTGATTGGCGATAAAAGGCGATTGCTTTCCGTCTTGCTCTCGCTATGTTCGCGCCCCAGTTTAGACCCTCGAACATGAGGACCATATGGCCGGTGCCGACACCCCCTCGCCCCTGATTTCTTCACGGGCAGATCTTATCGAGGCGATGGAACGCGGCGCCAAGCCGGCGGATCAGTGGCGCATCGGCACTGAACACGAAAAGCACGTGTTCCATACCAATCCGTTGCGCCCGGTTGCCTATGAAGGCGAACAGGGTATTCGCGCGCTTCTGGACGGCATTGAGAAGGAGACAGGCTGGCATCCCTTCTATGATGGCGACCACCCAATCGGTCTTCGGAACAACGAGATCGCCGGCGGCATTTCGCTCGAACCGGGTGGCCAGTTCGAGCTTTCCGGCTCGCCCATGGCCGACCTGCACGGCACGGCCGCCGAACTGGCAGAGCATATGCGTGTCTCCAAGAAGGTCGCCGAACCGCTCGACATTCACTTTCTCGGGCTGGGTGTCACGCCGATCTGGGCCGTGGACGAGATCGCCTCCATGCCCAAGTCGCGCTACGCCATCATGACCAAATATATGGGCCAGACCGGCACGCTGGGCACATCGATGATGTATCGCTCGGCCACGGTGCAGACCAATCTCGACTTTTCCGGCGAAGCCGACATGGTCAAGAAGCTGCGCGTCTCGCTGGCGCTACAGCCTATCGCCACGGCCCTGTTTGCCAATTCGCCATTCGCGGGCGGCCGCGACACCGGCTATCTCAGCTTCCGCAGCGAAATCTGGCGCAATACCGACGATGAGCGCACCGGCATGCTGCCCTTTGTGTTCGAACCCGGCTTCGGGTTCGAGCGCTATGCCGATTACGCGCTCGACGTGCCGATGTATTTCGTCATCCGCGACAAGAAATACATCAACGTCGCCGGAGAAAGCTTCCGCGACTTTCTCGATGGTCGCCTGCCGCAGCTTCGGGGCGAAAAACCGACCATCAAGGATTGGGAGGATCACCTTTCGACCCTTTTCCCCGAAGTGCGCCTCAAGCAGTTCCTGGAGATGCGCGGCGCCGATATGGGCGATGAGGCCCATGTGGTGGCGCTCTCCGCCTTCTGGACGGGCCTGCTCTATGACGACATCTCTCTGGAAGGCGCCTGGGAATTGGTGCGCAACTGGACCGATGATGATCGTGAGCATTTGCGCCGCGAAGTGCCCCGGCTCGGGCTCAACACGCCGTTTGACCGCTCCTCGATTTTCGACGTTGCCGCCCAGGCCGTGGGCATCGCCGAAGCGGGCCTGGTGCGCCGCAACCGCCTCAACGCCAAAGGCCAGGACGAAACCATCTATCTCGCCCCGCTCGAAGAAACCGTGCGCAGCGGCAAGGCCCCGGCCCAGCGCTGGCTCGACAAATTCCACGGCGAATGGAAGGGCGACCTGACGCACATCTTCGAGGAAGCCGAGCTTTAAGGGAGTCGCGTCCGGCGGGTGAGCGGGCCTTCCCGGCTATAACCCGCAGCTCCCCCTTGCCCTAGCCCGTACTTTCCTGCATCACGCCCGCAAACGGCACGGAGGCAAGACATGCGCGTAATGGTCATTGGTTCGGGTGGGCGCGAACATGCCCTGGCCTGGAAGATCGCGCAGTCGCCGCTGGTGGATGCCTTGTTCGTTGCGCCGGGCAATGGCGGGACGGAGGGAGTCGCCACCAACCTCAACATCGACATCACCAACCATGCCGCGGTCATCGCCGCGGCGCAGGAACACGCCATCGACTTCGTCGTGGTCGGCCCCGATGCGCAGGTCGTGGCCGGGCTGGGCGATGACATTCGTGCCGCTGGCATCGCCTGTTTCTGCCCGTCCAAACAGGCCGGTCAGCTTGAAGGTTCGAAGAGCTTCACCAAGGCGCTCTGCGACGAGTTCGATATCCCCACAGCCGCCTATGGCCGGTTCGAGGACGAGGCCTCGGCCCTCGCCTATCTCTATACGCAGGGCGCGCCCATCGTGATCAAGGCCGATGGCCTGGCTGCCGGCAAGGGTGTCACCGTAGCGATGAGCGTCGAGGAGGCAGAGGCCGCCATTATCGACTGCTTTGCCGGAGCCTTCGGCGCATCTGGCGCGTCCGTGGTCATCGAGGAGTTCATGCAGGGCGAGGAAGTCAGCCTTTTCGTGCTCACCGATGGCAGCGCCATTCTGCCCCTCACGACCGCTCAGGACCATAAGCGCGCCTTTGACGGCGATACCGGCCCCAATACCGGCGGCATGGGCGCCTATTCGCCGGCCCCGGTGATGAGCCGCGAAATCTATGACGAGACCATGGCCCGCATCGTCGAGCCGACCGTGCGCGGCATGGCCCAGCGCGGCACCCCCTATGCGGGTGTTCTCTATGCCGGACTGATGCTGACCGAGGCCGGGCCCAAGCTTGTGGAATACAATGCCCGCTTCGGCGATCCGGAGTGCCAGGTGATGATGATGCGCATGGAGAGCGACATCGTGCCCCTGCTCCACGCGGTCGCCACCGGCACCCTGGCCGGCCAAAATGTCGCCTGGAAAGACCAGTTTGCGCTGACGGTCATCATGGCCACCCAAGGCTATCCCGGCGACTACGGCAAGGGCAGCGAGATAAAAGGGGTCGACGGCCTCGATAATAATGCGCTGACCGTGTTCCACGCCGGAACGAAGCGTGATGGCAACCGTTTACTGGCCAATGGTGGGCGCGTGCTTAATGTTACCGCGCTCGGGGCATCGGTCAAAGAGGCACAGGAAAGTGCTTACAGAGGCGTGGACGCAATTGATTGGCCAGAAGGCTTCTGCCGACGCGACATCGGCTGGCGCGAAATCGCCCGAGAAGGCTGAACCATTTTTCAATCTTAAATCACTAAGCTTGCTGCGAACCGTCTTTGACGCGGCCCCGCCGCAGCGCCCGCTGACGCCATTGCAACAGCGCGGCATGGCGCTGGCGGACAGGCTGCGCATGAAGGGTGCGGAGCGTGGCAGGATGAACACGAGCAGCGAACCGAAAATCGGAGTGGCCCTGGGCGGCGGCTCGGCCCGTGGCCTCACCCATATTCCCTATATCGAGGCCATGGACGAACTCGGCCTCAAGCCTACGGTAATATCGGGCACCTCGATCGGCGCCCTGATCGGCGCGGGCTGGGCCTCGGGCATGACTGGTCGGGAATTGCGCGAGCATTCCTTCGAGGTGCTGGGCACGTTGCGCACCATTGCGAGCAGGCTCTGGGCCACGCAGATCCGCGGCCTTGGCGGCATGCTCAAGAATGGCATCTCCATGCAGATCGAGGCCACCAGCGTGGTCGACGCTTTCCTGCCCGACAATTTCCCGCTCGAGTTCAAGGACCTCAAGGTCCCGCTTTATGTCGTGGCCACCGATTTCCAGTCCTGGCACCAGGTGGTGTTCAATTCGGGCCTGTTGCGCCCCGCCATTGCTGGTTCCCTGGCAATACCGAGCTTTTTCAAGCCGGTGGTCTATAATAATCACCTGCTGGTCGATGGCGGTGTGGTCAATCCGCTACCGCTCGACCAGGCCGATATCGGCACCGATTTCCTGATCGGCATCGATGTGGCCGGCGACCCTTCGGCCAACATCACCAAGACCGACCACAAGGCCATCGACATCTGGTTCGGCTCGGCCCAGATCATGATGCATTCCCTGACGGCACACATGATGGCGGCCTATCCGCCCGACATCTATATCCGCCCGCGCGTCTCGCATATCGGGGCCATGGAATTCTGGCGGGTGCGGGAAATCATCGCCCATGCCGATGCGGAAAAAGACCGCTTCAAGCGCATGCTGGAGCACAGGATCGAGGCCTATATCCAGGACCGCATCGAGCCGATCGACAGCAATCCCAGGGACTGACTCTATTCAGCGACCTGCACCACGACGCTGCCCCGCTTGCGGCCGGTATCGGCATGGGCATGGGCGGCCGGCATGTTGGTGAAGGCATAGACCTTGTCGATATGCGGTCGGTACTGGCCCAGCGCGGCGAGGCGCCCGAGTTCGACAATATCCTCAAGCCGCTCATCGGCCGGCCCGGCAATCATCCGCTTTCCTTCGGGTCCCTTGCGCAGGCTACCCAGCATTTCCTTAAGCGTCCCGGCAATGGCGAGATAGCGTCCACCGGGCTTGAGCAACTTCTGCGCCCTGGCGAAATCCATCGCTTCAACCGTGTCGGCGATGACGTCAAAACGCGCGTTGTGCCGGCTCACATCGGTGCTGTGATAATCGATCACGGTGTCGGCACCATGCGTCCTGACCAAGTCCAGATTGCCTGCGCTGGTCGTGGCAGTGACATGCACCCCCGCCAGCTTGCCCAGTTGCACCATGGCCGAACCGACAGCACCCGCCCCCCCGAGCACCAGCATGGACTGCCCTTCCCGCACGTCACCCCGGCGCAGATAGGTCAGGGCCGTGGTGCCGCCGAAACAGAGCGCGGCACCGGTCAGCATGTCGACGCCTTCAGGCAGATGAGCGACTGGCCCGGTTTCCTTGAGCAGCACATATTCGGCATGCGTACCCATCCTGCCGCCGGGAAAGGCATAGACCGCCTCGCCGGGCGAAAACCGTGTTACGCCCTGCCCCACGGTCTCGACCTTGCCCGCAAGTTCCGTCCCCAGGATCGGCTGGCGCGGCCGGTTCCAGCCCAGCGCCAGGCGGCCGAGCGTTTTCATGCCCGGTGGAAAGTCGCAGGCGCGGATGCGGCGGTCTCCCGAATTGACCGTGGTCGCATGTACTTTCACCAGGATTTCTCCGGGCTGGGGGACGGGCTTGCCGACCTCTTCGAGGCGTAGCACTTCGGGGCCGCCATAATCGCGGGCAAACCAGGCTTTCATTTCAGGCTCCTTGGGGCCGCTAGCGGCCCTGTTTCTCATCGGCCTTCCACTGGAAGACCGCACCAATCTCGACGCCAAAGACCTCGGCAATGCGGAAGGCGGCCTCCAGAGAGGGAGAATACTTGTTCTGCTCGATGGCGGCGACGGTCTGCCGGGTCATGCCGATGGCATCGGCCAGTTGCTGCTGGGTCATCTCGCCATGCTCGAAACGCAGCCGCCGAATGGTGTTGGATATGGGAGGCGGCGCCGGCATCACGCATACCGCCGGTACTGGATGATGACGATGATCTCGCGCACGACGGCCGCAAAGGCGGTGACGAAGAGGATCAGATTGACCAGCATGATCGCCGTCGCCCCCACCGGATCGAGGGTGAAATCGGCGCGCGCGATATCGGTGATCCACTTGCTCGCCAGCACGATGGTGACCAGAAGGATTTCGAGCAGCGCCAACCCGAAGCGGTTCGAGATGGCCTCGATCCGCACTTCCATTTCGTCAGCCGGCGGGTCGAATGCCTGCCCGCCCAGCCGCGCCGCGATGATCGCCGCCGGCAACATGATGACCAGGGCAATCCCGAAGCACCACAGGAAGCGCCAGAACAGAATATCCCCATCCAGTTGGCGCGCGGCAAAGTCGGCCCAGGCGCTCCAGAAATACCAGCCAAAAATCACCAGCGAAGTCGTTACCGCGATCCACGCTACTTTTTCCCGCATCGCCATTCGACGTCTCCATGGAAAAGATTACCGCCGCCATATCGATCATTTCGAACATAGTGTCAAGTATGTTTAACATTACGTTCGATATTTCACGCATCAGCTGGCGGGGTGAATACCGCGTAATAAACCGTTTGCTTAATTATCTATATGGTTTATTATTAGACACATGGAAGACGCAGAAGCACTCGATGCCGTGTTCGCGGCACTGGCGAACCCCACCCGGCGTGCCATTCTAGCCCGGCTCTCCAAGGGCGACGCTACGGTGAATGCGTTGGCAGAACCGTTTGACATGAGCCTGCCCGCCATCTCGAAACATCTCAGGGTTCTTGAACAGGCAGAGCTGATCACGCGCAGCAAGGACGCGCAATTTCGTCCCTGCAGGCTGAATGCTGAGCGGCTGAAGGACGTGGCCCTATGGACCGAACAATATCGCCACATCTGGGATGCCAGGTTTGACGCCATGGCCAGGGCAATCGAAGATTTAAGGGAGACCACGGATGACCAAGGCACCGGAATGGGTGAAGATCACGCGTGAAGTCGATGCTCCGATCGATCTGGTCTGGGAGATGTGGACCGACCCGGAACAGTTCAAGAAATGGTATGGCCCCAGGGGGATGACCGTGCCGACCGCCCAGATGGACGTGGTGGTGGGTGGCACACGGAAAATCTGCATGGAAAAGCGCTCCCCCGACCGCACCATGACGATGTGGTTTACCGGCGTTTACAAGGAGGTCAGCAAGCCCGGCCGCCTGGTCTATACCGAGAGCCTGTGTGACGCCGATGGCGTGTTGATCGCGCCTCAGGCCATGGGCATGCCGGACGGACACCCGGACATCACCGAGGTCATCGTCGAACTCGCCGAAGCCGGCGAGAGGACGGTGATGACCATGACGCATGTCGGCGTGCCCGAAGGCACCGCGGGCGGAGGCGGCTGGTCACAGGCCTTCGACAAGCTCGCGGAGCTGCTCGCCGGAGCTTAGTCCCGCAGCTTCCTGAAGAAATCCACCAGCATCGTCTCGGCGCGGCCGGCCGACAGTCCGCCGATCACCTCGGGGCGATGGTGGCAGGTGGGCTGGTCGAACAGGCGGATACCGTTCTCGACCGCCCCGGCCTTGATATCCTCGGCCGCGAAATAAATCCGGCGCAGTCGGGTGTGGGCAATGGCCCCGGCGCACATGGCGCAGGGTTCGAGCGTCACATAGAGGTCGCAGCCATCCAGCCGCCCGGTGCCGCGCACCGCCAGAGCCGACTTGATCGCCAGCATCTCGGCATGAGCGGTCGGGTCGGCCAGCGCCCGCATGCGATTGCGCTCGGCAGCCAGAACGGTCTGCCCCTCGACAATGACCGCACCCACCGGCGCCTCGCCCTGGGCAGCGGCCTCTTCAGCCAGGGCCAAGGCCAGTTCCATGGGCGAAGGCGCGCTCGACATCCGTCTCGTCCTCAGTTTCCCTTGCGCCGGCCCGCCGCCAGCGTCGCAATGCCAATCCCGCCCAGAATGATCGCCGAGCTGACCACCAGCCGCGCGTCGAGCGCTTCGCCGATGAACAGCACAGCGCCGAAGGCCGACAAAGCCGGCACGGAAAGCTGCACGATGGCCGCCCGCGTGCGAGTCAGGGCCGGAAGCACCGCATACCACACCGCATAGCCAAGACCAGAGGCAACTGCGCCCGAAGCAATGGCATAGACAAGCCCGTCCCATCTGGGTGCATTGTCCCATACGCCGATCACCAGCAGCAGTATCGCCACCGGCGCGCAGCGTAGAAAATTGCCCGCCGTGTCGTCCAGCGGCCGCTCCGATCCACGCCCAAGCAGGGAATAGGCGGCCCAGCACAGCCCAGCCAGCACCATGAGCAGGGAACCCAGGGGATCCGGCGCGGTGAGGCCGGGCGAAACGAGATAGGCGAATGCGCCAAGGGCCACGAGCAGGCCGAGCCATTCGAGCAGACCGGGCCGGTCACCCGCTGCGATCGCGCGGGCCACCATGCCGATCTGCACGCTGGCGAACAGGATCAGCGCGCCGGTCGCTGCGCCCAGCCATCCATAGGCCAAGGAGAACCCCAATGCGTAGCCAAGCAACGCTCCCGCCTGCAGCCAATGTCCCGCAAGGGAAAATCCCGCTCCACTTTGGCGCGTACGCCACCGGACCAGCAAAAACAGGATGACGGCACCGGCCAGAATGCGAATGCCGGTATAGCTCAGCGCATCCATGGCACCATCGGCCAAAGCGAGCCGGGCCAGCACCGAATTGGCGGCAAAGGCAATCATCGCCAGCGCTGTAAGCAGGACTATGCGCATCCGTCACCCCCGGCGCCACCATAAGCGTCAGCTGGTGGCCTGTCTTGCAGATTTGCTGCGGCGCGCATGCTCAGGACGGCGCGTATTCAACGGGATCAATGGCCGCCTTCAGCGCCTCCAGCTCGCCCTCGGTCCAACCCTCTGGCTGCGTGACCTCCACCCAGGCATCGATATAGTCCGCCGGGGCATAGACATGGCCATGCCCCACCGGCGGAGTTTGCGCCAGTGCCGCATCGAGGGCCAGTTGCAGGAAGGTGATGACCGGATACCAGTTAAGCGCAGGAGAGACATCGGGGCCGCGCGGTGCATTGAGCCAGTCCGGTCGCTGCCAGTCGGCATCGAAAGAAAAGAATACGATCGGGTCACTGGCATATTGCAGGAAGACGATCCGCATCGGTCCCCAGGACAGGCCCTCCCAATCCCTGGCGCCCGTCTGGTTCATGAAACGCACCGCCGAGGAATTGCCGAAGCGGGGCAGCCAGGCAGGCGACCCCGGCACCCGGCTCTCGGTCATGCGCGACCAGATCGGGCTGGAAAAGGGCGGCCCGGCCCAGAGCGCTCCATCGAAAGGGTCGGCCAGCACATCATAGACCGTTGTCGAATTCTGCGAGGCCAGCGCCCCCAGGCTCAATCCGTGCAGATAAAGCCGTGGCCGGTCATCGCGCGGCAATTGCGTCCAGTAATCATAGACCGTGTTGAACAGCGCCTGGGCGGTTTCGGTGCCCAGTTCGGGTTCGATAAAGAGCGAAAGCACGCTGGTGAGATAGGAATATTGCACCGCCACGCTCGCCACATCGCCCCCGTGGAGATATTCGAGCGTGTCGATCGCCGCCGGGTCGACCCAGCCTGTGCCCACCGGCATCACCAGCACCAGCACCGAGCGCTCAAAGGCGCCGATGCGCACCAGTTCGGCCAGGGCAAGCTGGGCGCGTTCCATCACCGTGGGGGCCGAACGCAGGCCAACATAGGTGCGCAACGGCTGCAGCGCGGGCTTGCCGGTCATGGCCTCAATCGCGGCCGCATCGGGCCCGGACTGCACATAGACCCGGGAATCCCGGCCAATGGTCTCCCAGTCGATCAGGGACTCGGCGCTGCCGGTCTGAAACCATTGGCTAGGCGCTTCGGCCTCGGTCTGCACCAGGGCGTCGAGCCGCTCATAGAAATTGTCGGCCGCCCGCAGCGCCGCGCGCAGGAACAGATTGTTGACCAGAATGCTGATCAACAGGGCCACCAGCGCCGTCGCCACCACAAAGGCGGCCCGGCGTGGCATATGCGGCAACAGCCAGCGCCAGATCAGCCGGATGATGGTGACCAGCAGCTTGCCGACAATCAGAATGGCCGCGGCAATGGGCAGGGCAAAAGTCGCGATCTGCAGCGGCTGGTTTTCTTCTACCGGCGGCATGTCCATGACCGCGCGCACCGAGTTCTGCCAGGTGTTGGAATACCACAGCGCCACCAGCACCAGCCCCAGGCAGACCAGCCCGACCAGCAGGCCCAGCGCGCGCGTCACGCGCCCCGGCGGCACCTTGAGCCCGAGGAACCCCCATAGCCAATGCGCCAGATTGCCGAAGCCATAACCGATGGCAAAGCAGCACCCCGACAAAATGCCCTGCACCGTCTCGGTGCGCGGCAGCAGCGAAGGCGTCAGCGACAGCGCAAAAAAGATCGACCCGACCAAGAGGCCCGGCGGCGAGAGATGATAGGCCACCGCATCCCAAAAGGCATTTGCCCTTTGGGCCCAATCCTTTGGCGGGCGGGAACCAGTTCTCGACATGGTGCTTAGGTGAACCCGGAAGAGTGACGGGGTCAATGCTGGGGAGGGGGCGGCCGGGTGGTGGTGCTCGGGCTGGCTTGGGGTGGGGGCGGACTGGCGGCTCTGTTGTACGAAGTATGCGAAACGGACATTAGCGTGTCGGGAAATCCGGTCCCCAAGCCGGATCTCCACTTCAGACTAACATATGCTTCACCAACTGCGGAAAATAATCCCGAGGGTAGTAATCGTGGGGACTAGAAGCAGGGTGAATCCCACGGCGTAGACCACAGCTACAGTCACACGTCGAGCGAATGCTGAATAGTCCAGAGAAATATATTCGAGGAAGAACACATCCTTTGGATTTTTGACAACCTCATTAAGGAATTCGTACTGAAACGGACGATCAATGTTGCGACCAGACTGGAGTATTTCCATTATCGAGTCAGTGCGAACGTTACCAGAGCCAGTCACGAGAGACTCTCTAGCCTCATCCCCATAATCAAGCGCATCGTGCTCTAAGATGTCTATATCCGTATCGGTGCCCTCGAACATAGACCTAATAAAGGGATGAAGCGCTGATGAGACTCTGTCGAGTGAACTTAGGGAGCCACCTGAGAACATAGGATGACGCTGCTCTTCGTTATTATATCGTCGGTAAAGTGATATCGTACTAAGAAAGCTATCGCGGACGATGTTTGGCGTGTTCAGATCGGACATGTGCCGAACGTAATCTACCGCACTTGCCGAAGTCTTGATTGGCTCCGGCGCCAATGCAGCATAAAGCGCCGTCGCTAGACCAACCCCCAAGACGCCCAGATATAAGAAATACAGACGTTTGCTATGCAGATAGTCGATGGCGTTAATTCCAATAGGCTCGGCGCCAAACGGCGACACCAAAGCCACGTATTCTGATAGTGTTGAGTTGAATACAACCAAGTAGCCGATAATTGGCGCAAATATGGTGATCGTCGCTATCCGGGAATTGCCGATTTTTGACAGGCTGGACCACCGAACCCCTTCCGACAGAGCGACAAAAATTGCTCGAAGCATCATTGTGAAGCTTCTCTTGCTAATCGTATCAACTCTTCCATACGTGCTGTCGTGCTTACCAGGGCGTTTGCGACCAATGCCAATGCCGTGCCACACAAGGCAAACTGGAACTCGGAAATTCCGCTGAATCCTACCTGATGTTGTTCGGCGCGAAAGAAGCTCATTGGCATAGAATGGATATATGCAGAAAAATAGGATTCGAAGAAGTCGTAGTCAGCCACATCCCAACCGGCCATCCTCACTGCGTTTCGTATGCCCCCGATATAGTAGTCCCGAGACTTCAATATCCGTTCCCGTTGTTCCGGGGTTAGCTTGGAAAACTCCGCATTAGCTAGAATTTCGGACGCAATACGGTCAATGTGAAACCGATACTCGGCACGCATCTGCTTCACCTCCTCCCCATTTTCACCTGCCTCCCTTGCACGAAACATTCGGCTGCGGTGCGAGGTATCGTGGAGTTGCAGTATTAGGTGTCGCAACTCCCATTGCTCGGGACTGAGGCTCGGATCCGAGATGTAGAGCATCATGAGGGCTGCCTCGACTGCAGTGCGAGCGATTGAGGCGACAGAAAAATGGTCGAGGGGCCTCGCCTCGCCGCCTGAGCGGACGCCCGCATCGATGACATCGAAGATCGTCATGGTGTTGACGATTGTGCGCGCATGTAGAAATGCGGCCCAGTGCCCCTGCCATCCGTCCAGAAGCCCTATACCTGCATCCGAGACCGCGACAGCGGCAGCGAGCGCTGTCTCACAGGTATCGCGCTCGGTTTGATAGTGGTCCTCGCTCATCGCTTCACCCATGCATGCATTGTCTGCTTCCGAGACTAGTGCAACTGGTGCCGAATGTCCGCGATGGTGAAGGGTTTCGGGCGCTGTTTGGCGTACGAAAGCCACCCATGCAGGAACCCGCGGTCCGAATTCTCTGGGCTATGGGGTTTTCCGTTTTGGCGTGACTGAGGTTCTGCTGTGCGCC
>NZ_WQRF01000006.1 GCF_009758415.1 Devosia marina | reverse complement strand
CCATGGGGAGTTCCTCTCGTTGAAAGAAACTCCATGGTCCAACTGCGACCTCAGCCGCTCAAAGACCTAAACGATCACGCTGAACTGACCGCGCGCACCCTCCCGCGAAGCGGGTTCGTGCGTGGAGTGGGAATCTGCCGTCCAGCTTGTCTCGGATTACCCCCACCCGGCCTCCCCCTGATAGGGGGGAGGAGAGGCGCATCGCTAAAACCAAATCAAACGGGATCGGTCCCTTCCCTTGTCGGGGGCTTCGCCCCGTGCCGCAGGCCAAATCGCGCCGGTGGCGCGATTTGAGGGAAGAAGGCCATGAGCGCTGTGCGCGAATGGCAAGTTAGGTGGGGGTATCCCTTCGACAATTTCGCCAATCCAAAAACTTTATCCCCGCACCCAATTCCTCCCCCATACTCCCCTCATCACTCCCGCGCGGACGGACTGCAGCGAACTTTTGCGGGGGGAGCCGGTTGGGTGCTGGGTCGCTCCAGGACCTGCCTGCGGGTCGGTCGCCTTGCGACGAGCGATCAAAAGGGACCACGATGCGCAGGAGAAACCCGGTATCCTTCGACCCGTCCCGAAGGGCAAATCTCTCCGGTGGAGAGATTTGAGGCGAGAAGGCCATAAGCGCTACGCGCGCATGGCCCATGGGGCGGCGACGTCTCTATTTACTTAGATTTACTGAGACGCACGCGCCTCGGGATACGTCCAGTTCCAACCGGAAGCCGCAAGGGCTGACCGGGGCATTGGCGCGCCCGTTGGTGCGAGAGGGTAACAGCCCATGCGCCGTGCTGCGGCGGCAGAGGGCGGCGAATTGGCATGGGCACAATGTGCCAGGCGGGTCGGAAAGCGCCGGGCGCTGCCCTATATTGGGGGCAAGGAGAATCGCCCTTGCCCATCCGCCAGCTGCCCGAAGACCTGATCAATCGCATTGCCGCCGGCGAGGTGGTCGAGCGACCGGCCAGCGTGGTCAAGGAGCTGGTGGAAAATTCCATTGATGCCGGCGCGCGCCGCATCACCATCACCACCGCCAATGGCGGCATGGACCTGATCCGCATTGCCGATGACGGGCACGGCATGGATCGGGACGATCTGCTGCTCTCGGTGGAGCGCCATGCCACCTCCAAGCTCAGCGCCGACGATCTTGACGATATCCGCACCCTGGGCTTTCGCGGCGAGGCACTGGCCTCGATCGGCTCGGTCGCCCGCCTGTCTGTCGCCTCGCGCACTGCAGAGGCGGAATCGGGTCTCGTGCTGGTGGTCGACAATGGCCGGCGCAGCGGTCCCATGCCACAGGCGATGAACCGGGGCACGGTCATTGAGGTCAAGGACCTCTTCGCCCAGATCCCGGCGCGGCGGAAGTTCCTCAAGAGCGCCCGCTCGGAAACCGCCGCCATTACCGATGTGGTCAAGCGTCTGGCCATGGCCAATCCAGCGGTGCATTTCGTGCTCGAGGGTTCGGACCGCACCGCGTCGAACTGGCCGGCAGTCACCGGGGAAGGTGCGCTCGGGGGCCGGCTGGGCCAGGTGATGGGCGCCGATTTCGTCGAGAACGCGGTTACCCTCGCCACCGCCCGGCATGGTATCGTGGTGGCCGGCATGGCGGGTCTGCCCACCTATACGCGGGCCAATTCGCTCAGCCAGTTCTATTTCGTCAATGGCCGCTCGGTGCGCGACAAGGTGCTGGTCGGCGCGGTACGGGCGGCCTTCGCCGATTATGTGTTCCGCGACCGCTTTCCGGTGGTGGCGCTTTATCTGGCCATCGACCCGGCCGAAGTGGACGTCAATGTGCATCCCGCCAAGGCGGAGTTGCGCTTTCGCGATCAGGGCGCGGTGCGCGGCGCTGTCATCAAGGCCATAGGCACGGCCCTGGCCAGCGCCGGCTTCAAAGCTTCGACCAGCGTTGCCGAAGATATTCTGGGGGCTTTCACGGCGCCGGAAATGGCCGAGCCATCTGCCCCTGCCCCGGTCGCTCCGGAATCATCTGCTTACCAGCCGCAGCGCTTCGACTGGCAGCCCGACCGGGCCCCGCTCAATCTCGACCGGCATCCCGGCCAGCTTGCCGGCTTCACCGCGCCAAGCGCCCGGGTCGAGGCTTTCGAACCCGCTGCCGAACCGGTTGATTTTCCGCTCGGCACGGCCCGAGCACAGATGTTCGACAATTACATCATCGCCCAGAACGGCGATGGCCTGTTGCTGGTCGATCAGCACGCGGCCCATGAACGGCTGGTCTATGAACGCTTCAAGGCCCAGCTTGCCTCCGGTCCCGTCGCCAGCCAGGCGCAATTGATCCCCGTGATTGTGGAGTTGCCCGAAGAGGACTGCGCCCGCCTTGAGGAAGCAGCCCCGGAGCTGGAAAAGTTCGGGCTCTATCTCGACCGCTTCGGCCCGCGTGCCATCGCCGTGCGCGAGACCCCGGCTTTGCTCGGCAATCCCGATATTTCCGGCCTGATTCGGGATCTGGCCGATGGACTGGCCGAATGGGACAGCACCGCCGCTCTCACCGCGCGCGTGGAGGCCATTATCGGGCGCATGGCCTGTCACGGTTCGGTCCGCTCCGGTCGGCGCCTGCGGGTCGATGAGATGAACGCCCTGCTTCGCGACATGGAAGCCACGCCCCATTCGGGCCAGTGCATTCATGGCCGCCCCACTTACGTGGAACTGAAAAAGGGCGATATCGAGCGCCTGTTCGGGAGAAGCCGATGACCAGCGGCATCCACCACGTCACCCTGATCACCGCCGACGTGCAGGCCAATGTCGACTTCTATGTCGGCTTTCTGGGCCTGCGGCTGGTCAAGCAGACCGGCGGCTATGAGGATGCACGGCAGTTGCATCTGTTCTACGGCGACTATGCGGCCAGCCCGGGCGCGCTGCTGACCTTTTTGGTCTGGCAGGGCGGCTCGGCCGGACAGGCGGGCGCTGGCCAGGTCAGTGAAATCGCGCTTGCCATTCCCCAAGGCTCGATCGGCTATTGGCTGGAGCGGGCGTTGACGCACCAGGTCAAAGTCGAGGGTACCGGCCAGGAATTTGGCGAAACGGTGCTGCGCATGCGGGACCCCGACGGATTTCTCATCAAGCTGGTCAGCGCCGATATTGCCGCTCTGGAGATGCCGGATCGCGATATTCCGATCGAGCACAGGATCAAGCGCATTCGCGGGGTGACCCTGCTTTCGGATGTGCAGGAGGAAAGTGTCGATTATCTCGCCCGCTATTTCGGCTTTACGAAGGGTGCAAGCGAAGGCCCGATCCAGCGCATGGTGTCGGATATGGGCGATGTGATCGATATCCGCGATGCCGCCGGCTTCTGGCCGGGCGCACCGGGCGCAGGAACCGCGGATCATGTCGCGGTGCGCGCAGTAGACGCTGCACAGGTCGAGGCAGTCGAGGGCGAATTGCGCAAGCGCAATTCAAGCCTCACCACGCTGCATGACCGCAATTACTTCACTTCGCTCTATGTGCGCGAACCGGGCAATGTGTTGATCGAAATGGCCAGCGATGGACCCGGCTTTACGCTGGATGAAACGCTCGAGACGCTTGGCCAGGCCCTGTTCCTGCCGCCGGACACGCCGGATCCCGAGACGATGAAGGTGATGCTGCCCCAATTCGGCCTGCCGGGCGAGGAGCGCGTCGCCTATCGCGATCTCATCTACCAGCATCGCTTCTTCACACCAGACCGGCCGGACGGGTCCACGCTGGTTTTGCTGCACGGGACGGGCGGAGACGAGACGGACCTGATGCCTTTGGCACACAAGGCGGCGCCCAACGCCACTCTGTTGGGGCTGCGCGGGCGCAGCACCGAGGACGGCACGCGGCGCTGGTTCCGGGCCTTGGGTCCTGCCATCTTCGACCAGAAGGACGTTCGGTTTGAAGCGGGTGCGCTGGAAGCGTTTTTCGAAGAAGCCAGCGGCTCTTACCGACTCGACCCGGAGCGGCTGGTGGCCCTGGGTTATTCCAATGGCGCGAACCTGCTCGGCGCGGCCATGCTGCTGCATCCCGGCATGGTGCAGCGCGCCATCCTGCTGCGGCCGGTCATGGTGCTGGACGCTGTGCCGGAGGTCGATCTGTCGGGCACGAAGATCCTCATTCTTCTGGGCGAGAAAGATGCCTTTCGCTCCGCAGGCGAAAGGCAGGCGGAGGCGCTTATCCAGTCCGGTGCCGAAGTCAGCATGCGCGTTCTCGGTGGTGGGCACGAACTGGGATCAGAGGATGCTCCCGCCATCGCCGATTGGCTCAGTCATGCCGCCTTCGGGCCCACATAGACGGACTGTGGACGGATCAGCCGGCCAGTCGCGATCTGCTCATGGGCATGGGCGACCCAGCCGCCGACCCGGCCGGCGGCAAAGACGCCGGTGAACGCATCGCGCGGAAAACCGAGCGCTTCAAGGAGGAGCGCGGTGAAGAACTCCACATTGGTTTCCAGCACCCGGTCCGGCTTGGCCGCCCGCAACGCTGCCAGCGCCGCGCGCTCGACTGCTTCGGCCAGTGCCAAGCGATTGGCATCCATGCCACCGGCAGCACCCAACCGCTTGAGCGCGGATTTGAGTTCGTCCGCCCTCGGATCACGCACCCGGTAGATGCGGTGGCCGAAACCCATGAGCCGCTCACCGCGGGAGATCTCCCCGGCCAGCCAAGCCGTGGCATTATCGGGTGTGGCAACGGCATCGAGCATATCAAGCACTGGTCCCGGAGCTCCGCCATGCAGCGGCCCCTTGAGGGCGCCCAGCGCTGCCAGCACCGCTGAAGCATAGCCAGCCCGCGTCGAGGCCACGACACGCGCTGTGAAGGTCGAGGCATTGAGTCCGTGATCGGAGACGGTCACGAGGTAGGTGTCGAGAGCCTTGATCTGCTCATCGCCCGGCAGGTCTCCCGTCAACATCGCCAGCATGTCTGCTGCGTGGCTGCGTCCGATATGGGGCGGTATCGGCTTCTTTCGGGCCTTGGCACGGATCAGAGCTGGCACGAAGACGGCCGGTGCAGCTATCTGCAACAGAGCCACCAACTTATCCTCCCCATCTGGAAGCCGTGCCATAAGGACACGGAGAGCTTCAGTGACCGACAAGGAGACCAGATCCGTATCCAGCCGTGCCACTTCCCGGAAGGCTCGAAGCCGGGCTTGCGCCAATTCTGCGCGAACCGCCTCTTCGCTGGAGGAGAGCAGGTCGGGCAGCAGCATCGTCAGCACCGCTTCAAAGGATTTCTGGCCCACCAACGACTCCAGGCTGTGACCGCAGATAACGAGACGCCCATTGAGCCCATCGACTTCGGACAATCGGGTTTCGGCGGCAATGACATCATCCAGGCCGGACATGTTGCTCTCCTTGTTGTTTCGCCCTAGATCAGGCCAATCAAGATTGACGTCAATCTTGATGCAATTGATCAATGTGAGACCCTATGAGCTGGATCACCGCCGAGCAGGCCCTGGCGCAATTGGGCACCAAGCCCCAGACGCTTTATGCCAATGTGAGCCGTGGCCGCATCGGCGCCCGACCGGATCCGGACGATCCGCGGCGCAGTCTTTATCGACAGGAGGACGTCGAGCGGCTGGCCGCCCGTCAGAGGGGCCGGCGACCGGCGCGGGCCGTCGCGGCGGAAACCATCGCCTGGGGCGAGCCGATGCTGGAGACGGCGATTGCCACGGTAGTGGATGGGCATCTGCTCTATCGTGGGCAGGATACGTTTGTTCTGGCGGTAAAAGCGACGCTGGAGGAGGTCGCGAGCCTGCTTTGGCAAAGCAGCGCACCGCCCGATTTTGGCGGCAAGGCGCAAGTGCGTCAGCCCGGCATGCCGGCTGCTTATCGCACCATCGCCGAATTGGCGGCGACGGACATGCCCACCACAGGACGCATCCGCAACGTGCTCATTGCCGACGCAGCGCGAACCGTTTCCTCTCTCGCCGGCGCATTGGCAGCGCCGGGCAATGGGCCGATCCACATGCGGTTGGCGGAGCAATGGAACCGACCGGAAGCCGCAGAGGCCATAAGGCGCGCCCTGGTGCTGCTGGCCGAGCACGAACTCAATGCTTCGACCTTTGCGGCGCGGGTGACGGCATCAACCGGCGCGCCGATATCGGCGGCGGTGCTGGCTGGGTTGGCAGCCCTCTCCGGCCCGCTGCATGGCAATGCCAGCCAGAGCATGGCGGGGCTGGTCGAGGAAGCGCGGCGGCGCGGCGCCGGAGCGGCCGTGGCCACGCATTTGCGGCAAGGGCAGACCCTGGCCTGTTTCGGCCATCGACTCTATCCGGAAGGCGATGCGCGCGCTCCCGCCCTGCTGCAGGCCTTCGCCCCGCCCCGGCCCTTTGCAGAACTGGCCCGTGCCGGCGAGGCACTGAGCGGCGAGCGCCCCAATATCGACTTTGCCCTCGCAGCAATGACAGCAGCGTTCACCCTGCCAGAGGATGCGCCGCTGCAAATCTTCGCCTTGGCGCGCAGCGTGGGCTGGATCGCCCATGCGCTGGAGCAGGTCGAGACAGGCGCGCTGATCCGGCCAAGGGCCCGCTACATGGGCCCGAAACCGAAGATCAATTGAAGACACTGGCGCCCTTGTCGGCCACACCGACCAGGCTGCGGAAACCGGCGAAAAGTTCGCGGCCCATGCCGAAATGCTGGGGGCGGAGGTCTTCGGTGGCGGGAGTGCGCGAGAAGAATTCCTTCTCGTCGCCGAGGAAGGTCAGCGTGCCTTCATTGGCGTCGAGCCGGATCATGTCGCCATCGCGGATCTTGCTGATGGGGCCGCCATCCATGGCCTCGGGGGTCATGTGGATGGCCGCCGGGACCTTGCCCGACGCGCCGGACATGCGGCCATCGGTCAGGAGCGCTACCTTGAAGCCACGGTCCTGCAGCACGCCCAGAGCCGGCGTCAGCTTGTGCAGTTCGGGCATGCCGATAGCGCCAGGACCGGAGAAGCGGACCACGGCGATCATGTCGCCGGTCAGTTCACCGGCCTTGAAGGCGGCCTGCAGGCCTTCCTGGCCGTGGAACACTCGGGCGGGGGCCTCGACCACGCGATGCTCGGGTTTGACTGCCGAGACCTTGATGACCGAGCGGCCAAGATTGCCCTTGAGCAGCTTCAGGCCACCAGTGGGCTGGAACGGCGTCTTGGTGCTGGTCAGAACCTTGGGCAGTGCGCTTTCCTCGGGGGCCTGCTCGAAGCTCAGCGTGTCCTCGATCAGCTTGGCTTCGACCGTATACCCCGAAAGTCCCGTGCCCCAGACTGTCTTGACGTCCTCATGCAGATAGCCGTCATTGAGCAATTCCTTGATCAGATACCCCATGCCGCCCGCTGCGTGGAAATGGTTCACGTCGGCAATGCCATTGGGATAGACGCGGGCCAGCAGAGGTGTGGCGTCCGAAAGGTCGCTCATGTCGTCCCAGGTGATCTGAATGCCGGCAGCCGCCGCCATGGCGATCAAATGCATGGTGTGATTGGTCGAACCGCCGGTGGCGTGCAAGCCGACCAGGCCGTTGACGAAAGCCTTTTCGTCCATGATGTGGCCGATCGGCGTATAGTTGTTCCCCTGCGCCGAGAGCGACAGCGCGCGCTTGGTCGCCTCACGGGTCAAGGCATCGCGCAGTGGCGTATTGGGATTGACGAAGCTGGCGCCGGGCAGATGCAGGCCCATGATTTCCATGAGCATCTGGTTGGAATTGGCCGTGCCGTAGAATGTGCAGGTGCCAGCCGAGTGGTAGGACTTGCTCTCGGCTTCGAGCAGCTCGGCTCGGCCAACCTTGCCCTCCATGTAGAGCTGGCGGATCTTGCTCTTCTCGTCATTTGGCAGCCCCGAGGGCATGGGCCCGGCGGGGATGAACACGGCCGGCAAATGGCCGAAGCTCAGCGCGCCGATGACCAGGCCCGGCACGATCTTGTCACAGATGCCCAGATAGACGGCGGCATCGAACATGTTGTGGCTGAGCGAAATGGCTGTTGCCATAGCGATGACATCGCGGCTGAACAGGCTCAGATCCATGCCCGGCTGGCCCTGGGTAACGCCGTCGCACATGGCCGGCACGCCGCCAGCCACCTGCGCGGTTGCGCCGATCTCGCGGGCCGCTTCCTTGATGATCTCAGGGTAGAACTGATAGGGCTGATGGGCGCTCAGCATGTCGTTGTAGGAATTGACGATGCCCAGGTTCAGTGTCTTGTTGCCGGCCAGGGCGGCCTTTTCCGAAGGGGAGCAGGCAGCAAAGCCGTGGGCGAGATTGCCGCAGGACAGGGCAGAGCGGTAGACACCCTGTTCCTTGGCCGCATCGAGGCGATTGAGATAGTCGCGGCGGCTGTCACGGCTGCGCGCGGCAATGCGGTCGGTCACGTCCTGGATAGCCTGGCGGACGGTCATGGCAAGTCTCCATATGCTGGCAAGGACGCGCCAGAAGGGGGCCGCTGGCGCGGTTATCCTTGCATCAAAATACCAGTACCCGTCAGCGGCCAGGGCGGTCGATTGGGGACCACCCCAGGAGCCTTATGGGCACCAGTAAACTGTCACCGGCTCGCCCGAGCGCAGCACGGCGCGAATCGGCATGTCTTCGACCGGTCCGTCGCCCAGCGCAGCATCGAGCACCTCGGCCTTGCCCTCGCCTTCAATATGAAGATAGAGGCCGTCGGTTTCGAGCAGGCGCGGCAGGGTGAAGGTCACCCGCGGCTCGCCGGCGCCGGGCGCCCTGATCGCCAGGGTCGGGCCGGAGGCGTTCAGTGCCGCGTCGAGCGTATCGCCGCCCGGAAAGAAGCTGGCCGTATGGCCATCGCTGCCCATGCCCAGAATGACCGCCGCAAAAGGCAGCGGTAGTTCGGCCATCAGGGCATTGGTCTTGGCAATTGCAGCGTCAGTCGGTTCCTCGCCGCCAGAATAGAGCGGGAAGAAACGCGCATTGGCGGCCGGTCCCTGCAGCATCTTCTCATTGACCAAGAGCGCATTGGAGCGGTCGCTGGTTTCATCGACCCAGCGCTCGTCGACCAGCGTTACGACCACCTTGGACCAGTCGATGTCCTTGGTTTTACCCAAAGCCTGGAAGAACTTTCCGGGAGTGGAACCACCAGAGACTGCTATGGCGGCCGCGCCGCGCTCGGCGATGGCTGCACGGATGCGGTCGGCAACGGCTTCGGCCAGTTCCTTGGCGAGGGTGGCTTTGTCGGCGAAACTGCGGCGCTCTATGATCACGAGTTGGGCCCCTCATACCAGGTGCGGCCATCGCGCTCGATCAGCGCCACCGCGCCGCTGGGGCCCCAGGTGCCGGCGGTGTAGGTTTGCGGCGGTTCGGAAGCCCGATCCCAGGCCTGGCGAATCGGATCGACCCATTGCCAGGCCGCTTCGAGTTCATCGCGACGCATGAACAGGGTCTGGTTGCCACGCACCACGTCGAGCAGCAGGCGCTCGTAGGCTTCGGGCGTGCGCTCGGTGAAGGTCTCGGCAAAGCTGAGATTGAGCGGCACCTGGCGCAGACGCATGCCACCAGGACCTGGGTCCTTGATCATCATCATCATCTTGACGCCCTCATCGGGCTGCAGGCGGATGATCAGCTTGTTGGCCTTGGGTGCGCCCTCGGCGTGATCAAAGATCGAGTGCGGGATCGGTTTGAACTGAATGCAAATTTCCGAAACGCGCTCGGCCATCCGCTTGCCGGTGCGCATGTAAAAAGGCACACCCGCCCAGCGCCAATTGTCGATCTCGGCCTTGAGCGCCACGAAAGTTTCGGTGTGGCTGCCCTTCTTGTCCTCGGGCAATTCGTCCTGGTAGCTGGCGACGGCGGCGGTCTCGGACTTGACGCCACGATACTGCCCGCGCACGGTCTTGGTTGCGACCTCACCATTGGAGATGGGTCGCAGCGCCCGGAGAACCTTGAGCTTTTCGTCGCGCAGGGCATTAGCGTCGTCACTGGCAGGGGGCTCCATGGCCACAAGGCAGAGAAGCTGCAACATGTGGTTCTGAATCATGTCCCTGAGCGCGCCGCTTTCATCATAGTAGCCGCGCGTGCCAGCGCCGACGCTTTCGGCCACGGTCAATTGCACGTGGTCGATATGGGCAGAATTCCAGATCGGTTCGAACAACGTGTTGGCAAAGCGCAGGGCCAAAAGGTTCTGCACCGTCTCTTTGCCGAGATAGTGATCGATGCGGTACACCTGATCTTCCTGGAAGATCTTGGCGACGCCGTCATTGATTTCGATGGACGAGGCCAGGTCGTGGCCCAGGGGCTTTTCGATGACAACGCGCGCATCGCGGCGATAGACGCCGGTCTTTTCAAGCTGGTCGGCAATCGGCTCGAAAAGATCGGGTGCCACGGCCAGATAGAAGGCCCGGACCACATCGGCGTCGTCGCGCAGCGCCTTCTTGATGTCCCCCCAGCCGGACTTGTCGGAAACGTCGTTGACCACGTAGGAGAAGATGGTCAGGAAGCGCTTGATAACGGCGGCGTCCTGATAGTCCTTCTCGACGAACTGATCGACGGCGTCGCCGGCGAGCTTCTGAAACTCGGCATCGCTGAGCTTGGAGCGCGAGACGCCGATGATGCGGCTCTGCTCATCAAACTGGCCATCCATGAAACGATGGTAGAGCGCAGGGATCAGCTTGCGCTTGGTCAGGTCACCGGTGGCGCCGAACACCACGTAATCGAAAGGCTGGACGGGAATGATGCGGCTGGACAAAGCGGGAAGTCCCTTAGTTTGACGCGAAATTCTGTTTGGCGAGGATCACCGCGCCATGCAGAGGTTCGTATTTGGGCAAAGCGACAAAGTCACCATAGTGCTGCTGCAAAATCGGGAACAGGCGTTGGCCAAGCCCCCCGACAATGGCCATGACCGAGGCGCCATGGCTCTTGAACCAGTTCACATAAGTGTCGATGTAGCCGATCTGGATGGCCAGAAGTTTCTGGGCCACTGGGTCGTTCTTTTCGAGATGGTCGAAAAAGAGTGGCATCAATTTGCCGAACTCACCCGGCGCGCGCCCCACCAAGGCATCGTCGCAGCCTTCCGATCCATCCCGGCTGAGCAGCTTGAGATCCATTTGGGTCGCGAAAGACCAGGTCATGGCGGCCTGGTTATTGCCCCCCAATTCGGCGATGACCGCCCTGGTGAGCGGCGAAGCCTCGACAAGTCCATCCTCGGCCTCGACGGAATAACGCACCAGTTCGCGTCCGAGAATCGCGCCGCTCATCTGGTCGCCAATGTGAAAACCCCAGCCACCGGCCTGATGGCGGGTGCCATTGACGATGGACATGGCGGCCGAGCCAGTGCCGATGATGACGACACCGCCCTCCTCGCCACCCAGGGCGCCGGCATGGGCAATGTCGATATCGTCGTAGACTTTCACCCCGGCAAAGGGCCAGGGGCGCGCAGCGAAGGCGTCGCGTGCCGAATCCATGCGGCCACCGGCCATGCCGAAACAGGCATGGGTGTTCGCGGCTTCGGCAAAATCGATTCCGGCCGCCTTGAATACGTCCCGAGCGCCGGCGCTGATGGCCTTGTAGGCCGGCTCGCCGCCGTCGATCTGCAGGTTCGAGCGGCCGTTCTTGACCTCTGCCAGCGTTTCCAGATGTTCATTGGCCAGGCGCACGCGGCAATTGGTGCCGCCACCGTCAACGCCAAGATAATATCGCGGCACGAAAGGCATCTCCGTGAGTGTGAGGAAAATTGAAGGCAACAGGCGAATGCCGTGCCCCACTTCTCCCAAACTAGGTGGTCAATTCGGCGCGGACCATAATGCGAAAGGCGCTAAGACGAAAGTAGTAGGCGCCAAGAAAATGGCATTGCCTAGCCGGCCTGCTGCATGCACCCCCTGCGCAGGGCGCGAGGCGGGGGAACGCCTTGCAAGCCCGACACGTTTGGGGCGAAGGTATCGGTCACGGAAAAAAGGGCAGCGGCGCAGCCCGAACAAGGATTGACCATGACACGACATTGCTTGGTCCTGGGCGGCGCACGCTCGGGAAAAACCGCCTTTGCGGAGGGGCTCGCCCTTCATGCGGGTTCCAAGCCCGCTTATCTGGCCACGGCCAGCGTCCTCGATTCGGAGATGCATGATCGGGTCCGCAGTCACCAGGCTAGCCGGGGGGAGCGCTTTACAACGATCGAAGAGCCGATCGAACTCTCCCATGCCCTGCTCAAGGCTGCCAAGGTGCATGATGTCATCCTTGTCGATTGCCTGACCTTGTGGATCACCAATCTGCTGCTTGCCAATGACGATGTCGCCGCGGCGGTCAGCGAACTCTATGCCACGCTGGAGGAAATTCAGCAGGCCAAGGTCATCCTGGTGTCCAATGAGGTGGGCCTGGGAATCGTGCCCGACAACGCCATGGCGCGCACCTTTCGCGATTTGGCGGGGTCCGCCCACCAGCGGCTGGCCGAAATCTGCGACGATGTCTATTTCATCGCCGCGGGGCTGCCGCTGACCATGAAGGGGGATGCCCCCGGCGCGCTCAGCTAAGCAGCACCATGAGGGCCAACAGGCCGCTCAGCCCCAGAAGAACGTCGAGCGTACGGCGGTAGAGCAGCAGGGCGAGCAGAATATCGCTTGGTCCCAGATTGGTCTTGCCGCTACCAAAAGCAGGCAGATCGACCACTTCCCCGTCATAGGCCCTCGGGCCGCCAAGCTGGAAGTTCAATGCGCCGGCGAAACAGGCTTCGGGCCAGCCTGCATTGGGCGAATCATGCTTGGGCGCATCGCGCCGGGCCGTCGCCCAGGCTCTACCTGGGCTGGCCCCGGGGGTGAAGAAGCAGGCCGCCGTGACGAGAACTGCACTAAGGCGGGCTGGTACCCAGTTGAGCAGATCGTCCAGCCTGGCGGCGGCCCAGCCATAATCGCGATAGCGTTCATCGCGATGGCCGATCATGGAATCGGCGGTATTAACGGCCTTAAAGACGGCAACACCAGGCAGGCCGAACAGGACCAGAAACAACCAGGGCGCAACGACGCCGTCGGAGGTGCTTTCGGCCAGGGTTTCGACAGCGGCACGAGCCACGCCCGCCTCATCCAGCACCTGCGGATCACGGCCGACAACGTGGCTGACAGCCTCCCGTCCGGCCGCGAGCGACGTGCGCAGGGCCTCAGAAACCGCTTGGACAGCGCGCGCCAGTTCCTTCTGTGCGAGAAATGCGGTCGCCAGCAGCATCTCGATGACCCAGCCCAAGGGAATCCAGGACAGAATTGTGCGAATGCCGACGGAGACAATGAGAACGGAGAGGAGCAGCAGCCCGAGCGCGACG
Organism: Devosia marina; assembly: GCF_009758415.1. GTDB lineage: Bacteria > Pseudomonadota > Alphaproteobacteria > Rhizobiales > Devosiaceae > Devosia > Devosia marina. The sequence continues at coordinate 117,974 of NZ_WQRF01000006.1, read as the reverse complement.
ATGCCCGCCAGCTTGCGCTGTATAGGGGTTCGGCTGGTGGTGTTCAGCCGCTCCTCGCAGAAACTGATCAGCTTGCCGAACCACATGACCGGGTGGCCGATGGTTTCAACCAACCTTTGCGGATAGCCAAGCTGGCGCTCAATGGCCAGGGCCAGTGGGGAAATCAGCGGGTCCATGTCTCAGGTCTCTATCGGTGCGGCCAGGGCCAGAAGCTGGTCGATGTCGATATGGGTTTCAAGGTGCTGTGCAAGGCCATCGAGAGCATCTTCGACGCATGCTTCATAGTTGAGGTCCGGGCTGGCGGACGCCCCCAGGACAGCACGACGGAAGCTGTCGGCGGCAAACAGGCCGTGCAGATAGGTGCCGGATACGCGCCCATCGGCGCTGACGGCACCATCGGTTTCACTGCCGATCCGGGCGAAGGGCCGCAGGCTGTCGGGGCCGCTCGTGATGCCCATATGCATGTGATAGCCGGCAAGGGCTTCGCCACTGGCCAGATGGATGGCCCGCTCGGTACGCAATTGTTTGGTCGGGGCGAGCACGGTATCGACCGCAAGCAAGCCCAGGCCATCGCTGGTGCCGGCGGCGCCTTCGATGCCCTCCGGATCAGCAATGGTTCGGCCGAGCATCTGGTAGCCGCCGCAAATGCCCATGACACGCCCGCCAGCCCGGTGATGGGCCAGAATGTCGACATCCCAACCATTGGCACGCAGCGCGGCGAGGTCGGCCCGTGTGGCCTTGGAACCCGGCAGCAGGATGAGATCTGCGTTTCGCGGAAGGACATGCCCCGGCTGAACGAGAGTCAGCGTCACACCGGATTCGGCCCGCAAGGGGTCCAGATCGTCGAAATTGGCTATACGCGGCAGACGGGGCACCGCAACATGAAAAGGGCCATTGCCGCCGGCATAGCTTTCCAGTGCCAACGCGTCTTCGGCCGGCAGCCTTGCCGCATCCACGAAATGCGGCACAGGGCCGAAACATGGCCGTCCGGTGCGCTCAATTAGAAAGGTCCTTCCTGTCTCGAACAGGGTCGGATCTCCGAAGAACTTGTTGACGAGGCTGGCGCGCACCAGCGCAGCGTCGCCGGGCTCAACAACGGCCAGAGTGCCAACGATAGAGGCGATAACCCCGCCGCGATGGATGTCGCCAATCAGCACAACTGGGACTTTCGCAGCGCGGGCAAAGCCGAAATTGGCAATGTCGCCGGCGCGCAGATTGACCTCGGAGGCGCTGCCAGCGCCCTCTACCAGCACAATGTCCACATCTGCGGCCAGCTCAGAGTAGGCATCAAGAACCTCGGGCAGCAATTGCCCGCGATCGGTCCAGTATTGTCGCGCGGAAAGGCTGGCGCGGCGCTGACCGCGCACAACAACCTGCGAGCCTGTTTCCCCCTCGGGCTTTAGGAGCACCGGGTTCATGGCGGTGACGGGATCGCGACGGGCTGCGCGGGCCTGCAGGGCCTGCGCGCGCCCGATTTCGCCACCGTCCGCGGTCACGGCGGCATTATTGCTCATGTTCTGCGGCTTGAAGGGCGCGACCTTAAGGCCACGATTGTTGAGCGCGCGGCAAAGGCCCGCCACGATGAGGGACTTTCCGACATCCGAGCCTGTGCCCATGAACATGATAGCCTTGGTCATGGTGCTCTTATGGCGCACAGATGACGTGGGCGTAAGACCCCATCACCCGCCCCAGTACTGCGCCCATGGGCGGCTGCCGGATGCCTTCGGCATCCAGCGCCTCAAAGAGCGGTGGTAGTCCCGAGGCTTTGGCTGATGAATAGTGAAACTCGTGACCATTGAGCCCCGATGGCCATGGCAAGGCGCTCTCGTGCAAGAGGCGACGATAGCCGAGCACCCGTTTTGGCCGGTCGATGCGGGTCGTCACCGGCAGGAGCCCGCACATGGCATGGGCGGTGCCGGCCTTGTCGACGATGCCCTGCCCCAGCACCATGAAGCCACCGCACTCGCCATAGATCAGTGCGCCGCGGTCTCGCGCAGCGACCAGGCCGGTATGGAATGTGGCAGCGGCAGCCAGCACGTCCCCATGCAGTTCGGGGTAGCCGCCCGGCAGAAATACGGCATCGGCAGCAAGGGAAGGCGCTTCATTGGCCAACGGTGAGAAAAAACTTAGATCCGCGCCCTGGGCGCGCCAGCCATCGAGCAGATGCGGATAGGCAAAGGCAAAGGCCGTGTCTCGGGCAATTGCAATGTGCTGCCCCAAGGGCGGCAGGGCAACAGGGGGGGCGGCAAGATCCTGCAAGGGCTCGGCGAGAGCGAGCAGGCTCTCCAGATCGACGAAGTCGGCGATTGCCTGGGCGGCATAGTCGCGGAAGCTTTCAAAACCGTCGGTCTCATCGGGCAGCACAAGGCCCAGATGCCGTTCCGGCGTGACCAGTTCTGGTCGGCGCGGGATGGCACCGAGCAGCGGCAGACCGGTTTCCCGCAGCGCGGAGGCCAGCATGCGCTCGTGGCGGGCGCTGGCCACACGATTGAGGATGACACCGACGACGGCAACGCCCGGCCGCCAATGGGCAAATCCCGACACCAAAGGGGCGACAGATTGACTGTGGCGGTCGGCGTCGACAACAAGGATCACGGGAAGACCAAGCGTTTCGGCCAGATCGCCAGTGGAACCCTGTCCATCGGCGGAAGCGTCGAAAAGGCCCATCGCCCCTTCGACCAGCAGCAGATCGGCCCCGGTGCCCTGCTGGCTGGCCAAAGCCCGAAGCTGATTTTGCGGCATGGCCCAGGGATCGAGATTGATCGCGTCCCGCCCGGCGGCGCGCCCGGAAAATTGCGGATCAATATAGTCCGGGCCGGATTTGGCCGGCGCCACCACCAGGCCCCGCCGGCGCAGCGCTGCCAACAGACCAAGCGTAATCACCGTCTTGCCGGAGCCCGAGCGCGGTGCCGAAACGACCAGTCCCTTAGCCAAATACATGCCTCCGCACTTCGTCGACATACCAATCGAGCGTGGTCCGATAGCGCGCCACCGGCCCGATGACGACGATGGCCGGGGTCGGGACATCAATCAGGCTCCCAACCGTTCCGAGCGTTGTTTCAAGGGCGATCTGTCCGGGACGCGCGACGTTGGAAACGATGGTCACCGCCTCGTCGGGTATGCGTCCTGCTTCGATCAGACGGGCAGCGATGACGGGCAAGTGCTTGACCGCCATGAACAGGACAATAACTGGCGCGGCGCGGGCCACAGCAGGCCAGTCGACAGCGCTTGGAACGGCGCCGGTTTCATCATGGCCGGTGACAAAAATCACCGCGTGGTTGGTGTCGCGGTGGGTGACAGGCAGGCCTGCATAGGCGAGCCCGCCCAGGCCCGCGGAAATGCCCGGCACGATGCGAAAGGGAATACCGGCATCGGCCAGGGCCGCGGCTTCTTCGCCGCCTCGGCCAAACATGAAGGGGTCCCCGCCCTTCAAACGCAGGACGCGCCTGCCCTGACGCGCCAGCTCGATCAGGCGGATGGTGATATCGGCCTGCTTTGGGGATGGCTTGCCGCCGCGCTTGCCGGCATGAATGCGGGTGACATGGTCCGGGGCCAGTGCCATCACGTCAGGAGACACCAGAGCGTCGTGGACAATGACATCGGCCCGTCCCAATGCGTGCCAGGCTAGCAGGGTCAACAGGCCAGGACCACCAGGTCCCGACCCGACAAGCCAGACCGAGCCCGGTTCAAAGTCCGGGAAATCAGCTTTGGCGAGGGTAGCGAGGTGGCGTTCAGTCATTGCGCCTCGCGGCACCTTGAGTGCAAGGACTGGGGCGGGCAGAATGGCATGGCGCAGTGAAAGAAAAACGATGAAGATCCTGATCCTGGGAGGGACCGCCGAGGCGCGGGAACTGGCCAACCGGCTCGTCGGCGCGGGTCACGACGCCATCACCTCGCTGGCAGGACGCACCCAGGACCCGATCCTCCCCATGGGGCGGTTGCGGATGGGGCCGTTTGGTGGCATTCCCGGACTGAGCGCCTATCTGCGCGCCGCCGGCATCGATCACCTGGTCGACGCCACCCACCCCTATGCGGGGCAGATCTCCATCAATGCCGTGGCGGCGGCCCAGGCCAGCGGCGTCAAACTGGTGCGCCTGATGCGCCCCGCATGGACGCCGCTCCCCGGTCCGCACTGGACCATGGTGGGATCGGCGCGGGAGGCCGCCGATGCTTTGCCTGCCCATGCCAATGTGCTGCTGACGACCGGACACACCGGGCTCGACCTGTTCCTTGAGCGCCGGGACTGTAGGCTCTATGTCCGTGTGATCGAGGCTCCGCAAACGCCCCTCCCCGTCCATGCGGAATTGATCGTCAGTCGCCCGCCCTATCGGCTGGACGATGAGATTGCCCTGATGCGGCGTCATGGCATTACCCATCTGGTCAGCAAGAACTCGGGCGGCGGACAGACCGCGGCCAAGCTCGAGGCGGCGCAGCATTTGGACGTTCGCGTGGTCATGATCGAGCGTCCCATTTACGGCCCCGCCCTTGAGGTCGAAAGCGTCGATGCGGCCATTGATGCACTCGAGTGGGCCAGTTCATGAGGCCGATCCAGCCGCGCAAATGCGCATGTCACGCCAGCACCGCGGCGCTTTTCAAGCACAAGGGCGCCGTACCGCATGGCCGTAGCTTCTGCAATCGAGCTGATACCGCTGTGACGGCGAACCCGCTCCGAGGGATTGGGCGCATCAATTGCAAGCTGAGATTCAACAACGGACACGATCGGCACAGCGAGGGCGCTTGCGGCCTCGCGTAGGGCGGGATGTGCCTGCTTGCGGTTCAGCGTGGCCAGCGCCGCGATATCGGCCCGGACAAGGCTTGCCTCTGCCAGGCATGCTTCGATCAATTGCAGGATGTCGCTGGCCTGAGCGCCCGCACGCAGGCCGATGCCGGCGACAATGCCGCTCGTCGTGAAACCCGCGATCGGGTCTGAATAAGAATCGACCATATTTGCCTCGTTCGGACGAGGCAGCTTCACTCAAAACCGGAGCAGCCCCGGGCTTGGTCCCGCAAATTGGTCAACCGCACCGAGCTCTGTTTCAGTTCCGTCACGGGAACGCTGCGCTATCATTGCTTCTAGGCCGAGCAAAGTTCTTGGTCAATCAAAGGCTTGGCCCCGGCGCCGACAGAATGACCCGCAGTTACGAATGCTTCTGAAAATCGTTCGCAAATACAATGACTTGCGACCGGACGGCGGGTCCGCTATGGCCAGTATTCCAGACCAAGGAGAGCACAATGGCGGCCAACCGCACCCTGGCCATCGCCGCGTCCAGCATTCTGGTGGGGCTGATCGTTCTGGGGCTCAAATTCCTGGCCTGGTGGCTGACCGGCTCAATCGCGCTTTACTCCGACGCGCTGGAATCCATCGTCAATGTCGTGACCGCCATGGGTGCGCTGATCGCGGTGCGCCTAGCACAGCGCCCGGCCGATGCCAGCCTGCCCTATGGCTATCATAAGGCCGAATATTTCTCCGCCGTACTGGTGGGGGTGATGATTATCGTTGCCGCCATCCTGATTTTGCGCGAAGCCATCATGGGCTTTCTGGCGCCGGAGATGCCGACAGCACCCATGCAGGGGTTGGCGATCAGCGGCGTGGCAACAGCGATAAACCTGGTCTGGGCCTTTGTGCTGCTACGCCAGGGAAATGCCGCGAAGTCGCCGGCGATTGCGGCCGATGGCAAACATCTGATGACCGATGTGATCTCGACCTTCGGCGTGCTGGCTGGGCTGGCGCTGGTCTATGCCACCGGCTGGGCGCAGTTGGACGCCGTGTTGGCCGCACTGGTTGCGCTCAATATCCTTTGGTCCGGCTGGGGCGTCATCCGGGACAGCGTGGGCGGGTTAATGGATGTGGCCGTTCCCGGCGAGACGCAAAAAACCATACGCGAAGTGATCGCAACCAGCGCCGACGGGGCGATCGAAGCACACGACATCCGTACACGACAGGCCGGCAAGATGACCTTTATCGACTTTCACCTCGTCGTGCCCGGCGCAATGAGCGTGGACGACGCCCACGGCATCTGCGACCGCATTGAAGGCCAGTTGCGCAAGGCGGTCCGGGATGTGCAGATCACTATCCATGTCGAGCCGGAAGACAAAGCCAAGCACGCCGGAATTGTTGTTCTCTGAGCGGCTTGCCCGGTGGGGGAAGGACAGGCACAGTGCTGCCATGCGCTATCTGATCGCCATCGCCCTGCTCCTGGTTGCCGCCCCCGCAATGGCGCAGTTCTGGACGCATTATACGAACGAACGCTACGGCTACGAGCTTGATATCCCGCCCAGCTTTGAAGGCGGGGGCGAAAGCGACAATGGCGACGGGCAGGCCTTTTACCGGCCGAAGTCAGAGCAGGTCCTTACTGTCTGGGGCGGCCATCTTCTGGAGAATTTCGAAGCCGAGGTCGCACAGCGGCAACGCTTCGCCAACGAGCAAAACTGGGCGATCACCTACCAGGCCTCAACACCGCAATGGGCGGTGTTCTCTGGCCAACGCGATCACCGCATTTTCTATCAGCGCATGATCCCACTCTGCGACGGGGCCAGCTATGCCGCTTACCGGATCGAATACAATGTTCGTGATCTGGCAGCGATGGAAGGCATTATCGACGGACTGACGCGATCTTTCATGCCAATGGGCTGCTAAAACTCGATGCCCTTCTGCGCTTTAACGCCGGCCCGGAAATGGTGTTTGATTTCGGTCATTTCGGTGACCAGATCGGCGATTTCGATCAACTCGTCCTTGGCATTGCGGCCAGTGACGATAACGTGCTTTTCAACTGGCTTGCTGTGCAGTGTCTCAACCACTTCCTCGAGCGGCAGGTAGTCGTAGCGCAGGCAGATATTGAGCTCATCGAGCAAAACCATATCGTAGGCCGAGTCAGCGATAAGCGCCTTGGCCTGATCCCAGGCCTTTCGGGCGGCCGCTAGATCGCGCTGCCGGTCGGCAACGTCCCAAGTGAATCCCTCGCCCATGGCATTGATGGTCACCTGATCGGGGAACTTGTCGAGTACGTCGCGTTCCCCGGTATTCCACACGCCTTTGACGAACTGCACCACGCCGACGCGCATGCCATTGCCCAGGGCCCGGAACACCATGCCGAAGGCCGCCGTCGACTTTCCCTTGCCCTTGCCGGTATGGACGATGAGCAGGCCCTTTTCCTCGGTCTTGGTGGACAGGATCTTGTCACGCGCCGCCTTCTTTTTCTTCATCTTTTCGGCGTGATAGGCGTCGCGCTCCGCCTCGGTCATGAGGTCGGTTTTCTTGACGGGTTTTTCAGTCATGCGAGGCGCTCCAGATAGGCGAAGGCGGAATTGGATCGTGGCGACCAGAGGCCGCGCCGGCGGGCGTCGTTCAGCTTAGCGAGCAGTTCGTCATAGCCGAAACGATTGACCTCAATCAGCCATTCGCGCACGGCATCGTCCTCGACAAAAGCCTCGAAAGCGAGGTCGAAATGATGCGTTTTCACCGCGCCGGTGGTGGCTGCGAAGGCGAACATGAAATCGACCGTGGCTATCATCTCGAAGGCACCGCGATAGCCGTGGCGCTGCATGCCCGCGATCCACTTGGGATTGACCACGCGCGAGCGCATGACGTGGCTGACTTCCTCGTCCAGCGTGCGGATTTTCGGCGTTTCCGGACGGGAATGGTCATTGTGATAGGCGGCGGGCTTGTGGCCGGAGAGGGTCTCGGCCGCGACCGACAGGCCACCCTCGAACTGGTAGTAGTTGTCGCTGTCGAGCAGATCGTGCTCGCGATTATCCTGATTGTGAATGACGGCGTCGATCTGGCCCAGGCGGGCGCGGAAACGATCCTGCATGGCTAGTCCCTCGGCAGTTGCGCCATAGGCATATTGGCCCCATGAAACGGCCTGATGGGCGAGTTCGGCCTTGTCCGACCAGGCGCCATTGTCGATCAACTGACCCAGGCCGGCGCCATAAGTCCCTGGCCTGGAGCCGAAAATCCGGGCACCGGCTTCCAGGGCTGATGCGCTTTCCGACTTGCCAGATGCCATCAAGCCCAGCGCCTCGGCGCGCATGCGGGCGGCGAGTGGGTTGTCGTCTTCCGGCTCGTCCAGCGCACCGATGGCGCGAACGGCCCGGTCGAACAGGGCGATCTGGGCCGGGAAGGCATCGCGGAAAAAGCCGGAGATGCGCAGGGTCACGTCAACGCGGGGGCGGCCAAGTTTGGCCAGCGGGATGATTTCATAGCCCGAGACGCGCAGCGAGCCCGGGTCCCAAGTGGGGCGCGCGCCAATGAGGGCAAGCGCCTGGGCGATATCGTCCCCGCCGGTGCGCATATTGGCCGTGCCCCAGACCGAGAGGGCGACGGCGCGGAGGTGTTGACCATGGTCCTGCAGATGGCGCAGGGCCAGACTCTCGGCCGATTTTCTGCCGAGTTCCCAGGCACTGGGAGTGGGGACGGCACGGGCATCAACCGAGTAGAAATTGCGGCCCGTGGGCAGGACGTCAAGGCGGCCGCGTGAGGGAGCGCCGGAGGGGCCGGGGACAATGAACTTGCCGTCGAGCGCGTCGAGAAAAGCCTGCATTTCTGCAGGTCCCGAGGCGGCAAGGCGGGGCTGGATAATGGTTTCGACAGTGTCGAGAACGGCGCGGGTCGCGGACCAGTCGGGCGGGCAAGTGCGCGTGCCAGCGACGAGGTCGGCGGCGATGATTTCGAGTTGCTCGACCATGTCGCCAACCCGACGCACCCTTCCCTGCATGGAAGTCGGGGCGTCCAGTGATGGCCCGGTCCAGGGGTTGCCCAGCTTGGCGGTGAGCGGGTCGAAACCGAGTTTCAGATCATCGGCGAGGGCGCGAATGAGCGAGTTATCCCCGGCCGCTTCCCCTCGGGGTATTCTGGCCAATGCGACGGCGAGGTCTCGCGCGAAGCCTCCCGCGGGCGATGACCCGAACACATGCAGACCGTCGCGTATCTGGGCTTCCTTCAAATCGCAGAGGAAGTTGTCGATCTTGATCAGGGCTTCGGTGTCGCCTTCGGGCAGACCGATGTCCTGGTCGAGGCGACTGTCGCGGGTGAAATCGAGAATGCGACGCTTGAGATCGGCGAGGCGGCGGCGATCCATGCCGGAGGCGGCGTAATATTCATCAAGCAGGGCCTCCAGATCTTTAAGCGGCCCATAAGTCTCGGCGCGCGTGAGCGGGGGCACCAGATGGTCGATGATGACAGCACCTGTGCGGCGCTTGGCCTGGGTGCCCTCGCCGGGATCATTGACGATGAAGGGATAAAGATGCGGCAGCTGGCCCCAGAGCGCATCTGGATAGCAATCGGCATCGAGCGCCGCCGACTTACCGGGCAGCCATTCAAGCGTGCCATGCTTGCCATTGTGGACGAGCGCATGGGCACCGAACTCGTGACGCAGCCAGAGATAGGCGGCGACATAGGCGTGCGGCGGCACCAGGGCCGGATCGTGATAGCTCTCGGTTTCGTCCAGATGATAGCCGCGGGCGGGCTGGAGCATGAGAACCACATTGCCGAAGCGATGGGCGGGCAGGTGGAAAGCGTTGTCCCTGATGAAGGGATCCGTTGCCGGATCGCCCCAGCGGGCGGTGACCGCGTCCTGAATTTCGGCGGGTAGCGCGGCGAAGAGTTCGATGTAGCGTCGGAGCGGCAGGACAGCGCCGGAATGACAGCGTTGGGGATTGGCGTTGGTGGGCCCGGATTGCAGGCAGGCGACGAGGTCGGTGGAAGTTTTAGGGTAGGCCGCACGGCCTGCGGCCGCCGCGCAATCGTACCCCGCCCTATCCAGCGCCATCAGCATCTGAACGGTCGATTCGGGCGCGTCGTAGCCGACGCCGTTGGCAAGTCGTCCGTCGCGGATGGGATAGTTGGCGAGGACGAAAGCAACTTTGCGATCTGCGCGGGGGGTGCCCCGGAGGCGAGCCCAGTTGAAGGCGAGATCGACGGCGCGCCTGACGCCCCCTTGGTCGGGGGTATAAGCAGAAAGCGGGCACTGGGTGCGCTCATGCCAAACCGCGTCGGCCTTATGGCCCACCAGAAGGCCGCCAATACGGCCATCAACTTCGGGCATGACGAGATACATCGCCATGTCTTTGGATGAGAGGCCCTGCGGGTCGGCTGCCCATTGGCCCATGGAACGGCCAGTCTGGATGAGCTGGATCACCGGGGCATCGGTGCCGGCGAAGGGGTTTGATGCCTCATCGAGATCGGCAACCCCGAGGGCGAAAGCGGTGAGATTGAAAATGGCGGCAGGAGGGAAATCGGCGAAGACCTGCTGCACGAAGGCGATGCAGCCCGCTTCCTTGAGCGAAGACACGACGATGGGCACCGGGGTGAGGCCACGGGCTTCCAGTTCGGCAATGAGGGCCTCGAGCGTGGCGGTGCCAGCGCCCTCAAGAGCGGCGCGGTAGAAGAGGATGGGGATGTGGGGCGTTGCATCGAAGTACCCCCTCCCGGCCTCCCCCTTACAGGGGGAGGTGTCGGCCGGTGGCCGTTCGTGGGTGGCGCGAAGACCCGCTTCATCGGTCATGCCGGTTCTTGGGTGCCAGAGGCCGAAGCGGGGGAAGGGGTGCGGGGCGCTTCCTCCGTCCAGTCGAGCGTAGCTCTCCTGGCCTTCTTGCCTCAAATCGCTCCGCTGGAGCGATTTGCCCTGCGGGACAGCTCGAAGCCCCTCAAGGGGGAGGGTGGGCAGGACCGCCAGTCTCGAGAATGCCTGCAGAATTGCATCGGCATTGTCGGGGCCGCCGGCGATGAAGAATTGGTGCAGGCTCGTCCAATCGTCGGGGTGAATGGTCGAGCGCGATTGCAGGATCGGATCGGGATTGGCGTCGCCGGGGAGGAGTGCCAGCGGGATATTGTTGTTCGCACAAAGGGCCGTCAGTTCGTCCACGCCATACTGAAAATAGGCCGCGCCGCCGATGAGGCGGAGCACGACCAGCCTGGCATGAGCGACGGTTTGCTCCAGCCACATATCGACGGACAAATTGTTGGTGAGGCGCAGCGTATTGGCGAGGCGTAGTCCGGTCTCCCCTGCCCGGTCTGCGGCGCCCGCCAGCATGGCCAGTTCGCTGTCTGCCGAGGATGCGAAGACGTAGTCCCCGGGGGACTGGGCGAGGTCGATGGCCTCGCCCTCCTGCTGGATCGCGCCAGCCTGGGCGGAGAGGAGGTGCATGGATCAGGCCGCCGCCTGCTCCAGACTGGCCGTGATCGCCGCGCGATCCAGCGGCTGTTCGCCGATGACGACGAGCGAGGTCACCTTGGGCTCGCCGGGTTTCCAGGGCCGGTCGAAATAGGCGGTGACGCGGGGGCCCACGGCCTGGATGGCGAGGCGGGCCGCCGCACCAGGGACGGCGGCAAAGCCCTTCAGCCGAAGGACATCGTGGGCCTTGATGGTGCGCTCAATGGTGGCCAGCAGATGATCCTTGTCCTGAATGGACGGCAGGGTCAGCGAGAAGCTGTCGAAATCGTCGTGCTCATGGGTTTCACCGCCATGCTCCAGCTCGTGGTGGCTGGGGCGATTGGCGATGTCGTCCTCTGAGGACATGCCCATGCCGAGGAGCGCGGTGATATCGACATGCCCATTGGCGGCCCGGATGACACCAACGCCGGGCCTGAGTTCGGCCCGAATATTGGCTTCCACCACATCGAGCATGGTTGGATCGACCAGGTCGGTCTTGTTGATGACGATCATGTCGGCGGCGGAAAGCTGGTCCTCGAACAATTCCCCGAGAGGGGTTTCGTGATCGAGCATTTCGTCCTGCCGGCGCTGGGCATCCACCGCGGCCTCGTCACTGGCAAAGCGGCCTTCTGCGAGGGCAGCGGCATCGGCCACTGTGACAACGCCGTCAATGGTGACCTGGGCCTTGATCTCTGGCCAGTTGAAGGCGCGGATCAGTGGTTGGGGCAGCGCCAGACCCGAGGTTTCAATGACGATGTGATCGAACTTGTCCTCGCGGGCCAGCAGCGCCTGCATGGTGGGAATGAACTCGTCGGCCACGGTGCAGCAGATGCAGCCATTGGAGAGTTCGACCATGTCCTCCTCACGGCAGGTTTCATCGCCACAGCCGGCCAGGATGTCCTTGTCGACGCCCAGATCACCGAATTCGTTGATGATCAGGGCAATGCGCTTGCCCTTGGGCGCGTGGGCCAGCATGTGGCGCACCAGCGTGGTTTTTCCAGCACCGAGAAATCCGGTGATGACGGTGGTGGGAATCTTGGTGGTCATATCGGGTCCGCCTGCATGAAGAAGACGCGCCTCCCAAAAGGATGCGCGCCTTGAGGATTGAAACGGTGGATCAAGCGTAGAGGCGCGGCGTGACGAGACCCGTTTTTGCCAGGCCCCGCGCCAGCTTGGCACCGGCCAGAACCGCCAGGTCGACCAGTGGTTCGAGCAGCACGACCAGCATGTAAGCGCCGCCAAAAGTGACAATGGAGGTGAGGTTTTCAGCGCCGAAGCCCTGGCCATAGAGGGCCCAGAAACCCACCCAGACGACAACGCCGCCCTGGTAGGTCGTCGACAGCGCAAGGGCCTGGCCGTAGCGCAGATCGACATAGGCGGTGCCGGGCGCGATGATACGATCGGCCAGGAACTTGATTGCGACCAGTGGCGCCACCAGCGTCGTCACGTTGGCGAAATATTGCGGCAGATCAAATGGCGCAAAAAACAGTCCTTGAAGCAGCAGCCCAATCGCCAGGCCGATGGCGGCCGGTGCCGCGCCAAAGACCAGCAGCAGGGTCGAGCCGAGGATGAAATGTACCTCGCTGATGCCTACGGGGAAGTGCGGGAAAATTTCAAAGAATGTGAAGACGGCGGCAGAAGCCAGCACGGTTCGAGCCGCCAGGGAAGCAGCGCCACGCTCGCCGACGGCATCGGTGGCAAATTTGACCGTCATGGCGCCGGCGGCGGCAGCGGTACCATAGGCAAGCAGCATTTTTTCGGGGGATACGAGTTCGGGTTCGATATGCATGATCAAGTGTCCAGAATCGGAATGATGAGGATGTGGGAACAGCGCGCAATGGTGCTCTCGCAGCATGGCGCATGGGACTCCGGGTCCCGTACCAGGGTTAGCCGGACGGCTTGAACATCTTGGCCTCCATCTGTCCCACCGACAGTCGAGCAATCGATCAGAGGCTGGCAGGTCTCCTGGCTCACGGGTCAATGTGCCGCTCCACCTTCCCAATCTCCCAAGGCAGATCAGTGGCTTTTCTGGAGGGCACTCGCCGCTTACAGTTGCGGGGGCAGCCACGGATTTGGTCCCTGATGGGTACGCCGCACCGTGTTCCCTTTTGATCCCGTTGCGCCCTTGCGCGCGGGGAACCAACCTGAAACCAGTGTTAGGCGCAGCCAGGCCACCGGTCAATGGCGGGCTTACTCGCGATAGTCGGGATGGGGGTAGCTGACAAAGACCAGATCGACCCGGGCATTGACCTGTTCAAGCAAGGGGTTGGTCGATTGCACCGGGCGGTCGCCGATAATTTCGTCCACCTCGAGCCCTTCTGGATAGTTTTCGGGGCTGAAGGTGACGCCGACCGCGCAGCCGCCGGGGAGGTTGGACAGAGCCCCTGCTTCGAAACCGGCATGGCCGCCATAGTCCCAGCCGAAACCGCTCAGGGTGAAGGGCGCGCCATTGAGCGCTTCGACTTGAGCCACACTCATTCCGTAGCGCACGCCACCGGGACCAGTCATTTTAGGCGGCAGTTCGACATAGCTGAGATCGGTGCGCGCCTCTTCGTTCCACCAGACAAATTGCAGCCGCCGTTTGGCGCTGTCGGGATAGACCTCGGTGGCAAGCATCTCGGTGCCCTCCGGGCCGGGCACAATGCCGGTGCGGACATTTTCGGCGCCATAGATCCCAATCAGCCTAGCTTCGGAGGAATCGATGGCAAAGGCGTCTTCGCAGGCAATCTCGAGAGCAGCAGCCGGGCTGGTCATCAGCAGCAGAGGCAAGAGGCACAGGCGCAATGTCATGGTGTGATCTCCTCCATTGGCGCCAGATTGGCTCAAACGCACGTCCACAACAAGGAGCGACTCGCTTAATGAACGGGACCAGAAGCAGGGAGCAATGTCATGAAACCGATTACCTTCAGCCGCGAGGAAACCAAGGCCATAGTCGGAGAGATCCAGGACTATTTCCGCGAGGAGCTGGACCAGTCGATCGGCGCCATTCCGGCGGAGCTCCTGATGCAGTTCTTCGCCGAGAAGATGGGCGCCTATTTCTACAATCGCGGCCTTTATGACGTGCAGGCGCTGGTCAGGAAAAAGATCGACGATGTCAGCGACGAGATATTCTCGCTTGAGCAGGTGACCAAGCACGCACGCTGATTGCGCAGGCCTGCTCCGGCGCACCGGAGCAGGCTCGATCCAAGCTGGTTTTAGTGCTCGGTCCCTGAACCACCGACGGCGACGATGGTATAGGGCAGGCCTTCAACGCTGAGCTCGCGGGTGATTTCGAAGCTTCCGGCATCGACCAGATGCACCTTGCCGGCCAGCGGGTCGGTGACGGCAATGACGTCGCCGGCGACAACCAGGCGGGGGCGCGGCAGACTCCATTCGCCATCCATGGAATAGGGCTCGGTGATGTTCACGGACCTGGTGATCTCGCCCTTGAGCACGTCGAGCTGACGAAGCTGGCCATCCTCGGTGAAGATGTAAGCGAATTTGGGCCGTACCGGATCGGTGACGAAATGCACCCGGCGGGTGGGGAGGTCGATCAGCCGATAGGGCTCGGCTTCGGCGGGATCGATGATGACCAGCTTGTCGGCGCCGTAATTGCCCAGGAAGTATTGCAGCCCCTGCCCGCCAATCAGCGTGGTCACCTTACCCTGGGGAAGGCCCGCATAGTCGAGCTTTTCGATTGTGGGCGCATCTGAGCCGGAGACGATCAGCAGACCATCGCCGCAGCCGACCGCGACGAGATTGCCCGAACCCGCCTCGCCATGCAGATCCGGGCACGGATAGGTTTCACCCACCTGATCGCCATTCGCGTCGAGCACGTCGAGGCCGAGACGTGGCTTTTTCTCGTTATCGGCATCGGCGGTCGAGACGAGCGTGTAATCGCCCCAGGGGATGGCCACGCCGTGATGAGCGGTGCCGCTGTCCAGTTCGGACGTTACGAGCTCGCCGCCATGTGCCCAGTCATGTGCACTGAACAGATTAACCAGGCCCGAGCCGTCGAAGAATACGGCGACCTTGCCGTCGTGCTCGACGAAATGGGCGGGTTTCTCGCCGGTGAGCACAGCCTCGACCAGGGACGGCGCGGTGATCTCGATATCGCCGTGGTCACCGTGATCGTCCACGGCAATCCCTGCGTCTATGGCCGAGACCTGATTGCCGGCGCCTTGCACGGCCAAGACAGCGCCATCTGTGGTGTAGAGACTGGCCGAGCTGGCCATCGGAAAGGTGGCAATGGCTTCGCCGGTATCGAGGTCCAGCGCCGTCACCTGTGGCGCAGTATGATCGCCGATGAACAGGCGCCAGGCGCTGGTTTCATCAGCAAAGGCGGGGACGCTGAGCACCGTGGCGGCGAGCAGCGCCAGGGAGAAGGTCTTGTGCATATCAAACTCCGGTATGTTAGCACATTACATCGTAGGAGGCGCGAATGGACGGGATTAGGTCGTGGGAGGAATGTGTTTGGGAAATGGAGAGCTTTTGGGTGGCGGGCTGTGGGGGCAGGTCTGACGCGTGACCGCTCAGGCGGTGACAAGGTGTACTTGGCCTCAAGACGCCAGGTGTCGCCATGTTCGGATGTGGACATAGCGCAGGCCCACCCTCCTGACACGCTCAGGATAGGCCCCGGTCTGCGCCGGGGAGACATTGATCGTGGCGAGGATTTTCGGTCAGCCCGCGACCTTTACCCCAGGCACTCGACCAGCCCATCGGCGAGGCTGCGCAAGAGCGCGTGATAGAGGTCGGCCCCCTCGGTCAGGGCACTGCCCTCGGGATCCAGCGTACCCGCCTGGGCAGTTGTGCCTTCAACGATGGTGCGGACGATGGCCGGCTCGAAATTGGGTTCGGCAAAGACGCAGGTGGCGCCCAGCTCGTCCACCCTGGACCGCAATTCGTCGATGCGCGCGGCGCCAGGCATGGCTTCGGGCGAGACGGTGACCGTGCCGGCGACCATCAGGCCAAAGCGGTTCTCGAAATACTGGTAGGCATCGTGAAAGACGATGAAGGGCTTATCGGCGACCGGCGCCAGGGTGGCCGTCAGTTCGGCGGAGAGGGCGTCCAACCGGGCCGCTTCGGCCTCGGCATTGGCGGCGTAAGCGGCGGCATTGTCGGGATCGGCGGCGGAGAGCGTCTGAGCGATATGGGCGACCATCAGCCTGGCGTTTTCGGGGTCGAGCCAGAAATGCATGTCGCCGTTCCCTTCGGCATGATCGTGCCCCTCGTGATCGTCACCCTCGTGCTCACCATGGCCATGTTCATCGGCATCATCGTGACCGTCGTCCTCATGGTCCCCGTCGTGCGGGTCTTCTCCCTCATGCATATGCGCCTCAAAGGCCCCACCTTCGCGGATAGGCAGCAATGCGATGCCGGGGGCTTCGGCCAGCTCGACCACATGGGCATTGGTGGACAAGGTCTCGAGTGCTTCGGCCAGGAAAAGCTCCATGCCATGCCCAGTCCAGAAGACGATGTCGGCTGCCTCAAGAGCTGCCGCATCGGATGGACGGAGCGAATAGGTGTGCGGGGAGGCGGCGCCTTTGACGATGAGGGCAGGCGCTCCAACATCACCCATGACGGCGGAAACGAGCGAGTGAACGGGCTTGGTTGACGCCACGACAGCGGGGGCAGCGAATGCCGTGCCGGTCAGTAGCAGGGTTGCGAAGGCGGCGAGAGGGAGGGTGAATCTTGTCATGGTCTGGCCTCTTGGCAACGGAAGGGTCGAGAACGATATGTTATGTTATTACGCTTGCAGCAGCGTTATGCTATAACGTATTGATTGGCGTCAAGACGGGTTGTTGGGCTTTTTTGGTCGCGTAGGCGAAGGGGCCACCAACCGCCACCGACCTCCCCCGAAGCAGTGGGAGGAGCGAAGGAAACCTGAATTTCATGCATGACCATCGGCAGAGAGAAACCCTGATCACCCTTGCCGGCGCCGGCGTGCGCAGCGGCGGGCGGGTATTGGTGGAAGGCGTGGACCTGACGATTTCACGCGGCGAGATCGTCACCCTGATCGGGCCGAACGGATCGGGCAAATCGACAACGGCCAAGATGGTGACCGGCGTCTTGCGTCCGGGCGTGGGCACCGTGACCCGCAAACCGGGCCTGACAATCGGCTATGTGCCGCAGAAGCTGGCCATTGACTGGACGCTGCCACTGACCGTTGAGCGGTTGATGACATTGACGGGACGGTTCTCACCCGGCGAGATTGAAGAAGCCCTCGAGGCGGTCGGGGCAGCACGCCTGCGCAAAGCGGCCGTGCAGGAACTTTCAGGGGGTGAGTTTCAGCGCGTGCTGTTTGCCCGAGCCATGATCCGCAAGCCTGACCTTCTGGTGCTGGACGAGCCGGTGCAAGGGGTCGACTTCTCCGGTGAAGTGGCCCTCTACCAATTGATCCGGCAGATCCGCGACAAGACGCAAGCGGGCATATTGATGATCTCGCATGACCTGCATGTGGTGATGGCCGAAACGGATACTGTCATCTGCCTCAATGGCCATGTCTGCTGCCGGGGCACACCAAATGCAGTCAAGACCAGCCCGGAATATCTGCGGCTGTTCGGCGACCGGGCGGGTTCGGCCCTGGCGATCTATGAGCATCATCACGACCATGAGCACCACGAGGATGGGTGCGTGGTCGGTGTGCATGGAGAGCATGAGCATTCCCACGGCCATCAGCACGAGCATGGAGAGCCCGGCCATGTTCGGTGATTTCTTTTCCCGCGCCCTGATTGCCGGAGTGGGTCTGGCCGCCGTGACCGGTCCGCTGGGCTGTTTCGTTGTCTGGCGCCGCATGGCCTATTTCGGCGATACCATGGCGCATTCGGCGCTGCTGGGCGTCGCCCTGTCGATCCTGCTTTCGGTCAATGTGACGCTGGGCGTCTTTGCCGTTGCGGCGCTGGTGGCGGGAGCACTGTTGCTGCTGCAGAAGCAGAACACGCTGTCGACCGATGCCCTTCTGGGGATTCTCAGCCATTCGAGCCTGGCTGTCGGGCTGGTGATTGTCGGCTTTCTGACCCAGGTGCGGATCGACCTGATGGGCTTTCTGTTCGGCGATATCCTGGCCGTCTCGGTGGAGGATATTGCGATCATCTATGGCGGGGGCATCGCCATTCTCGCCATCCTGATGCTGAACTGGCGACCGCTGCTGGCCGCAACGGTCAGTCCGGAACTGGCCGAGGCAGAAGGATTGCGCCCGGAAGTCAGCCGCATCATCCTGATGCTGCTGATGGCAAGTGTGATCGCCATTGCCATGAAGCTGGTGGGGGTTCTGCTGATCACCTCCCTCCTGATCATTCCAGCCGCCACAGCACGCCGGCTGAGTGCCACGCCGGAAATGATGGCCGCGATCGCGGCGGTGCTGGGCGGGCTTTCGGTGGTCGGCGGCTTGTTCGGGTCGCGGACCTGGGATACCGCTTCTGGACCATCCATCGTGGTGATGGCGCTGGCGCTGTTTTTACTGTCGCTGGTGGTGCCCACAGCGCGGCTGTTTGGCAGGAGGGATCACTATGGCACATGACCATGTCATGCCCACGGACCTGACCCGGAACCAGGAACTGGTGCTGGGCACGCTCAACCACGCCCCGGCTCCGCTTTCGGCCTATGACATTCTCGACCTGCTGCGCAGTGAAGGTCTGCGCGCGCCATTGCAGGTCTATCGGGCGCTGGACAAGCTGGTGGAACGCGGCCTCGCGCATCGGCTGGAATCACTCAATGCCTTCGTTGCCTGCGCAGACGAGCACTGCCATCGCAAGGGGCTGATCGCCTTTGCCATTTGCGAGGGTTGCGGCAAGGTTGATGAATTCGCCGATGCGGTGATCGAGGAGCGGCTGGGCACATGGGCAGGTACGACCGGCTTCAAGGTCGAACGGACAACCATGGAAATTCGCGGCAAATGCGCGGAGTGCCTCAAGGCGGCATGACGCACGGGCTGCCGCTTTTCTCTTCATGGCCGCATTGCAGCCGTTAGCCGAATGTCAGAAACCGCACGGCGGCCGCGCCATATTCACGGGTGTCGTCGAGCTCGAAGCCAACGGGAATGGTGACCTCGGCATTGGCGGCCTCTTCCCAGACAATGGTGGCACCGGGCGCGATCCAGCCATTGGCGGCGAGCTCGGCGAGGGCCTTTTCGCCCAGTCCCTGCCCATAGGGTGGATCGAGAAAGATCAGGTCGAACTGACCAAAGGTGCCCGGCGTGCCGAGCGCGGTGGCATCGCGGCGCAGCAGCTTGGTGATGCCGGCGGCGCCAAAGGCCTGGATGTGATCGCGAATGAGGCCGCGCGCCTCTGCCCCGGTGTCGACAAATGTGACATGGGCCGCACCGCGGGAGAGCGCCTCGAGCCCCAGGGCACCCGTGCCGGCGAACAGATCAAGCACCCGCTTGCCCTCAAGCACCGGCCCAAGCCGGGACCCGAGAATATTGAACATCGACTCGCGCGCCCGGTCCGAGGTGGGGCGGATGCTGTCATCCGTGGGGGATGACAATTGCTTGCCGCGAAATTTGCCGGCGACGATGCGCATGCGCGATCAGCCCCTCGGCTTGCGCGGGCCACTAGAGGGGCGCCCGCCTGTGGGACGTCCGCCAGTAGGCCGCGGGCCACCGGGTTTGCCTGCAAAGGGTCTGGTACCGGGACGACCGCCCGCAGGACGCGCGCCAGGCTTGCCGGCATAGGGCTTTGCCCCGCCGCCAGGCTTGCCGGCGAAAGGTTTGCGGTCACCGAAGGATTTGCCGCCTGGGCGGGCGTCGGCGCGCTGCGGGCGGTCACCATAGGGTCGCTCGCTTCGGGCCGGACGATCACTCTGGGGGCGTTCGGTACGGGGACCACGGGCCGGCTTGTCACCGTAAGGCCGCTGCGGACGATCGCCATAATCACGCTTGGGGCGATCATCGAAATTCCGCTCGGGACGCGGCCCACGGGCAGGACGCTCGCCCTGCGGACGGACAGGCTTGTCACCAAAATCGCGTTTCGGGCGGTCACCAAAGTCCTTCTTGGGACGATCGGAGAAACCGCCCCGTGCCGGCTTGTCGCCAAAACTGCGCTTTGGCCGATCCTCGAAGCCACGGTCTGTTCGCGGACCACGTGCGGGCCGGTCACCAAAGTCGCGTTTGGGGCGGTCCGCAAAGCCTCCGCGCGCCGGCTTGTCGCTATCGCGGCGGGGTGGCCGGTCGCCAAAGGACTTGCGGCCCTCGGGGCGATCGGACCGCTCGGGACGGCCGGCGGATTTGCCGAAGCTGCGGGCGGGCTGTTCATCGCGATCCCGACGCGAGCGACCGTCGCCCTTGGGCTCGAAGGCCTCAGGGGCGCGCCCATCATCCTCGAAATGGATGCGGCGCGGCCGCATCGGGCGACCCTCGTCGCGATCCCGCGCGCCGTCCCGACCCATAGGGGGGCGTGGACGCAGCGGCTGCCTGTCACGCGGGGAACGCACCGGGCGTTCATCGCGGACCGGGGCCATATCGGGCATCTCGCTTTCGAAATCGACACCGGCAGATTCGGCCAGCTTCTTGCCGAGCTGATCGCGCAGCATGCGCGCCTTGACCATCTCAACGCCCCCTTCGGCCAGATCGCCAAGCTGAAATGGTCCATAGGAAATACGGATCAGCCGGTTCACTTCGAGGCCGAGTGAGCCCAGCACGTTCTTGACTTCGCGGTTCTTGCCTTCGCGCAGGCCTAGCACCATCCAGACATTGGAACCCTGTTCGCGCTCCAGCGTGGCCGTGATCGGGCCGTATTGCACGCCATCAACAGTGATGCCGTGCTTGAGGCTGTCGAGCTGGGTCTGGGTGACCGAACCGAAGGCACGCACGCGGTAGCGGCGCAGCCAGCCGGTGGAGGGGAGCTCGAGTACGCGCTTGAGCCCGCCATCATTGGTGAGCAGCAGCAGGCCTTCGGTGTTGATATCGAGGCGGCCCACGGTCAGCACACGGGGGAGCCCCATGCGGTCGAGTTCCTCGAAGATGGTCGGGCGGCCTTCGGGGTCCTTTTCAGTCACCACCAGACCAGCCGGCTTGTTGTAGAGCCAGACGCGGGTACCCTGGCGCGCGGCGAGCGGCAGGCCATCGACCTCGATCTTGTCACGGCTGGTGACATTAAAGGCCGGGGTGAGCACGGTCTTGCCATTGACGGCTACGCGCCCGTCGGCAATCCAGCCCTCGGCATCGCGGCGGGAGCAGAGACCGGCTCGGGCAATGACTTTTGCCAGACGGTCGGCGGATTCGGGCTGTTTTGGGGTGTCGCTCATTGGAGCACTTTCTGACATGCGGGACCCATGATGCCACGAGCGGGATCGCAGTGGCGGGCGGCGCAAGAAATGAACAATGCGGCCAGAGCACTCCGGCCGCTAAACTTCAGGCAACGACAAGATTACTAGAGCTTGTCCCTATCGGTAAATTTGGCATCCTGCGAGGCGAGGCCTGTGGAATTTGGGCCTCGAGACTGCAGTGCCCGGCGCACGTCGGCGGGGCAGCGGTCATCCCGCAGGGAGACCAGTTCGCCCGAGGCGGTGCGGCAGACCAGTTGCGAATCGCCAACGCGGGTGAAGTATTCGGCCGGCGGCAGGTAGAGCGGACGCTCATTATTGGCCGTGACCGCCATGTTGGCGGCCTGCATGCGCGCTGTGAGCTGGCGCGCTTCAACCTCGGTCAGCGGGCGGCCACCCAGAGTGCGCATATCGACAACGCGGGCGTCACGCAGCAGGCGGATATCGGCCTCGCTGAGATTGGTGGTGTCGATCTGCACCGTGTCGCTGTCGGCGGGCAATTGCGCCGCGGCGACCTGGGTGCGGGGCGCTGGCAGATTGGCGTCGGATTTGGGCAGCACCAACGGGGCACGCGCGGCGGTCAGATCTTCCTTTGGCGGGTCGCCCGGGATCAGGCCGACGCCGCGGGCAGTCGTGTTCATCACTTCACGTTCGAACGTGCCGAAATCGGTCAGGGCATTGGTGCCTTCCACCGTCGTGCAGGCCGCAAGCGCAAGGCTGGCCAGCAGCGCTAAAGCGGCGAGGCCCGCGCGTGTGGCGGCAGAAATGGCAGCACCCTGCCCGGTCAATGCGATCCGCATGCAAATTCCCTTACGATATCGGCGGCCTCTATAGCGCATTCCCTGCCGTAAGACCAGATTCTGGCAGCACGATGATGAATTTGCCGCTCAGCCCGATTTAGCCGGGCGGCGGCGGAACAGGCCCAGCAGATCGACAACGAGCAGTATGACGCCCAGCGTGATGGCCACGTCTGCCAGGTTGAAAATGTAAAATGACCAACTTCCCCAATGAAAGTGGAAGAAATCGGCCACAGCCCCATAGAGGAGCCGATCGAGCGCGTTGGAGAGGGCCCCGCCCACGCAAAGGGCCAAGCCAAGCCGCACCAGGAATTCGGTGCTGCGCCACCACCAGACCGAGAGCGCCACGATGGCAACGAGCATGATCGCGCCCAGCGCCCAGACCGGCAGACCATCGAGCAGGCCATAGGAAATGCCAGTATTCCAGACCAGAACATAGTCGAAGAACGGCGTGACGCTGAGCAATTCACCGCCGCGCCAGCCGGTCATCGTGATCGGCTCGAAGAAATAGGGGACGCTGACGCAGGCGGCCTGACCAATGGCGTAGCATTCGGCGGCGATGTGGTAGGCCTTTTGCGCGCGATCCAGCCCAAAGGCGATGACCGCCACCATGAGGGAGGCGATCACCGAAATGTCAAAGCGGCGCAAGGTGGCCAAAGGTCAAAAGCCCGCGGCAGCGCGTTCGCGCAGCGCCTGGGCGTCGCGCGGCGAGACATCAGGATAGTCCGGGTCGGTGCCGACTTCGGGCAGCACCTTCCAGGAGCGGGCGCAGCGCTTGCCCTCGGCCAGGGCCGGCATCACGGAGACGCCCGACACGTCATCGAGGCGGAAGGCCTCGCCGGGGCCTTCGTTCTGCTTGATTTCGACGGCCGAGGTGATGGCGATTTCGGCCAGATCCTGGCCTTCGAGCGCAACCACATAGCGGGCGTCGGCGATGAACACCTTTGGTGCGGCTTCGAGCGAGGAGCCGATGCGCTTTTCGCGCCGTTCGATCTCGAGCGCGCCGGTGACGACGCGGCGGACAGCACGGATGAGCTGCCATTTTGTCGCCAACTCATTGTCCAGCCAGGACTGCGGAATGTCAGGGAACTGACGCAGGTGGACCGAGGCGCCCTCCTCCGGGTGCCGCTCGAGCCAGCATTCTTCCATGGTGAAGACCAGGATCGGCGCAAGCCAGGCGGTGAGCGCGTTGAACAGGTGGTCGAGCACGGTCAGCGCCGAGCGGCGCTTGATCGAGGAAATCGGATCGCAATAGAGCGTGTCCTTGCGAACATCGAAGTAGAACGCCGAAAGCTCGATATTCATGAAGTTGGTGAGCAGCGTCACCACCTTACGGTAGTCATATTCGTTATAGGCTGTGCGGACGCCGGTATCGAGCTGGGCCAGGCGATGCAGCATCAGCCGTTCAAGCTCGGGCATGTCCTTGGGGTCGACGACGTCGTCTTTCCTGAAATGGGCCAGATTGCCGAGCAGCCAGCGCAGGGAGTTCCTCAGCTTGCGATAGCTGTCGACCGTGGTCTGGATGATCTCCTTGCCCAGGCGCAGATCTTCCGAATAGTCGGACGAGGCGACCCAGAGCCGGAGGATATCGGCGCCGAACTGCTTGATGATGTCCTGCGGGGCAACGGTATTGCCCAGCGATTTGCTCATCTTGCGGCCTTCCCCATCCATGGTGAAACCATGGGTGAGGACGCTGTCATAGGGCGCGTGGCCATTGGTGGCGCAGCTTTCGAGCAGGGACGAATGGAACCAGCCGCGGTGCTGGTCCGAACCCTCGAGATACATTGAGGCCGGGAATTTCAGATGCGGCCATTTCTGCTTGTTGCGCAGCACGAATGAGTGGGTCGAGCCCGAGTCGAACCAGACGTCGAGCACATCGCGGACCATCTCGTAGTCCTCGACCTTGTAGTCGGCACCGAGATAGCGTTCGGCAGCCCCGGGCTTGTACCAGGCGTCGGCGCCTTCTTCCTCGAAGGACTGGGCGATGCGGTGATTGACCGTTTCGTCGCGGAGGATTTCGCCGCTCTGCTTGTGTACGAAAACCGTAATCGGCACGCCCCAGGCGCGCTGGCGCGACAGTACCCAGTCGGGACGATCGGCGATCATGGCGCGCAGACGGTTCTGACCGGTAGCAGGGTAGAATTTCGTCGCGTCGATGGCGGCGAGGGCGCGGGCGCGCAGGGTGTCGCCCGCCTCCCCTTCAATGTCCTTGTCCATATAGACAAACCACTGCGGGGTATTGCGGAAGATCACCGGCTTCTTGGAGCGCCAGGAATGGGGATATTGGTGTTTTACGCGGCCGCGGGCGATGATGTTGCCGTGCTCGGCGAGCGCCGTGATGACGCGTTGATTGGCGTCGCCCTTCTTGCCATTGTCGTCGATGACACGGGCGCCGTCGAAGCCGGGGGCATCCTTGGTGTAGAAGCCGCCATCGTCGACGCAGTACGGGATCTTCGGATCGATGCCGCGCTCGTTGAGCAAGCGGGTCGACTCCATCCAGATGCCAAAGTCATCGAGACCATGGCCGGGCGCGGTGTGCACGAAGCCGGTACCGGCATCATCGGTGACGTGTTCGCCGTCGAGCAGGGGAACGTCGAAGGTGTAACCGCCAGCGAAGCCGCGCAGGGGATGGGCTGCGGTGATCGCAGCGAGTTCCTCAGCCGTGACAGTTGCGCGCTTTTCGTAGCCGGTAACCTTGGCCTTGGCGAAAACTTCGGCGGCGAGCTTGTCGGCCAATATCAGCTTGTCGCCGACCTTGGCCCAGTTTTCGGCCGGCGCCTCGGTGACCTCGTAGAGACCGTATTCGATACGTGACGAGAAGCTGATGGCGCGGTTGGCCGGGATGGTCCAGGGCGTGGTGGTCCAGATCACGACGGAGGCGCCAAGATGCGAACCGGCAGTGACCGGGAACTTCACCCAGATGGTGTCACTCTCGTGGTCGGCATATTCGATTTCGGCTTCGGCCAGCGCGGTGCGCTCGACCACAGACCACATCACGGGCTTACTGCCGCGATAGAGCTGGCCGCTCATCGAGACCTTCATCAGTTCGCGGGCGATCTGGGCTTCGGCGTCAAAGCTCATGGTGAGATAGGGGTTGTCCCATTCCCCCAGGATGCCGAGGCGCTTGAATTCCTCGCGCTGGATATCGACCCATTGCTCGGCAAAGGTGCGGCATTCCTGGCGGAATTCGACCACCGGAACCTCGTTCTTGTCCTTGCCCTTGGCGCGGTACTGCTCCTCGATCTTCCATTCGATGGGCAGGCCGTGACAATCCCAGCCCGGCACATAGGCCGAGTTGAACCCCGCCATCTGCTTGGAGCGGGAGATCATGTCCTTGAGCGTCTTGTTCAGCGCATGGCCGATATGGATGTTGCCATTGGCGTATGGGGGGCCGTCATGCAGGGTGAAGAGCGGCCGGTCCTTGGCCTGTTCGCGCTGCAGGGCGTAAATGTCCATGTCTTCCCAGCGCTTGAGCCATTCGGGCTCGCGCTGGGGGAGACCAGCGCGCATCGGGAAATTAGTTTCCGGCAGGAAGAGCGTGGCCGAATAGTCTTTTTCGGTCGCGCTGGGTGCGGTGTCGTTCATGGATCGGCAATCGGTTTGGAAGATTTCGCGCGCCTTTTAGCAAGGCATGGCGCATGGGGCAAAGACTGATTTTTCTCGACCTGATGCACAACAGCGCGACGCCCGCACGGAGCAGTGGCTCGACACCGCTGAAAGGGTATAAATCAGGGTCAGTCGAAGGGGTATCGCGGTGTAAGTAGCGCCGTCAACAAGAACGCTCCCCTCCCTGCTTTAACCATTTGTTGACGATACTACACTGGCGCGTACAATCATGTGCTATAGCTAAGAACTATTCTACGACAAGGTCCTCGATCAACATCAGGCGCGCGCGTGGATTTACATGAGCGACTACGCGGTGAATTGCAGGCAACGGCTGTGTCGGACGCGGCATGGCAAGAGTTCTTGCTGAAATTAACCGACCTGATGGGCGCCCGTGAATGTGTGTTTGGCGGAGGGCAAGGCGGGCGCACCAACGAACTCTTTGCACCGCATTCGGATCCGGATTACGTGACCCGGTATCTCGATGTCTATCACCAGCAAAATGACATCATGCGCGCGGTGGCAGACCAGGGCGCGGGAGCGATCACGCTGGCAGATGACTTGCCCGAAATTTCCGATTTCAGACGCAGCGATTTCTACCATCTCTATTGTGTGCCGCAGAAGTTCATCCACGCGCTGGCCCTCAATCTGGCCTGCAGCACAGGGTGGTATGGTACGCTGGTGATCAATACGAGCAGCGAAATAACCGGAACCCAGATCGAGCAATTGCGGGCTTTGGCCCCCGATTTGCAAGCTGCAGTGGAGCGGTGGAGATGGCTGGCACAACTGCAAGTGGCCAATCGCATGACCCTGAGCACGCTGGACCTGGCCGGTCAGGGCGCCATGTTGCTCGATAGGTCCGGGCGCGTACTGGATTGCAATGACACGGCCCAGTCCATGCTGGCTGATGGACGCTTATTGCTCCGCGACGGACAGATTGGCTGCGCCGAAACGGAGAGCCATCAAACGCTGGTGAGCCTGATCGCCCACTGCCTCGCACAGCCGGATCAGGGTGGCGGGCGGGCACAGTTGTCCGGAAGTGACGGGGACATGATAGTCCAGTGCGTTCCGTTCTTGGCCGAGATGCACTATGCCGCGCCGCAGCGTCCATCCGCCATACTGATGATCACCGACCCCAGACACCGGATACGCCAACGCCTGCGGGGGCTGACCCAGCGTTTCGGCCTGACGCGCGCTGAAATCGAGCTGGCGCTGGCGGTGTTGGAGACCGGCAACCGCAAGGCCGCAGCCCAGATGCGCGGAGTGTCGGACGCAACGGCACGCGCGCAATTGACCAGCATATTCGACAAGACCGGGGTGCGCCGGCAGACCGAGCTGGTGCGTCTTTTGATGTATGATGGCTAGGCGAAGAAGCCCAGCTTTTCATCGACCGGGCTGACTGGCGTGGCATTGGCGAGCAGGTCACGAGCCTTGCTGGCATCACGATCCATGGCTGCCATCAATTCGTCGAGACCGGAAAAGACTTCCTGCCCGCGGATGTGCCCGACCAGGGCGACGGCCAGGGTCTGCCCGTAAATATCCTCGTCGAAGTCGAACAGATGCGTCTCGAAGGGCGGCAATTGATTGTCGAACATGGGCTTGCCATAGGCCGCCACGCCGTCGAGCAGCCGGTCGCCAAGGCGCGCCCGGACGGCATAGACGCCCTGGGCAAGCTGGAACCCGGCCGGGGTCATGGTGTTGGCGGTGGGAAAGCCCAGCTCCCTGCCCCGCTGGTCACCCTTGACCACGCAGCCTTCGAAAAACCAGTGATAACCCAGAAGCCGATTGGCGGCGGTCACCGCGCCTTCGGACAGCGCGGCGCGAATGCGCGAGGACGAAATGGGTTCATCGCTCTCGTCCATCAGGTCCAGAATTTCGACATCAAAGCCCAGGCGCTCGCCCGCCGCCCGCAGAAAGGCCGGGGTGCCGCGGCGCTGGCGGCCGAAATGGAAGTCGGCGCCAACGATCACGCTGCGGACACCGAGCTGTTCTACAAGCATGGTTTCGACAAACACTTCCGCCTCGTTCTGCGAAAAGGCCTTGTCGAAAGGCAGGATGATGATGCCGTCGAGCCCCATGGCCTGGGCCAGGCGCGCCTTGGCGTCACCCTGGGTCAGGCGGAACATGAAGGGCGATGGCGCGAAAACATCTCGCGGGTGCGGTTCGAAGGTCAGCATAAGGGCCGGAACATCAGCCGCCTCGGCGCGGGCGCGCAAGGCCGCCACGATGGATTGATGGCCACGATGCAGGCCGTCGAAATTGCCGATCGCCACACAGGCGCCACGCAGATTCTCAGGAAGATCGGCGAGGCTGGAAAGGCGCGTGAAGCCGGTCACTTCAGTCCTCACCATGAAAGGCGCGGCAGATAGCCTGCGACGCGGGCGCGGCTGGGCGCGATCAGATCGGCGATGGCCTGCGGATCGGGCTTGCCGAAGGCGTCGAGTTCGGCGGCGTGGATGGACCCGGTGATGAACAGCAGATCAATATCGAACTGGGCTGCGCCAGCCGCATCGGTGCGCACACTGTCGCCAATGGCCAGGACGCGGGATTTGTCCAGCGTGCCGCCGGCGGCCTTTTCGGCCAGGGCAAAGGCCTGTTCGTAAATCGGCGGATAGGGCTTGCCGGCCATGTGCACCATACCGCCCATCGCCGAATAGAGGTCGCCCAGCGCGCCGCCGCAATAGATGATCTTGTCGCCATGTTCGACCACGCGATCAGGATTGGCGCAGATCATGGGTAGTCTGCGGCTGAGCCAGAGCTTGGCCCGCTCGCGATACATTTCGGGGGTATCGTCATCGGTGTCGAGATCGGTCACCACGACGACCTCGGCCTCCTCAGCGCCAGTGCGGCGCAGGTCGAGCCCTTCATAGAGCGCGTCGTCCTCGGTCGGTGGGCCGACATGGTGGATGGCTTTGCCGCGATATTTCTCGATCATGGCGCGGGTCGAATCGCCCGAAGAAACAATGGCGTCATAAGCGTCGCGCGGCACGCCGAGACGGTCGAGCATGGCGACAATCGGCGCGGATGGACGCGGTGCATTGGTGATCAAAACTGCCCTGCCCCCAGCCCGGCGGAATGCCCGCAGCGCCTCGACCGCCTCTGGAAAGGCCGAGACCCCATTATGGATCACACCCCAGACATCACTCAGTACCGCGTCATAGCGGCCAGAGAGTTCTGAAAGTCCGGAAATGGTTGGCAGGGGCGCAGTCATGGGTTGCCTTGGCTGGTGTGGCACATGGGGTCCTATGTGGCAGTTTGCGGCGCAGGATCAAGCAAAAAGCAGATATGGCAGCACTGTGACAGACGCAGACTCGCTTCGTTAACCACTGGTTTTCTATGATTTGCCAACGATCTGGACGCGGATGGAGGGGCCGCAACCGGACAGATGTCATTCGGTGCACGATACAGTCAGGTACGACCCTTCGATGTTCAGCAAAATGAAACTCTCGCTCCGCCTGCCGATCCTGGTCATCGGTATTGCCATGGCGACCGGGGCAGGCCTGGGAATTGCAGCCTATTTCAGCGGCGATGCCATTGTCACGAGCCAGGCCCAGCAACGCCTCAATTCAGCGGCAGACAACGCGACGGCTGCGCTGGACGCCTATCTTTCGGAGGTGCGGCAGGACCTGACACTGTTCGCCGGCCGCAAGGATGTGGCTGCAGCGATCTATTCGTTCACCGGTGCCGTGCACTCGCTCAAGAGCCAGGGCGAGCCGGCCGATCTGCTGCAAAACGCCTATGTGGCGAACAATCCGCACCCGGAAGGTGAGCGCCTGTTGCTCGACACCTCGGAAAAGCTCTCGGTCTATGACCAGATCCACCGCGCTCAGCACAATGAATTCCGCAATTTGCTGCAGACGCGCGGCTATTACGATGTGTTCCTGTTCGACCTGAATGGCACCAATGTCTATTCGGTGCAGAAGGAGGCCGATTTCGGCACCAGCTTTGGCGAGGATGGTGGACCCTGGGCAGACTCGGATCTGGGCAAGGTGGTGCGTGCCGCCATGGTGGGTAATCCCGGCGATGTGTTCCTGACCGATTTTGCCCCCTATGGGCCGAGCAACGGCGTGCCGGCCAGCTTTATCGCCGCACCGGTTTATGATCAGGGCCTGCAGGCAGGCGTGCTGGCCTATCAGATGCCGCTGGGACGGATCAGCGAAGTGCTGGCCCGCACCAAAGGTCTGGGCGAGAGCGGACATGTGTATCTGGTGGGTCAGGACGGGCTGGTGCGCAACGACCCGCCCGAGACCGAGGCCGATGAGGCCTTCAACCTGACGCTGGAGGGTCCTGTGGTTCTTGCCGCGCTGGAAGGCACGCCTGGGATTGGGACGCTGTCCGATTTCGACGGTGTCTCGCATGTTGCTGCGGCGCGGCCGCTCTCTTTCGGTGGATCGGACTGGGCCGTTGTGGCGCTGGAGAACACCGCGGAAATCCTGGCTCCGTCGGCAGGCCTGCGCAACACAATGATCCTGATCGGCGCGGTGTTGCTGGCGCTGTCAGCAGGGTGCAGCGTGTTGATCGCGCGGACCATTACCCGCCCGGTTGCGAAACTGACCAATGTGATGAGCGAGATTGCCGGCAATCATTTCGATGCAGTCGTGCCGGGACTGAAACGTGCTGACGAGCTGGGCGACATGGCCAAGGCGGTGGAAGTGTTCCGTCAGAACGGGCTGCGCATCGCCGAACTGCGCGCCAGTGAAGATAGCCTCAACGAGGAGCGCGCCGACCAGGCCCTGCGCATGCAGCAACTGCAGGCCGATATCGACCGCGTTGTCGGCGCGGCCATCGAGGGCGACTTCACGCTTCGGGCCCATACCGACTTGTCCGACCCTGACCTCAAGCAGCTGGCGAGCAATGTCAACGAGCTGCTATCAACCGTTGATCGCGGCATCGGGGAAACGGGCGAGGTGCTGGCGGCGCTGGCCAAGGCCGATCTCAGCCTGCGGGTGACCGGCACCTATAAGGGCGCCTTCGACAGGCTCAAGACCGATACCAATGGGGTGGCAGAGCAGCTGGGTGAGATCATCAGCCAATTGCGCGACACCTCGGGCGCGCTCAAGACCGCCACGGGCGAAATCCTCTCGGGCGCGAACGATCTCTCCGAACGGACGACGCGGCAGGCCGCCACCATTGAGGAAACATCGGCCACCATGGAGCAATTGCGCGATACCGTGGCGCAGAACGCCGTGGAAGCCGCCAATGCCAGCAAGCAGGCCCGTACCGTGTCGAGCGAGGCCGAGGCCAGCGGCACCGTAATGGGCCAGGCCAACAGCGCCATGGAACGCATCACCCAGTCTTCGGCCAAGATTTCCAACATTATCGGGCTGATCGACGATATCGCCTTCCAGACCAACCTGCTGGCGCTGAACGCCTCGGTAGAAGCCGCAAGGGCTGGCGAGGCGGGCAAGGGCTTTGCCGTGGTCGCCGTGGAAGTGCGGCGCCTGGCGCAGAGTGCTGCCGAAGCCTCTTCAGAGGTCAAGGTCTTGATCGAACAGAGCGCCAATGAGGTTCAGGGCGGCTCGAAGCTGGTGGCGGAGGCCGCAGAGCGCCTGCTTGCCGTACAAGGCGGGATCAGCGCCAATGCCAGCCTGCTCGAGGGCATGGCGCGGGCCAGCCGCGAACAGGCTTCGGCCATTGAAGAGGTCAATGTCGCGGTGCGTCAGCTCGATGAGATGACCCAGCACAATGCGGCCCTGGTGGAAGAAACCAATGCCGCGATCGAACAGACCGAAGTCCAGGCGGCCGAACTTGACCGGGTGATCGGCACATTCACGCTGGGGCGCAGCGGCCAAGAGGCGAGCCTTGTTGCCGATCCCGAGCCAATCGGTGCACGCAGGCTGTCGGGAGGACTAAAGCGGGCCGTCGGTGGCTTCGGCGGCTAAACGGTTGGCAGGGCCTTACAGCTCCGCCCGGCGCAGAGGCTGGGCGGAGGCACGGCCGGGCTCAAGGACCAGATCGCTGCGGACCGGACCGGCCGCCGCGATATGGTCGCCCTGCACCTGCAGGATGTCGTTGTCGAGCAGTTCCACGATCTGCCGTTCGCTGGTGATGCCGGTCGCCAATAGCGAGACTTCGAAGCGCGCCATGTAATTGGCGATATCGGAGATGTGGAAATCGGTGAACCTGTCCGGTCTTTCGATGAAGCTGGCGGCGTCGACACGCATGGACCGAACACCAAGCGCGGCGGCATCGGCCAGATCGATGCGCAATGATTTCATGCGGGCAATGGAGAACCCGGCGCCCTTGCGCGCAATCTGCTCCACCATTGCGCGTTCGCGTGTGGTCAATTCCAGCCAGTCGCTCTCGCTCACCAGAAACGTCAAGGCGTCGGCAATGGCGCGATTGGCATCGAGCGTCGCCAGCAATTGCTCGGCTGACGCCTCGTCACCAAGGCTGGCCCGCGACAGCGGGATATGCAAAACGGCCGGCCGCCCGCCTGTGCGCGAGCGACGGGCAATTGCCACCGCCTCAACCAGCCCGGTCCTCTCGATGAGCCGGACAATGTCCTTGCCGCCGCGACGTGGCATGAAGTCGGGCGCGTCAGCCAGTTCGCCATCCTCAAGCATCAGCCTGGGCACCAGGTCGTAGCCAATTGCGCGGCGCTGCGGCAGGCGCACAATCGGCCGGATATGGTGGACGAGGCGGTTTTCCTCGAGGGCCTGGCGCAGGACTTCGAGCGGAATGACCGGCTCGGGGTCCGGCACGACGATTGGCGCAGCTGGGGCAGGCGGAGGCGCGGCAATCATCCGCGCATCGGCCGGGCGGGTGTCAGCAGGGCGCGCGGCATTGACCTTGGCCAGCTTGTCCTCGACTTCCGCCACTGCCTCTGCCACCTGACGAATGACCGTGCCGAGCACGGAAATATCGGCCTCGACCGTTTCCAGACGCTGGCCCGGATTGAGATCGGCAATGGCATTTATACGCTGCCCCAGAACGGCGCCGGCCTGGGCATCGGTCGAGAGCAGCCTGGACAAGTCCTCGATGGCCCGTTCAAGACGATTTTCTGCGCGTTGGCGCAGCACACGCTCCATCAACACGACACAGGCGCAGCCGAACACCACTGCGACAAGAATCGCATTGGCCGGGGTGAAGGTGAGACCAAAATAGGCCAATGCCCCCAATCCGGCTGCGGATAGCGCAATGAACGAATACACAAGTGCCTGCACGGCGGACCTGAAACCCCTTGTCATTCGCCGGGATTCGGCCTGTTTTACTTAGCACCCCCGACACTTGGGAAAAAGCACCGCAAATGCGCTCTCCCCGGCCTATTTGTCCTGTGCAGGGTCAAACAACTCCCAGGCGCGCGAAAAATGCCGCCGGAACAGCAGCAATTGCGCCGCCCCGAATGCTGCAGCCGAGGGACCGCCCAGACCCGTCGTCAGCCGTGGCCGATGGGCGAGCAGGACCGGAAACTGGGCAAGATGGGCGCTGGTGGATTCAACAAGGCGCGACAGGACCGATTCAGGCAGATCGCCGTTGAGCGCAACGATATCTACCTCGGTCATTGCTGCCGTGCTCAGGATGGCTTGTGCGAGAGCATGGCCAGCATCGTCGAGCCATTGCGTCACGACCGGAGCCAGTCCGGCCCAGTCCCATTTGCGGGGCGATCCGACTGGCGCGGCATGACCGGCATCGATAGCCTTCAGGACAAGGGCGTGGAGTGAGGCGGTCAGGTGCAGATAGGCGGGTTTGCCTGCCCGGTCGTGGACGACGAGAGCGCCCAGGTCGGCGCCGTTTCCATAGGGCCCTTCAACAAGCGTGCCCTCGGAGACGACGCCGCCGCCGACAAAGGTCCCGACAAAAAAGCTCGCCAGGCCTTTGGGACGTGGCGTCGGGTGCGCGGTGATCTCGCGCCACGCCGCAGCGCTGCCATCATTGACCCAAAGCGCGGGCAGGCCGGTTTCTTCTGCCAGGCGCGGCCCCACATCGACCTTTGCCCAGGCGTCGATAGCACAAGGGGGCGCACCGATATGGGCGAGCAAGGGGCCAAAATTGCCTGGCGAGGTCACCCCGATGCCTGCGACGCGCCTGCGCTGGTCATTGGACAGGCCAACGAGCAGCGTTTCGACGTCGGCAGCGATTTCGGCGAAAATGGTCTCGGGATCGGGAAAGTTATGGCAGCGCCGCGTGGCGGCGATGGGCTGGCCGGCAATATTCTGGAGCAGGATCTCGACGTGCTGCCAGCCGATTTCCACCCCTATCGAATACCCGCCCTGCGGGTTGAGGCGGTATGGGGTCGCAGGCTGGCCGCGCCGCCCGCGCAGCACCTCGCCCCGAATGATGAGGTCGCGTGATTCGAGATCGGTCAGGATGCGCGCCGTGGTCTGAGGGCCAAGCCCGGAGCGGCGCGCAATATCGGCGTTGGAAACGCCGGGAACCCCCGCAATCAGGGTCAGAACCGCGCGTTCATTGGCCAGCCGCACCCCCGATTGGGTGATGCCGCGCACGATCGGTTCGAACACATCCTGATCTGGCAAGTCACGCATGGCGCAGAGATAAACGCTGTTTGGCTGGCAGGTGCAAGAACGGAATATTTACCCTAATCGACAACAATTGGACGAACGACAAGAACGGTCCGGTTGCGGACGGAGCAAGGTATATAGCGGCATGACGAAGACGAGCGGAAGCGACAATGTGCTGTGCGGCCGGCTTCTGCTGATCGACCACGATGCCGCATGCGCGCGCCAGACCAGCGCCGAATTGACCGAGGCCCTGCTGGTTGCTCCACAGATAACCCATGCCGGTACCGGCCGCGAGGCGGCGGACCATCTGCGAAAATTGCGGTATGACGTCATCATCTGCGAACTGGCCAGCCTGGGCGATCTGGCCGCCAATGTGGAAGATGCCATGAGCCGCCTGGTGCGCCTGGCCAATGGGGCGCTGATCCTGGCCGTGGCCGATAGCGGTTCGGTGAGCGCGGCGCTGGGCGCCATGCGTGCCGGCGCGCACGATTATCTCGCCAAGCCTGCCGGAGGCAGTACACTGGCCGGACGACTGGCCGAACTGGCGCAGCGGCATGGCCGGCCGCGCTCGCTGGGTGTGGAAGTCACCCCCGAGCCTGAAATCTCCGATTATGCCGGCTTTGTCGGCGCGTCCAGCGCCATGCAGTTTCTCTACGAGCAGATCGGCCGGGTGGCCGCCTCTGCGGCGCCGGTTTTCATCACCGGGGAAAGCGGCACCGGCAAGGATGTCTGTGCCGAGGCGCTGCACAGCCGGGGCCCGCGGGCCGGCAACCGGTTCGTGGCGATCAATTGCGCAGCCATCCCCCGCGACCTGATGGAAAGCGAATTGTTCGGCGTGGTGCGTGGCGCCTTTACCGGCGCGCATGAAGACCGCAAGGGCGCCGCCGAGTTGGCCGATGGCGGCACGCTGTTTCTCGATGAAGTGGGCGAACTCGACCTGTCGCTGCAATCCAAGCTGCTGCGGTTCCTGCAGAGCGGCTGCCTTTCGCGCGTTGGCGAGACGGCGGCCCGCAAGGTAGATGTGCGGGTGATCTGCGCCACCAATCGCAATCCCATGCAGATGATTGCCGACCGGCAGTTCCGCGAAGATCTGTTCTATCGCCTGCATGTGCTGCCGATACATCTGCCCCCGCTGCGGCAGCGTCCAAGCGACATCATGCTGCTGACCCGACATTTTCTCGCGCGCTATGCCCAGGAGGAGCACAAGAGCTTCTCGGACGTCACCCCGGACGCCGCGCAGCGGCTGACGGCGGCGGACTGGCCGGGCAATGTGCGCCAATTGCAGAATCTGGTGCGCCGGCTGGTCGTGATGTTCGATGGTGGCCAGATCACCACGGACATGATCGAGGCAGCCGACATCGAGTCGCGGGTCTCCACGCCTGCCCCGGTCGAGGCGCCCCGCTGCGAAAAGCGCACAGTGCTGCCCATGTGGCAGCAGGAACAACGCATTATCGAGGAAGCCATTGCCACTTTCGGAGGCAATATTTCCATGGCCGCGGCGGCGCTGGAAATCAGTCCTTCGACAATCTATCGCAAGCGCCAGAGCTGGTCGGAACTGGCGGCGGCCGGCTAGGACAGCGCAACGATCAGGGTCAGCCCCAACAACACGGTGATTAAAGGCGTCATGGTGAGGCGTTCGGGCAGGCTGCGTGAAATCGCGTTCATCACCACTCCCAGCGCCAGATAAGCCAGAATGATCCAGCTGGCGGGCATGATCCAGCTCATATCCGGCCATGACGCGAGAAGCCCGGCTCGCATCATCAGGATAAGCGCAAACAGCCCGTAGAGCACAATGGCCACTGCACTGCCGATGCGCAAGCGACGTGGCAGGACGCGATGCTGACCGCCCCAGGCAAAATGTCCCAGGGGTGCGCCTACGATGAGCGCAGCCTGAAAGATGGCCAGAGCGCCCATCAGGACCGTAAAGATGATTGCCGCCGCTTGTGCCATGCTGCCCCAGTGTAACGTGAACAAGTTCGATGCAACCCGCCGCAGCACAGGAGCATTATTCACCTGAAAACAGAGGTGAATTCAAGTGCTTACCATCGCCCAAAAACGCAGAAGAGCCAAGAGGCTCAAGACAGGCGTAGCGGCAGCTCTCGCAATCGCCGTGCTCACACCAAAGCTGGACAACGTCCAATGGCCCGAGATCGGTTTCCCATTGGTTGCGACGGCGGTAGCCGCGCCATCTAACTAACGCTACGATATCGAGGCGTTTTAGGGCGTGTTGGCCTGGCGCGACTTGGCGCGATCCAGGCCCAGATAGCGCTCGCGCAGGATGACGGCAATGCCCGAGGCGACAATGATCAGGGCCCCGACCAGCATGGCCGCGGTGGGCACATCGGCGAAGATGACGAAGCCGATGATGATGGTGAGGAGCAGCGAGACATATTCGAAGGGCGCAATGACCGACATGTCGGCATAGCGATAGCACGAGGTCAGCAGGAGCTGGCCAATGCCGCCAAAGAACCCTGCTCCGACCAGCAATGCGGCCTGTTCGGGCGTGGGCCAGACCCAGCCGAAGGGGATGGTGAACAGGCTGATGACGCTGGCGCTGATGAAGAAATAGGTGACGATTGCCTCGGTGCGCTCGGTCTGGACCAGGGTGCGCACCTGCAGCATGGCGAAGGCAGACAGGACAGCGGCACAGAGCGCGGCAATCGCGCCGATGGATTGAGCATCGCCCATCGGCGTTTCGCCGGAGAATACCGTCAAGCGCGGCCAGAGAATGACCAATACGCCTGCCAGCCCCACCAGGACGGTGGTCCAGCGGAAGACATGCACGCTTTCGCGCAGCAGAACTGCCGATAGAATGACGATGATCAGTGGGGCTGCGTAGCCGATAGCCGTTGCTTCGGGCAGCGGCAGGCGGGTGAGCGCAAAAAAGCCCAGGCTCATGGACGACACGCCGATCAGACCGCGCAGGATGTGTCCCAGCGGCCTTTTGGTCTGGAAAGCGCGCGCCAGATTACCCTTCCAGGCCAAATAACCCAAGACGGGCAGCAGGGCGAAGAAGGAGCGGAAAAACACCATCTGTCCCGAAGGAATGGTGAGCGTGGCCTTGAGCATGGTCGCCATGACCACGAAGCAGCAGACCGACGCGATTTTGAGCGCGATACCACGCAGCGGGCCGCCCAAATCGCGTTTGGCGGTCGCGGCGGCAGGCTCGACAGGTGGCGCGGTCAATTAGGTCCTGTCCGGGGCCTACTTGCCCGCAGCTTCCAGCTTTTCCTTGGCGATGCGGGCGGTGGCAAAGGCCTTGTGCTCAGGGCCGACGGCGCTGCCGGTCTTGAGGACCGCGCCAGAGGCGTCCTGGACCTCCCAATGCCAATTGGTGTTGGCCCCAACGCCGCCGGTGCGGCGCAGTTTGATCTGCAAAGAGGATTGTTCGGTCATGGGTGTGCTTATGGCCCAGACTTGTATCGGGGGGAAGGGGGAATATGCAGCTTTGCGCGGGTCAGACCTGGGTCACGCGGACCGATATGCGTTTCCCGCCGAAAGTGAGCATGTCGCGGATCGGCGCGTAGTCGCCCTCTGCATAGGGATAGTACCAGGCCTCATCGGCGCCGTTGGCTGTCAATGTCTTGATGGTATAGAAGTGCGCCTCACCCGGGCCGGCATCGGTGCGTTTGGTATCGGATGCCTCCAGAATGCCGGGATGAACGTCATCGAGCGGCACGAAAATCTGAGAGTCCATGCCGCCGCGTTCAAGCCGCAAGGCCTTGGTTGAGCTGACGATCTCGGCATCGTCGAAAGAGATGTGCACCCGCCCCTCCACCGGGACAATTTTGGGCGTCGATTGGGTCGTCTGGGCCATGTGAATCACCTTGTACTGGACGATGTCTCGGATTTGTCGTGCTGGCTTGCTAACGCATGAGTGAAAACTTCGGTTCACGCGCCTTGACTCTGGACCGGCTCGATCCCTATATCCCCGTCAGCCTGTTAGCACTCACTCAATGCGAGTGCTAACAGGTCCGAAATTGCATTCAGAAATGATGCCAAGAGGAACAAAACATGGGCTTCCGTCCCCTGCATGACCGCGTGGTCGTCCGTCGCGTCGACAGTGAAGAAAAGACCAAAGGCGGGATCATCATCCCCGACACCGCCAAGGAAAAGCCCTCTGAGGGCGTGATCGTATCCGTGGGCCCCGGCGCCCGCGACGAGAGCGGCAAGGTTGTCGCCCTCGACGTCAAGGCCGGTGATCGTGTGCTGTTCGGCAAGTGGAGCGGTACCGAGGTCAAGCTCAACGGCGAAGACCTGATCATCATGAAGGAAAGCGACATCATGGGCGTGATCGAAGCCTGATCCGGCTTCTCTCGTCTTTTTGTCGTTCCCACTCAACAGATATTCTCAAGGAGCCATAAATGGCCGCCAAGGAAGTCAAATTCTCGACCGACGCCCGCGATAAGATGCTGCGCGGCGTCAACGTCCTCGCCAATGCGGTGAAGGTCACGCTCGGCCCCAAGGGTCGTAACGTCGTTATCGAAAAGTCGTTCGGCGCTCCGCGCATCACCAAGGACGGCGTGACCGTCGCCAAGGAAATCGAACTGGAAGACAAGTTCGAGAACCTGGGCGCGCAGCTGCTGCGTTCGGTCGCTTCCAAGACCAACGATGTTGCCGGTGACGGCACCACCACCGCGACCGTCCTGGGTCAGGCCATTGTCGTCGAGGGCGTCAAGGCCGTCGCTGCCGGCTTCAACCCGATGGACCTGAAGCGCGGTATCGATCTGGCCGTCTCCGATGTGATCGAGAGCCTCAAGGGCTCGGCCAAGGGCATCACCTCGTCCTCCGAAGTGGCTCAGGTCGGCACCATTTCCGCCAATGGTGAGACCTCCATCGGTGACATGATCGCCGAAGCCATGCAGAAGGTCGGCAATGAGGGTGTGATCACCGTCGAGGAAGCCAAGACCGCCGAAACCGAACTCGATGTCGTTGAAGGCATGCAGTTCGACCGTGGTTACCTGTCGCCCTATTTCGTGACCAACACGGAAAAGATGACGGCAACCCTGGAAGACCCGTACATCCTGCTGCACGAAAAGAAGCTCTCCAACCTGCAGGCCATCCTGCCGATCCTGGAAGCTGTCGTTCAGTCCCAGCGCCCGCTGCTGATCATTGCAGAAGAC
This sequence comes from Devosia marina, assembly GCF_009758415.1. GTDB lineage: Bacteria > Pseudomonadota > Alphaproteobacteria > Rhizobiales > Devosiaceae > Devosia > Devosia marina. The sequence goes on along the minus strand of NZ_WQRF01000006.1, from coordinate 78,600 downwards.
GTCGATGGCGAGGCTCTGCCGACCCTGGTCGTGAACCGTCTGCGTGCCGGCCTCAAGGTTGCTGCCGTCAAGGCCCCGGGCTTTGGTGACCGCCGCAAGGCCATGCTGGAAGACATCGCTGTCCTCACCGGCGGCCAGGTAATCTCCGAAGATCTCGGCATCAAGCTTGAGAACGTGACCCTGGACATGCTCGGCACTGCCAAGCGCGTCGAGATCACCAAGGAAAACACCACCATCGTCGATGGCGCCGGCACAGCCGACGACATCCAGGCTCGTGTTGGCCAGATCAAGGCACAGATCGAGGAAACCACCTCGGACTACGACCGTGAGAAGCTGCAGGAACGCCTGGCCAAGCTCGCCGGTGGCGTTGCCGTGATCCGCGTTGGTGGCTCGACCGAAGTGGAAGTCAAGGAACGCAAGGACCGCGTCGATGACGCGCTCAACGCGACCCGCGCCGCTGTTGAAGAAGGCATCGTGCCAGGTGGTGGCGTTGCACTGCTGCGCGCATCGGCCAACATCAAGTCCAAGGGCGCCAATGCCGATCAGGACGCCGGTATCGCAATCGTGCGCCGTGCCCTGCAGGCACCGGTTCGCACCATTGCCAACAATGCCGGTGCCGAAGGCTCGGTCGTTGTGGACAAGATCCTGGAGAACTCGGAGATCTCGTTCGGCTACAACGCCGCGACCGGTGAGTATGGTGATCTGGTTGTTCTGGGCGTTATCGACCCGGTCAAGGTGGTTCGCACCGCCCTTGAAGACGCCGCTTCGGTTGCTTCGCTGCTGATCACCACCGAGGCCATCATCGTCGAGGCTCCCAAGCCTGACGCTCCGGCAATGCCGGGCGGCGGCGGCGGCATGGGCGGCATGGGCGGCATGGATTTCTAATCCAGCCGACCCCGACAAGCTTCGAGGTTCGTCTCTTCCCAGTCACGAACTTCGTGGAAAGCCCCGGTGGAAACACCGGGGCTTTTTCGTCTTCCGGATACTGCCGCGCCGGCCAACGTTTCTGAAGGCCTGGTACGCGGCTCAAGACCACTTATCCCCGCGGCCTGTCGCCGATGCATAATGCTCGCATCACTCCCGCGCGGACGGACTGCAGCGAACTTTGCGGGGGGAGCCGGTTGGGTTCTGGGTCGCTCCAGGGCCTGCCTGCTGGTCGGGCCACCTTGCGACGAGCGATCAATAGGGGCCGCGACAGCAGGAGAAACCCGGCGTCCCGAGGCGGCGACGTCTCTATTTACTTAGTTTTACTGAGACGCACGCGCCTCGGGATACGTCCACTCCAAGCGAAGCCGATGGCCTGCGGGCCGATCGGGGTCTTGTCTTGCACTATGATTTCCCACACCCCAGCGATCTGGCAATCGCCGTCTCACGGAAAGAACAACAACTTGATGGCCATGGCGATGGACACCACCACGACCAGCGGCCGGATGACCCTGGCGCCATAGCGAATGCCGGTGCGGGCGCCGATATAGCCGCCGACGATCTGGCCGATGGCCATGACCAGCACGACCGGCCAGACGACATGGCCCTGCGGGATGAAGATGGCCAGCGCGGCCAGGTTCGAGATGAAGTTCAGCGCTTTGGTATTGCCGGTGGCGCGGGTGAGGCCCAGACCGAATAGCAGCACAAAGCCAATGGTGAAAAAGGACCCGGTGCCGGGGCCGAAGACGCCGTCGTAGAAGCCGATGGCGAAGCCCAGAATGGGCACGAAAGGTCCAAAAGGTAGTCGTGCCGCCTTGTCTGCGTCAGACAGTTTTGGCGCGAACAGGAAGTAGAGGGCAATCGCGATCAAAGCTACGGGCACGGCGATGTCGAGCAGCCCGGTATCGAGCTGGCTCACCGTAAGGGCGCCGAGAAAACTGCCGGCGAAAGTCAGGGCAACCGCCGGTACCAGATTGCGAAAATCCACAAAGCCGCGTCGCCAATAGGTCAGGACCGCCATAGCGGTGCCGACCACCGACTGCATCTTGTTGGTCGCCAGTGCGGCAACGGGCGGCAGGCCGGCAGAGAGCAGCGCCGGCACGGTCAGCATGCCGCCGCCCCCGGCGATGGCATCGACGAAACCGGCGAGCAGGCCGACGCCCATAAGGGCCAGAAGGATAAGTGGATCAAGCATTTGGAGGATCAAACCTAGTCGGTGCGGCGGCGGAATTGATCGTCAGGAATGACTTGATCGGCCAGGCGGCGCTCGTAGATGGGAATGTTGATCATGGAGGACATGAAGGCGCTCATCATCAATTGGAAGCCGGTGACCAATGCGGTCATGGCCAGGATGAGGGCCCGGAGGGTTGCAGTGGAGCTCAATGGACCGAAATCGCGCTTGGCCCATTCCCAGGTGCCCCAGCCCATGGCTGCGAGCCCGCCAGCCATCAGCAGGATGGCCAGCAGCAGCAAGCGCTCGAGGGTCAGGCTTTCGAGGACGCGGTCATAGACGCCCGAGCGAGGAATAAAGCCGTAGCGTGAGGCAAAGCGACGGCCAATGATGGCAAAAGCGATAGATTGGGTGCCCATGATGACGCAGAGCGCCGCCACCAGGAGGCTGTGCACGCTCAGGGTGACCGTACCGATCCGCAAGGGACCGCCGGCGAGCAAGGAGCCAAAGACCAGCCCGACGATCAGCAGGAACAGGCCGGGATAGAGAAACAGCCAGCGCGGCGAAAACAGCAGCAGGAAACGCAGATGGCGCCAGCCATCGCGGAACGCGCGCAGATGCGGCTGGCGGGAGCGGCCATCGGGCCGGAGCGCAGTGGGAACTTCGCGGATATCCAGGTGGGACAGGGTCGCCTTGACCACCATTTCAGAGGCGAATTCCATGCCGGTGGTGCGCAGGTTCAGACCGGCAATGGCGTCGCGGGAAAAACCGCGCAAGCCGCAATGGAAATCGTGTACCGGGGTCTTGAAGAACAGGCGCCCCACAAAGCTGAGCAAGGGATTACCGATATAGCGGTGGTGCCAGGGCATGGCGCCGGGAGCGATGCCGCCGGCAAAGCGATTGCCCATGACCAGATCGGCACCAGTGCGCAGCTCGCTCACAAATGCATCGAGATTGGCAAAGTCGTAGCTGTCGTCGGCGTCACCCATGATGACGAATTTGCCCCGTGCAGCAGCAATGCCAGAGGCAAGGGCCGCGCCGTAGCCGCGCTGCTCGGCATTGACCAGACGGGCGCCGCTGGCTTCGGCAATGGCCTGGGAGCCGTCGGTCGAGCCATTGTCAGCAATCAGCACTTCGCCGGCGACGCCGGAGCGTGCAAGGTAATCCCTGGCCTTTTCGATGCAGGTGGCCAGCGTCTCTGCCTCGTTGAGGCAGGGCATCAGGATAGTCAGTTCAAGTGCGTCGGCCACCGCGCCCCCCGCCGGACCCCTATGACGTTGTGCCGTGATTTGGGCTGCGGCGGCAATCGCATTTCAGTCGCCGTCTCCCGCGCTGCCGCTGTCCGCATCATCTGCAGCATCGTTGGGCTGTGCGGCGTCCTGGTTTTCGGCTGTCGGCCGCTGCGCCAGACCGGCATAGACGATCATGCCGACGCCGCAGACAACCAGGAGCATGACAAAGGCCAGTTCCATCGCTCAGCCCTGCAATTGTCCGAGAAGCGTGTTCAGGGTTTCCCGGCGCTGTTCGGTCCACTCGGCAGTGCGCGAAACAATCAGGTTGGCCTCGCTTTTGAGCATCACACCATCTTCGAGCACGCGCAGGCCATTGGCAGCCAGGGTCGAGCCGGTGGAGGTGATATCCACCACGATATCGGCGACACCCGAGGCGGGCGCGGCTTCAGTGGCACCGAGGCTTTCAACAATGCGATATTCGGCAATCCCGGCCTTGGCAAAGTGCTGGCGGGTGATGGTGATGTATTTGGTGGCGATGCGCAGCCAGCGCCCGTGACGGGAGCGGAAATCGGAGGCGACATCGGCCAGATCGTGCATATGGGTGACGTCGATCCAGGCTTCGGGCACCGCGATGACCACATCGGCATGGCCAAACTCGAGATCGCGCGCGAATTCGACCGCCTCGGGGCCGGCCTCGCTGGTCTCGTGGATCAGGTCACGGCCGGTAACACCGAGATCGATATTGCCGCGAATGAGTTCGCGAGCAATCTCCGAGGCCGGGAAGAAGCGCACCGTGACCTCGGGCAGGCCTTCGATGGCGCCGAGATAGGAGCGGGCGCCACCGGGACGGGTGATGGTTAGGCCACGCCGGGCAAACCAGTCGCGGGTGAGTTCTTCGAGGCGGCCCTTAGAGGGGACGGCGAGGGTGATGGTCATTTGGGCCACTCCGCTTCCATCCGATCGACCCAGAGGGCGCAGCCAGAGGCAGCGATTGGGGCGGTGGCGCCGAGGCGTTCGAGGAGACGGTCATACTGACCGCCCGAGACCAGGACGGTGCCCCCCTGCCCCCGCATTTCAAAGACGATGCCGGTGTAATAGTCGAGACGCGGCGAGAAGCTGGCATCAAAGGTGACGCGCGCTTCGCCCAGATCATCGAGATGACGCCGGATCGCCTTGATGGGTGGTCCGAGGAACAGGCGGTGCTGTTCGGCCAGTGTCTCGATCTGGCGCAGGGCCGAGAGGGCGTCGCCCTTGATGGCGAGAAAGTCGCGCAGCAGTTTCAACGTGGCGGCCGGAACATGGGCCGCGTCGAGCGCCTGCTGTTCGAGATAGCGGTCAGCGATCTCCTCGGGCGAGCGGCCATCGGAAAGGCTGAGGCCAGCCGAGACCATGCGAGCGGTTACATCCTCTACCAGTTCGTCGCGGGTGGGCTGTTCGGTGCGGGGCAGATCGGGGGCCTGTTCGAGCCGGGACAGCAAGCGGTCCATGGCTTCAGTATGGCCGAAGCGGTGGCGGATGCGCGGGCGCCAGGCGTCAGGCATGTCGGCCTGTGCCAGCAGGGCCTCGAACAGGCCAACGCCGCCCAGTCGCACATTGGGAGTGATGCCATAGAGCGAAAGCGCGGCGCGGGCGAAGGTGAGCACCTGGTCGAGAGCTATGTCGCCATCAGGCTGAGCCAGGAGCTCGATGCCTGCCTGATCGAACTCGGCAGGGCCGGTTTCGCGCTGGCGAAAGATCGGACCGAGATAGGAAAAGGCGGCCGGCTCCCCTGCCCCATTGGCGATGTAATCGGCCACGATGGGCAGGGTGAAATCGGGGCGGAGGCAGTATTCGGCGCCGGTGACATCCGTGGTCAGCAGCAGGCGGCGGCCGAATTCCTCGCCGGCAAGATCGAAATAGGGATCGGCGCTGAGCAACAGCGGCGGGATGGCGCGGCACCCACCCTGGGCCTCGACGAGGGATTCGAGCTGGCTGCGGCGATAAGCGGCGTTGGTCATTGCTCGCTCAGCAGTTTCTGGACCGCGGAGACCAGATCTTCGCGCTTGATCTCGAACTGGCCGGGGCGGGCGGCTTTCCATTCGGCATTGTCGGTGATGGCCTGGGCGGCCTGTTTGCCGGCGATCAGGTCTTTCACCTGCAAGATGCCCTGTTCGCGCTCCTGAGACCCTTCGATGATGACGGCGGGAGAATTGCGCTTGTCGGCATAAGCGACCTGCTTGCCGAAATTCTTGGTCTGCCCCAGGAACATTTCGGCGCGGATACCTGCCTGGCGGAGTTCGGAGACCATGGCCTGGTAGCGGGCGGTCTCGGCCTTGTCCATGACGAGGACGACGACCGGGCCCGCCGGTTCGGTGGCGCCGAGATTGCCGGTGAGCTTCAATGCATTGGCGAGGCGCGAGACGCCGATGGAAAAGCCGGTGGCGGGCACGGGTTCGCGTCGGAAGCGGGAGACCAGGCCATCATAACGGCCACCGCCGCCGACCGAGCCAAAGACAACGTCCTGGCCCTTTTCGTTCTGCACCTTGAAGGTCAGTTCGATCTCGAAAACCGGGCCGGTGTAGTATTCGAGGCCGCGGACGACGGAGGGGTCGATCTTGATGCGGTCGGGACCATAGCCGGCGGCGTCAAACAGGGCTTGCATCGCGGCGAGCTCAGCGACTCCCTCATTGTCGGCCGGCGGCTTGCCGCCAACATAGTCGAGCACAACAGCGGCCTGAGTGTCTGAAAGGCCTGCGCCCTTGGTAAAGTCGCCGCTCTCATCCTTGCGGCCGGCGCCGAGCAGGAGTTTCACGCCTTCGGAGCCAAACTTGTCCAGCTTGTCGACGGCGCGCAACACGGTCAGCTTCTGCTCATCGCTGGCGACACCGGCGGCCTCGAGCACACCATCCAGCACCTTGCGGTTGTTCACCCGGACGACGTACTTCCCCGCAAGACCCAGCGCGTCCATCACGTCGGCCATCATCATGCACATTTCGGCGTCGGCTTCCGGGCCGGGGGCGCCGACGGTGTCGGCGTCGAACTGCATGAACTGGCGGAAGCGGCCGGGGCCGGGCTTTTCGTTGCGGAAGACATAGCCCTGCCGATAGGAGCGGTAGGGCTTGGGCAGGGTTTCGAAATTTTCGGCGAAGAAGCGGGCGAGCGGCGCGGTGAGGTCGTAGCGCAGGCTCATCCACTGCTCGTCGTCGTCCTGCAGGGAGAAGACGCCGGCGTTGGGCCGGTCGGTATCAGGCAGGAATTTTCCCAGCGTCTCGGTATATTCAAACAGAGGGGTTTCGACGGGGTCGAAGCCATAACGCTCGTAGACGGCCTTGATCTTGTCGATCATGGCGCCGACGGCGGCGATTTCGCCCGGCGTGCGATCTTCGAACCCGCGCGGCAGGCGGGGCGTGATGAGCTTGGTCTTTTCGGTCATTTCTTCGCCCTGGAAAGTCGGTCGTTTGCTTAGACGATCAAAGCCAGTGAGACAATGGTTGCGCCAATGGCCCGAGCGGCAAAAGCCGTCGGGTTGGGCCAGGTGGACGTGTTCCGAGGCGCGTGCGTCTCAGTAAAACTAAGTAATAGAGACGTCGCCGCCTCGGAACGCCGGGTTTCTCCTGCTGTCGTGGCCCCTATTGATCGCTCGTCGCAAGGTGGCCCAACGAGCAGGCAGGCACTGGAGCGACCCAGCACCCAACCGGCTCCCCCCGCAAAGTTCGCTGCAGTCCGTCCGCGCGGGAGTGATGGGTGCAGTGTGAGGCGGTTTTCGGCACCGTGGATAAGTTCGCGAGGCCATTCGAGCCGAAAGGACAGCCGGGGCGAACCCCGGCTGTCCTTCTCTCATCTTGAGATGTCCTGATCCGGCGGGCGGAACTGCCAGAGCTGGGCGGGCACGGTAAACAGGTTGCGGTATTCATCCTCGGGCGGCAGGCCGACATCTTCGCGCAGATAGCCGGGAACCTGAGGATAGCGGACCGGACGCTGGGCCCACCAGGCGCGAATGGCTGCCCCGACGACGGGGACCAGACCGCGCTGCTGGACAGCATCGGCGATGGAGAATTCGAGACGCAGCACCACGCTGCGCTCATTGAGCACGTTCGAAGTCATTGGTTGTTCCGGCAGGTCACCCTGCCGGCCTCTAATGTGAAAAGATGGGAGAACAGCGGAATCGGGGCGTGGAACGACCCGGTTCAGCGATTCAGGGTGGAGAGTTGGGGGTGTCCGCGAGCCGCGAGGCGGCCGAGGGTACCGTCAGAGGGTTACGCGGTGGCGTGACCGTGATGAAGGTAATTTGGCCCCGAGTGGCGGGTTACAGTTTTGAACATTAAACGCCTCCCTCGGTTGGCTTTTGCAGACGGAACTTGGGTAACTCACGACTTCGTGAGCTGCAAGCCAAGATGTGTCAGTCTGTCGCACTCTGTGATGAGTGTTGCCCGGAAGCCACGATGCCGATCGGGCCCGGTATTGGACCGGATTGACAGGGCCGCGCTGGCTGCTATCCAGCGGGCCATATCGGCAGTGTGGCACACAGAGTTCATGCGCCCTTCGGGGCGTTGGGCGCGTGCGACGTTGGAGGGGCGGCATGATCATACCGGGACGGTTGCGGGCGCTGGTGGTGGACGACAACACCTATGCGCGCGCGATCTGCACGGTGGGCCTCAACAAGCTGGGCATTGCCGATGTCGAGGAGGCCGAGAACGGCGCCGAGGCAATTCTCAAGCTGATGGGCGCGCCGTTCCACCTGGCGCTGATGGACTGGTATATGCCCGACATCAATGGCGCCGGGGTGATGCAGGTGTTGCGCGATGCGCGGTTTGGCGCGCCGCGGACCACACCGGTGATCCTGATGACGGCCTATCCCTCGCGGGAAAATATCGCTCGGGCGCGCGAGCTTGGGGTCAACGAAGTGCTGCCCAAGCCCTTTACCACCGAGCAACTGGGCCTGGCGGTGCAGCGCGTGCTGCCGCCGGCCGAAGAACTGGACGATTCGGTTTTCCTCTAGATTCAGGCGTTTCGCAGCAGGGCGGCAAGGGTTTGTTAAGGGCCCTTAACCACGCGCGGTTAACCACGCGGCTTGAGGACTCCTTTGCGCTTGTGCGGGACAATATGGCCAAACGCATTATTGGGGATGCAAGGCCATGATCGTCCGAAACCTGCCCCGGCTGGCCATTGCGCTGGCCACATTCGCGCTGGTGAGCACGGCGCTGCCAAGCCAGGCCGAAACCTTTCGCCCCGGCTGGCGGTTTGCCCCGCCGCCCGGCGTGACCATCACCGAAGGCCGGCCACGCCATGCGCTGGCGCTGCAGGCCAATCTGCATGTCTCGCCAGTTTATCTGCGACAGGTGGTGCCCTATGCCACCAATGAGCGCAGCGGCACCATCGTGGTCGATACGCGGCAGCATTTTCTCTATTTCGTGCTCGGCGATGGCCGGGCGCTGCGCTATGGCATCGGGGTGGCGCGGGACGGGTTCGAATGGCGCGGCACGCACCGGGTCAGCCGCAAGGCGGAATGGCCGGGCTGGACGCCGCCGGCCGAGATGCGCAAGCGCCAGCCGGGGCTGCCGGCGCATATGCCGGGCGGCATCGACAATCCGCTGGGCGCTCGGGCGCTTTATCTGGGGTCAACCCTCTACCGCATTCACGGCACCAATGAACCGTGGTCGATCGGCCAGAACGTCTCTTCAGGCTGCATCCGCATGACCAATGAGGACGTGATCGACCTTTATGGCCGCGTGCAGCTCAACTCCAAGGTGGTTGTTCTTTCCTAACAAGTTTGCGCGAAGGTGAGAGCTGCTCAACCCTTCGTGGCGCAACCAGGTGTCGTGATGTCCAGATTTGTTCCACTGTTGCAACGGTTTGCCAAGGACGAAAGCGGCGTGTTCGCGGTGCTGTTTGGGCTGATGGCGATTGTGCTGATCGCGCTGGGCGGCGCCACGGTGGACTATGTTTCGCTCGAGCAGACCCGGCAGCGCGCCCAGGTGGCGCTAGATGCCGCGGCTCTGGCGCTGCAACCGGAGATCTACCGGTCAGGACTGACCCAAAGTGAACTTGAGGCGGATCTGCTGGCCAAGGCGCAGGCCATCGTGCTGGAGCGTATTGGCGATATCGATGTGACTGAAGCCCAGGTTGACCAGATCGGCATCGACACCGAGGCTGGACGCTTGACGCTGGGAGGTAATTTCGCCCTGCCGACCCGGTTCGTGCGACTTGTCGGGGTAGAACAGCTTGGCGCCTCGTTGACTGCGGAGGCGGTGCGCGGCGCGGTGGATGTCGAAGTCGCGGTGGCGCTGGATGTGACCGGATCAATGAGCGGACAGCGGTTGAGAGACCTGCAGGATGCCCTGGATGATTTGATCGATGCGATCGTGCAGGACGAGCAAGAGCCGAACTATACCAAGATGGCCCTGATCCCCTATGCGCAGGCGGTGAATGTGGGTGGTTTTGCCGAGGCACTGCGCGGGCCGATCCGCGGGCCGGCAGACATTTCTTCGATGTCGTGGGCCACTGGAGGCACCAAGAACATCTCGGGCATCACGAAGAGCTCTCGCGCGAGCGTGACTGCCGACCGGCACGGCTTCCGGAACGGTGCCTGGGTCTATATCTGGGACGTGAATAACATGAACCAGATCAACCAGAGGGCCTACCAGGTCGCCAACAGGTCGCGGGACACTTTCGAACTCCAGGACGAAAATGGCAACTGGGTCGATAGCCGCTGGTACGACAATTATTGGGGCGGTGGACAGGTCGTGGAATGCCTGGTTGCCCGTTGCGAAACGGTGGTCACCGCCAACGACCATGGGTTTTCAGAAGGGGATTATACCTACGTAAGGGACGTCTCCTGGCTCAACGGCATTAACGACCGTACTTTTCGGGTGACCAATGTCACGACGAATACGCTGCGGCTCGAAGGCTATTCGATGATCGGCCAAGGGACCTATAGGGCCAACACCGGAAAGCTGCACTGCACCAAACAAAGCGCCTTGGTCGGCTGCGACTACTATCTGTTCACCAGCGCGTCGAATCGGACAACGGTGCACGGGATCACCAGTTGCGTGACCGAGCGCGGCGGCGCGGAAGCGTTCACAGATGCAGCGCCCAGCATACGCTATGTGGGTCGCAACTATCCGGGCAGCAATGGTTGCCCGACCAACCAGATTGTTCCGCTGACCTCCAACAAGTCTGTGCTGCACGACATGTCGGACGCCCTCGTGGCGCGTGGATCGACCTCGGGGAGCCTTGGTATCCTGTGGAGCTGGTACATGCTCTCACCTGAATTCGGCTATGTGTGGCCAGAGGCCAGCCGCCCGGCCAACTACAAGCGCGAACGCCTGCTCAAGGCCGCGATCATCATGACGGATGGTGAATTCAACACGGTACATTATGACGGCGTGATCGCGCGGAACTCAGCAAGCGGCAGTGGCAGCAACAATGAAAAGATCAACCGCGACGCCCATAATGGCGCTTCCTATGATCAGGCGCGCGCCTATTGCGATGCCATGAACGATGCCTCGACTGGCATCGCGGTCTATACGGTTGGCTTTGGGATCGTGGAAGGCAGCAATGCCGCCAATGTGTTGCGCTACTGCGCCAGCAGCGCGGACAACTACTTTCTCGCCGCCAATGCGTCGGACCTCTCGGCCGCGTTCGAAAAAATTGCACGCAACATCTCATCGCTGAGACTGGCGCAGTGAAGACAGAAAAGTGGGTGGTACCGCCTCCCCGGATTGAACGGGGGACCTCTAGATCCACAATCTAGCGCTCTAACCAACTGAGCTAAGGCGGCAGGACCCGCTGGGAACCGAGGTCTGTGACCGGGCTCCGAAAGCGGGCGGAACATAGGTCGAGATGACCGAGATGACAAGCACCGATTTTGCGCTGTGGACAGAGCCCCCAAAATGCCCCCTTGGCAGCGAATTTTGTGGGCCGGCGTGACCAATCCTTAGGAAAGCGCACTTAACCATGGTCCGCATTTGGACCCATGCCGCCTGCTGCCGGGGTGGATTCGCCCGCCGCTGCACTATATTGAAGAACACTTAAGGAACTTCGGACGTTTGTACCGGAATGGGACAAATCAACGGGGTCGCGACCAGACAAAGGCAGTCCATGGATGACCGCTGGAACACATTGCCAGACGCGCGGCGCGTGCAGCAGCATGAGGATGATTCACGTCCCGCATGGCTATGGTCCCAGGATGGCCGCAGGCTGATCTGGTCCAACCCGGCGGCTGATCTGTTCCTGGCCAAGGTGAAGAAACATGGCCTGAAGCGCTCGGCGCCGGCCGTGCCGATCAAGGGACAGGTTGCGCGCATTATCCGCCTGGGATCGACCGGCCGAACGAGCCTGGCGCGTATCCAGTTCCTTGCCGGGGAAAAGCCGGCCTCGGCCACCTGCGCCACGACACCGCTGCGCTGGGACGACAATGAACCGGTCCTGCTGGTCGTCGGGGTCGACCCGATTGCGCCGGAGGTGCTCGCGGCAGCGCGTGCCGAGACGGACGCGGCAGACCCCGATGACGTCGCACCTGCCCAGGCAACGGCGGAGGCCGTGGAGCCGATGCAGGCAGTGCCTGCCGATGATGAACCGGCTGATACAAATCAGGTGCAAGAAGAAGCCGTGGCCGCTGAGCCGGTGCCGGAAGATGACAACGGCGCAGAGACGGCTGATGCAGACGCCGTATCCGAAGCCGATGAGGCCGCGCCGGAAACAGAAGGCGGGATGGCTCCTATTGCCGCGGACGAAGCCTATGCCCACGAGTTGCAGAGCTGGCAGGACAACGATGCCGAGATCGCCTATGAGCCGGCTGAACCGCATCGTCCGGCCCCCGAAACTGACAATCCGGAAAGCTGGTCTGATCCGCAGGATGGCGCTCCGGCAGAAGGCGACGGGGCAGCGCCGCGTCGGGTGCCCAGCATTTTCGAGGCCATCGCGGCCGTTTCCGAAGAACAGAGGCTGCAGGACGCAGATAATGACGACGCGAACGCCGACGAGGAAGTCTCTCAAGACGAGGACCAACCGGAAGCGTCCGACGAATTGCCAAGAGTGTCGCGCCGGCTAAGCGATCTGGTGGACAAGCTGGCCGATGACGAGGCGCTTTATGCGCCTCTGGGCGAAGACGATGATACGCCGCCAACAGGCATTGATCCAACGCCTGTCGGAGCTGACGAAGATTTCGTCGAAGCGCCGGGGACGCAGCATTACAAGATCACCGGGCGTGGTTTTACGCCATCCAAAGAAGCTGGTGCCGAGCTTTCCGAGACGGCATCGGAGACCGAAGCTCAGCCCGACCTCGAAACGGTTGAGCGCGTGTCGCGCTATAATTTTGACGAGCTGTCGCGCATACTCAATGATCGGGTGGGCGAGCGCGCCCAGCCGAGCAATGGACCGGCAGAACCTGCACTACCGGCCGTACAGGGGGCAAGCGGGTCTGGTGCGCTGGTCAATCTGGGCGGCGAAACGCTGGTTCTGAACCGCTTGCCACTGGGCATTCTGGTGTTCCGCGACCAGCAGGTTCTGTTTGCCAACCGTGCCATCACGGAGATGGTGGGCTATGACTCGGTGGAGAATTTGCGCCAGGCCGGTCTGAGCGCGATTTTCCCGGTGCTGGGTGGTGAAGGTCGGGAGGCCGGGCCGGTCAACCATCTGGTGCAGCGCGACGGCACGCTGGTGCCGGTGACCGCGCGGCTGCAGTCGATCTCCTGGCATGGCCGCCCTGCCCTGATGCTCTCGGCCAGCACAACCGAAGTGCGCACGGGCCACGAAGATGCGGTGAAAGCCTTTGCCCAAACCTTTGCCGATATTCGCGGAGACGGATTTGTCGAGGCCAATCGCAATGGCATGGTAAGCTCCGCCAGCGCGGCCGCCACAACGATGCTGGGCGATGGCAAGGCGCTGACCGGGCGGCCGATATCGGCGCTGGTCGGGCAGGACGACGCGGTGGCGTTGCGGGCGTTTCTGGAACGGCCGGCGCGCTTTGCCGAAACCGCCCGCCCCTGCCTGACATTGCGCTCGGTTGATGGCAGAGCAGATATCCTGCTGTTTGCACTGGGCCAGGCCGGGGTTGTTTCGGGCTATTTCGGGCTGGTCAAGCCGCGCGAATTGAGCGCGGCACGGGTCAGGTCGGCCAGCGATATCGACCCGGCGCTGCTGGGCCGGATCAGCCGCGGGGTGCGGCGCCCACTCAATACGATCATCGGCTTTTCCGACATCATCCGCTCCAAGGCATTTGGCGAGCTGGATAGCGAACGCTACGCGGCCTATGCCGACGACATCGCCCAGGCCGGCCAGGAAATCTCGGCGCTGGTGGATGAACTGGACGATTTTGCGCGATTGCGCGATGGCCGCTATCTGCCGCAGCGCGCGAGCCTGGACCTGACGGACCTGCTCGAGCAATGCGTAAGGCGTATCCGAAACCAGGCCAATGGGGCCCGGGTGATCGTACGCAATGCGATCTCGGAGATGCTGCCTCGCATCACCGCCGACCGGGCCTCGCTGGCGCAGGCGGTGTTAAACCTGTTGGCCAGCGCCATCGACCAGACCCCGATGGGGGGCGCGGTGGTGATTTCAGCGCAGCGCCATGATGACGGCTCGATCGCCATTCATGTGCGCGACGCTTCGGTCAACGCGGTGGACATGGCCGAACGCTTCGTGGTGTTCCGCGATGGCATCGGGCGCGAGGGTCAAGCGCTGATGCCGGTGCGCTCCAGCGTCGGCCTGGCGCTGACGCGGGCGCTGCTGGCGGTCAATGCGGTATCGCTTTCAGTGGACCCGGCTGGGCCCGAGGGCATGCTGTTCACGCTCAGAATTCCGGCCGATCTGGTCGATGAGCGGCCGCTGATCGAAAATGCCGAGGAAGCCGAGTAGCCCCGCTACGCAAGGGCGCGCACTTCCTCTATAGCTGAAGCCATCTGGCCACGATGGAGGAGACCACCATGACTGCACGCAACACACTGGCGCTGACGGTGGCGGGCCTGCTGCTGATGGCCGGGCCGGCCTTGGCCCAGCCGACCGAAATCCGCATCGGCGTGGCGCTGGAACCCCCTACCCTGGACCCCACTGCCGGAGCAGCCGAAGCCATCGACGTGGTGGTGTATCAGAATGTTTTCGAGGGGCTGGTGCGGATCGACCAGACCGGGGCGGTGCAGCCGGGGCTGGCGAAAAGCTGGACCATTTCGGAAGACGGGCTGACCTATCGGTTTGCACTCAATGAGGGCGTGACCTTTCACGATGGTACTGCCTTCGATGCCGAGGACGTCAAATTCAGCTTTGACCGGCTGCTGGCCGAGGACAGCGTGAATGCCCAAAAGGCGCTTTATGCGCCGATTTCGGCAGTGACCGTGATCGACCCGATGACGGTGGAATTTACACTGTCGCGGCCGGACGGGCTGTTCCTGTTCAATCTGGGCCGAGGCGACGCGGTGATTGTGGCGCCGGAAAGCGCGGCGAATAATGGCGCCGAACCGATCGGTACCGGGCCCTTTGCCTTTATCCAGTGGGATCGCGGCAGCCGCGTGGTGCTAGAGCAATACGGTCCCTATTGGGGCGAGGCACCGGCCCTGACCCGTGCGAGCTTCGTGTTTATCTCGGACACGGCGACGCTGACCAATGCGCTGCTGGCCGGCGATGTAGACGGCACGAACAATTTTGCCGCCGAGGCGCTGGCCGTGTTTGAGAACAATCCGCAGTTCAAGGTGCTGGTAGGGTCGACCGAAGGCGAGACCATTCTTTCGACCAATAACCGCAAAGAGCCCTTCACCGATCTCAAGGTGCGCCAGGCCATGGCTCATGCGCTGGACCGGCAGGAGATCATTGAGGGCGCAACCTATGGTTATGGCGTGCCAATTGGCACCCATTTCGCGCCGCACCACCCCTATTATCTGGACCTGACCGACACCTATCCGCATGACGTCGAGGCGGCCAAAACCCTGCTGGCCGAAGCGGGCTATACGGACGGCTTTTCCGCCACGCTGAAGCTGCCGCCGGTGGCCTATGCACGCCTGTCGGGCCAGATCATTGCCAGCCAGTTCGCCGAAGTGGGGATCGAGCTCGAGCTGATCAACATGGAATGGGCGCAGTGGCTGGAAGATGTGTTTGCCAACAAGGATTTCGACCTGACCATCATCAGCCATGTGGAGCCGTTCGATATTGGCATCTATGCCAACCCCGACTACTACTTCGGCTATGACAACGCGCAGGTTCAGGCCCTCAACGAGACGCTCAATGCCACTACGGACGAGGCCGATCGCCTGGCGCTGGCGCAGGAGATCCAGACCATCATCGCCCGCGATGCGGTCAATGGGTATCTGTTCGAACTGGCCCAGACCGGGGTATGGAACGCCAAGCTGGACGGCATGTGGCAGAACGCGCCCGTGGAGGGTGTGGTGCTGCGCGACATTTACTGGGTGGAATAGCTTTATCCCCGCCAAAGCCCCCCACCCAACCTTCCCCCCACGGGGGGAAGGAATGGTCGGCGTGTGCTATGGATTTCAGATTCTACCGCGAAAGTGCCCCTCCTCCTGGCGGGGGGAGGCTGGGTGGGGGGGGGCTTCCACATGACCCTTTTCCTCGTGCGCCGCATGGCCGGGTTTGCGGCGACGCTGTTTGTGGCCGCGCTGGTGATCTTTCTGTTGCTTGATCTCCTGCCGGGCGATCCGGCGCGGTTTATTCTGGGGATCAATGCCACGCCCGAGGCGGTTGCGGCGCTGCGGACGCAGATGGGGCTCGATGCGCCGGCGCATGAGCGGTTCCTAGCCTGGGTCGGAGGCATGCTGGTGGGCGATTTCGGGCTCTCGACCACGCAGCGGCTGCCGGTTGCCGAGCTGATTGCCGAACGGATGGCGGTGACGCTGCCGCTCTCGCTGATTGCCATGGTGGTTTCGGTGGTGGTGGGGCTGCCGATTGGCATCTTGGCGGCGATGCGGCGGGGCAAGGCGACCGACACGGCGCTGATGGTTTTGGCGCAGACCGGGGTAGCCATTCCCAATTTCTGGTTCGGCATGCTGCTCACGCTGGTGTTTGCGGTAACGCTACGCTGGCTGCCGACAGGCGGGTTCATACCCTGGGACGAGGATGCGGGCGCGGCCATGCGCGGGATGACCCTGCCGGGGCTAGCGCTGGCCCTGCCGCAGGCTTCGATCCTGGCGCGGGTGATGCGCACGGCCCTGGTCGATGTGACCGAGCAGGATTTCATACGCACGGCGCGCGCCAAGGGCATGACCAAATCCGAGGCGATCTGGCGCCATGGCGTGCGCAATGCGCTGTTACCGGTCTTGACCATTCTGGGGCTTCAGTTCGCCTTCCTCATCGCCGGGACCATTATCGTGGAGAATGTGTTCTACCTGCCGGGGCTGGGGCGGCTGATCTTCACTGCGATTTCCGAGCGTGACCTGGTGCTGGTGCGCGGCGCCACGATTGTGCTGGTGGTTGTGACAACGGCCACAATGCTGGTGGTCGATCTGGCCTATGCCTTTGTCGACCCACGGCTGAAAGGGCGGGACGCATGAACTGGCAACAGTTGGGGCGGCATCCGAGTCTGGCCATCGGGCTCATGGCGGCAACGCTGTTCGCCCTTTTGGGACTGGTTTCCCTGTGGTGGACGCCGTTTCCCATCGAGCAGATCAGCATTGCCCGGCGCTTTCTGGGACCGGCGACCGAGCATTGGCTGGGCACGGATCATCTGGGGCGGGACATGTTTTCGCTGGTGATGCGCGGGACGCTGACCAGCTTCGTAGTCGCAGGGCTGGGCGTGATCATCGGGATTGGCGTCGGCGTGCCGCTCGGGTTGGCTGCCGTGGCCTGGGGCGGCATGGTGGAATGGCTGGTGCTGCGCCTGTCCGACATTACCTTTGCCTTTCCTGCGGTGATCGTGGCCATTCTGATCGCGGCGTTGTTCGGGCCGGGCGAAATCAATGCGGTCATCGCCATCGGGATCTTCAATATTCCGGTGTTTGCGCGGGTGGCGCGGGGCGGCGCGCTGGCCATTGCCACGCAGGATTATGTGGCCGCCGCCAGGCTGGCGGGGCTCGGGAATGCGGCGATTGCGGCGCGGCATTTGCTGCCCAACATCATGAGCCTTCTGATCGTGCAGGGCACGATCCAGCTTTCGCTAGGGATATTGGCTGAAGCGGGCCTGTCTTACATCGGGCTGGGGACGCAGCCGCCGGCAACGAGCCTGGGGCTGATGCTGCGCGATGCGCAGAGCCTGTTTCTGATCCACCCCTGGCTGAGCGTGGTGCCGGGGCTGACCATCGTGCTGATCGTGATCGCGCTCAATATTTCCGGCGACGGGCTGCGCGATGCGATCGACCCGCGGCTGCGCCATGAAGGATTGAACCATGGCGCTGGTTGAGATCGATCACCTGACCATCGGGTTTGATGGGCGTAAGGCCGTGTCGCACCTGTCGTTGCGAATCGAGCGCGGCGACCGCTTTGGCATTATCGGAGAGAGCGGCTCGGGCAAGTCGTTGACGGCCCTCTCGATTGCCGGCCTGCTGCCGGACGCGGCGCAGGTCTCAGGGCACATCGCGTTTGACGGGACGCCCTTGCCGGATAGTGAGCAGGCGATGGCGCGCCTGAGGGGCAAGCGCATTGGCATGGTGTTTCAGGAGCCCATGACGGCGCTTAATCCGCTGATGACAATTGGCGAGCAAATCGAGGAAGCCATCAACCTGGCCGGCATTACCGAGGTGATGCCGCTGGCCCTGCCCGATCTGCTCGATGAGGTGGGACTGGCCGCTGGGCATGTGGGGCGGTTTCCGCACCAGCTTTCGGGCGGGCAGCGACAGCGCGCGATGATCGCCATGGCGCTGGCCAGCCAGCCCGAGCTGATGATTGCAGACGAGCCGACCTCGGCACTCGATGCCATTACCCAGCGCACCGTGCTCGACCTGATCACCGATATCTGCAAGCGGCGGCACATGACACTGTTGTTCATCAGCCATGACATTCGCGCCGTGGCGGCGCTGTGCGACCGGGTCGGGGTGATGCGGGCGGGCGAGCTGGTCGAACAGGGCGATACTGGTGACGTGTTCAGGGCGCCCCAGGCCGACTATACGCGCAAGCTGCTGGCGGCCAGCCAGATGCAGCGACGGGACAGGCCAGCCGCGGCGACGCAAGCGGATGGTGCGCCCTTGCTGCGCATCGAAAATGTCAGCCGGGTCTATCGCCATGGTGGCCTGTGGCCATGGCGCGACGCCCCCGTCCGCGCTGTGGATGGCGTGTCCCTCGACATCGCGGCGGGCGAATGCGTGGCGCTGGTCGGCCCATCCGGCTGCGGCAAGACGACCCTGGCGCGGATGATCGTGGGTCTGGACGATGTCAGCGCGGGGCAATTGGTGTTCGATGGGGCGGCCTATCGCGGCCGTAACCTGCCGCCACTGCTGCGCGCGGGCCTGTCGCTGGTGTTCCAGGACCCGTTCAGCAGTTTTGACCCACGCATGACAATCGGCGACTCGCTGGGCGAGCCGCTGCATCTGTTGGGGCGCCTGTCGCGAGCCGAGCACGAAGCCCGGCTAGCGGAGGCCATTGAGGCCGTTGGTCTGAGCGTGGCAATGCTGGAGCGCTATCCGCATGAATTTTCCGGCGGACAGCGCCAGCGCCTGGCGATCGCCCGCGCGCTGGTGACACGGCCGCGTCTGGTGGTGCTGGATGAACCAGTTTCGGCGCTCGACGTTTCGGTGCGCGGCGACGTCCTCGACCTGCTCTCGCGGCTGCAAGTAGAGCATGGCCTGACCTATCTCATTATCAGCCACGATCTCGACATGGTCGCGGCCATGGCTGACCGGGTGCTGGTGATGGAGAAGGGGCAAATCGTGGAAGAAGGCGCGCCGCAGCGGCTGTTTGCCGAGCCGCAGCACGACCTCACCAAGGCACTGATGGCGGCGCGGCTGCCCGAGATTGCAGCCTAGACAGAGCGCTTTAGTTCGGCTTGTGCAACTGATGGAGCAGGACTGCAGTGCGGGCGATGACCATGGGCATTGCCTCGTGCATCTCGTCAAACTCGGCCCATTCCTCGTCGCCGGCCGTATCGTCGGGGCGGGTATCGGGCTGGGCCAGCATCAGGGCGGATGCCAAACCCATTGCGGCTTCTCCCCGGATGTCGCTCTCGGTATCGCGCAACAGATCGTCCCAGGCCTCGAAGCGCAAGAGCATGGCCTGCTGAAAGCCAGCGATCCAGACCTCCCAGATGATGTCGTCGCTCTCTTCGTCCACCTCGAAGAGCGGCGCATAGGCATCGGCGGCCAGTTCGGCACTGATTTCGGCCAGTCGGGTCTCGATCAGGGCAGCAATCTCTTCGCTGCCGCTGCGCAGCACGCCGCGCTCGTCGGTCAGCCAGTCGAAGGGCCACCATTCGCTGTTGGCGATGGGCTCGGGTCCGACCGCCAGGCAACAGAGGAACCCATCCAGCTCGGCAAGCAGCATGGACTGCTCTCCGGCTTCATCGAGAAGCTGTTCGAGCCGAAGCAGCGACGGCGAGAGTTCAGCGTATTCTTGTTCCATGCAAAAGGGCCCAGGCTGGTATCTATCAGCCTGAACCCTACAGGATCAGCGCGCGTTGTGCAGCAGGCCCTGGAAGGCCCGGTAGCTGGATTTGGGCGTGCGCTTCTGGGTTTCATAATCGACATGGACGAGACCGAAGCGCTTGTTGTAGCCCTCGGCCCATTCGTAATTGTCGAGCAGTGACCAGGCAAAATAACCCCGCACATCAGCGCCGGCCTCGCGCGCGGCGAGCACGGCCTTGAGGTGGTCCTCGTAATATTTGGTGCGGCGCGGATCGTTGTCGCCCTCTACTTCGGCCATGCCGTTCTCGGTGACGTAGATCGGCAGCTTGGTGTAATCATTGGAGACGCGGACCAGCAGGTCGGTGAGACCCTGAGGATAGATTTCCCAACCGATATCGGTCTTTTCCAGCGGCCCCTTGACCTGCTCAGCGGGGCGGCCAGGTTCGGAAGAGGCCTGGTATAGACCGCGTGTGTAGTAGTTGATGCCCAGCCAATCGATCGGGCGCGAGACCACGGCCATATCGTCCTGATAGTTCGCCGGCAGATAGGGCGCGAGCCAGTCGGTCATTTCCTTGGGATACTGGCCCTTGAGGACACCGCCGAGATACCAGCGATTGAAGACCGCATCACCGAAATTCGCGGCCGATTTGTCTGCTTCGCTTTCGCTGGCGGGCTCGGATTTTTCGAGGTTGAGCACGATGCCGAGGTTTTTCGCGCCGGATGCACGAAGGGCATCGATTGCCGTGCCATGAGCGAAGAGCACGTGGTGCATGGCGCGCGCCGCCGCGCGCAGATCGCGATAGCCGGGGGCATGCACGCCGAGATAATGGCTGAGAAAGGCCACGCACCAGGGCTCGTTAATGGTCGCGGTGGCTTCGAGGCGATCACCGAACTTCCGGGCTACCACCGTGGCATAGTCGGCGAACCAGCTGGCGATGTCGCGGTTCATCCAGCCGCCGCGATCCTGCAGGGTCGAGGGCAGATCCCAGTGGTAGAGGGTGGCATAGGGCTTGATACCGCGCTCGAGCATACCGTCGATCAGGCGATCATAGAAGTCGATGCCGGCCTGATTGACGGCGCCAGTGCCCTCGGGGATGAGGCGCGGCCAGGCGAAGGAGAAACGATAGGCATCGAACCCGCCATCGCGGATCAGGTCGAGGTCCTGCGGCCAGAGTTCGTAGTGGTTGCAGGCGTTCAAGCCGGTGTCGCCATTGTGGACATTGCCGGGCGTCGCCGCAAAAGTGTCCCAGATGGATGTGCCGCGCCCGTCGCCCTGCCCACCTTCAATCTGATAGGCAGCGGTGGCCACGCCAAAGGTGAAATCGGAGCCGAAATCGCGGCGATCAAACGAGAACATATCCCCTCCATGCGGGCATTTTACCCTTGTGGGGAAGGCCGATAACATTCACGCGGGAGGTTATGCAATCGATTTCAGCAATCGATTTAAATGGTGTACGTGCCTCAAAGTGCCAGGGTGTGGCGAAGGATTTCATCCACCTGGCTCAGCACGGAAGCAGGGACCATGCCGATGGGGTTGGCATGGCTTGCTTGAATGGTGGCGATCTTGGACGGGCGAATAACCGACGGTGCGGGCAAGCCGCATTGGGCGAAAATATCGACCAGGGACACATCACCCGGCCAGGGCCGATTTGCGGCGCTGGTGATCATCACCACCCAGAGCAGATGTGAGGTATCGCTGAAGTGGGGGGCGGAGACCACCAATGCCGGGCGACGTTGCTGGACGGGACGATTGGTATAGGGAAATGGAACCCTGACAAGGGTGCCGCGCTCAAAGATCGGCATAGGCTTGCCGGTCGGCCTCGCTGTCCCACTCGCCAAAGGTCGCGAACGGATCTTCAGCGACTTCGCCGGATGCCCGGGTGAGGATGACCCGACCGTTTTCAATGACGTAGGCGATCTCATCGCCTTCGCGCAGGTGCAGCGCGTTTCGCACCGCTTGCGGAATGGTGGTCTGGGCCTTGCTGGTCAGTTTGCTGGTGATCATTGAGGACCTCCTGCGCACAGTGTAAGGAATTTCCTTGCCTACGCCAAGGTGGTGACCAGACGTCGGGCAATCGAGCGGTAGGCATTGGCCTCCGGGCCGTCGGGCGCGGTCACCAGAGGAGGAGTGCCGGCGTCGGAGCCCTCCCGGATCGACATGACCAGGGGGACAGGGCCAAGGAAGGGGATTTCCAGACGCTCGGCGGCCTTTTCGGCGCCGCCGGTGCCAAAAATGTCGTAGCGATTGCCGGTGTCCGGGGCGATGAAATAGCTCATGTTTTCAACCAGACCGAGCACCGGCACGGACATGCGGCGCAGCATGTCGATGGCCTTTTGCGCGTCGATCAGCGCCAAGTCCTGTGGGGTCGAGACGATGACCACGCCATCAACGATGGTCTGCTGGAACAGCGCAATATGGATGTCACCTGTGCCGGGGGGGAGATCGATGATGAGACAGTCGAGCCTGCCCCAATCGGTCTCGCGCAGGAGCTGGCGCAAGCCCGAGGTGGCCATGGGGCCGCGCCAGACCACGGCCTGACCGGGCACCAGCATAGAGCCAATGGACATGACCTTGAGCCCAAAGACATCGTGCGGAGTGAAGATGCCGTCGTCACGTATTGCCGGCTTGCCCTCAATGCCAAGCAGCTTGGGGATGGACGGTCCATAAAGATCGGCGTCGAGCACGCCGACTTTCAGGCCCTCGGCGGCGAGCGAGAGCGCGATATTGACTGCTGTCGTCGACTTGCCCACGCCACCCTTGCCGGAGCCGACAGCGATGATGCGCTTGACGCCATCGACACGCGTCTTGCCCTGCGGCTGGGCCGCACCGTGTCCGAACTTGGGCGCGTTGGATTTCTCGGCGGTCAGTGACACCATCACCTTGCGGGGGCCGCCCAGCGCCTGAGCGCGCTTTTGGGCCTCCTCCCGTGCCGGCCCGAAGGCAGCTTCCATGCCCGGGGCCACGGCGATTGCAAAGGCAATGGCGCCGGGCGTGACAATGATGTCGGACACGCCGCCATAGCTGGCAAGATCACCGCCGCCGGGGATTTCAACGTCGGCAAGTGCAGTCTTGATCTGGGCGGCGAGATCAGCGTCGGCCATGCGGAGTTCCCAAAAGAAAAGACCCCACCCCGAACTTGTCGAAGGGCGGGGTCTGAATGCGGAGCGAAAGCCCTTTACAGGATCGACTGGCCAGTGGCCTTCCAATCCTTGAGGAAGCCTTCGATGCCCTTGTCGGTCAGCGGGTGCAGAGCCAGCTTCTTGATGACGTCCGGCGGGATGGTGGCGACGTCAGCACCGGCAAGAGCCGCCTGGGTGACATGGTTGGCCGAACGGATCGAGGCAGCCAGAATCTGGGTCTCGAACTGGTAGTTGTCGTAGATGGTGCGGATGCTTTCGATCAGCTCCATGCCGTCGATATTGATGTCGTCGAGGCGGCCGATAAAGGGAGAGATATAGGTTGCGCCAGCCTTGGCAGCCAGCAGCGCCTGATTGGCAGCAAAGCAGAGCGTGACGTTGGTCTTGGTGCCCTTTTCCTTGAAGTACTTGGTAGCCTTGAGGCCATCCAAAGTCAGGGGCAGCTTGATGACAACGTTGGACGCGATCTTGGCCAGGGTTTCGCCCTCGGCAACCATGCCGTCATACTCGAGCGACGCGACTTCGGCCGAAACCGGGCCGGGGACGATGTCGCAAATCTCGGCAATCACTTCCTTGAAGTCGCGGCCAGATTTGGCAATCAGCGACGGGTTGGTGGTCACGCCGTCGAGCAGCCCGGTATCGTGAAGCTCCTTGATGGCGGCGGTATCTGCAGTGTCGACGAAGAACTTCATCGTTCCCTCCTAAAAACTCGAATTCTGTCTGGCGCTTAGACCAGATTTAGACATGGCCGCGGGTTGCCGCAAGCCACTGGATCAGCGAATGGCGGCCAAAACGGCTTCGGCCAGATCGCCAACGCGATCTTCCGGGATGCCGGCAACATTGATGCGACTATCCGAAGTCATATACACCCCATTTTCGGCCTTAAGATGATCAACCGCCTCGACCGGGAGGCCGAGCAGCGAAAACATGCCGCGGTGATCGGCGACGAAGTCAAAATCGCTTGAGTTCGAGCGCTCGCGAATGGCCGCGGCCAGCTTTTCGCGCAACACGATCATGCGATTGCGCATCTCGGCCAGCTCGGCCTCCCATTCAGCACGCAGGTCTGCGTCCTCGAGAATGGTGCGGATGATCTCGGCACCATGATCGGGCGGCTGTGAATAGGCGCCGCGAATGATGTTGAGGAGCTGGGAGTTGGTCACGTCGGCCTGCTCGCCATCGCGGGCGACGAGAATGGCGGCGCCAATGCGCTCACGATATAGACCGAAATTCTTCGAGCCGGAAAAGGCGATCAGCGCTTCGGGAACCGAGGCAAGTATCTTGCGGGTGCCATAGGCGTCGGGCTCGATACCATCGCCGAAGCCGAGATAGGCCAGATCGATGAAGGGCAGCGCGCCGGTGCGGGCGAGACTTGCGGCCACCTGGTCCCACTGTTCGTTGTTGAGATTGGCGCCGGTGGGGTTGTGGCAGCACCCATGCAGCAGAACGACATCGTCCGGACCAAGCTTGTCGAGCGCGGCCAGCATCTCGTCGAACTTCACCGCGCGGGTGGCGGGATCGAAATAAGGGTAGGTGGCTACCTTGAGGCCCGAGCCGATGGCGATGGGGTTGTGGTTGGCCCAGGTGGGATCGGAAACATGGACCGTGGCGCCGGGACGGGCGCGATTGACCAGTTGCATCAACACCCAGAGTGAACCGGTACCGCCGGGAGCCTGGGCGACGCGAACGCGGGCCCGATCCACGCTATCGGCCAACACAAGATCGAGCACGGCAGCGCCGAACCCCTTGTTGCCGGCGATGCCGAGATAGGATTTGGTCTTCTCATTCGAAAGCATAAGCTGTTCGGCCTTGCGGACCGAGGACATGACCGGCGTCACGCCTTTTTCGTCCTTATAGACGCCGACGCCGAGGTCGATCTTGGTGGGGCGGGAGTCGGCAGCGTATTCGCCCATGAGCGCCAGAATCTTGTCGCCAGGGGCCTTGGAGAGGGTTTCGAACATTTTTTCCGAAGATCCGGTGAGAAGGCGCGGCCTTTATAGGCCGCATGGGATAATTTGCAAATTAAGCGCTAGCGTTTGACGCCGGATTTCTCCAGCTCCGCTGTCAGTTGCGGCAGGATTTCGAAGAGATCGCCGATCAGGGCCACATCGGCGATCTTGACGAGGGGTGCCTCGGGATCGGTGTTGATGGCGATGATCTTCTTGGCGCCCTGAATGCCGGCGAGATGCTGCAGCGCCCCTGAAATGCCGACAGCGATATAGAGATCCGGCGCGATGATCTTGCCGGTCTGGCCAACCTGCCAGTCATTGGGGGCGTAGCCCGCATCGACGGCGGCGCGCGTGGCGCCGATAGCCGCACCCAGAGTCTTGCCGAGGGCTTCGACCAGCTTGAAACCTTCCGCAGACCCAACCGAGACGCCGCCACCGACCACGATCTGCGCGGTGGCGAGATCCGGGATATCGCTTTGGGTGCGATGGGCGGCGATGAAGCGGGCAGCAGCGGCGATATCGGTATCGAGCGTTTCAACCGGCGCCGCGTTGCCCGACGCCGCCGGGCGGAAGGCCGAGGCCCGGAAGGTCAGCACATGCGTCTGCTGTGGGTCGGTGACGGTTTCGAGCGCGTTGCCGGCATAGATGGGGCGGACAAAGCGATTGGCGCCCTCTATGGCGACGATGTCGGTGACCGGCTGGATATCGAGCTTCGCAGCAAGGCGCGGCATGACATCCTTGCCGGTGGTCGAAGCCGCGGCGGCGATGATGGTGTAGCCGTCGGCCAGTCCGGCGAGCAGATTGGCAAGGCCGTCGGCCAGCGGGGCCTCCTTGGCGTGGATGACCTTGGCGACGCCAGCGATTGCCGCGGCCTGGTCGGCAGCGGCGCGGGGACCGGGGACCAGCAGATCGACCGGA
This sequence comes from Devosia marina, assembly GCF_009758415.1. GTDB lineage: Bacteria > Pseudomonadota > Alphaproteobacteria > Rhizobiales > Devosiaceae > Devosia > Devosia marina. The sequence continues at coordinate 52,799 of NZ_WQRF01000006.1, read as the reverse complement.
CCGAGCTGGGCCGCAGCGGCCACGGTCCGCGCGGTGGAGGCCGAGAGGGCGCCATCGTCGAGCTCGGCGAGAAGCAGAACACCCATCAGATCGCCTCCATCTCGTTGACATCGGTGGCGATGATGGCGGCCAGTTCGGCCACCGAGTTCACCGTGACGCCAGCGGCCCGCTCGGGTGGGGGCGAGACCATTTCGACCGTGAGGCGCGGACTGAGATCGACGCCGAATTCAGCTGCAGGGCGAACGGCCAGCGGCTTGGACCGGGCCTTCATCACCATGGGCAGGGCGGCGTTCCGCGGCGTGTTGAGGCGCAGATCGGCAGTCACGATGGCGGGGAGCGGCAAGCCAATCGTTTCGCGGCCCGAATCCACTTCGCGGGTGACTTCGAGGGCATGGCCGTCGAGTTTGATTTCGGAGGCGAAGGTGGCCTGAGGCAGGGCGGTCAGGGCGGCCAGCATCTGGCCGACATGATTGCTGTCATCATCCACGGCCTGCTTGCCGAGCAGAACCAGATCGGGCTGCTCCTCCTCCACCACCTTGGCCAGGAGCTTGGCAATGACAAGGGTTTCGAGCGGCTGGTCGGTTTCGACCAGAATGCCGCGATGTGCGCCCATGGCCAGAGCCGTCAGGATGACGTCATTGGCGGGCTTGGGACCAATGGAAACAATGACGATCTCGTCTGCCGCCCCTGCCTCTGCCAGTTGCACGGCGGCTTCCACGGCGTGCTTGCAGAACGGGTTCATGGACATGCGAACGCCATTGGTCTCGACACCCGATCCATCGGGCCGGACCCGGATGCGGACATTGTGATCGACCACGCGTTTGACCGCGACGAGAATTTTCATAGCCAACCTTTTCTGGGCTATCCCCGGGAGTTGGCGGCTTTCTGACAAAAAGGCCCGAAAGGAGCAAGGCGCGGCGGGGGAATATCGGTTCGGTCTGGCGCGAAATGTTGGAAAGAGTGCCCACGCTCCCCGGCGCGACATGGTGTGGAGTTGACTGCCGAGGCCCGGACAGAGACATTGCGGCCTTCCTTCCCGAGTCCCGGATTGTTGCATGCCCGTTCTCAACCGCGTTGCCGAATTCCAGCCTGAAATTGCCGCCTGGCGGCATGATTTCCATGCCCATCCCGAACTGCTGTTCGATGTGCACCGGACGGCGGGCATCGTGGCGGACAAGCTCAAGGCATTCGGCTGTGACGAGGTGGTGACCGGCATCGGCGGCACGGGCGTTGTGGCCGTGATCAATGGCCGCGGCACGGGCGAGCGCATGATCGGGCTGCGCGCCGATATGGACGCACTGCCGATGACGGAAAAGACCGGCCTGCCGCATGCCTCGACCCATCAGGGCCGCATGCATGCCTGCGGTCATGACGGGCACACGGCCATGTTGCTGGGCGCGGCTAAGTATCTGACCGAAACACGCAATTTCGATGGGCGCGTGGCGCTGATCTTCCAGCCGGCCGAAGAGGGCGGTGGAGGCGGCAAGGTGATGCTGGATGACGGCCTGCTGGACAGGTTCGACATCGCCGAAGTCTATGGCATGCACAATTGGCCGGGCATGCCGGTGGGCACCTTCGGCATTCGCACGGGCGGCATCATGGCGGCCACCGACCGCTTCTATATCGACATTGTCGGCAAAGGCGGGCATGCGGCGCGGCCCCATGCCACCATCGACCCGATCATTGTCGCAGCCCAGATGGTGACGGCGCTGCAGACCATTGTGTCGCGCAATCTTGACCCCCTGCAGAGCGCCGTGCTCAGCGTCACCATGGTCGAGGCTGGCGAGGCCGACAATGTGATCTCGCGCACGGCCAAGATCACCGGCACGGTGCGGACGCTCGATGGCGGGGTGCAGGACTTCATCGAAGCGCGGCTGGCCGAGTTCGTCCCGCAATTTGCCCGCAGCTTTGGGGCCGAGGCCAGCGTGCGCTATGCGCGCGGCTATCCGGTGACGGTCAATGCGCCCGAACAGACCCAATTTGCCGCCTCCGTGGCGCGCGAGATCGTTGGAAGCGCGCAAGTCGACGCCGATGCAGAACCCTCCATGGGCGGGGAGGACTTCTCATTCATGCTCAACGAGCGTCCGGGCGCCTATATTTTCCTGGGCAATGGAGATTCGACCGAGTTGCATACCGACACCTATGACTTCAACGATGAAGCCATTCCGGTGGGCGTGAGCTATTGGGTTCGGCTGGTGGAAAAGGCGCTGCCCCTGGGGTGAGCGCGCCGGCTTGACCGGAAAGATCAAGCTTTTGCGCAAACGAGGGATCGTCTAAGGCTGGCAGCACCATGCCAGCCTTTTCCGTTTCTTCCCGCACCATCTTTTGTGTCCTCCTGACCCTCGCCGTTTCCGCAGCAGGCGGCGGTATCGCCATGCTGCTCGGCCTGCCCGCCGGATGGCTGATGGGCGGGGCGCTGGCGGTGACTATTGCGGCGATGGCAGGACTGCCCATGATCCTGCCCGACGGATTGCGCAATGTTGTCTTCGTGCTGATTGGCATGTCGATGGGGGCCAGTGTTGCCCCGGACAGTCTGCAATTGCTGGGCAGTTGGCCGATCTCGCTGGCGGCCCTGGCGATCGAACTGGTGATTATTGTCGCTATGACCGGCTGGATGCTGACCAAGGTGTTCAAGCTCGACCCCGGCACCGCCTATCTCAGTTCGTTTCCCGGCCATCTGTCCTTCGTCATGGGCATTGCCGCCACGGGGATCGGCAATGCCCGGCAGATCGTGATCATTCAGGTGATCCGCATTCTGATGCTGACCATTGCCGTACCGATTGGCGCAGTGTTCCTGCCAATCGACCATTTCGCGACTGAAATGGCCTCGGAATTTCTCAGCCCGCTGCAGCTGGTCCTGCTGGCTGCAGTCTGCATAGCGGCGGGGCTCGTCTTCATGCGGCTCAAGGTACCAGCCGGCATGGTGCTGGGCGCCATGGCGGCGGCCACCGCGGCCAAGCTGGGCGGGCTTTATACCGAGGCAATGCCGACCCTGCTGGTGGTTGCGACCTTTGTGCTGACAGGGGCGCTGATCGGGTCGCGTTTCGTGGGGATCACGCGCACGGAGTTCATGGCGGCGGCCAAGGGCGGGCTGATCGCAACCGCGATGACAGTCAGCATCGTCACCGTCATGGCGCTGGGTGTCGCGCAACTGGTGGACATGCCGTTCGGACAGATCTGGCTGGGATTATCGCCTGGCGCGCTTGAAGGCATGGGCGCGCTGGGGATCGCCTTGGGCTATGACACCGCCTTCATTGCCGCCCACCATGTGATCCGGCTGCTGCTGCTCAGTTTTGCCATTCCGGCGGTTGCAATAATGGTGCGGCGCATGGTGCCGCAGGCACAAGACGGCCACAATTGAGCGGCATGAAATGTGAGCAAAGGAGATTGCAGCGATGATCCGAATTGTTGCGGCAGTCCTTCTTGTCCTCGCCTTTTGCGGCTCGGCCCAGGCATCCACTGCGCAATGCCTGGCCAACCGGCCGGGCGTGAGCATTTCCTTCGGGGTGACCCTGGGAGACAAGTTCAGCGAAAGCGACCAGAACGAATTCAACCTGATGCGGCTGCGCCGCATGGGGGTGGATGCCACCCGCGCCGAAATGTGGGGCGGTTGCATCCGTGCATTCGTGCGCACGCCCAGCGGGGAGGAAATGCAGTTCTTCCACCCCCAGTCCTTCGAGCGCGTGTATATGTAGGCCCTGGCTGCCCCGATCGAAGCGGTTTACAACTCCTAGCTGGCTTTGTAGTTCACCCGGCCCTCCCCTACGGGTGCGGGCAGAATAGCGAAGCCATTGGGACCGAGTTGCAGCGACGCACCATCGAGCGTTGCGTTGTGACTGACAGGCTCCAAGGCCAATTCAACTTTTGACAGCTTTACCGTGCGCGGATCAGCCGAGAGGTTGAAGACGCAGATCAGATCCTTGCTATCGCCCGAGCGACGATAGGCGAGCACCGGCTCGTCGCATTTGAAAAAGGCGATGTTCCCGGTAATCAGCGCCGGGTACGTTTTGCGCCAGGCCAGCAGCTTCCGATAGGCATTGAGAGTGGAGTCCGGGTGGGCTTCCTGCACATCCACGCTCAGCGCGGATTGTGCTTGCTTGACGGGAAGCCAAGGCTTGCCGGTCGTAAAGCCGGCATGGGGCAGGTCATGTTGCCAGGGCATAGGCGTACGGCAGCCATCGCGTCCCTTGTCCTCGGGCCAGAAGCGAATCCCGCGCGGGTCGGTCAGTTCTTCATAGAGGATATCGGCTTCGGGCAGGCCCAGCTCCTCGCCCTGATAGAGGCCAACCGAGCCCTTGAGCGTCAGCACCAGCGCCGCAGCCTGCCGGGACAGATCGGCCGGTGACGCGCTATGTGGCCTCCAGCGCGTCATGTGACGGATGACGTCGTGATTGGAAAAGCTCCAGCAGGGCCATCCGGTTTCCCCATCAGCGAAAAAGCCTTCGACCTTGGAGCGGAAATGTTTGGCGGTAAATTTGGGGCCGAGGAAATCGAAGGAATAGCACTGGTGCAGCATCTTGGTGCCGGATGTGTATAGCTTCATCAGCTCCACGCCCCGTTCATCATCGCCCACTTCGCCCACGGTGGTGGTGCCGGGATACTGGTCGAGCAGCTTGCGGAGCTTTTTGAGCCAGGCCACATTCTCCGGCTGGCTCTTGGAGAATTTGTGGCTCTGCATGTCATAGGGGTTGGTCGCCGGCTTGCCCTTGAGGGATTTCAGCGGCGGATTGGAGCGCAGTCTGGGGTCGTGGAAGTAGTAGTTCACGGTGTCGAGGCGGAAGCCATCGAGCCCGCGATCGAGCCAGAAGCGCATGACGTCAAGCACCGCATCCTGCACTGCGGGATTATGGAAATTGAGGTCCGGCTGGGAGGTCAGGAAGTTGTGCAGGTAATATTGTTTGCGCGAGGTGTGCCATTCCCAGGCCGAGCCGCCAAACACCGAAAGCCAGTTGTTGGGCGGGGTGCCATCGGGCCTGGCATCGGCCCAGACATACCAATCGGCCCTGGCGTTTTCGCGCGAGACGCTGGATTCGGCGAACCATGGGTGCTCGTCGGAAGTGTGGCTGACGACCTGGTCCATGATGACCTTGAGACCCAGCGCATGGGCCCTCGCGATCAACTGGTCGAAATCCTCCAGCGAGCCGAACAAGGGATCGACCTGGGTGTAGTCGGACACGTCATAGCCCATATCGGCCTGGGGCGACTGGGTGATGGGCGAAAGCCAGATGCAATCAACGCCCAGGCTGGCAATGTGGTCGAGCCGGTCGATGATGCCCGGCAAATCGCCCACGCCATCGCCATTGCTGTCCTGAAACGAGCGTGGATAGACCTGATAGATCACTCCGCCGCGCCACCAATCACTCATCATCTTGCTCCCTTGGACCCTGGGTCCGATCTGTCGCGCGAAGCTATAGGGTTCCGGGCGCGCTGTTAATCGGGCAAAATGCAGGGCAGATTTTCGCCCACGCCGTCGATCTGCCCAAGGGCCGGTCGTCGTCTCCGATGATAGGAGATCCAGATGGCCCACATCATCCGTTATGCTGACCGGACGCCGCGCCAGAGCCGGACCAACAAGTTTGAGGGCGAGACCTATGGCACGCCGATTTCGTTTTTGCCGTGGACAATGATCCAGGGGAAGGTCCAGTGCTGCACATGCATCCCTACCCCGAGACCTGGGTGGTGCGGAGCGGACGGGCCGAATTTGTGATCGGGGACGAGCGGTTCGAGGTGGGGCCGGGCGATATCGGCGTGACCCCAGCCGGGGTGCCGCACAAGTTCGCCAATCTGGGCCCTGGGCGGCAGGACATCGTGTGCATCCATGCCACGGGGATGATGGAACAGGTGGATCTGGAGTAAGCCTGCCTCTAACCCTCCCCCATGTGGGGAGAGTCGGAAGCCTTCTACCCGGCGGCTAGACCACCGCTGAAATCAGCGGCTCGCCGGCAAAATGTCTTTCGAGATTGGCCACCAGCAGCGCGCCCATGGCGTCGCGGGTCTGGTGGGTAGCGCTGCCCTGGTGGGGAGAGAGCACGACATTGTCGAGCGTGAGCAGTTCGGCGGGGACCTGGGGTTCGTGCTCGAACACGTCGAGGGCAGCGCCGCCGAGGCCGCCGTTCTGCAGCAGTTCGACCATGGCGGGTTCGTCGATCAGCGTGCCGCGCGCGACATTGACGATGCGGCCTTCCGGGCCGAGGGCTTCGAGCACCTTGCGCGAAACGATGCCTTCAGTGCCCTTGCCGCCAGGAGCGATGACCACGAGCCAGTCACTGTCGCGGGCCATGTCTTCGAGATTGTCGTAGTAGATGTAGGGGACCGAGGGCTGGTGGTGGCGGCCATAATAGACGACGCGCATTTTCATGGCCTGGGCGCGGGTGGCGATCTCCTTGCCGATGCGGCCAAGACCCAGAATGCCGACGGTCTTGCCGGTCAATTCGGAGAAAAGACCGAAATTGGCGCCGGGCCACTTGCCCTGACGCACGAACTGGTCGGACTGGGGAATGCGGCGGGCGAGGGAAATCATCAGCCCGATGGTGAGTTCGGCGACAGCATCATTGAGCACGTCGGGCGTGTTGGTAACGCGGATATTGCGCGTCTTGGCGGCCGCGATGTCGATATTGTCGTAGCCAACGCCGAAGCTGGCGATGATCTCGAGATTGGGGAGCCTGTCCATCAGATCGGCCTGGACGCCCGAGCCGGCATGGGCCCGGATGCGAGGGCCGTTCTCGGTCAGCCAGGCATCCTTGTCGGTCATCTCATGCAGCTTGTGCACGGTGTAGCGGGCGGCAAGGGCATCCTCGCAGGAGGCGAGGAGCGAATGGGTCTGGAGGATTTCGATGGTCATGCAAATAGGTCCGACATGGGGTGCCGACGCCCCCACTCTGCTCGACTTTGGAAGGATGGCTTGGATTTCGCGCGAATGAGAGCATTTTCAACGCCGGTTGCGCAAGTCTGGCCTGCACGAAAAAGCAGCACCCGAACCGTTTGAGCGTCTGGACGGCAGGTTTCAAACGTGTAGCAATGCAGGGGCGATTGGGAAGCCGCATTTCAGAAGCGGAGCAGAATGGGCGAGAAAACGCCATTTGACGAAATGTACAACCCGGATGGGTCGGTCCGCGAACCCTATCGCGCGCTTGCCGAGTGGCTGGCCGAGCAACCGGACAAGGGCCTGGCCCTGATGCAGACGGACGCTGAGGCGATCTTCCGCAAGCTGGGCATCACCTTTGCCGTTTATGGCTCGGATGAGGGCAACGAGAAGGTCATTCCCTTTGACGTCATCCCCCGCATCATCGCAGCCAATGAATGGCGGCGGCTCTCCAAGGGGATCGAGCAGCGGGTCAAGGCGCTCAACGCCTTTCTCTATGACATCTACCACCGCCAGGAGATCCTGAAGGCAGGGCGGATCCCGGAATAGCTCATTCTCAACAACGAAGCATTCTGTCCGCAAATGATGGGGCTGGAGCCGGCCAAGGGTGTCTATGCCCATATCATCGGCGTCGACATCGTGCGGGTCGGACCCGACGAATTCTATGTGCTGGAAGACAATCTCCGGACTCCCTCGGGCGTCAGCTACATGCTGGAAGACCGCGAGGCCATGATGCTGCTGGCGCCGGACCTCTTTCATCGTTCCAAGGTTGCGCCGGTCGAAATCTATCCCGAAAATCTGCGGCGGACGCTCGAAAGCGTGGCGCCCGAGAGCGTGCGTGGCACGCCCAATATCGCGGTGCTCACACCGGGGATCTACAACTCCGCCTATTTCGAGCACTCGTTCCTGGCTGACCAGATGGGCGCCCAGCTTTGCGAAGGACCGGATCTCTTTGTGGATGGCGGCAAGGTCTACATGCGCACCACATGCGGCCCCGAACAGGTGGATGTGATCTATCGGCGCATCGACGACGACTATCTCGACCCGCTGACCTTCCGGCCCGATTCCATGCTCGGCGTACCGGGGCTGTTCGACGCCTATCGGGCCGGCAATGTGACCCTGGTCAATGCACCGGGGACCGGGATTGCCGACGACAAGGCGGTCTACACCTATGTGCCGGACATCATTGAGTTCTACCTCGGGGAGAAGGCGCTGCTCTCGAACGTGCCGACCTATAACTGTACCGATGAAGACCAGCGCGCCTGGGTGCTGGAGAACATTGCCGATCTCGTGGTCAAGGAGGTCCACGGTTCGGGCGGCTATGGAATGATGGTCGGTCCGACGTCGACCAAGGCCATGCATGCCGAGTTCAGGAAAAAGATCGAGGCGCGGCCGGACAATTACATCGTGCAGCCGACGCTGAACCTGAGCACCTGCCCCACCCATATCTCGGGCGATGTGGCGCCGCGCCATGTCGACCTCCGGCCCTATGTGCTGGTGGGCGACGAAGTGCGGATCACCCCGGGCGGGCTGACGCGCGTGGCGCTGAAGAAAGGTTCGCTGGTGGTGAATTCGTCCCAGGGTGGTGGGACGAAAGATACGTGGGTGCTGGAAGATTGAGAATGCTCGGACGTACCGCTGCCAATCTGTTCTGGCTTTCACGCTATGTGGAGCGGGCCGAGAACATGGCCCGTCTGCTCGAAGTGGGGTACCGCATGTCGCTGACCAGCCGCCGCGAAGGCGGGGCCAGCGAACATCTGGTTTCGATGATGCAAGCCGCCGAAGTCGATGAAGGTTTCGACGCCAAGCATGAGGTGGCCGATGTCGACACGGTTGCCCATTACATGATGTTCGACCCGGACAATTCTTCGTCGGTCTATTCTTGCCTGCTGGCCGCGCGGACCAATGCGCGCTCGGTGCGCACCGCGCTGACCGGGGACATGTGGGAAAGTATGAACGGGGCCTGGCTGGAATTTTCCCAGATCAAGCCGCGCGATGTGCGGGGCGCCAAGCTGTTGGGCCTGTTGCAATGGGTGAAGCAGCGCAGCCACGAATTCCGGGGCGCGCTGCTGGGCACCATTCTGCGCGATGATGGCTTCAACTTCCTGCAGGCGGGCAATTTTGTCGAGCGGGCGGACAATACCGCGCGCATTCTCGACATGAAATATTATGTGCTGCTGCCGCGCGCCACGCAGGTGGGTGGGGATCTCGACATTCAACAATGGACGCTGATCCTGCGGGCGGCCTCGGCGCATAGGGCCTATCGGCATGTCTATCACGACCGCTACAAGGCCCATAACATCGCCGACTTCCTGATCCTGCGGCCCGAAATGCCGCGTAGCCTGATCTATTGCGCCAATTTCGTGCAGCAGAATCTGGATAGCCTGGCCAAAATCTATGGTCGCAAGGAGAAATGCCAGGAAGCGGCGGACAGCTTGCTTGCCCTGGTAGAAGGCGCCAGCATGGAAGCCATCTTCACCGATGGCTTGCACGAGTTCCTCAACGAGTTCATAGCCCGCAATAACCGGGTGACCGACACGCTGTCGCAATCGTATAACTTCTATTGAACCATGCGCATCGAGATTGACCATTCCCTGACCTGTTCGCTGCCACCCGGTGCGGCGGCGCTGGTCATGCATCTGATGCTGACCCCGCTGAGCGGACCGTCGCAGACTGTCGAGAGCTGGAGCGTGGAAGCCGCCGGCATCGGCAATGCCGGGCGGTTTTGCGACGGCTATGGCAATGCGGTGCATCTGGTGAACCAGACGAGGGCCGAAGGCGAGATCACCATCGGCGCCCGCGGTACGGTTGTGACCCAGGACACCAATGGCGTGCTGGGCAAGCTTGCCGGTGAGCCGGTGCCGTCATTGTACAAGAGGGTGACGGCGCTGACCCGAGCACCAGTGACGCTTTATGGGAAATATCGCTCGGCAAAGGACAGCCGGCTGGATGTTTTGCATGGGTTAATGGCGCGTGTCGGCGAAACGCTGGGCCTGCCCGAGGAAGACGAGCCGATGACGCAGATGCAGGCGACGGGCGAACAGACGCAGGGCCAAGGCACAGAGCCGGAACCGGAGCTGCCGCCCACCGCCGATTATGTGCATCTGTTTATCGGCGCGGCGCGGGCACTCGATATTCCAGCCCGTTACGTTTGCGGTTATCTGGCGGCAGGCGAAGGGGGCCCCGGCGGGCTGCACGCCTGGGCGGAAGCCTATGACGACAAACTGGGCTGGATCGGTTTTGACGCGCAGAACCAGATCTGTCCTACCGAGCGCTATGTGCGCCTGGCCGTGGGTCTTGATGCGGAAAGCGCTTTGCCGCTGCGGACCGTGCCCGTGGGAGAAATCCAACAGCAGGCGGTGGTGAAGGCTGTTTGAGGTCCCACCTGGACCACGCCTTGGCTACAAACTCAACACATACAGCCAACCCGAAATCGTCAGGGCCGAGAGAACGGTGGCGATGAGGATGGTATTGGCGGCAACGCTGACGCCGCGATCGTAGAAGGTGGCAAAGACATAGATGTTGATGCCCGAGGGCATGGCCGAAAGCAGGATGCCATAGCGGGCGATCTCCATGGGCACATGGAACACCCAGATCATCAGGCCATAGGCAATGGCCGGATGGATGACCAGCTTGATGAACGAGGCTGCCAGAGCCTGTTGCCAATTGTCGGACAGCTTGAATTCGTTGAGCGCGCCACCAATGCCGAACAGGGCCGCCGGCACCACGGCCTGCGCCATCATTCGGAAGAAGGCCGCGATCGGTTCAGCCAGATCAATTCCGGAGATCGAGAGCGAAATGCCGCCGGCAATGCCCCAGATCAGAGGATTTGCAACGACGCGCCGCATGGCCAGCGCCAGGGTAGCGCCAAGAGGCTGGGCATCGCGACGGGTGAGCTCCATGGTGACCATCGCAAGGGTCAACAGGATTGCCCCATGCAGCCCGATGATCGACAGGGTGACCGGCAACGACTCATCGCCATAGGCCCGGCTCATGATCGGCAGGCCGACCAGGACGGTGTTGGTGAACATGGCTGAAAAACCGGCCGAAACCGCTTCGCCCGGCCGATTGCCGAAGAAACGGCGCGCCACCACAATGCCGAGGACGAAGCAGACGATCGCACCGAAATAATAGGGCCCGATAATGCCGATATTGAAGGCGGCGCGGAAATCGCTGGTGCCGATTGAGTAGAACAGCAGGCAGGGAGTGGCGAAATTGTTGACGAAGCCGATCAGCGCCTTCACCCCGTCAGCCGGATACAGCCCACGGTTTACGGCCAGGTAGCCCAGTGCGATGAGCGCAAAAATGGGCGCGATAACGGCAAGTATGGAAAGCATCGGCCAGCAGTCCGGGCCAGAGGGAGGATATGCAAGCCCTAGCCTTGGGCGGAACCAAGGTCAATCGCCCACTTGTATGGTAGATTAATACGAAAGCACTTGCCTTCCAAAACGAAAGAATATGCATTACATACGAACCAAAGAGATGATGGGGCGGCGGCATGCTGGATATTTTTATCATTGGCGGCGGGATCAACGGAGCCAGCGTGGCACGCGATGCGGTGGGACGCGGCTATAGCGTGGCCCTGGCCGAAATGAACGATCTGGCATCGGGGACCTCGTCAGCAGCGACAAAGCTGATCCATGGCGGGTTGCGCTATCTTGAACATTACGAATTCCGGCTGGTGCATGAAGCATTGGCCGAGCGCGAAGTGCTCTGGGCCTCGGCCCCGCATATCATCTGGCCCCTGCGCTTCGTGTTGCCGCATCACAAGGGGTTGCGGCCGGCTGCCGTGCTGCGGGCGGGGCTGGCGCTTTACGACTATATGGGCGGACGACGTCTGCTGCCGCCGACCAAGACGCTGGACCTGACGCGGGACGAGGCGGGCAAGCCGCTCAAGCCCGGCTACAAGCTCGCGTTCGAATATTCCGATTGCTGGGTCAACGATTCGCGGTTCGTAGTGCTCAATGCGCGTGACGCGGCGGATCGCGGCGCGAGCGTGCATGTGCGGACCAAGGTGGTTTCGGCGCGGCGCGAAGATGGCGGGTGGACCGTGGAACTGGACGGCGAGGCCGGCAAGCAGAGCGTTCGCGCGCGCATGCTGATCAACGCCTCCGGCCCCTGGGTGGATGATGTCATCAACCAGGCGATGGGCAGGAACGGGGCGCATAATGTGCGGCTGGTTCAGGGCAGCCACATCGTGGTCAGGAAACTCTATGACCACGACCGCTGCTATTTCTTCCAGAACAGCGATGGGCGCATTTTCTTTGCTATTCCCTATGAGGGCGAGTTCACGCTGATCGGCACGACCGACCGCGACTATCACGGCGACCCCAAGGATGTAGCGATCACCGAGGAAGAAACCGACTATCTGCTCAAGGCGACCAATGAGTATTTTGCCCAAAGCGTGGGGCGAGACGATATCGTGTGGAGCTATTCGGGGGTGCGGCCGCTGTATGACGATGGCGCCAGCGCCGCCCAGGAAGCGACGCGCGACTATGTGCTCAAGCTCGATGGGGATGCGGGAAACGGGGCGGTGGTCAATGTGTTCGGCGGCAAACTGACCACCTCGCGGCGGCTGGCCGAGTCGGTGCTGGAAAAGATCGAAGAGGTGCTGGGCAAGAAGGGGCCGGCCTGGACCAAATCAGCCACACTGCCCGGTGGAGACTTTGGCCCCAAGAGTTTTGACGCAGAACTGCGCCGGTTGGGCATGGACTATCCGCAAATGAATGCTGGCCTGCTCCGGCGCATGATGCGGCTCTATGGCACCAGGACAAAGGCAGTGCTCGGCGAGGCCAGGTCCGAGGCCGATTTGGGGGCGCATTTCGGGGCTGACCTGTATGCGGCGGAAGTAGATTATCTGGTTGCCAATGAATGGGCACGGACGGCACAAGATGTGTTGTGGCGGCGTACCAAGCTGGGATTGAAGGTCAGCGCTGAAAATGTGGCGCGGCTTGAGGATTACCTCGCCAATGCCGGGCTCGCCAGCTAGCGTCGAACAGAGCTGCCCGCAGAGAGCGGAAACCAGGGCAAACTGAAAATTGAGCGGGAAGTGAATTCCCCGGGGGAGTTGGGCATGACCAAATTCATTCTGGCGATTGATCAGGGCACCACATCGAGCCGGGCGATCGTGTTCGATGGGGACCGCAAAATTGCAGGCGTGGGCCAGAAGGAGTTCACCCAGCACTTCCCTCAGGATGGTTGGGTAGAGCACGATCCGGAGGAAATCTGGGAAAGCGTGGTTTGGTCGGTCAAGACAGCGTTGTCGGACGCCAACGTCTCGGCCGGCGATATCGCGGCAATCGGCATTACCAACCAACGCGAAACGGTCGTGATCTGGGACAGGGCGACGGGCAAACCAATCCACAATGCCATCGTCTGGCAGGATCGGCGTACTGCGGGGTATTGCGCGGAACTGAAAAAGGCCGGGCACGAGGCGATGGTGACCCAGCGCACCGGCCTGCTGCTCGACCCCTATTTCTCCGGCACCAAGGTGAAGTGGCTGCTCGATACGGTGGAGGGTGCGCGGACACGCGCCGAGAATGGCGAACTGGCATTCGGTACCATAGACAGTTTCCTTATCTGGCGGCTAACCGGAGGCAAGGTGCATGCGACGGACGCAACCAATGCCGGCCGGACCTTGCTGTTTGATATCGGAAAGAACCAGTGGGACGCAGAGCTCTGCGCGCTGCTCGATGTACCCATGGCGAGCCTGCCCGAGGTCAAGGATTGTGCCGATGATTTCGGGACGGCGGAGGCCGAACTGTTCGGGGCAGCGATCCCAATTCTCGGGGTGGCTGGCGATCAGCACGCGGCAACCATCGGGCAGGCCTGTTTTGAACCCGGCATGGTAAAATCGACCTATGGCACTGGCTGCTTTGCTCTGCTCAACACCGGCACCGACATGGTACCCTCTCAGAACCGGCTGCTAACGACCATCGCCTATCGGATCGACGGCCAATCGACTTATGCGCTGGAGGGATCGATCTTCATCGCCGGAGCCGCCGTGCAATGGATCCGCGACGGCCTGAAACTGGTGAGCCACGCCAGCGAAACCGGCCCGCTGGCGCGGACCGCAGACCCCAGCCAGAACGTCTATATGGTGCCGGCCTTTGTAGGGCTCGGGGCACCGTGGTGGGATGCCGATGCCCGCGGGGCCATTTATGGCATTACCCGCAATACCGGCCCGGCGGAAATCGCCAAGGCAGCACTGGAAGCGGTCAGCTATCAGACACGCGACCTGCTTGAAGCCATGCGCAAGGACTGGACGAGCGGCAGCACGGAAACGGTGCTTCGGGTCGATGGGGGCATGGTGGCGTCGGACTGGACCATGCAGTTCCTGGCCGACATTCTCGACGCACCGGTGGACCGGCCGCAGATTCTCGAAACCACGGCCCTGGGAGCGGCCTGGCTGGCAGGCATGAAGGCCGGGGTATGGCCCGGCATGAGCGAATTTGCGGCTGGCTGGGCCCGCGACCGGCGCTTTGAACCAGAAATGGACGCCGCTACCCGGAAGGCCAAGATCGCCGGCTGGAACGATGCGGTGCGCCGGACGCTGACCCAATAGGGTCAGCCGCGCCCGTTGTCCTCAACTTCGGCTGCCGGCTCTTCGGGTTCGGCAGGCGCTGGCTGATTGATATTGGGATTGTCGCGCAGGAAGGCGGTCACCTCGCTATCGAGCGTGACGAGGAAATCGCTGATACGTTGACCGTTGGAGCCCAGGTCATGCAGCGCGCCTATCGAGGCCGAGCGCATGTCGACCTCGGCGCCCCGGCCCGAGGCGGCGACACGCAGCACCGCCTCTTCGCGCCAGCCCAGCAGCGTGAGAACACGTGCATTGAGCTGGCCAGGCGTGCCGGCAATGCCCGGCTCACGGCGCTGGCGGATATCCCAGCCCTGCACCTGCACAATATGCTCGACGATGGCAAAAAGCTGTAGCGGGTCGAGCGGATAGGTGCGGGTGGTGGCGTTTGGGAAAAATCGCTGTTGCTCTTCTGCAGTGAGCAGGCGCGGCGTGGGCATACTGGCCGTGTCGGGCTCAAAGATCAGCGGCAGCTCGCTGCGTGGAGCGGTGGCGATGTCGGTGACGATGGGGTAGCGCAGCGCCTGGGCGCCGTAATAGGCGAATGGCGCAAGGCAAATCAGCCCCAGGAACAGCCCGGACAGAGCCTTGCTCCAGCCCTGATCACCTGTGTGCCAGAGCCGCACCAGGCCAATGCACGCGGCCAGAACGGCCAGCGCCGCGACGAATGCGGCAAACAGAGCCGCAACAAGGAACACGCTTGAATCGAGGAAGCGCTCGCGATGCATGAGCACCGGAACGATGGTCAGCGGTACGGCAAGACTGCCCAGCCGCCGCGCCAACACAGCCCACTTCGAGGTTCTGATCAGTATCCGCACGAAGGCCTGTTCCCCAATCCGGCGCGCAGAATAGCGGCAAGGTCTTTCGCTTGTTTGAACAAATATTCCGCGACCACCTACGGATAAAGGCGCGTGCTGGTCCAGGCGGCGCCGGGCAGGTCGCGGGCGAAGCGAACACGATCGTGCAGGCGATACTCGCCGTCTTTCCAGAATTCGATGGCCGTGGGGATCAGACGGTAACCGGACCAGTGTGGGGGCCGGTTCATCTCGCCGTCCCCGATCATGGCGGTCAGGGCCGCCACTTCGTCCATCATCTGCTGCCGATTGGCCAGCGGCCTGGACTGTTTGGAAGTGGCCGAGGCGATGCGGCTGCCCCTGGAGCGGGTGGCAAAGTATTCGTCCGCTTCGGTCTCGGTCACCTGCTCCACCGGGCCGCGCATGCGCACCTGGCGCCTGAGGCTCTTCCAGTGCATGACCATGGCGGCCTGCGGATTGGCCTGCAACTGATTGCCCTTGGCGCTTTCGAAATTGGTGAAAAAGCAGAATCCCCGGGCGTCGCGGCGGTTGAGCAGCACCATGCGCACATCGGGCAGGCCGGATGTATCAGCGGTCGCCAACGCCATGGCATGCGGGTCATTGGGCTCGCTGTCCTGGGCCATGGCGAACCACTCCTCAAAGATGGCGAAGGGATCGAGGTCGGTGCGGTCGGTATCGTCGAACAAGCGTTCGGTCAGGGTCTGCAACATAGCGATATTTCCTGCGCGTTGCCCGTGCCACAACTGGACAAGGGCTGGGGGCGTGGCCATATAGGACTTCAATTAAGGGGCGAACAATGCCCCAAGACAAAGATTGGACCCAATGCGCGATCCTTACACCGTACTTGGGGTGTCGCGGTCCGCAAGCGAGAAGGACATAAAGTCCGCCTATCGCAAGCTGGCCAAGAAGTACCACCCCGACCAAAATCCTGGCGACCCGACGGCGCACGGCAAGTTTGCCGAGGCGACGCATGCCTATGACCTGCTTAACGACAGCGAAAAGAGGGGACAATTTGACCGCGGCGAAATCGACGCTGACGGCAATCCGCGCTTTGCCGGCTTCGGCAATGGCGGCTTTGGCGGTGCGCGCGGGGGTGCCCGGCCCGGTGCCGGTGCCGGTGCGGGTGGCTTTTCCGCCGAGGATATTCTCAAGGAGTTCATGAGCGGTTTTGGCGGACAGCCTCGCGGCGGCGCAGGTGCGCGCGGCGCTGCGGGCGGCGCACAGTGGGACCCGTTTACCGGCACTGCCACCGGCGGCGCTGGCGGCCGCATGGGCAAGGGCGACGACGTGGTCGTCAATGTCACCATATCGCTCGAAGACGCGCACAAGGCGGCCTCCGTACCGGTGCGCATGCCGAGCGGCAAGGTGCTCTCGGTCAAGCTGCCTGAAAAGGTCGAGGAAGGTCAGCAGATTCGCCTCAAGGGCCAGGGCTCGCCAAGCCCCTATGGGGAACCGGGCGACGCGCTGGTGACAGTGCGTTTCGAAAAGTCGAAGACTTTCCGCAAGGATGGGCATGACGTGCGCACCGATGTGCCGGTAACGCTTTACGAAGCGGTGCTGGGCGCCAAGGTGCGCGTGCCGACGCTGGATGGTTCGGTGGAGCTCACCCTGCCCCCGGGCATGGACACTTCAAAGGCCCTGCGCCTCAAGGGCAAGGGGCTCTATGGTGATGGCGATCTCTATGTGAATATTCGCGTGGTGCTGCCGCCGGGCGGCGATGCGGATCTGGAAGCGCTGGCGCGTTTCATGCGCGATCAGAATCCGTACAAGGTGCGCGACTAGGTACGCGGCGCTGCGGCCCGCCTCAAACGATCGTTGATCGCCTCGCCCAGACCCGTTTCGGGGATGGGCGCGACGGCGATCATCTGGGCGCCCATGGCATCGAGTTCGTGCAGCATGGAAAAGAGGTTGCGGGCGGCCTCGTGCAGGTCTTCACCTTCTGAGAGGTTGCGCACAAGACTATTATGCGGGGCCAGGGGACCGAAGGCCAGATAGGCCTCGCCCGGCATCGGGGTGGTGTTGAGGCGAATGCCCGCATTGGGCGCATAGTGGCTGAGCAGCATGCCGGGCGCCGATATCGCTGCGCCCGCTTCGACCTGTTCCACCTGCCGGCCGATGGCGTCCTCGATCTCCTGACGAGAAAGCGCGCCAGCGCGGAGCTGAACCAGCCTGTCTGCGTCCACCGCAAGAATTGTGGATTCAACGCCCGCCTTGCAGGGGCCGCCATCGAGCACGGGGACTTTGCCGGCAAAGCCCTTGTGGACCTGTTCGGCCGCCGTGGGTGAGAGCTTGCCCGAGGGATTGGCGGATGGTGCGGCAAGAGGCCGGTCTGCGGCGCGCAAAAGTTCAAGCGCCAGGGGGTGGTCGGGCACACGCAAGGCAACCGTATCCAGGCCGGCCGTGACAATGTCAGTAAGCCCGTGTCCCGGGCGAAGCGGCAGGACGATGCTGAGCGGTCCGGGCCAGAAGGCTTCTGCCAGTAGACGCGCCAGGGGCGAGAACTCCGCAAAGCGCTCTGCCATGGTCAGATCGGCGCAATGCACGATCAACGGGTTGAAGCGCGGCCGGCCCTTGGTCTCATAGATGGCCAGCACGGCATCGGGATTGGTGGCATCGGCGCCAAGCCCATAAACCGTCTCGGTGGGGAAAGCGCAGAGCTGCCCGGCGCGCAGCAGCATGGCGGCTTGTTCAACGGTCGTGGGGAACGGGTCTGACATGCGCGGTGTTTGACAACAGGGAATGCCCGCGTCAAGACGAGATGGAACATGCGGAGAGCCAAGTGACGACGCTTCTGGTCAGCCAGCCCAATTTTGCCGATCACCTGACACCGCAAGGGCACCCCGAACGCGCTGATCGGATCCGGGCGGTGGAAGAGGCGCTGGCCGGGGCCCAGTTTGCCGCGCTCAAGCGCCGCAATGCGCCCTTTGGCGACATCACGCTGGCCGAGCTGGTGCATGACGGAACTTATCTCGCGCGCCTGCGTGACGCACGTCCAGCCGAAGGCATTGGGCAATTGGATGCCGACACCTTTATTTCGGATGGATCGATGGGTGTGGCGGCCACCGGTTTAGGCGGCGCGCTGGCGGGGCTCGACGCGGTGCTGCTGGGGGAGGTGGACAATGCGTTTTGCGCCATTCGCCCGCCCGGGCACCACGCTGAAATCGCTCTGCCCATGGGCTTTTGCCTGATCAACACTGTTGCCATCGTGGCGCGGGAGGCACAGCGAAAATATGGTGCCGAGCGCGTGGCGATTGTCGATTTCGATGTGCATCACGGCAATGGCACGCAGGACATTTTCAAGGACGATCCGAGCGTGTTCTACGCGTCGAGCCACCAGATGCCGCTGTTTCCCGGCACCGGCAGCCCTTCGGAAACCGGAGTAGGCAATATCGTCAATGTGGCCCTTCCTGCCCATTCGGGTGGGGAAGCGATGCGGGAGGCCTACACCGATATCATATTGCCAGCACTGGAGAACTTTGCGCCGGACCTGCTGCTGATCTCCGCCGGATTCGACGCGCATATCCGCGACCCGCTGGCCCAGCTTGAGTGGGTGGACGGAGATTTTGGCTGGGTCACGGCAAAGTTGATGGAGGTGGCGCAAAGGCGCTGCAGCAATCGCATTGTGTCACTGCTCGAAGGTGGCTATGACCTCAAGGGACTTGCAGGGGGCGTGCGAAGCCATGTTTCGACCCTCCTGGACCTGTAAGATGAACGAATTTTAAGCGAGCGGACGAGAATGGCTGACACGGCACATGACGATGTGAAATCGCTGAGCTTTGAAGCGGCGCTGGAACAGCTCGAGCAGATCGTGGCCAAGCTCGAAAGCGGCAAGGCTCCGCTGGCGGAGTCGATCGCCATCTATGAGCGCGGGGAGGCCCTCAAGGCCCATTGCGAAGCGCTGCTCAAGACTGCCGAAGCGCGGATCGAGAAAATTACGCTCAATCGCGAAGGCAAGGCCGTGGGGACCGAACCACTGGACGCGGGCTGAGGGCTTTTCGCGGATACCCCCACCCAACCTCCTCCTGATAGGGGAAGGAGCGCAATAGTGTCTGCCGAGACATCGAGATTTTAGGCCCATGACGACCAACAACACCCTTCGCAATTTCCGTATCGTGCTCTGGGTGCTGGTGGCTGTGGCGGCGATCGGGGCGACGGCGCTTTATGCTTTTCGCCCGCCGCAGCGGCCGCTGGGCGTGACAGGGCAGGAGTTTGCGCTGGCCTCCACTCAGGGCGGCAGCTTCACCCAGAACGATCTGCGTGGCACGCCGAGCCTGATCTTTTTTGGCTATACGTTCTGCCCCGACGTGTGCCCGACGACGCTGGCGGAAACCACGGCCTGGCGCGCCCAGCTCGGGCTGGCACCAGAAGAACTGCGGATCATCTTCGTGACGGTCGATCCCGAGCGGGACACACCGGAAATGGTCAAGGCCTATGTCGAAGGATTCGATCCCAGCGTGATCGGGCTGGTGGGCAGTGTCGAGGAAACCGAAAGGGCCAAGGCCGCCTTTGGCGTGTTCTCGGAAAAATCGGGCGATGTGGACAGCGAATTCTATCTTGTCGATCACACCGCGCTGACGTTCCTGATCGACGCGGATGGTACCTTTCAAGGCACGATTGCCTATGAGGAGGCCAGCGACACCGCGCTTGGCAAGATCGAGCGCATGGTAAAGGGGTGAGCCGCATACGGCTTGACCTGGCGCTGGAACAACGAGGGTTGATGCCCAGCCGGGCGCGTGCCCGCGATGCCATTTTGCGTGGCACGGTCTCAGTCAATGGCGCAGCGGCGAAAAAGCCCAACCAGATGGTGGGGCCAGATGATGTGCTGGCCCTGGATGATCCGGCGGCAGGCTATGTGTCCCGCGCTGCTTTGAAGCTGCTCGCAGGGCTCCATGCCGGAAAAATCGATGTTGGCGGCAAGACCTGCCTTGATGTCGGTTCATCCACAGGTGGATTTACACAAGTGCTGCTCGAGCGCGGCGCGGCCAAGGTCTTTGCCGTCGATGTCGGGCATGACCAATTGCACCAGAGCCTGCGCGATGATGCGCGCGTGGTGAGCCTGGAAGGCACCAATGCTCGTGATCTCGACCAAGAGAACATTGCCGACCCAATTGACCTTCTGGTTTCAGATGTCAGCTTTGTGTCGCTGACCAAGGTTCTGGCGGCGCCGCTGGCCCTGTGTGGACCGGCGGCCGATGCGGTCATTCTGTTCAAGCCGCAATTCGAGGTGGGCCGAGAATTTGTCGGCAAGGGCGGGATTGTCAGCGACGCTGCGGCGACCGAGAGGGCGATGGCCGAGGTAGTGGCATTTGTGACCGATGCTGGGTTTGCATTGCGGACGCGGGTGGTTTCGCCGATTGCCGGCGGCGACGGGAATGTCGAGACGGTGCTGGTGTTCGGCCGGGGGTGAACAGGCGATCAAGACACCCCCACCCTACCTTCGCCAGGAGGAGGGAGACGATGAACAATTGGTTCCCTGACCGTTGCCCCCGCCATTCGAGCTTAGCTCACATGACCTTTTCGCCTAAAATCGCTCCGCCGGAGTCGGCGAGGCACTAAGCCTGAACCCACGCCTCATAGGGGCCACCCGCGATCAGGGCCCAATACAGCTTGCCCGAATTGGTGCGGGCAAAGGCCAGGCCGAATTCGGTGAAGCGATTGGACAGCAAGGTGTTGCGGTGGCCCTGCGAAGCGAGCCAGCCTTCGATAGCGGTAGGGAGGGTCTTGTAGCCCTTTGCTACGTTTTCGCCCACGGCGAGAACATAGCCGGCTTCCGAGACGCGCTGGCGCAGGGTAACGCCGAGGTCATGGCTGAGCGTGTCTTTGCTGGCCATCAGCCGTGCCTGGGAGCGTGCGGCCGCTTCCAGTTGCGGGTTATAGCGCCAATTGCCAGCGCCATTGGCGCGGCGGACGGCGTTGACCGTGGCCACGATCTGGTCGCGCGTGAGGTCTTCTGGCCGGTCGGATACCTTGGCGGGCAAGGGTGGGATGGTTGAAGCGCAGGCCGAGAGCAGGGACGCGGAGGCCAGGACCAGGGCGGCACGGCGGGTATAGCGAGTCATGGGGTCAGGCCTGATCGTATGCGCTCAAGAGATTGGGCAGAATGGCAAGATCGGTGGTGACGGGTTTGCCATCGGCCAGATCCCAGCAGACCGAAAGGCCCGAATGGGCGGCGGCAAAGCCGAGCACGCGCTTGCGATTGAACCCCAGCCGAGCAGCGAAAGCATCGGCCATGGCGTTGATACGCTTGGGATCAGCCGCCAGCTTGGTGGCGCCGGACGGGTTGCGGAACGCGTTGGCGACTTCATAATGCGGATCGCCAACCAGACCTTTTGGGTCGATGGCCAGCCAGCCTCGATCAGACGAGATGATATTGTCGTGGTGCAGGTCGCCATGCAGCGGAATCTCCGGCATGGGCTTGTCGAAAAGTTTCAGCGCAATGCCGGCGGAGCGCGCGTAAAGATCGCGGGCGGTATGGGGCCAGGCGCGCACATCGGTGTCGAACAGGGCCTGGAAGCGTTGCCGCAGCGGCAGCAGATCGGCCGGCGCATCGGCGCGATGGCGGTGGAGATTGGACGCAACGGTGGCGAGGGCCGTGGTGGCCTCGGCGTCGCGGCCATTGCGGGCCGCCTCGCCCAGGGTGCCGCCGTCGAGCCATTCCATGAAGATAGTATCGCCATGCATGTCGAAGACCGTGGCGGCGCCATCGCCTCCATACCAGGACAGTAGCCGCGCGCCCCTGCCCTCCTCTTCAGACACAGCGCGCTTGAGAATTTTAAGGGCAGCGAAGTTGCGCCCATTCTGTTCGACGCGGAAAATCCAACTGCGCGGCGTCTCCGCCACAGGCGTGGACTTGGTCAGGGACCAACGGATCATGGCACGGCTCAACGCCGTTTCGACGGGGGACTGATTCACCATTGCGCCATTAGAGCAGAAGCGTGAAGACGATTCGACGGTTCTGTGCACGTGACGCGAGAAGGTGATGGAAGTGAGGCGGAATGTGTTTGTCGGGTGCCCCAACTGGCGCTGCTGAGGTGAGGACTGAAGGCGGTCACCCCACCCTACCTTCGCTACGACCCTGTGGGCCTAGCGCCGCTACCCTCCCCATCAAGGGGAGGGAGGGATGAACACTAGCGCCTCAGCCGAGGCGCCCCTCCTCTGAAGGCGAGAGCATGAGGTGACGTGACCGCGCCGTATCCTACTTTATTCTGTAGGCGTCTTTCGCTGCCTGATAGCTCAGATGCCTGGCGATTTCTGTGGCCGAGGATTTGCTGAGGCGGTTTTCGGCGACCCAGTTGGCCAGGAACCCGCTGACTTCGCGGCGCCAGACATCGTGCCGGGCGGGAATGGAGAGCAGAGCGCGGGTGTCGTCGTTGAAACCAGCGAGATTGTAGAAGCCAGCGGTTTCGACGACCTGGTCGAGATAGCGGCGGATGCCCTGCGGGCTGTCGTGGAACCACCAGGGCGGACCGATCATCAGCGAGGGCCAGTAGCCGGCCATGGGAGCCAGTTCGCGGGCATAGGTGGTCTCATCAAGAACGAACATGATGATCTGCAGGTTCGGCTCATTGCCACACCGACTCAGCAGCGCCTTGAGACCGCCGACATAGTCGGTCGGCCCCGGGATATCGGCGCCCAGATCGGCGCCGCGCTCGTCAAACAGCAGCGGATCGGTGTTGCGGCGCGAACCGGCGTGGATCTGCATGACCATGCCATCTTCGACCGAGAGAAGCGCCATTTCGGTCAACATCTGGGCGCGGAACAGCTCTGCGTCACTGGCGTCGTGGCGGCCAGCCAGCACCTTGTCGAGCAAGGCCTGCTTTTCATTGAGCGGCAGATCGGCGGTGTTGGCCGTGGGCACGCCATGATCGGTGGCGACAGCGCCAAATTTGCGGAAATATTCGCGGCGCTTGCGATGGGCGTTGATCAGCCCGTCCCATTTGCGGATGTCTTCGCCGGTGAGCTCACCGAATTTGTGCAGGTTTTCGACAATGGCGGCGCGGCTCGGGTCGGTGACGTCGTCCGGGCGATAGGTGGTGCGGACCTGGCCGATCAAGCCCTGTTCGGCCATTGACTGGTGATGGGCCAGCGGATCGAGCGCGAATTCGGTGGTGGCGATGACCTCGACCTTGAAGCGATCGAGAATCGCGCGCGGCAGCAGATCGGGGGACGCCAGCTTGGCGTCGATGGCATCGTAGATGCTGTCGGCGGTTGCGCCGGACAGTTCCTCGGTGATGCCTAAGACCGCATGCAGGGAATGGTCGATCCAGGTTTTCGACGGCGTGCCGGCGAACAAATAGTAGTTCTCGGCGAACAGCCGCCAGGCCTTGCGGCCATCGGTTTGGATGGCCTTGCCATCCTTGCGGGGGATGCCCAGCGCATCATAGCTGATGCCGCGGCTCTTGAGCATGCGCAGCACATAATGGTCCGGCGTCAGGAACAGCGCGGTGGGGCTGGCAAAGCGGCCGTTCTGCGCGAACCAGGATGGATCGGTGTGGCCGTGCGGACTGATCAGCGGCAGGTCGCTGACGGCGCCATAGAGTTCGCGCGCAATGGCACGCGCCGGCTCCGAGGCGGGAAACAAACGGTCGGGATGGAGATGGCTTGGCTGGGTCATGGGGGAGGTTGTGCCACGTTAATCAGGTAGTTTCAATATCTTCCATACAAGATGGGATCGCTGGGGATTTGAAACAAATTAACCGCAAAGGGAGAACGCGCTTGGATGGTGGGAGGCTCGCGGTATCCTCGATGCCATCAAGGGTAAGAAACGGCCCAGCAAGGCGGCTGCCCGGCAAACACATTGCGTTCCCTTTGGAATGGCGTGTTGCGGAGGCGGCAAGATGACCCATCTCGATCTCGACCAGTCCGGCTCGGACCTGACCCGACTGCGGCGCGGCGTTCCGGCGCAGCGCCGGCGGCTGATGGTGCTATCGGGCTTTGCGTGTGCCTTTGCCATGGTTGGCGTGGCCGCGGCAGTGCTGAGCGCCCTGCTCTAGCCCGAGGCGCTGGCAGAAACGCGCCAGGGCAAGTCGGGCTTCTGGCCAAAAAGCTGCAACATGGGGGTCACGTCCTGGGCCGGGACGGGGCGTGAATACAGATAGCCCTGCCCCATATGGCACCCATACCGTGCCAGAATGTCGGCCCGCTGCCCGGTTTCGATGCCTTCGGCAACCACCCGCATGTCGAGCTGGCGGGCGATATCGAGAATGGCACGCGTTACCACGCCGCTGGGCTCGTCAACGCCCAGCCTTTCGACAAAGGAACGGTCGATCTTGATGATATCGACCGGAAAGCTGAGGAGATGGGTGAGCGAGGCATGGCCGGTGCCGAAATCATCCAGCGCGACGAGAAGCCCCTGTTCGCGCAGGGCCTCGACGGCCCGCGGCACGGTCTGGTCGCTATCGCCCATGAAGACGGATTCATTGACTTCAAGCACGACATAGCTATCCCAGCTCATCAAGGATAACGAGGTCGGCATAAGCGAGCCGGCCGGCAATCTGACCGGCCCGCCCCTGCATTTTCTCCTGCTCAAGCGCATTGACCAATTCCACGGTTGAGAAGAAGCGGACGCGCTTGTGGTGATGCTCGATAGCCTGGATCCCGATGGCTGTGGCGATATGGGTTTTGCCGGTGCCTGGACCGCCGACCAGAACGATATTGTTGGCGTCCTGGAGGAAGTCGCAGCGATGGAGCTGGCGCACCAATGCCTCGTTGACGCCACTGCTGGAGAAGTCGAAGCCATTGAGGTCGCGATAGGCTGGAAAGCGGGCTGTCTTGAGCTGATAGGCCGTCGAGCGCACTTCCCGCTCTGCCGTCTCGGCCTTGAGCAGCTGAGACAGGATTGGGATGGCAGCCTCGAAGGCGGGTGCGCCCTGTTCAGTCAACTCGCCGACCGCCTGGGCCATGCCATGCATCTTGAGGCTCTTGAGCATGATGACGATCGCACCAGCGGCAGGATTATGACGCATGGCGGGCCTCCGAAGCTGTGCGCAGGGCGTCGTAGCGCTCGACATTGGCCTTGGGCTCATTGGTCAGAGCCAGTGCTTGCGGGGCATTGATGGTTGGCGGCGTGATGGTCTTGCCGTCCACCAGACGGTGCAGCAGGTTCAATACATGGGTTTTGGTGGGGACGCCTGCCTCGAGCGCCATCTCGACGGCCAGGAGCACGGCATCCTCATCGTGCTGCAGGACCAGGGCGAGAATCTCGACCATCTCCCTATCACCGCCCGGCTTCTTCAGCAGATGCTGCTGCAGCGTTTTGAATGCCGGAGGCAGTTCGGCAAAAGGTGCCCCATTGCGCAGCGCACCGGGTTTGCGCTGCACGACAGCCAGATAGTGGCGCCAGTCATAGACGGTCCGGCCCGGCTGATTATGAGATCGGTCAATGATCCGATGGTGCTCGCAGATGATACCGCCTTCTGCAGCAACCACGATCCGGTCAGGATAAACCCTGAGGCTGACGGGTCGATTGGCAAAGGAGGCGGGCACGCTGTAGCGATTGCGGTCCAGATGCACCAGGCAGGTCGGCGTGACCCGCTTGGTGGATTCGACAAAGCCGTCGAACGGGCGTGGTGCCGGCATCAGGGTTGGGGCTTCTTCCATCCAGAGATCGGCAATGGTGCCGCCCATCCGGCCATGAGCGGTCTGGGACCATAGCTCCTCGCAGCGGTTCTCCAGCCAGTCGTTCAACTCATCCAGGGTTGGGAAGCGTGGAATGGGCTGCCAAAGCCGATGCCGGGCATCCTGCACATTCTTCTCGACCTGACCTTTCTCCCAGCCTGAAGCTGGATTGCAGAACTCGGGCTCGAACAAATAGTGGCTGGCCATGGCCAGGAACCGGGCATTGACGTCCCGCTCCTTGCCGCGACCAACCCTGTCGATGGCGGTGCGCATATTGTCGTAGATGCCGCGCTGCGGGATGCCACCGAACACCCGGAAGGCGTGGGTGTGGGCATCAAACAGCATCTCGTGCGTCTGCAGCAGATAGGCTCGGACAAGAAAGGCCCGGCTATAGCTGAGCTTGATATGCGCCACCTGCAGCTTGGTTCGCTCATTGCCGATGATGGCCCAATCTTCGGACCAGTCGAACTGGAACGCCTCACCCGGCGCAAAGCTCAGGGGCACAAAGGTGCCGCGACCTGTGGTCTGCATCTCGCGCTGCCGATCCGCCCGCCATTCCCGGGCAAAGGCCGCGACCCGATTGTAGGACCCGTCAAACCCCAGGCTGACCAGATCCGCATGCAGCTGTTTGAGGGTCCGCTTCTGCTTGCGGGGTCTGTTCGCCTCCGTCTTCAACCAGGCAGCCAGCCGGTCCGCAAACGGATCAAGCTTGCTCGGTCGATCGGGAACTTTGAACTGCGGCTCAATCCCGCCAGAGCGCAGATACTTGCGGATAGTGTTCCGGGACAGGCCGGTCCTGCGACCAATCTCCCGGATCGATAGATGCTCTCGAAAATGCCAGCGTCGGATAACGCTCAGTAACGCCATGTCGATCACTCCAAAGCCCCCGCTGCAACAGCCTGGGCAAGGTTCAAACATGGGTCAAATCTCGGTGGAAATATCCCAGCCTACTGGGTCACTTCTCAGTGGCAATCAACAGGCTGTGGACTTGGCGGTCATGCGTGAGCCCGATGCGTTGAAGGAAGCCATCCGCCTCGCGCAATCGCGGCACGTGCGGGTGGTCGCAGACGAACCGGTGCCGCAGTTTTATTTCGGCCCGGACGGACTGCCCACCGCGACAAAACCGGGACCATCAAGTGGTGGATGCGCAATCCGGAAAACGAGCGTTGGGCGACGCAGTTGATCCTGCCAAGTGGCAAGCGCTTCTTCCCGAATTTCGTCGTCGGCGTAGCCGGACGCGAACACGAGAACGCGGTCGTTCATATTTGGCCAACATCGGCCAATGGGGCGAACGATTGTGGCAGGAGCTTCCTCATCCAGCAACGTGCCGTGTCACGACAACAGTTAACTCTCCAGCGCCGCGAGGTTTGCAAAAGGTCGAATTCCTAGAATCCGACAGACCCCGCATTTTCAAGACCTGCGGTCCTGCGGTTGAATTCCAGCATCTGGGCCATTTCTCTTTCCGCGCCCATGGAATCCCTCGCTCGGATTGCCTCGGCCACCTTGATGTGGCCCTCGCGCGTTACCGGCTCAGGGCTCTTGGCCAACACGCCATACTCATATGAAATCCACAGCATGGTGAGGATGATGGGGCGTAGTTGTCTCATCATTAAATTGCCGGTGGCTTCCAGAATCGTAGCGTGAAAGGTGCAATCTGCGTCGAAAAGGTCCTCGACCGACCCAGAGGTCGGATGCATTGCATAGGCCGCATCCGAGATAGTCGCTACCTGCGCTTCGGTAGCTCGAACCGCAGCCAGTGCTGCTGCCTGTGGCTCGATAATGCTTCGGAGCTCGGTCGTTTCGGCGAACATGGATTGCAGCCTCGGATGGCTCGGCTCGTGCCACGCCACAACCTGAGCATCAAGAAGGCTCCATTCTTCTACCGGTCGCACCCGGGTGCCGTAGCGGCGTGCCGTTCGCACCATGCCCTTCCCCGACAGAACCTTGATCGCGTCGCGTACTGTGGTCCGGCTGACCCCCAATGAAGCCGCAAGTTCAGGCTCTGTCGGCATGATCTCGCCCGGGCGATAAACCTCATTCGCAATCCGTCGTCCCAGGTCGTCGACGGCGATCTTTGTAGCGCCAGTTGGAAGCGCCGATCCGATCACGGCGTAGAGAAGATCAGGCATTTTCGGACGCATCGCCACCTGCGCATCATCGTCTTCCATTACTCACCTTTACATATGATCTAAAGAATTGCATGATCGTTGGTGATGGTGCTCCGGAAGCCACCAAACCGCCAACTTGGCCATAAGGCCGTTCTAGGGAGGACAACTATGTTTATGACCCGCTCCGCAATCGGCGCCCTGATGGGGGTGCTTTCTCTTTCTTCGGTCAGTATGGCTGACGAAATCAAGTTCGGCATCGGTGTGGCCGAGGGTGACTACCCCGAATACAACGCTGTGCTCCGCTTCAAGGAGTATGTCGAGTTCAAGACCAATGGCGACATCACCGTCCGCCTTTTCCCAGGCAATCAGCTCGGCGGCGAGCGCGAAATGCTCGAGCAGGTCCAGCAGGGCAGCCTCGAACTGACCTTGCCGGCCGACGGCGCCATGGCCGGCTTTTATCCACCCATGCAGGTCTGGTCGGTGCCCTACATCTTTGAGAGCGCCCCAATCGCCTGGGAAGTCATGAATGGCCCGTTTGGCGATGCCATGCGTGAGGACATTCTGGAGCAGACCGGCATGCGCGCTTTGGCCTTCTCGCAGAATGGCTTCCGCTCGTTCACAAATAATGTGCGGCCGATCGTCAATCCCGACGACATGGCAGGGCTCAAGATCCGCACCATGGAAAGCCCGGTCTATATGGAAATGGTCAAATCGCTGGGTGCCACGGCCGTTCCGATCAGCGGTGCTGAAGTGGTCATGGCCCTGCGTCAGGGCGTGGTCGATGGGCAGGAAAATCCGCCCGCGGTGGTCTACAGCGGTGGCGCCGGCGAAGTGCAGAAGTACTACACTTTGAACGAACACACCTTCGGCCTCCACGTCGTGATCGCCAACAACGATTGGTTTGAATCGCTCTCTCCTGGCCACCAGCAGATCATTCAGGACGCCGCCAAGCTGGCCGCCTGGACCGAGAACCTGCAGAAGACCGAGGGCGACTGGCTCTACAGCCGCCAGTTGGAGGAAGAACTGGGGATGGAAATCCACGTCTCCACCCCCGAAGAAAAGGCCGCCTTCCGGGACGTGGTGCAAGAACCGGTGCTGCAGTTTATTCGCAGCAATGTTGGCGATGAACTGGTCGATGAACTTCTGAACGAAGTGGAGACTGTGAAGTCCCGCATGTACGGTTCCCAATAAGCGATCCCATCCGCCGCGGGCCATCGGCCCGCGGCTTTCAAGGAAACTTGCAATGCAGGCTTTCGCGAAGCGCGCTGCCTTCCTGCTCGCCCGTACCACCGAAATTCTGGCGACGCTGCTTTTGATCACCGTCACCGCGCTCAATCTCACGCAGGTCGTGGGCCGCTATGCCTTCAGCATCGGCTTTAGCTGGACCGAAGAATTGATGCGCTACCTGATGATCTGGCTGATGATGCTGGGCTCCGTGGCCGCCATCTATCGGATCGAACACATGGGGGTTGAGACCCTCGAATCCATGGTAGCACCGCGCTATGCCGCTCTGGTGCGTTCGGCCCTTTATTCGCTTGGCGCAATATTCTGCCTAGTGGTGCTGATTTATGGCTGGCCGCTCGCGCTACGCAACGCAGGTCAGGTCGCACCAGCCTCGGGCATTCCCATGATCTATCCCTATTTGGCCCTTCCTGTCGGATCGGCTCTACTGCTCATCCAGATCGGACTGTCCTGGTTCGGCGGCTGGGACGAGCACCGCAAATCGCCTGCGGCGGACGGAGAAGTGACATGATCTGGGTTGCTCTTTCCGGACTAGTTCTATTGCTGATCGGGGTGCCGGTCGCGTTTTCTTTGGGGCTGGCAGGACTGGTGGGCGTATTGCTCGCCGACATTCCGCTGTCCATCGTGACAACGCGTTTGTTCACGGGCGTGGACAGCTTCGTTTTCCTGGCGGTTCCTTTCTACATTCTGGCCGCTGAAATCATGAGCCAGGGCGGCATCACCACCAGGCTCATTGCCATTGCTTCCAATGCCACACGAAAAATGCGCGGCGGAACCGCCTACGCCAATATTGGCACATCCGTCCTGTTCGCAGGCATATCCGGTTCTGCCGTGGCCGACGCGGCTGCGTTGGGGAGGGTCTTCATGCAGGAGATGCCAAAGGAAGGCTACTCGCGCCCCTATGCGGCTGCGGTCACGGTCGCCTCCTCGATCATTGGCCCCATCATCCCACCATCGGGTCTGGCCATTCTGATTGGCGCGGTCACGGGCGTATCCATCATTGATCTGTTCCTGGCGGGCGTGGGACCAGGCATCCTGCTGGGCTCTGCCTGCGCGGCCATCGTTTTCTTTGATGCCGTCCGGGGACGCCTGCCGCGCCCGCGTGTCGCCGACCATCATGGGCCCCGCTGGCGCATGCTCGTCGAGGGCGTCGCCGTTGCCACTCTCCCGCTGATCATTGTCGGGGGTATGGTCATGGGCGCCTACACGGCCACCGAAGGTGGTGGCATCGCCGTAGCCTACGCAATTTTCCTGTCGGTGGTCGTCTTCAGAAAGATGGACATGGCCGGTCTTTGGCAAGCCTTTATGCGTGCCGCTCGCACCTCCGCAACGATCTATCTGTTGGTCGCCGCGGCCACCATCCTGTCTTATGCGCTCAATCTGCTGGGCATCTCCGGTTTTGTGCGCGAGGCGGCGCTCATTTTTCAGGATCAGCCACTGTTCTTCCTGCTTGCGCTGTCCGTGCTGATGCTCATTTTGGGCACGTTTCTCGATATCGGGGCGGCGATCCTGATATTCATGCCGCTGGTCATGCCCGCGGTCATCACGCTTGGCATCGACCCACTCCAAGCCAGCATGATCGTCATGGTTACACTGGCAATCGGTCTGGTGACGCCCCCAGTGGGCGTTGTGCTGTTCGTCATCATGCGTGTGGGCAGCATTGGCATGATCCCGCTTCTGCGAGCTCTGCTGCCCTTTCTGATCGCTCAACTCGTAGCCGTCGTAATCCTCTGCCTCGTCCCTGAAATTTCGACCTGGCTACCACAAACTCTCAATCCCTGAATGAGGCCGAAGTGAAGATAACTGCCGTTCAGACGGTGGTCGTGAACGCGATCCATCGCAATTGGATATTCGTCAAAGTACTGACGGACCAACCTGGCCTCTACGGGTGGGGCGAAGCCACGCTCGAGTGGAAAACACGCGCGGTGTGTGCCACGATCGAGGACCTTGAGCCCTTCGTGATCGGTGAGGACCCCACCCGCATCGAGCATGTCGTGCGCCGTATGACCGGGTTCAGCTTTTGGCCGCTCGGCGCTATCGGACTGAGTGCAGTCTCGGGAATTGAACACGCCCTCTGGGATATCAAGGGCAAGGCGCTTGGCGTTCCCGTTCATGACCTGCTTGGCGGGCGCGTACGTGACAATGTGGCTGTGTACACCCACCTGCGCCGCGCCAAGATCGGCGCCCAGGTTCCCACCAGCGACGTCAACGCGTTCTGCGACGCGGTGCAGGAAACCGTCGAGATGGGCTACAACGCCATCAAGCTCGGCTTCGTCCCCTACACAGGATATACAGCTCCCCTTCCCGAAATTCGCCACGTGGAAAAACTCGCGCATGCGGTCCGCGAACGCGTAGGCGACGGCGTTGAGATCATGACCGATTTTCATGGCCGTCCGGATAGCGTGGAAGCAGCGCGCGCCTATATCGATGCTATCACCCCTATCAAGCCGCTATTTGTGGAAGAGGCGATTCAGCCTGGCGATGTCGGCGCAATGGCCGAGCTGGCGCGCCAGGTGGCATGCCCTTTGGCAACCGGCGAGCGCCTCTTCACGCCGCGAGAATTCGCTGATCTCGCTGAAAAGCGGGCTGTGGCCTATATCCAACCCGATCTGGCCCATTGTGGTGGGCTGACCGGTGGTCGAAAGATAGCCGCCATTGCTGAAGCCGCCCATATGGGGATCGCGCCGCACAACCCGATGGGGCCGGTGGCGGGCGCCGTCGCATTGCATTTCGATCTCGCCACGCCCAATTTCGTCATCCAGGAAGAAGCCGTTGGTCTGGTGCCATGGTTCCGCGATATCTGCACTCAGACCTATCCGCTCGACATGCAAAATGGGGTATGGGGCGTGCCCGACGCGCCCGGCCTGGGTATCGAGATCGATGAGGCTGAGGCGGCACGACATCCGTTCGCGCAGGAAGAAATCCCCGCTCTCGAAGCCATTTTGCCCGACGGGCGCATCGCCAACTGGTGAATTCGCCAATCGGATTAGACTGTGAGGGCGGCAGTGGACTTGTCGGTCCACGCCCTCTCGCGGACGTCCTCCCGATGTAGCGCTTCTCAACCGGGGGATGGAAGACGCCTGCCATTCTCGTCAAACACGAGAGCGCTGGAAGGCTTGAAGTCGAACGCAACTGTCTGGCCGATGGCAAATTCGTCCTGACCCGGCAAGACCGCCGTAATCTCGGTCGTGTCAGCAAGCGAAACCCGCAGGATCGTCTCGTTGCCGAGCCGTTCCACCAGGCGCACTTGTCCATTCAAGGGCCCGTTTGGCGCCACTCTCAGATCATGCGGGCGGAGACCAAGTGTCAAGCTGGTGCCCGCCAAAGCACCTCGGTTGAGAGCCAGTCCTGCTGAAAGTTCTGCCGAAGAGACGTTGCCTTCTGGACGGGATGTTAGCTCCAGCAAGTTCATCTTGGGCGAGCCAATAAAGCCGGCCACGAAAAGATTGGCGGGATTATTGTAAAGCTCAAGGGGCGAGCCGACCTGCTGAACCACGCCACCATCGAGGACGACGATCTTGTCGGCCAGGGTCATGGCTTCGATTTGGTCGTGGGTCACGTAGATCATGGTGGCGCCCAGATCGTTATGGAGCCGGGCCAGTTCCATCCGCATGTCGCCGCGCAAGGCAGCGTCGAGATTGGAAAGCGGTTCGTCGAACAGGAACACATCGGGTTCGCGCACAATGGCCCGCCCAATGGCGACGCGCTGGCGCTGACCACCTGAGAGCTGCGCCGGCCGACGATCCAAGAGGTGTTCCATCTGAAGCACTTTGGCAGCATCGCGAATCTTGGCGTCACGGACTGCCTTTGGCGTGCCCGCCAGTTTCAACCCAAACCCGACATTGTCGTAAACGCTCATATGTGGGTAGAGAGCGTATGACTGGAACACCATCGCCACGCCGCGATCACGCGGCTCGATTTCGTTGACCACGCGGTCGCCGATTGAGACTTCACCGCTGGTGATATCTTCAAGCCCGGCAATCATGCGCAGAAGCGTGGATTTACCGCAGCCCGAGGGACCGACAAAGACCACAAATTCTCCATGGGCGATATCGAGATCGACGCCCTTGATGACCGGCACATCGCCGTAGTTCTTGCGGACAGACCGCAGAGTTAGACCTGACATATTTGGTGGACTCCTATTAGCCCTTCACCGCGCCCTGCATCAGGGCAGCGACGAACTGGCGCTGGAAGACGAGGAACAACGCCACGGTCGGCGCCAGAATGAGAAGCGAGCCGGCGCAGAGCAGCGGTATATCTGTGCCCCACTGGCCCTGGAAGGCGCCGAGAGCACCGGCCATGGTGCGCTGCATGGGGTCCTGCACCAACACAACTGGCAGGAGGAACTGGTTCCAAGTCCAGAGGAACAGGAGGATGGTCAGCGACATGATGGCCGGACGCGCCAGGGGCACCTGCACGAGCCAGAATTCCTTCCAGCGGGTCGCGCCATCAAGCTGGGCGGCTTCGGTCAGGTCATGGGGCACATTGAGGAAGTGGGCGCGCATCCAATAGACCGAGAAGGGCATATAGAGCCCGATCAGCGGCAGGATGATTGCAAAACGCGTATTGAGCAGGCCGAGCGCCCGCACCTCGTAGTACAGCGGGGTGATGACGGCCTCGAAGGGCAGCGTCAGACCGAACACAAAAACGAGATACAGCCATTTGTATTTGTTGCTCGTGAGCTTGGCCAGACCGTAGCCGGCCATGGTGGCGATCAGCACGGACAATGGCACGACGCCCATCACGATCAACGTGCTCGACAGCAGCAACTGATCCATCCTGGCCACTTCGAAAGCGCGGACGAAATTGCTCCATTGCGGGTCGCTCGGCCATTGCAGGCCGTTGGGATAGGTTCCCTGCGGCGCCAAAGCGGCCGAGAGCATGGATAGGAACGGCAGGAGCGTGATGATCATCAGGACGATGATCAAACCGCGAGCGATCAGGGAATTGGGGGATGCGGTCTTCATTTCTTGTCCCGCGTGAACCACTGCACAGGAGCGATGGAGATCAGCACCAGGACCATCAGCACGATGGCCAGCGCCGAGGCGAGGCCGACTTGCCGGTGGGCAAAGGCCAGACGGTAGATTTCAAGGCCCGGCACGGTGGTGGTGATCCCCGGCCCGCCCTGGGTGGAGATATAGACGATGTCGAAGCTGGCGAGCGCGGCGATGACGGTCACGGTGATGCAGACGCCGATTTCCTGGCGCAGGCCCGGCAGGGTGATGTAGCGGAACTCATGCCAGGGGCGCGCGCCATCGAGCCGGGCGGCTTCATAAAGGCTGGGATCGATCTTGGTGATGCCGGTGACCAGCAGCATGGTGCACAGTCCCAGCAGGACCCAGGCGCCGATAATGCCGACGGCGGGCAGTGCCCAGACGAAGTCGCCGAGCCAGCCGCGTGCCCAGCTCGACAGGCCAATGGCTTTCAGGGTCTGGTTGACCAGGCCAGTGGAGGCGAACATCCAGCTCCAGGCGATACCGGCCGCAACCAGCGGAATGACTTGGGGCAGGAACAGAACAGTGCGCGTGATGGTGCCGAAGCGCCCCGCCATGTGACTGCGGATGGCAGCGGCCACGGCCAGTCCAAGCAGCACCGGGATCAGCGTGAAATAGAGGACGAGCTGAAAGGCGTTGCCGATGATCTGCAGCAGATCGCTATCAGTCAACACAGTCACGTAGTTGCTCAGCCCGTAGAACTGGGCTTCGCCGATGCCGTCCCAGCGCAGGAGCGAATAGTAGATGCTCATGCAGAGCGGAGCGAGCACGAAAGCCGCATAGGCAATGAAGGCCGGCGCAACGAAGAGCCATGCCGCCATTCTGGTCTTGCGGCTCCCCCGCGAGGGGGGGAGCCGCACTCGTTCTGGCTGAGCGTCCGGAAGGGACGTCGTGATATCAGTCATGTTTCATTCCGGCCCGCTCAGGGGCGTTGGGATCCAGGCTTAGCGGGAAAGCTGGGTCTCGTATTCTTCCTGAACGGCTTCAAGCAGGCCCTCGGGGGTCTGCTGTCCACCCACCATCTTCTGCAATTCAGGGGTCCAGCCCGCAGCGAAGATGGCACCGGTCGCATTGGCGATAAAGTCCATTGCACCATTGTCCTCGGCTAGGGTCTGGCCAGCGGCCAGCGAGGCTTCGGTCACCGAGCCGGGTTTGACGGCAGGCATGGGCAGATCGGTCGGACCACCAGGGTTGGAACCACCGACGGCAACATTGATCTTGCGGGCTTCTTCATTGGTGGCAACCCAATCGAGGAAGAAGGCAGCGCAATCTGGGTTGGCAGCGTTGGCGGCAATGCCGAAGGTTAGCGGGGCGGACATGGTGGCGTGACGACCATCTTCTTCAACGCTCGGCATGATGAAGAAGCCGAACTTGCCGGCGGCATTGGCGTCGAGATTGCCAGACTCCCAGTCGCCGTTGAACATGAACAGACCCTCACCGCCGATATAGCGGCTCATCATCTGAAAATATTCGATGGCGTTGGCGTCGGAGGGAAAATAGCCTGCCTTGATCCAGGCATCGAGGTGCTGCGCCGCTTCGAGATTGTCGGGCGTGTTGATGGTCGCGCTTTCCTTCTGGAAAATCCAGTCATTGATCGGCTCGGGCGCGCCATAGGCCCCCATCAGGTTCTGCAAGGGGAAGGCCAGACCTGCGGTGCCCTTGTTCCACTGCATGATCGGCTGAATGCCGGCTTCCTTGGCGGCGGCCATCAGGGCGTCCAGTTCGGCCAGGGTCTGAGGCGGCTCGGTCATACCGAGCTGGTCGGCCAGCTCCTTGTTATAGAAGACGCCGGTCATGGAATAGTTGAGGCCCATGGCGTAGAGCGAACCGGTGCCGCGGGGGCGGCCACCCTCTTCGACACGCAACTGCACCAACTGACCCGCAGGGAATGCGTCCCAGCCGAATTCGTCGAAATAGCCATCCAGATTAAGCAGCAGGTCGTTGGCTACCAGGTCGGTCAGCGAGGGCAGACGGATCAGGTCCGGCGCATTGGCCTCGGACAGGATGCGCGGCGAGTTCTCCATCATATTGGCGAACTGGTCTTCCTTGATGTCGAAGGTGACATTGGGGAATTGCCTGGTGAACTCTTCGGCCAGCTGCCTTGGCAGCAGGAAGCCGGTTTCGAAATAGGAATTTAGCACGACCGGGTCAGTGCCGCAGCTCGGTGCGGCCAGGGCCGTTCCGGCCGTTGCGGCAACGCTGAGGCTCAGGGCGGCAATACGAAGTGCGTGGCGGGTTGTGTTTCTCACGACTACCTCCTCCAGGGTAAGATCTGCAGTGGATGTTTCCGTCTGCTAAATGGATTTAGCGCATGGGCACAAAGCTGAGTCAATATGCGCTTTGTGCCCGGCGCGACGACTAGATAACCTGACGCAGGGCCGAGATGATCCCGGTCGCACGCTGGTCTTCCGGCCCCATCATCCAATTGGTGACAAAGCCGAAACCGATCTGGCGCGCGGGATCGGCGAAACCAACCTGTCCCCCTGCACCATCATGCCCGAAACAGCCGTCGCCGAGATAGCGCCGCGCTTCGGAATCAAGCTGGAAGCCATATCCCCAGCGGGAAAATGGCGGATCACCGCCGAACACCGAGATGCCCTCGCTTTGCGTGCGGGTGGCGGTATCAATGACAGAATCATCGATCAGGCGGATACCCTTTGTGGGGACCACGGTAGCCGACCAAATTGTCGCCAATGCCTTGGCCGTTGCAACGCCCCCCGCGCCGGGAATCTCGGCGGAACGAATGCGCTGGCAATTGAAGCCGCCCTCATTCGTGACCAGATCGGCCGGCAATGCGTCGCCGAGAGTCATGGCCTTATAAGGCCAGTTTGGCGCTGGCTTTTTAGCCTCCTCTGCCCAGAGCGTAGATAGTGGCGCACTGACTTGTAGATGGGCGGCACGGTCTGCCTGGGCGTCGGGAAGCCCGATCCAGGCTTCGGCTTTTAGAGGATCCACGATCAGCTCGCGAAAATATGTGCCAGCAGACTTGCCGGTGACCCGGCGGACCAGTTCTCCGGTCAACCAGCCATGGGTCAGCGCGTGATAGGCGTAGCCCGTCCCGACAGGCCAGAGCGGCTCCTGCGCGGCCATCACCGCCGACATGCGGTTCCAATCGACGATGTCATCCTCGGTCAAATCTTCACGCGGGGCGGAGAGCCCCGCCTGATGCGCCAGCGCCTGTCCGACCGTGATATCAGCCTTCCCCGCCTGCGCGAATTCAGGCCAGTACCGGACGACGGGGACTTCGTAGTCAAGCTTTCCATCCTGCACGAGGCGGGCAATCAGGATCGACATCAGCCCCTTGGTGCAGGAGAACACGACCGAGGGCGTGTCCCGTTCCCAGGGTCGGCCAATGCGCTCATCGGCGATACCGGCCCAGAGATCGACAATGCTCTGCCCGCCAATGATGACGTGCAAGGCACCGCCCATTGTGGGGCGAGCAGCGAAAGCGGACGCAAAGGCGTCTGCCACAGGTTCGAAACCGGGCTCAACCGCGCCATGTACTTCAATCGTCATCGCGGGCTGACCTCAAGAAAACCGTCTGCACCGGTGGTGATGGGCAAGGGATCGCAAATGCCGCCTTCGAAGGCGCCATCCGCGGTGACATTATTGAATGCCAGGAGCCAGAGCTTCCCCTGCCGGTCCTGGGCGATCCTGCCGGCGTAAAGACGCTCGTCTACCAAGAGTCGCGCGGCGGCAAAATCGACCTGCCCCGGCATGTCGCCGACCGGCAGGCACCAGATGCCGCCCATGCCCCCTGCCCTGTGACCGCACAGCTTGGCGGCGTCGCAGCAAAAGACAATGTGATTTTGGCCGCCGAGCTTGATGACCTGGAAGACCTCGAGATGGGCAAAGCCTGATCCGGATGCGCTCAGCGGCGGCTCGACCGCCCAGTGCACGAGATCGGTTGACGTCGCATGGGCCATGACCCCGCGATCGGGTTCCGAACCGTCCTTGCCTCGGGCGGTGAGCAGCATATGCCAGCGCTGATCCGCCTGGCGCCAGAATACCCAGGGGTCGCGCCATGCCTCTTCGGGCCAGGACGAGGTACCCAGGGTTTCGTAGTAACGGTCATCAGCGACGCAAATGGCGCCGGGATGCTTGGTCCAGTCGAACAGGTCGGGCGATGTGGCCACGCCGATGGACTCGATATTGGCGCTGCTCTCGGGGGAGAGAAAGCGCGAGCCGGTATAGAACATGCGCCAGAGCCCGTCCGGGCCGCGCACTACGCTTCCGGTCCAGGTGGCGCTGCCATCGAAGCTGCCTGGCGCGCCAGCGTCGAACACCTGGCCGTGATTGGTCCAGTTGCGCAGATCGCTCGAGCTGGCGTGACCGATGCGGGCATTGCGGTGCCGCAGGTCTGGATTACCAAGCGATTTGGGCGCATGCAGATAGAACATGTGGTGGCGCTCGCCATCGTCAGCGAGCCAGAAATCCCACACCCAATGATCCGGCAGATGAAACGCCAATCCTCAAGCCCCTTTCCGAGGTCTTCGCAAAATGCGCAGCAATTGCCGCTTTGCTAAATCCATTTAGCACATGCTATGATGTGCATCGCTTGTCAAGCGGGGGGCGCATGGCTATCCAGTCGAAAAGCGATAACCCGGCCGTTGAGGGGACCAGAAGCCTTTGGGAAAGAAGCGTGTAACACTGGCGGACGTGGCGCGTCTGGCCGGTCTGTCAACAACGGCGGCCTCGATGATCCTGACCGGCCGGCCGGACACGCGCCTGTCGCCCGAGGCCCACAAGAAGGTGCACGACGCGGCGGCGAGCCTGGGCTATCGGCCCAATGTGGCGGCGCGCGCGCTGCGCACAGACAAGTCGCGCTCCATCGCCTTCATCTCGGACTATGTGGCGACAACCCGTTTCGCCAGCGGCCTTATTCGCGGCGCTCTGTCGGCGGCAGAACAGGCCAAGCATGTCATGCTGGTGCTCGAAACCGGAGGCGAACCGGCGCGCGAAATCCAGGCGGTGGAAACCGCCCTCGACCGGCAGGTGGACGGCCTGATCTTCGCCGCCATGCGGGCGCGAGAAGTGTTTGTCCCCGACCTGGCAATCAATGTGCCGGTGGTGATGCTCAACGGTACGAGTGCGCGGTTTCCCATTTCGGTGCTGCCGGCAGAATATGAGGGCGGACGCAGGGCCGTGGAACTGTTGGTGAGTAGCGGCATCACGAAGGACATTGTCCTCCTGGGTCATAATGCGAAGCAGGAAGAGGGCTTGTTCCGGTCCGAGACGATCTCGCGTCGGTTTATGGGCATTCGCGACGCGATGGCCGATGCCGGCCTGACCTTTGCGGCCGAGTTGAGCTGCTGGAACTGGGAACCGAATTTTGGCTACGACCTGACCCGGAAACTGCTCAAGACGCAGCGTCCCCGCGCGTTGTTGTGCCTCAACGACCGTCTGGCCTTCGGTGCCTACCAGGCGCTTGGCGAGGCCGGCATCCGCACTCCGGAAGACGTTGCGCTGGTTTCGTTCGATAATGACGAGTTGGCCTCGTATTTGCGTCCGGGCCTGACAACGATAGGCTTGCCACACGAGGAAATGGGTAGTCGCGCCGTGGAACTGCTGCTCGCGCCCTCCCGGATCCCGCAGGCCAACCTAATCGACATGCCCGTTGTGATGCGAGGTTCACTGCCCCGCAATTGCTCATAGACGAGTGTCGCTCTTCGTCGCCGTCGACCAGACCGGTGATCCCGAATGCCCGCTAACGGGCAGACGTCTCAACACCCTAAATGATGGGAATGAGGGCGCGTCGCTGCCAGGAGGCATCCGCTCCCATTTTAGCCGTAGATGCTCGGCTGTAGAGTTGCAGATAGCAGACGGCCACAAGGGCAGGCGCTGTTGACAATTCTCAACAGCGGCCTAACCTCGCTGGTGGCATGTGCAGCCAGCCGCTCGCGCCCATATGGGAAGGGTGAATGCACGAGTTTTGGTTTGACCCGCGACTCCTGGGCAGGCCGTCAGCAATGCGAGCACTGATCTTTTCTACTGCCCCGCGAGAAGGATCGAACCCATGCATAGCTTCATGGATGCCAAGCTCATGGCGAAACTGCTTCGGCAGGCTCTCGCCGAACGACGAATCGAAATTACCCATAGTGATAGCCTTGAACTGGTGTCGCGCCAGTTTGGCGTGGCCAATTGGAACATGCTGAGTGCCAGGATCGAACGGGCAAATCCGCCTGATGGCACTCTGCCCGGCGGCTGGTTCAAGGCGGGCAAGAGCCCGCAGCTCTATGACGCGCGCATCGACCGTGAGAATGGATCAAATGTTCTGATCGCGGCACGGCACGAAATGCTGCACGAAATCCGGGGCGACGATTTCTGCACGGTCATGCAGAGCGTAGAGGCAGGTCCATTCAAAGGCCGGCGCATCCGGCTCGCTGGCGAGCTGCGCACGAAGGATGCGGGCAGCGGCGCAACCATCTGGTTCCGGGTTGATGGCGCCAAGGGAACGCTTCTATTCGACAATCTCGAACTGCAGCGACCCGATGGGCCATTGGTTGGCACGCAGGGCTGGCAGGAGCGAACCATTGTCTTCGATATCCCTGAGGATGCGGTCAGCCTGCACTACGGCTTTATTCTCAAGGGCACAGGCAAATGCTGGTCTCGCATATTCAGCCTGAAAGAGGTCGATGGAGGTGTTCCGACCAGTGCCGGTCATGGGCCTGTTCTTCCTCGCCCGACAAACCTTGATTTCGGACAACGGGCCGCGAACTAGCAGCCTAAGCGGCGGAACAAAATCCGCCGCTTCACTCATATTCCCCTTTGTGGAGCGAACGCGTAACCTCTGCTTCGGCGGGACTGTCGCCAGAGGCCGACTGTCTGCAAACCGCCCCGTTGCGGGCGCCAGGGCGGCGCAAGTTGGGAGGTCAGAGCCAGTCGGTCAGCAGCCGACCCCATTCCTGACGATCGACGGGGTGTCATCGTTGTCCAAGGACGGCCATTTGGAATTCGCTCGTCCTTTCAATAATCGGCACTATCGCACACGAGCGCCGCACCTGGTCTGTTCGCTGGCGATTTCCCGTCCAATGCCGAGACCCGCGCCTGTGATTACGGCGACCGTGCCCGCAAGGGGCCGCTCCTCATTCTGGTCGTGGTCAGTCGTGAATGGGTCCACTCACGGTACAGTGTGGCCGGCGGCACGGAATAGGCTGTACCAATCCTCGCGGCTGAGCTGAACGTCGGAGCCCGCTGCGCATTCGCGCACACGGTCGGGCTTGGTCGTCCCCAGGACAACTTGGATATTGGCTGGATGACGGGTGATCCAGGCGACCGCTATGCCCGTGGGTGTGACACCATAGTTGGCCGCGACGCGATCCAACTCGTCATTCAATTCGGCATAGTTCTCGCGGTCGCCGATGAAGACCCCGTCAAAAAAACCTTTCTGAAAGGGCGACCATGCTTGCAGCATCATGCCTTTGAGGCGCGAATAATCGAGCAGACCGA
Organism: Devosia marina; assembly: GCF_009758415.1. Classification (GTDB taxonomy): domain Bacteria; phylum Pseudomonadota; class Alphaproteobacteria; order Rhizobiales; family Devosiaceae; genus Devosia; species Devosia marina. Next base: position 11,133 of record NZ_WQRF01000006.1, on the reverse strand, counting down.
CGTCGCGCGAGATCGACTGGTCGTGGCCGTTCATGTTGGCCGCAATACCCTGCGCAAATAGGTTGGCATGGGTGATGCTCAGTTGCACCTGATTGAACAGCAGGGGTTGCCTGACGGCGGTCTTGAGAAGCTCGATTTGCCCCGGCGTCTGGTTGGAGACGGGGTGACCGGTTCAGGAAATGTACGAGCGGGAAGTTGGCCGCCGTACGGGACTTTCATGCGCGCGGCGCCATCGCGATCATGATCTTGGTGTAGTCGCCCGGCGCTTTGTCCCAACGTTCCAGGGCGGCCGGGGCCTCCTCCAGCGGCAGGGTGGCGCTGACGATCAGATCGCCGGCCTCCGGACGCGCTTCCAGCCATTCGACAACATCCTCGAAATCCGTACGCAACGCATTTCGCGAACCGCGGACGTCGATCTCCTTAGTGATGAACTGCTTGGTATCGTAGGCGATCGGCTGCTTGGCGTAGCCGATGTAAACGACTCTGCCGCACTGTCCAACGATGTCCACCGCCAGAAGGAACGTTGCGGGCGCGCCCACTGCCTCGATGACGACGTCGGGGCCATCGGGGACCAGTTCGGCAATCCGCGCGGCGACGTCATCGTTTCCGCCACGAACGACATGACTGGCGCCGAGCCTTGCGGCAATATCGAGCTTTTGAGGGCTGAGATCGACAGCGATCACCGTCGCGCCCTTGCGCACGGCGCCCATCAGGGCACCAAGCCCGATCATCCCGCATCCCAGGACGACAACGGTCTCCCCGCGCACCACTTCCGCGCGTCCCACGGCATGGAACCCCACCGAGCAGGGTTCCACCAAAGCGGCATCTCGCAGGGAGAGATTCGGGGTCGGAATGACCTTCTGGCGCGGTACGACGACGCAACCGGTCATGGCGCCTTCGCGCTGGACTCCCATGGTCTGGTTATTGACACAGGCATTCGGCCGACCGCCACGGCAGGCTCGACAGTGACCGCAATTGAAATAAGGCAATACCGTCACCCGTGCCCCGATACTCAGGTCGTCAACCCCGGCACCGAGCGCCGAAACTGTGCCCGCGATCTCGTGACCTGGCACCCGGGGATAGCTCACCAGCGGATTGAGCCCCCGGAACGAGGTGAGGTCCGAACCACAGAAGCCAACATGGGAAATATCAATGGCCACCTCGCCGGTCCCGGGTTTCGGTATGTCGATCTCGACAACTGATACCGAGCCCGGCTCGGTGATGCAGACCGCTTTCATCAATGCAGGCCTCCCAGAATAGTGGTCGTACCGGCCGCCAAACCTGATTGCAGAACCTTGTCCGAAACGCGAATTTTCCCGGCATAGCCCTCTGGTGCAGTAGCAGTCAGGGCCGTTAGGCGACCAGCGCGCCATTCAAAATCGAGAGTAACGCCCCCACGCGCTCGAACACCCTTGAGTCTGCCATCCGGCCAAGCCAAGGGTAGCGCTGGCAGGATAGTAATGGTCTCGGTACCGGACTGGACCAGCATTTCCAGAATGCCCGCCGCGCCGCCGAAATTGCCATCGATCTGGAACGGGGGGTGGGCATCGAAGAGATTTGGGTAGCTGCGATCAGGGTGCAGCAGCAGTTCCAGCACATCGTGGGCATGGTCGCCTTCACCGAGGCGCGCCCACAGATTGATGCGCCAGCCAATGCCCCATCCGGTTGCATCGTCACCCCTTATTTCAAGGGACCTTCGGGCGGCGGACAAAAGCTCCGGAGTATCCGCGCCGATCTGCAAGCTGGGATAGAGGCCATAAAGATGGGAGACGTGCCGATGGTGAATTTCTGGGACATTCAGATCCCAGTCCTCTTTCCACTCCTGCAATTGTCCCGCCTTTCCGACTTGGTCGGGCATCAGGCGCGCACGCGTAGACCGCGCTTGTTGTCTCAGATCGTGGTCTCCCCCAATCTGTTCGCTGGCAGCGACATAGGCGTCCAACAAGTCACGCAGAATCTGATTATCCATGGTGGGGCCGGCGCACAATGCGGCTCCCAAAGGATGTTCGTTCTCTGGCGAAATCGACGGAACGGTGACCAGATAGTCCGTACCGGGCAGCGGCTGCAAGATATCGATGAAGAACTGTACGGCGCCTTCAAGTAAAGGCAAAAGACGACGAACCAAAGGTTCGGGGCATCCAGCGAAGACCGCATGGTCCCACATTTGCGCGCACAGCCACGCCCCTCCCGTCGGCCAGAGGCCCCACTGTGCACCATCAACCGGCCCAGTCGCACGCCAGATATCAGTATTGTGGTGCAACACCCAACCGCGCGCACCGTAGTGGCGCCGGGCCATTTCGGAGCCGGTCTCTGCCAGATCCTCGACCAGGCTGATCAAGGGCTCGAAATTTTCGACGAGGTTGGCCGGATCAGGCAGCCAGTAGTTCATTTCGAGGTTGATATTGGCGGTGTATTTGCTGCCCCAGGGAGGCCTCACCTCCTTGTTCCAGATGCCTTGCAAGTTCGCCGCCTGCCCGCCAGGCCGACTGGAAGACAGCATAAGGTAACGCCCATACTGCACGTATAGGGCCGCCAGGGCAGCGTCGCCACCTTCAGAAAAGCGAGCAATCCGCTCATCCGTGGGCAAGTCTGTGCGACCCTCGCCCAGATCCAACGACAGCCGGTCGAACTTGCTCTGGTGTTCAGCGATGTGATTGGCTTTAAGCGCCGCATATGTCTTTTGGGCGATGGTCCCTCGCCGCTTGTCCAACAGGGCCTGAGGGTCGCCGGATACATCGTCAAAGCGCCGAAACGATGTAGCGATGTCGACAATGATGGTCGCACTGTCGGCGTTCTCGACCACAATGCGTCGCCCACGGCGGGACATTACGCCGCCTTGGGCTCGCACCTGAGCATCAATGCCGAATGTCAGGCGACCTTTGATCCCCTCCAGGTCGGCATTCCTGCCGAAATAACTCAGGCGATCTGGTTCAGTCTTTTGCCATTCACCATCCTGGGGGCTGTCGATCCAGACTTCGAAAGTCAACGCGCCTGGGCGATTGGCTGACAGTTGCGTGACAAAGACATCATCTGCCGCCGATACGAAACTCTCCCGGCGAACCGAGGCAATATCGTCGTCGATGCCCGAGCCCAGCAAGCCGTAACCCGTGCTGGCAATTGCCGTCGCAAGGTCGAGGGACCGGCGATAGGTATCGGGCGCTGCCTCGTGCCGAAACTCGATGAACAGATTGCCCGCCGGCTGGTAGGTCATCTGTGTCAGTGGCTTTGCCATCATCGTCTGGTTCGCTAGGGCCTGCGCCTCGACAAACTGCTCGGCAAAGATCAATTCCCTCACTCTGGCAAGGTTGGACAGGGCCTGGTCATTGACTGGCTGATATGGACCACCAGCCCACAAGGTGGCTTCGTTGAGCTGGAACTCCTCTCGGTCGATGCCTCCGAACACCATCGCACCCAACCGGCCATTGCCCAGTGGCAAAGCTTCGGTCCACGCCGTCGCCGGCGCCCGATACCACAACTCCAAATTCTGCATGAAGCTTACCCTACTGACGGACCCGCTGACCGTCTGTCTGAAATTTGTAGACCCGCTGGAGCGGCACGCTAACCTCAACGACATCGCGGGCCTTGATACCAGCGGCCTCCCTGGCCTCGACCACCAGCGCATCCCCGTCGCTCGTGGTGCCATAGAGATAGCGGGTGCCTCCCAAATTCTCGACCACGTCGACCGTTAGCGTGAAATTCATATCGCCTCGTCCGAGTTGGAAATGTTCCGGCCGGACGCCGAGAGTCAAGGAGGTGTCACCCTCGCGCCCCGATATGAAATTCATTCGCGGCGAACCAATGAAGCCTGCGACAAACTGATTGTCGGGGTTCTCGTACAACTCTTCAGGTGTGCCAGCCTGCTCAATCCTGCCATCGCGCATCACCACGATCTTGTCGGCCAGTGTCATCGCTTCGGTCTGGTCATGGGTCACGTAAATCATCGTCGATCCGAGCTGGCTGTGCAGCTTGGCAATCTCGACGCGCATGGAGACTCGCAGTTCGGCATCCAGATTGGACAGCGGCTCGTCAAACAGGAAGACTTCGGGATCGCGGACAATGGCCCGCCCGATTGCGACGCGCTGGCGCTGACCACCTGAGAGTTGGGATGGCTTGCGCTTGAGCAGTTGTTCGATCTGCAGCGTCTTTGCAGCGAGGGCTACACGTTCTGCGATCTCCTGCTTGGATAGCCCGGCCATACGGAGCGAGAAACCGATATTCTGTTCAACGCTCATGTGCGGATAGAGCGCATAATTCTGGAACACCATCGCCACCCCGCGTTCAATCGGGTCAGCATCATTCATGTGGGCGCCGTCGATCAGCAGGCTGCCGCTGGTGATTGGCTCAAGCCCGGCAATCATCCGCAACAAGGTCGACTTGCCACAACCCGATGGACCAACGAATACGGTGAACGCGCCGTCATCGATGGTCAGACTTAGATTGTCGATGACCTCGGCTGCGCCATAGGACTTGCTGACATTGTCAAGCGAAACGGTGGCCATGCTTGTGCTCCTGACCTAAAGGGTGGGGTTGCGGGCAGAGCCCCTGAGGATGATATTGGCGTCGATACGCAATGTCCGGCGACCAGATTGCGGACCATGGTCGAGACGCTCAAGCAGCACTGAGGCGATTGCGTCGGCCAACTTCTCGCTGGACTGACCCACGGCCGTAATGCCGGCAGGATGGATCGACCAAGCAGGCACATCGTCAAAACTGACCAGCGAAAGATCACGCGGCACCTCGACGTTGTGTTCGCGCAACCAGCGCAATGCTCCCATGGTCATGTTGTAGTTGGCGCTGAAAATGGCTGTGGGCGGCTCCGGCAATGCCAGGAGATCGCGAACGGCGGCATAGCCCCCCTCTTCATTCCAGAAGCCGGCACCGTAGTAGTCCTGGCGCAACTCTAGTCCGTGAGCCCGCAAGGCGTCTTCATATCCTTCGATGCGCTCTAGACCGGCTGAGTCTTCCCGACGTCCTGCGATCATGGCGATGCGGGTGTGCCCGAGCTCGGCAAGGTGCCGAACCAGCCGCTCGCTTGACCTGCGGTTGGTGGTAAAGACGCGATCCGCCGACAATCCCGGAATATCATTGTCATAGAGGACCACTGAAAGACCGTCATTGACGTGCCGTTCGAGTGTTCTTCCCGCGATGACCAGACCATCCATCACCACCGCATCAACGCGGTGCGAGGCAAAGAATTCGAGCCCCTCCTCGATGGAGCGCGCTTCCAGATCGTGACAATAGCTCAATACGGCGCGACCTGTGGGACGGAGGCGACGGGTTAGCTGGTCCAGCAATCCGGCGTGAAACTCGCTCAGTGCAGGGACCATCATGCCCACGATATGCGTTGTCTGCCGCTTCATGGACACCGCAACCAGGTTTCGGCGGTAGCCCAGGTCGCTGATGGCCTGTTCGATCGGCTGCCGCTTGGCATTGCGGATAGGCAGACCATTCAGATATCGCGAGACAGTCCCGACAGCGACACCTGCTACCTGGGCGACATCGGTTATGGTTGCTTGCTTCCTGCTCGTCTCTGACACTGTGTCCCGCCTTTGAGTTAGACTGTTCTGGTCGTCGCCAACGCCCTTCAAGGCCAATTGACTAGCCATACTCAAGAACGACTGCTGCGTGGATATGCAAGCGATCCAAAGTGATGCGATAGGCATCATCATCTAGCGCAACCAGTTCCAGCTCTGCCCCGGATATCGCGTCGTACACCCTGGTGGGGCGAACTGGCAGCACGACATCCGCGGAGATCGGGCCTATGGGCGGAATGTCTTCGATCATCTCCATGACACGCGTGCCCTCGCCGTGTGGCACGGACTTCCCACGCACCTGAGGTGGGCCGTAGAGCATGTGCAGGATGTAGCGGCTCCGGTCAGGTTGATGAGCGAGGCTGGCTCGGCCAGATGTTGGCAAGGTGGTACGTAGCACTTGTCTTGTCAGCAACCGGTCCAATACCGCCTCGACAAGTTTGCGATAGAGCGGCTGGCCGACACGGTGGTAGATTTCAAAGATCGGAAAGGCGATGTAGCCGATGCGATTGTGGAGGGTCACCGCTGGCCCGATAGCGGGAGCGTCCGGATTGTCCGGAGCATGCTGGTGCGAACTGAAGTGCGCGTAGGTCCGGTTGAAATAGGGTGGCACGCACTCAGCCAAAACCTCGGCGCCTGTGGTTTCGACACGCAGTGCGCGGCCATAGACCACAAAAGGCGTTTGCGTTAATGACGCGCCCAATCCTGGCATGGTCTGAATATATGAGGGCTCGAACACCGTATCGCCAGCAATCTGCACGCCTGCTGGCAAACTCAACTGCCCGTCCGCGTCCTGACCGGAGTTCCCGGACAGAAGCAGCGCGCCACCGTTCGCCAGGAACCGCTCGAGCCGCATCTTGAGATCCCCGTCCACAGGGATGTCGTCCGGCAAAATGACAAGGTCGTAGGACGAAAAATCGGCCATACCGTCGATGACGTCGAAGGGAAGCTGCATTTCAAGCAGCATTTGCGCGGCGCCATCGTCCGGCGCGACGTTGCGATCGCCCTCCGAATTGAAAAATTCCGACGAGAGAATGGCAATCTGAGAAACCTGGCGAGCCCCTTCTAGATAGGGCTCCAGCCTGGCAATGCGAGCATAGGCCGGCGCGATCGAGGCGTAAGTATCGGGGTTGATGGTCCCATTGGGGTGGAGCTGATCGCCAACCAGACATTTCGAGCCCAGCGCGACCATCTGAGCGGTCTCATACTCAAGGGCATGCGGGTGCTTGAAGCCACCAAACTCACCCCAGGAGGTATGAAATTTGCCCGTATGGGCGACATAGTCGAGCCCCAAAGTGGCTGCGTAGCGGGCGGAGGAGGGAAAGTGGTCATACCCCCAGCCCCCGGTTGGAAGGCTCTCTAGTTCGAGATGGCCGTACGGCGCGAAACGCTTGCGGCCCTGCTTGTGAATGTGGCCACAATTGTAGAAGACGCGCAGCCCGGGAAATTCTGCATCCAATGCAGCGCTCATCTCGGTGCGGAACAACTCGTTCACACGCTCGTCATTGATGAGCCTGTGTTCAGGCTTTTCCGGGTCAAGCCCAGCCGAGGCCATCGTGTCCATGCAGGCCTGGCAGACGCAGTCTGTCGCCAGAACGATATCGAAGAACAGCCCCGGAGGCTCATAGGCACGCGCAACCTCGCGCGCCTGTTCCAGCAATTCCTCCCGATACGCCTTGTGGTTAAGGCACAGCGTATGCCAACCCGCCTGCAATTGGTGAGGATCAAGCCGAGACTTCGCTCCAGATCGAACGCGCCATTCCGGATGCAGCCGCGCATTGCGCTCATCCCACTGCACCGAAATGTAAACCGGGCACTCTATGTCGGCGGCCTTGAGCGCTGTCGTCATGTCACCGAGAAGGTCGGGACGGGACAGATTTGGGTGCGGAGCTCCGACCTTGGTAGGATAGTACGACCAGCCGTGATGGCATTTGGCGAAGACCGTAACGCTGTCCACGTTCGCTGCCTTGAAGGTCTCGACAAAGTCGTCGGCATCAAATGCCGATCCGACCCCCGGAATGTGCTCAGAGGTGTGGAAGTCGAGATGGATCTGCCGATAGCGCAGCGGCTTGTTGGTATTAGGCATGTCTATTCCTTGGCCCCGGTCCGTGTCTCGGAACCGACGGCAAACTGACGCTGGAAAATCAGGAAGACCAGAAGCGGTACTATAGTGGTGACAATGGCAGCCACCGAACGCAGGTCCCAATTGAGTTCATATGTCCCTGAAACCCGCGTTAGCAGAACCGGCAGCGGCACATCGGTTCTCAAATAGAGCATGGGCAGCAGCAATGCGTTCCAGGTCCAGAGAAACTGCAGAATTGCCACTGCAAAGATCGGCGACAGACTGTTGGGCAGCACAATGTGCCAGAATATACGCAGGGGCCCACAGCCATCTATACGACCAGCTTCCACCAGCTCTTTTGGAAAGTCCTCAAGGAAATTTTTGACCAGAAAGATCGACCACGCAAAGCTGAGACCAACATAAGGGATCAGCACAGACGCAAAGTTGTCGAGCAAGCCCAGGTCGCGCCAAAGCTGGAACAGCGGGATGATGACCACCTGTTGCGGCAAGACAAACGCATTGATGATAATGATCAGCATCAGGCGCCGGAATGGAAACTTCAGGAAATGGAAGGCGTATGCTGCCGCTGGAGTCAGCAACATTGTGGATATGGTGGCGATGAACGCGAGTTGAGCCGTGGTCACAAAGGCCGACGCGAGCGGATACTCACTCCAGACCCGGAACCAAGCATCAAGGGTGAAGCGGATCGTATCGAGACGCCACCAGCCCAAGGTCACATCCTGCGGTGGCCTCACTGAAGTGACGATGATGCCGAGGATCGGAATAATCCAGATAAAGGCGATAACGCCCACAATTGCTATCGTCCAGCGCGGTGTCTTACCGATCATTTCGCACCTGCTGTACGCTGTATGATGGCGGGGATCGAGATGACCAGCACCGCAATGAGCAAGACCACCGTGGCCGCGGCCCCGTAACCAAGTTTGAACTGGGTCATGGATTCCCGATACATGAAGTAGCCGACGGTTTCGGTCGCCCGCACAGGGCCGCCACCCGTCATCACGAATATTATGTCGAACGCCCTCAGCGCGCCGAGCAGATTGATGAACACCGCGACTCGCACGCCTGGCAACGAGAGCGGCATCAAGATGTGGCGCATGACAGCAAAGGGCTTGGCACCGTCCATATAAGCGGCTTCCAGCACTGTCCTTGGGATCGATTGCACGGCTGCGAAACACAGCATCAGCGGAAGACCGACACCGCCCCAGGCCGCAGAGGCAACGATAGCCCACAGGGCGGTGTCCGGATCACCAAGCCAGGGGTGGGCAAAACCAGGCAGGCCGAAAAGTGAAATGAAGCTATTGAGCAAGCCCGCAGCGTCAGGCCGGAAAATGCTGATCCACATATAGCCGACAACGGCTTCCGACACGCCAAATGCCGTAAAGATCATTAGTCGGAAAATTGTCGTCTGGCGCGGGGCAAAATTACACAGCATTGCCACTGCCCAACCGATCGACACCGAAATCACGGTCGTCGACAAAGTGAAGACAAGGGTCGTAACCAGGGTGTTGCGGAACGCCGGGTCTGTAAACAGGCGCACATAGTTACCAAGGCCAATGAAGATCGGTTTGCCGAGACCCTTGATGTCGTAGAAGCTCAGCCGGACCGTATCGATCAACGGGTAAATAACCGAGACACCAAACAGGATCAGCACGGGTAACAGCAAGATCACGGCTGCAGCGACGTCACTCAGACGCCGCCGGCGGGGAACGGGCGGCCTATGCCGCCCGCCCGTCGACAGGGCGCGTTCTGAGCCCGGCACCGCCGCTGCTGAAGCGACGGGCATAGCCATCAGTAGACTTCCATAGCCTTGGCTTCGATCGCCGCCGTGACGGACTCAATCGTTTCCTCGGACGGATCTTGCAGGAAGCGCTGCAATTGTACTCGATATTCATCAACAAGATCGCCCGGGAGCAAGTCTCCAAGGACGAAATGGACCTTAGAATCGGCAACAGCAGCCGTCGCCACCTGCTGCACCGGACCAAGCAAGCTGATATCGGCATTATTGCTGGGCGAAGCATAGCCATATTGCGCCAAAATCTCAGTGGCTTCAGGGCTTAGCAGGTAGTCCATGAAGGCCACCGCGGCTTCCGGGTTCGCGCTGTTTGCAGTCAGCACCACCTCTTTGGCATCAACACTTGCGGTGTCATCATGCCCCATTCCCAATGCGGGGAACTGGAACAGCGAATAGTCAACACCCTCTTCCAGGCCGTATTCGTTAATGGCCCGACCGTTCATCCACATACCGATGAGCAGGAAGTTGGCGCTGTCGGCCGTGAAGATCTGATCCGCAGCATAATCCCAGTCGCCTGCGAACATCTGCTCTGGCGTGCCGCAACAGCCGGCATTGAGCATCTCAGCGAACTTGCCAAGAGTTTCCTTGACGACATCGTCGGTCCAGAGAATTTCGCGTGATGCCAGCTTGCTGGCAGCCTCTACACCGCCAACGCGTAGCAACAGATTCTCGAACCATTCGCCATGTGCCCAGTACTTGGCTGGCATTGCGACAGGCGTCGCATATCCCTCAGCCTTCAACGCTTCAATCGCTGAGAGAAATTCCTCCCAGGTCTGCGGCGGTTCTATTCCGGCTTCCTCGAGATGACTGGTCTTGTACCAAATACCCGAGCGATCACCATAGGTGTATGTCACGCCATAGGTCACACCGTCGGTTTGGCTCAGGGCCTTCCAGGATTCTCCCAAATCCTCATCCCAACCCTGCTCGGCCCAGATGTCATCGATGGGTGTGATGATACCGGCATCGGCGAGTTCGGCGCGAAAAGCCGGCCAGGTGTTGATAATCAGGTCAACGCGCTCACCGCCGAGAAGCGCCGTGCGCATGGGGCCACGGGCATCACCCTGAACGGTCAACCCGACTTCGCGGACGCTCACCTCGGGATTTCGTTCGGAGAAGTCTTCTCCGAGACGGGTCCACATCTCTCCTTCGCTGCCACCCAGCCACTGCAAGATCACGAGCTCGCCACTGGCATCCTGGGCCCAAGCAGCACCACCCACGCTCATAAGCGCCGACACGGCAACGCCGGATAGAATTGCGCGGCGCACGCTGGCGCCTGGTCGTTTGATCATTTTGGTCTCCTCCTCCACTTGACGCTGCATTTGCCGCATGTCGTCAAGTTAGATGACAACGTTATCATCTATCTTGATCATTGCAAGAGTTTGGTTGACGTTCTTCTCCATCGCAATGCCGCGACCCCGCTAGGTTGGGGCGCTCATCTCGATCTGGAGATTTTGTCATTTGCAATTGACGGCGAACCACAAGAAGTTCGGCATAGAGATAAAGCATCCTTCACTGCCCCGTTCTATCGGGACATCCCCCTCGCGGCGTCGCCAAGAGCTGAGCGGACCGGCCGCTCTTAGGAAATCTTGAGAGCCTCTGGATGACCGAAATGGGCGCGTTGCCGATTGGCAGAAACGCAACCCCATTGCGGCCGCGACGATTTGGTGATCACCCGAAACCTGCCGTTCCGCAACCAAATCGTAAGTCCGTTTGGACAGAGTGCAGGC
>NZ_WQRF01000005.1 GCF_009758415.1 Devosia marina | reverse complement strand
CGCGCCAATGGTACTAAGTCTCAAGACTTGGGAGAGTAGGTCACTGCAAGGTCTGCAAAAAACACACACTCTCTTCACAAAACCAAAATCTCAAAACGCCCCCGCAATAAATCGCGGGGGCTTTGTCGTATTCAGAGCAAGCTGATCAAGAGCCCCTCGAACCCAGGCCCATAGGTGCAGCATGGACGAGATCGTGTTTTCCGCCGATTGCAGCAAGTGTTTTGGCCTTTGCTGCACGGCTCTGTCCTTTGAGCGCTCGAACCGGTTTGGACACGATAAGCTGGCCGGACAGCCATGCCAGTATCTGGCCGATGACTTTCGCTGCCGCATCCACGAGCGGCTGGAAGATCTAGGCTATGGCGGGTGTGACGCCTTCGACTGTCTGGGCGCCGGGCAGCGCGCCAGTGCAGCTTTTGCAACAGAGAACTGGCGGCGCGATACGGCGATTGCCCGGCGGCTTCATGCGCGGTTTTCGCAATTGCTGTTGCTGCAGGAAATGCGGCAGGCCCTGGTGACGGCGGCAAATCTGGATGTTCCGGCAGAACTGCATCAGCGTCGCCTGGGGTTGCTGCAGCGGGTGGGCGACGAGGCCGACAGCGATGACAAGGACGCTACTGGGGCGGCGCAGGCCGTTCTGGCTGATGGCAAGGCCTTCCTCAAGAGCCTAGCGGCAGTGCTTGCGGCTTAGTTGGGTTGGCTCACGCAAAGCGTGAGCAGTGGAGGGGTTGACCTTGTGGCCGCAAAGGCCATGCTGGCGCCAACAATCCTGCCAGCCAAATGAGCCGCATGTTGCTGATCCGTATTCTTTTTCTTTCCCTGCTTCTGGTCTTACCCGCTACTGCGCAAGACATCCTGACGGGTGGCTCAACCACGCCGGCTGAAGAGAGCGCCGACCCTGAGGCCAGCTCGGCCGCTGTCGATGACCTGATCCGTATTCTGGAAGACGACACCGCACGCGCCGCGTTGATCGAGCGGCTGCAGCAGGCTGCGCCAGAGGCCGAAGGGGCTCAGGCACAAGAAACGGTGGCGCCGGATATGAGCATTGCGCGACAATTGGCGGAATATACTCAGGGCATAGCCGAGGGGGCGTCGAACTCGGTGCGCTCGATCGGTTTAGCGCTTGGCAATCTGCAGGCGCTGTTTGATGGCACCATGAACGCCGATGGTGAGGCGCTGCGGCAGTTTGCGATCAATATCGGGCTGCTTATCGCGGCACTGTTCGGCAGCTTCTTCCTGCTCCGGTTGATCGCCAATGCCTTGGGTCGCATGATTGCCGCACGGGTGAGTGCCCGGGGCGTGGTCGCTCGCATTACCGGCTTGCTCGGGCTGGCAGTGATCGACGTCGCCAGTATTCTGCTTGCCTGGGGGCTGGGTTATGTTCTCGCGCTCAATTTTGGCACCACCTCGCGCGGCTTTATGGGGATCAATCAGTCGCTTCTGCTCAACGCCTTCCTGGTGGTCGAGTTGATCAAGTTGGGCGTGCGCATCGTGCTCGAACCCCGGTTTTCGGCGCTCCGTTTCCTGCCGGTCACGGAGGGGAATGCGGCATATTGGTCCTTCTGGAGCGCTCGGGTGATTTCGTTGCTCGGCTATGCCTTCATGTTCGTGGCCCCGATGCTGAGCGGGCTGGTATCGCGTCCGGTCGGTGGGGCGGTGGAAGTGCTGGCCATGGCCACAGCCGTGACCATAGGCATCATTATAACCCTGCAAAACAAGGATGATGTGCGTCAGTGGCTGGGTCAGATCAGCGAGCGGCGTGGCAATGACGGCTTTGGCCAAATGCTCGCGGCTATCGGCCGGTTCTGGCATCTTGTGGTGATTGCCTATCTTGTCGCGCTTCTGGTGGTGTGGTTCGCCAACCCCGAAACAGCGTTGCCCTTCATGATTGCCGCCACCATGCAGTCGGTGTTTGCGGTGCTGATCGGCTCGCTGGTGGTCGGTTTTATCAGTCGCTTTGTTTCCACCGGACTCAGCCTGCCCGACGACGTGCGCCAGCGCCTGCCGCTCCTTGAGTCACGGTTGAAATCCTTTGTGCCGGCAGTGATGCGGGTGGTGCGCTGGATCGTGATTGCAGCCGTGGTGATTGCCATCGGCCAGGCGTGGGCGCTGTTCGACTTCGCAAGCTGGATCGGCAGCGAGGAGGGACTGGCGGTTGCCGGTTCGGTGGTGTCGGCGGCGCTGATTCTGCTGGCCGCCATCGTGCTCTATGTGGTGGTCGCCTCCTGGGTGGAGTACCGGCTCAATGTCAATTTCGGCAAGGTGCCGACCTCGCGCGAAAAGACTCTGCTCAACCTGTTCAAGAATGCCTTTACCGTAGCGCTCGTGGTGTTCGGCGCCATGCTCGCCCTGGCCCAGATCGGGGTCAATATCGCCCCGCTGCTCGCCGGTGCCGGTGTGGTGGGTCTGGCCATCGGTTTTGGTGCCCAAAAGCTCGTGCAGGACATCATCACCGGCATCTTCATTCAGTTCGAGAACATCATGAATGAGGGCGACGTCGTGACCGTGGGCAGCTGGTCTGGTGTGGTGGAGAAGCTGACGATCCGGTCGGTGACCATTCGTGATCTCTCCGGGACGGTGCATCTGGTTCCCTTCTCTTCGGTCGAACAGGTCAGCAATATGATGCGGGGTTTCTCCTATCACCTGGCTGAGATTGGCGTGTCCTATGACAGCGATATCGAAGAGGTGAAAAGCGCCATGCATGAGGCGTTCGATCGCCTGATGCAGACCGAGCACAAGGACGAGATTCTCGACGACCTTGAAATGCATGGCGTTACCGGCTTCGGCGACTCGGCCATCATGGTGCGCGCGCGGATTAAGACCTTGCCCGGCACACAATGGGGCACCGGGCGGCGGTACAATCAGATCATCAAAGAGGTCTTTGATGAACGCGGGATCGAGATCCCCTATCCGCATGTCACCTATGTTCCCGCGGCGGGCGGTGGAGCGTCCAAGTCGCCACCGCCGGCCGGGCGCGTCGAGGACCAGCGTGAAGACAGCGCGGACTGACAGCGATGTGATCGCCGGAGCGGCTTTGCCTTAAGGTCATCTTAATCGGGTGCGTTAATGCTTTGATACGCGCGCCCGGCACGGCCGGTGCGTTCGTGACTTCCTGTTACCGCGTATGCACGAGGCCCGAGATGATCCGATCCGGTGGTTCTTCCAATTTTCTTCGCCTGCTGATGGGCGCTGTTCTGGCCGGACTGGCCTTGGCGGGGCCGGCCCAGGCCAATAGCGCCAGCTTCGTGCGCGATCTCTGGCCCGAGGCGGAACGGGCCGGGGTCAGCCGCCAGGCGTTTGAGGCCGCCTTTGCCAGCTACAATCCTATCCCCCAGGTGATTGAGCTGACGAAAAAGCAGCCCGAATTCACCCAGACCGTGCAGCAATATGTCGACAAGCGCGTCACCGCCGCTCAGGCTGCCAAGGGGCAGGCCATGCGCGGGGAATGGGCGCAGACGCTTGCCGGTGCCGAGCAGCGCTATGGGGTGCAGCCGGAAATCGTGCTCGCCATCTGGGGCATGGAAACCAATTTCGGCAGTTTCATGGGGGGCAACAATACCATTCACGCGCTCGCCACGCTGACCGAGAAGGGCTATCGCGCGAGCTTCTTCCGCTCCGAACTGGTCACGGCGTTGCGCATCGTCTCGGACGGGCATATCGCGCCCAACGCCATGGTTGGCTCCTGGGCTGGTGCAATGGGGCATACCCAGTTCATGCCTTCGAGCTTCATGCGCTATGCGGTCGATTATAATGGCGACGGGCGCAAGGATATCTGGAACTCGGTGCCCGATGCGCTTGGCTCGACCGCCAATTATCTCAAGAGCTTTGACTGGCGACCGGGCGAGACCTGGGGCTATGAGGTCAAGCTGCCACAGGGGTTCAATTTCGCGGCAGCGCGGGAGATGGGCAAGGCGCCTCTGAGCCAATGGCAGGCCATGGGTATCAGCCGCGCTTCGGGCAGCGCCTTTCCACGCCCCGGTGACATGGCGCGGCTCTATATGCCGGCAGGCGCCAGCGGCCCGGCCTTTTTGCTGCTGCCCAATTTCGACGTGATCAAGCGCTACAACAATTCGGACAGCTATGCCCTGGCCGTGGGCCATCTGGCCGACCGTATCCTGGGGGGCGGACCTTTCGTGACGCCCTGGCCTTCGGGTGACTATGCGCTGAGCAAGGCACAACGGGCCGAGGTGCAAGCGCTGCTCGGGCGGGCCGGATACAATGTCGGGACCGCCGACGGGGTGATCGGTCCCAAGACCCGGGCCGGGGTGATTGCTTATCAGCAGGCACGCGGCCTGCCCGCCGATGGCCATGTTTCGGGGCTGCTGCTGGAGCGGCTGAAACGTTGAGAATGGCGTTAACATTCTGTTAACGAACTGGGCGCAAAGTTTTCCAGCTTAAGTAGAGGGCAGGCCAGCGACCGGAGGACCGGCGCGCCTGCCCTCGCCCAGTTCTGCGCCACAATATCTCCGGTTTTCTGGCGCACACACCCTTCTTTGGCTTCCCAACAGACCTGATTGATTTTCGATGCCCTTGCTTCGCTCACTGCTTGCCGCCCTGACCATGGCCGTTCTGCTGCTGCCCCATGCCTCCCAGGCGGTTTCCGTCATGGATCCGTTCAATGTCCCGCTGGCCATGGATGGAGGCACCGCGAAGGTGGGCAATGGGATCGCCTATGCCGATGGGGCGCGGGCCAAGCTCGATGTCTACGCGCCCGAACAGCGGGGCGAGCCGGCGCCGGTGGTGTTCTTCATCTATGGCGGCGGCTGGAGCCGGGGCGAACGGGGAGAATATGAATTCGTCGGGCGGGCTCTGGCGTCGCGCGGCTTTGTCACCGTGATTGCCGATTACCGGCTCTATCCGGAGGTGCGGTATCCTGATTTTCTCGAGGATGGCGCGCGCGCGCTGCGCTGGGTGCAGGACAATATCGCCAATTATGGCGGCGATCCGAACCGGCTGTTCCTGGCCGGACATTCCGCCGGCGCCTATAATGCGGTGATGCAGGCGCTCGACCCCTCGTTCCGCGCCGAATATGGCGTCACCATGCCGATCCTGGCGGTTGCGGCGCTGTCGGGACCCTATGACTTCTACCCATTCGAGTATGGCGAAGTGCGCGATGTGTTCGGCCAAGCGCCCAATCCGCAGGGTACCCAACCGATCAATCTGATCACCGCCGAGGCGCCGCCGATGTATCTGGCCACCGGCACGACCGACCCGATCGTGCGGGTGCAGAACACCGAGCGGTTTGCCGAGCGGCTGCGGGCGCGGGGCGTCTGGGTGACCACGCAATATTACGAGGGCTTCGGGCATATGGAGCCGGTTTTGGCCATGGGCGCGATGTGGCGCTGGCGCATGCCGGTGCTGGACGATATGGTGGGCTTTTTCCAGCGCTTTGGCGCCTTCCCAAGTGGTGTGCCCTATTTGGCAGTAGCGCCGGAAGAGCCGCAAATGTTGCCCGACTCCATCGCGCCGATCGACCAGATTGTCAGCGAACTCAACGCCATGTTCCAGCCGATTGAGGATTAGGTCTTTGCCTGCGAGCCTGGCTGGCGCGAAACCGCCCCGGCGCGGCGGCATGCAAAAGCGCCGCCTCGCCTCTCGGCTATCGGTTGCACGGTAACGAACGGCCAGTAGCCCTTCCGAAACTAGGTAGAACGAGCCACTGGCCGTTCGTCACGGAAACACGGATTTTCCACGGGTCCGGATTCAGGCGGTACCGTTATTGCAGGTCCGGCTGCCGAGCTTCTACCCGCGTAAAGAGGCGCCCCTCTTCCCGGCCTCCCCGCCCGGCCCTGCGTCGGGGCCGCGTGTGTGGCGAGGATGGGGCAAGGATAGCGGAGGAATTGGGGTCGGGGATATCTTCGCTTAAGGGAGAAGATGCCGACCCCGTTCTGGCCGATTTGGCGAAGCGAGATCTGCGGCGCAAGCAGACACTGGGCAGGCCGGTCGGGGTGCGCCGGAGCGAATGGCCTGTCGGCGGTCAGGACATCTTCATTCCGTCTCGTTGGGCCAGTGCAAGATCTGGATCGAGTTTGGCAAGGATGGAGAATACGGCACTGCGAAGCCATCGGTGCTGTGGTGTCCGTTCGTCCCGTCTATGCCAGGCACCAATGATCAAGGGTGGGTCAATCGGCATGGGCGGCTCGAACCATGACAGCCGGTAGTGATCTCCCAACCGTTCCACCAGTTGTCGCGGAATGAGAGCAATAAGATCGCTTTCGCTCACCGCCCTGCAAACCCCGGAGAAAACTGGCACGGTTATCGCGACGGTGCGTGTTCGACCAACCTTGGCCAATGCTGCATCGCCCATGGCTTTCGTGTTGCCTTCGGGAGAGAACAGGACGTGTGGTAGCCGGCAGAACAGGTCCAGCGGGAAAACATCGCCCTGCTTGAGCCCCTCTATATGCGGGTTGCCCTGGCGGGCGATGGCGGCAAAGGGGGATCGGAACAGATCCTGGCGCGACACAAATTTGGGCAGGGGCGCATCCGGGATCAGAACCAAGTCGGCGCTGCTGCGCTCAAGGCTTTCAATATAGTTCTGGGGCACCAGATCAACCAGTTGAGCCCTGATGCCGGGCGCCCTGCCATGCAGCAGGTCTGCCAGTGCCGGCATGAGCATTTCGGCAAAAAAGTCGCTCGCTGCGATCTTGAAATTTCCCTCCGCCGTTGCCGGATCGAAGGTCGCCGGAGCCTGAAGCAGTTGCGCCAGGCCATCCAGCTGCTCGGCCAGGTCATGCCTGATCGTTTCGGCATAGGCAGTGGGCACCAGCCGGTTGCCGTGCCGGATCAGCAAGTCATCGTTCAGGGCGTGACGCAACCGGTTGAGGGCATTGGAGACTGCCGATTGCGAGATGCCGAGCCGGGCCCCCGCCCTGACGGTAGAGCCTTCGCGGAACAATGCGTCCAGAACACGGAGCAGATTGAGGTCAAGCGTGGCGAAATTCATGCTGGTGATATCCTCTATCGCAGATATCCGTTTGCCCTATGTAGTCCCGCCCAGTAGCCTTGAGTCAACGAAAGCGCTTTCGTTTCGGCCTGACACAGGAGGAAGCGATGTTGACAGAGGATCGGGTCGACCGGCCCGCACCCCACACGCCGGCACCGGAGACGGAATGGCTGGGCGTGACCTACAAGACCATCCTGAGCACGGCGGACACGCAAGGCGCGATGGCCATTGTCGATAGCGTGTCCCCGGTGGACAGCGGTCCCCCGTTGCACGTGCATCACGCCGAAGATGAAGTCTTCGTTATCCTGAGCGGAGCGTGCAGGGTATGGCTCGATGGGCAGGAAAGCGAAGTGCGCACTGGCCAGAGTGTCTTCATCCCGCGCGGCAAGGAGCACACTTTCAAGGTGATCGGGACCGAGCCATGCCGGCATCTGATCATTCTGACTCCAGGTGGATTTGAGGGCTTCTTCGCCGAGATGGGGCAGGGCCAATTCCAGATTCCCCAAGACATGCCGGCGGTCGAAGAATCCGCAGCACGGCACAACCTGACCTTTACCGGACCTCCCCTGGATTGAGCGCCATGTCCGACAGGCCCATAGTCTATCACATCCCCGTCTGCCCCTTTTCGCAACGGCTCGAAATCCTGCTGTCGCTGAGGGGGCAGACCAGCGCTGTCGATTTTCGGGTCGTCGACATTACTGTGCCTCGACCCGCGGATCTGCTGAGGAAAACCCGCGGGTCGACGACACTGCCAGTGCTTGAAACGCCGGATGGCCGGATCATCAAGGAGAGCCTGGTCATTCTGCGTTATCTCGATGAAACACTGGCCGGGACGCCATTGCGTCGGGAAGATCCCGTCGAACACGCCATTG
The DNA here is from genome assembly GCF_009758415.1 of Devosia marina. Classification (GTDB taxonomy): domain Bacteria; phylum Pseudomonadota; class Alphaproteobacteria; order Rhizobiales; family Devosiaceae; genus Devosia; species Devosia marina. The sequence goes on along the minus strand of NZ_WQRF01000005.1, from coordinate 128,997 downwards.
AGTCCATGCTGATCGCCAAGGAAGGCGGCCTCACCAGCGCAGGCTATCTATTCCTTATGAACCAGGACGAAGAAAAGCGGGCTACCAAGCTCGAGACGCTGCTCGCGCAGTTTCGCGCGCTGGACGACTTTCTTGTCGAGCATTGTCCGGACAGCCGATTTCTATTCGACCGGTTCGGCCTGGCGGAGGCGGTCTTCGCTCCGATTTTCCAGCGTTTCTGGTTCCTGGATTACTATGAGGGATTTTCCCTGCCGGACGAGGCAGGCTATCGCCGGGTCAAGGCATGGTTGGACGCATGCAGGGACCATCCCGCCAGTCAGCAGGTCAGCGAAGAAGCCATCGTCAAGCTCTACTACGACTATGCTTTAGGCGCGGGAAATGGCGGCCTGGTCGCGGGAAGAGCGACATCCAGCTTCGCCTTCGAGCCGCGCTGGCAGGACCGCCCTTGGCCGCCGCGGTCAAAATATGGGAAAGCGGCAACCGACGCCGAGCTTGGCCTGGTCGGCTAGTAGCGCGGCGTCTGGTTGGCATGGCGCAGAATGCCCGGCTTACGACCGGGCCAACTGATCGGCGCAGCGCGCCTGCGCCCCTAGCCCAGTTTCGCCTCGAGGGTGATGTCGATGGCGCCCAGGGCTTTGGAGACGGGGCAATTGACCTTGGCTTTTTCGGCCAGTTCCTGGAATTTGGCCTCGTCAATGTCCGGCACGGTGCCGACCAGGGTCAATGCGCTGCCGGTGATGCCGGTGCCGGGGACGAGGGTGACCGCCGCCTCGACCTTGAGATTGGTCGCGGGGGTGCCGTTCTCGGCGAGAAAATGGGCCAGTTGCATGGCAAAGCATCCCGAATGGGCCGCCGCGATCAATTCTTCCGGATTTGTGCCCGACTGGCCGGTCTCGTCGACGAACCGCCCCTTATGGGTATAGGGCAGCGCCTGGAGCGCTCCGCTCAGGGTGTCCAGAGTGCCCGACCCCTCGGTCAGTGACTTCGTCCAGTTGGCGGTGGCCGTGCGCTTCATTGTGCTCTCCTCGAAATTGCATGCATGGGCTTCAACACGGGGCAAAGCCTAGCAGTTGCAATGGCGAAACTAAAGTTGCCATCGTGTTGGCCGTGGCGTGGATTCGGGGCAAGTTTTTGGCATGGCGCATCATCTTGAATATGCCGGGGCCGCGCCGGAAACGCAGCGGGACGTGCTGGTCGAGATCATTCGCGGCCAGCCGCATCTGATGGCAATTCTAAAAGGCATGGCTGCACTGGACCTGCCCGATCCGTTGCTGGGGTCGGGGGCGATCTACAATACGGTCTGGAATGTGCTGACCGGACGGCCGGTGCTCACGGGCATCAATGATGCCGACGTGGTCTATTTTGACGGAAGCGATCTCAGTTACGACGCTGAGGACAGGATGATCCGGCGTGTGGAGCATCACTTCCGCGACCTGCCGATCCCGGTTCAGGTGCGCAACCAGGCGCGGGTGCATTTGTGGTTTCCCGAGCGATTTGGCATGGCCTACCCGCAATTGCGCTCAAGCGCCGAGATGATGCGGTATTTTGCGACCAGAACGCATGCGGTGGCGGCGCGGCTTGAGCCGGGTGGCGAGCTTTCCATCCATGCGCCGTTTGGGCTTGATGATATGTTTTCATTTCGCGTGACGCCCAATCCGGCCCTGCCGAACCGGGAAACGCATGAGCGAAAGGCGGAGCGGGCCAAGGCCATCTGGCCCGAATTGCGCGTCGTGCCGTGGCCGACCTGACAGGCGTGCGTCTCCGCAAGGGCTGCGGAATAGAAAAGGTCAGGGCGTCGGTTCGATGACCACGGAAGGCGCGGAGCGGGTGTTGGGGCCGTGAAAGACTGCCTCGATATTGTTGCCGTCGGGGTCGAGGACGAAGCAGGCGTAATAGCCGGGATGATAATGGCGCGCGCCGGGCGCACCATTGTCGCGGCCGCCAGCGGCCAGGGCAGCCTTGTAGAAGGCGTCGACAGTGGCGCGGTCCCCGGCCTGGAAGGCCAGGTGAACGTGGCTGGGCGTGGCGCGGGCATCGAGCCTGTCGACAAACAACTCATCGACCTGGAACCAGCCTTCGCCGCGCGCGGTGATGGGGATGCCAAGAACCGCGAGGGTCTTCTCATAGAAATGGCGGGCGGCGGCGACATTGCGGGCGCGCAGATGCACGTGATCGATGAGCCGGCCGGTGTGAAATTGCATCAGGAGCTCCAGATGAAATGGGCAAAACAAAACCGCCCGGACAGTGCCCGAGCGGCTGGACGGGATCCGTCAGCAAAATTCCTGTTTACTCGGCTTCGTCGGCCGGTGCCGAATTGAGCTGGCCGTATTTTTCCGGGCCGATCTTGTCGAGCAATTCAAGCTGGGTTTCGAGAAAGTCGATATGGCCTTCCTCGTCGGCCAGCAGTTCCTCGAACAGGTTCTTGGAAACGTAATCGCCCAGTTGTTCGCAGAGTTCGCGACTGGCCTTGTAGGCGGCGCGGGCGTCATATTCGCCGGCGAGATCGGCTTCGAGCACTTCCTTGATGGTCTGGCCGATGCGCAGGGGCGCAACCCGCTGCAGGTTGGGGTGGCCTTCAAGGAAGATGATGCGCTCGATCAGCTTGTCGGCGTGGTGCATCTCTTCAATGGATTCGGCGCGTTCCTTGGACGCCAGGCGCTTATAGCCCCAATCGTCCAGCAGGCGGAAATGCACCCAATACTGGTTGACTGCGCCGAGCTCGAGGAAAAGGGCCTCGTTAAGCCGCTCGATGACTTGTGCTTCGCCTTTCACGACGTACTCCGTTCCGTTGCTTTTTGAGCTTTTCCAGCCCCGACTGGAGTTCGACCAGTTCGGCAGGCTGATGGGCTTGCTGTGCGTGATAATTTTCGGTGACGCGGACGATAATGTCCACCACATTCGGCACACAGCCGGAGCATTTCGCACGTCGATTGAGTTCTGCATAGACCTTTGCGGGCACGACAAGCTGCCATGGATCGGCCTTCAACAGGTCGAGCACGATATCCTCGATCTCTCTCGAGGTGATCATATTGCACTGGCAGACAAGCATGGCGGGGCCATATCAGGTTCTCAACGGGCGGGAATAAACGCCGCTCATTCCTGAATGTCAACGTCATAAATTGCTGCGCTGTTCAACTTTGACGGCGTATTGTCCGGTGCGAGGGTGAGACGAAACTCATTGCAGGCTGATGCGTAGTTAAAGATCACCGACCCAGGAGCAGTCCCATCCAATTGGCAGATATCATCAGCGCGCTGGTCCCCAAGGATGGCGCATCCCGGCGCGTTGCCCGCGGCCTGTCCTATGGTGCGGGGCCGCGCCGGAAGCTCGATCTTTACCGGCCGCGCCACCAAAGTGATGCGCCCTTGCCTATTATCGTGTTTTTCTATGGTGGCGCCTGGAACTCGGGCAGCCGCACCCATTATGGCTTTGCAGCGCGGGCCTTGGCGGCGATGGGGTATCTGGTGGTGGTACCAGACTATCGGTTGGTGCCGGAAATCGAGTATCCCGCATTTCTTGAAGATTGCGCGGCGGCGGTGGGCTGGGTCAGCGACAATGCTGCCAGTTATGGTGGTGACCCGGTGCGTCTGGTTCTGGCCGGGCATTCGGCCGGCGCCTATAATGCTGCCTGCCTGGCGCTTGATCCGCGCTGGCTGGCACCGGCTCAACGCGCGGCGGTCGTGGGCGTGATCGGGCTGTCCGGACCCTACGACTTCTATCCCTTTGACGGGCCGATTTCGCAGCGCGTGTTCGGGCAGGCCGATGATCCGCGCCAGACGCAGCCGATCCATCATGTCGGGCCCGATGCCGCGCCCAAACTGCTGATCACCGGTGGACGGGATGATCTGGTGCTGCCGCGCAACAGCGTCAATCTGAGTGCTGCGTTGGAGCGGGCCGGTGTGCACAGCAGTCTGCGGCTTTATCCGCGCCTCGGCCACGCGGGAACCCTCTTGTGCCTCAGCCTGCCCTTGCGCTGGATGGCGCCGGTCCTGGAAGATTGCCGCGCCTTTCTGGCGGACGTCACAAATCCCGGGACGGGGCCGGGCGATCCGAGCGCGGGGGAGTATCGCGCCGCAGCCGCGCGGCAATGAGCGCCGCAGAGGCGGCCGTGCGGTGCGCCGAAGAAAAGAATTCGCGATGCGCCAGGATCAGCACGGTGACCAGGCATGCGGCAATCGCCAGCCATTCGGAGACGAACCATGCGACGGTGGCGACGGAAAAATAATAGGCGCGGATACCGGAATTGAAATTGCGGGCGCCCAGCCCGTTCATCTGGGCGATGGCGTCGATTTCCTCTTCGGTGGCGTCTCGATCATGTTCGAGGGCGCCGAGCATGATGCAGAAATGGTTGAACTGGCGCAGCGACAGGGTGAAGGCGAAAAAGGCCATGACGAACATGGCGAGCATGACGCCGAGATGGATCTGTACGTCGAGCACCGAATAGGTGCGTTCGAGCGAGAGGGAATCGAGTGCCTGCATCAGGGTTGGGAGCTGGCCGAAGACGGCAAAGACTGCCAGTACCAGCAGAACCGAGGTGGAGGCCAGAAAGCTCACGGAGCCCATGATATTGCCCGACAGGATCGCGTCGAAGGGGCTTTCGCGCCGGGTGGCATTGGCGACCCAGCGGCGGCGCTGCATGTTCATGATCACGGACAGCGAGGGGCGCGCCCGCTCGATCAGCGGCACGATGATATTGTACGCCAGATAGGCCAGTAGCGGAAAAACCGAGGTGAAGAGGGTGGTCAAGGGCTGGCTCCGGCGCTGGGCTGATCGGGCTCGACTATAGCGACGCCACCAGTCTGCACCAGTCCGGGGAAAAGAAAATGGGCCGGACGGGCCGGCCCATTCGTTCCAATCAGACGGGGCGCGGGAAGCGCCGATAGGTGGCGTCGATATCGGCCAGTACTTCGGGCGACAGGGTTACATCAACCGCGCCAAGCACCTGGGTAAGCTGCTCGGTGCTGGTGGCCCCGATAATGGTCGAGGTGATGAAGGGCCGGGTGCGGCAGAAGGCAATGGCCATTTGCACCGGGTCGAGGCCATGGCGCGCTGCGACCTCGTGATAGGCATGGGTGGCGGCGTCGGACTGTTCGTTGAGGCGCCAAAACCCCTTCTGGTAATCCTTGCGGCTGCCCTTGGGGGTTGCGCCATCGAAATATTTGCCCGAAAGCATGCCGCCGGCCAGCGGCGAATAGGCCAGCAGGCCGACGTCTTCGTGATGGCTCAGTTCGGCCATGTCGTGATCGAAGATGCGGCGGATGAGGCTATATTCGTTCTGCACGGACACGGCGCGGGGCAGGCCCTTTTCCTCGGCCAGGCGCACCCATTGGGCCAGCCCCCAGGTGGTTTCGTTGGACAGGCCGAACTGGCGGATCTTGCCCTCACGGACCAGATCGCCCATGGCGCCGAGCACTTCTTCCATATTGGCCAGGGCGTCGGCCGTGTCCTGCTTTTCGGGGGCGTAGCGCCAGTAACTGTCGAAATTATAGTGGCCGCGGCTGGGCCAGTGGATCTGGTAGAGATCGACATAATCGGTCTTGAGGCGCTTGAGGCTCCCCTCGATCGCCTCGCGCACCGAGGCTGCGTCCGGACGGCGGCCATTGCGGATATGGGCATTGCCGCCGCCGACGATCTTGGTGGCCAGCACCCATTTGTCGCGGTCGCCATTGGCGGCAAACCAGTTGCCGATGATTTCCTCGGTGCGGCCGCTGGTCTCCGGGCTGCCGGGTACGGCATAAACTTCGGCGGTGTCCATGAAATTGATGCCGGCGTCGCGCGCCATGGCGATCTGGGCATGGCCCTCGGCCTCGGTGTTCTGGCTGCCCCAGGTCATGGTGCCCAGGCAGATATCGGTGACCGAAACGTCTGTGCGGCCGAGCTTTTTCAAGTTCATATGTGGTGTTCCCCGAGACCTTTGGCGTGAATCGCGGCGGACCCTAAACCAGGCGGCACTGGTATGGAAGCCGTTCAGCGGCATTTGCCGATGAATAGGCTTTTCCACAGGGCCAGGGACGGCAATCGGGCGTATTTCCGTGCGGCGTCAAAAAAGCGTCACGGAAAGCGCCGGAGGGGGTTGAGGTCTGCCGGTTCACCCCCTATATAGCCCTCACACCGCGCCGCAAGGCAGCGCTGTTTGACGCGGGATGGAGCAGCCCGGTAGCTCGTCAGGCTCATAACCTGAAGGTCGCAGGTTCAAATCCTGCTCCCGCAACCAAAGAACCCCAGTAACTCATCCGAGTTGCTGGGGTTTTCCTTTTGGAGCTTAGTAGGCGCGCGGTCAAAGGCGGCCCGCGTCGCTGCGACACGGGCCGGTTTGTCACAAGAGACTAGACTTTGCCCCAGATCGCTTCGGCGGTTTCGACCAGCAGGTCGAGCTTCCGGCGCTGGTCGTCCTGGGTCAGGTCATTGCCTTCCTCGGTCGAGGCGAAGCCGCATTGCGGGGCGATGCCGAGCTGGTCGAGATCGGCATATTTGCCCGCTTCATCGAACTTGCGCTTGAGATCGTCGAGCTTTTCGAGCTCGGGCGTCTTGGTGGTGATGAAGCCGGGCAGCACGCGCTTGGTGCCCTTGGGCAACAGGCGCAGCGGTTCGAGCCCGCCAGCGCGATCGGTGTCGTATTCCATGAAATAGATATCGACATCGGTCTGGTTGAAAATCGCGTCGGCCGCCGGGTCATAGGCGCCTTCGGCCACCCAGGTGGATTTGAAATTGCCCCGGCACATATGCATGCCGATCAGCATGTCGTCCGGCCGGTCGGCAATCGCGTCATGCATCATCTTGGCATAGCGCCCGATCAGCCAATCGGGGTCCTCACCATTGGCCTTGCGCTCGGCGCGGATTTTTGGGTCGCAGAGATAGGCAAAGAAGATGTCGTCCATCTGCAGATAACGGCAGCCGGCATCGTAAAAGGCCTTTACCGCGTCCTTGTAGGTGGCGGTGATGGCCTCGAAATAGGCCTCTGCGTCGTGCTTGTATTCAGTGACGGCGATGTCGTCATCGGCAATGCGGAAGTGAATGGCGCTGGGGCCAGGAATGGAGATTTTCGGCGTTACCTTGGTATTGGCGGCGACGAATTTGTAGTGCTCCAGCATGGGGTGGTCGGCGGGGAAGCTGAGCTTGTCGCTGATCACGGGGACGTCCTGCTTGGTATGGACGCCATGAAACTGGATGCCGCCACCTTCGCGCTGGATGATATCCAGGCCGTTGAGCATGCCCATGAAGTCGAAATGCCACCAGGCGCGGCGGAATTCGCCATCGGTGACCGCCTTGAGGCCGGCATCTTCCTGCATCCTGATGACATCGATGATCGCCTGATCCTCGATGGCAGCGAGCTCTTCGGCGCTGATGGACTTGTCCTCAAAGCGGGCCTTGCGGGCCTGCTTGATGCTGTCGGGGCGCAGGAACGAGCCGACGACATCGGCGTGGTAAGGCGGCTTTGCAACGGCCATGGGAGCTCCTCTCTAGGGTTCTTGATTTGCGTGCAGTGATGGCCGCTCGAACCGGGTTTGGCAATGGCCATCTTGATTTCTGTATACAGTTAGTATTTTTTAGATGGAAACAGGAGGAGGACCTGGATCATGGCTGGCCCCACTTTTCCGCTCAACGCGTGGTATGCGATTGCCTGGGATGTCGAGGTGAAGCGCGATTTGCTGGCGCGCACTATCTGCAACAAGCCCGTCGTTCTCTATAGAAAGCAGGATGGAACGGCGGTTGCGCTGGCCGATGCCTGCTGGCACCGGCTGTTGCCGCTCTCGATGGGCGAGCTTTACGGCGACAATGTCATTTGCGGCTATCATGGCCTGGAATTCGACGATACCGGACGGTGTGTATACATGCCGTCGCAGGACACCATCAATCCGTCAGCCTGCGTCAAATCCTATCCGCTGGTCGAGCGACACCGTTTCGTCTGGCTCTGGATGGGCGATCCGGCGCTGGCCGATCCCGACCTGGTGCCGGATCTGCACTGGAACCAGGACCCGAACTGGGCCGCGGATGGCAAATATATCCACGCCAAGTGCGATTATCGCCTGGTGGTGGACAATCTGATGGACCTGACGCACGAGACCTATGTGCATGGTTCGTCCATCGGCAATCGCGCCGTGGCCGAGGCACCGTTCAAGGCGACCCATACTGACCGCACCGCCACGATCACCCGCTGGATGAAGGATATCGACGCGCCGCCCTTCTGGCGTGGTCAGCTCGGCAAGCCGGGCAATGTGGACCGCTGGCAGATCATCAATTTCCAGGCGCCCTCGACCATTGCCATCGATGTGGGTGTGGCCCCCACCGGGACCGGCGCGCCGGAAGGCGACCGCAGCCAGGGCGTCAATGGTTTCGTGCTCAACACCATGACGCCGGAAACCGACAAGACCTGTCATTATTTCTGGGCCTTTGCGCGCAACTACAAGCTTGATGAGCAGGCGCGCACGCATGAACTGCGCGAAGGCGTGTCTTCGATCTTCCGGGAGGATGAGCGGATTCTCGAAGCCCAGCAGAGGGCCATCGACGAAAATCCGGATCACGTCATCTACAACCTTAATATCGATGCCGGCTCGATGTGGGCGCGGCGGCTGATCGACCGCATGATCGAGGAAGAGAACGCCATGCAGGTGGCTGCGGAATGAGCGGCGTGTCCAACCGAGCGGCCCAGTCCCAGCGTGCCCTGATGGGGGTGCGCGACCTGATCGTCTCGGGCGAATTGCGCGCCGGCACCCGGCTGTCGGAGCTGATCCTGGTCGAGCGGCTGGGCATTTCGCGCACACCATTGCGGGCCGCCCTAGCGCAACTGGGGCAGGAGGGGCTGGTTGAGGCCATTCCCTCGGGCGGCTATGCAGTGCGCAGCTTTTCGCGCGAGGAGGTCATCGACGCCATCGAATTGCGCGGAACGCTTGAGGGGTTGGCGCTGCGCCTGGCAGCCGAGCGCGGCGTGGCACCGGCGCGGATGGGCGAGCTGAACCGGCTGCTCGAGGGCATTGACGAGGCGCTCAAGGGCGATGTCGCCGACATGGATTTTGACGGCTATGTCGACCTCAATGCCGCGTTTCACGAAAAGCTCTGGGGGCTGGCCAGCCAGACCATCCGCCGCGAGATCGAGCGGGTGACCAGCCTGCCCTTTGCCTCGCCCAGCGCCTTTCTCGACAAGCAGGCCAATGTCGAGGCCTTCCGCCGCTCGCTTTACGGCGCGCAGACCCAGCACCGGGCGATGGTGGAAGCGATTGGACTGCGTGAGGGCAGCCGCGCCGAGGCGCTGGCGCGCGAACATGCGCGCCTGGCCCGGCAGAACCTGGAATTCGTGCTCGACCAGGATCGCAGTCTCATTCGCCGCGTGCCGGCGCTGTCTCTGGTGGTGGGGTAAGCTCATGCGCAACAAAGTGGAATGGCGGGACGCGAAAGTCGCTGAAATCCGGCAGATTGCCGAGGATGTGCGCTATATCGGCTTTGCCGTGGACGGGATGGTGCCGCGCTTCGATCCCGGCTCGCACAGCAATATCCGGGTCGAGATCGACGGGGAGGCGGCCAACCGCACCTATACGGTCATTCCGGCGCCGCCGGGCCAGATCGCGGTAGCGGTCAAGCTGCATTCGCAGAGCCGGGGCGGCTCACGTTATATGTGGAGCCTCGAAGTGGGGCAGGATGTGCGCCTCACCCTGCCGGAGAACCGGTTTGAGCTGAGCTGGCGGGCCAAGCACTATCTGCTGCTGGCCGGCGGCATCGGGATTACTCCGATTTTTGGCATGGCCAAGGCGCTGGTCGCGCGCGGCGCATCGGTGCGCGTGGTTTATGGGGCGCGGTCGCGCGGCTTGATGGCCTTTGCCGACGAGCTGGAGGCGCTGCTGGGTGACCGATTGATCCTGCGCGACAATTCACAGGGTCAGCATATCGACCTCGCGGCCGAATTTGCGGCCCTGCCGGCCGATGCGGAATGCTATCTCTGCGGCCCCATCGGCATGCTCGAGGCGGCCAAGGCTGCCTGGGCTGAATCGGGACGCCCGGTGAGCCGGCTGCGCTATGAAGTGTTCGGCGATAGCGGGCTGTTTGCTGAAAAGCCGTTCAGCGTGGAAGTGCTCAATCGCGGCACCAGGGTGGCGGTGCGTTCGGACCAATCGCTACTCGATGCACTGATTGGCGCGGGCGTCGAGATGATCCATGATTGTCGGCGCGGCGAGTGTGGGCTGTGCGCCGTGCAGGTGTTGGGAGAGGGCGTCGAGATCGACCATCGCGACGTTTTCTTCAGCGCCGAGGAAAAGGCCGCGGGACACAAGATGTGCGCCTGCGTCTCGCGCCTGACCGAGGGGCACGCGGTGATCGATGTGGGCTATCGGAACTGAACACCTGGCCCATCTGGTTCCGCAGCTCCTCTGCTCGGGCAAGGGCGACCTTCACGCGCCAGGGCGACATCTCTCCACCGGCTTCAACCATACCCTTCGCCGTCACCCTGACGCGCCAGTAGATGCTGGCGGTGGGTTCCATGTAGGTCAGGCCGGCCAATACCATTTCAACGCTCCTGCCGCCGCTTCCGACCATGATCGCGTCCTCGGCAATCTCGTCATCTTGGGTGGTCCATTGATAGACAGGTGGGTCGAGGTCGAGAAGCATCGCCCTGATCGTCTGCTCCATGTCGTCCGCACATTCATCCTCGCGCCGATGTGCAGGTATGCGCTCGATCTCTTCCTGGCGCTTGCGCGGCCGGGTGATCTCTTTGTCTCGCTCGGGGCGATGGTGGGGACGCGGGGCATGGCATCAGCAAAGCATAGGCTTGTTTATGCGGCCACCACGAATGTGGGGTGGCGGTTGTTGTGCGCTCCCGCAACCAAAGAACCCCGGTAACTCAGCCAAGTTGCTGGCCGCGACTTCGAACCAGGTTCTGGCTGAGAAGCGGCCATTGATAGCAATACGGTTGCGTATTACACTTCTGGCGTGGTGTCTGGCTATGCTTGCTCTCAGCAGCAGACATTCACCTCTGCTGGGAAAAATCTGGCCTGCGTAGTGCATTCTCTACACCCGACGACAACAAGTCATCCCAAGGGAGGAAGTTAGAGATGGTTACCAAGAGCATTGCCGGTATTGTATTGGCTGGCACACTTCTATCATCCAGTGCCTACGCAGACGGTCACGGCGGATTGCCGGATCAAAGCGTCTTGCCCTCAGATGTCGTGAAAATCAGCGACGTCGTTCCCATGATGGGAGAGCATTGGGCCAATCCTGCAAATCTGCCGCTCGGGCCAATCTACTGCGTGCACGAGGGCAAGGTTGTCTGCATCGAGTACATGATGTCGCAAGAGGACTTCATGAACGGGACATCATGGACAGAGCTCTCCGGCCTGACCGACCTCCCCTCGATAAATCATGTTGATCTGACGTTCGAAGCCGAAGGGCACGAGGGGTACGAAATTCCCCACTACGACCTGCACATCTACTTCATCTCTCCGGAAGACAAGAAGCAGATCCAATAGCGCGGAGAGCGTTCTGCGCGCCAAGGCCTCGGATGCCAAAAGCGGAACCGTCCATAGCTGACGGTTTCTGAAGCAGCCTCTATGCCGCCATTGAGAATGCACGGCCGGGATTGCTGCGCGCATCCGCACCCAGAAAACCCCAGCAACTCACCGAGTTGCTGGGGGCGCGCCCGTCGCTGCTCGATGCACTGCTCGGGGCAGGCGTGGAGATTGCCGGCGCTGTAAATGCCGGCCGTGTGCCGTGCAGTGCTTGAGGCTTAAAGCTCGGCTATCGCGACATGCTCTTCGGCGACGAGGAAAAGCGGCGGGACACAGGATATGCGCCTCCGCGTCGCGGGCGACCGAGGGCATGCAGTAGTCGATGTGCAGTATCGGAACCGGGCGTCAGCACGCCACGACGTTGACGGCCAGGCCGCCAAGACTGGTTTCCTTGTATTTCTCGTTCATGTCCTGACCGGTCTGGCGCATGGTTTCGACGCAGGCGTCGAGCGGCACGGCGTGGGTGCCGTCACCCTTCAGAGCCAGGGAGGCGGCCGTGACGGCCTTGACGGCGCCAAAGGCGTTGCGCTCGATGCAGGGGATCTGCACCAGCCCGCCGACCGGATCGCAGGTCATGCCCAGATGGTGCTCGAGTGCGATTTCAGCGGCGTTTTCCACCTGCTCGGGCGTGCCACCCAGAATGGCGCAGAGGCCCGCGGCGGCCATGGCGGACGCGGAGCCGACTTCACCCTGACAGCCAACCTCGGCGCCTGAAATCGAGGCGCGATGCTTGATGATGCCGCCAATGGCGGCGGCGGTGAGCAGGAAGTCGCGAATGGCCGTGTCGCCGGTGCCGGCGTTGAACTGGATCGCATAGCGCATGACCGCCGGGATGACGCCGGCAGCGCCATTAGTGGGCGCGGTGACGACACGGCCCCCGGCGGCGTTTTCCTCATTGACCGCCATGGCAAAGACGCTGAGCCAGTCATTGGCGGCCAGCGGGTCGATTTCGTTGCGCTGCCATTTTTGCTGCAAGGTGTCGTATATGGCGGCGGCGCGGCGCTTGACCTTGAGTCCGCCGGGCAATTCGCCGCGCTGGTCGAGGCCGCGGTCGATACAGCCCGACATGGTCTGCCAGATTTCGTCGAGCTGGCGGTCGAGGCGTGAACGGGAGAGGCGGGCTTCCTCGTTGGCGCGTTTCATGGCGGCAATGGACAGGCCCGAACGTTTGGCCATGTCGAGCATTTCGCGTGCATCAGCGAAGGGCCATGGCACGTCTGCCTCGGCGGGAGAGGCGCTGCGCACGGCGTCCAGTTCTTCGGCCGTCACCACAAAGCCGCCGCCAATGGAATAATACACCCGACGCAAAAGGCGCTGGCCATCGCTGTCAAAGGCGCTGAACTGCAGGCCGTTCGGATGGCCCGGCAATGGCGTCTGCTTGTCGAAGACGAGATCGACCGCCGGGCGGAAGCGATAGGCGGGGTGGCCCGGCGGGCTCACGCGGCCGGTTTCGCGGATTTCGGTGATGATGTGGTCCATGGCGTCGGGGTCGACCGTGCGCGGGTCCTCTCCGGCCAGGCCAAGAATAACGGCGCGGTCGCTGCCATGGCCGATGCCGGTAAAGGCGAGCGAGCCATGCAGACTTGCGGTGATGGCGGCGGGACGGGCGCGCGCGGCGCGCGGCCAGTTGCCCGCGGCAAGATCGTCAAGGAAACGGCGCGCAGCCGTCATAGGTCCCATGGTGTGGGAGCTGGACGGGCCGATACCGATCTTGAAGACGTCAAAGACGGACAGGAACATGGCCCATCATAGCCCGATCTGGGCGGCGCGCAATCGGGAGCAGCGGCGCGATTGTTTCGCATTGCTCAACAGTGCGTGGTCCGGCCGGTGCATTGCCCTTCAGGCCGAAAGCTTCAATATCGGGAGGCAAAGGAGTTCTGCCATGTCCAGCTATCAGTTCCGCGCCGATCCTGCCGCCGATGCCACCGCGCCGGTGATCTTTCTGTTTCACGGTACGGGTGGCGACGAAAACCAGTTCTTTGAACTGGCGGGTCAATTGCTACCTGGCGTCAGACGTGTCGCGCCGCGCGGCGATGTCAGCGAACAGGGCGCGCTGCGCTACTTCCGGCGCACCGGGGAGGGCGTCTATGACATGGACGATCTGGCCCAGCGCACCAGGGCGATGACGGAATTCGTGCGGGAACAGGCCGGCTCGGCCTCACGGGTGATCGGGCTGGGCTATTCGAACGGCGCCAATATCCTGGCGTCCATGCAATTTGCCAGTCCCGACCTGTTCGACCAGGCAGTGCTGATGCATCCGCTGATCCCCTTCGCTCCACCGGCGGCGGATTTTTCGGGCCGGCGGGTGCTGATCACGGCCGGGCGACGCGATCCCATCGCCCCGGCCAGCGCGACCCAGGTGCTGGCCGACTACTTCTCCGCCAATGGCGCCGAGACCCAACTGGCCTGGCACGAGGGCGGGCACGAACTGCGGCAGGACGAATTGGCGGCGATCCAAGCTTTCCTCTAAATTGCGCGCAGACTTGCCAAAGCGTTAACAGCTTTTTGAGGCGTTTGCGGGCAGGTTGACGCCAGTTGGTGTCAATAGCCGGATGAGGGCGGCCATTTTCAACTTTGGGCGTCGCATAGCCGATACTCTCTCGCTGAGGGTTCTGATTTTCCTGGCTCTGGGCTTTGGCGCAGTGGCTGTGCCGGCCTATTTTGCCTTCAACTGGGTGATCAATTCGACGGTCATCCAGCTCGGCACGCTGTTTGCCGAAAAGCAGGTGCTTTATGACCGCCATCGGGGTCTGGGGGCGCTGGTGCGTGAAGTGTCTCTGGCCGAAACGCTGGCGGGCAGCCAGGCCATTCGCGACTGGGCGCTGGATGAGGACAATCCGGTGCTGGCGCGGCGCGGCATCGCCGAGCTGGAGCATTTCCGCCAGAATTTTGCCGACCACTCCTATTTCTTCACCATCGACACCTCGGGCAATTACTACTTCAACGACGCGGCCAATGCCTATGCCGGGGATCAGTTGCGCTATGCCGTCGACCCCCAGAACCCGCGCGACGCCTGGTATTTCGCCACCAAGGCGCTGGGTGAGGGCTGCCACCTGAATGTCGACAATGACGCCAATCTGCGCGTCACCAAGGTCTGGATGAACTGCGTCATCCGCGAGGGGCAAAGGGTGCTCGGCGTGCTCGGCACCGGCATCGACCTGACTGACTTCATCCAGGAAGTGGTCAACGTGCCCCAGCGCGGCGTGCTCTCCATGTTTGTCGACCGGCGGGGCCAGGTGCAGGCCCATCGCGACGAAAATCTGGTGAGCCTTGCCAGCCTCTCCGCGGAAATGAGTGACAAGCGCAGCGTTTATTCCCTCGTCGACGGGCCGGAAGACAAGGCGGTGCTGCAGCGCCTGTTTGAAAGCGTCACCGGCGAGGCGGCGTTGGCGCAGTCCGCCTTTGTCACCATTGATGGCAAGCAGACGCTGGTGGGTGTGGGGTATCTTGACAAGCTCGGCTGGTACAATGTGACGCTGATGGACCTCGACGCCATCATCGACCGGCGATTGTTCCTGCCCATCGGGTTGTTGCTGGTTGCAGTAATGGCGCTGGTGACGGGGCTGGCGATGTTCGTGTTCAAGCGGGCTGTCCTCGACCGGGTCAAGGCACTTGAAGGCGTTGTCCGCAGCGCCCGGGGCGGCGATTACGGGCCGGCGCTCAGCATGGGCACGGGCGCGCAGGACGAGATCGGGCGGCTGGCCGCCAGCTTTACCGAAATGGCGGCCGCGGTTGACGACAATACGCGGCTTCTGGAGGCGCGGGTGCGCGAGCGGACCCGTGAGCTGGAGCAATTGGCGTTCAAGGACGGACAAACCGGCATTCTCAACCGGCGCGGTTTCCAGGCGGCTCATGCCGATGCCAGCCGATCGGGCGCCTATGGCCTGTTGCTGGTTGATATCGACCGCTTCAAGGCGACCAATGACACCTATGGCCATGCGGCCGGCGATACAGTGGTGTGCGAAGTTGCGCGGCGCATTGCCGGCGCGCTCGGGCCGAAGGACAGTTGCGCGCGCTGGGGCGGCGACGAGTTCATCGTGCTGTTGCCCGAATGCGATCCGGAACGGCTGCGCAGCATGGCCCATGCGGTGATGCTGGCCATTGATGAAAATCCCGTGCGCATCGAGGAGGCGCGGGACATTGCTGTTTCAGTCAGTGCCGGCGCCTGTCTGGCGGAGGCCGGAGACGGCCTGGAGATTGCCACCGACATGGCAGACACCGCGCTCTACATGGCCAAGGCGCGCGGCCGCAACATGGTCGTGGTGTTCGACGCCGAGTTGATGCAGCCGCCGCACAGTGCACGAGGGTGACGTGCGGCAAATCTGACGATATCGTCAGCCTGCCGCATCCCAGGAGCAGATATGAACCGCATCCTTTCTCCGCTTCTCGCCGTCGCGTTGGGACTGATTGCCGGGCCGGGCGCGGCAAGTGCTGCCAGCTTTGATTGCGCCAAGGCCGCAACCCCATTCGAAGAGGCGATCTGCGCCGATCCGGACCTGTCGCTGGCCGATGAACGACTGGCCAAGACCTATGCCACCGCCAGCGGCGGCTTGTCCGAGCAGGCGCTGAGCCAATTGCGCGCCAGCCAGCGGGATTGGCTGGATTATGCGCGGCGCGCCTGTACGCGCAATGCCGAAGCGCTGACCAGCGGCGCATATGACGAACGCGGGCTTTATTGTCTCAACGATCTGTTCAACAGCCGCAGCCGCGTGCTTGAGACGAGCCGGATGATCGACGGAATGCGGGTCTATCCTGACGCCCGCTACACTGCGTTGCCCGACCCCTATGAGGCGGAGAATCCTGATTCCAACTGGCCAGTGGCGCAACACGAACTGGCCGTGGTGCAGATCGATGATGAGGCAGGGTTCGCAAGAGAATTCAACGCCCTGGTGACGGCGGAAGGGCAGTCCATCTCTGGCGGGTTCGGCGAAGAGGGCGGTCCCGAAAGCGTCGAGAACGACAGCTCCAGCGATTCAACCAATACCATCACGCTCAAGGATGTATCTGGCAATCGCCTGTCGCTGGAGGTGAATACCTATTGGTACGGGCATGGCGCCGCACATGGCAATTATACCATCACTTACCGGCATTTTGTGAAAGACGAGACGCGCTGGCTGGAGGCCAAGGATGTCTTTGCCGGCAAGGGGTGGAAGAAAAAGCTGCTCGACATGGTCCTCACGGCCGCCAAGGCCGAGCATGGTGATGCGCTCTGGCTCGACAGTCCTGATGATCTGGTCGAGGTGGTTACCGATCCGGATCGGTGGGCGCTGTCCGACCCCTATGGTCTGGTGGTGCAGTTTCAGCCCTATGAAATCTCGGCCTATGCCTATGGTGCTCCAACCGCCCGGGTGAGTTGGGAAGCGCTGGCGCCCATCCTGGCGGATACGGCCGATCGATACCGCTTCGGCTACTAAGCCAGCAAATCCCGCCATTCTGGGTGACGGCGGAACTGCGCCACCACATAGGAGCACACGGGGGTGATCTTGAAGCCCTGCTCGCGGGCATCGGCGATCGAGGCCTTGACCAGTTGCAATGCGATGCCGCGTCCTTCGAAATCGGGTGGCACGCCGGTGTGATCGATGATCATCGGTCCGTCGCCGGTCTTGCTATAGGTCATTTCCGCTTCGGCGCCGGGGGCGAGGCGTATGAAATAACGACCGCGCGTCGGGCCCTGCTCGTGATGAATGGTGTGGTCGCCATCACTCATGGTGTCGTCTGTCCTATTCGGGTTCAGCTGCGAATGGGGGGCGGGCCCAGTTCGGGAAACAAGGCGCGTTCTGCGAGGAAAGGATGGATATCGAGCGCCTGCGTGATCGCTTCAAGGGCCAGCTCGCGCTTTCCCTGGGCTTGATAGATCAGGGCACGGCCGGAAAGGGCGCCAAAATGGCGCGGTTCGCGCTTGAGCGTCTCGGCAATATCGGACAGCGACTTCTCATAGGCGCCATTGAGAAAGTGTGCTGTCGCGCGCAGGTTCCAGCCCTCGGCATAGTCGGGATAGTCGGCAACCAGCGCATCAATCAGGGGAAGCTGGCTGGCCGGCCCGGCAAAGCCCCCCGCCGTCATGATTTCGGACACCCGCGCGTCGAGCACTGGATCATCGGGATGAATCCAAATCTGCCAGATATCGTTGGCTATGGTGCGGGCGGCTTGTGCGTCGGTTGAGGCGGAGAGCTGGGAGAAGAGCCTATCCAGCTGGGCGGACTGTGCCTGGCTTTGGCCATAGGGCTGGGCCAGGCCGGGGGTGATAGGCGCCGGGGCCAGCAGCAGTGCAGCAAAAACCAGTCGGTGTATGCTCATGGCAAGAACAAGTCTGACCGGTTCAACGGGCCGGGGCAAGCCTGCTCACGGGTGGTTGACAGGAGGCCATGGCACAGGCTCGTTTGCGGGTCTGATCCGCAGAAGGTTACGCTGCCCATGAGTGAACTGCTCTATCACATGATTTCCGCCGGCCCCCGCCCCGTTGCGCCGTTCAGCCATGCGGTCGAAACCGATGGCTTTGTCTTTATCACCGGGCAGATGCCAACCGACCCGGCGGCGCCTGATGCGCCCCTGCCAGAGGGTATCGAGGCCCAGACGGCGCGGGTGATGGACAATTTGAAGATCGTGCTCGATGGGATCGGGCTGGGGCTCGAGCATGTGACCATGGCCCGGATCTATCTCACCCAGTTCGAGCGGGACTATGCAGCGCTTAACGCGCTGTGGCCGACATTCTTTGAACCAGGAAAACTGCCCGCGCGGACGACCATCGGGGTCACAGCGCTGGCCGTGGGGGCGCTGGTGGAGATCGATCTGATCGCCAAGCGGCCCTAGTCGCCCTTGCGGCTCAGCTCGATCATCCGTTCGACGGCCAGCCGGGCCGGGGCGATGATCTCCTCTGGGATGGTGACTTCCTCCGTGCCGGTGTGTAGCGACCAGAGCACGTTTTCGAGATTGATGCGCTTCATGTGCGGGCAGATATTGCAGCCGCGCAGGAAGTCGACGCCGGTGGTTTCGCTGGCCACGTTGTCGGACATGGAGCATTCGGTGACCATGACCACGCGAGGCGGCTTGGTGGTCTTGACCCAGTCGATCATGGCGGCGGTAGAGCCGGCAAAATCGACCGCGTCGATCACCTCGGGCGGGCATTCGGGATGGGCAATGATCTTGGCCGTGGGATAGGCGTGGCGGAGCTCGGAAATGTCTTCGGCGGTGAAGGTCTCGTGGACCTCGCAGGCGCCGGCCCAGGTGATGATCTTCTTTTTCGTCTTCTTGGCGGTGTTGGCGGCCAGATATTGATCGGGGATCATGATGACCGTGTCGCCTTCGACGCGATTGACGATGTCGAGCGCGTTGGAGGAGGTGCAGCACACGTCGGTGACGGCTTTGACGGCGGCCGATGTGTTCACATAGGTCACGACCGGGGCGCCGGGATATTGTTCGCGCATGGCCACGACATCCTCGGCGGTGATGCTTTCCGAAAGCGAGCAGCCGGCCCGGCTATCGGGGATCAGCACCGTCTTTTCGGGGTTCAGCAGTTTTGAAGTCTCGGCCATGAAGTGCACGCCGCATTGCACGATGACCGACTGGGTGACCTTGGTGGCCTCCACGGCCAGTTGCAGGCTGTCGCCCACCACATCGGCCACGCCGTGATAGATCTGCGGCGTCTGGTAATTATGGGCCAGAATGACCGCGTCTTTTTCCTTTTTGAGCCGATTGATCTGGAAGATCAGCGGCGCATAAAAGGGCCACTCGATCTCGGGGATCTTGTCCTTGACCCGATCGAAGATCCTGTCGGTGGCGCGCTCGACCGCCTTGGAATATTTCAGGTCAAAGCTGTCGGCCAGAATGGCGCGGGCCTCGGTGAGCGGTGTCACCGCATTGATCGTCTGCACCATGATGGGCCTCCCGTCGCATCTTCCGGCTTTCAGGAAAAGTGGGCGTCACTTTTGCTGCTTGAAGGCCCGATAAATGTGTGCGCCTCACAGCGCGTGGCGGAACCTAGGTATTTTTGACTTTCATTTCAATGAATCGTCTTGCGAGAAATTCGCCATCCGCCTAACCCTCAGACCAGCTTTAGTGCACCGGGAGATCAAAGCCATGCCGCAGGACGCCAACGCCATTCGCTCCATCCTTTCGCTTGCTCCGGTGGTGCCGGTGATCATTCTCGATGATGTGGCCCAGGCGCGGCCGCTGGCCGAAGCGCTGGTCGCCGGCGGATTGCCGGTGCTGGAGGTGACCCTGCGCACGCCCAATGCGCTCAAGGTGATGGAAGAAATGGCGAAGGTGAGCGGGGCGATCGTCGGCTCGGGCACGGTACGCAACGCGGCGCATATGAAGAGTTCGGTGGACGCGGGATGCCGTTTCATGGTGTCGCCCGGTGCCTCGCCGCGCCTGCTCGATGCGGCCGAGGATGTGGCCATTCCCTTGCTTCCCGGCATTGGCACGCCGACCGAGGCGATGGCGGCAGCCGAGCGCGGCTACAGCTTCCTCAAATTCTTCCCCGCCGAAGCGCTGGGCGGTGCTCCCGTACTCAAGGCGTTCGCCTCGCCGCTGCCCGATATCACCTTCTGCCCAACGGGCGGCATCGATCCGGCCAAGGCGAAGACTTATCTGGCGCTGCCCAATGTGATCTGCGTAGGGGGCTCCTGGATCATGCCTGCAGATGCGCTGGCGAGCGGTGATTTTGCGCGGATCGAGGCGCTGGCCAAGGAAGCGAGTGCGCTGGGGGGGTAGGTTGGGCAGAGCTCGGTATCGGAGCAAGTTGGAGCGTCCGAGTCTGAATGTGTGGGCGTCCCTTCCCAATTTCCCCGTCAAGGGAGGAGATGCTGCTTCGGTATTGGCCATGATATTGTGGCACGCACAGTGCGACACCCTCCCCCTTGCGGGGAGGGCTGGGGAGGGGGTCTGTTGAGCAAGCAGCTTCGCCGAAAACTGCGGGCAAACCCAACAATGGCCGAGCGCGTCTTCTGGCGGGCCATCTATGGGCTCCGGACCAATGGTTGGCACTTCCGGAAGCAGGTTGAGATTGGTCCCTATTTTGTTGACTTCGCGTGTCTCCATGCCGGGCTGGTCGTTGAGATCGACGGCGACACGCACGGGCAACCTGTCGTGCAACGCAATGACGCGACGCGAGATCAGTATCTAGCGGATCGTGGGTTTCAGGTTCTGCGATTTTCGAACAATGATGTGCTGACAAATCGGGAGGGCGTCTATCACGCGATCGTTGCCGTATTGGAACGGCGCTCGGGCAATCATCGCGCGAGCCCCCCTCCCCAACCCTCCCCGCAAGGGGGAGGGTGCTGAGCCGGTTGTAGCGGTGGCTCGGAGCACCAAGACAAACGTCCCTAGTATCGTATTTCTTGCTTTGCTCACGCTATCGGGTGGTGTGGTCCCCGTCGGGGCCGAGACCGCCCATGTTGCCGTGGCTGCCAACTTCACCGCGGTAGCAGAAGAACTGGCGGCGCTGTTCGAGGCTGAGGCGGGCCATGAGGCGGTTCTCAGCTTTGGCGCGACCGGGCAGCTTTATGCGCAGATCAGCCAGGCGGCACCGTTTGATGTGTTCCTGGCCGCCGATACGGCGCGTGCGGAGAGGGCGATCGCTGAAGGGTTGGCGGTCGCGGATAGCTTCTTTGTTTATGCCGAGGGGCGACTGGCGCTTTACGGGCCCGGTCTGGACGCCGAGCCAACGCTTCTTTCCGGCGACTTCTCCAGGATCGCCATCGCGGAGCCGGATGCGGCACCCTACGGGCAGGCGGCGGTAGAAACGCTGGACGCGCTGGGGCTTTATGACGCCATCGCAGCCAGGCTGGTCACCGGCGCGAACATCTCGCAGACGTTGCAATTTGTCGAAAGCGGTAATGCCGAGCTGGGATTTGTCGCGGCCAGCCAGGTGCTGGGCAAGGACGACATCTGGCTGGTGCCAGCGGCACTACACGGGCCTATCGCGCAGGGGGCCGCGCTGCTCAACCGGGGCGCGGACAATCCGGCAGCGCTGGCTTTTCTGGACTTTTTGCGGAGTGATGCAGCAGTAGCGGTGATCGAGGCGTCGGGATATTCTGTCCCCTGATGGACCTCAACCCACTGATCTCACCAATCCTTCTGACATTGGCCTTGGCGCTTTGCGTCACAGTGATCCTGATCGTGGTTGCGACTCCCATTGCCTGGTGGCTGGCGCATGGGCGGGGGCGGGGGCGCGAAGCGGTGGGCGCGCTGGTGACGTTGCCACTGGTGCTGCCGCCCACGGTGCTGGGGTTCTATTTGTTGCTGGCGCTGGGGCCAAACGGGCCGGGCGGCTGGTTGGCTGGCTTGTGGGGTGCGCGGACGCTGGCCTTTTCCTTTGCCGGCCTGGTGATCGGCTCGGTGATCGCCTCGCTGCCCTTCATGGTGCAGCCGCTGCGCAATGCCTTTGCCGCCATCGAAACCGAAGTGCTGGAAGTGGCCGACACGCTGGGCGCTTCCCGCTCGCAGCGGTTTATCCGCATTGCGCTGCCGCTGGCGCGCCCAGGCTATCTGGTGGGCGCCATCATGGCCTTTGCCCACACGATGGGCGAGTTTGGCGTGGTGCTGATGATCGGTGGCAATATTCCAGGCCAGACCAAGGTGCTCTCCATTGCCATTTACGACTTTGTCGAGCGGCTCGACTGGGACAAGGCGCATGTGCTGGCCGGCGCCATGGTGCTGTTCGGCTTCGTGACGATATATTCGACCCTCGTGGTGGGGCGGGGAAGGAGGGGCGGTGACGCCGCGCGATGAACTGCACCCCTCCACACTCCCCCGAAACAGGGGAAGGGGCTGATAAGGCGGGTTCGTGGCCTTCTCGCCTTAAATCTCTCCGTAGGAGAGATTTGGCCCAAGGCACGGCTTGAAGACTAACATGTTAGTTGCTAGAGCAAGCCGGAAACCACACCGGAGCGCCGCTTATGACCGCCATGGACAAGGTCCTTACCGTTGATGAAATGAAGCGGCTGGCTCATCGGCGTGTGCCAAAGATGTTCTTCGAATATGCCGATAGCGGGTCCTATACCGAGGGGACCTATCGCGAGAACGAGAGCGATTTTGGCAAGATCAAGCTCAATCAAAAGGTGGCGGTGAACCTTGAGGGGCGCAATCTCAAGGTCAAGATGCTGGGCCAGGAGATCGCCATGCCCGTGGCGATCGCGCCGGCCGCAACCGGCGGCATGCAGACAGCCGATGGCGAGATCAAGGCGGCCAAGGCAGCGGAAAAGTTTGGCATCCCCTTTTCGCTCTCCACCATGAGCGTGTGCTCGATCGAGGATATTGCCGAAAACACTTCGGCGCCGTTCTGGTTCCAGCTCTATGTGATGCGCGACCGCGACTTCATTAATCGCCTTATTGACCGGGCCAAGGCGGCGAAGTGCTCGGCGCTGGTGCTGACGATGGATCTGCAGATCCTCGGGCAGCGGCACCGGGACATCAAGAACGGGCTGGCGACGCCACCCAAGTTCACGCCATATTCGGTCTGGCAGATGATGCAGCATCCGCTCTGGTGCCTGCGCATGCTGGGCACCAAGCGGCACACATTTCGCAACATCGTGGGTCATGTGGGCGGTGACCATGACTTGGCCTCGCTTTCGGCCTGGACGGCGAGCCAGTTTGATCCGACGCTGAACTGGGGCGACGTCAAATGGATCAAGGAGCGCTTCGGCGGTCCGGTCATCGTCAAGGGCGTGCTTGACGCCGATGATGCGCAGGCGGCGGTGGACAATGGCGCCGATGCCGTCGTGGTCTCCAATCATGGCGGTCGCCAGCTTGATGGCGCACCCTCGACCATTCGCGTGCTGCCGGAGATCGTGGAACGTGTCGGCCACAGGACCGAGGTCTATCTCGATAGCGGTATTCGCAGCGGGCAGGATGTGATCAAGGCGCTGGCCTATGGGGCGAAATCGACCTTTATCGGCCGCCCGATGCTTTATGGGCTCGGTGCGGGTGGTGAGGCGGGTGTGACCCGCGTGCTCGAGATCATCCGCAAGGAGCTCGATACCACCATGGCGCTGTGCGGCGAGCGTGACATTCTCAATGTCGGGTTGCACAATATCTATTCGAACGACATTCCACCGCGCAACGCGCCCAAGCGCGGCTAGATGGGGCGATAGCCGGCGCCCGGCGGCGAAGACGGTGTCAATTGCGCGAAGACGCTGTCGGCGAGGGCTTGCAGGGTCTCGGCGGATTGTGGGCCGACAATGGTGCAGGTGATGGTGGCGCCGGCCCAGTAAAGCGCGTTGTCGCCGCCCAGGCGCACCAGTTCGAGATTGGGGCCATCGATGCCGCTCCTGGGGGTGATGTAGAGCGTCACCCGCTCGCCGGCACTATCCTCATACATCAATTGGGCTGCGCGGCCGCCGGGAATGGCGGGCGCGGGCAGCAGGCGGCCACCGAGAAAACTGAGGCCAGCGGTGGCCAGGTCGGGCATGGCCAGCCCGGTGCCGAGGCGATTGGAGAGCCAGCTTGCCAGATGGTCGGTTTCGGTGCCGGCCACTTCGACGGCGTGGCGGTTTTCGGCGACATAGACCGTGTGGGCGCTGACGGCGTCGGCAATCAGGCGATTGTAGAGAGCGGGAGTGTCGGAGGCGGGGCGCAGCAGCCAGCCGGTGGCGATGCCGATGCCCAATACGCCTACAATCATGGCGGTCCGCGCCACACTCTGCCAACGCCGCCGGGACTGGGTCAGGGCGAGGCGGTGGGCATTGAGGCGAGGCGGGACCGGCTCGGTCGCGACCGGGCCAAACAGGGCATTGATGGCTTCGTTCTGTCGCTGCAATTGCGCCAGCTCGATGGCGGCATCGGGATTGTCGGCCAGCCAGGCGTCGACGGCGGCGCGGGCGTCACCATCGAGCTGGCCGTCGAGATAGGCCATCAGCGTATCGCGGGTGACGTCCATCATTTGACCGACCTCAAGTGCGGTTGCTGGTCCTCACCGGTCGATTGACGCAGACTGGCGCGAGCGCGGCCCAGCCGGCTCATCAGCGTGCCCAGGGGAATATCGAGAATGCCTGCGGCCTCGGCATAGGCCATGCCTTCGAGGGTAACCAGTAGCAGCGTTTCCTTCTGTTCGAGCGGCAGGTCATCGATGGCGCGGGAGAGTTCGGCCAGTGCCAGATGACTGTGTTGCGGCGCCGGCGTGCCCAGATCGGGCAGGCTGTCGGCGTCCAGATGCTTGCCGCGGCGTTGTGCGGTGCGGCGCGCATTGCGATGCAGATTGACGAGGATGGTAAAAAGCCAGGGGCGCATGGGGCCGCTGGGGCGAAACAGGCCCCGGCGGGAAATGGCGCGCTCCAGGCAGTCCTGCACCAGATCATCGGCGTGGTCGATATTGCGCGTGAGCGCGCGGGCATAGCGGCGCAGGGCCGGTACGCAGGCTTCGAGCTCATCGAGAAAATCGACCACGCCAAAGTTATCCGGAGCTAAATCGCCCTATTTATTCAACGGCAAGATGCCAGACGCCGCCGACGCCGTCACCCGTGGTGTCGCCGGGGTTGATGTCCTCG
This sequence comes from Devosia marina, assembly GCF_009758415.1. Lineage (GTDB taxonomy): Bacteria > Pseudomonadota > Alphaproteobacteria > Rhizobiales > Devosiaceae > Devosia > Devosia marina. The sequence continues at coordinate 104,023 of NZ_WQRF01000005.1, read as the reverse complement.
ACCCAGTAGTAGAGCGGCATGTCCTTATAGGCCCACATTCTGGTGCCGTCGGTGCGCTCGACGATGGAGAAATCGCCTTCAGCCATGGCTGCGTCATCGGCAAAGAGCGGCGGCCATTTTTCCGCGCAGGTCTCATAGCAATTGGAGACGCCTGGCTCGTCCTTGTCGAAAATATAGAGCGTCATGCCATTGGCATCGGTCAGAACCATCTGGCCGCCAATGTCGGTCGACATGACCGCGCCGCCCAGATATTCGGCGGCCGGAATCGGGGTGGACAGCAAAGCCAGCGCTGCGGCGCCGGCGAGAAGCGAACGGAAATGCATGGGATTATCCCTCCTGTTGACGGACCGCGGTTGCGGGCCCGCTATCAGGACACACACCGGCATGCAGTATTTAATCCCTAGCCTGCGTGAGTTTTCTTGGCGCAACCCGAACGCCGCCGAGAATTCGCTATATCCGGCAACAAGATGCTGGACAGAATGAGCGCGGATTGATTTGTTAGCGCCCAAGCACCGGGCGGCTGGTTCCAGATCGTACGGTGAAACAACAATTCTCATCAGTGTACCGGGAGGACACCCATGAAAAGACGCGAATTCTTCAAGCAGGCTTCGGTCGCCACCATTGGCGCTGCGGCAGCGGCCACCACGCTGGCCACGCCGGCGATTGCCCAGGGCAATATTACCTGGCGCATGGTCACCACCTGGCCCAAGAACTTCCCGGGCCTGGGCGTTGGCGCGCAGAAGCTGGCCGACCGCATTACCAAGGCATCCGGCGGCCGTCTGACCGTGCAGGTGTTTGCCTCTGGTGAAATGGTTCCCGGCCTGCAGGCGCTGGACGCGGTGATCGATGGTTCGGCCGAAATGAGCCATGGCGCTGCTTACTACTGGCAGAACAAGAGCCAGGCGCTGTCGTTCTTCACCGGCGTGCCCTTCGGCATGACCAATCGCGAGCTTGGTGCCTGGGTGCGCTATCTGGGCGGCCAGGAAATCTGGGACAAGATCTACGACCAGTTCGGCCTGCAGGGTTTCCTTTCGGGCGATACCGGCACCCAGGCGGGTGGCTGGTTCAAGAACGAGCTGACCGGCGTTGCCGATGTGCAGGGCCTGCGCTTCCGGACCCCGGGTCTGGGTGGTCAGGTCTGGGCCAAGCTGGGCGCTTCGGTGACCAATCTTGCCGCGGGCGAAATCTTTGCCGCGCTGCAGTCCGGCACGCTGGATGCCGCCGAATTCGTCGGTCCCTATAACGATCTGGCGCTCGGCTTCCACCAGGTTGCCAAGAACTACTACTTCCCCAGCTTCGTCGAGCCGGGCCTGGCCACCGAAGTCGTGGTCGACAAGGCCAAGATGGCCGAACTGCCCGAAGACCTGCAGGAAATCGTCCGCATTGCGGCCCAGGCCTCCTATGACGATGTGTCCTCGGATATGTATGCCAATGACCCGCGCGCGCTGCAGGCTCTGGTCAACGAGCATGGCGTCAATGTCCGTCAGTTCCCCGAGGAAATCATCGAGGCCGGCGCCAATGCTTCGATGGAACTGATTTCGGAAATCCGCGAAGGCGGCGATGCGCTGACCAAGGAAGCGGCCGAGAGCTTCATCTCCGCTTTCAACCTGCTGCGTTCCCGCACCGAGGGCACCGACATGCCATTCCTGGTGGCCCGCGAAAAGTACATCAAGTACGACTAAGCGCAGGACGCTCCGGCGGCCAAATCGCGACCCCGCTGCGCCCGCAGCGGGGTTTTTTGTTTGGGCATGGCTGGTGACCGGCCAGGTCCCTTGCCCGGAGCGGTCGGGGATGCTTTAGGAGCGCTTCGTTTTCTTCGGCGTCAATGCGCCGCGCATCCCAGGCCTTTCCATGATCAAACTCGACAATATCTCCAAGCAGAACGGCAAGCAGATTATCTTTATCGAAGCTTCCGCCGCGCTGCAGAAGGGCGAAAAGATCGGGTTGGTGGGCCCCAATGGGGCGGGCAAGACCACACTGTTCCGGATGATCACCGGTGAGGAGCCGCCCGATGAGGGGCAGGTGTCGGTCGATCGGGGCACGTCCATTGGTTACTTCAGCCAGGATGTGGGCGAGATGAGCGGGCAATCGGTGGTCAGTGCGGTGATGGACGGGGCCGGACCGGTCAGCGAGCTGATGGCTGAGATGGCCGTGCTGGAAGCTGACATGGCCGATCCGGACAAGGCCGACGCCATGGATGCGATTATCGAGCGCTATGGCGAGGTGCAGGGACGCTTTCAGGAACTGGACGGTTATTCGCTCGATGGCCGGGCGCGCGAAGTGCTGGCGGGGCTGGGTTTTTCGGCCGAGATGATGGATGGCGATGTCGGCGCGCTGTCGGGCGGCTGGAAGATGCGTGTGGCGCTGGCGCGTATCCTGCTCATGAAGCCCGACGTGCTGCTGCTCGATGAGCCGAGCAACCATCTCGACCTTGAAAGCCTGATCTGGCTGGAGAGCTTCCTCAACAATTACAGCGGCGCGCTCTTGATGACCTCGCACGACCGGGCTTTCATGAACCGGATCGTCAACAAGATCATCGAGATCGATGCCGGGGTCTTGACCAGCTACACCGGCGATTATGACTTCTACCAGGGTCAGCGCGAGATCGCCGATCGCAACCAGCAGGCCCAGTTCGAGCGGCAGCAGGCCATGCTGGCCAAGGAAATCGCCTTTATCGAGCGGTTCAAGGCGCGCGCCAGCCACGCCGCGCAGGTGCAGAGCCGGGTGAAGAAACTCGACAAGATCGACCGGGTCGAGCCGCCCAAGCGGCGGCAGACCGTGGCCTTCGAATTCCGCCCGGCGCCGCGTTCGGGCGAGGACATCGTGCGCATCGAGAAGGTCAAGAAAGCCTATGGCAGCCGCTCGATCTATGACGGGCTGGATTTCCATGTGCGGCGGCGCGAGCGCTGGTGCATTCTGGGGGTCAATGGCGCGGGCAAGTCGACGCTGCTCAAGCTTGTGACCGGAGCGGCCGAACCCGATGCGGGGTCAGTGTTGCGCGGTCCGAGCGTGAAACTGGGCTATTTCGCGCAGCACGCCATGGATGGCATCGACGGCGACATGACGATTTTCCAGACGCTGGAAGCCGCCTTTCCGCAGGCGGGGCAGGCGCCCCTGCGCGCGCTGGCCGGGTGTTTCGGCTTTTCCGGCGACGACATTGAAAAGAAATGCCGGGTGCTCTCGGGCGGGGAAAAGGCGCGGCTGGCCATGGCGTTGATCCTGTTCGATCCGCCGAACTTCCTGGTGCTGGACGAGCCGACCAACCATCTCGACATCCAGACCAAGCAGATGTTGATCGAGGCGCTGTCAAACTTCGAAGGCACCATGCTGTTTGTCAGCCACGACCGGCATTTCCTCGCCGCCCTCTCCAATCGCGTGCTGGAGCTGACGCCGGAAGGCGTTCATGCCTATGGCGGGGGCTATAGCGAGTATGTCCAGGCGACCGGGCAGGAAGCGCCGGGGCTGCGCGGCTAGTCCAGATCCTACCAGGGCAGTGGCTGACCTGTGTGGTCGAGCATGCGGCCATTGTCCGCGGCGCGAAGATTGTCGATGACGCCGAGCAGCCGTGCGGCTGCGAATTCTGCGGTTACGGGGTCATGGCCGGAGGCTGTGAAGGGGGCCGAGAGCGGCGTGGCGACCGTCCCCGGATGCAGCGTCACACCGAAGGCGTCGGGGCGGTTGCGTTGCAGTTCGATGGCGGCAGTGTGGATCAACTGGTTCAGCGCCGCCTTGGCCGCGCGGTAGCCATACCAGCCGCCCAGGCGATTGTCGCCGATGCTGCCGACCTTGGCGGAAATGGCAGCAAAGACCGCCTTGCCCTCGCGCGGCAGGAGCGGCAGGAAATGCTTGGCCACGAGCGCTGGGCCGGTGGCATTGACGGCAAAGTTGCGGGCCAGCCGGTCCGCATCGAGCTGGCGCCAGCTCTTTTCGGGCTGCAATCCCTCATCATCATGGAGAAGCCCCGTAGCGACGATGACGAGCCGGATTGGAATGTTGCCTTGATGAACGCGGTGAGCAACCTTGGCGATCGAGGCCTCATCGGTCAGGTCAAGGCCATCGGCGCGGCGCGAAAAGCCCAACACAGCACCAAATTGATTGCCGTCTGACAGGGCCTGGACAAGAGCCCTGCCAATGCCGCCGTTGGCACCAATCACCACGGCAAGGCCACCCACCGGAAAAGACTTCAAATCAGTCATGACTGCGCCTCCTTGCCTGCACTACGCAAGCCGAGGGTGGGCAGTTCATTTGCCTGTCGGCATGGGGAGGAGGGTCGAATGACCCTCCAGCCCCTATCACGACCTCAGTACAGATGGTCCTCTAGTACAGCACATCGGGCAGCCAGGTTATGAGCTGCGGGAAGGCAAACAGCAGGGCAATGCCGATCAGTTGCAGGATCACGAAGGGTACGGCGCCACGGTAGATGGCACCCGTCGAGACCGCGTTGGAGGCGACACCGCGCAGGTAGAACAGGGCAAAGCCAAAGGGCGGGGTGAGGAAGCTGGTCTGCAAATTGACGCCCACCATGACGCCGAGCCAGATCGGATCGACATCGAGCGCCAGAAGCACCGGGGCGGTGATCGGGATGACGATGAAGATGATCTCGAACGTGTCGAGGATAAAGCCCAGGAGGAACATGATCAACATGACGACGATCATGGCGCCGATGGCCCCACCCGGCATGGAGGAGAGGAATTCATGCACCAGATTGTCGCCGCCCATCATGCGGAAGACGATGGAGAACACCGCCGCACCGAACAGGATGATGAACACCATCGAGGTGATGGTGGCGGTGGAAATGACGGCCTGGCGCAGGATGGAGAAGTTGATGCGGCGGCGCAGAAGGGCCAGCAGCATGGCGCCGACCGAGCCGACCGAGGCCGCTTCGGTGGGGGTGGCGACGCCGCCCAGGATTGAGCCGAGCACGGCCACGATCAGCAGCAGCGGCGGCACCAGGGCAACGAAGACTTCGCGCATCAGCCCGGCTTTTTCGTCTTCGGGGACCGGGGTGGCGGGGCAGGATTTGGGATCGGTGATGGCCTTGAAGACCATGAAGGCGGCATAGAGCCCGACCAGCAGCAGGCCGGGCAGGATGGCGCCGGCAAACAGCGCGCCGACCGAGACGGGCTCGGGGGCGAAATTGCCCTTTTCCATCTGCACCTGGGAATTGATGCCGGCCAGCATGTCGCCCATGAAGATGAGCACGGTCGAAGGCGGAATGATCTGGCCCAGCGTGCCCGAGGCACAGATGACGCCGGTGGCCAGTTTAGGATCGTAGCCGGCACGCAGCATGGCAGGCAGGGAAATCAGGCCCATGGTGACGACGGTGGCGCCGACGACACCGGTGGAGGCGGCCAGGAGCGCGCCAACGACGATGACCGACAGGCCCAGCCCGCCGCGCAGATTGCCAAAGAGCTTGCCCATGGTGAGCAACAACTGCTCGGCGATGCCGGAGCGCTCGAGCACGACGCCCATGAAGATGAAGAGCGGCACGGCGACCAGCACTTCATTGGTCATCAGCCCGATATAGCGTCCGGCCAGCGAGCCATAGTTGGAGGGGTCATAAACGCCCAGCCACCAGCCGACCAGGCCGAAGATCAGCGCTGTTCCTGCCAGCGAGAAGGCCACCGGAAAGCCCAGCATGAGCACGCCAATGACACCAAAGAACATGACGGCGGAGAGGATCTCGCCGAGAAGCACGGGATCCATCAGGCGATCTCTCCAGTATGTGGGGTGTCATCGTTCTGCTGCTCATAGCGCAGATGCTGGGGCAGAAGCTCTTCCTTGCCGGCCAGCACCAGAATGGCGCGCGCGGCCATGGCCAGGCCCTGCAAGCCGACCAGAATGGCAAAGAGCAGGATGAAGCTTTTCAGGATGAACAGGCCGGGCATGCCGCCAATATTGGCCGATCCTTCCATGAAGCCCCAGGAGCGGGCGACGGCGGTAAAGGTGTAGGTCCAGACGACATAGACATAGGGGAGCAGGAACAGCAGCACGCCGATCAGGTCGGCAATGGCTTTGCGGCGGACCGAAGCGGGACGGTAGAATACGTCAACCCGCACATGGTCGTTGCGCAGCAAGGCAAAGCCTGCCACGCCAGTGAACATGGCGCCGCCGATCCAAACATAGAGGTCCTGCATCCAAAGGGTCGAAGTGTTGAACACATAGCGCTGCACGACCACGGTGAAGCACACCAGCACGCAGGCCAAGGCCAGCCAGGACAGTATCTGCCCCACAAGCCAATTGATGGCGCTGATCATCCGGACCAGCACGGCAAGCGCTTGCATGTGAATGCGCCTCCCCAGAGTTCAAAAAGCCGCGCTAATCCGCGCTTATTTCCAGAACCGATTGAGCATTATCCGTTCGGTGGGTCAACGTGATTGTGGCGGAAATGCGGGAGTTTGCCGCATCTGGCTGGTGACATCTGATACGAAAGTGGTAAGCAGCGGGCCAATGCCGGTGCTTGGGAGGAATGCATGTTCGTTGTCGGTGGCGAAAGCCTGATCGATCTGGTGCCGGTCTCGGCCGAGCCGGGCGCGGAGCGGGTAGCGCATGCGGGCGGATCGCCCTTCAACTGCGCTATTGCTCTATCCAAGCTGGGCAACCCGACAGGGTTTCTGTGCCCGATCAGCCAGGACGAGTATGGCGATGTGCTGCTGGCACCGCTGGCCGAGGCCGGGGTTTCGGTGCTGCTCGAAGAGCGCGTCACGGCGCCGACCACCAAGGCAATCGTCAGCTTCAATGCAAAAATGCAGGCAAGCTACGTGTTCGAACGCGGCGCCGACCGGGCCTTCACCCGGAATGGCCTCCTGGCGGGGCTACCTCGACAGGTGGAGCTCTATCAGATCGGCGGGTTCTCGCCGATCCTGGAAGAGGACGCGGTGGTGTGGGCCGATGTGGTCGATGCTGCTGCAGAGCGCGGCGCGACGATTTCCATCGACATCAATGTGCGCGACAAGCTGATAGAGGACGAGGCCGGTTACCGGGCGCGGCTGAGCCAGTTTCTCGACAAGGCGCATCTGATCAAGCTTTCGGATGAAGACCACGCCTGGCTTGAGCCGGGCGAGAGCGTGGAAGACCATGCCGCCGAGCTGCTGGCGCGGCCCAATTGTGAGCTGGTCGTGGTGACAATGGGCGAAGAAGGCTCGCGCGCCTTTTCGCGCACTGCCAGTGCGGCCGCACCGATCTACAGGCCCGCAGTGTTCGGCGATACTGTCGGCGCCGGAGATAGCCTGATGGCGGGCATCCTGACCTGGCTGGGCGAGGCGAAAGCCCTCAAACCGGGGGGACTAGCCACCCTTGATGCCGCACAACTGAAAACCATGTTGCAGTTCGGCGCCGTGGTTGCCGGCATTAATTGCGGCCGGATCGGCTGCCAGCCGCCCAGCCGGGCGGAAGTGGATGCGGTGCTCTCGGCCTGATCACGGGCTGTTCATCGCGGTGCTGTAACTTTGCGCCCGGCGCTCCAGTATAGTTTCTCGAAGAGAGCGGAATGGGAGCGCGGGATTGCTCGATCTGGTTCTGGCCTTTGCAGCGGGCCTGCTGACGCTGATCAACCCTTGTGTTTTGCCCTTGTTGCCGCTGATCGGCGCCAGTGCGCTGGCGCGGCATCGGCTGGCCCCATTGGCGATGGCCGGCGGCATGGCTCTGAGCTTTACCCTGGCCGGACTGGGCGCCTTTGCGCTGACCCGTGCACTGGGCCTGCCGCAGGAGGCCATTGCGCTGGGGGCCGGCTGGGCCATGCTCGGCTTTGGCCTGGTCATGCTGACCCCACCCCTGCAAACCCAATTTTCCCGCCTTGCCGGGGCCACGGCCAGCGGCAGCACGCGTCTGCTCGGTCAGGTCGAGGGGCGCGGGCTGTGGGGTGAGGCGGCAGCCGGTGCACTTTTGGGGCTGGCCTGGTCACCCTGTATCGGCCCGACGCTGGGTGGCGCCATCGGGCTTGCCGCGCAGGGCGACGACCTGCTTTATGCCGGGCTGATTATGGCGTTCTTCGCGCTGGGTTCGGCAAGCATCGTGCTGGGATTGGCTTATGGCACGCGCGCCGCGCTATCCGGACGCCGTGCATTGCTGCTGCAGTTCGCGCCACACGCCAAGACGGCGCTGGGCGTGGGCCTGGCCTTGGTGGGCCTGGCGATCATTTTCCGTATCGACCGTTTGCTGGAAGCCTGGGCGCTGGGCGTGTTGCCCGCCTGGCTGGTCGATCTGTCCGTGAGCATCTAAGGAGACAAGTGCATGATCACACGTCGACACCTATTGGCCGGCCTGGCCGGTATCAGCGTTTCAGGTTTTGTGGCGGGAGCCGCTGGAGCGCTGGAGTTCATCGACTACACCGGAACCGAACTCGAGGGGCTTGTCGATAGCGGCGCGCCCTATCTGATCAATTTCCATGCAAGCTGGTGCCCGACCTGTGCGGCCCAGCAGCGCGTGCTCGACGCCCTGCAGGGTGAAAGCGCGGCTTATGCGGCCATCCCTATCCTGCGGGTGGACTGGGACAGCTACGGCAATAGCGAACTGGCCCGGAACATGGCCATTCCGCGCCGTTCGACGCTGGTGCTGATGCGGGGCACCAGCGAGTTGGGCCGGCTGGTGGCCGAAACACGCAAGGACAGGATTGCCGGCCTGCTCAATCTCGCAGCGTCTTGATTGAGGCACCGATTGCGCGCTGCAAATGGTTCTGGTCTGATCCGGCCAGCAGACAGCAGCGGGGACGGGCATGAGAAAACGGTGGTGGGCGGCGATTGCCGTTGCCGTAATCGGGGTCGGGACCGGGGCCTTTCTGCTCAAGCCGGTGGCCGGACCGGCACGTGAGCTGGACCTGGTCGGAGATGTGACGCGCGGCGACTATCTCATCCGGCTGGGCGGCTGCGTGGCCTGCCATACCGATGCTGAAAATGGGCGTGCCATGCTCTCTGGCGGAGCGGGGCTGGAGACACCGTTCGGCACCTTTGTGCCCCCCAATATCACCTCCGATCCCGAGGCCGGGATTGGCGCCTGGACGCTGGCCGAATTTGCCGACGCCATGAGCAATGGCATGGGTCCGGAAGGGCACCTCTACCCCGCCTTTCCCTACGAAAACTACACGCTGATGAGCGACCAGGAGATCGCCGATCTCTATGCAGCCCTGATGGCCACCGAGCCGGTCGCCACGCCTGCCGCCGAAAGCCAGATCCCGTTTCCGTTCAATATCCGCCTGGCCATGGCCGGATGGCAGAACCTGTTCTTTTCGCCCAACCGCTTCGAGCCCGAAGAGGGGCAGTCCGAAATCTACAACCGGGGTAAATACCTGGCCTATGGGCCGGCCCACTGCGTGGCCTGTCACTCACCGCGCAATGCGCTTGGCGCGCTGGAGTGGGATAAGGCGCTGACCGGGTCGCCCGGCGGCACCGGAGGCCGGGCGCCGGCCATTACCGCTGATGCGCTTGTGGCGGAGGGCTATGACGTGGCAACCTTGGTGCAGACGCTCAAGGACGGGTTCACGCCGGGTTTCGATGTGCTGGGCGGCTCGATGGGCGAGGTGATTAGCGATTCCACATCGCACTGGACCGATGAAGACCTGACAGCGCTGGCGACCTATCTGCTGGCGGAATAGTCAAGCCCCGGCGCGGATGGCGAGGGCCTCGCCCAAAGTTATCTCCGTATGATGCTCCCAGTCCCCGCTTGGTTCGGGGAAATCGAGGCGGAAGTGACCGCCGCGGCTTTCGGTTCGCCTTAGCGCCGCCGCAGCGACCAGCGTAGCGGAAGTCGTCATGTTGAGAAAGGCGCTGGTGACCTGTTCAGCCGTCGCCTCGAGATGGGCGATCTGCCGCAGTGCTGCCTTCAGCCCCGCTTCATCGCGCTCCACGCCCACCAGATCGCCCATGATGCGGCGCAGTTCCTGCACCGCGATCGTGTTGCGCAGCACTTCCTCGGCCTTGTTGCCTTCGGCCTCGTTCCATTCGATGCCCTCAAAGGGCGCCAGACTACGCGCCGGCTCGAGCCCGCCGATGTCCTCGGCGATGCGTGCGCCGAAGACGACCGCCTCCAACAGGGAGTTTGAGGCCAGCCGATTGGCCCCGTGCAGGCCGGTGCAACTGGCTTCGCCGCAGACCCAGAGGCCGGGCAGGGAAGAGCGGCCGCGCTCATCCACCTTGACGCCGCCCATGTGAAAGTGAGCCGCCGGGGTGACCGGGATCATATCATTGACCGGGTCTATGCCGGCGTCGTGGCAATATTTCGAGACGGTGGGGAAGCGGGTGAGGATATCGGCGCCGAGCACTTGCCTTGTGTCGAGAAACACCCGGCGGCCGGCCTGGATCTGGCGGAAATTGGCGCGGGCAACGATGTCGCGCGGTGCCAGTTCTGCGTCGGGATGGATGGCGGGCATGAAGCGCTCGCCCAGATCATTGAGCAGGATGGCGCCTTCGCCGCGCAAGGCCTCGGTAGCAAGCGGCGCCGGATCGGCGCCGGTGGCAATGGCGGTGGGGTGGAACTGGACGAATTCAGGATCGGCGATGATGGCGCCAGCGCGGGCCGCCATGCCCATGGCGTGGCCCCGCACGCCTGGCGGATTAGTTGTCACGGCATAGAGCCCGCCCAGCCCGCCGGCTGCCAGAATGGTGGCGCGGGCGCGGATATAGATGGGCTCGGAATAGCGGTCGCCCAGGCGTCGGCAATAGACGCCAACGATACGGCCATTGTCGCGGGCAAGGCTGAGGGCGGTAATGCCTTCCACAACGCGGATCGATGGGGTGCGCCTGACCTCGGCAATGATGGCCTGCATGATGGCCCAGCCGGCGCGGTCTCCTTCGACCTTGACGATGCGGTTGGCTGAGTGAGCGGCTTCGCGGCCCAGCTCGAAATTGCCGAAATCATCGCGGTCGAATGGTGTGCCCCAGCGGGCCAGATCCTCGATACGGGCCACGGCTTCCGCGGTGACCCCTTCGGCGGTGCCATGATCGACAATGCCGGCGCCGGCCATTTCGGTGTCCTGGGCGTGGGCACGGGGGCTGTCGCCCTGGCCAATCGCGGCAGCGACGCCACCCTGGGCCCAGGCTGAAGACGCGCCCATGCCGAGCGGTTTGGGGGAAAGCACCGTGACCGGGCGAGGCGCCAGCTTGAGCGCGGTAAACAGTCCGGCAAGGCCGGCACCGACGATGAGCGCGCCATCGGCATCGAGCGTGTTGTCGAAAATGGTCATGGTCTCCCCCAGTTCCCGAGTGAGGGCCATAGCGGTCCTGCGGTCCGGCCACAAGGCAAGCCTTGGCCCCCGTCGTGCGCCGGTGCGAAAAATTCTCTGCCAGTCTTCTGTCGCCGCCTAGGGGCAGAAAGGCAGGTGGGGCCAGCAGGAGGAGCTGACAGGCGCCGTTCGAGGCGCCGGGCACTTTGCGGGGGTCGTCAGAGGTGAGCAAGGTGCGGACCCGCCTGACGGGCCCGCAGATTTTGTCCCCTGCGCGTGTTGTCCCTCCCGTTAAAGGGATGGGCAAACAGCAGAACTCAGGCGCTATAGGCCTTGACGTTCTGGGTCTGCTCGCCGAGGCCTTCGATGCCAAGGCGCATCACATTGCCCGGCTGAAGCCAGACCGGCTCGGGTTTGATGCCCATGCCGACGCCCGGCGGGGTGCCGGTGGTGATGATGTCGCCCGGCTGTAGGCTCATGAACTGGGAGACGTAGGACACGACTTTTGCAACGCCAAAGATCATGGTCTTGGTCGAGCCGTCCTGATAACGCTTGCCATCGACTTCGAGCCACATCTTGAGGTTCTGCGGATCGGCCACCTCGTCCTTGGTCACCAGCCAGGGGCCAATGGGGCCGAAGGTGTCGGCGCCCTTGCCCTTGTCCCAGGTGCCGCCGCGCTCAGTCTGGAAGTGGCGCTCGGAGACGTCGTTGCAGACGCAATAGCCGGCGACGTGATCCATGGCATCGGCTTCCTCGACATAGCGGGCTTCCTTGCCGATGACGATGGCCAGCTCAACTTCCCAATCGGGCTTGATGGCGTTCTTGGGAATGACGACTTCGTCATTGGGGCCGATAATGGCGCTGGTGGCCTTCATGAAGATGATTGGCTCTTCAGGGATCGGCGCGCCGGTTTCGGCGGCATGGTCGGCATAGTTCAGCCCGATGCAGATGAACTTTCCGACATTGGCCACGCAGGGGCCGATGCGCTCATCGGCAGACAGCGTGGGCAGCGAGGCGATGTCGGTGCCGGCAATAATCTCCAGACCCTCGGGCAGCAGGGTTGCCCCGCCAATGTCCGCCACAACGCCGGTGAGGTCGCGGATCGAGCCGTCTTCAGCAAGAATGGCGGGCTTTTCAGCGCCCTTGGCGCCGACGCGAAGCAGTTTCATTGCAGGAGTCCTCCAAGTGGTTTGTCGGCGTCATAGAGCTAACATGTTAGCCTGTCGAGGGCAGCCCGGACGGAATCCGTCAGGCTTCGGCGCGAATGACGCCCTTCTTGAGAATGATATTGCCATAGAGTCGGGTTTCCCCGCTCTGGATCACGGCCGCTGCCTTCTTGGCGCGGTCATAAAAAGCAAAGCGCTCGATCTTGGTGTAGCGCTTTTCGGGCTCATGCCGGGCGATTGCGGCTTCGAATTCATCGTCGATGGGCTGGCGGGCTGCCGGGTTGCCAACCACTTCCATGCCGATGGCGGTTTCGTCCACAAATTGGTCGAGTGGCAGCAGCGTGAGCACTGCATCGAGCATGTCGGTGGCCGAGATGCCGTCGGCGCGGATCACCATGGGCCCGAGGAATTCGGCCGGGAAATTGGCGTCGGCAATGACAATTTCGTCGCCGTGGCCCATGGCGCGCAGGGTGGAGAGCAATTCGGGGCCGAGCAAGGCCGGGATATTCTTGAGCATGGATAGAAAGGTCTCGCGGTTAGCCGAAGGGGAAATCATTGTCTTTGGTGGTGAATTCGGCGCCGTCGGCAAACAGCGCCGGTTGCTCCTGGGCGAAGGCGAACAGCTCGATCATGACCGCGTCGATATGGGCGCGAATGGCGGCAATGGCCTGAGGCGCGTCAGCGGCCAGGATGCCATCGAAGATTGCCTGGTGTTCAGCAATGGTGTGGTTGAGCCGGCGCGGGGTGATGATCAGGCGCCGGGCGCGATCAAGATTGGCGCGGGCCTTGTCGATAATCGATTTGACCTTGGTCAGCCGCATGGAGCGGAAGATGATGTCGTGAAATTCTACGTCGATCTGGTGAAAGGTTTCGGCATCGTCGCGCGAGGCGGCATCGCGCTGGGCTGCCATATTGGCGTGCAGCGCCGCAATGACCTCGGTGTCGTGCTTGCCGATCAGAACACGCAGGGCCTCGCTTTCGAGCCCCTTGCGGATGAGCATGTATTCTCGCACATCGGCGATTTTGACCAGTGACACGGTAGAGCCGCGCTGCGGCGCGATATCGACCAGCCCTTCCTCGGCCAGCCGGGCCAGCGCCTCGCTGACCGGGAAGCGCGAGACACCCAATTGGCTGCAAATGGCGGATTTGTCCAGCATGGTGCCGGGCGGCAGAGCCAGGGTGACAATGGCCTGGCGCAGGGCATTGGTCACGTCCAGCGTAACCGTGCCGCGCGAGAAATCGCCTGCTTGTCCTAGAAATTGGTAGGGACTGGCTTCCGTTTTCATGCTAACATGTTAGTTAGTGATGTCTTGAATGACAATGCCGGACCTCTCTATTGCGGGCGCAATCTGACGAGAATATCCGCCGGCGTAAAGCGTTGAGAACCGACTGCCAAAGGCCCCCTATTGATGAATGAGCAAGTGACGCAGCCGCAAGGCAAGACCCTGGTGCTGAACGCCGCCGACAATATTGCGGTAGCGCTGGCCAATCTCGAGGTGGGCACCGGCACGCCCGAGGGTGTTGCCATCATCCGCCGGGTGCCGCGCGGGCACAAATTCGCCACGCGCCCGATTGCGGCGGGCGAGGCTGTGGTAAAATTCGGGCAGATCATCGGATTTGCCAAGGAAGGGATCGCGCCGGGCGATTGGGTGCATGAGCACAATTGCGGCATGGGTGGCCCCGATGGGTCGCTCGCGCATGATTATGCCTTTGCCGAAGGCGCGGTACCGGTCGAGATGGTCGAGGCCAGCCAGCGGGCGACCTTTGAAGGCTTCAAGCGCGCCAATGGCTCGGTGGGGACGCGCAATTATGTCGGTATCCTGACGTCGGTGAACTGCTCGGCGACCGTTGCCAAATTCATGGCCGAAGCGATCAACCGCTCGGGCGTTTTGAACGATTATCCGGAGATTGATGGGGTGATCCCATTCGTTCATGGCACCGGCTGCGCCATGGACCTGAGCGGCGAGGGCTATCAGATTTTCCGGCGCACGCAGTGGGGCTATACCTCAAATCCCAATCTGGGCGCGGCGTTGCTGGTGGGGCTGGGCTGCGAGGCTTTCCAGATCGACCGGATGAAGGAAGCCTATAACCTTTCGGAGACCGACACCTTCCAGACCATGACGATCCAGGAGATCGGTGGCACGCGCAAGATGATCGAGTGGGGGGTCGAGCGCATCAAGGAGATGCTGCCTGTGGCAGCAAAGGCGAGACGCGAAACAGTGGATGCCAGTCATCTCACCCTGGCGCTGCAATGCGGCGGCTCGGATGGCTATTCGGGCATTACCGCCAATCCGGCGCTGGGCGTGGCGGTCGATACGCTGGTCAAGCATGGCGGTACGGCGATTCTTTCGGAAACGCCGGAAGTCTATGGCGCCGAACATATGCTGACCCGCCGCGCGGTGACGCGCGAAGTGGGCGAAAAGCTGATCGAGCGCATCAAATGGTGGGAAGACTACACGCGTCGCAATGGCGGGGAGATGAACAACAATCCGTCTCCCGGCAACAAGCTGGGCGGGCTGACAACGATTCTGGAAAAATCCCTCGGCGCCACCGCCAAGGGCGGTTCGACGCCGCTGACGGCGGTATATGAATATGCCGAAAAGGTCACCGAGAAGGGCTTTGTGTTCATGGACACGCCGGGCTTCGATCCGGTTTCGGCAACGGGGCAGGTGGCCGGCGGGGCCAATGTGCTGACCTTCACCACCGGGCGCGGCTCGGCCTATGGCTGTAAGCCTGTTCCCTCGATCAAGCTGGCGACCAACTCGGACATGTATGCCCGCATGAGCGAGGATATGGACATCAATTGCGGCGATATCGTCGAGGGTGTTTCCATCGAGGCCAAGGGGCAGGAAATCTTCGAGCACATCCTCAAGGTTGCCTCGGGCGAGCGGACCAAGTCCGAGACGCTGGGCTATGGCGACAATGAATTTGTGCCCTGGCAGGTCGGGGCGGTGATGTGAGCGAGCGCCAAGACCATTGGCAGGGCGTTTATTCCACCAAGGGCGAGGAGGAGGTGTCCTGGTTCGAGGAGAGCCCCGCCTATTCGCTTGGACTTCTTGATGCCGCAGGCCTTGGCCAGGAGCACGCCCTTGTCGATATCGGGGGTGGTGCCTCGCGGCTGGTGGATGCGTTGGTGGCGCGTGGCCAGGCATGGGTGAGCGTGCTGGACCTTTCGCAGGCGGCACTCGACATCGCCCGTGCTCGCCTGCCTGAAGCCAAAAATGTCGGCTGGATCGCTGCCGATGTCACCCAATGGGAGCCTGATCGCCCCTATGACTTCTGGCATGACCGGGCCGCGTTGCATTTCCTTACGGAAACGGATGATCAGGCGCGCTATGCCAGGGCCATCGATCGGGCGCTGGTCGCCGGGGGCGTCGCCGTCATCGGAACGTTTGCGCCGGATGGCCCGGAAAAATGCAGTGGCTTGCCGGTGGTGCGGCATGACGGGGAGAGCCTTTCGGCACTGCTCGGCGACCGCTTCTCGCTTATCGGCCATGCCCGGCACGAGCATGTTACCCCATGGGGAAGCGTGCAGAAATTCCAGTTCAGCACCTTCCGCAAGCGACAGAACGCAGCGTAGTACCGCGCCGTCCGTTATTCCCCGACGAAACGCACCTTGCCGATATGGGGCAGGTTGCGATTGCGCTGTGCGTAGTCAATGCCATAGCCGACGACAAATTCATCGGGGATGTCGAAGCCGATCCAGCGGGCCGGGACGTCGGTCTCGCGGCGCGATGGTTTGTTGAGCAGGGCGCAGACTTCCATGCGGCGCGGGTGGCGGGTTTCGAGGATTTCGAGCACGTGTTTGAGCGTGTGGCCGGTGTCGATGATGTCTTCCACCACCAGCACGTCTCGATCGTGTATTTCGCCGCGCAAATCCTTGAGGATGCGCACTTCGCGGCTCGATTCCATGGCGTCGCCATAAGAGGACGCTTCGAGGAAATCGACCTCCACCGGCAAGTCGATCTCGCGCACCAGATCGGCGATGAAGATGAAGGAGCCGCGCAAGAGGCCAACGACGACGAGCTTGTCGGTGTCGCGGAACGTTTCGGTGATTTCGGCGGCCAGTTCCTCGACGCGGGCGGCAATGGCCTTGGCGGAAATCAGCTGGTCGACGGTGTAGGGGGCTTGGGGCATGTAAGGCTCCGCGGAATCGCTTTTGCGGGACCATAGCCCCACCTGCCGTGCGGGCGTAGCCCTTCCGGCCTTCGAATCTAAAATCACGCCACTGGCGTGATTTTGCCTTCGGCCGTTCCGAAGTCCCCTGATAGGGGGGGGCCCTCCAGCATGCGGCGGGTCCGGGCCATTCGGCCACAGGCCTCATGGCCCGCTCGCCTCAAATCGCGCCACTGGCGCGATTTGCCCTGCGGGTTGGCTCTCAGCGAGGCAGATCCGTCTTGCCCATCAGGTCGAAGTCGATGGAGCGGGCGGCCTGGCGACCTTCGCGAATGGCCCAGACGACGAGCGACTGGCCGCGGCGCATGTCGCCGGCGGCATAGACGCCGGGCACCGAGGTCTTGTAGCTCATGGTGTCGGCAAACAGATTGCCGCGCTGGTCGAGGTCGGCGCCCAGTTCGGTCAGCATGCCTTCGGCAACTGGACCAGCAAAACCGATGGCGAGCAGCACCAGATCCGCCCGGATGACGAATTCGGTGCCTGGAATGGGCTGGCGCTTGCGGTCGACGCGGGCGCATTCAACGCCAGTGACATGGCCATTGGCGTCGGCGATGATCTTCATCGTGCCGGCGGAGAATTCGCGGATGGCGCCTTCGGCCTGGGAGGACGAGGTGCGCATCTTGACTGCCCAATTGGGCCAGTTGGTCAGCTTGTTCTCCAACTCGGGCGGCATGGGGCGGACGTCGAGCTGAGTTACGGCAATGGCCCCCTGACGGAAGCTGGTGCCGACGCAGTCAGACGCGGTATCGCCACCGCCCACCACCACGACATGCTTGCCGGCAGCGGTGAGCTGGAATTCATTGCTGACGTCTTCCCCACCCACGCGGCGGTTCTGCTGCACCAGGAATGGCATGGCGAAGTGCACGCCGGCAAACTGGTTGCCTTCGACATCGACCGGACGCGGGCGCTCGGCGCCACCGCAGAGCAGCACCGCATCGTGGTCGCGCTGCAGGTCCGAGAGCGGCGTGGTCACGCCAACATTGACGCCGTAGTGGAAAGTGACGCCCTCGGCTTCCATCTGGGTGACGCGGAAGTCGATATGCCCCTTTTCCATCTTGAAGTCGGGAATGCCATAGCGCATCAGGCCGCCTGCCTTGGGCTCGCGCTCATAGACATGCACATCGTGTCCGGCGCGGGCCAGTTGCTGGGCAGCGGCCATGCCGGCCGGCCCCGAACCGACCACGGCGACCTTTTTGCCGGTTTTAGCCTTTGGCGGGTGCGGCTTGACCCAGCCGGCCTTGATCGCCTTGTCGGCAATGGCCTGTTCCACCGTCTTGATGGCAACGGGCACGTCCTCGAGGTTGAGCGTGCAGGCTTCCTCGCAAGGCGCGGGGCAGATGCGGCCGGTAAATTCGGGGAAATTATTGGTCGAATGGAGATTGCGCGAAGCCTCTTCCCAATCGCCATTATAGATCAGGTCATTCCAGTCCGGGATCTGGTTGTGCACCGGGCAACCGGTGTCGCCATGACAGAAGGGAATGCCGCAATCCATGCAGCGGGCAGCCTGATCGACCACCCGGCCTTCGGTCAGCGGAATGGTGAACTCGCCAAAATGGCGAATGCGGTCGGAGGCCGGCTCGTAGCGCGGTTCTTCACGTTCGATTTCGAGAAAGCCGGTAACCTTGCCCATGCTTGTCTCCCCTTAGGTCGCGCTGCGCGCGGAATTGATCTCAACTGAGAGAGCGGAGCCCGGCTCCCCTCCCTCCCGGCCTCCCCCGAAGGGGAGGTGAAAAAAGGGCCGCTACTCTGCCGCCGCCTGCGCGCCAGAGCTGCGTTTCTTTTCCATCTCAAGGATGGCGCGGCGATACTCGACCGGCATGACCTTGACGAACTTGGGACGCATCTCGACCCAATTCTCCAGGATCTGCTTGGCACGGGTGGAGCCCGTGTAATGGAGATGGTTGGAGATGAGCTGATGCAGGCGCTCGTCGTCGTGCTTGGTCATGTCGCCCGAAATGTCGACGCGGCCGTGCCATTCGAGGTCGCCACCATGATGGTGGAGCTTGCGCATGAGGTCTTCCTCCTCCTGCACCGGCTCAAGATCGACCATGGCCAGGTTACAGCGCGAGCGGAAGGTCTCATCCTCGTCCAGCACATAGGCGACACCGCCACTCATGCCGGCAGCAAAGTTGCGTCCGGTCTTGCCAATGACGACGACAAGGCCGCCGGTCATGTATTCGCAACCGTGATCGCCAGTGCCTTCGACAACCGCGATGGCGCCCGAATTGCGAACGGCGAAGCGTTCACCGGCGACGCCGCGGAAATAGCACTCACCGGAAATGGCGCCATAGAGCACGGTATTGCCGACGATGATCGAGTCTTCCGGCACGATGCCGACCTTGTCCGACGGACGCACCACGATGCGACCACCCGAGAGGCCCTTGCCGACATAGTCATTGGCGTCACCGATCATGTCGATCGAGATGCCCTTGGACAGGAAGGCGCCAAAGGCCTGGCCGGCCGTGCCCCTTAGGGTGATCGAGATGGTGTCCTCGGGCAGGCCCGCATGACCATATTTCTTTGCTACTGCACCAGAGAGCATGGCGCCGGCGGAGCGGTCGCGGCTCTTGATGGGCAACTCGATCTGCACCGGGGTGCCGTTTTCCAGCGCCGGAGCGGCCAGTTCGATCAGCTTGCGATCGAGCACGGCTTCGAGGTGATGGTTCTGCGTTTCGGTGTGATAGAGGCTGTCGCCGCCCAGCGGCTCGGGCTTGTAGAACACCTTGGAGAGATCAATGCCCTCGCTCTTCCAGTGATCGGTGGCCCGGCGCTGGTCGAGCAGGTCGGAGCGACCAATCAACTCGTCGAGTGTCCTGGCGCCGAGCGAGGCCATCAGCCCACGCAGCTCTTCGGCCACGAAAAAGAAGTAGTTGATGACGTGCTCGGGCGTGCCCTTGAAGCGCTTGCGCAGCACCGGATCCTGGGTGGCAACGCCAACCGGACAGGTGTTGAGGTGGCACTTGCGCATCATGATGCAGCCGGCCGCGATCAGCGGCGCCGTCGAGAAGCCGAACTCGTCCGCACCCAGAATGGCGCCGATCAGCACGTCGCGGCCGGTTTTGAGACCGCCATCGACCTGCAGGCGCACCCGGGAGCGCAGGCGGTTGAGCACCAGGGTCTGGTGGGTTTCGGCCAGGCCGATTTCCCAAGGACCGCCGGCATGCTTCAATGAGGTCAGCGGGGAGGCACCCGTGCCGCCATCATAGCCGGAAATGGTGATGTGGTCGGCGCGCGCCTTGGCAACACCGGCAGCCACTGTGCCGACACCGACTTCACTGACCAGCTTGACCGAGATATCGGCCTGCTCATTGACGTTCTTGAGATCGTAGATGAGCTGGGCCAGGTCTTCGATCGAATAGATGTCGTGGTGCGGCGGGGGCGAAATCAGGCCCACACCCGGGGTCGAGTGACGGGTCTTGGCAACGATCCAGTCGACCTTGTGGCCGGGCAATTGACCGCCTTCGCCAGGCTTGGCGCCCTGCGCAACCTTGATCTGGATCTGGTCGGAATTGACCAGATATTCGGTGGTGACGCCAAAGCGGCCCGACGCAACCTGCTTGATGGCCGAACGCAATGGATTGCGCGAGCCGCCGGGCAGGGGCTTGTAGCGGTCGGGTTCTTCGCCGCCCTCACCGGTATTGGACTTGCCGCCGATCTGGTTCATCGCGATGGCCAGGGTCGTATGCGCCTCGCGGCTGATCGAGCCGAAGGACATGGCGCCCGTCACGAAGCGACGAACGATATTGGCGGCCGGTTCGACCTCATCTAGTTCGACGGCAGGCCCGAGCGGCTTGATATCGAACAGGTTGCGGATCGCCAGGTAGCCATTATCGCCCGAATTCACATGGGCAGCAAAGCTGTCATAACGTTCCTGGGCGGTTTCCGGGCTGTCGCTTGCGGTGCGCACGGCGTGCTGCAGATCGGCGACCACGTCAGGCGACCAGGCATGCTTTTCGCCGCGAATGCGGAAGCCATATTCGCCACCGATATCGAGGGCCTTGCGCAGCACGGCATCGTCGCCGAAGGCCGAACTATGGCGGCGCACGGTTTCTTCCGAGATTTCGGCCAGCCCAACGCCTTCGATGGAGGTCGCGGTGCCGAAGAAGTACTTCTTCACAAATTCGGAATTGAGACCGATGGCGTCGAATATCTGGGCGCCGCAATAGGACTGGTAGGTGGAAATGCCCATCTTGGACATGACCTTGAGCAGGCCCTTACCGACGCTCTTGATATAGCGATAGACCACTTCGTCTGCCGAAACCTCGGGCGGATATTCGCCTTCGGCATGCAGCGCCGCCAGGGCTTCGAAGGCAAGGTAGGGGTTGATCGCCTCGGCGCCATAGCCGGCAAGCATGGCGAAATGGTGCATTTCGCGGGCTTCGCCGGTTTCCACCACGAGGCCCGAGGAGGTGCGCAGGCCCTTGCGGATCAGATGGTGATGCACGGCAGCGGTCGCCAGCAGCGCGGGAATGGCGATGCGGTCGGCTGCAACCAGGCGGTCAGAGAGGATGATGATGTTGTATTCACCCCGCACCGCCTCTTCGGCAATGGCGCAGATGTCGGCCAGGGCGGCTTCCATGCCGGCGGCGCCCTTGTCGGCCATATAGGTGATGTCGATGGTCTTGGTCTTGAACTGGTTGTCGCGCATGTCGCCAATGGCGCGGATCTTTTCGAGATCCTCATTGGTCAAGATGGGCTGACGCACTTCCAGGCGCTTTTCGCGCGAAGAGCCTTCAAGATCGAGAATGTTCGGGCGCGGGCCGATGAAGCTCACCAGGCTCATCACCGATTCCTCGCGGATCGGGTCGATGGGCGGGTTGGTGACCTGCGCGAAGTTCTGCTTGAAATAGGTATAGAGCAGCTTGGACTTGTTCGAGAGCGCCGAGATCGGCGTGTCGGTGCCCATCGAGCCCACGGCTTCCTGGCCGGTGGTGGCCATGGGGGCCATCAACAGCTTGAAGTCTTCCTGGGTGTAGCCAAAGGCCTGCAGGCGGTCGAGCAGGCTTTCAGAGCTCTTGGGGGCCTGCGGCTCGGTGGCGGGCAGGTCCTCGAGCACGATCTGGCTGCGGGCGAGCCACTCGGCATAGGGATTCTTGGTGGCGAGGTGCTTCTTGACCTCTTCGTCCGAGACAATGCGGCCTTCTTCGAGGTCGATCAGCAGCATGCGGCCCGGCTGCAGGCGCCAGCGCTCGACAATGTCCTCATCGGGGATATCGAGCACGCCGGACTCCGAGGCGAGGACAACATGGCCCTCCCTGGTGACGAGATAGCGCGCGGGGCGCAGCCCATTGCGGTCGAGCGTGGCCACGACATAACGGCCGTCCGACAGCGACATGGCGGCCGGGCCATCCCAGGGCTCCATCAGGGCGGCGTGATATTCGTAGAAAGCGCGACGCTCTTCATCCATCAGCGAGTTGCCGGCCCAGGCTTCGGGGATCAGCATCATGGCTGCGTGCGGCAGCGAATAGCCGCCGCGCACGAGGAATTCGAGCGCATTGTCGAAGCAGGCCGTATCCGACTGACCCTCATAGGAGATCGGCCAGATCTTGGTGATGTCATCGCCGAACTTGGGCGAAGAGACCGAAGCCTGACGGGCCGCCATCCAGTTGACGTTGCCGCGAATGGTGTTGATCTCACCATTGTGGGTGGTCATGCGATAGGGGTGGGCCAGCTTCCAGGAGGGGAAGGTATTGGTCGAGAAGCGCTGATGAACGAGCGCGATGGCGCTTTCAAACGCCTCGTCATGCAGGTCCGTATAGAAGGCGCCCAGCTGGTCGGCCAGGAACATGCCCTTATAGACAATGGTGCGGGCCGACATGGAGACGACATAGAAGCCGTTATCGCTGTCGCTCTCGGGGATCTCCTTATAGACGGAGTTGGAGATGACCTTGCGCACGATCAGCAGCTTGCGCTCGAACTCGTCGATGGTCAGACCTTCGGGGCGCGCAATGACCATCTGCTCGATGATCGGTTGGGTGGCAATGACGCCTTCGGACAGCCGCGAATTGTCGGTGGGGACAGTGCGTTCGCCGAGCAGTTCGAGGCCCTCGGTCTCAAGGCACCGGCGGACCACGGCGGCGCACTTGTCCCGCAGGGCGACTTCGTTGGGGTAAAACACCATCGCCACGGCGTAGTGCTGCTTTTCAGGCAGGGCGAAGGGCAGCACCTTGGCAAAAAAGGCGTGCGGGGTCTGCACCAGAATGCCGGCGCCGTCGCCCATCAGCGGGTCGGCGCCCACGGCACCGCGATGCTCCAGGTTCTCGAGAATTTCGAGACCCTTCTGCACCACTTCGTGGCTGGGCTTGTTCTTGATGTTGGCGATCATGCCGATGCCGCAGGCGTCATGCTCATGGGCCGGATCATAAAGACCCTGGGCCTGGGGGCGGCC
Organism: Devosia marina; assembly: GCF_009758415.1. Classification (GTDB taxonomy): domain Bacteria; phylum Pseudomonadota; class Alphaproteobacteria; order Rhizobiales; family Devosiaceae; genus Devosia; species Devosia marina. The sequence continues at coordinate 81,138 of NZ_WQRF01000005.1, read as the reverse complement.
GTCGACGCGCTTGCCATCCAGAATCAGGGTTTTGCGATTGGCTGTTTCGGTCTGGGCGGTGATGCCGGTCCGTACGTTTGCCATTGCTTAACCTCGTTCTGTTCGGGCCCTGAACTGGGGCCAATGTTTCGTCTTGCGCATCCTGCTGTTGCCGACGGGGCCGGCCGGTCGGATGCATGGTTTCCTCTGGGGCGCAGTGTTCAGCCGGGTCGTACTACACGAGTACGGCTCGAATGAGCAAATTGCGTTCCTGCATGGGGAGCGGCACTGCATCCAAATGGCCGCTCATATTCGGGCTCTATCTTAGCCCCGCCTGTCCGTTTCCGCTATCGACTAGCGGTCCAGCCGGACCAGCGTGCGCGCTGACCGCGGAGAGCGGGGCGACGCGTGAGATAGGACAGAGATGCTGCCCTAACGCCTGCACATTTGCATAATTCAAAACTAGGGGCAAGCCATTTTGCCACCAGACCGACACAAAAAATAGGACTTGGCCGCAAAAGCAATAGGAAACTATAGGACAATGGGCCCCAAACGCATTGGGCGCCCGGATGGGGCGCCCAATCTCTATCCGTTCCGTCTGGAAATCCTATTCGAGATGGGATTTGATGAACCACAGATTCTTGTCAAGGTCGCGCGAAAAGGCGGTCAGAATATCGGCGGTGTCGGCATCGCCGGCCTCGTCGGTCGCGTCGATGTCCTTGCGCACCTGGTTGGCCAGCTTGCCATAGCGATCAGCCAGGGCAGCGAGATGATCAGGCACCTTCTTGATGTCGGTGGGATAGGCGTCAAGGCTGGTGGTCTTGGCAACGGTCTGGCTGGTGCCATCCGGCGTGCCGTCGAGCTGGGCGATGCGCTCGGCCATCACATCGACATGGCCATCAATGGCGGCGCGCATGGGGTCGAGCATTTCATGCACGGCGATGAAGTTGGGGCCTTTCAAATTCCAGTGAGCCTGCTTGGTGACGAGGGCCAGATCGATGCTGTCGGCAAGGCGTGCATTGAGCACGTCGATCACAGCAGACTTGGCATTGGCCTTGAGGTCGATGCTTGGAGTTTTCATCGGTTTCCTATCCTGACGCTTGAATTGATTGAGACGGCGCGGGGCCTTACCCAATCAACTGCGCAGCACGCGGACTCGTTCCAATACCGATGAGCGAGCACGCTATTCGGCTGGTGCGGGCTTCGGATTTGGCAGCGCGGATGCGGCGCGGCGCGTGATCGGCAGGATCAGGATGAAGCAGGCCATAGGCAGTAGCGCCAGAGCGGTCCAGGACCAGAGCGTTGCGGAAACGCCAAACTGGCCAATGGCCAGGGCCATGGCAAAAGGGGCCGTGGCCGCGGCCATCTGGCGGGCTGCAGAGATCAGCCCCTGGCGGGCCCCATAATTGTGCTGGCCGAACAAGTGCAGCGGCAGGGAGCCGGAGATAATGCTGGTGAGCCCCGAACCCAGTCCAAAGAGCAGGGCAAAGGCCATTGCACCGGCCAGAGCGGGAGCCGAAACGGCGAGCAGCAGCAGAGCTATCGGCAGGGTCGCGGCGGCGATGATGGCCAGGGCCGTCGGGCGCAGGCGTCCGCCGAACACCATGTTGACCAGCCGCGCCAGAACCTGAGCCGGTCCAAAAATGCTCGAGATCAACAGGACGTGCGTGCCAAGGTCGAGTGCCTGCAGCAGCGGCAGCATTTGCAGGGTGACTGCAGCCAGCACCAGTCCTTGCAGGGCAAACCCGACCAGCACCAGCGGAAAGAGCCATTTGCTTTTGGGATGATCTGACAGGGCAATTGCCGGCGGTGGGGTCGTGGCGGCGTCGGACGGGCCGTGCGCGGGGCGGTTCGACAATCGGCCCAGCCAGAGATGCAGTGGCAGGCAAACCAGGACGTTCATGGCGGCGAAAACCACATAGCTGCCACGCCAGCCGACCAGGTCTTCGAGCCATGCCGTTACGGGCCAGAACAGGGTCGAAGCGAAACCCGCGATCAGGGTCAGATGGGTGATGCTGGCCTGCGCCTTCCGCCCACCCAATTGCACAAGCACAGCGAAGGCGGCGGCATAGAGCACCAAAGTGGACGCGATTTCCATGCCGGCCAGGGCCAGCGCAAAGAACATGCCGTTGGGTGCAATGGCCATAAGCAGCAAAAAGACGCTGACCAACAAAGAGCCAAGGCTCATGCTCCGGGCGGCGCCGAACCGGTCCAGCATGCGCCCGGTCCATGGCGCCGCCAGTCCGCCGATCAGCAGTGCGACAGTCAGGGCGCCGAAGATCCATTCGGCGGACAGGCCAAAACTGTCCCCGATGGCCGGGGCCAACACGCTGAAGGAATAATAGAGCGAGCCATAGCCCACGATCTGGGTGATGCCGAGCGACCAGACGGCAGATGCGGGAACGGGCCTGGACATGATGAGGGCTCGCTTGGCGTGTCGGTCAGGTGCAGCAGGCGGCCGACTGGGGTGTCGGGTTGCAGCAGCTTGCCTGCGGCTGACTGGCGCGATGACGGGGCTTGCAGATGGCGGGGCGCATTGCCAGCTGCAGCATCACGCTCTCCCGCCCCGCTTCAACGCGGGCGATGTCGAAAACTTGCATGGCTTCGCCGGGACGGCTGATCTCGATGGTGACCCGGGATGAAGGCTCCATGCTCAGGGCCTGTTCGACGCGGGCAAGAATGGAAAGGAACTTTCCCACGCTCATCGGGTCTTGTCCTTCCCGGGCCGGCAGGTCTTCCACCTGCAGGACGGTCTCGGCCCACTGGTCCGGCTTGCCGCCGCAGTCGAGGGCAGAAAAATACGCCGCCTTGATCTCGGTGACATGGTAGCTGGGCTGAATGTTTCGTCCGGCATAGGTAAGGGCCAATGGGAGGGCGGTGTGCGGCTCCAGGCGAGCGCGCAACTGGCTCAAGGTGTGGTCGGGCTGGATCATGGTGGTGACAGGCGCGTTCATTGGTTCTACCATTATCTCAATGTTTCAAGAGATATTGAAATGAGAATGAACGAAAAGCAAGCCCTCGATGCCTTCGGCGCGCTCTCGCAGGACACGCGGCTGCGTATCGTGCGAGCATTGGTCATGGCGGGTGACGGTGGCATGGCCGCGGGGGCCATTAGCGAGGCGGTGGGGGCGTCGTCCTCGCGCACCTCGTTTCACCTGGCGCATCTGGAGCGCTCCGGTCTGATTGCCTCGCGCCGCGAAGCGCGCTCGATCCGCTATACGGCCAATTTCGCCGGTCTTTCGGGGCTGGTGGATTTTCTGATGCGCGATTGCTGCCAGGGGCATCCGGCAATGGTGGCCGGGGTCAACGATGCAGCCGCGGCATGTTGTGCTCCAGATCCCGGCGCATGAAGAAAGGCGCGGCCCTTGCGGACCGCGCCTTCATCATTCCGACGGACTCGGCAACTATCGCCTTTCGAGCGCAGCTTTCATGGCCTAGACCCTTAAAATTGCTCCACCCGGGCGATTTTGCGCAAGCGCCGGGCCTAGTTCACGGATTTGTCCTCGATGGTGGCGGTGCCGCCATTGATCTGGATGGTGCGCGCCTTCTTGCTTTCGGGCAGTTCGCGCTTCAGCTCCAGATGCAACAGGCCGTTCTCAAGGGTTGCGCCTTGCACCTCGACATAGTCGGCAAGCTGGAAGCGCAGCTCGAAGGCGCGCTCGGCAATGCCGCGATGGAGGAATTCACGCTTGTCCTCACCGCTCTCTGAGGGCTTGGCACCCTTGACGACGAGGCTGTTTTCCTTGGTCTCCACGGCGATGTCGCCATTGGAGAAGCCGGCTACGGCAATCGAGATGCGATAGGTGTCATCGCCGGTGCGCTCGATATTGTAGGGCGGATAGGTCTTGGTTTCCTGAGCGCCCAGGCTGTCGAGCCGGTTGAACAGCCGGTCAAAGCCGACAGTGGAGCGGTAGAAGGGGGAAAAATCGATGGTCTGCATTTTCACATTCTCCGATTGAGCAACGTGGTTGAGTGTCGACCGGTGCCTGTGGCGGTGCTCCCTTGCATAGGCGAGACCGATTGGACAGGGCCGGTGTCCCCGGTATGCCCGGCGAACAGCATTGATGTAGGTGCGGCCAGAGCCGGTTCAAGAGCCTGGCGAGATGAACCCAAGATGAATGATCCGCTCCGTTCCGGTTCAGGTGCATTGGCCTAGAAAGGGGCATGTGAACGTGGCCGGACAGCTCCGGCGGAAGCGCTCGCACCCCTGACGGTCCCGTCAACCCGCCCCCCGCATGGGACCGCGCAGACAAGGAAAGCCAGCAGCCAGACCGGTTGCTGGCTTTTCTTTTTTCACAATGCCCGATTAAGGTCGCCGCCAAAGCGGAAACGAGGGCACGCATTGTCAGCGCAAGTCGAACCAAACGGACCCAGGCTGGTGTCCATCCCGACCAATCCGGTGCCCGAGGGCGCGCGGGTGGGCTATTTCACCACCTCGGACAAGGTGCGGCTGCGCTATGCGCTGTGGCCGAAAACCGAGGGGCCGCAACGCGGCACGGTGTGCCTGGTGCAGGGGCGGACCGAATATATCGAAAAATATTTCGAGACCATCGCCGACTTCCGCAAACGCGGCTTTGCCGTGGCGACTTTCGATTGGCGCGGCCAGGGCGGCTCGGACCGGCTGATCGGCAACCCGCATGTCGGCTATGTCGATCGCTTCGAGGATTACTGGACCGATCTGCGCTGTTTTCACGCCGGGATCCTGCTGCCCGATTGTCCGCCGCCCTTCTATCTGGTGGGCCATTCCATGGGCGGGCTGGCCAGCCTGATCGCGACGACGCGCGACCGGATGATGTTCGACCGGGTGTTTCTCAGCGCGCCCATGGTGGGCCTGCATGGCCTGGATCACAGCCTGCATCGCTGGGCGGCTGTGGCCGAAACGGTGAGTTTTTTCGGGCTCGGGCATTTGCCGCTCAAGCGCAAGGGCGACCGGCGGCCGGACGAAAGCATGTATCCGGACAATCCCCTGACCTCCGACATGCTGCGCTACAAGCGCATGGTCGAAACCATCAGGGCCGATGACGGGCTTTATGTCGGCTCGCCAAGCTTCCGCTGGCTTGGGGCTTCCATGCGGGCCATGCTGGAAACCCGGCATGACCGGTTTCCCGGCGAAATCCGCATCCCCCTGTTGATCCTGGCGGCGGCGCGGGAGCGGATCGTTTCCACCCCGGCCATCGAGCATTTGGGCCTGCGTCTGCGCACAGGGCGGCATATGGTGATCGCCGGATCGCGCCACGAGATGTTCATGGAGGCCGATCCAGTGCGCGGTCAGGTGTTTGCCGCATTCGACGCTTTCATTACCGAGCAGAGCCGCTAGGCGGCGTTGATCAGCTCCAGCGCCCTGTCGAGCAGTTGGGGGGTTGCGGCGGCCACTACATTGCCGCCGCCGCTGGGTTCGGAGCCGTCCCAGCAGGCGATGGCGCCGCCAGCCTCGCGGATGATCGGCACCAAAGCGGCGATATCATAGGTGTTGAGATAGGGCTCGATGACGAGGTCCGCCTGCCCGGCAGCCAGCAGCGCATAGCCATAGCAATCCATGCCAAAGCGCTGCAGGCGCGTGGCCTGCTCCACCGCCAGCCATTTGCTCCAGTGTTCGCCAGAAAACAGGTTCGGGGTGGTGGTAAAGACGCGCGCGGCGGCCAGCTCGGTCTGGCCGCTGGTCTGGTTGGTGCGCAACAGCTCGCCGCGCCGATAGGTCGAGCGGCCCGGCACGGCGATGAACTCCTCGCCGATAAAGGGCTGGCTCATCAGCCCGGCCACCGCCACCCCATCAATGGCAAAGCCGATCAGCGTGCCCCAGACCGGTGCGCCTGAAATGAAGGCGCGCGTCCCATCGACCGGGTCGATGATCCAGCTATGGTGTCCTTGCCCGGTCGTGCCCCATTCCTCGCCGATGATCTGGTGATCGGGAAAGGCCTGGGCGATGATGTCGCGGATGACGGTTTCTGCACCCTTGTCTGCCTCGGTGACCGGGTCGAAGCCGGCATCGAGCTTGTTGTCGATGGCAAGCGGGGTGCGGAACAGGGGCAGGGTGTGCTGCGCGGCTGCCGCGCTGGCCTGGCGCAGAACCGCTTCAATCCGGGCAAAATCGATCGAGGTGGCGGGCATATCGGAGCTTTCGAGGCTGTGGGTCAGACAAAAGACAAATCTGACAAGGATTTACTTGCGAACACTCTTAGTTGAGCGGCAGAGATGCCATAATTTATCCCGGATTTTCTGTGTCGTTTCTGATTCATTTTTGCAACAAGGCGGGCGGGAACTGCTGTGGACAGAGGCGGAAAGCCTTGTCCAACGGCGTAAATGGGTTCATCGAAAAGGGGCATGGTGCGTTGCCGAACGGCCCGGCATCTGGGTGCCGCGTTCGGTGAACATCGTTCCTCCCTTGACTGGGGCCGTCTTTGGGGGCGGCCCCTTTTGTTTGTCAGGGTTTATTCTGCCGCAGCCTGCTCTGGCAAGGCGGCGATGCCGGCCAGAGCCACCAGATCGATCCCCACCAGGGTCATGACCAGCCGCTCGATCAGCGCCTTGATGGTGTCAAAGCCGGCGTTTTTCTCCAGCGTCACCTCGTTCATATAGAGATGACGGCTGATTTCGATCTGCAGGGCATGAACGCCATGTTGCGGGCGGCCATAGGCGCGGGTGCAGAAGCCCCCGGCATAGGGGCGGTTGCGGGCAACCCGCAGGCCCGCCGAGGCAAATACGGTTTCGACCAGATCGACCAGCGGACCGGCACAGGTGGTGCCATAGCGGTCGCCCAGAACGATGTCGGGTGTGGCCCGCTCGCCATGGCGGCCCAGCCGCGGCATGGAATGGCAATCGATCAGCACGCCAAGGCCGAATTTGGCCACGCTTTCGGACAGCAGCTTTTGCAGCGCCGCGTGATAAGGGTGGTAGATGCCCTCGATGCGCATGCGCGCGTCTTCCAGCGTCAGGCGTTCGCGATAGATCGGCTTGTTTTCGGCCACCACGCGGGCCAGCGTGCCCAGCCCGGCCGCGACGCGGGGAGAGCTGGTGTTGAACCGGTCCGATAACGGTTCGACGAACATTGTGGGGTCCAGTTCCCAGGGTTCGCGATTGACGTCGAGATAGGCCCTGGGGAAATGCGCCCTGAGAAGCGGCGCGCCAAGATGGGGCGCCCGGCCGAACAATTCGTCGACAAAGGCGTCCTCGGACTGGCGGATCGAGAGGTGGTCAAGCCGCGCCATGGCCAGGAACCGCTCGGGATAGATCCGGCCCGAATGGGGCGAGTTGAACACGACAGGCGCGACCAGCCGTCGTGGACGGATCGTCTCAAATGCCGGTTGATCCCAGTAGTCGGACCGCACGCCGTCTCCCCCATATGGCGGTATGGTCCGCCCGAAAGTGATTTGCTGGAGTTAAGTTTCGCGCGCGGCGGCGCGATTGTCCAGAATTGTTGCATTTGTGCGAACAACGCGGAAAAGGGCGCACTGGATGCAGTGAGAGGTTGCGAAAGCGGTACGGTGGCATAAACATCGGCGCAAATACCGACTCAGCCGCTGGCTCTGCCCCAAGAGGACCCTTGATGAAGCGAATCCTGCTCGCCGAAGACGACAATGATATGCGCCAGTTCCTGACGCGGGCGCTCAAGAATGCCGGCTATGAGGTTGTGTCCTTCGACAATGGGCTGTCGGCCTATGAGCGGCTGCGCGAAGAACCGTTCTCCCTGCTGCTGAGCGATATCGTGATGCCGGAAATGGACGGGATCGAACTGGCGCGCCGCGCCACCGAGCTCGACCCCGACCTCAAGGTGATGTTCATCACCGGCTTTGCCGCCGTGGCGCTCAACCCCGACAGCGACGCGCCCAAGGATGCCTCTGTGCTGTCCAAGCCCTTTCACCTCAAGGATCTGGTCAACGAAGTGGAGCGCCTGCTGGCGGCCTGATCCAAAGCCTTCAAAGACGCGGAAACGGGCGGATGCGGGGGCTTTGTCGAGCAAGAATTCACAGCTTGCTGATTGGCTCTTGACCCCAACGGGGATTTTATGGTCTATCCGCGCCACCGGAACGGCGCAGCCAGTCCGGTCCCGGAGAGATGGGCGTATAGCTCAGCGGGAGAGCACCTCGTTGACATCGAGGGGGTCACAAGTTCAATCCTTGTTACGCCCACCATCTCTTTCCGGTTCGCTTGGTCCTTCTATTAGGACATGGGCGATGTGGGAGTATAGCTCAGCGGGAGAGCATTCGCTTCACACGCGAAGGGTCACAAGTTCAATCCTTGTTACTCCCACCATTTGCCTTCGTTTCCGATGAAGGCGGTCTGCAAATCCCCATACCCTCCGCTTCCGGTGCTCACGTGCCAAACGCACGCTGCGTGCCGGTTCTCGGCAACGGGCATTGTCGCCTCATCTTGACCGGCTCAAAGGCAAATGTTGCCTTGAACTCGCGCTAGTATTGCTCACCACATTGTCTGTTTCGCCCGTTCGGGCCAGGCCTTGTCATAGCTCTCGCCACCCACTTCTTCGGCCGTCATCGCCGCCAGGATCTGGCCGGGGGTGGGAAGGCTTTCCGGGTCGACATGGCGTTCGGGGTTCCAGAGCTCGGAGCGGATGATGGCCCGGGCGCATTGAAAATAGACCTCATCGATATCGAGGACGATCACCGAGCGCGGCGCCTTGTCCTCAACCGCGAAGCTTTCGAGCAAGGCCGGATCGATGGAGAGATGCGCGCGGCCATTGACGCGCAACGTGGTGCCCGAGCCGGGAATGAGGAAGAGCAGGGCACAGCGCGGGTCGCGTACGATGTTGCGCAGGCTGTCGATGCGGTTGTTGCCGCGCCGGTCGGGCATCATCAGGGTGTTGTCGTCATGGATGCGCACAAAACCAGGCTTGTCGCCGCGTGGCGAGCAGTCAATGCCTTCGGGGCCGATGGTGGCGAGCGCGGCAAAGGGGCTCGCTGCGATCAGGCGTCGGTAGTCTGGCGTTATTGCACGTGCCACCTTGGCGGTGGCAGCGGGGGCAGGGGCGGGCTGATAAAGCGCCTCAAGCTGGTCGAGGGTGGTGATCCTGGTCATGCAAAACGCCTGGGAACCGCGTCGTGATGGAACGCGCGCTGGGATTGATGTGTAACCAAGCCTATATGACAAACGAAACACAGGTCGAGACAAGGAGTGTTGCCATGGATGCGCAAACTTTCCCCGTGACCCGCACCGATGCCGAGTGGCGCGCGCGGCTGAGCGAAGAGCAATATTACATCATGCGCCAGCACGGCACCGAGCGGCCGGGTTCCTGCGCGTTATTGCACGAGAAACGCCCCGGCACCTTTTCCTGCGCCGGGTGCGACAGCCCGCTGTTTGCCGCGACGCTGAAATTCGAAAGTGGTACCGGCTGGCCCAGCTTCAACGACCCGATCCCTGGCTCGGTGGAGACCACAACCGATCGTTCGCATGGCATGGTGCGCACGGAAGTGCATTGCGCCACCTGCGGCGGTCATCTGGGCCATGTGTTCCCCGATGGGCCGCCGCCGACCGGCCTGCGCTATTGCATCAACGGGGTCGCGTTGAACTTCGAGCCAAGCGAGTGAACCAGGCCCCGGACGAAAGTCCGGGGTTTTTTGTGGATGGCTGGGCAAGGAGCGTCAGGTGCCACGCGGCTTGGCGCGATTGGTGGCCGGGGCGGCGATTGGATCGTCGGGCCAGGGGTGGCGCGGATAGCGGCCCTTGAGGTCGCGCGCCACGTCCTTCCAGCTGCCGCGCCAGAAACCGGGCAGATCCCGCGTGGTCTGGATCGGCCGGTGGGCCGGCGAAAGCAGGACCAGCAGAAGCGGTATCCGGCCATTGGCAATGCTGGGGTGCCGGTCGAGCCCGAACAGCTCCTGCACCCGGATTTCGAGCGCCGGGCCATTTTCGGCGGCGTAATCGATCGGCAAATGACTGCCCGAGGGGGCGTGAAAATGGCTGGGCAGGAGCTTTTCCATTTCCTGCTTTTTTGCCCAGGGCAGCAGGGCTTCCAGTGCCGCGCCCAGATGCTCGGCAGTGAGCGCGGATAACCGGGTTTCACCCAATATGTGCGGGACCAGCCAGGCGGGGTCGGCAGACAGGGCGGTGTCCGTCAGGTCGGGCCAATCTGCGCCAAGGCTCAGGTGCAGGAAGGTGGCGCGGGCGCGCAGGGCCTTTTGGTCCTTGCTCCAGGGCAGCGCCTCGACCCGCTTGATGGCGGCTTCGGCAAGGAGCTTCGCGGCGGCGTCAAAATCGGTCACAGGGGCGGTTTCGTCGGCCAGCCGCAGGGCGTCGAGCCGTCGTTGACGGCGGGCGCGCACGGCGCCGCTCGCGGGATCGAAGGTCAGGGTGGTTTCGGTGCGGATATGGTTGGCGAACAGGGCCTCAAGTTCACTGGTATTTAGCGCGGCGGCCGAACGGATGCGGCCCTGCGTGGCGCTGCCTGTGACATCGGCCACGACTAGGAAGGGCGCGCCGGCCAGGGCGTGTGTCTCGTCGAGCTGGGCCTGCCTGCCATTGGCGAGGCGGAAGCGGCCGCGGGCACCGGCTGATTGCGCGACCCGGTCGGGAAAGGCGCGCGCCAGGTGATGGCCAGGCGACAGGTCTTCGCCGGAGGACCCACCGGCCAGCTTCGTCCAGCGCCGCGCCAGGTTGCGGGCCTCGTCGGCGCGGCGCGATCGATCGGTGCGGAAGCGTTCCAGGCGACGGGCAAGGTCGGTATCGTCGCCACCCAGCCCGCGCTCTCCGATCAGCACGGCCAATTCGGCGGCGGTCTGTGCATCGCCGTCTTCGGCGCCGGCGACCACCATATGAGCCAGGCGCGGATGCAGGGGGAGGCGAGCAAGGGCCTTGCCGGCTGGCGTGAGGTGCCCTGCCTCGTCTGTGGCGTCGAGGCGAGACAGGAGCGCCTTGGCCTCGGCCCAGGCTGGGGCGGGCGGGGGATCGAGGAAGGCCAGAGCCTGCGGATCGCTAACGCCCCAACTGGCAAGGTCGAGCAACAGGCCGGAGAGATCAGCGGCGAGGATTTCCGGGGTTTCGAACGGTTCGAGCGCGGCGCTCTGGCCCTGGTGCCAGAGCCTTATGCAGACGCCGGGGCTGGTGCGGCCAGCCCGGCCGCGGCGCTGATCGGCGCCGGCGCGGGATACGCGGCGGGTGGCCAGGGTGGTCATGCCCGTCGATGGTTCATAGACCGGCACACGACGAAATCCACTGTCGATGACGATGCGCACGCCCTCAATCGTCAGCGAGGTTTCCGCAATCGATGTCGCCAGCACGATCTTGCGGCGGCCTTCGGGGGCCGGCTGGATGGCGCGATCCTGCTCGGCGGGCGCAAGCTGACCATAGAGCGGCGCCAGATCCGTATCGGCAGGCAGGCGCGTGGCGAGCCGTGAGGCAGTGCGGGTAATCTCGCCCTGGCCGGGCAGGAACACGAGCACTGATCCTTCATGTTCGCGCAGGGCAGCGAGTGTGGCGCTGGCTACCTGGTCTTCGAGGCGCTGCAGCGGGTCGGGTTCAAGATGAACGGTTTCGACCGGAAAGGTGCGCCCGGGGCTGTCAATGACCGGTGCGTCATCAAGCAGCCTGGCGACGCGCGCACCATCGATGGTGGCGGACATGACCAGAATGCGCAAATCGGGCCGCAGGGCGCGGGCGTCGAGGGTCAGTGCAAGGCCCAGGTCACCATCGAGACTGCGCTCGTGAAACTCATCAAAAATGACGGCCGCGACGCCGCTCAGTTCCGGGTCATCAAGCAGCATGCGGGTGAACACGCCCTCCGTCACCACTTCGATGCGGGTGCGGGCGGACACCTTCGTCTCCATGCGCACGCGATAGCCCACGGTTTGACCCACCTCTTCAGCCAACAGCCGGGACATTTGCCGGGCGGCGGCACGGGCAGCGAGGCGTCGGGGTTCGAGCATGATGATGCGGCCATCGTCCCGCCAAGGGGCATCGAGCAGGGCCAGCGGCACGCGCGTCGTCTTGCCCGCGCCCGGCTGGGCCACCAGCACGGCGGAAATCCCCTTGTCCAGGGCGTCGGCCAGGGCAGGCAAGGCGGCATCAATGGGCAGCGGGGGCAAGGCGTTGGACATGGCTAGGCGATAGCCCCTGACATGGTGACGAAGCAAGAGGCCGTCGCTTCTAGGCGCCCTTAGGCGCTTGTTCATCGCAAGCGTACTTGCGGGTTCTCTCCTGCGCCAGAGTGGATTAGGGTGCACGCCGTTCCAGCACCGTCCCGGAGTGGCGCATGCAACTGACCCGTATCGCCAACGACCAGATCACCGTCGATATCGCGGCGCTTGGCGCGGAGATGCAGTCGATCCAGACACGCGATGGCCGGCAGTGGCTCTGGCATGGCGATGCTGCCTATTGGACCGGCCGGTCGCCGATCCTGTTTCCCATTGTCGGCAAGGCGCCCAATGACACGGTGACAGTGGACGGTGTTCCGTTCCAGATGAGCCAGCATGGTTTTGCCCGGCGCAGCAATTTCGAGCTGTTGGTCGAGGAGTCCGATCGCTGCGTTTATCGGCTGACCGCCTCTGAAGCGAGCCGGGCCATGTATCCGTTCGACTTCGAGCTCGATGTCGAGCACCGGTTGGAGGGGCGCGCCGTGGTGGTCAGCGCCACAGTCACCAATCATGACCACAAGATCATGCCCTTCGGCATTGGCTTTCACCCGGCCTTTTCCTGGCCGCTGCCGGGTGCCGAGGGCAAGCCGCATAGTATTGAGCTGGATGAAGGCGGCGCCCCGGCATTGCGTCGTTTGTCGGGCGGTCTGGTGCACCCCAAGGCGCTGCCCTCGCCCTTTGACGCGGGGCAGATGACGCTGGATCACAGCCAGTTTACCGATGATGCCATGCTGTTTCCCGAAGGTGCGGGCGCCGGACTGGTCTATGGCCCGGCCGCAGGGCCAAGCGTGCACTTCACCTGGGAGAACCTGCCCAATTTTGCCCTTTGGACCAAGCCGGGCGCGGGGTTCATCTGCCTTGAGCCCTGGCACGGCACGGCGGCGGAAGTGGGCGGCTCGGAAGAGTTGAGCGAACGGCCTTTTACGGAACTGCTGGGGCCGGGTGCTTCGGCGCGCTACAGCTTCAGGGCGGAGCTGCGCGGTTAGTCACTCCGCTGCGCCGCGTTCCTCGATCAATTCGTCCGGGCCATTGGGATCGCCTGGCGCTGTTTCCGCGCCAAGATCAGGGAAGGCGGCGATGCGTGCCCCGCGGAAATCGGTGCGCAAGACGATTAGCCCACGCTCCTCGAACCAGGTCAGCAGGCGCCGGGCACGGCTGGATGAATGAGTGCCGTAAAGCCGGGCCAGCGTGGCGTCGGAGGGGCAGGGGGCCCGGGTCAACGCGGCCTGGGCAATGACCAGGAACACGCCCTGCACATCATCGGTCAGCGTTTCGGAGAGGCTCAGGGCCTGTTGCCAGCCGTCGGAGGCGGCTGTCTGTTCATCGGGCGCCACCCGAGCTACGGCAAGCAGGCGCTTGAAGGCGGGCAGGGCCGGTGGATCACCCGGAATGCGGCGGATGCGACAGCGGACAAGAAAATCCTGATAAAGCTGCGCGGTGTTGCGAAAACCCGCGTCGGGGTCGCTCATCAGTTCAACCATCACCGCCTGGATCATGGCGTCGCGCTCGGCCTCGTCGATCTCAGGGAACAGTGAAGCGGGTTCTTCCGGTGCTTCGGCGCGGGCCTTGGCACGGGCCTCTGCGACCTGGGCCAGCAATTCATTTGTCGACGGCGGCGGGGGCGGCGCCGGACGACGCACCACCGGCCGGGCCAGTTCCTCGGGGTCCTGGGTGAAAATCAGATCGGCCGCATCGGCCGGCGCCTCGGGCAATGGGGTCAGCTTGGGGCTGGTCGAGCGCGCCGAAGTTTCCACCGCACCGATGACGATGGGCAAGGGGCGGCGCGAGATGGCGGGCCCGAGGGCCACGAAATGGCCCCGAGCCAGATCGCGGAACTGTTCGGCCTGCCGGCGATCCATGCCCAGAAGATCGGCGGCGCGGGCCATGTCGATGTCGAGAAAGGTGCGGCCCATCAGGAAGTTGGAGGCTTCCGCTGCCACGTTCTTGGCCAGCTTGGCCAGGCGCTGGGTGGCGATGACGCCCGCCAGACCGCGCTTGCGGCCACGGCACATCAGATTGGTCATGGCGCCCAGCGAGAGCTTGCGCGCCTCGTCCGAGACCTCGCCTCCTGCGGCCGGCGCAAAGAGCTGGGCCTCGTCGACCACGACCAGCACCGGATACCAGAAATCCCGGTCGGCATCGAACATGCCGCCGAGAAAGGCGGCGGCGGCGCGCATCTGCTGTTCGGCGTCCAACCCCTCGAGGTTGAGCACCACCGAGACACGGTGCTGGCGCACGCGATTGGCAATGCGGGTCAATTCGCTTTCGGTGCGGGTGGCGTCGACCACCAGATGCCCATACTTGTCGGACAGGGTGACGAAATCACCCTCGGGATCAATGATGCACTGCTGCACCCATTGGGCAGATTGCTCCAGCAGGCGGCGCAGCAGATGGGATTTGCCGGACCCTGAATTGCCCTGCACCAGAAGGCGCGTGGCGAGCAATTCTTCAAGATCCATGTGGGCTGGGCCGGATCCCCGGCTTTCTCCCATGTCGATGGCGACCTGCATCATCTCTCCGGCTGGATGCGCCTCATCTCCAGCGGGAAGGCAGACGCACGGCTAACTGACTATTTGCGAGTGATAGCACATAGCCTCACCGATTCGCCCAATCGGGAAAAGCCCGGTTCCACAGGGCAATCAGTCCGGCTTGCGCGCGATGATGAAGACGGCTGCCCGGGGCTTGGGGCGCCAGTCATGCTCAATGGTAAAGCCTGGGCGAGTGATGTCCTGGCGCAACTGGTCCCGGTCCATGACGGTGAGTACCGGAAGCAGGCCAAGAGCACGGCCAAGCGGGGCGATGTAGCCCAACCACCTGGCGGTCTCGGCAATGCAGACGGTGCTGGAGACGAAAATGCCCCCTGGCTTGAGAATGTCGAAGACGCGCTGAATGACGGCCTGCCGGTCCTGTAGCAGGTGCAGGACGGACATGGCCAACACGACGTCGTAGCTGGCTGGTGCGATGGCCATGGTGGTGATGTCGCCCTTTTCGAAGGTGACATTGTCGACCCCGGCCTGGGCGGCGCGGATGCGGGCCTTTTCCAACATACGCTCGGAAAAATCCACCGCCCGGACGCTGCGGACGTGTGGGGCATGGATAATGGCGGTGCCGCCGGTGCCACAGCCGAACTCGAAGACGTCCATGTCCGGTGTGAAGTGGGACTGGGTTTTGGCCAGTTTGGTGCGGTAGGCCTGCTCGTCGCTGATAGGCTGGGCGGCATAGCGGTCCGCCATCCGGTCCCAGAAGGCGCTTGGCTCGGCCATGGTCTAACTGCTCGTCCCCAGGAATACTGGCAGCAGGATAACCGGGGGCTCAAGAAAACAAAATTGCAGAATTTGGCACAAGAACTATACGTAAATGCATGAAGGAAATGCCCGGGCCGATTGACTGGAACCAGATGCGCGCGCTGTTGGCGACGGTGGAGGCCGGCTCGCTATCGGCGGCGGCGCAGCGGCTCGGCCTGACCCAGCCGACGCTCGGGCGACAGGTGGCGGCGCTCGAGGAAGACCTGGGCATTGCCGTATTCGAGCGGGTGGGGCGGCGCCTGATTTTGACAGAGGCGGGGCAGCGGCTGGTCGCCGATCTGCGCGAGATGGGCGCGGCTGCGGACCGCGTCGCGATGTCGGCTGCGGCACAGTCGCAATCGGTGGAGGGCGTCGTAAGGATTACCGCCGCCGACATCTATGCAGGGCATGTTCTGCCGCCCCTTCTGGCCAAGGTGCGCAAGGCCGCGCCGGGCATTACCCTGGAGGTGCTGGCGACAGGGTCGATCAGTGACCTGCTGCGGCGTGAAGCCGACATTGCCATCCGCCATGTCCGGCCCGACCAGGATGGCCTGATCGCGAGGCGGTGCCGGGACACGGCGGCTTATGTCTATGGCACGCCGGACTTGCTCGACCGGCTGGGGCGACCGAGCAATGGCGTTGAACTGGCTCGTTGCGAAATGAGTGGTGCGATAGACGGAATCGAGCCCTTCATCGCCGAGATGCGGCAGCGCGGGGTGCCCCTGAGCAGGGCCAATTTCCCTCTATTGACGCAGAGCGGGATGACTGGCTGGGAATGGGTGTGCCGAGGCATATGCGTCGGGCCGATGGTCGAAGCGGTCGCCCGGCAAACTCCGGAGGTCGAGATCGCCGTGCCCGCCATCGACCCTATCCCGGTGCCGGTCTGGCTGGTGACCCATCGGGAGTTGCACACCAGCCGGCGGATCCGGCTGGTGTTCGACATGCTGGTCGAGCATTTCTCTTGATCGGCTAGAGGTCGCGCAATAATCGCGCTGGTCTGGCGGAGGCTGCGCGCAGGATCGTCATGGCGCCCAGAATGGCGGTGATGGCGATGGCGACGGCCAGGACCACGACGATGATGTCGAGCTTGAGGTTAAATTCGACCGCCAGCAGCAGGCCGCTGACAAAGCGGCCCATGCCGATGCCCAGCAGCAGGGCGGGAATTGCGGCCAGCACTGCCAGCACCAGATATTGCAGGAAGGCCGAGCCGATCAGTTCGGACCGGGTGGCGCCCAGCACTTTGGTGATGATGGTATCGGCCTCGCGCTGGCGGCGTCCGGTCGAGAGCGAGCCGATCAGAACGAGCAGGCCATTGCCGACGGCCAGGCCCCCGATCAGGCTGGCGGCAAAGGAGAGCTGGCTCAGCGCATCGGTGACCTGTTTGAGTGTATCGCCCACGGAAATAAAGCGAATATCGGGCAGTTCAGACGCCAAGAGCCGGGTGACGTCTTCTTCCGCGCCGGGCGCGGCGGTGACGGCGGCAAACAGTGTGGTGGGGTAGTTCTCGATCACGCCCGGTGAGAAGGTGGCAAGAAAATCGATGCCGCCCTGCCAGGAATAGTCGCGGAAGCTGGCAATGGTGGCGCTCACCTCTTCGCCAAAGATCGAAAAGGTCAGCGTGTCGCCCAGTTCAACTCCGAGGCCGTGCCGCAGGCTCTGGTGCAGGCTGACCAGGGCGGGTTCGGCATGGTCAGCGGCCCACCATTCGCCCGCTGTCACCCGTGACGAGGCGGGCAGATGGGTGCGATAGGTCAGCGGCACTTCACCGGCGAGGAGGAATGTGGCTTCCGGGCCGCGCGTCACCAGCTCATCGGCCGGGGTGCCGGCCACTTCGATGAGCGCCCCGCGCAGCATCGGGGTGGAAACAAAGCGGGTAATGCCATTGCCTTCAAGGGTCATGGCTTCAAGCGCTTCGACCTCGTCCGGGAATAGATCCGAACCGACCAGAGTGGGCGCATCAAAGGCGGAGGCGCCAAGGAACTCCTGCTGCAGATTGGTCTGCATGACCAGAACAATAATCAGCATGGTCAGCGCCATGCCGGCAGATACCGCGACGGCGGCGGCGTTCTGTCCGGCGGCAGAGATATTGCGGAAGCTGTGGCGCAGGACGCGCGGGCCGGCTTCGGGCAGGCGTTTGAGGCCAAGCTGCGCCAGACGAATAAAGCCCTGGAACAGAATGGCGCCCAACGCACTGGCAAGGCCAAATCCAAGCACCAGTGGCGCATCGCCGGTCATCAGCCAGGCCAGCACGAAGAAGGCCAGAACCGCGGCTACAAGCGGCAGGATCTGCCAGGACAGCAGAAGTGCGCGCCAGTCGACCGGCGGGGCGTCGAGCCCCTTGGAGCGGAACAGCAGCACCGGCCGGATGGCCTGGGATTGGACCAGCGGGAGATAGGCAAAGGCAAAGGCGGTGACCATGCCGGTGCCCGCTGCGATGGCCAGAGCCTGCAGATGGATGGCAGGCGCCAGCGCGATGCCGACCGCCGCGCCAATGGTTGGAAGGATGAACCAGGCGGTGCTGGCGCCAATGACCAGTCCGATGCTGACCCCGACCAGGGCAAGGGCGGCCACCTGAGCCAGGAAATGCACAAACACGCGCGCCCGGTCGGCGCCGATGGAACGCAGCACAGCGATGACGCCGGAGCGCTCGGCAATATAGGCGCGCATGCCGGTCCAAACGCTGACGCCGCCGATCAGCAGCGAACCGAGACCGACAATGAGCAGGAAGCGCATGAAGAGATCATAATAGCGTACCATCTGCCCCAGCCCGTCGCGGGCCGAGCGCACCGTCCAGCCGGCACTGCCGAATTGCTCGACGGCGCTGGCGAGCCCCGCATCGATATCGCGGTCGCTCAGATGGATCTTGTAACGGTACCATGTGCCCAGGCCCGGCAAGGGCGAGGTGCGGTCGCTGACCACGGCGAAGCCATTGGTCGAGATCAGGGTCGGTATCCCGAGGCGGAAGCCGCGCACCGGCCCGTCGGGCAGGCCGATCAGCGTGCCACGGACCTGAAATTCGGTGCCGCCCAGCCCGAAGCTGTCGCCAATGGAGAGGCCAAGCTGGTCGAGCATGATGCCATCGATGAGCGCGCCGTGCGCCCCATCGACTTCCGCCAGCAAGGCAGCAAGGTCTTCGCCTTCAGTCAATTGCGGGCTGCGCACCTGGCCGAGCAGGGGATAGGTTTCGCCCACGGCGCTGACATCGGCAAAGGCTTCTTCGTAGAAGGTCTCGGCCCGCAGATTGGTGTCGATCACCTGGGCCACCCGGCCCATGTCTTCCATCGCGGCGCGTTCATCCGGGGTGGCCAGGCGGTCGGCGCGGGAGAGTTCGATATCGCCGCCCATGATCTCGGCGGCGCCGGTTTCAATGGCGCGGGTAATGCTGGTGCCGACCGAATTGACGCCGGCAATCAGGGCGGTGCCGACGGCCAGGCAGATCACCAGCAGCAGGAAGCGCCGCAAGTCACCGCGCATGTCGAGCAGGCCGATGCGGGTGGCGGCCCAGACGCCGCGCATCACTTGCTCACCGGTTTCTTGGCTGCCGGTTTTCTGGCCGCCGGCTTGCGGGCCGGTGCTTTTCGCGCGGAGGATGCACTGGCTGTGGCCGGCTTTGGGACGGTCGTTTCGGTCAGTTGCCCCTGGGTCATGGTGAACACGCGGTCTGCCTTGGCGGCCAGCGCCGGATCGTGGGTGATCAGCACCACGGCGGTATTGTTCTTGCGGGCCAGGTCGAACATCAGGTCGACGACAATGGCGCCGGTCTTTTGGTCGAGATTGCCGGTTGGTTCGTCGGCCAGCAGCAAAGGCGGGTTGGCGACGCTGGCGCGGGCCAGGCCTACGCGTTGCTGCTCGCCACCCGAAAGGGCCGAGGGACGGTGATCGAGCCGGCCTTCAAGACCGACAGCGGCCAGGGCCGCAGCCGCCTTTTCGCGCACCTGCGCCATGCTGAGGCCGGGCTCGGCGATCTCAAGCGCCAGGCCTACATTGTCGAGGGCGCTGAGTGAGGGGATCAGGTGAAAGCTCTGGAACACTATGCCCAGGGTATGGCGGCGGAAGCGTGCCAGATTGTCCTCGTTCATGTCAGAGAGGTCGCGGCCATTGACCACTACCTGGCCGTCAGTGGCCTTTTCGAGGCCCGCCAGCAGCATGAGCAGGGAGGTTTTGCCGCTGCCCGAAGGGCCGACAATGGCCACCACTTCGGCCGGAGCGACAGAAAGCGACACCTTGCGCAGGATATGCAGCGGGCGTCCGGCGACGTCCAACGTGTAGTCGACGTCGCGCGCGTCGATGATCGATCCGGCACTCATACCCGCATTATTCCCCTCAATGGCCAGGCTGGCATATTTTCATTCTGTTGGCCTCATTATCCAATAGTGGTTGGGTGATTCGTAACAATGCCGTCAATTGCTGGACTTTTTTTACTGGTTCTTGCCCTAGAGTGCTGGCAGACATGAACCGCAGGCGGACCTGAGGGGGTAGGACGTGACTTATTGGCTGCGAACAGTTTTGTTGGCTTTTGTGATTGCGGCAACGACTTTGAGCGCGGGCATGGCGCAGGCGGGCGTGCGGGAGCTGGATCTGCTCTCCTCCTATATCGGGGACTGGCGCGGTGAGGGGGCCCTGGTGGGGGGCGACCAGCCCGAACCATTCCGTTGCCGGTTGAGCGTGGCGCAGGGCAATCTGCTCAAGATCAACTATACCGGCCGCTGCAGCCTGGTAAACGCGACGCTCTCGATCAGCGGCACCATCGCTTATAATAACGATGCGGGGCGCTACGAAGCGGCCATGAGCTCCAATGCAGGATATACCGGCCTTGCCATTGGCCGGCAGTCGGGCGGCCGGATCAGCTTCGATTTGCGCGAGCAACAGAAAGACCGGGCCGGCGGCGATGTCCGCATTGGCGCACGCATCCTGCTGGTCGATGACCGCATCACCGTGGACTTCGAAGTCGAATTCAACAATTCGGGCGACGTACTGACCGCATCGGTACCGTTCGACCGGTAGGTTCTTCCGAATTGCATTGGCGATAAAAAAGCCCGGCACATGCCGGGCTTTTTGGTTTGATTGCGCACTCGTCCTAGAACTTCACAAGCGTCTTCACGTCAACCGGCAGGCCGGTGTCGAAGCTCTTATTGGCGGCGATGCCGGTCAGGATCGAGAGTGCGCCATCGCGGTGGTTGGCGCCATAGCCAGGGCGCGGGGTGGCGTTGCCGAAAATTTCCTCGAGCATGATCTTGTCGCCGCCGCCGTGACCGCCCTCGCCATGCTGGACAGGAACGACGCGCGGTTCGCCATGCAGGGGGAAGTGGTAGAGCTTGACTCCCTTGGCGGCGCCTTCGGTTTCAGAGCCTGCGCCGGCGTTGATGTAGGAATTCTCGTGCACGGTAAGCTCGAGACGCCCGCCGGTGCCATTGATGGCCACGTTAAAACCTTCCCAGGGGGCGTAGGCATAGAGCGAATAGGTCATCACCGCCTTGTTGCGATAGCGCACCAGGACATTCATGGTGTCCTCGATGGAAATGCCGTCGCCGAACACGTTCTGGTCGCGCTGGTAGCCGTCTTCCTTCTCGCCGTCCCAGTAGAGACCCTTCTGGACCGGGTTGCTGGTGAGGTCGATGGCGAAGGGATCATCCTTGGCCGCTTCCACGCCGGTGGTGCGGGTATAGGGTGTGAAGACGCCGCGTTCCTCGGCATTGGCCCGGCCGTAGAACTTGAGATCGCCCATGCCGAAGACGGTGTCGGGCTCGGTGCCAAGCCAGAAATTGACCAGGTCGAAATGGTGGGTCGATTTGTGCACCATCAGGCCGCCCGAATTGCGCTTGTCGCGGTGCCAGCGGCGGAAATAGTCGGCGCCGTGGCGGGTGTCGAGCAGCCACTCGAAATGCACCGAGGTGACCTTGCCGATGGCGCCCTCGGCGATCAGTTCGCGCAGAGCCGAATTGTGCGGGGCATAGCGGTAGTTGAAGGTGACGCGGACATTCTTGCCGGTACGCTCGACAGCGTCGAGAATGGCCTGACACTTTTCCGGGTCGGTGGTCATCGGCTTTTCGGTGATGACGTCGCAACCGGCTTCAAGCGCAGCGATGATGTAGTTGTGGTGGGTGCGGTCGATAGAGGTGACGATGATGGTGTCGGGCTTCTGCTCGGCGATCATCTTGCCGAAATCGGCAGCCTTGTAGGTGGGCACGGCCTGACCGGAGAGTTCCTCGACCATTACCTTGTTGGTGAAATCCATGCGGACCTGATTGGTGTCGCACAGGGCCAGCAGCCGGGACTGTTCGCGGTGCGGCCCCAGAATGGCCTCGTAAAACATCCGTGCGCGGCCTCCCGTTCCCACCAGCGCGTAAGTCTTGGCCATTCGATCTTCTCCAGTCTCGATACAAATCGGTGCGCCGTCTCCTTGCCGGAGCCGGGCGAAAATGCATCTACCATACAAGATTGCGGAAATGTACTGTTTCTTTCTACAATTGTGCGGCACGGCGCCTGTTGGGGCCGCATGTGGCGAAAAAGGGCCAGAATCCTGTGGAAGACAGCAAACGAGGCAAGCCGCGCGCGACCTATTCGTCACATGGTCCTGAAACGGAATCAGCCCGGGCTGGAGGCAAGGTGGGCGAAACGCTCGAAGGAACCATCGCATTTCGCGTCGTCGGCGCCTTGCGCGACGACATTGTCAGCATGGTGCTCAAGCCTGGCGACGTCATCTCGGAGAGCGACATCGCGGCCCGCTATGGTGTCTCGCGCCAACCGGTGCGCGAAGCCTTCATTCGCCTGGCCCAGCAGGGCCTGCTGCTGATCCGTCCCAAGCGCGCCACCGTGGTCAAGAAGATTTCGCCCGATGGGGTGCGGCAGAGCCGGTTCATCCGAGAGAGCATCGAGGTCGAGATCATCCGCCGGGTGGCCACCGACCCCAAGCCGGAGACCGGCCAGATCCTGGACGATCTGATTGCCGATCAGGAAGCGGCTTCCTCGGCCAATGACAGCCGACGTTTCCATAAACTCGATGAATTGTTTCACCGCACCCTCGCCCGGCTGGCGGGCGTCGAATATGCGTGGCAGTTGATCGACGATCACAAGATGCAGCTCGACCGGGTGCGCTATCTGACCCTGGGCGTGTCGTCGAGCCAGCGCGCCATTGCCGAACACAAGCAGATCGCAAAGGCCGTCAGCAAGGGCGATGTGGTGGCGGCGGAAGCGGCCATGCGGGCGCATCTGGCCCGGGCCGAAGTGCTGCTCAGCCAGACCATTGAAGACTTTCCCGATTATTTCGAATAGCCCTGTGTGCAGGATTGTTGGAACCGGGGCGCTGCGGCGCCCTTGTTCTTGAGCGGGTGCGCCAATAGGTTGCGCCGCAGATAACTGGATCGGGAGACAAACGCATGAAAACGCGGCGGCTGGGCAAGACGGGTTATGAGGTCAGCGAGATTGGCCTGGGGTGCTGGCAGCTTGGTGGCGATTTCGGGCCGGTGGGCGACGAGACCGCCGACGCGATCCTGACCCATGCTCTCAATGCCGGAATCAGCTTCTGGGATACGGCCGATGTCTATGGCGGTGGGCTGAGCGAAAGCCGCATCGGCGCCCATGCCAAGGGCCCCAATGTCACCATCGCCACCAAGCTGGGCCGCGGGGCTGGCCTCTATCCCGATGGCTATTCCAAACAGGCCATTCGCGACAGCCTCGTCGGTTCTGCCAAGCGCCTGGGTGTCGATACGCTCGATCTGGCGCAGTTACACTGCGTGCCGACCGAAGTGCTGCGCGATGGCGCGATTTTTGGCTGGATGGACGAGCTCAAGGCCGAGGGGCTGGTGCGCCATTGGGGGGCGAGCGTTGAAACCATAGAGGAAGGCCTGATCTGCCTGGACCAGCCCGGCTGCGCCACGCTGCAGATCATTTTCAACCTGTTCCGCCAGGACGCGGTTGACGAGCTCTTGCCCAGGGCAGCCGAAAAAGATGTCGGCATCATCGTGCGCCTGCCTTTGGCCAGCGGGCTGCTGAGCGGCAAATATGACAAGAACACCCAGTTCGATGCCAGCGATCACCGCAGCTACAATCGCGACGGGGCGGCTTTTTCGGTGGGCGAAACCTTTTCCGGCATACCTTTTGAGCGCGGCGTCGAACTGGTGCAGACGCTCAAGGGTTATGCCCCAGAAGGCGTGCCGCTCAGCCAGTTCGCCCTGCGCTGGATTCTCGATCACCCGCAGGTCTCGACGGTCATCGCCGGCGTCTCAAAGCCCGAACAAATCGCCGACAATGTCGCTGCTTCCGAACGCAAGAGCCTGTTCCCCGCGCTGATGAAGCAATTGGGCGAATGGTATCGCGACGAAGTAAAGCCGGAAATCCGGGGCGGGGTGTAATTGGTCAACGTAGTAGCGGCTTAATACCACTGGCTGGCAGAGCTGGCCTATCCTCCTCCCGCGAACTCGGGAGGAGAACCAAAGATGTGCGCAAAGATTCTGATGGTCACCGGTGACTATACCGAAGACTATGAAACCATGGTGCCGTTCCAGGCGCTGCTGGCCTGCGGCCATGAGGTACACGCCGTCTGCCCCGGCAAGAAGGCCGGCGAGCAGGTTGCAACCTCGATCCACGATTTTGAAGGCGCCCAGACCTATTCGGAAAAGCGCGGCCACAATTTCACGCTGAACGCCAGCTTCGAGCAGATCGACCCTGCCGCCTATGATGCGCTGGTGGTGCCTGGCGGGCGGGCTCCCGAATATCTGCGGCTCGATGAAAAAGTGCTCGAGATGGTGCGGCATTTCTTTGACGCCAACAAGCCGGTTGCGGCGATCTGTCATGGGGCGCAATTGCTGGCAGCGGCCGGCGTCCTCAAGGGCCGTCAATGCTCGGCCTATCCGGCCTGCCGTCCGGAAGTCGAGCTGGCAGGCGGACATTATGCCGACATAGCGATTGACGGCGCGGTCAGCGATGGCAATCTGGTGACGGCGCCCGCCTGGCCGGCTCATCCGGCCTGGCTCAAGCAGTTCATGGCCGTGCTGGCTGCGCAGTCCGAAAGCGTGAACAAGGCGGCCTGATCGGCGTCAGACGCAGGAGGCAGCGAATGTGCGAACTCTTCATCAAGGCAGATGCCCGGCTCTGGGAGTCGACGACGCGCTCATTGCGGATCGACGGCATGGTGACCAGTATCAGGCTGGAGAACTTCTTCTGGGGCAAGCTCGAGGAGATTGCGCAACGTGACGCGATGAATGTGGTGCAGCTGATTACCCGGCTGCATCACGAATCAATCGATGCCGGGCACGATCTGGGCAATTTCACTTCGTTTCTCAGGGTCTGCTGCGCGCGCTACCTCGATCTGCAGCTTTCTGGCGATATTCCTACCGATGCCGGTCAACCGATTGCGAGGTTGAACGCCCCGGGCATTCTGGCGCGTGAGCGCGAGCGCAAGCGGTTTCATTGAATATCGACAATCGTTGACGCCTGAGCCGGGGGGATTGTGCCAAGCACCCCTAGCGTTGGCCCTCTCGCATGCCTAGGTTGAGCCCATCAACCAGAAGCATTGTCGAGAGTATCCATGTCCCATCCCGCCTTCGAGCTTGTCCGCGACGAGACCATTGCCGAGATCAAATCCCAGGCAAAACTCTATCGGCACAAGAAAACCGGGGCGGAGGTACTCAGTCTCGTCAATGAGGACGAGAACAAGGTTTTCGGCATCACCTTCAAGACGCCGCCTGAGGATTCCACCGGCATTGCGCATATCCTTGAGCATTCGGTGCTGTGCGGGTCGCGCAAATATCCGGTCAAGAAGCCGTTCGTGGAGCTGCTCAAGGGGTCGATGCACACCTTCCTCAACGCCATGACCTTTCCGGACAAGACCGCCTATCCGGTGGCCAGCCAGAACCTCAAGGACTTCTACAACCTGGTCGATGTCTATCTCGACGCGGTGCTGTTTCCGCTGATTTCCGAGGACACGTTCAGCCAGGAAGGCTGGCACTATGAGCTCGACGATCCCGATGCGCCGCTGGTCTACAAGGGCGTGGTCTTCAACGAAATGAAGGGGGTCTATTCCTCGCCGGATTCGGTGATGCACACCCAGACCCAGACCGCGCTTTATCCCGACACCACCTACGGCAAGAGCTCGGGCGGCGACCCCAGGGTCATCCCCGAATTGACCTATGAACAGTTCAAGCGCTTTCACCAGACCTATTACCACCCCTCCAATGCGCGGGTGGTGTTTTCGGGCGATGACGCGCCGGAGAGGCGGCTGGCGATTCTCGATGATTATTTCAGCCAATTCGACAAGCTCGAGGTGGATGCCGAGGTGAAGCTGCAGCCGCGCTGGAATGCGCCGCGTCAGGTGTCGGGCACCTATGCCGGCTCAATTGATCCAGACAAGCGCCGCGATGGCATGGTTTCTGTCAGCTGGATGCTCGATCCGCCTGAAAGCCGGGAAGAGACGCTGAGCCACGGCATGCTGAGCTATCTCCTGGCCGGCAATTCGGCCGCGCCGCTGCGTAAAAAGCTCAATGAGAGCGGACTGGGCGAGGGCATGATCGGAGGTGGTATCTCCTCCTATCTGCGCCAGCCCATGGGCGGGTTCGGGCTCAAGGGGATCGATCCGGCTGATGCAGAGAAGGTCGAAAAGCTGGTGCTGGAGACACTGGCGGAGCTGGCCGAATCCGGGTTTTCCGAGGAGCAGCGCGCAGCGGCGATCAATACCTTCGAGTTCAATCTGCGCGAGCAGAATAGCGGCTCCTATCCGCGCGGCATGACCTATATGTTCACCGCGCTTGGCGGCTGGCTGCACGGCGGCGATCCGCTTTCGCCGCTGGTCTATGAAGATGCCCTGTCTAGCCTCAAGGAGAAGGCAGCCAACGGGCATTTCGAAAAAGAAATCCGGCGGCTGTTCCTCGACAATCCACATCGTGTGACCTCGCGGATCGAGGCCGATCCCGAGCAGGGTGCGCGTGAGGCCAAGGCCGAAGCTGACAGGCTGGCGGCGGTGCGGGCCGGCCTGAGCGAGAGCGAATTGGCCCGGGTCATGGAGCGCACCGGTCGCTTGCGAGCGCTGCAGGAAAGCGTCGACAAGCCGGAGGATCTGGCCAGGATTCCGACGCTGACGCTGGATGATCTGGACCGCGATATCCGAACAGTACCGACCGCGGAAAGCGCCATATCCGGCGTGCGCACACTATATCACGACCTGCCGACGCTGGGGATTTTGTATCTCGATCTTGGGTTTGACCTGCACGTGCTCGACAAGGCCGATCTGCCCTATCTGCCCCTGTTCGGGCGGGCTTTGCTGCAGACCGGCACCAGCAAGGAAGATTTCGTCTCGCTAACCCAGCGGATCGGTCGCACCACGGGCGGCATCGCCCAGCACCGTGGTCTTGCCAGCATGCAGGACGGCTCGGGCACGGCCGCCTGGTTCTTCCTGTCCGGCAAGGCCGTGGCTGACAAGTTCGCTGGCATGCTCGACATTATGGGCGATGTGCTGCTCGATGCTGACCTTTCCAACAAGGCGCGTTTCAAGCAGATGGCCCTGGAAGAAAAGGCCGGCTTTGAGGCCCGGCTCGTACCCAGCGGCAATGCCATTGTCGACACCCGAATCAAGGCGGGCCTGACCGAAGCGGGCTGGATCGCCGAACAGATGAGCGGGGTCAGTTATCTCGACTTCCTCAAGGGCCTGGTCAAGCGCATCGACAGCGATTGGGACAGCGTCGCGGCCCAGCTCTTTGCCATCCGCGACAAGCTGTTCAATCGCGGCCGCATGATCGTCAATCTCACTGCCGATGGCGAACTCTGGGATGGCGCCAAAGGCGCGCTTGAGAGCTTTGTTGGCGGTTTGCCAGAGGCTGTGCTGGCCAATGCGGATTGGGGGCACGCCTTCGCGCCGAAGAATGAGGGCCTGGTGATCCCGGCCCAAGTCAATTATGTGGGCAAAGGTGCCAATCTCAAGGCGCTCGGGGTCGAGCTTTCAGCGGCATCTTCGGTGGCGCTGCGGCTGCTCAACACCACCTATCTCTGGGACAAGGTGCGCGTGCAGGGCGGCGCCTATGGCGGGTCGAGCCGGTTCGACCTGTCCTCGGGCAATTTTGCCTTCCTCTCCTACCGGGACCCAAATCTGCTCAAGACCCTCGAGGTTTATGACGGCGCCGCCAAGGCCTTGCGAGCCGAGATTGGCGAGTCTGATCTGGTGCGCTCGGTGATCGGTGTGGTCGGCGATCTCGACCGGCCCGAATTCCCCGATGCCAAGGGGTATTCGGCCATGTGGCGCCTGCTCAACGGTACCTCCGACGACATTCGCCAGCAGCGGCGTGATGAAATCCTTGGCACCAGCCGGGCTGATTTCCTGGCCCTGGCCGATGCCATCGATCTGGTGGCCGAGAAGGGCCATGTGGTGGTTTTGGGCGGCGAGGCGGCGATCACCACCGCCAATGAAAAGCAGCCTGGATTGCTTGAGGTCAGCAAGGTGGTGTGAAGCCCTATAGTGGTTGGCGGTTCGTGCGCCTCCCTCCCCCTGAGGGGGAGGGAGAGGAAAGAGCCGGAACCTGCAAGCACGACCTACTGGCTCAACACGTCCGCCAGATAGGGCAGGCTGACATCCATGCGGTAGTCGATGCCGGAATGGTTGTCGGGGAATTCCTCGTAGCGATGGGCGATGCCGCGCTGCTCGAGCGCCTTGTGGATGCGTCTGGTGCCGTAAAGGATCGCGTATTGGTCCTCGGTGCCGCAATCGAGGAAAAAGCCTTTCAACTTGCCGATGGCATCGGCGTGGGACTTGACCATCAGGGCCGGGTCCCAGGCGAGCCAGTTTTCCCAGCGTTCGGGAATGATCTCGCAGGTGTCGAGCGTCACCGGCAGCCTCAGGCCCAGATAGGCGTCGGGATCGGGATCGAAGCTGGCCGCCTGGCATAGGACCATCAGCGTCATGGTGTCCTTGCCATCGAGCTTGGGCTTGGCCTCGAAGGCCTTCATCCAGGCTTCGATGGAATTCTCCTTCTTGGCCAGGGCCATCAGGACGTCAGGGAAGCCGGCCAGGTAAAGATGCTCAAACCCGGCATCGCCGGAATGGCTGGCGGCTGCGGCCCAGACGTCCGGATGGCGCATGGCGTGGACCAGGCTCCCGAAGCCGCCCGACGACTTTCCGAACACGCCGCGCCGCCCCGTGCCGCCGCAGAAGAACTTCTTCTCGACCGCCGGCAGCATTTCCTCGACCAGGAAATCCTCCCAGTTTCCCATGACCGGTGAGTTCACATATTGATTGCCGCCCAGGCGGGTAAAGCAATCGGGGAAGGCGACCACCACCGGCGACATCTTGCCCTCACCGATCAACCGGTCGAGGCGTTCGGGGACGTTTTCGGTAAAGGCCTTCCAAGCCGTGTGGGCCGGGCCGCCGGCCATATAGCCAACAAGATCGACCAGCAGCGGCAGATCCTTGCCATCATGGCCGGCCGGCACATAGACATCGACAAGGCGTGTCGTGTCATCGCCGAGCCGGTTATTGGCCAGCGCCTTGCTCTCGACGGTCAGGCGATGGATGGTGCCGGGGGCGTGGGTCGTCTTGCGCATATCTGGCTCCTCGTTTTCATCCGGTCTGAAACAATGCGGTCGGGAAGGCAAGGCCGGATCTTGGTCCGGGCACCATGCTGACACGGGCTGGCGACGGCAGGGTGCAAAAGTGGCGGTGATGGCGTGAACCGGGTCTCGCATCGCTGCGTTTTGGTAGAACTATGAGCTTCATCCTCGACCGCGATCTCTACGTGCCCGCCATCGACGCCTGGATTGATCCGGTTGCGCCGAAGCCGCGCGCCATCATTACCCATGGCCACGCCGACCATGCCCGGCCGGGCCATGGCGCGGTGCTGGCCACGCCGGAAACCATCGCCATCATGCAGGTGCGCTATGGCGCAGACTGTGCCGGGCGGTTCGAGCCGCTGCGCTTTGGCGAGGTGTTGAGCATCGACGGAGCCAAGGTGAGCCTGCATCCAGCCGGCCATATATTGGGTTCGGCGCAGGTGAGAATCGAGGCCGAAGGCCAGCGGGCGCTGGTGACGGGCGACTATAAGCGCCTGCCGGACAGAACAGCCGAGCCCTATGAACCGGTGGCATGTGACCTGCTGGTGACCGAGGCAACATTTGGATTGCCGGTGTTTCAGCATCCGCACCCTATGGACGAAATCGCGCGGCTGCTGAAATCGGTGGCCGATCAGCCCGAGCGTTGTCATCTGGTGGGCTGCTATGCGTTGGGCAAAGCGCAGCGGGTGATTGCGCTGTTGCGCGATGCGGGCTGGAACCGGCCAATTTACCTGCATGGCGCGATGATCGAGCTGTGCGCGCTCTATGAGGAGCTGGGCGTGCCCCTAGGTGAGTTGTTGCCAGCCACCGGCATGCCCAAAGCCGCCATGGCCGGGCAGATCGTCATCGCGCCGCCCTCGGCTATTCGCGATCGCTGGAGCCGGCGTTTCCCCGATCCGGTGGTGTGCCAGGCCTCGGGCTGGATGAGCATCAAGCAGCGGGCCCGCCAGGCTCTGGTGGAACTGCCGCTGGTCATCTCGGATCATTGCGACTGGGGCGAACTCAATAAGTCGATCCTGGAGAGCGGCGCGGGGACTGTCTGGGTGACACATGGGCGCGAGGATGCGCTGGTCTATTGGTGCCGGCAGCAGGGGCTTGCGGCCGAACCGCTGGCCCTGCCGGGGCTGGATGATGATGGCGGAGAGGGCGGCGCATGAAGCGTTTTGCGGAATTGCTCGAACTCCTGGCGCTCACCCCCTCGCGCACGCGGAAAATCTCGTCACTGGGGCAGTATTTCGCCGAGGTGCCGGACCCGGATCGCGGCGTGGCGCTGGCCGTGCTGACCGGCGAACTCGACATTGCCAATGTCAAGCCGGCCCTGCTCAAGCAAACCGTCCTGGCCGAAGTGGAGGAAACGCTGTTTGCGCTCTCCTATGATTATGTCGGGGACCTGGGCGAAACCATTGCGCTGATCTGGCCGCATCACGGTGAGGGGGAACTGCCGCGTCTGAACGTGCTGGTAGAGCTGCTCAACACCACCAGCAAGGTGGACCTGCCCAGGGTGATCGGCGGGCTTTTGTCGCAGGCAGCGATCCATGAGCGCTGGGCGCTGATCAAGCTGGCGACCGGTGCGCTGCGCATTGGCGTTTCGGCGCGGTTGGCCAAGACTGCACTGGCCGAGATGAGCGGGGTGGAGCTGCAGGCCATCGAGGAGGTCTGGCATGGATTGAAGCCGCCCTATGCCGAGTTGTTCGCTTGGCTGGAAGGCAAGACCGGGCGGCCGGAGGTGGATCACACGGCGCGGTTTCATCCCCTGATGCTCTCCACGCCAATCGAGGAGAGCGATTTCGACAAGCTTGATCCGCGCGACTTCGCCGCGGAATGGAAATGGGACGGGATAAGGGTGCAGCTTGTGCTGGGGCGCGATGGGGCATCGCTGTTTTCGCGCACAGGCGACGACATAGCGGCCAGCTTTCCCGACGTGGTCGAGGCCGCCATGGGGTGGGCCGTGCTGGATGGCGAATTGCTGGTCGGGCACGATTTCGCGCCGGGCAGCTTCAATGATCTGCAGCAGCGGCTGAACCGCAAGGTTGCGGCGCCAAAGCAAATGGCCGAGCTGCCCGGCTTTGTGCGGGTCTATGACATGCTGTTCGATGGTGACGAGGACATCAGGGCGCTGGGCTGGCAAGCGCGACGGGCACGTTTGGAGGCGTGGTTCGACCAGAATCCGCAGACCCGGCTGGATCTTTCCGAGGTGCTTGGCTTCACCGCATGGGAGGACGTTGTCAGGTTGCGGCGCCAGGGCGCGGAAAGCCACGGCCATGAGGGTGTGATGCTCAAGCTCAGGACCGCGCCCTATGTGCCGGGCCGGCCCAAGGGGTTCTGGTTCAAGTGGAAACGCGATCCCAATCTGGTCGATGCGGTGCTGATGTATGCCCAGCGCGGGCATGGCAAGCGGAGCTCGTTCTATTCGGACTACACATTCGGAGTGTGGAAAGGCAATGAGATCGTACCCATCGGCAAGGCCTATTTCGGCTTCACCGATGAGGAGTTGAAACAGCTCGACCGCTGGATTCGGGCCAATTCGATCGGCAGTTTCGGGCCGGTGCGCGAGGTGAAGAAGGAGCTGGTGTTCGAGGTGGCGTTCGACAGCGCCCAGCGCAGTGCGCGGCACAAATCGGGCGTGGCGCTGCGCTTTCCGCGCATCAACCGGATACGCTGGGACAAGCCGGCCAGTGAGGCCGCGCGACTTGAAGACATGGATGCGTTTGTGGGGTGAGCGATGTCATCGCGGACCAATCATCAGCGCCTGATGGCGCTGGAAAAGCAGATGGAGGCGGCGGCTGCCGCCTTTGATTTCGACAAGGCTGCGGCACTGCGCGACGAGATCGCCCGGCTCAGGGGCGAAAGCGAAGATATCGTCGGACAGGCGCCGCCCGGACAGATCGGATTGGGATCAAATGCGCCAGTGCGACAGCCGCCCAAGGGCTGGAAGAAGCCGAAAAAGCCAGGCCCGATGACCAGTAGCCACAAGAGGCGCGGGGAGCGTTAGCCCGCCTTCTGCAACCGATCCTGCGCGAGCTGCTTGATCTCGCGCAACTCGCGGATCGTGGTCTCGAGATCGTTGCGCTGGCGTTCGAGCAGGGCCAAGCGCTCGTCGACCTTCTCGGCCAACAGGTTCACCTGCTGGGTGCGGTCGGCGTCGTAAAGGCTGAGATAGTCGGAAATGTCGCGCAAGGTGAAGCCGAGCCGCTTGCCGCGCAGAATCAGGATCAGCCGGGCCCGGTCACGCTTGCGGAAGATGCGCGTGGCTCCGACACGTTCGGGCGAGAGCAAGCCCTTGGATTCGTAGAAGCGGATGGCCCGGGTCGAAATGCCGAACTCGCGGGCGAGTTCGGCAATGGCGAAGAGGTCCTGGCTTTCGGGAGGCGTGCTGGTCACGATTTTCCGGCTTTCATCTGGGCGTACTCCTCCCGCAACTCCTTCTTGGACAGCTTGCCGATCAGGGTCTTGGGCAGGGCCTCCTTGAAGATGATCTGGCGGGGCATTTCAATCTTGTTGAGCTTTTCGGCGAGGAAGGATTTCAGATCTGCCTCGCTCAGCCTGTGGCCATCCTTGAGCTTAACGAAGGCCACCGGGGCCTCGCCGCGATATTCGTCCGGCACGCCGATCACATTGACCTCGTCGACGGCATCGTGGGTCATGATGGCCTCTTCAATGGTGCGCGGGTAAACATTGAAGCCCGAGCAGATGATGAGGTCCTTGATGCGGTCGATCAGGAACACGTAGCCGTCCTCGTCCATATGGCCGACATCGCCGGTGCGCAGCCATCCATCCATGAAGGCTTCTTTGCTGGCTTCCGGGTTCTCGTAATAGCCGGCCATGACCTGCGGGCCCTTGACCTGCAATTCGCCATTTTCGCCTATGCCGACGACCTTGCCGCTGTCCACATCGACAAAGCGGATATCGGTGCCGGGCAAAGGCAGGCCGATGGACATGGGCTTGGAAGGCACCCGGAGCGCCGCACAGCAGACCACGGGTGACGCTTCGGTCAGGCCATAGCCTTCGGCCAGCAGGGCCTTGGACTTCTTCGAAAAGGCGTGGCGCACCTCGTCGGGTAGGGCGGCGCCGCCGGAGATGGCGACTTCCAGGGTCTCAATCTGAGCCTGGGTCACAGCATCGGACCGACCCAGCGCACTGAGCAGGGTCGGCACGGCCGGGAGCACATTGGCGCCGGTTCGAGTGAAGATGCCCAGCAGGGCCTTCAACTCGAAGCGCGGCAGCATGATCACCGGCGTACCATTGCACAGCGGCACGTTCATGCAGACGGTCATGGCGAAGATGTGGAAGAAGGGCAGGACCGCGATCACCTTGGAGGGCGGATAGAACAGCCCGCATCCCCATTTGTCGATCTGGCTCATATTGGCCGCGATATTGGCGTGGGTCAGCAGCGCGCCCTTGGGAATGCCGGTGGTACCGCCAGTATATTGCTGCACGGCAATGTCGGTCTGCGGGTCGATGGTGACCGGCGCTGGCGAGTCCTTGCGGGCAAGCAGGTCTTCGAAGCGGCTGATGACAGCGGCATGGGCAGAGCGGTCGGGGTGGGCCAGATCCTTGCGCTTGGCAACCGAGAACAGGATTTTCTTGACCAGTGGCAGGGCATTGGGGAAATGGGCGACAACCAATTTCTTGACATGGCCGGCGGCCAGCAGGGCCTCTGCCTTCTCAAAGATCTGCTGCAGATCCAGCGTCACCATGATGTCGGCACCGGCATTGGCGGTGATGTGGCCCAGCTCGGCAACAGTATAAAGCGGGTTGCAATTGACTACCGTGCCGCCAGCGCGCAGCACGCCATAATAGGCAATCGGGTAGAAGGGCGTATTGGGCAGCATCAGGGCGACGCGCGTACCCTTGGTGACGCCGAACTGGCTTTGCAGCGCCCCGGCAAAGGCAACGATTTTTTCGGCCAGTTCGCCGAAGCTGGTCGTGCCGCCCAGAAAGTCCAGGGCCATGGCGCCGGGATTTTTGGCGCAGGCAGCCAAGATCTGTTCATGCACCGGGGTTGTGTCGATCTTGTCGTCCCACACTATGCCTTCGGGGTAGCTCGCGATCCAGGGGCGAAGCCCTTCGTTGCTGGTGGCTGGCGTGTCCATTGATGTCTCCTCCCTATGCCTGAAACAGACAAACGGGCGTTCCCTTTATTAGATGCAGTGGAGCGTTTCTCGCCCCGGTCCTCTCTCGGCACCTGTCCTGTCATCACCTTGAAACTATCCCACTTGTTTACGTTAGCGTCAATTGGCTGCCCAAGGCATCGGCAAGCGTGGGTCGAGGGGCACCCTAACCGGCATCTTGTTGACGTATGCGTCAATCTGAGTAAACTGTCTTCAACAGATCCCCATGGTGGCGCTAGGCTGCATGCGGCGAGGGAAAGCGGGTCGAAACTTTCGTTGCGGCCCGGCATTTGGTTGAAGACGGCGTTGCTCCCCAGCATGGGGCAATGTTGCGTGAGGAGGATGTGGGCGATGACCCTGTTGCTGGTTGCGATCAGTCTGGTGGCGTTTGGTGCTCTGGCCATGCGGGAAAGCCCGCTTTGGCAGTGGGGTGCCGCTTTCGCCGTGATCGGTTTGGTGTCGGGCCTCGACTTCACCCAATCCGGCGCTGTGTATGGTTTGGGCTGGTTCTCCTGGGTGCTGATTGTTTTCGGCGCCGTATTGCTGACTCTTTCGGTCAAGCCGATCCGCATGGCTGTGCTCACCAGACCGATTTACGGCGCCGTCAAATCCATTCTCCCCAAAGTCAGCCGTACCGAGCAGGAAGCGCTCGATGCGGGTACTGTTGGCTGGGATGCCGAATTGTTCTCCGGTCGTCCGGACTGGAGCAAGCTGACCGGAATTCGGCCGCTCACCCTGACCGAAGAGGAACAGGCCTTTCTCGACGGCCCAACCGAAACCGCCTGCAAGATGATCGACGATTGGGATATCCGCCACAATCGCGCCGATCTCAGCCCCGAACTCTGGGACTTTCTCAAGTCCAAGGGTTTCCTGGGCATGCTGATTGCCAAGGAGCATGGCGGCTTGGGCTTTTCGGCTCAGGCCCAGTCGATGATCGTCTCCAAGATATCGAGCCGCTCGGTTGCCGCCGGCATCACCGTCATGGTGCCCAATTCTCTTGGGCCGGGCGAATTGCTGGAAAAATACGGCACGCCGGCGCAGAAGGAAAAGTACCTTCATCGTCTTGCCGATGGCCGCGAGGTGCCGTGCTTTGCGCTGACTGGCGTGCATTCCGGTTCTGACGCAGGTGGTATGCGCGATATCGGTGTTGTCACCAAGGGCATGCACAATGGCGAAGAAGTGCTGGGCGTGCGCCTCAGCTTTGACAAGCGCTACATTACCCTGGCGCCCATCGCCACCCTTGTGGGCCTGGCCTTCATCCTCAAGGATCCGGAAAATCTGCTCGGGCGTGGCCCCGACATCGGCATCACCCTGGCGCTGATCCCGCATGATCATCCGGGGCTCGATATCGGCCGACGCCATTATCCGGCCCGCCAGGCCTTCATGAACGGGCCGGTGCGCGGCACCGACATGTTCGTGCCGATGGATTTCCTGATCGGGGGCACCGACTATGCCGGGCAAGGCTGGCGTATGCTGATGGAGTGCCTGTCCACTGGGCGCGCCATTTCACTGCCGGCCATCGGCACCACGTCGATCAAGCAGACCTTGCGCGCCACTTCGGCCTATGCGCGGGTGCGCCGCCAGTTCGGCATTCCCGTGGGCATCATGGAGGGCGTGGCCGAGCCGCTCGGCGAAATGGTCAAGCGCGCCTATATGTATGAGGCGACACGCCGCCTTACTGCCTCCATGGTCGACGAAGGCCAGCGTCCGGCCGTTATCGCGGGCCTGCTGAAATACACCACCACCGAAGCCATGCGCGAGAGCATGGACGATGCCTTCGACATCCAGGGTGGCCGCGCCATCCAGGACGGGCCGGGCAATTATCTGTTCGGCGCCTATCAGGCCCTGCCGGTGGCCATCACGGTGGAGGGTGCGAACATTCTCACCCGCACGCTGATGACCTTTGCCCAAGGTGTGCTGCGCGCGCACCCTTATCTCCTCAAGGAAATTCAGGCGGCGCAGAACAAAGACAAAAAAGCCGGGCTCGAAGCGTTCGACGCGGCCTTTGGTGGCCATACCGGGTTCATGCTGCGCAATATCGTGGCGAGTTTCCTGCATGGCCTGACCAATGGCGCCTTCGCCTCGGCGCCCAATGAAGGCTCCATGGCTCGCTGGTACCGGCGCCTGCACCGCTATAGCCAGGACTTTGCCCTAGTGGCTGACTGGACCACGGTCGTGCTGGGCGGCGCGCTCAAGCGCAAGCAGAAGATTTCCGGCCGCATGGCCGATATCCTGGGCGACCTCTATCTGATGTCGGCGACCCTCAAGCGCTTCGAGGAGGAAGGGGCGATCGCCGAGGACAAGGAACTGGTCGAGGCCATCATGGCCGATCGGGTCGCCTCGCTCGAAGGCAAGTTCGCCGAAGTGTTTGCCAATTTCCCCAATCCGGTGTTTGCCTGGGCCATGCGGTTCCTTTGCTTCCCGCTCGGCCGTCACGCCCAGCCCGCTTCGGACCGCATCAACTACCGCTTCGTTCGTTCGGTGCTGCGCCCCGGCGCGTTCCGCGACCGGCTGACCACGGGCGTCTTTGTCTCGATGGACCCAAATGACGTGACGGGCGTTCTGGAAGATGCCTTGCTCAAGGTGACAGAGGCCGAGGAGATCGAAGCCAAGTTCATCAAGGCCGCGCGCCGCGGTGTCATTGAGCGCCGGCTGGATCGTGATGCGATTGCCGATGCGGTCGAGGCCGGTGTGCTGAGTGACAATGAGGCTGGCATCATGCGGGCCGCTGATGAAGCCACCAACCGGGCCGTGCATGTCGATGATTTCGATCAGGACGTGCTTAAGGAAACCGCGCCGCGCCAGGCGGCGGAGTAGTGACAGAGGCCCCGTGCTTGAAGGCTTTGCTGCGCGAAGCACTTCGGCATGAGGGCCGACGATTAACCGGTGTTCCCATGGCCCTCATGGTGAGGCGGGAGCAAAGCGACCCTCGAACGACGTGGGCGCGGCTACGGAGGACCGAACGAACATGATCGCCCCACAGGCAACCGAGACCAGACATTGGCGTTTTCACACCGATCTTGAAAAGATCGGCTGGCTGACCATCAACACTCCCGAGTCCTCGGTGAATACGCTGAGCCGCGAAGCCATAATGGAGCTCGAAACGCTGGTGGCGCGCTTCGAGGACCTGGCCGGTTCCGACGAACTGGCGGGCGTGGTGATCCTGTCGGGCAAGGATAGCGGCTTCATCGCTGGCGCCGATGTCAGCGAGTTCGACGCGATGAGCGATTTTTCGGTGTTGCCCGAAGCCCTCCGGCGCACTCATGCGCTGTTTGCCCGCATCGAATCGCTACCCGTGCCGGTGGTGGCCGGCAT
Source organism: Devosia marina (assembly GCF_009758415.1). Classification (GTDB taxonomy): domain Bacteria; phylum Pseudomonadota; class Alphaproteobacteria; order Rhizobiales; family Devosiaceae; genus Devosia; species Devosia marina. The sequence goes on along the minus strand of NZ_WQRF01000005.1, from coordinate 43,839 downwards.
TCACGGCTTCTGCCTGGGCGGCGGTCTCGAGCTGGCCTTGGCCTGCCATTATCGCATTGCCGTCAATGACGAGAAAACCCGCATCGGCTTCCCGGAAGTGAACCTGGGCATCTTCCCCGGTTTTGGCGGCACCGGCCGATCGATCCGTCAGGCGGGGCCGGTCGATGCCATGGGCATCATGCTCACCGGCAAGATGCTGCGGGCAGGTGCCGCGCGCGGCCTCAACCTCGTCGACAAGCTGGTGCGCCATCGCGACCAGCTGCGCTGGGAAGGCCGCAAGGCGGTGTTGGCAAGGAAGAAATCGAGCCCGGCGCCGGCGATCAAGAAAGCGGCTGCCTTGCCGCTGGTGCGCGAGGCCATTGCCAACCAGATGCGCAAGCAGGCCGGCAGGAAGGCCCGCAAGGAGCACTACCCTGCCCCCTATGCGTTGATCGACCTGTTCGAAAAGCATGGCAATGACTGGCGCGCCATGATCCGCGGCGAGGTCGATGCCTTTGTGCCGCTGATGGGTTCGCCCACCGCCACCAACCTTAGACGCGTGTTCTTCCTTTCCGAAGGCCTCAAGAAACAGGGCCTCAAAGGCGCCAAATTCTCCCGCGTGCATGTGATTGGTGCCGGGGTGATGGGCGGCGACATCGCTGCCTGGTGCGCCTATCGCGGCATGAGTGTCACCTTGCAGGATCTCGATATGGAGCGCATCAAGCCAGCGCTCGACCGGGCCAAGAAGCTGTTCAGCAAGCGCTACAAGAAGAAGCGCGAGGTCGATGCGGCCATGCTGCGCCTTGTCGCCGACCCCAAGGGCACCGGCGTTTCCCGCGCCGATGTCATCATCGAGGCAGTGGTGGAAAAGCTCGAGATCAAGCAGAAGATTTTTTCCGGCATTGAAGACCGGCTCAAGCCCGGCGCGATCCTGGCCACCAATACTTCCTCGATCGAACTTGAACGCATCGCCGAGGCACTGAAGGATCCCGCCCGGCTGATCGGGCTGCACTTCTTCAATCCGGTGGCGCAGCTACCGCTGGTGGAGGTGATCCGCTCGACCTTCAATACCGATGAAGAGATCGGCAAGGGCGCCAGTTTCGCCCAGGCCATCGGCAAGTCGCCGGTAGTGGTCAAGTCCGCGCCGGGCTTTCTCGTCAACCGCGTGCTCATGCCCTACATGCTGGGCGCGGTGGAGCGGGTGGAAAAGGGCGAGAGCAAGGAATTGCTCGACGCCGCCGCCGTTGCTTTCGGCATGCCGATGGGGCCGATCGAATTGATGGACACCGTCGGCTTGGATGTCGGCAAATCGGTCGCGACCGAACTGGGTCACGATATTCCCGCCGACAGCAAGTTTGCCAGGCTGATCGCCGAAGGCAAGCTCGGCCGCAAGACCGGAGAGGGCTTCTACAAGTGGGAAAAGGGCAAAGCGCAGAAGGGTGAAACGCCCAGCCATCCCGACCTCGCTGGCCTGGGCAAGGAACTGGTCAAGCCGCTGGTCGACATGACCGAAGTGGTGGTCGCCGAGGGCGTGGTTGCATCGCCCGAACTGGCCGATATCGGCGTCATCATGGGCACCGGTTTTGCCCCCTTCCTGGGTGGGCCGATGAAGGCCCGTGCCGATGGCCGCGCGTAAGAGGAGAATACCAATGACTGAACTCAAGCGCGTTGCCATTGTCGGCTCGGCTCGCATTCCCTTTGCCCGCGGTGGCACTGCCTATGCGGATGAAACCAATCTGTCCATGCTCGGCACGGTGCTGGGGGCGGTGGCCGACAAGTTCGGCCTCAAGGGCGAAAAGGTCGATGAGGTGATCGCCGGTGCGGTGATCAACCATTCGCGCGATTTCAACATCGCCCGCGAAGCCCTGCTCGATGCGGGCCTCAGTCCCCGCACCCCCGGCACCACCATGCAGATCGCCTGCGGCACAAGCCTGCAGGCGGCGCTGGTGCTGGCCGGCAAGATTGCCTCGGGGCAGATCGAGAGCGGCATTGCCGCCGGCTCGGACACGGTGAGCGATAGCCCCATCGTCTTTGGCCCGAAGTTCCAGCATCGCCTGCTCAATGCCAATGCCGCCAAGACGACGGGACAGAAGCTGGGTGCCTTCAAGGGCTTTTCCCTTGGCGAACTGACCCCGGTGGCGCCTTCCGTCAACGAGCCGCGCACCGGCCTGTCCATGGGCCAGCATTGCGAATTGATGGCGCGTGAATGGGGCATCAGCCGCAAGGATCAGGACGCACTGGCCGTGGCCAGCCACCGCAATGCGGCGGCGGCCTATGACGAGGGCTTCCACGATGACCTCCTGGTGTCCTGTGCAGGTCTGGTGCGGGATAATAATGTCCGCGCCGATGCCAATCTGGACAAGTTGAGCACGCTCAAGCCCGCCTTCGACAAATCGAGCGGCCATGGTACGCTGACGGCCGGTAATTCTACGCCGCTGACCGATGGCGCGGCCGGGGTGCTGCTGGCCAGCGAAGAGTGGGCGAAAGCGCGTGGCCTGCCGATCCTGGCGTACCTGACCACGGGCCGCGTGGCCGGCAATGACTTCGCCCATGGTGAGGGCCTGCTGATGGCGCCGACCATTGCGGTTTCCGAGATGCTGGCAAAGGCCGGTCTCGGTTTTGACGACATCGATCATTTCGAACTGCACGAAGCCTTCGCCGCGCAGGTGCTGTGCACGCTCAAGGCGTGGAAGGATCCGGCCTATTGCAAGGACGTTCTCGGGCGCGACACCGTCTTGGGTGAGATCGATCCGGCCAAGATCAATGTGAAGGGTTCGAGTCTGGCCTATGGCCACCCCTTTGCCGCGACCGGCGCGCGAATTCTGGGCCTGACGGCCAAGATGCTGTCGAACCAGGCCAACAAGAAGGCACTGATTTCGGTGTGCACGGCAGGTGGCATGGGCGTGGCAGCTCTGGTAGAAAGCGCTCAATGAGCGACAATGTCATCAAATTCCAGCGGCCTGAGAAGAAGCCCGAGCCGCCCGTGAAGAAACCGCGCGGCCCTTTGCCGGGCTGGGTGCCCTTCGCCGTGCTGTTTGGTGTGGCCCTCATCATATTTTTTGTGCAGGGCGGCATGCAGCCGAGCTGAGCGGCTTGATGCGCCGAATTAGCACGCGCTTGCGCGAGCCGAAGATTGATCCAGACACCATAGTATCTGAATCCAACATTGCCCTGTCCGGCAAAAATTCATGCCTGCCAACAGTTTGAATGCAGGATATTCACAGTCGACCGTCAGATGACGTTTAGGTCAATCTTTTGCTTGTCAGTGGACGGATTTGCGTAATACCGTCCACCATCTTGCTCGCCGGGCCCTGCCTGGCGACGAAGAAGAATGAGCTGCCCGACGTCGAAGGCGGCCAGTCAGAGAAACGCGAAGAATTCCACAAGGAGATGGGACGATAATGAAATTCACAACAGCCCTTAAGGCCGTTGCGCTGGCCAGCGTGTTCAGCTTGAGCTTCGGCGCCGTGCAGGCACAGACCCTGCACATGATGAATGGCGGCGAGCCCGCTTCGCTCGATCCGCATCGCGTTTCCGGCGACTGGGAAAACCGGATTGTCGGCGACTATATCGAAGGCCTGATGACCGAAGATGCCGAAGGCGCGCCGATCCTGGGTGCGGCCGAGTCCTATGAGGTGTCCGAGGACGGCCTGGTTTACACCTTCAAGATCCGCGAAGATTCGGTGTGGTCCGATGGCGAGCCGGTGACGGCAGGTGATTTCGTCTTCGCCTTCCAGCGCCTGATGAACCCTGAGACAGCAGCCGGCTACGCCTATCTGCAGTATCCGATCAAGAATGCCGAGGCCGTCAATGCCGGCGAGATGGAGCTGAGCGAGCTCGGCGTTGCTGCCATCGACGACAAGACGCTTGAGATCACGCTGGAAAATCCGGCGCCATTCTTCCTGGGCGCCCTGACCCACTACACCGCCTATCCCGTGCCGCAGCATGCGGTGGAAGAGTTTGGCGACGACTGGATCCAGCCCCAGAACATTGTAGGCAATGGTCCCTACACCCCGGTCGAATGGGTGCCCGGTTCGCACATCAAGTCGGTCAAGTCCGAAAGCTATCACGACGCGGAAAACGTGCAGATCGAAGAGGTCATGTACTACGCGCTTGACGACCTGACCGCTGCGGTTAACCGCTACCGCGCCGGCGAGTTCGATATCCTGACCGACTTCCCGGCCGATCAGGTGACCGCGCTGGGTGAAGACGCAGCCGTCGCCGCCTTCCAGGGCGTGCACTACTACGTGATGAACCAGAATGCCGAGAAGCTGCAGGACGTCAATGTCCGCAAGGCACTCTCGATGGCGATCAATCGCGAAGTGATCGGCCCCGACCTTTGGGGTACGGGCGAAGTGGCGGCCTATTCCTGGGTCCCGCCCGGCACGGCCAACTATGTCGAGGACGCCTTCCAATATGAGTGGGCCGATACGCCATATGGCGAGCGCGTTGAAGAAGCCCGCGCGCTGATGGAAGCAGCCGGCTATTCGGCAGACAATCCGCTGAAGCTGACGATCAACTACAACACCAACGACAATCACCAGCGCCTTGCGGTGGCGATTTCCTCGATGTGGGAGCAGGTCCACGTCACCACCGAGCTGTCCAATGCCGAAGTGGCCGTGCACTATGATGCGCTGCAGAACAACGACTTCGACTCGATCGGCCGAGCCGGCTGGCTGATGGATTACAACGATCCGATCAACATGCTCGAACTGCTGCGTAGCGACATCCAGTACAACTATGGTCGCTACAGCAATCCGGAGTTCGACCAGTTGCTGCGTGATTCGGCCACCGAGCTCGATCTCGAGGCCCGCGCCGAGATCCTGGCCAAGGCCGAAACCATCGCCATGGAAGACTATGCAGCCCTGCCGCTGGCCTTCTATGTGTCGCGCAATGCCGTTTCGCCGCGCATTGAGGGCTTCGTCCCCAATGCCCGCGACGTGCATCGCACCCGCTGGATGAGCAAGTCCGAGTAATCGGGCCAATCCGAGGTCCGGTCGCCCCAAGGGGCGGCCGGACTTTTTCTGCTCCGGCGTGATGCCTTGATTCCTCACCGCCGGTGACCGCTGTACGGGTTCGTACGTTCAAGTTTATTCGAGGGCAGATCCAGCCGTCGGCCAGTGGCCGCGTTGCTCTGCTCGCTCAGGTCCCTAAAGAAATGCTGCGCTATGCAACGCGGCGCGTGCTTTCGGCGCTGCCGATCGCCTTTATCGCCGTTACCGTCTGCTTCTTCATTCTGCGCGCCGCCCCGGGCGGGCCGTTCGACTCCGACCGGCCACTTCCGCCTGAAGTGCTGGCCAATGTCCGCGCCTATTACAATCTCGATCAGCCTCTGTTCATGCAGTACCTGCTCTATATCGGCGGGGTGCTGCGCGGGGATCTGGGGCCGTCCATGTCGTCCTACGACTTCTCGGTCTCCGAGTTGATGGCGATCGGCATGCCGTTCTCGCTGCAACTGGGGCTGACCGCCTTCGTGATCGCAACGACAATCGGCGTGCTCACCGGGATGATTGCAGCGGTCTACAAGAACAAGTGGCCCGACTACCTGCTGGTGCTGGTGGTGATGATCGGTGTGATCGTCCCCAATTTCCTTATCGGCGCACTGCTTCAGCTCTGGTTCGGCGTCTATCTGCGCTGGTTGCCTGCGGGCGGCTGGGTGCCGGGGAGCTGGGCGCATCTGGTGCTGCCCGTGGCCGTGCTGTCCTGGGCGCATGCGGCACGCATTTCGCGGCTGATGCGCGGCTCGATGATCGAGACGCTGGGCACCAATTATGTGCGGACCGCCCGTTCCAAGGGACTGGGCGAGCGGATGGTGCTGGCACGTCATGCTATCAAGCCGGCCCTGATCCCGGTCGTCAGCTATCTCGGACCGGGCCTGTCCTATCTGCTCACCGGCTCGCTGGTGGTCGAACAGATCTTCGGCCTGCCAGGAATTGGCCGCTATTTCATTCAGGCCGCCCTTAATCGCGACTACGGCATGGTGCTGGGCACGACGCTCTTCTACATGCTGCTGATCATTGCGCTCAATCTGATCGTGGACCTCGTCTATGCCTGGCTCGATCCCAAGGTGAGGTACCGCTGATGGCCGGATTGACTCAAAAAGACGAGGTGCTCACCCGCTATGCGGAAAAGCTGAGCACGCTCAAGGCCCCCAAGGGCCGCTCGCTGACCGATGATGCGATCCGGCGCATGCTGGCCAACAAGGCCGCCATGGTGTCGCTGTTCGTGCTGGCCGCCATTGTGCTGTTCGCCTTTGTGGGACCTTATTTCGTGCCCTGGGGCTATTCAGAGGTCGATTGGGCCAGCATCCGCAAGCCCCCCGATTTCGAGGCCGGGCACTTCTTCGGTACCGATCATAATGGCCGGGACCTTTTGGCCCGCACCATGTTCGGCACGCAGATGAGCCTGATCGTGGCGCTGGTGGCCACCACCGTGTCGGTGGTGATCGGCATCGCCTATGGCGCCATTGCCGGTTATTTCGGCGGCCGGGTCGATGCGGTGATGATGCGTATCGTCGATATGCTCTATGCGCTGCCCTATATCCTGTTCGTCATTATTCTGGTGGTGATTTTCGGCCGCAATCCGATCCTGTTGTTCGTCGGCATCGGGGCGATCGAATGGCTGACCATGGCCCGCATCGTGCGCGGCCAGACGCTGACGCTCAAGGAAAAGGAATTCGTGGAAGCGGCCCGGGCGGGCGGTGCCAAGCCCTGGACCATCATCTTCCGCCACATCGTGCCGAACCTGACCGGGCCGGTGGTGATTTATGCCACGCTGACCATTCCCGAGATCATCATCGTGGAGAGTTTCCTCTCCTATCTGGGCCTGGGTATCCAGGAACCCCAGACCTCGCTGGGCACGCTGATCTCCACCGGTGCGCCGGTGGCCGAGGTAACGCCCTGGATGCTGATCTATCCCGGCATCATTCTGGTGTCGCTGCTGTTCTGCCTGACCTATGTGGGCGACGGCCTGCGCGACGCGCTCGACCCCAAGGACCGCTGACATGTCCGATTACGTACTTTCCATCCAGGACCTGTCGGTCACCTTCGCCTTGCATGACACAGAGGTGCAGGCTGTGCGCGAAATGAATTTCGACCTTCGGGCCGGGGAGACCCTGGCCGTAGTGGGCGAAAGCGGCTCGGGCAAAAGCCAGGCCTTTCTCGGGATCATGGGCCTGTTGGCCAAGAACGGCCGGGCCACCGGCAAGGCCATGCTGGGTGATGTCAATCTGCTCGGCATGGCGCCGTCGCGGCTCGATGCCTATCGTGGCAAGGACATCGCCATGATCTTTCAGGATCCGATGACCTCGCTCAATCCAAGTCTCAAGGTCAAGACGCAACTTTCCGAGGTGCTGGTCAAGCATCGCGGCTTTGACACGCGCAAGGCCGAGATGACGACGATCGAAATGCTCGAGCGGGTCGGCATCCCCGAGCCGGCCAAGCGCGCCAATGCCTATCCGCACGAGATGAGCGGGGGCATGCGGCAGCGCGTGATGATCGCCATGGCGCTATTGTGCCAGCCCAAGATCCTGATTGCGGACGAGCCGACCACGGCGCTCGATGTGACTGTGCAGGCGCAGATGCTGGACCTGTTCAAGACGCTGACCGAGGATTTCGGCACCTCGCTGGTGATGATCACGCATGATCTGGGCGTGGTGGCTGGCGTGGCCGACCGCATGATGGTGATGTATGGCGGTCGTGCCGTCGAAAAGGGCAAGGTCGACGACCTGTTCTACGATCCGCGCCACCCCTATACGCTGGGCCTGTTGCATTCGACCCCGCATATCGCGCATCGCGCCGCGCGGCTCGACCCGATCCAGGGCCTGCCGCCCAGCCTTGAACACCTGCCCAAGGGCTGCTCGTTCAATCCGCGCTGTGCTTTCTGTTTTGACCGGTGCCTGGAAGAACGCCCGCCGCTGACCCCGTTGGGGGACGAGCGCGAAAAGGCGTGCTTCTTTGAGGGCCCGCTGCAATCGAAAAAGGTGGCCTGATGAACCAGACCCCCGCCAATCTGCTCGAGATCCGCGATCTCAAAAAGACCTTCTCCATCGCCACCGGCCTGTTCTCGCGGCAGCTGACCCTGACCGCGCTGGCCGATATCAATTTCAATGTGCGCCAGGGTGAAACCCTGGGCATTGTGGGCGAAAGTGGCTGTGGCAAATCCACGCTGGGGCGCTGCATCCTGCAATTGATCAGCCCCGATGAGGGCCAGGTGCTCTGGCTGGGCCAGGACCTGACGCGGGTGCCGGCCGAGGAGATGCGCAAGCGCCGCGCCGATCTGCAGATCATCTTCCAGGATCCGCTCGCTTCGCTCAACCCGCGCATGACCGTGGGCGAGATCATCGAGGACCCGCTGCGCACGCTGCGGCCGGAAATGAACAAGACCGAGCGCCGTGCCCGCGTGGTGCGGATCATGGAATCGGTCGGCTTGCTGCCCGAGATGATTAATCGCTATCCGCACGAGTTCTCGGGAGGCCAGGCGCAGCGCATCGGCATTGCCCGGGCGCTGATCACCGAGCCCAAGCTGATCGTGTGCGACGAGCCGGTCTCGGCGCTGGACGTCTCGATCCAGGCACAGATCCTGAACCTGCTGGCCGAGCTCAAGGACGAGTTCGGGCTGACGCTGATTTTCATCTCGCACAATCTGAGCGTGGTGCGGCATGTATCGGACCGCATTCTGGTGCTTTATCTGGGCCGGATCGTGGAGCTGGCAACTGGGGACGAGATCTATGAGGATCCCAAGCACCCCTATACGACCGCGCTATTGACGGCGGTGCCGATCCCCGACCCCAAGCTGGCGCGGCAGCGCAATATTGATGCGTTGAAGGGGGAAATTCCCTCCCCGATCAATCCGCCCTCGGGCTGCACCTTCCGCACCCGTTGCCGCCATGCCCAGCCGCAATGCGCCGAAACCAGGCCGCCCCTGGAAACCCTTGAGAATGGTCGGCTGGTCGCCTGTATCCGCTGGCGCGAGATTGAGGCGGAAAAGGCTGCCCTCGCCGAAGCCTGAGAGCTGCCCGGACGGGGTCAGGCCTCGTCTGGCTCATGCGGGCTGCGCCGGTCGGCAGCGCCGACATCTTTGGCCTGCCGTCGCCGGTCGGGCCCGGCATACCCACCAGCCTCGACGAAGGGGCGGGGATTGGCGGCAATGCTGTCGAGCCGCGTCTTGAGGTGGTTGGCTGCGAAAGGCTTGCGCAGGAATTCGGTCACCCCGGCATCGCGCGCCTCGGCAATGCGGGCGGCGTCGGGCGCTGCCGACATCATGATGATGGGTGTCAGTCGGTTGATGCTCCGCGCATCTGCGCGCAACCGCCTGACAATCTCCACAGCACCTGGCTTGGCAAGCCCGTCATCGATGATGACAATTTCGAACGGGCGGCGATTGAGTTCGACCTGCGCCTGATTTGCGTCATAGGCTTCGCGGATGTCGCGGCGTTTCAGACCGCGTAGCATGGTGGCAACCAGCGCGGCCATATTGGCCTGCGGGTCGATGATCAAGATGCCGGACTTGGTGATCTGTTCGCTGGTCATGGGCGGCGATTCTGAACTCGGTTCCATACCAGAATAAGCCTGGCCGATAACTGGTGCGTTAACGGCTGCGCAATGGGGGAAAGCGACGCGATTGCGCGTTGACAGCCGGGTTCGGTTTCCTTATGTAGAGGCCAGTTTTCGGGCGCCTTGGCGCCCCTTTTGTTTGACCGAGGATTACTAAGATGAAGATCCGCAACTCGCTGAAGGCGTTGATGACTCGCCACCGCGCGAACAAGCTCGTCCGCCGTCGCGGCCGCGTTTACATCATCAACAAGGTGGACAAGCGCTTCAAGGCCCGCCAGGGCTAAGCGCTTCGCTCCACTGATGTGACTTCGACAAGGCCCGCACGAAACTGCGGGCCTTGTTGCGTTTGGGGGGTAGGAACGGGGCGCGGACTGACCGCTCTCAAGCAGACGTATCGCTATTGAGACGTCAAACGCTTCTGCATCGACATCGCCCCTCCCACCAACCGTGATCCCCGGGTTTGACCCGAGGGCTGTGCACTTGAGTGGTGCGAGCGGGGTGGCTTTCTGGCAGGCTGCTTACGGTACCTAAAGCTCGGTACCTGCCACCCTAGGTAAGGGTGGGATGTATGACGTGGATGAGAGTGCGTTTTTTGAGCACCTTCCAACCGAACCAAGCGCGATGCGCAAGCGTATTCTCAGAGACACCTTTGTCGCCTGGAAAGACTATGGCCTTTTCTCTAATTTGAGGCGCTTGCACGGCCATTCAGCCTGATCGACCCGAGAGAGACGACGGCGAGTGATCGCGCGGCATCGCTGCTAGATTGGATCAATCCCAACCACGACCTTTCCGAGATTGATGGTGGCAACCTGTCGTTCACGGCTGACCTCGCATGGCAAGGCACTGGTTTTAGCTCCCAGTCGTCATGGCTGAACCCCACGGCGCTCGATGTTGAGTATGACAACAAAGGCTTCTTTGGCGTCCAGTCCATGTCAGCGATACAAGAGGAAGCTGTTTATGCTGGCTATGACAATACGTTGCTCCGGATCCGTTTGACAGCAAGTCCGAGCCCTACCAATGTTGGCAACCAACGAGTGGCAGCCTGGGGCTGGTCAAGGCGATCAGCTCACCAGCCATGCCGTATTAGGATGCAGCGTTCGAGACAAATTCCTCCGAGCCTACACCAAACTATTCTGGCAATGGTGAGTTCACTATTTCGCCCATGGCGACCGGAAAGTTTCTGCACCTCCTTAGTCGGCAAGCGGCAGATCAATACCAAATTCCGGAGGTGGGGGCGGTAACAGGGATATTGACGGTGTTCGAGGCAAAACTAATTTCGGCTTCCGGTTTGGATTTGAGCAACAAACCGGGAAATATCCTTGCGCAAGCAGGGATGGACTATCGTTCCACGCCCTCCAGTCCTCCGGCCGGTGATGCTTTTGTCTCTAGTCTGGTGCCTGTGCAACCGTATTGGCAGCGTTTGTATGAAACGACAATGCGGCCACTGGACTTCGGTGCGACAACGATTCCGGAACAGATCCGACAACTTGCGGATCGATCGTATGTCCCGAATATTGACCCCGATTACGGAGCCCCTTAACAGGAAAGGGGCAGATATCGACTTCTTGGAACAAGCGGCGCAAAAATGCTGAACACAACCAGGTTGTTTCTCGCTTTCCTTTATCTGCGGATCGCTGCGGCAATCGTCGATATGCGTTTTGGCGTCTCTACGTCGCCGCTCGTCTCGGTGATGACGCTGGGGTTCATCTGCTTGGTTTTCCTGACCAAGGCTCGATTGCGGCATGTTGGCATCGGGTTGTTTTGGGTCTTCGTTGTCATTGCTGGGTTAGGTGTGTTTTCCATGGTGGCCCAGCCGATGAGGAACCCCGGCGCCGCGTCCAGTTTTGTGGTGCAGACACTCCTCTATGCTGGCGTAGCGTTGGGGACAGCGGCGTTGTTCCGGACCCAGCAACACCTCCGCTGGCTATATGACTTCTGCGTGGTCTACCTGGCCATCGGTGCCTTTTCATCGGTTTACCAGATAGTGACACGGACCGGTCTCATCGAGCGCGACAATCAGCTGCTGCGTGCTTATGGCATTGGCTTCCACCCGGTCGACTATGGCATGATCGTCGTCATCCTATTGGTTCTTGCCGAGGTCTGCCGGAGGCGTGCCGGAGTGGGTGTCACTTGGACCTATAGGGCTGTTATACTTTCTAGCCTGGTTGCTCTCTATTTTACCCAGGCTCGGACTGCCTGGGTCATGCTCGCGCTCGTTGGCGTGTCTTATGTCTATGCGCGGAGCAAGGGCATCTGGAAGGTAACGTCAGTCCTGGGTGTGGGACTTGGCGGCATTTGGCTGGTGTTTGTCAGCGGACGTTTTGAGGATTTGACTACACTCCCGGCATTTCTGGCAAATACTGCATTTGATGCGACAGGTTACGACTACCGCTTGGTGGACAGCTCAATGGCCTGGCGGATTGTCAACTGGGTCATGCACTATCATGTCGCGTGGGAGAACCCGCTGATTGGATACGGCCCCGGTCAGGCACGCGACGTCAGCTACTTTCAACTGGAGATGCACAATGCGTTTCTGGAGTATTTCATAGAGTTGGGGTTGCCCGGGTTGGCAACTCTGACAGTCGGTATTGTCGTGGCCTGGTTGATGCACAAGCGGATTAAGCAGAACCTGAAACCATATCGCGGGGCTTACGCGATGGTGGCCGCATTGTCGCTGAGCATTCTGATCAGTATGGCGTCCAGCGTTGGATTTCTCGACCAAACGGCGGCGACCATGTTCATGATCATGCTTTTGGTTGTGGGGTCAGTCCGTTTGGTGCCGCTGGAGGGCGAGCAGTCATCAAGCCAACTTGAAGTGAGCCATCGCCCCCGCCCCGCCCTCGCCTAAGGCAAAAGCGGCCAGAAGCTGGGGCGCATCAACCCAGTAGTCAAAGCCCCACAAGTGGCCGCCAAAAAGACCGAATGCGATGCCGAAAGCAATATGAATAAGCAGTCGCACTGCTTATCTCATAGAAATACTAAACCAACTTGATCGGCTGTCTATCGGAGCAGCAGTAATGTGCTGAGACGAATGATGCTTAGCTGTCGCCCTTCTTAATCGAACAAATTTTCTGGATAGATCAGCATCGATGCCCGTTAGGAGCGGCTTGGCCCTACTGTAAATTGCTGAACCGTTATCTTTTGGGCAGTTCCTGAGTATGAAGCGCGTCCTCGCTATAGCGGCAAGTTTTGCTCTGATTGGTCTGATCGGACTAGCGGGGAGGGCAATCGTCAATTCAATCCCGCATGGCGGGCCTGTGCGCTACGCGCTCATTGGTGACTCCACTTTGGTTGGTGTACCGACAAGCCGGACTGGACAGAGCTATGGAATGGCAAAAGTGGAGCGCCCAATCTCCATGCAGGGCGAGATCTTCGGGCCGGAAACTTAGATCGCCATCGAGGCTACGGCGGCTTCGGTTACCGGGTCATTGCTTCCGTCTTGCCAGTCTGGCTGCTGTCCGACGATCCAGACATCGTGGTTTTCCAACCGGGGATAAACAATGTCTCTGTTGGTACAGAGCATGTGAGCGGCGCTGCACTCAGAATGCTTGATGTCATCCGGCTGGAGTTCGCAATGCTCGCGCCAGGGGCAACCGTATTGGCTGCGGAGATCGCCCCCTATGCACAAGACAGGCTGTTGCTGATCTGAACGACTACATCGCGGTCACGTTTTGAACCGTCGACTTGGCTTCGATATTCATTGGCGAGGACGGGAATCCAGATCGTTCTATGTTCTCAAATGCCATGAACCACCCCACTAACGCTGCATATCAAGAGATGGCCAAAAGGTGGGCGGCGGGCCTGATCCCCGCACTCCAGCCTGGGGCGCTTGCTGAGGCTGGGACCCACACCCAAACACCAACTGGCAACCAACGAGCTCATAATGTTCCTCGAGCGAAACGAGGATGTCCGCTTCTGGCGGACGACCAAGGTTTTCGCTACAGCAGAAATGGGGTCGGTGTCTGCCGCGGTCAAAAGTTATCCCCCAACACAAACCTCCCTTATCCTCCCTTCATCTCTCGCGCGATGAGCGGACTGCAGCGAACAATTGCGGGAGGAGCCGGTGAGACTGGATTCGCTCCAGGGCTCGTCTGCTCATCGGGCCACCTTGCGACGAGCGATCAATGGGGGCCACAACAGCAGAAGAAATCCGGTGTCCTTCGACCCGTCCCGAAGGGCAAATCTCTCCGGTGGAGAGATTTGAGGCGAGAAGGCCATAAGCGCTACGCGCGCACGGCCCATGGGGCGGCGGCGTCTCTATTTATTTTAGTTCATTGAGACGCACGCCTCGGGATACGTCCATTTCCAAAACCCGCGTCGCCAATGCGTCGTGCGGCGCAAAGTGCTGCGCGCAGGAAGGCGACCTTATGCGGTTCCATGGACAATTCGGATCAGGCCTTGAGCACGATGACCTTGGTGTTGACCGGTGTGCGCTCGTAAAGGTCCATCATGTCCTGGGTCAAAAGGCCGATACAGCCGCTTGAAATGCCCTTGCCGATGGTTTCGGCCTGTCTGGTGCTGTAGAGCGTATAAAGCGTAAAGCGGCCATCCTGGTAGAGATAGAGCGTGCGGGCGCCCAGCGGATTGTCGAGGCCGGGGGCCATGCCGCCGGCATATTTAGCGACTTCGGGCTGCCGCTCGATCATTTCCCTGGGCGGGGTCCAGACCGGCCATTCTGCCTTGCGGCCAATATAGGCGTCTCCGCTCCAGAGAAAGCCGGCCCGCCCCACATTGACGCCATAGCGCGTGGCGACATTGTCACCCTCGATGCGATAGACATAATAGTTGCGTGGATCGACGATGATGGTGCCGGGCACTTCGGCACTGTCATAGCGTACGGTGCGGCGCCAATATTTCGGGGCGACCTTGTTGAGGTTGACCGCCTCGATGGGAAAGCGCTCATCGGGCAGCGGGCCATAGACCTGTTCGGCCTCGGCCATGCTCAGGGCCTTGATCGTGGTGCAGCCGGAAAGTGCCAGCGTGCCCAGCGCCGCGGCGGAACCGAGCAGGAAACCCCTGCGGCCCATCGACGTAGTGCGTGTCGCCGGGCTGTTTGTGGTCCGTCCATCACCTGCACGCATGACCCTGCTCCCTTGTCAGCCTTGTTCGATCTTGGGCCTTGCAGGGTATGGCTGCAAGCAAAGCTTGAACAAACAAGGCCCCGACGGGGTCGGGGCCTTGGTCATTGATGCAGGTGAGTAACACCCTAGCTCGAGCCGGCGCCATCCTGGCGGACGAAGGCGATGCGCAGCATGTTGGTCGCGCCGGGGGTGCCCAGCGGCACGCCGGCCGTGATGGCGATGCGGTCGCCGGGGCGGGCAAAGCCCTCCTGGTAGGCGATGACGCAGGCGCGATCGACCATGTCTTCCAGGCTCACCGCATCCTCGGTCTGCACGCAATGAATGCCCCAGACCACCGAGAGACGGCGAATGGTGCGCAGATTGGGCGAGAGCGCGATGATGGGCTTGTTGGGCCGTTCACGCGCGGCGCGGATGCCGGTCGAGCCCGAGGCTGTGTAGGTGACGATGGCGGCCAGATCGAGGGTTTCGGCAACCTGACGCGTCGCGGCCGAGATGGCGTCGGCGGCGGTCGCCTCCGGCTCGGTCTGCGCGGCACGGATGATGTTGTTGTAGTTGGCGTCGCTCTCCACGGCCACGGCCACCTTGGCCATGGTGGAGACCGCTTCAACCGGGTATTGGCCCGAGGCGCTTTCGGCCGAGAGCATGACCGCGTCTGCGCCTTCAAAGACGGCAATGGACACATCCGAGACCTCGGCACGGGTCGGCACCGGCGCGGTGATCATGGATTCGAGCATCTGGGTGGCGACGATGACCGGCTTGCCGAACCGGCGGCACATGCGGATCATGCGCTTTTGCAGCCCGGGGACCTGCTCCAGCGGCAGTTCGACACCCAGATCGCCACGGGCGACCATGATGGCGTCGGAAAGCTTGACGATTTCTTCGAGCCGCTCGATGGCTTGCGGCTTTTCGATCTTGGCCATCACGCCGGCGCGGCCCTGCACGATCTTGCGGACATCGATGATGTCTTCGGGGCGCTGCACGAAGCTGAGCGCAACCCAGTCGACCTCGGCCTTGAGCGCTTCGAGCAGGTCCGCATGGTCCTTCTCGGTCAGGGCGCCGGTGGGCAGCAGAGTGTCGGGCAGGGATACGCCCTTCTTGTCCGAGAGCTTGCCGCCATAGATGACTTCGGTCTCGATGGCGCCATTGCCGACCTTGGTGGCCTTCAATTGCAGCTTGCCATCGTCGAGCAGCAGGCGGTCACCCACAGACACGCTTTCGATGATTTCGGGATGGGGCAGGTAAACGCGCTGGGCGTTGCCCTGATCGTTTTCTTCGCTATCGAGGGTAAAGCTCTGCCCGGCGACCAGATTGACCGAACCCTCGGCGAACTTCCATACGCGCAGCTTGGGACCCTGCAGGTCGGCCAGAATGCCGATGGGGTGCTTAAGCCGCGCTTCGACCGCGCGGATGCGCTTGACGGTCTGGTGCAGCACCTCATGGCTGGCATGGCTCATATTGATGCGGAAGACGTCGGCCCCGGCCTTGGCCAGTTCCTCGATCATGGTCTCCTCGTGGCTAGCGGGCCCGAGGGTGGCAAGGATCTTTGCGCGTCTGATCCGTCTCATTGCGTGTCCGTATTGTCTGGCGTTAAGGGCTCGTCGGGGTCGACCAGGAAAGCCGGATCTTCGAGATCTTCGCCCAGGTCCGGGCCGACAATGCTTGGCGCGCCGGCGCTCTCGGTGAGCTGCAGCGTCCAGTCGGTACGGTTCTGTGTATCGATTTCAAAGAACCCGGTGCGCTCATAGCCCCGGGCGAGGCAATCCTCAACCCCGAATATTGTGAAGGTTTCGTCACGGGTGCACATGAAGACCTGTCCATCCCAGGATCCGCCACCGATATCGTCCACTGCGTAGAGGTAGTAGAAGCGGCGGGCGAGATCGCCCTGGAAGATCGTGCGGCAGTCGCCGGGAGGGGCCTGCCACCAGCCTTCGCTCATCCAGCCGCGCTCGGCGCGATAACCCAGAGCGACCGAAACCAGATTGGCGGTTTCATTGCAGATGCGCAGTTCGGCCTGTGCGGGCGTGGCCATGGCCATCAGGCCACCAAGGGTGGCAAGCAACAGGGTCGAGCCAAAACGGATGGGGTTCACCATTGCGCTGGAAATCACCGGAAAACGTGCCCTTCTTTGATCGTATGGCAGAGAGGAGGTCAATGGCTAATGGGCCGATTTGACGGAAATGCGGGCGAGAATCCGTGCTGGTCATAAAAGCGGCGTGAGCGGAAGCGGCAAGACCGGGCAGGGTGTGGATTGCGGGTAAAGGGGGTTGAACGGGGGGCGGGCTTGGGGTTGATGGAGCGCGGACAATTCCGCAGCAATTTCGCGTCAGCCGTCCGGTATTCGACCGGCCGGAACTGGTCGCCAGGAGAGACGAAGCATGGCCGTTGAAGATAGCGTCGCGCAGGATCAGTTGCGCGCTTTCATCGAGCGCATCGAGCGTATGGAAGAAGAAAAGGCAGCCATCGCTGCCGACATCAAGGAAATCTATGCCGAGGCCAAGGGAAATGGCTTCGACACCAAGATCCTGCGCAAGATCGTCACCATCCGCAAGCAGGACGCCAATGAGCGCATGGAGCAGGAAGCGCTGCTCGAGCTCTACATGTCCGCCCTGGGCATGGTCGAAGCGCCGCCCGAGCGGTAATCGGCGATCAGGCCAGTATGTCGAGCAGGGCTTTGGACATATCGCTGGCCACGCTGACGACCTTTGCCGAGGCCTTGAAGTTGGCCTCGGCGCCGATAACGTTGACCATTTCGCTCGAGAGGTCGAGGGCGGTGCCTTCGGTGTCTGACCGAGCAATGCGCGCGGCGCTCTGTTCGAGCTGGCCGCTGGCGCGCTGCATGCCGTAGGCGCCGATGGAGATGCTGGAAATGGTCATGGGCCGCCCTCTCGTCTGCAGGGGCAGGAAGCCAGCAAAATTCTCAACAATCAGTTAGCCGAAACGGTCTAACTCGCCTTAAGCTCAAGCGGCCCGGGCAGCTTCATCACCCAGTGCAAAGCGGATCGCGGCGTCGGCGTGGATGGTTGTCGAGTCAAACCCGGGCAAGGGCAGTGTGTCCGGATCGATCAGCAGGCCGATCTCGGTGCAGCCAAGAATGACGCAGTCTGCACCATTGGCCTTGGCGCGATCAATGATCTTGAGATAGGCCCTGCGGGCTACCGCGCGCACCTGACCCTGGCAGAGTTCGTTGAAGACGATGTCGTGCACGATTTTGCGGTCGTCTACTGCCGGCACCATCACCTCAATCCCTTGGGCTTTCATCCGCTCGGTATAGAAACCGTGTTCCATGGTGTAGCGGGTCGCGAGCAGCAGCGGGCGCTTGCGGCCATGCGCCTGCAAGGTAGAGGCCGTTTCGGTGATGATGTCGATCAGTGGAATGCCTGACATCGCAGCAACCGGCTCGGCCACCAGATGCATGGTATTGGTGCAGATCAGCACGCATTCCGCACCGGCGCGCGCCAGGCTCGCCCCGGCTTGGCCCAACAAAGCGCCGGCCTGGTCCCAGCGCCCGGCCTGTTGCAGAGCCACGACTTCGGTAAAGTCAAGCGAGCGCATCGCGATGTCGGCCGAGGCCAGCCCGCCGCGCAGACGCCGTATCTCTTGATTGATGTGGCGATAATAGACGGCAGTCGATTCCCAGCTCATGCCGCCGATCAGACCGATCGTTTTCATTTCCGCTACCTCCTGGTCATCATCGAAATGATGCCGCGTCTAAGGATCACGCGGCGCGCAGAGTTTGGTCGTTCCCGCAAGGGTGGCGCGGGGAAATTGCGTCTCCGTAAGGAAAGGCGCTAGTATTCTGCACGTAGGGAGTAATACTCATGCTGGATGAGCGCGACCGGAAAATTTTGGGCCTGTTGCAGGCGAATGCAGAGCAGCCCGTCAACGACATTGCCGCAGCCGTGGCGCTGTCGCCATCGGCCTGTTCCCGCCGCATTGCGCGGCTCAAGGATGAGGGTTTCATCTTGCGCACCACAACGGAACTGGACCGGCGCAAAATGGGTTTGCCGACCACTGTCTTTGTCATCGTGCGCACCGGCTCACATGCCGCTGACTGGCTGGATAAGTTTCATTCTGCCGTTTCGGCCGTCCCCGAAATTGTCGAGGTGCACCGGCTAACCGGTAATTTCGACTACATTCTCAAGATCGTTCTGCCCGATGTGGAGCATTACGACGTGGTCTACAAGCAACTTGTTTCACGCATCGAACTGTTCGACATGTCGGCCTATATCTCGATGGAAACGGTCAAGGCCGCTCAGGGGCTGCCGACAAACTACGCGTAGTTCCCGGACATGCCTCCGCCCTTTGAAGCGGAGCCACTATATCTTCGCCAGGGCCGCTTTCATGGCCGCCTGATCATATCCCAGCGCCGTCAATGCGGTAGCCACGATGCCGGCGCGATCGAGGCCGGCATCGGCGTACATGTCCGCCTGGGATGCGTGCTCGACAAAGGTGTCCGGGATCATCAGCGGGCGGAACCGCAGTTTGCCATCAAGCAGGCCATTGCTCGCGAGGAATGTGGCAACATGGCTGCCGAAGCCGCCCAGTCCTCCCTCTTCGGTCGTGATCAATACGTCGTGGCTTTGCGCGAGCGACGCAATCAACTCTTCGTCCAAGGGTTTGAGGAAGCGTGCGTCTGCCACAGTGGGGTTGAGCCCGAGCGCGGCCAGCTTGTCTGCGGCAGCCTGCACTTCGCCGAGCCGTGTGCCATAGGATAGCAGCGCAATGGTGCTGCCCTGGCGCACGATGCGGCCCTTGCCGATCGTCAGGACTTGGCCGCGTTCCGGCATGTCCACGCCCATGCCCTCACCCCGCGGGTAGCGGAAGGTGATGGGGCCAGTATCATAAGCTGTCGCGGTTGCCACCATGTGGCGCAATTCGGCTTCGTCGGCGGCCGCCATATGCACCATGCCCGGTATGGCGCCGAGATAAGCATTGTCATAATTGCCGGCGTGAGTGGGGCCATCGGCGCCAACATAGCCGGCCCGGTCGATGGCAAAGCGCACCGGCAGGCCCTGAATGGCTACGTCGTGGATCACCTGGTCATAAGCGCGCTGCAGGAAGGTCGAATAGATGGCGCAAAAGGGCTTCATGCCTTCGCTGGCCATGCCCGCCGCGAACGTTACGGCATGCTGTTCGGCAATGCCGACATCGTAGATGCGGGTTGGAAATATCTCGGCGAACTTGTCCAGGCCCGTACCCGAGGGCATGGCGGCGGTTACGGCCACGATGCGCGGATCCACCTGGGCTTCCTGGATCAGTGAAGAGGCAAACACCGAGGTGTAAGAGGGCGCGTTGGATGGCGCCTTGGCCTGGGCGCCGGTGATGACGTTGAACTTGGACACACCATGATATTTGTCAGCCGAGTTCTCGGCCGGGGCATAGCCCTTGCCCTTTTTGGTTACGGCGTGGATCAGGATAGGGCCCTCGCCAAATTCCTTGACGTTGTCGAGGATGGCCAGGAGGTCTTCTAGATTGTGCCCGTCGATCGGGCCGACATAATAGAAGCCCAGTTCTTCAAACAGCGTGCCGCCGGTAAAGAAGGAACGGGCGAATTCCTCGGTGCGGCGCGCCGGCTCGTGCAGGAAGGGCGGAAGTTTCGAGACCACGGCCTTGGCCGCCTCTCGGGTGCCGCGATAAACCGGGCCGGAGACCAGACGTGCAAGGTAGGTCCGCAGCGCCCCGGTGGGCGGGGCAATGGACATGTCATTGTCGTTGAGAATGACAATCAGCCGCGCATCCATGGCGCCAGCATTGTTCATCGCCTCATAGGCCATGCCGGCGGACATGGCACCATCGCCGATGACGGCAATGACATTGCGTGGTTTTTCCATGTGCTTGCTGGCTTCGGCCATGCCCAGACCGGCCGAGATCGATGTCGAGGAATGCCCGGCGCCAAACGGGTCATATTCACTTTCGGCGCGACGGGTGAAGCCGGAGAGCCCCCCTTTCTGCCGAAGGGTCCGCATGCGGTCGCGGCGACCGGTCAAGATCTTGTGCGGATAGGCCTGATGGCCGACATCCCAGATGATGCGGTCATGCGGCGTGTCAAACACAGCGTGCAGGGCCACGGTCAACTCCACCACGCCAAGGCCTGCGCCGAGATGGCCGCCGGTAACCGAGACAGCGTCGATCATTTCGGCTCGCAATTCATCGGCAAGCCGACGCAGCTCCTCGCGCGGCATGTTCCGCAGGTCGGCCGGCGTCTGAACGGTGTCGAGCAGCGGCGTATCGGGCTTGTTGGCCAAGCGTATCCCCGTCAAATATCTGGTTTGTCCCTGTTTAGGCGCAGGGTCATGCCATTGCAATGCCAGCCAAGGCCATGTGGCGATGGGTCTCCACTAATGGGAGAGCATTCAGGCAATTGCAGGGCGCCGTAGACTTGCCGTCAGTTGCTGGCCAAGACCAGAGGCGCGGTGCGCGTGAAGCGGTTGTGGACCGGCGGAGGACCGCTATCGCCAACGCTCTTGATCAGCACATGGGGCCCCATTTCTGGGGTCGGGTCGAAGTCGGCCTCATCGTGATTGAAAATCACGGCATAGCGGCCAGAAGACATCGCTGCCGGATCGATGAAAATGTCTGCGACATGTTCCAGGTCGGGGGCCACCAGAGCGGGGCGGCGCATGGCATTCGGATCAGGGCGGGCGGCGACATGCTGCACCAGTGCTTGGGCCAGCGGCGTGGGCGCATTGGCGTCGGTCGCTCCAAATGTGCTGCCGAACAGGTCGGACAGATTGCCGCCGAGCGACGCGGTTTGGATAGTTGCTGCTGGGCGCAGGGGCGGCAGAACCGGCAGACGTTCGGTTGGTGCGGGGGGCGTTGCCGTGGCACTGGCGGTTGTGGTGCCTTCGATTATCATTTCCAGCGCGCGCTGGGCGCCAGGGTCAGCTGCCGGGCTTGCGGCAGCATAGGCCGTCAGGATGTCCGTCGGCGGATCGGACATGATGACTCGCGGCGTCGGCATGGTCGGCTCAGTCAGGGCTGCAAGGGCCATGACGGCGTCATTGTTGCGCAGGTCTTCAGGCATGGCCACTGGCATGGCCACCGCGACTTGCGAACTCTCATTCATCTCGTCATCGGTCAGCGGCGCGCTGCCGCTAGTCGAAAAAGGAAGGGCGGTATCGGACACCGAGGCAACCGCGAAGTCTGCCCCGCCCAGATCGGCCGGGCGGCGATCGGGCATGACCGGGGCAACCGGGGTCGTGCGCTGCGGGGCCAAGGACGCGGTCTGCACTTGCGGCGCGCTGGCGGACTTCTGTTCGTTTCCGCCAAACAGCAGGTCCACCAGGGTGCGGCCGCTGCCTCCCGAGGCGCTGGCCACCTGAGTGCTGGAACCGGAGCCGTTGCAGGGGAAGGCGTGGCAGCGTTTCCATTCGGCCAGGGCAACATTGTAGCCCTGCTGGGACAGCACCTTGCCGTCGGTGGGCAGGTGCATGGTCTTGCCGTCTGGAAACAGTTCCTTGAGTTGGGCGCGGGTCATGCGTGGCCAGGCGCGCACGGAACCGGTGTCCAGATGGACAAAAGGGCTGCCTGAAGTGGGATAATAGCCTACGCCACCGACCTGTTTTTTCATGGCAGCGGCGCGCAGCTTGGCCAGCGGTACACCGGGAATGAAGAAGTCCATCGCGGTGCCACGCATATGCTGGGAATTGTCGGCGACACCGGACGATTTGGACGCCAGCATGGCGTTGGTGGCCGGGGAGCGATAGGCCGACACAATGTTAATCGGCTGGGTGCCGCCCACATCCTGATAGACTTCCCAGATCAGGTCGAACAGGCGCGGGTCCATCTTGGTGGCTTCATCGCGCCGCCAGTCCCTCAAAAACTGATTGAGCTCGTTCAGGCCCGACTGGACATATTGCCCATTGCGCTTGAAGACGATGCGGGTCGTTTCCTTGGTGTGGGTATAATGGAGATAAAGGGCGCGCTCGGATGCTGCCTGAACCGGCACCACCGGCAGCAGAGAGGAAACGCACAAAGCTGCGGCGGCAATAGCCCGCGCAGCACCTCGCCAATTGATCAACCCCAAGACCGTCACGCCAAACTCTGCCCGGCTCTCTCGTCAGATAATGGTGAGACGTTAGCGCCCAATTCGCTCGAATTGATTAACGCTAACCAGTTGTGAACTGACCGCAGATCCCCTCACGCTTCCGTTATTAAGGGCAAAAACAGGCACAACCAAGGCGAAATTGTTACCTGGGCGTTAACCGATCTCGGTTCGACAAGGACGTTTCCCGTCAGGGGGAGAGTTCCCGGGGCGCTGTTTCCGCCTCGGCGACAATGGCTGGCGGCTCGATTGCATCGAGCCCCATCGCGGCGATCAGCTTTTCGTTGTGGCCATAGAGATCACCGAAGGAGCGAATGGTCCCATCCTCTTCGACCCGGAGGGTGAAATAGGCCAGATGCACCGGGATCTGCTTCTGCGGGTTCACCCAGCGCTCCGACGGGCCGAACATGGATTCGAGCGAGGCGCGCGAAATGTTTGGCTCATTGGCCATCAGCGCATCGGCAAATTCCATCGGGTTCTGCACCCGCACACAGCCATGGCTGAAGGCGCGATAGGACCGCGCAAACAACGACTTGGACGGGGTATCGTGCAGATAGACGTCATGCTTGTTGGGGAAGAGGAACTTGATCTGCCCCAGGGCATTGCCGGCGCCGGGGCGCTGGCGCACCCGGAAGGGGAAATTGGACGGCGAAACCTGGGTCCAGTCGACCTGCCAGGGGCTGACCGTGGCGCCATTATAGAGCAGGTCCATGTTGTGGCTGTCGGTATAGCCTGGATTGCGCAGGATCGCGGGGGCGATCTCACCGCGAATAATGGACGATGGCACGTTCCAATAGGGGTTCACCACCACGTGGCGGATGCTGTCCGAGAATATCGGCGTCTGGTTCTTGGTGGTGCCAACAACCACCCGCGTCGTATATTCTTCCTGGCCATTGCGCAGGATGGAGAGGCGGAATTCGGGGATGTTTACGAAGACGGTGAAATCGCCCAGATCGGAAGGCATCCAGCGCCAGCGCTCCATATTGGCGATGATGTCTTCGCGCCGCGTGGCTACCCCACCGTTGAGGGCGGCGACCGTGGCGGGTCCGATTATGCCGTCGACTTCGAGCCCCTGGCCTTTCTGGAAGGACCTGATCGCGTCGACGGTCAGGTCATCATAGAGCTGGGAGGTCGAGGCAGCCAATTCCAGCCTCGCGCGAATGGCGGGCAGGCGGGCATCGGAATTGCCTGGACGGAGCACCGGGCCGTCACTAATCGGGGTGGGGCGGGCGGCACTGGATTGTTCAAAATTGGCAAGGGCCGCCTTAAGCGCCTGGAACTCCCGGTGCTGGGGTTCGAGCTGCATCAGGATCGCGGCGGGATCGTTGCTCCGGGCGAGCTGCTCAAGCAGCGCGGCCTCGTTGATCGGCTTGCGCTTGAGATCGAGCAGGGTGCTGATCGACTGGGGATCGATGCGGCCATTATGCAGGTGATCGGCATAGCGCATGGTCGCGGCCGAAAAGGCGGTTTCCAGAGTTGCCAGTTCAATGCCGTCGCCCGACAGCCTGGCGGCATCAATCTGCGGGGTCAGATAGTCGGACGGGTCCAGCCCCTCGCTGGCAGCATTTTCAAACAAGGTGATGATCTTGGTGGCCGCTGGCGAGAAGGTGACCGTGCCATTAGCCTGTTCGGCCAGCCAGATTGGCTCGAAATGGCGCTCACCATAGAGAAAATAGAGCCTTTGAGCTTCCTCATGAGCGCGCGTGTCCGGGCGGGCTCCGTAATAAGCGGCGGACAGGCCTGACTTGATCGTGCGCGCCAGGGCGCTTTGCGGCGGCGCAATGACGATGCGGCTGGTTTCAAGGCTGGCAAGCTGTTGGGCCGATCCCGGAGAAACCACAAGTGTGGTGGCAACCAGGGCGACCAGACTGACCAGAACCTTGTTCATGCTTGCTCCCGACAACAATCAGCCACAACCGGCACGAATCCCAACGCGTCCGCGCATGCCAAAAAAATCAATAGCCCGCAATTCTTAACAGGAGCAATTGCTCGCAGATTCGTGAAACGGCGCTGTGGCCGGTCTGCAACGGTCTGCGTTTCCAAATAGCCGCGTGATTTCTTCCATTGGTCGCGCCAAGTTAGTCGCTTGTTATGGCGCGTAAATTTGTGAAATCGCAGGGCTGAAGAGCGCTCAAGAGAGAGAAATGCGTACCGGGATGCGCGGACGTGACGCGAGCTCACAAAGGATGGCTATCAGCCAATGTCTGCCTCCGTGTGCGTAGGGTGATGCTTTGGGTTGCGAACAGAATGGATTGGCTGGCAGCGACCGGCTTTTCAGAGCGGCCAACTTCTTGGTCTGATTTGGGGTGGCTTGCTGTCAGTCGGCTTTTGCCCTGGCAGATAATAAAGCCGCCGCTAGAGGATTGTTACGCCCTTACCCGGGTGCTCTCGATAGTAGGCAAGTCGCGATTGCAGTGACCCCACGTGCAACTCGAGCTTATGCCCGTCAGGGTCCAAAAAATAAGTCGAAGCACCTTCGCTCCGATTGTCTTTCCATATTGTAGCAGTCGCAGACACCCGAGCGCTTAGTTCACTGTAGGATTCTTCAGGTACGCTAAACGCGATGTGGGTGTAATCCGGGTGAGGTGCAGACCTCACCTCCTCATCGCGAGACAAGCATAGCCAAAGCGATCCTGCTTCCAAATAGGCACCATCTGACCATATCGCTCTGACGGCACAGCCGAGCACGTCACGATAGAACTCTAGTGATCGCTCGACGTCAGCGACCGCTAGGGTAATATGGTTTAGTCCGCTTACGCTCGTGCTCATCACCAATACCACGGGCTTAATCCGTGTCCGTTATCGGGCACGCGAGGCAGGGCATCAAGGGGTCAATAAGGGGGTCGGCGCCTGCCTTCAGCAGTGCGCCCAATTTCTGCCGCTCCAACCGGGGGCGTTTTTCCCGATTGCCGACAGTCCGCAGGCGCTCGCCGCTTCACCGCTCGACGCAGAGGGCGACCCCCATACCGCCTCCGATGCAAAGGGTGGCGAGGCCTTTGCTGAGGTTGTTGCGCTCAAGCTCATGCAGCAGGGTGACCAGGATGCGCGCGCCCGATGCGCCAATGGGATGGCCCAGGGCAATTGCGCCGCCGCTGACATTGACGATGTCGGGGTTCCAGCCCATGCCCGCATTGACTGCGCAGGCCTGCGCGGCAAAGGCCTCATTGGCCTCAATGCGATCAAGGTCTTGGATCGACCAGCCGGCCTTCTCGAGCGCCCTCTGGGAAGCCGGAATGGGACCCGTGCCCATGATGGCGGGATCGACCCCGGCGGTCGCCCAGGCTGCAATGCGGGCGAGGGGTGTCAGACCGCGTCGGGCGGCCTCTTCCTCGCGCATCAGCACCAGTGCCGCGGCGCCGTCATTGAGACCTGATGCGTTGCCAGCCGTCACCGTGCCTTGTTTGTCAAAGGCCGGGCGCAACTTGGCCAGCGCGTCCGAACTGGTCTCGGGTCGCAGGTGGTCGTCTCTATCGACGATGGTCGTGCCCTTGCGCGTCTCGATGCTGACCGGGGTGATCTCGCGGGAGAAGTGGCCATCGGCCTGGGCCTTGGCCGCCTTGCGTTGACTGGCAAGAGCAAATTCGTCCTGCCGCTCGCGGGTGATCTCGAACTGGCGGGCCATGTTCTCGGCGGTGATGCCCATATGATAGCCGCCAAAGGCATCCAGCAGGCCGTCGACGACCATGGTGTCGACCAGGCTGATATTGCCCATCTTGGCGCCGGCGCGGAGCGACTGACAATGCGGGGCAAGCGACATTGACTCCTGCCCGCCGGCGACGATGACGTCAGCGTCGCCACACAGTATCTGTTGCATGCCAATGGCCACGGCGCGAAGCCCAGAGCCACAGACCTGGTTTATGCCGAAGGCCGTTGCGGCTTTCGGAATGCCGGCCTTCACCGCCGCTTGGCGCGCTGGATTTTGACCGGCCCCGGCAGTGAGCACCTGGCCCAGAATGACTTCGTTGATCTCGTCCGGCGCCACGCCGGCCCGTTCCAGCGCAGCCGTGATGGCGGTGGCCCCCAGGTCGTGAGCAGGGACCGTGCTAAGCGGACCCATGAAACTGCCGACCGGTGTACGGGCGGCACCGACAATGACTATTCCACTCATGCCACCTTCTCTCCCAGTGCTACCGTGAACCGAGCCTCGGTCTTGGCGGTGATTTCGTCAACTGAAACCCCATCGGCCAGCTCGATCAGCCGCATGTCGGTTTCACCGCGGCGCGCGATGGAGAACACCCCAAGATCGGTGATGACCAGATCAGCGACACGCTTCCCCGTGAGCGGCAGCGTGCATTCCCGGAGCAGTTTGGCCTGCCCCTTGGCCTCGTGTTCCATGACCACGACGACGCGTTTGACCCCGGCTACCAGGTCCATCGCGCCACCCATGCCCTTGACCATCTTGCCCGGGATCATCCAGTTGGCCAAGTCGCCATTTTCAGCCACCTGCATGGCGCCCAGAATGGACAGATCGATGTGCCCGCCCCGGATCATCGCGAAGCTGTCGGCGCTTGAAAAGAAGCTGGTTTCGGGCAATGCGGTGATGGTCTGCTTGCCAGCATTGATAAGATCGGCGTCCTCTTCCCCTTCATAGGGGAAGGGACCCATGCCGAGCATGCCGTTCTCGCTCTGGAGCCGCACATCCATGTTATCGGGAATGAAGTTGGCCACCAGCGTCGGGATGCCAATGCCCAGATTGACATAGAAACCGTCTTCGAGTTCACGTGCGGCGCGCGCCGCCATCTGATCGCGGGTCCAGGCCATTATGCCACCTCCTCGTCGCGCTGCCGCACGGTTCGCTTTTCGATATGCTTGGCGGGGTTGGGGACATGGACCAGCCGGTCGATGAAAATGCCGGGCGTGTGGATATGGTCCGGGTCGAGGCTGCCGGTCTCAACCAGTTCCTCCACCTCGGCGATCGTGACCTTGCCGGCGGTCGCCATCATCGGATTGAAGTTACGCGCCGTCATCCGATAGACCAGATTGCCCTCGGGATCGCCTTTCCAGGCGTGGACCACCGAGACATCGGCGACCAGTCCGGTTTCCATGACATAGTCGTCCTCGCCAAAGCGGCGAACTTCCTTGCCCTCGGCAATCAGCGTGCCGACACCGGTCTTGGTAAAGAAGGCCGGGATGCCGGCTCCGCCGGCCCGTATGCGCTCGGCCAGTGTGCCCTGCGGATTGAACTCAAGCTCCAGCTCGCCGGACAAGTATTGCTCGGCAAACAGCTTGTTCTCGCCAACATAGGACGAGATCATCTTCTTGATCTGTCGCGTCGCCAGCAAGCGCCCAAGGCCAATGCCGTCCACGCCCGCATTGTTGGAAATGACGGTGAGGTCCTTGGCACCTGACGCTTCGATGCCTTCGATGAGCGCCTCGGGAATGCCGCAGAGGCCAAAGCCGCCGGACATGATGGTCATACCGTCGGCCAGCACATTGGCCATTGCTTCGGCGACACTGGATTTGACCTTGCGCATGCGGGTCTCTCCCTGAACTGGTGGTAAGGTCGCCATGCCTGTTGCGGCATGGCGAATTTTTTATGGAGCCGCTAGAGGGGCTTCTTGATCCATTTGGACAGCACGCCAACGATGCCTTCGCGGAACAGCAACACGCTGATCACGAAGATCGTGCCCTGAAGAATGGTCACCCAGGCGCCAAAGCTTGCGAAATAATTCTGCATGGTGACGATGACGGCAGCCCCCACGAACGGCCCGAATATGGTGCCCATGCCACCCAGCAGCGTCATCAGCACGACCTCGCCGGACATGGTCCAGTAAACGTCGGTCAGCGAGGCGAGCTGGAACACCAGGGACTTGGTCGAGCCCGCCAACCCGGCGAGGGCCGCGGACATCACGAACACGGCCAGCTTGTAGCGGTTGACCTTGTAGCCCAGCGAAATCGAGCGCGGCTCGTTGTCACGAATGGCTTTGAGCACCTGCCCGAAGGGCGAATGGATGATGCGGTAGATCGCCAGCAGCCCGCCGAACACGATCGCCAGCACCACAAAGTAGAGGGTACGGTCATCGGCCAGCGAGAGCACGCCGAACAGGTTGCCGCGTGGAACCGCCTGAATGCCATCCTCGCCACCGGTGAAGGGGGCCTGGAGGGCAAAAAAGAAGACCATTTGTGCAAAGGCCAGCGTCACCATGGCGAAATAGATGCCTTGGCGACGGATGGCCAGCGCGCCGATCAAAAGGCCAAGGATCGCTGCTGAACCGGTGCCGAGCAGGATCGAAACTTCGGGCGTCAGGCCCCAGACCTTGGCGGCGTGGGCGGTCACGTAGCTGGCCGATCCGAAGAAGGCGGCATGACCGAATGAAAGCAGTCCGCCAAAGCCGAGCAGCAGGTTGAGGGCAGAGGCAAAGAGCGCAAAACACAGGATCTTCATGATGAAGACCGGGTAGAGCAGGAAGGGTGCGATCAGCAGCAGCCCCAGGAGGACGGCGAAGATGATGATGTGGTGGCGCGGCGTGCCGATGGGCATGGCCTGGGACGCGCTGGAATAGGTGGTTTCTGTCGTAACGCTCATCTCAGGCGGTCCTTCCGAACAGGCCAGCGGGCTTAACCAGCAGGACGATGGCCATGATGACAAAGATCGCCACCGAGGAGGCTTCGGGGTAGAAGACCTTGGTCAGGCCTTCGACGATGCCGAGACCGAAGCCGGTGAGAATGGCCCCCAGGATCGAGCCCATGCCACCGATCACCACGACTGCGAAGACCACGATGATGAGGTCGGCGCCCATATTGGGATTGACCGAATAGATCGGCGCGGCCAGCACGCCGGCAAAGGCGGCCAGCGCCACGCCGAAGCCGTAGGTGAGGGTGATCATGCGCGGCACGTTGATGCCAAAGGCGCCCACCAGAGTGGGGTTCTCCGTGGCGGCGCGCAGATAGGCGCCAAGCCGGGTGCGCTCAATGGCGAACCAGGTGCCGAAGCAGACAAGGAGCGAGGCGACGACGACCCAGGCGCGATAGTTGGGCAGGAACATGAAGCCGAGATTTGTCCCCCCGCTGAGTTGGGACGGGATAGAATACGGTAGGCCCGAAACGCCGAAGCCATTGCGGAACAGTCCCTGGATGATCAGGGCGAGGCCGAAGGTCAGCAGCAGGCCATAGAGATGGTCCAGATGATAGAGGCGCGAGATCATTAATCGCTCGATCACGACGCCGGTCGCCCCCACGACCAGTGGTACTACGATCAGTGCCCCCCAATAGGGAATGCCGAGATAGGTCAGACCCATCCAGGCCACGAAAGCGCCCATCATGTACTGGGCCCCGTGACTGAAATTGATGATGTTGAGCAGCCCGAAGATGACGGCCAGCCCAAGGCTGAGCAGGGCGTAAAAGGAGCCGTTGATCAGCCCCAGAAGGAGCTGGCCGAACAGGGCCTGTGGGGGAATTCCCAAGAGCTCGAACATGTTCTCTTACCTAATTTCGCGGATCCGCAGCAGCGGAACCGCTCCGGCGACATTGGGCGGCGCCCCGGCCGGAACCGGGACGCCAGGAGGACGAAGAACTACTCGACGAGTGCGCAGCCGCCGTCTTCAAGCGGCATGAAGGCGACTTCAGCCGGGATGGTGGAGAGGAGCTTGTAGTAATCCCAGTCGCCGGCGGATTCTGCAGGCGACTTGACCTGGAACAGGTACATGTCGTGCAGGTGGCGGCCGTCTTCGCGCAGCGAGCCTTCGCCAAAGACCTGGTCCTGAGACGGGTTGGACTTCATCCAGTCCATGACCGCCTCGGTTTCCTTGCTGTCGGCCGCTTCCACGCCCTTGAGATAGTGGGTGACGGCCGAATAGACGCCAGCATGGACCATGGTCGGCTTGGAGCCGCCCATTTCCTCGGAGAAACGTGCCGACCACTCGCGGGTATCGTCGTTGAGATCCCAGTAGAAGGCTTCGGTCAGCACCAGGCCCTGCGCCGTTTCAAGGCCCAGCGCATGCACATCGGTGATGAAGATCAGCAGCCCGGCAAGTGCCTGCCCGGCCTGGGTGATGCCGAATTCGGCGGCCTGCTTGATCGAGTTGACGGTGTCGCCGCCGGCATTGGCCAGGCCGATCACGTCTGCGCCCGAGGCCTGGGCCTGCAGCAGGAACGAGGAGAAATCGGTGCCCGGGAAGGGGTGACGGACGGAGCCGACCACAGAGCCACCGGTTTCCTCAACCACCTTGGAGGTGTTGGCTTCGAGCGAATGGCCGAAGGCGTAGTCGGCGGTCAGGAAGTACCAGTTCTTGTAGCCGGATTCGACCATGGCGCGGCCAGTGCCGTTGGCCAGGGCGTAAGTGTCGTAGGTCCAGTGGGCGGTGCCCGGTGCGCACTGTGCGCCGGTCAGGTCAGTCGAAGCGGCGCCGGAATTGAGGAAGATCTTGCCTTTCTCACGGGTGATCTCGCTGACGGCAAGCGCGGCCGAAGATGTCGGCACATCGACGATGGCGTCCACACCTTCCTCGTCATACCACTGGCGCGCAATGGTGGAGGCCACGTCGGGCTTGTTCTGGTGGTCGGCTGAAATCACCTCGACATTGATGCCCTTGGACGCGGCGTCGAAGTCCTCGATGGCCATGCGGGCCGCCACCACCGAGCCTTCGCCCGAAAGGTCGGCATAAATGCCCGAGCGGTCGTTGAGCACGCCAAGCTTGACGTCCACCGCCATGGCGGAGCCCGTCATCAGCATGGCGGCAAGACCCGCCAGGGTTGCTGTCTTGAAGTTCATTGGTTCTCTCCTCCTAGGGTCCTCTCCCGGACCGGTTTCCTCACACGCCAAGATAGGCGTGAAGCTTGCCCAGATTGGTCTGGATCTCTGTGTTGGGGATCATGTCGATGACCCGGCCCTGTTCGACCACGTAGTGGCGATCGGCGACCGAGGCGGCGAAATGAAAGTTCTGCTCGACCAGGACGATGGTGAAGCCCTGGTTCTTGAGCGTGGCCAGTGTGCGGCCGATCTGCTGTACGATGACCGGGGCAAGGCCCTCGGTCGGCTCGTCCAGAAGCAGGAATTTGGCGCCGGTGCGCAGGATACGGGCAATGGCCAGCATCTGCTGTTCGCCGCCCGAAAGCTTGGTGCCCTGGCTCGATAGGCGCTCGCGCAGGTTCGGAAACATGGTGAGCACGTCCTCGCGGCTGAGCCCGCCCGGCTTGATTACCGGTGGCAGCATCAGATTCTCGTCGACCGAGAGCGAGGAAAAGATACCGCGCTCTTCAGGACAGAACGCGATGCCGAGTTTGGCGATGGCGCGTGCCGGCAAGGCAATGAGTTCCCGGTTTTCGAACTGCACCGATCCAGTGCGCTTGCCGATCAACCCCATGATGGCGCGCAGTGTCGTGGTCTTGCCCGCGCCATTGCGGCCGAGCAGGGTGACCACTTCGCCTGGCGCGACATCGAAATTGATGCCGTGCAGAATGTGGCTCTCGTCATACCAGGCCTGGAGGTCGCGGACGGCGAGAGCATGAGCGGCTGGTGCGGGATCGATCTTGCGGGCAGCGTCAGCCATGACCAGCTCCGATATAGGCTTCAATGACCCGTGGGTCCTTGGAGACGGTTTCATAAGGGCCTTCGGCGAGCACTTCGCCGCGCGCCAGCACGGTGATCTTGTCGGAGAGGTCAGCGACCACCGAAAGATTGTGCTCGACCATGAGGATGGTGCGCTTGGCCGATATCCGGCGGATCAGGGCTGAAATGCGGGACACGTCTTCCTGCGCCATGCCGGCCATCGGCTCATCGAGCAGCAGCATTTCCGGTTCCAGCGCGAGGGTCGTGGCGATTTCGAGCGCGCGCTTGCGGCCATAGCTCAATTCGCCGGCAGTCTCGCCGATAAATTCGGTCAGCCCCACTTCCTCGATCCGCTCACGGGCTTCAGCGTCGTAATCGTTGAGCACCTTCTGGTTGCGCCAGAAGTCGAAACTGTCGCCACGGCGGCGCTGCAGGGCGATGCGGACGTTTTCGAGCACGCTCATGCGTGGAAACACCGCCGATATCTGGAAGGAACGGACCACGCCGAGCCGGGCAATGGCCGCGGGGGCCATGCTGGTGATGTCACGGCCATTGAACTTGATGGTCCCCGCGCTGGGCTGCAGGAACTTTGTCAGCAGGTTGAAGCAGGTGGTCTTGCCCGCTCCATTGGGCCCGATCAGCGCATGAATGGTGCCGCGTTCGACGTCGAGATCGACGCCGTTGACTGCAGTAAAGCCGGAGAACCGCTTGGTCAGTTGTCGGGCGGACAGAATGATGTCGGGGGCGCTCATTTGGCGGTCCAGCCTCCGTCGATGGAAATGGTCGAGCCGGTGATCGAACGCGCCCAATCCGAGCAGAGATAGGCGGCCATTTCGGCGATCTCCTCGGGTTGCACGAATTGCTTGGTCGGCTGTGGCGCCAGGATCACCTGCCGGATCACCTCGTCTTCGGTAAGGCCGTGGACGCGGGCCTGGTCTGCAACCTGCTTGGCCACCAGTGGGGTCCAGACATAGCCGGGGCAGATGGCATTGACGGTGACGCCCTTCTCGGCGGCCTCCAGCGCCACGGTCTTGGTGAGGCCAACAACGGCGTGCTTGGTGGCGACATAGGCCGATTTGAAAGGGGAGGCACGCAGGCCATGGGCCGAGGCGATATTGATGATCCGGCCCCAGCCCCGCGCGGTCATGCCCGGCAAGCTGGCGCGGATGGCGTGAAATGCTGAATCGAGGCTCACCGCAACGATGCGCCGCCAATCCTCATCGGGAAAATCCTCGATTGGCGCGACCTTCTGGATGCCGGCATTGTTGACCAGCACGTCAATATGACCGAAGTGGGCAATGACC
This sequence comes from Devosia marina, assembly GCF_009758415.1. GTDB lineage: Bacteria > Pseudomonadota > Alphaproteobacteria > Rhizobiales > Devosiaceae > Devosia > Devosia marina. The sequence continues at coordinate 10,390 of NZ_WQRF01000005.1, read as the reverse complement.
GCTTCAGCCAGCGCCCGGCTGGCCGGCGCGTTGGCAAGGTCAGCCGGAAAATAGACGATCTCGCCTGTGCCCAGGACGTCCAGCTCATCGATGAGAGCCGCATGGCTTTCGGCGGGCTCAAAGCTGTTGAGCGCCACGCAATAGTTCATCTCGGCAAATTTATGCGCGATCGCGAGCCCAATACCGCTCGTCGATCCCGTCACCAGCGCAACGCGCTTTGACACGATCCCTTGCCTCCACCCTGTCGTCGGCCTTGTGGCCTTGATTGTTGGGCAAGACATTGCACGAAGCGTGCCAGTGCCGGTTTCCCGGTGGTTTTGCTATGCCGGAACGACGAGGCTGTCCGGTTTTCTGGAAGAGCCGGACAGATTCTGTCCGGAGATCCGGACATTTCCCATCAATCGATTCCGTGCCGCTTGAGTTTTTCGTAGAATTGCGAGCGAGACACGCCCAGTCGCCGGGCGGCTGCGGATTTCGAGCCGTCCTCTGCAGCAAGGGCTTCGAGCATGGCCGCGCGTTCCGCGTCTGCCAGCCTGGCCGACAAGTCCCCGGCAATAGGAGGCGCGCCCGTTGGGGTTGCCTCGCGCGGCAAGGCCTTGGCGATCAGAGCCAAGTCTATCACCTCGGAGGGGGCCATCGCCGCGGCGCGCTCGAGCACATTGCGCAATTCGCGCACATTGCCCGGCCAACGATAACGGGTGAGCTGGTCAATGGCTTCAGGCGTGATCAGCCAGCCGCGCTGGTCGCGCGGACGCGGAATGGTTTCGAGCAGGGCTTCGGCGATGAGGCCAATGTCATCCAGCCGTTCGCGCAAGGGCGGCACATGGATGGCCAATACGGCGATGCGATAATAGAGGTCGGCGCGGAAGCTTTTGTCTTCGATCTTCTGTTCGAGCGGCTGCGAGGTGGCGGCGATGATGCGGACATCGACCTTCTTGACGGTGTTGGAGCCAAGCGGCTCGAACTCGCCTTCCTGCAAAGCACGCAGGAGCTTGGCCTGAAGGGCCGCTGGCATGTCGCCGATTTCGTCGAGAAACAGCGTGCCGCCATGCGCCAGTTCGAACTTGCCCTTGCGCGGCTTGCGGTCCGCACCGGTAAACGCGCCGGGCGCCACGCCGAAGAACTCGGCTTCCAGCAGTGCTTCGGGGATGGCGGCGACGTTGACCGCCACGAATGGACCATCTGCGCGATCAGATTGCTGATGGATGGCATGGGCAAGAAGTTCCTTGCCGGTGCCGGTCTCGCCAAGGATGAGCGCTGCGCCATCGCGCAGGGCATAGCGGCGCACGACGGTTTTCAGGTCGCGTACTGCCTCGGACGCGCCGACGAAACTGGACAGCGAATATTTGGTCTGCCGCTCGCGGTTTAGCGCGGCCTGAGCACGGGAGAGCTGGCGCTGCATGGTCTCGAATTTATCGAGAATGGGCGCCAGATAGTCGATCTCCTCGTAGAACACGAAGCCGACAGCGCCCTGGATTTCCCCTTCCTCATTGCGCAGCGGCAGGCGGCAGACGACGAATTGCTTGTCGTCAAAGGCCATGATGTCGATCAGGATGGGGCGGCCGGTTTCCACAACCCGCCGCAGCAGGGAATGGGGGATGACTTCTTCCACCCGTTGGCCAATCAGGTCCGCAGCGGCTGGAATGCCCAGCAATTCGCGATAGCGGTCGTCGATCCAGGTGATCCGCGCCTCGGCATCCACAGTTATGGCGCCCTTGAAACTGTCGCCCAGGGAGTCAAAGGCGTTGAGGACGGACGCGACGGATTTGGGCAGCGAGCGTTGTTGCGACATGGCGGTCAACCAGGCATCGAGCTGAGATGGGAGAGCAGCTCAGCCACATTGTGCGCATTGTATTTCTTGAGCAGCCGGGCGCGGTAGCTTTCGACGGTGCGGGGCGAGATATCGAGGGTGCGGGCGATCTCCTTGGAAGTGCGGCCTTCGCCAAGATGCATGACGATCTGCCGCTCGCGGCCGGAGAGGTTGAGCACGTTGCGCGTTTCGGAGAGATCGGCAAAGCTCCATACCGCCCGGCGCAGCGGGTCATCGTCGCGGGTCAGGGAATGACCACGCACACGGCACCAGAACAGCGTGCCATTCTTGCGGGCCATGATGCGTTCGTCCGAGTAGCGGTTTGTGCGCTTGAGCGGTTCCACCCCGACGTCGCGAATGCGCTCGAATTCCTCCATGGAGGGGTAGAGGATGGCGAAGGACTGCTCCAGCAACGCCTCGACAGCATAGCCGAACATCTCGGCAAAGGCCGGATTGCATCCCTTGATGACGCGGCTCTCGGTGACCACCAAGCCGATCGGCGCGTTCTGAAAGGCTATGACGCTGAGGTCGTGGGGATCGATCATGTGGTGTGTTTCTACGGTATTGTCCGAGCTTCAAGAGCACGGGGATAATAGACACCAATTCGCTCCGCGCCAGTCAAAGCCGAAATCGGCATGCCCGGGGGGAACCGGAGGAGGGAATTGTGGCCGGACAGACCGGATGCACGATTCTCATAAAGATCGCATAGGCTTGGCTCGGGCGCGCAGTGTCCGGCGGGACCTGTTGAGGGAGGAAGAATGATGAAGACGATATTGGCCGCCTTGGCCATTTCGACGGCGCTGAGTGGTGCAGCCTTTGCCCAGGATGCGGCGCGCATTGCGCTGCTGCATGGGCTCTCGGGATCCCCGCTGGAAGCCTATTCCAAGCAGACTCATACCGGCTTCGAGATGGGGCTGGAATATGCCACCAACGGCACGATGGAGGTCAAGGGCAAGCCCATCGAGCTGATCATCAAGGACACCCAGTTCAAGCCGGACATCGCCCGGGCGTTGCTCGCCGAAGCCTATGGTGATGACGATGCGCTGATCGCCGTGGGAGACACGTCCTCGGGCGTGGCGCTGTCCATGCTGCCGGTGGCTGAGGAATATGAGCGCATCTTGCTAGTCGAGCCGGCTGTGGCCGACGGTCTGACCGGGCCGGACTCCAACCGCTATGTGTTCAAGACCTCGCGCAATTCGTCGATGGACATGCAGGCACAGGCGCTGGCGCTGGCGCCGGACGAAAACCTTTATGTGGCGACCCTGGCGCAGGACTACGCATTTGGTCGCGACGGCGTTGCTGCGTTCAAGAGCGCACTTGAGGGAACGGGCGCTAATCTGGTGGCAGAAGAATACGTGCCGCAGCAGACCACCGACTTCACTGCCACCATCGAGCGCCTGTTCAACGCGCTCAAGGACCAGCCGGGCCGCAAGGTGATCATGATCTATGTCGCCGGGATCGACGCCATGACGCCGCTGGCTTCGGCCGATCCGGGGCGGTTCGAGATCGAGCTGTCTACGGGTGGCAATATTCTGCCCGCGCTCGCCGCCTATAAGCAGGTGCCGGGCATGGAAGGGGCGATATATTATTATTATGAAGCCCCGGACAATGAAGTGAACGACTGGCTGGTCGAGGAGCATATGGCGCGTTTCGGCACGCCGCCGGATTTCTTCACCGCCGGTGGCATGGCCTCGGCCATGGCAATTGTCAAAGCGCTCGAAACCGCTCCCGACTGGGAGACCGAGACCCTGATCGAGGCCATGGAAGGGATGAGCTTCGAGACGCCGAAGGGCACCATGACCTTCCGCCCCGAGGACCATCAGGCGCTGCAGGCCATGTATCACTTCAAGATCAAGGTCGAGGATGGCGTCGACTGGGCCATTCCCGAGCTGGTGCGGGTGATCGAGCCGGACGAGATGGATATTCCCGTCGGCCGCAACAACCAGGAATAGGCTGCGCATTCGCACCTTGACGATACGCCCGGCGAGGGTCCTCCTCCTCGCCGGACGTTTCAATTGCGTGGGGAACTGATTTGTCCAATTCGCCTTCGATCCGAACCGAGAATTTGTCGATCCATTTCGGCGGGCATGCCGCGGTCAACAACGTTACCTGCGCCTTTCACCCGGGCGAGCTGACGGTGATTGTGGGGCCGAATGGCGCGGGCAAAACGACCTGGTTCAACCTGGTGTCGGGGCAGCTCCGGCCCACCCAGGGCCGCATCTTTCTGGGCGAGCGGGACATCACGACGCTCTCGCCTTCGCAGCGGGCGCGAGCCGGTATTGGGCGGGCGTTTCAGTTGACCAATCTGTTTCCCAAGCTGTCGGTGTTCGAGAATGTGCGGCTGGCCGTGCAGGGCAAGGCGCGGCAGGGGCATCGCATGTTTGCGCGGACAGCGGCGCTGTCGGGCCTCAAAGACAAGGCGATGCATTTTCTCGAGCAGACCAATCTTGCTGCGGTGGCGGAACTGCCGGCGACGGCCTTGCCACATGGGGATCAGCGCAAGCTTGAGGTGGCGATGCTGCTGGCCATGGAGCCGGACATTTTCATGTTTGACGAGCCGACCGCCGGCATGTCGGTGGATGAGGCGCCGGTGATCCTCGATCTCATCGCGCGGATCAAGGAGGACGCTTCGCGGACGATCCTCCTAGTCGAGCACAAGATGGATGTGGTGCGCGCTTTGGCGGACCGCATTGTGGTGCTGCACAATGGCGAACTGGTTGCCGATGGCGATCCGGCCGAGGTGATGGATATGGCGCTGGTCCGCGACATCTATCTCGGCACCGGTGCCGACGAGGTGGCGTGATGTCGGCCATCCTTCGCCTCGAGGGCGTCCATACCAATATCGCCCAATATCAGGTGCTGCATGGGGTGAGCCTGGATGTGCCCGAGGGTGGAGTGCATGTCATTCTGGGCCGCAATGGTGCGGGCAAGACCACCACGCTGCGCACCATCATGGGATTGTGGAAGGCCCGACTTGGGACGATCCAGTTTCGCGGGCAGGACATTGCCCAGCTCGGCACACCCGATATTGCGCGGCTCGGCATTGCCTTCGTGCCCGAGAATATGGGGATATTCGGCGGCCTGACGGTCGAGGAGAACATGCGCCTTGCCACCCATGACGGCAGCTTCGATACGGAGCGGCTAGCGCGCATCCATGCCATTTTTCCGGCCATCAAGCAGTTCTGGGCAAAGCCGGCGCATGCGCTCTCTGGCGGGCAAAAGCAGATGCTGGCGGTTTCCCGCGCCATTATCGAGAAGCGCGACCTGATCCTTATCGACGAGCCGACCAAGGGGCTGGCGCCCTCGATCATCCGCAACATGATTGTCGCCTTTCGCGAGATCGCCGAGGAAACCACGATCCTGCTGGTCGAGCAGAACTTCCATTTTGCCAAGGCGCTTGGCCAAACGGTAGCGGTGATCGATGACGGACGCATCGTGCACCGCGGCAGCATGACCGAGCTGGTGGAGGATGCGGGCCTGCAAAGCCGCTTTCTCAGCCTCTCGCTGGAAGCCCATTGAGGACGAAATGAGCGATACTTCCATTCCTTTTCGGACCCGAATGAGCGCCGGCATCGACCGTTTCGGCGGTGTGATGCTGCTGCCGGTGGTCCTTGCCTTCATCGCTTTTGTGCTGATCGGGCAGCCTTCGACCTGGGCAACCCTGACCATTGCTGGACTGGCCATGGGCATGATGATCTTTCTGATGGCCTCGGGCCTGTCGCTGATCTTCGGGCTGATGGACGTGCTCAATTTCGGCCATTCCGCCTTCGTGACCGCGGGAGCCTTTATCGGCGCCACCGTGCTGGCCTGGCTCGGTTTCTGGGTCACGGGCGGCAATCCGGCTCTCAATCTGGCGGGGTTGCTGCTGGCCATCGCGGCGGCGACCATATTTGGGGCGCTGGCCGGCTGGTTCTTCGAACGGGTGGTGATCAAGCCGGTCTATCAGGATCATTTGCGCCAGATCCTGATTACCGTGGGTGCGCTGATCGTGGCCGAGGAACTGATCCTTCTTATCTGGGGCGGCGCGCCCATTCCGGTGCCACGTCCCGCGGTGTTGACCGGCTCGATCGTGTTTGCCGGTGTCTCGGTTGAGATCTACCGCATCTTCGCATTCCTGCTTGGCCTTGTGGTCTACGTCGCCATGTATCTGGTGCTCAACCGCACGCGGCTCGGACTGCTGATCCGGGCGGGTGTCGAGAACCGAGAAATGGTCGAGGCGCTGGGCTTTCGTATCGACCGGCTGTTCATTCTTGTCTTCATGGCCGGCTCGGCTCTGGCGGCCATGGGGGGCGCCATGTGGGCCGGCTATCAGGGCTTGATAACGGCGGCGCTCGGCTCGGAGATGATGATCCTGGTCTTCATCGTGGTCATCATCGGCGGGCTGGGTTCGATCCAGGGATCGCTGCTCGGGGCGCTGCTGGTTGGGCTGATGGCGAACTACGTCGCCTTTCTCGTCCCCAAGATGGCGCTGGCCTCCAACATGCTGCTGATGATGGCAATCCTGCTCTGGCGTCCCTATGGGCTGCTACCAGCGGTCAAGCGGTGAGGCGGAGATGAGCATGGCACGCAACAGTTCCGCCCTCGCGTCCAAATCCCTTCGCGGATCGGCAATATCGGCCACCTGGCCCGGTCGCCTTGTCGTCTATGGGGCGGTGGCGCTGATCGGGCTGGCTTTGGCTTTGGCGCCGTTCCTGTTCCCCGACGTGCGCAGCCAGGAGGTGGCCGCCCGCATCTGCGTCTTCATCGTGCTGGTGGCCAGTTACGATCTTCTTATTGGCTATACCGGGATCGTTTCGTTTGCCCACACCATGTTCTTCGGCCTGGGCGCCTATGGCACGGCCATCGCGCTCAAGACCATGGGCCCCGGGTTCGAGGCCATATTGCTTGGCGGTGGACTCGGCGTGGTGGCGGCACTGGTGCTGGCGCTGCTGATCGGGCTGCTCTCGCTGCGGGTCAAGGCGATTTTCTTTGCCATGGTAACGCTCTCGGCCGCCTCGGTGATGATGGTGCTGGCCAGCCAGCTTTCGGACTTTACCGGGGGTGAGGACGGCATCACCTATTCCATTCCGCGCCTGTTTTCGCCGGCGTTCGAGTTGTTGAGCGATGCCGAGGGCAAGGCGGTGCGCCTGTTCGGCGTGCCACTCAACGGCAAGATCGCGCTCTATTACTTCGTTTTCATTTCCGCGCTGGTGCTGTTCCTGGCAATGATGCGCATCGTGGCTTCGCCACTCGGTTCGGTGCTCAAGGCCATTCGTGAAAACGAGTTGCGGGCCGAAGCCATTGGTTATCGCGTGGTGTTCTATCGCACCACCATCTTCTGCATCGCCGCCGGCATTGCGGCCTGCGCCGGCATTCTGCGGGCTGTCTGGCTCAAATATACCGGGCCGGACGTGGTGCTTTCCTTCGACATCATGATCGACATCCTGCTCATGGTGGTGATCGGGGGCATGGGGACCATGCTCGGCGCAGTCATCGGCGTCGTGCTGATGACCCTGGCGCAATACTACCTGAAAGATCTGATGGCGCTGGGAGCCGAGGCGACGGGCAGTTTGCCGCTGGTGCCCGACCTGCTTTACCCCGAGCGCTGGCTGCTTTGGCTGGGCCTTGGTTTTATCCTGCTCGTCTATTTCTTCCCCTCCGGCATTGTCGGCACCCTGCTGGGCAAGGGAGGTCAGAAGTGACGCTTCCACGCTCCACCTACATCGACGCCGCCGGTTTCGAGATGCATGTGACCGAATGGGGTGATCGCGCCAATCCGGTTCTGGTCATGTGGCATGGCCTGGCCCGCACGGGGCGCGATTTCGACGAAGCGGCGCGGGCCTTGTCTGCCGACTTTTTCGTGCTTTGCCCTGACACGCTGGGCCGCGGGCTGTCAGCCTGGGCGCGACGCGGTGCCGCCGACTACACTTTTGCCACTTATGGCGCCATGACCAGCGCCATGCTCAAGCATTATGATGTTGGTCAGTTCGGCTGGGTCGGCACCTCGATGGGTGGGTTGCTGGGGATCACACTGGCCGCCGGTCCGTTGAGCGACCGGATCACCCATCTCGTCATCAACGATGTCGGTCCTGATATTCCCTATGATAGTGCCCGGCGTATTGCCGAATATGTCGGAAATCCGCCGGTTTTCGACACCATTGCCGACTACGAATTCTGGTTGCGACGGACCTATGCTCCGTTTGGTGAGAACTCGGAAAGCTTCTGGCGACGGATGGTTGATACCTCGATGCGCCGCACAGACAAGGGGCAGGTCACGGTGCATTACGATCCAGCGATTGTCTCGACCATGGTCGAGAACAAGGCCGATCTGGATGTCTGGAACGCCTATGACGCGGTGACGGCGCATACCCTGCTGATCAGGGGCGCGCAATCGGACGTGCTACCGCCGACCGTTGCCAGCGCCATGCGCATGCGTGGCCCATGTCCCGAACTTGTCACCATCCCTGATTGCGGCCATGCGCCGACCTTTTCAGATGAAAAGCAGATCGACCTACTGCGATCGTTTCTAAGGGAATGAGCGGCGCTGCCGCGGCTATTCTGTCCCACGCACAAATCCGGACCGACCGCTGACGGCCCCGGTCAAGGCATTGGCGATAAGGATAGCAGGGCAGGGGGCATGTTCGCGAGGCAGCACTGCGCTGGCTGAAGAACCGCTCGCCCTAGCCGTTCTCTGACTGGCCGAAAATGGCCAAAGGAGAGCGAAATGGGTATCTCACAATATGATCCCGCCGTCAGAGGTTGGCCGGCGTGGCACGACGGTCGGCAGGTCGGCGCCGAACGGGCGCTCAAGGTCTGGCAGGTCTGGGCAATCCGGCTGTTTCTGGATCGGGAGGGCCGCATGCGCCACAGAGCGCCGTGTGATCTGAACCGCAACAGTTTTGGCCATCTGTGGAAGCAGGCTGGCCGTATGGGCAAGGTTCGCGCGCGCCGGCCTGCTTCGACAGGGCTGGCTTACTCTGGCTAAATGTCGGTCGGACAGGCGGAAATATGGCTGCTGGTTCTCGGCAGCCTTATCGGCGTTGTGGCCGGTCTCCTCATTCTTGGTCTGCGTGAGCTGGCCTATTGGCTTGGTCGGTGACTCTACCGGTTGCCCGACGGGCAGAGGCTCAGCGCCGTCGAGTTCATCTTTGTGGATATGGCCTGCTGCCTGCAGTCGGCGGTGTCCTGCTCGGCGTCTCGCTGTTCATGGTGCGCAGGTTTAGAAATCGCTCGATTGATCTGGTCGAGGCCATTGCGCTGCATGACACCAAGCTATCGCTATGGGACAGCTAGGTCATTACAGCGCAGACAGCGCTTTCGAATGGCTTTGGCGCCTCAGTTGGCCTGGAAGCGTCGTATATGCAAATGGGTAGTAGCCTGGCATCCCGTCTTGGAGACGCCCTTCGACTGCGGCGGGGTGACCTGCGCAAACCGGTGGGATGCAGGGTCGCCGGTGCTATCGCCACCGTGCTGGTCAATTCGTTGTTTGGTCATGGCCACCCATCGTCAGCGATTCGCTGCCCGAGGGTTTTGGCGTGGCCCAGGTTGCGCTCAGACCTCATTCTGCAAAGGCTTTCCAGCCCCACCACCAACGAACCAGCGTGGTGACGAAGGCGAGGGCGGCAAACACGGTGGCCAGGACGGCAAAGTGCTGGGGGAAAAGGCAGATCAGAAGGAACAAGGCGATGGTCTCGGTACCTTCGGTTATCCCGCCGAGATAGTAGAGGCCTTTTTTTGGCATACTCAGCGAATTCAGGCCTCGGCGTTGGGCAATTACGGCAAACGCCAGAAAGCTCGACCCCGTGCCAACGAAGGAGAACAACAGCAAGGATCCAGCTACGCCATTCGCCGCGGGGTCGGCCAGGACAAAGGCAAATGGAACCGCGGCGTAAAAGAAGAAATCGAGCGCAATATCAAGGAAGGCGCCCCGGTCGGTCGGACCAGCCAGTCGTGCGACCGCGCCATCGAGTCCATCCAGAATGCGGTTCAGCGCGATGAGCAGCAGGCCGAGCAGAAACTGGCCGCCCACAATAGCCGGAACAGCCCCCAATCCCACAGCAAAGCCGATGATTGTAATTCGGTTCGCAGTGGCACCCCGCGCCAGGAGCCACCCCGCCAGGGGGCGCAGCAGCCGCTCCTGCGTTGGAACGATGTAACTGTCGAGCACGCTAAAATCACTTCCTAGACGAAAAGAGACGACGACCGCAGCACGCCATACTTGGTAGATTGAGCCTACCTCTTGCTACAGTGCCGCCGCTTTTTTGTAACCTGTGGTCACAATGATGCGAACGGGAAGGCAAAACCAAGAGAGACAGCTCGTGGCACTTCGTGATCTCGAAGGTCTATCGGTCGATGAATCCTGCACGATCCTTGAAGTCAGCGAGGCCAAATTGCTGCATTCTGCTGCACCGTGAGCGCTCTTGCCTCAGGGTGGCTCCTAAAGAGTTGATGGGACAGACCTGACGTTGACCGGAATAGTTGGCTGCGTTCGCGCGTGGACGGATTTGCCGGCAAGGTTGCGAAAGGTTTCGAGGCCAATGCCTTCAGCTATCTTCTGGCGCTGCGGCTCGCGCCCGTATTTCCCTTTGCCGTCGTTAATAT
>NZ_WQRF01000004.1 GCF_009758415.1 Devosia marina | reverse complement strand
ATTACGCTCAATAACGCCATGTCGATCACTCCTGGATCCCCCGACCAACAGCCAGGGGACGATCAAAACATGGGTCAATTCTCAGTGAAAACTTCTGCCCCTAGAGGGTCAGATCTCGGTGGCAATCAACAAAAATCGCTCCAGTGGAGCGATTTTAGGTAAGAAGGCCGTGAGAGCCATGCTCGAATGGCCGGGTTAGGTGGGGGTATCCCCTAGAAAGAATACACGGCGCCACTTCCACTGCTGCGCACCTGCCACCTTCACCAGCCGTCACCCTCGGCCTTGAGCCCAGGGCACTATACCAGCTGGCTCCACTGCCCCGACATCGTCCATCAGTACCCGATCTCAGACAACTGGCCACACGTTATTGCAACCGACAGTTACGGGGTGGGAAGGTAACTGTCTGCTGTTGGAAGAACCTGCAGACAATCTGACGCAAGTTCGCAAATTTGCTCAAACAATGTCTTGTATTTCGTCACACCGCGCGCGGACAGGTGCGTCCGACTGTGCTCTATTAGCCGTCCCTGCTGCGGCACCAATGTAGAGGGTGGCGATGCTATTTGAGCGACTGATGAGAAGCGCCAAGATGATCTGGAGGAGACTGCGAGTCGGTTTCCGCTTGGCCACGCGACGACTCGAGAAGAATGCTAGGTGGGCGGCGTCCAGATCGGTCCATCTTAGGGCAGTACTTTGGCAGAAGCTTTATGTTGCACGTGGTAGGCTCCTGGTCTGGCGACTTCGGCATGGATCGGCGGTGGCGGCGATTTTGCTGCTTGTGTTGATTGGCGTCAGCGCTTTCTGGGTTCCGGCGCTTCAGGGGCTACTGGAACCAAACTTCGCAACAGAAGCACGCCTCGCATTGTTCAGGTCGCTGTTCCTCACCATCGGCGGCGCGCTGATTGGGGCAGCGGCTATCGTGTCGTCGCTTGTGCTGTTCGCGATGCAGGTCAATATCGAGAGGATGCCGCATGGCCTATTCCGCAGGCTCAGCGCTGATCAGAAGCTTTTAGGCGCGTTTGCGGCGACATTTCTCCTCGCGGTGGCAATTGGCGGCCTATCTCTTGTCCTAGAGCCGCAGCGGGTGGGCATCGTCGTGTTTGCGGCCCTGTGGGGCACTGCAATGGTCCTTTGGCTGTTTCTCTATGGCTACCGCCGCGCGCTGAGCTTGGTGAACCCGGTGCGGCAACTCAATATGGTCGTTCGGCGGACGCAGCGCGAGATGCAAGCGTGGGCGAGACGAGCGCGACGGGCGGCGCCACTGTTATCGAATGGCGCGCGGACGCAACGAATTGATTCCGGCTCGCCTCAACATGACCTGGCGCGCACGGCATACTTTCAGGCCAATCCAGGTTGGACCGAAGGAGCACAGCAGGGTGTTCGCTATGCGGTGTCGTTTGCGAGCCGCTATGCCGAGCAAGGCGACCATGAGGTCAGCGCTCTAGCAATGAACGCAATAATTGCGATTAACAGCGCTTATGTTGAAACGAAGGGAAAGACCTTCTTTGCCTACCAGGTCATGCTAGACAACCCGCTCTACTCGGATGGGTTCATCAACAATACGCTTGAACAGCTGCGGCAGATGGCGCGCATAGGGGTTGCACGCGGCGACGAACAGCAGACCGAACAAACGCTGCAGGCGATGGCCGAGCTCGTGCGGGTGTATCTGGCAATCGATTATGCGAGCCCGCACGCGTCAAAGACCCACGCGCATCTGGCGGCCGGATACCTCACCGGGGCAGTCGAGCGGATTGCGCCGCACAACATGCCAGACGTACTCATGGAAGGCGTGCGGCTGATGGGGCGATGCGCCGACATGCTGCTTGCAGCAGAAGGCCCGCACGGCATCACAACGCTGGTGCAGAAGATCGGCATTATTTCATGCGCCGGGGTGGCGCGCGAGGATTACCGACCCGTCACGTCCACCGGGGTTGAACAGCTCGCGCGCCTAAGCTTCGACCTGTTGGTGACAAAGTCGCAGGGTGTCCAATTCGCAGCGCAGGACATACGCAGCAGCATGAAGCTGATCGCCGAGCTGCTCATGGCACTGCCGGACGCGCCGTTGATGAGCATCCACAGCATCTATCTTGCGCCCTACTACTCAGCCACGAGTGCGCAGGGGCTCACGATGCGACTCTCCCAGCTCGTCAACGCTGTCGCGGAGGCCCCGGCGGGAGATGTGAATGCCCGGCAGGTCATCGAAAATTTGGAAGAATGGGCGGATGGCATGTATCAGACCGAGAAAGACCTTCTCGTTCACGCCATCGAAAAGCGATCGCAATTCACGTTCGACATGATCCACTGGATCACGGCGGTTACGAAGATGCTGATTGCTGTGTCGAACGCCACCGCCTGTAACGCGCATATACAGGAGAAACTGCGACATCACGCGGCTTGGCTGATTGCGGTCTTGTCCTGGGTGCCGGATGACGAAGACACTGTAAGATTCGTCGAGAGTTTTCGGATGACCGAGGCGTTGTTCGAAGCGGCGGTGGATGCGCGCACGCGCGGTTGCCCGGAGCTTGCCGACGACATCGGCGAGATGCTGCTGTCTTGGACGTTCAAGGCGGGTCGTCACCAGACCGGCTGGGCAATCCTACAGCGGTCGGTCTACGGGCTTGCGACGCTCACACTTCTCGTCGACGACGACACTGTGGTTGTCCGCCTGAAGGAGCGCATTACTGCGCGCGTGGCGGCCGGCGAGTTGCCGGACAAAAAAGTGCGCGACCGTGCGGCCGTGGAAATTCGCGGGCGCGCTGCTTCCCTGTACCGAAAAGGTCACTGGTCTTCGGAAATCGAGCGGGGCATGGCGCAATCCGACCATGGGAAATTGCGGCCACTTCTGGAGGAAATCGCGGACCTGATATCGCCCGAGACGATAGGCGAAGCCGCAAGTCAGGGGTTCCGCTGAAGGTGTCTTCGAGCCGTTTGCCCGGAGATTGCAGCTAGTCGAATGTCTGCTTATGGAGATCAGCTAGGCTTTCTTGGAACACCCGCAACGGGGTCGCAAAGCAGACAAATCAAAACTAATCCCCGCCCCGCCACCCCCGCTTATCCTCTCCTGTCGTCCACCCCCCTCCCGACAAGAGTAAGCAGTGTTCAAAAATCCCCCTCCCGACACCCACCCGGCCCGATCCGCGCAGGAAATTCGGGCCGCGCGGCGCAATGGCCAGCCACCCACACTGAGCCTAGCCACCCGGCACGAAGCCCTAGTTCTGCGTCTTGCCGCGCTGCACAAGGATGTTTCGGCCTTGGCCACGCGGCGCGGGCGGCAGGACTTGTCCGAAACCGTGCGCGTGCTGGCCGAAGGGCTGATCGCCGAATGCGCGCCGTTTCGGGCGTCCCGCGACCGGCTGCCGGTGGCGGCGCCTGATCTCGGCGGGCTCTGCGTGCAACTGGGCCAGGTGCTGGCGCAATTGGAACATTACGAGCGCTGCCACACGTTCTGGAGCGTGGGCGAAAACTGCTGGTGCTGGCGGCTCGCTGGCGGCACCGCGCCGGTCAGGCGGCTGAAACCGCAACCCACCACGGCCCCGGTCGGCCCGCGCGGGCAGGATTTGCGCGACAAACTGGGCAAGATGATCGTGGCGCGCCGCAACCAGGCCTATGAGCTGGGTTTTGCGGCCGGCCGCGCCGCCCGCATCGGCCCGCCCGTGCCCCCGGATTGCGTCGAGCCCGATGCCATCGCGGAAAACAATCCCCGTCTTCTGAGCCTCGATTAACTTCGAGCCGTCCCACAGGGCCAATCGTTCCGGTGGGACGATTGGAGGCGAGAGCATTCCCTCGCAAGAAAAGTAATCCCCGCAAGGCAGACCGCGATTATTCTAGCGCCATCTCCCCGCACGGGCAGTCAGCATGCGACTGAAGCAGGGGAGAGCCGGTCGCGGGTGGGCGCATCACCCGCGGGTTGGATGCGCGCCACCCTGCGACGAGCGATCAAAGGGGACGACAACTCCAATAGAAATCCGGCTCCGGAGACAGGTTTCGTCTCTTAAAAAAACTATCCGAGACGCAATCTGTCTCCGGATCTGCCTGACGTGCCGTCAGGCAAAATCTCTCCGGTGGAGAGATTTTAGGAAGGCAGGCCAGGAGAGCTACGCTCGAATGGCGACACTGCAGCAATAACCATTCGAACCGCGTTCGAATGGCCACGCCCGCACGTCCCGGCTTTTCTTCCCGCTCCATTGCATCCATCCTGACCGGCCTGACGTATCTGCTTACAGGCACAAGACAGGAGTTCAGCGTAGTGGCGAGCAACGAAAAGATCTGGATCATTGGCGGGTCGAGCGGCATTGGCGAGGCCATGGCCAAGGCCTACGCGGCGCGCGGCGCCCTGGTGGTCATCTCGGGCCGCAACCAGGACGCGCTCGATGCCGCGCTGGCGCGGATCGGCCCCGGCCATCACGCCGTTACGGCCGACGCCATCGACCGGGCCAGTCTCGAAGAGGCCGCAGCCCTGCATGGTCCGTTCGATCGCATTGTTACCACCGCCGCCATCTATGATCCCGGCCCGGTCAGCAAGGCCGATCCGGAACAGGCGGCAAAAGTGTTCGAGGTCAATCTCACCGGCACCTTCAACGTCGCCCAGATCGGTGCCGAGCATCTTCGCCCGGGCGGGCAATTGGTGTTGTTCGGCTCGGCCTCGGCTATATTCGGCCTCCCCAATGGCCAGGTCTATTCGGCCACCAAGGCCGGCATTGTCAGCCTTGCCCAGTCGCTGCGCAGCGAATTATCACCCAGGGTCGATGTGCGTCTGGTCACCCCCGGTTTCGTGCGCACTCCGCTCACCGACAAGAATGATTTCGCCATGCCCGGCCTGATGGAGCCCGACGAGGCGGCCGATCGCATTCTCAAGGGGCTCGATGGCAAAAGCTTCGAGATCGCCTTCCCCCGCCGCCTGATCTGGCCGCTCAAGCTCCTCGGCGTGCTGCCGCACCCCCTGGCCTTCGCCATCACCGCGCGGATCCGGGGCTAGGTGGTGAGCTTGGCCACCCAATATCCGGCCAGGGCCGAAATGCCCGACAGGAACCCGCCCCAGGCCATGTCGATCACGCTGATATTGAGGCTCCAGCCCTTGAGGGTCGACAGGTTGGTCATGTCATAGGTGCCATAGGCCAACAGCCCCAGCGCCACCCCGGCCAGCAGCGCCCAGAGCCAGCTTCCGGCATTGAGCGCGGGCAGAATGGCAAAGCCCACCAGCCCGGCGACATAGAACAGGTAGAACAGCGCCGCCGGCAGCAGGTTGGGCTGGTCGAGCAGGAGATCACCAATTTCGGCCCGGTAAAACCCGATGCCCAGCACCGTCAGCCAGAGGAAGTCGATACCGAAGAACACCAGCGCCGTACCGCCATAGGCAGCCAGCACCGTCAGCAACGAAAAGCCGAACATCTCTGTCTCCTCAAATCCCCAGGATAGGCTGCACCAGACGCACCAGGCGGCTGGAGAATTTCAGCGGCGCATCGGTAATGGCCAGGCAGATACAATCTTCGTGCTCGTCCGCCACCGGCTGATGGGTGAGCGAGCCATCGGCATCCTCGATATCGCCGGGGCCGAAGCGGTCGACCTCGTCGTGGAAACTGCCCTTTAGCACCACGGTCAGCTCGCGCCCGCCATGGCTGTGCTCGGGCACCGGTTTGCCGGCGGCGATGCACAGCAGCCGGGCCTGGGTGGTTGGGTCGCCGGTCTTGATCAGCACCTGCTTGGCATTGCCCAGATTGCGCCATTTGATGGTATCGAGGTCACCGCCCAGATAGCCCCGCAGCGGCTCGGGCAGCGTCGCCGAACTCGGACGCCGAATAGGTGTTGCATTGTCTTGCGGGGCCGTCACCAGACGCGCTTTAAGCTGTTCCCAGCTGTCATCAGGCCCTTCAACGGGCGCCAATTCTTCAAGCATGACCCCGGCAGTGGCTTCGGCCAATGCCAATTGCTCGCGACATTGCGGGCACATGGCCAGATGGCAGGCAACAGCCAAAGACCAGCCCTCGGAAAGTCTGCCTGCGGCATAGTCTAGCAGCAGATCGTCGTTGAGATGGTGTCGAATGTTCATTTTATCTCCTCCAACGCCGTTCGAAGGCGTCCGAAGGCCAGTCTGATGCGTGATTTCACGGTGCCAATTGGCAGCCCGGTACGGGCGGCGATGGTGCTGTGCGAGTCTTCGTCGAAAAATGAAAGGCGGATCAGCTCCACCTGTTCTTGCGGCAGGGTCTTGAGCGCCTCATGCAACGCTGCGCCGCTCTGCTTTTGTTCCAGCAGGTCCGGTGCGTTGGGTCCGGGCGGCGGTACCAGCGCCGGATCGTCGGGATCAAAGGCCGGTCGTTTCTGCTTGCGCCAGGCGTCGATCCAAATATTGCGGGCAATGGTGAAAATCCAGGCGGAAGCCTGGCCGCGTTCCGGGTCGAATTGCCCAGCCTTGCGCCAGATCGCCAGCATGGTCTCCTGCATCAGATCCTCGGCGGCCTGGCCGTCCCGTGTGAGCTTCAGCAGATAAGCGCGTACGCGCGGGCTGAAATCCTTGAAAAGCGCTTCAAACGCCGCCATGTCGGCGCGGGCGGCGATCGCTACGATTTGCGCGCCCGTCTCGGCTGGTGGTGCGGCGGCGTCTGTCCGATGCGTCATGCGATTCTGGCCCTGTTCTGGCGCGGGCACGGCAAGGCGGCGGCGCTGTGGTCTGACAGCATCCTCGCATGGTCCGGCAAGTGGGTAAATCGCAAGTGACATGCCCAAGATACGCCGACCTGCGTCGGGTGGATCATGGGGGATACAAAAAAACGATCATAGACCCCTTACGAAAAATGTTTCCCCGTGGTTGATCCATGCTTGCTGCGCAGACGTAACAGAAGCAAACACTCAGGACATAAAGCATGTATCACGCTGCCACAGGATTCTCAGGCTCGCCCGCCACGCGTCAGCGTATTGCAGTTGTTGGCAGCGGCGTTTCCGGCCTGTCGGCGGCCTGGTTGCTCTCCAAGAGCCACGATGTGGTCCTCTATGAGGCCGATGCTCGCCCCGGGGGTCATGCCAACACCATCGACGTTCCAGGGACAGGCCCGGTCGATACGGGCTTTATCGTTTACAACGATAAGAATTATCCCAACTTCCAGGCCATGCTGGCCCATCTAGGGGTCGGTAGCATCCCTACTGAAATGTCCTTTGCCGCCTCGCTTGATCGCGGAACGTTTGAATATTGTGGAGAAGGGCTTTCAGGCATGCTCGCGCAGCGCCGCAACGCCTTCCGTCCGCGCTTCTGGAGCCTGTTTCGGGACTTGCTGCGCTTTTACCGCGAAGCGCCCAAGGCGCTGCTTCAGCCCGATATGCGCGGCCTGACGCTGGATGAATATCTGCGGGCTCAACGCTATTCACGCTCCTTCGTAGAGGGGCATTTGCTGCCCATGGCGGCGGCGATCTGGTCGTCCAAGGCCGAGGACATTCGCGCCTATCCCCTGTTTGCCTTCGTCCGCTTCTTTGAGAGTCACGGCCTGCTGCAATTGTGGGAACGCCCAAATTGGCGCACTGTCGCTGGAGGGAGCCGGGCCTATGTGGGTGCGCTGCTGCAGGATTTTGACGGTCAGCTACGGCTCTCCACGCCCGTCGCCAGGGTGGTTCGTGACGCCGCCGGTGTCACTGTCACCGCCCGTACCGGTCAGGTCGATCAATTCGACGCTATTTTGATCGCTACCCATGCCGATCAGGCGCTGTCCATGCTCGATGCACCCAGTGCACAGGAACGCGAATTGCTCGGGGCGTTCTCCTACACCACGAACACGGCCGTGTTGCACGCCGATGCGACCTATATGCCGCGCCGCCGCAAGGTGTGGTGTTGCTGGAACTACATCTCGACCGATCACATTTCGTCCGAGAATCAGCTTTGCGTGAGCTACTGGATGAACCGGCTGCAGAGCCTTGAGGGGCGCGATCTGTTCGTCACGCTCAATCCGCCGGCCGACCCGCAGCAGGAGATTGCGCGCTTCGAATATACCCACCCCTTGTTCGATAGCGCGGCCATCCATGCCCAGGACAATCTCTGGCAGATCCAGGGGCAGAACCGCACCTTTTTTGCAGGCGCCCACTTCGGTCGCGGCTTTCACGAAGATGGATTGCAGTCAGGCCTCGCCGCTGCCGAGGCCATGGGTTCGCTGCCGCGCCCCTGGACCGTGCCCAATCCCTCGGGCCGGATCACGCTGGCCCCTGCCGAGGCGGCGCTGGTGGCATGATCCTGAACTCGGCCATTTATGTCGGCCATGTGGTGCATCAGCGGCACCGCCCGAAAAAGCACCATCTGCGCTATCGGGTCTTTTCGCTGCTTATTGATCTCGATGAATTGCCTGTGCTGAACAGGCTGAAATGGTTCGGCCACAACCGCCGGGCCCTTTTCTCCTTTAGCGACGCCGACCACGGGGACGGCCTAGCCTTACGCGACTGGGTCAACCGGCACCTTGCCAGCGAGGGGCTCGGCCCGGCCGGGCGTGTGCGCCTGCTCTGCTATCCGCGCATCTTGGGCTATGTGTTCAATCCACTAACCGTCTGGTTCTGCGACGATGCATCGGGTCGGCCTCTAGCCACAATCTACGAAGTGCACAACACGTTTCGCGAGCGTCATAGCTATGTGCTGCCCGCCAGTGCCGACCAGGTTGCGGACAAGGCGTTCTACGTCTCGCCCTTTATCGACATGAATTGCCGCTACGAATTCCGCCTGACTCCGCCGGGCGACAAGGTCCGCATCGCGATCCATGAAACCCAGGACGACCGGCCCTTGCTTTATGCCGCCTTCACAGGGGACCGGCATGAGCTGACCGACGCCAAGCTGATGCGCCTTTTCGTGACCCACCCGCTGATGACCCTCAAGGTCACGGCGAGTATTCACTTCGAAGCGCTGCGCCTGATCGCCAAAGGCATCCGTATCCGCTGGCACACCGACCGCAAGACGCGGCAGCAACCCCGCCCGCCCCGGACCACCGAGCCGCAGGGCTAGAGCGTTTCCAGCAAAAGTCGCAACGGTTCGCGGATCTAAAACGTCACAATACGAGGACTTGGATCGGTTTCAGCGTTTCAACGCAACGGCAAAACCGCTCTTGCGCCTACCATTCAAAGTCAGGGCCGTTCTCGCGGGCACCAAGGAAGAACACGTCGCTCATCAGCTTGAGCGGGGCGGCGTCGACATCAGATGCGCGGGCGTCGAGCAGATCGGCGAAGCGCTCATAAATGCCGGCATACTCTTCGTCGCCATGTTCGAGCACCACCTCGCCATTGATGCGCAAGGTGCGGCCGCCGTGTTCGAGCTTGAGATCGTCGCCGGTGCCTGTGGTCACCTGAATGGTCCAGATTTCCCCGCTATCTTCAAGCCAGTTGAATCCCGAAGACATTTCGGGCCGATGCGGCTGGCCGGACTTGAACTGGACCTCCACATCGACAGGCGTCTGCCGATTGGCCGGGAAGATCAGCCGCGCGCTGTCGACAAAAACCGGGAACGGCATGATCTTGGTGAAGATCGAATAGGCATTGATACCGGGGTCGCAAACGCCAAAACCACCTGGCTCCCACACCCAGTCCTGGCCGGGATGCCATTTGCGGACGCTCTCGCGCCACTCGATACGGACTTTACTGACGCCCTGATCGGAAAGGATAGCCTTGGCACGGTCAACGGCAGCGTTGTACTGGCTGTGCCAAGTCTGGAACAGCACGCGGTCGAGTCGTGCAGCATGCGCGACAATGTCGTCCAGCTCCGAAATCGTGGTGGTGGGTGGCTTTTCCATCATCACATCCCTGCCCGCATCGAGTGCCTCGCGCACCAGCGAATGGCGCACGCCAGGGGGCGTGCAGATCGACACCAGACCCACTTCCGGCATGGCCGAATAGAGTTCGGCTGGTGTGCGGAATACCGGCAGGTCACCATGCGCCACGCCGCGCGAGGAGACGGTCGCAGCCAGCTCGAAATCCTCGGACGCCTCGATCACCGGTATGTGCTGGTCCACCGCGATCTTGCCCACGCCGATAATGGCGATCTTGCGCTTGGCCATGCCAGAACTCCCCTGCAGCAAAAACGCGGCTATAGAGCAGGTCTTGCCAGCGTCTGCCAAGACCTCCAAGCGATAAAAGTATGATTTTTATGCGGTGGGTGCCGGTTTGGGCGGCTCCCACAGCTCGATGGGATTGCCCTCGAGGTCGTGAATCCGGGCAAACCGCCCGGTCTCAGCACTGTCCCATTCATCCGGCCGCGTTTCGATGGCAATGCCCGCCGCCTTGAGCTGCGCCATCAAGCCTTCCAGATCATCGACACGCATATTGATCATCCACTGCTTGTCAGCGGGAAAGTGATCGCTGCTTTGCTTGAAAGGCGAAAAGACAGTGAAGCCCGCCTGCTGGGTCCAGAACTCGGTGATGCCCAGATGGTCTCGTACCATTGCCCCAGCGCGCGGGTGTCGCGGGCCCGAAAAAAGATGCCACCAATGCCGGTCACGCTTGCCATGCCCGCACCCCTCACTTCGAGGCCAGCATGGCATGGCAAGGCGACGGTCAAAAGGCAGGTTCAGCGAATGATAATGGCACGGAAGTCATTTACATTGGTGCCGGTGGGGCCGGTGATGAAGAGGTCGCCGATGGCCTCGAAGGCCGTATAGGCATCATTATTAGCCAGTGCCGCCTGCGGGTCGATACCGGCTTCGCGCATGCGCCATGCCGTCGTGCCGTCGACAAAAGCCCCCGCATTGTCTTCCGAACCGTCAATGCCATCGGTATCGCCGGCCAGGGCGGAGACCCCGTCTGTCCCATCCAGTGCGATGGCCAGCGCGAGCAGAAATTCACCATTGCGGCCGCCGCGCCCCTTGCCGCGCAGCGTCACGGTCGTTTCGCCGCCCGATAGCAACACTATCGGCTTGTGGAAGGGGCGGTTGCGTGCGGCAATTTCCTTGGCCAGCGCCGCATGCACCTGCGCCACATCGCGCGCTTCACCCTCGATGGAATCGGACAGGATGGCCGCTTCGACCCCAGCCTGGCGCGCCATACCGGCGGCAGCCTCCAGCGACAGGGCGGCCGAGGCAATGGTGACCACGCTGTTGCCAGCAAAGCCTGGGTCGCTCGGTTCCGGCGGCAGATTATCTTCACTCTCCAGCAGACGCCGCGCCGCTTCGGGCAGGTCGAGACGGTAGAGCGTTGCCAGCCGGCGCGCTGCGGCCCGTCCACCGGACAGAGGCAGCGTGGGGCCGGAGGCTACCAGTGCCGGATCATCGCCCGGCACATCGGACACCACCAGCGTTGCTACCCGCGCCGGCGCCGCTGCGGCCGCGAGGCGCCCGCCCTTGATAAGGGAGAACTGGTTACGGATCAGGTTCATCACGCCGATCGGGGCTCCGGAAGCCAGCAGCGCCCGGTTGATCGCCTGTTCATCTTCGAGGTCCAGGCCTTGTGCGGGAGCGGGCAGCAGGGAAGAGCCACCGCCCGAAATCAGAGCCACCACCAGATCATCTGCAGTGAGCCCGGAAACCAGCGCAAGCAATCTCTGCGCAGCCATTTGCCCGGCCTGATCGGGCACGGGATGGGCCGCTTCGACAATCTCAATGCGTTCACAGGCCTCGGCGTAGCCATAACGGGTGACTACCAGGCCGGAGATGTCGCCGGACCAGGCCGTCTCGAATGCCTTGGCCATCTGCGCCGATGCCTTGCCGGCCCCGATCACCACGGTGCGGCCCTTGGGCGGCGCTGGCAAGTGGCGTTCGACGGCCAGGGCTGGCTGGGCCTGTGCAACGGCTTGGCGAAACAGGCGTTCGAGCAGTGAGCGGTCCATGGGATTGCTGTCTTCTGGGTTGCCGGGTGGCACCTTGTCGCCACCGGAAATGCATTTGTCCAGTCCCGTGACTTGTCAAACGCCCGCCATATAGGTCCATTAGCTCCGCGTTCAGGAGGTCCCATGTCGCAGAGATTCGCAATATACTACGCCCCCGCGGTCACTGACCTTCTCTGGGAGCGCGCTGCGGTCTGGCTTGGCCGCGACCCTGCCTCCGGGGTGTCCTACGATGGCGCCGTTGCCGGAATGGAGCGGACCCGCCTGCTCAATCTTACCCAATCTGCCGGCCGCTATGGTTTTCACGCCACGCTCAAACCGCCAATGGCGCTTGCCCCGGGCCAAAGCGAAGAGAGCCTGCGCGCCGCTATGAAGGAAGCGGCAGGCGAGCTGCCAACCGTGCCCCTGGGCAAGCTCCGGATCGCCTCGCTCGACGGCTTCCTGGCCCTGATGCCCGAAGAAGCGAATAATGCCCAATTGCAGGATTTCGCTGCCACCGTGGTCGAGCTTTTCGACCCTTTCCGGGCGCCGCTCAAGCCGCGTGACCGCGCCGAGCGGGCGGCCCGTGGCCTGACGCCACGCCAGGAAGAGCTGCTCGACGCCTATGGCTATCCCTATGTCTTTGATCAGTTCCGTTTCCACATGACCCTGACCGACCGCCTTTCGGCAGCCGAGCACGATGAAGTGCTGCAGGCTGCACACACCTGGTTCGGGCCGATTCTCAACGACCCGGTCACGCTCGATCGACTGACCCTGTTCCACGAGAAGGAAAACAAATTGCCCTTCGACCGCATCGCCGACTTTCTGCTGGGAGGCTGAGGCCGGTGTCCGAAACGGTATTCTCCAACGCGCAGATTGTCCTGCCGGACCAAGTGATCCGGGGCAGCATCGTGATGCGCGATGGCAGGATCGCCGAGATCGACGCCGGGTCCAGTCGTGTCGGCGACGATATCGAGGGCGACTTTCTCATTCCCGGACTGGTCGAATTGCACACCGACCATCTGGAGAACCATTATCGGCCGCGCCCAGGAGTCTTCTGGGATCCGCTTGCCGCGCTCCAAGCTCATGATGTGCAGATCGCCGGCTCGGGTATTACCACTGTGTTTGACGCGGTGCGGATCGGGTCGGATAATGACCTGCCTGACATGCTGTCCCATGCCCGGCATCTGGTTGATGCGGTCAGGGCCGGTGGTGCCGCTGGGTGGCTGCGGGCCGAGCACTTCATTCATCTGCGCTGCGAATTGCCAAGCCACGATGTGGTCGATCACTTCGACGCGCTGGCAAACCATCCGACGACGCGGTTGGCCTCGGTCATGGACCACACGCCGGGGCAGCGCCAATTCCGTTCTCTTGATGCCTATAAGCGTTTCTATGCCAAGCAGATGGGCCGCAGCCCCGAGGAATTGCAATCTTACCTTGAAGCGCGCCTAGCCGAACACAAGCGTTATTCTACCCCCAATCGACAGGCGATCGTTTCGCGCGCCCGCGCCATGGGGATTGCCCTGGCCAGCCATGACGATGCGACCCTGGCCCATGTCGAGGAGGCCGAGGCGGACGGTGTGGCCATCGCTGAATTCCCCACCACGCTCGAAGCGGCGTCCGCCGCGCATGAAGCGGGGCTGGCGATTTTGATGGGCGCCCCCAATGTGGTACGCGGCAAATCCCATTCGGGAAATATTTCGGCCACCGATCTGGTGGAAGCTGGCCTGCTGGACATTCTCAGCTCCGACTATGTACCCTTTGCCCTGTTGCAGGCTGTATTCCTGCTGCCGCAGCGCATTGAAGGTCTTGCCTTGCCGGCCGCGCTCGCGACTGTAACGGCCAATCCGGCGCGGGCGGCCGGGCTCGAGGATCGGGGGGAAATCGTGACGGGCAAGCGGGCCGATCTGGTGCGGGTTGCAGCGCAGGCGCCTCTGCCCGTGGTTCGCGGCGTCTGGCGTGAAGGGCGGCGTGTGAGTTGAGCGAACGTCCCCCTGGAGTGCTGGTTCTGGTTATTGGCCCGTCCGGGGTCGGCAAGGACACTCTGATCGGCGGTGCCCGCCAGGCGCTGGACGGCGACAAGCGCTTCAGTTTCGTGCGGCGGCTGGTGACCAGACCCGCCGATATTGATCTTGAGGACCATATCAGCCTTGAACGCGAAGACTTCGCCCGGGCCAGGAAAGCCGGCCGGTTCGCCCTGACCTGGCAGGCCCATGGGCTGGATTACGCTCTACCTATTGGCGTCGATACCGATCTGGCGCTGGGCCGCGTGGTCATTGCCAATATCTCGCGCCACGCCGTGCCTGAGGCGATTGCTAAATATCCGCTTTGCCGGGTCATTCAGATTTCCGCGGAGATTTCTTTGCGCGCCGCGCGCCTGTCAAAACGGGGGCGCGAAAACCGCGACCAGATCGTCGCGCGCCTTGCGCGCGAAGGGGCAGCTCTGCCCGCCGATATCGAGCCTGTGGTGATCGATAATTCGAGCTCTATCGGCATCGGGGTCACTGCTTTTGTCATGGCGCTGCGCCGCATTGCAGAAGATTGAACCGATTGGGGTCGCTACGCGTTGAGCACAATCCATTCAAGCGTCAGGAGATACTCTTGTCCCGCAACAGCCTTTACGGCGTGATCGCCATTCTGGTCATCGCATTGGTCGCCTTTGGCATTTATACCTATCAGCAGCAACAGGCCCAGCCGGGCATAGAGGTGCGGGTTGATGAGCAGGGGATTTCGATTGATGGGAATGGCTAAGGATAGCGCAGAACTGCGGCATCAGGCGATCATCACGGCCTTGGCATCCGAACTGGAACGACAGGCGGCTTCCGGCGCCTCACGGGTAGATGTCGATGCGCTGGCGTCGGCGGTAGAGGCCGCCCTAGATCCGGATCTGCCAATGGCGGAAGGGCGTCGGCCTTCGGAGTTGAACGCAACCAATGATGATTGACGGCTAAGCTTTCGGTCCAAAAACGAAAAAGCCGGTGGTGGTGCCACCGGCTTTACTATGCTGCCTCGCCGTCGGCGACGGCGCGGCTGATCGCCAGATGGGCGGTCTCGACAGAGGGGAAGCGCTTGCCGTCCATGGCAAAGGCCGGCAGCTTGACCGCCACAAACCTGTAGCCTTCGGCATCCGGCACAACCACGCCCTGTGGTTCTCCGGCAACTTCGATCACAATGGGCCTGAGCTTTTCGGCCCTGTTCAGATTATTTTCCTGCATAGGTGGAAACTCCACTTGCGCGTCCGACCAACACGGATTCCTTCATTTTGAAGGTGATCCGAGGGCTGGCAGCGCGGGGTCTATCGGTTTTGTGAGACGAGGATGTGACGGATCAGATCACATTCGTTTTGAGCGACAGGACCCTTGCCAGCGTTTGGAAATTCGCATGCAGGTTACTACGGTCGAACACATGGCATGGATCGTGAAGGTCTTCGATGTCGTCATCGTCATTCCTCTCCTTGCGGGTGTTGAACGCTTATTTGGCACGCCAATGCGGCGGCGCCATGGCAAGATAGGGAACGCGGTCAGGTTTTGCCAGTGCACCTTTATGCGTATTTGCCGATAATCGCGCAAAACCCTGCCCGAAAAGTCTCGGCCCACTAAAACATGATAACACTAGTCATGTTAAATCGCAAGTGCATGCGTCTTGCTTCGAACCCCGCAATCTGATGTTCTTTACCGATTAGGCGTCCCCGCCGGTTTCCGGCGGGTCTGAGGGGAACATTGGTGTCGCAGGAAGAAGTACCGCCCGCCTCGCGCGGCAAGCGGGGCGTAAAGCCATCGGGCAAGCCCACGCTCAAGACCATCGCACAAATGACAGGGTTGGCGGTCACAACCATTTCTCGCGCCCTCAATAATGCACCCGAATTAGCTCAGGAAACGCGCGACCGCGTGCAGAAGATCGCTGCTGAAATTGGCTATATGCCGGATCGGGCGGCCCTGCGCCTGAAGACCGGCCGCACCAATGTCATCTCGCTCATCCTCGAGCCGGACGAGCAGATCTATGGCTTCGGCACGAGTCTTGTTACCGGCATTACCGAGGCGCTGCGCAACACCAGCTATCACTTGGTCATCACGCCGTTATTCCGAAATGTGGAACCCATCGAGCCGATCCAGCACATCGTGCGTAACCGCATGGCCGATGGCGTGATATTTTCCAAGGCGGAGGCCTTCGACGAGCGCATCCGCTTCCTGCTCGACAATGACTTCCCCTTTGTCAGCCATGGCCGCAGCCGATGGCCGGAGCCGCACCCCTTTGCCGATTACGACAATGAGGCCTATGCCTACGGCGCCACGCTGCGCCTGGCCGCCAAGGGCTGCCGCAAGGTCTCGATCGTACTCCCCGAAAGCGCGCTCACCTATACCGAGCATTTGAAAGCCGGCATGGAACGGGCCGCCCGCGAGGCCGGTATCACCTTCGAGTTTGCCGCAGACGTCAATCTGGGCAGCCCGACCGATGCCATCCGCAACTACGTCATCAAGCGCGCCAAGCGGCCCGACGGGCCTGATGGCTATGTCTGCGCTTCGGAAGTTTCGGCCCTGGCGGTAACTGGCGGATTGACAGATGCGGGTCTGGTGGTGGGCCAGACCGCCCATGTCGTGACCAAGCAATCCTCCTCCATGTTCGCCCAGTTCCAGCCGGGAGCTGAAACCGTGCCGGAAGATTTTGTCGCTGCGGGCCGCAATCTGGGCAGCCTGCTGCTTCGTCGTATTGCCGGGGAAACCGAAGGTCTGCAGTTCATGGCCCAGCCAGTTTTTGACTGGCAGGATGATTGATCCGGCCTACGAGCCTTCGAGCTCCTCGCGCAGCATTTCGAGTTCCAGCCACTGTTCCTCGGCTTTCGCCTTTCGGGCGATGGTGGCTTCCAGCGCTTTGGACTTGGCCGCGAAGCCAGCGGGGTCACGGGTGTAGAAATTGGCCTCCGCCAGCGCCGTGTTGAGCGCGTCAATCTCGCTATCGAGTTTCTCGATATCCTTGGGAAGGGTTTCAAGCGCGTGCTTTTCCTTGAAACTTAGCTTGCGCTTGGGCGCTGCTGCCGAGGCCGCCAGTGATGTCTGGTTCAGGCTGGTCTTGCCGGCGCGATGCGTCTTGAGGGCCGGTTCGCGGGCCGTGACGCCCTCGCCACGCTGGATCACCATGTCGGAATAGCCTCCGGCATATTCTGTCCAGACGCCTTCCCCCTCGGCGATGATCACCGAAGTGGCAACGCGGTCTAGGAAGTCGCGGTCATGGCTGACCACGATGACCGTTCCTGCATAGTCCGAAACCATTTCCTCGAGCAGGTCTAGGGTCTCGAGGTCGAGGTCGTTGGTCGGCTCGTCCAACACCAGGAAATTGGAGGGCAAGGCCAGCGCCCGGGCCAGCGCCACGCGCGCGCGCTCGCCACCCGACAGTTTGCCGATCGGAGTGTTGGCCTGTTCGGGGCCGAACAGGAAGTCCTTCATATAGCCAACGACATGCTTGGGCTGGCCGTTGATCTGCAAGGTATCCGAGCCGCCCCCGGTCAGCGCTTCCTTAAGGCGCGTTTCGGGCTGCAGCTTGGCGCGACCCTGATCGAGCATAGCCAGTTCCAGGGCCGAGCCCAGCTTGATCTTGCCGCTGTCCGGCTTGTCGAGGCCGGTGAGCATCTTGATGAGCGTGGTCTTGCCGGCGCCGTTGGGACCAACAATACCTATTCGGTCGCCGCGTAGGACGCGCGTCGAAAAATCTCCGACGATGACGCGCGGCCCAAAGGACTTGGAAATATTCTCGGCCTCGACCACCAGCGCGCCCGAGGTGCGTCCCTCGCTCACCTGCATGTTGACCGAACCGGTCACGCGCCTTTGCTCGCGCCGGTCCTGCCGCAAGCTAGCCAGCCGTTCGAGCCGCCCGACATTGCGCTTGCGCCGCGCGGTGACACCATAGCGCAGCCAATGCTCTTCGCGCACGATTTGGCGATCAAGCTTGTGGCGGTCGCGTTCTTCTTCTTCCAGCACCTGGTCGCGCCAGCCCTCGAAATGAAAAAAACCCTTGTCGAGGCGGCGCGTCACACCTCGGTCCAGCCACACGGTGGATCGCGTCAAATCGCTGAGGAAACGCCGGTCGTGGCTGATCAGCACGAGGGCCGAGCGCAGCGAATCCAGTTCGGCCTGCAGCCATTCGATGGCCGGCAGGTCAAGATGGTTTGTCGGCTCGTCCAGCAGCAGCACATCGGGCCTAGGCGCCAGCACGCGGGCCAGCGCCGCGCGGCGGCCTTCCCCGCCCGACAGGTTCTTCGGGTCTTCTTCTCCGGTCAGACCGAGCGAGCTCAACAGATACTGCGCGCGATACTCGTCATCGCCCGGCCCGAGGCCGGCCTCAACATAGGCCAGCGTCGTTGCATAGGCCGAAAGGTCCGGTTCCTGCGGCAGGTAGCGCAGGGTGGCACTGGGCTCGACGAAACGCACGCCCTTGTCATGGGTCACGTCACCCGATGCGATTTTGAGCAGTGTCGACTTGCCCGAGCCGTTGCGCCCCACAAGCGCAATGCGTTGCCCCGGGGAGACAATCAGTTCGGCTGCTTCCAGCAGCTGCGTGCCGCCAAAAGTGAGCTGAATATTCTGCAGGGAGAGAAGTGGGGGCTGGGCCATGTCGTGTCCGGTCAATTCGCCCCGGATAGATCATAGGGGCGGAGCCAGATCAATTGGCAGGCAACGCAAAACCATGATTCAAAAAAGGCCGGTCAGGACGTTGAGGATCCTGGCCGGCCCGGGGAGACGGTAGCAGCAAGCCCCGTCATGTTCTGGCGCTCGGACCCACAGGCCCCTAGGGGTCGCAGCGCCATGGACGCACTCAACCACGCTAAAATATGATTGTCAAACTCATATTTGAGTTTTGTTGTCAGATTTTTGATCAGGCAGCGTTGACCGCCTCGTCCGCCGTCAGACCCAGCCTTTCGCGGATCGAACGCTTCTTGCTGGCCAGATCCGCTATGGTGTGCCGGCTCAACACCTCGAAAAACGCGCCTAGCGCTTCGCGCAGCGCCCCATTGAGATCGCATTCACCGATCAAGGGGCAGTCCGAGCCGTCCTCGAAGCATTCCGCCAACGCGAAATTCTCTTCGGTCAGTTGGATGGTTTCAAGCAGGGTAATGTCCTGGGCAGGCTTGCCCAGCTTGATTCCGCCATGCCGGCCGCGCACGGTTTGCAGCAGCCCGTTTTCCACCAGCGGCTTGATCAGCTTGAACAGAAACAGTTCCGATATGCCATACGCGCGCGCGATCTCGGCCACCCGGCTCAAACCCGGCTCATTAACAGCGCAATAGACCAGCGTACGGATGGCATAGTTGGATTGGCGGGTCAGTCTCACTGGAAGCCTTTCTGCTGCGTCGCGCGAGCGCTCTCTTGGTTGGTTGCCCTCAATAACGTGGCCGCTAGCTTATAACCATTCTAAAAAATGTCAAATTATCTTGAAGCGCAAGATCATGTTTTTTGTGATCGTGTGCGGCACTGGACAGGTGTTTATCTTCCTCCTATGAATTTAATGGGGCGAGGAGGTTTGGAGTGGATAAAACAGTCACCCGAGCCATGTTAGGGGAAAGCGTCGCCGACGCGACGGGTCTGTCGCGTCACGATGCCGTCCAGATCGGCGAACGCATGTTCGAGTTGATCGGTGATGCCCTCAAGCGTGGCGAGTCAGTCAAGTTGAGTGGATTTGGAACGTTGGATGTGCGCTCCCGCGCCGAGCGAATCGGTCGCAACCCCCGCACCGGCCAGGAGCACCGAATTGCGCCGCATCATACGGTCGTGCTGATCCCCAGCGCTCGGCTGCGTGATGCGCTGGAACCGGCACGGGCCGCAACCAAGGTTCAAAAGTAGCGCCTGTAGAGCGGCAATTCCGCGGCGCCAATGGCAGGAGACAGCCTGCCATGCTGACCATTGACCACGCGGGGCCGCTTGAAACCGCGTGTCTCGAACCGGCCCATCTCGACCTGCAGGCGCTCCGCCAACTTGGCCCCAATCCGAGGGCCCAGCTCGGTATCAAGGACCACGTGCGGATGCTCAAGGATCATGCTGGCATTGTGGACCACCTGCGCCAGGGCTTGTGCCGCCTCGCCAACCCATGCCTCGACTTGGTGTGTCATTGCAGCCAGGTCCCAGTTCGCTACCGGCCCTTCAGCCTCGGTAAAGCCGGCGGCGACGAGCCGGGCGCGCAGGGCGAAGAGCGAGGCGACCTGGTGCGCCAATTGCGGCGCGCTACCGTTTACGTGGACAAGGCCAGAGCCCAGATCGACGGCGTGGCCGGTCGCGCCTTCCCACAGCACCCCATCGCTCACCATGCCGGCCAGCAGCAACTGCGAAACCATCAGAAATACGACATTGGCCGGTCGCGGCGGCGCCAGCGCAATCAGTTCGGCCCAGCATCCGGCATTGCCGTCATTGATCTGGGTGATCTCGAGCCCGCTGCGCCGCGCCAGTTCGGCGACGGGATCGATCTCCCGCCACCGCTTCACCTGTTCGGGTGGCGCATTGAACAGGTCCAGATCGGTGGTCAGCGAACCGGGCATGGCTAGGCCGATGTCAAGCAGCCGCGACCGATGGGGCTGCGGCAAGGTACGGCGGAACGCCTCGATCACGCCGCCGATACGGTCGAACACCGAGGCGGCGTCGGGATAGGCATGGTCTTCATGATGGTGCTGCAGAATGGCGGCATGCATGTTGATCAGCACGACATCAAGATGGCGCCAGCCGATCTCCACGCCGATTGCAAAGCCCCCATTCTCATGCAGCAGGATCGGCGTGGCGGGTTGTCCGCGCCGGCCCCGCAAGACCGGGCCGCGTACGATGAGCCCCTCCCGCTCAAGATCGATCAGGATGGCTGAAACCGTCTGCGGCGCCAGGCCTGACAGGCGCGAAATCTCGGCGTTCGAGGCGCCGGAATTAAAGGCGACGACCGTGAGCACGGTCTTTTCATTGGCACGCCGAACGCCAGTGTGCCGAACACCCCGCCGGCCGGCAACAAACACGTCGCGCGTCGGCTCCAAATCTGAAGACATTTTGACAGGACTCCTGCCGGGACAAGACGAGCCTGCGGCCAATAGCTAGTGTATTCTGGTTCAGGCCCGGCCCGGCTGAGTATCGCTCCGCAGCTTTGCGATAACTTCACCTCGCAATGCCAGTAATCGTCATCTGTCGTCAAGTCTCCCGCGCTGTTCAATTTTCTAGTGCCCAATTTGTAGCGCTTATGCTGTTTTGCTCGGGGCGGCTCGTTCGCCGTTCACCGCCCGCTGTCGTTCAGCAGGCTTTCTGCTTCCGCGCTTAGCTTGAGGCGCACTCCGCGCGCCAGGCTCTCGACCTGTTCGACCGAGGTGGCCGAGGCAATCGGTGCGCTGACGCCGGGTTGAGCCACCAGCCAAGCCAGGGCCACCTCGGCGGGCGTTGCGTCCAATTCGGCGGCAACCTGATCCAGCGCGCCCAGAATGCTCAAGCCCTTGGCGTTGAGATATTGTCCGGCGCCGCTGCCTCGGGCTGACTGTCCCAGATCATCCTGGCTGCGATATTTGCCTGTAAGAAAGCCCGAGGCGAGGCTGTAATAGACAATCGAGCCGACCTCGTTCTCGACGAGATAGGGTTGGAGCGCATCGAATTCGGCGCGGTCATAGAGATTGTAGCGCGGCTGGGTCACTTCGTAGCGCTGCAGCGATTTGACGATGGCGGTCTGTTGCGCTTCCCGCATCATGATGGCGCTGTAGTTCGAGGCGCCAATGACCCGCACCTTGCCTGCCCGGATCAACGTATCATAAGCCTCCAGCGTTTCCTCATGACTGGAGTCGGTGTCCGGCCAGTGGCTGAAGTAGAGATCGACATAATCGGTCTGCAGCCGATTGAGAGAGGCTTCGATGCTCGCCTTAATCGAGTCGGGCTTCAGCCCGCCCGGCTTCCTGCCCGAATTGACCTTGGTGAAAATATGCACCTCGTCCCGATTGCCCCGTGCCTTCAGCCATTTCCCGATGATCGTCTCGCTCATGCCAGGAGGGTTGCCCGGCACCCAATTGGGATAGCCTTCGGCGGTGTCGATGGCGGAAAAGCCTGCGCCGACATAGGCATCGAGTATGTCAAAGCCTCGTGCTTCATCGACCGTCCAGCCAAACACATTACCACCCAGCACCAGAGGTTCGATCACCAGTTCACTGCGGCCAAGGGGGCGACGGTTCATTGTGCTTCTCCATTGTTCTGTGGCGGGCCAACGTCTGGCGATCCGATTTGTTCGCCTGGCGGCACGCGTGGCGCACACCAATGCAGGGCCTCGGCGATGGAACGGAAGGATCCGGAGAGGTCGATAAAGACGAAAGCCTTATCCATATCGTTATAGTGGCGTAGATAAACAAACGTGCCGTGACGCAATCCGTCCAACAACCAGCCATCCGGATCATCAAGTCGTGCGCCATAGGGCGAGGTGCCCGCAATGGTGTCGATCAGCCTTGTTTCCCGATCCAGGGTCATTTCCCAAGTGCCGGCATCGCCCGCCGGGCGGCTTGTATAGACATGTAAGCCAACCGCGTAGTCATCCTCGCAGCGGACGACAAGGCAGGCAAATTCATTCGCATTGCTCTCGCGTGCACAGCCCATGCTGGCCCGGTCCCCTTCTTCGGGCAAGGGGGAATAGTGCCAGCCGGGCTGTTGTCCGGCGGCCGGGCCCACGCATAACAGAGTCAGGCCAATTAGCGCCGCGGTTCGATGAGGTCCCATCTGTTTCCGTAAAGATCGACAAAGACGGCGACCGTGCCATAGGCCTCGCGCCGTGGTTCCTCGAGAAAATGCACGCCATTGGCCTGCATGCGGGCGTGGTCCCGGTCAAAATCGTCGGTTTGCAGAAACAGCATGACCCGCCCGCCGGCCTGCTTGCCGATCACCGCTTGCTGATCCGGACCATCGGCCTTCGCCAGCAACAGGCGCGCGCCGTCTCTACCCGGAGGCGCCAACACCACCCAGCGCTTGCCGGGTGCCAGCGGCGTATCTTCGACCAGCGTGAATCCGACCGCGTCGCGATAGAATGCAACCGCCTCCTCGTACTCCGCGATGACCAGGGCAATGGTAGCAATGGATTGCTTCATGCCCGCAGATGAAGTCGCGCCGGGGCAGGGGTCAAGGACTTCCTTGCGCAGCCGAACGGATTGGTCAGGAACCGTCCATTTCTGTGGATTGCCAATATACCGGCGATAGCATTGACCAAACGGTCAACGATTCCCGTTGCGCTCCTGTCAAATCTACGCTTTGGTGTCGCCCAAGCCACCTTTGGGCAACCATTGAGATGGCGTATTTAAGGAACGGGAGACTATTCATGCACACTTCACTGACCCGCATCGCGGCGGTCCTGATCGCCTCGACGATGCTCGCCGGTGTTGCCCAGGCCGAGACGGTCCGCTGGGCGCGTTCGTCCGATTCGCTCACGCTGGATCCGCATTCGCAGAACCAGGGCGTCACGCATACCTTCGCCCATCACATCTATGAAACCCTGATGTGGCGCGACACCGAAGGCACGCTGATCCCGCGCCTGGCGACCGAATGGTATGTCAAGGAAGATGATCCGACCGTTTGGGTGTTCAAGCTGCGCGAAGGCGTCAAGTTCCACGACGGCGCCGACTTCACCGCCGAGGACGTGGTGTTTTCGCTCGACCGCGCCCGCTCGGAAGGCTCCAATCTCAAGCAGCTTCACGCCGAAGTGGCAGAAGTGCGCGCCGTGGACGACTACACCGTCGAGGTGCAGATGGTCGGCCCGAGCCCGCTTTACCCGAACAACGTCACCAACACCTTCATCATGGACAAGACCTGGTCCGAGACCAACAATGTCGAGGAAGTCCAGGATTTTGCCGCCGGCGAATCCAACTATGCCGTTCTCAACACCAATGGCACCGGCCCCTATATGCTGACCTCGCGCGAGGTTGACGTCCGCTCTGTGCTGTCCGTCTTCGATGGCTGGTGGGGCGAAGCGCCCGCCGTGACCGAGATCGTCTACCTGCCGATCGCCGACAATGCCACCCGCATTGCTGCCCTTCTCTCGGGCGACGTTGATATCGTTCAGGACGTCCCCGTACAGGATATTGAGCGCCTGCAGAATTCGGCCGGCTTCAAGGTCGAAACCGGTCCTGAAAACCGCGTGATCTATTTCGGCTATCGCTTTGGTGACGAGCCGCTGCGCTCCTCCAACATCACCGACAGCAACCCGTTCGACAATCCGCTGGTGCGCGAAGCCATGGAACTGGCGCTGGATCGCGACGCCATCCAGCAGGTGGTGATGCGTGGCAACTCCATTCCGACCGGCGTGGCAACCCCGCCCTTCGTCAATGGCTGGACCGAGGAACTCGACCAGTATCCCGCCCCCGATGTGGAACGCGCCAAGGAACTGCTGGCTGAAGCCGGCTATCCCGATGGGTTCTCTGTGACCCTGGACACGCCGAATAACCGCTATGTCAATGACGAAGCAATCTCCACCGCCTATGTCGGCATGCTGGGCCAGATCGGTATCGATGTGACGCTGGCGTCGCGCCCGATTGCTGAGCACAGCCCGATCATCCTGGGCGATGAAACTGACTTCTACCTGCTTGGCTGGGGCGTTCCGACCTTCGATAGCGCCTATATCTTCAACGATCTGGTGCACACCAAGACCGACACCCACGGCACCTATAATGTCGGTGGCTACTCCAATCCCGAGCTGGACGAAAAGATCATCTCGCTCGGCACCGAAACCGACCTTGATGCACGCGATGCGACCATTGCGGAAATCTGGGAAGTGGTGAAGGCCGACCGCGTGCTCCTGCCGGTGCATAACCAGACGCTGGCCTACGCCATGCGCGAGGATATCACTCTGCCGGTGCACCCGGAAAACCAGCCCAACATGACCACTGTCGTGTTCGCCGAGTAAGCGTCCTGCAATCCTGAACCGCCGCGCGGAGTCGAACCCCGCGCGGCGGTTCTCAGTTATGGGGGGCCCAGTATGCTGGCCTTCATTGCGCGACGGCTGTTTCAGTCCGTTATCGTCATGCTTGCGGTGGCTTTCATCGCCTTCATGGTCTTCCGTTATGTCGGCGATCCGGTCAGCTCCATGCTGGGCCAGGATTCGACACTGGCTGACCATGCGGCGCTGCGTGAGCGCCTGGGGCTCAACGAGCCCTTCTACATCCAGTTCTTCAGCTTTGTCGGCAATGCCCTGCAGGGACAGTTCGGCATCTCCTACCGGCTGCAGCAGCCGGTGAGCCAGCTCATCATGGAGCGCCTGCCGGCGACCATAGAACTGGCCTTCGCCTCGGCCAGCATCGCCCTGGTGCTCGGCGTTGTTCTGGGTATCTACACTGCCCTCCGGCCTCGCGCCTTTTCCACGGGCGTCATCATGACCGCCTCGCTGATCGGGGTATCCTTGCCCACCTTCCTGATCGGTATTGGTCTGATCTATGTCTTCGCGGTCGAACTCAAGGTCCTGCCTTCCTTCGGGCGCGGCGAGGTGGTGGATCTGGGCTGGTGGCGCACCGGTTTTCTCACTGAGTCCGGGCTGCGCTCGATCATCCTGCCGGCCATTACCCTCTCGCTGTTCCAGCTGACGCTGATCATGCGGCTGGTGCGAGCCGAAATGCTCGAAGTGCTGCGCACTGACTATATCCGCTTTGCCAAGGCCCGTGGCTTGAGCCAGCGGGCGATCAATTTCGGCCATGCCCTCAAGAACACCATGGTCCCGGTCATCACCATCACCGGCCTGCAATTGGGGTCGGTCATCGCCTTCGCCATCATCACCGAAACCGTGTTCCAGTGGCCTGGCGTGGGCTCGCTCTTCGTCAACTCCGTTGCCGTCGTCGACGTCCCGGTGATGGCCGCCTACCTCGTCTTTGTGGCGCTGGTTTTTGTGGTCATCAACCTCATCGTTGATATTCTCTATTTCATCGTCGATCCGCGCCTGCGCGACGGCGCCAAATCCGGGAGGTAGTCGGTGACCGATCTGCCCCATTCCCCCGAGCAGCCCGTCGTGGCGGCCAAGACTTCGCGCTGGCGGACCTTTCTCAAGTCCGACATCGTCTGGTCCTACCGGCATTCGCCGGTCACAATCGTCGCCTCGATCGTGGCGCTGGTGTTGATCCTGATGGCGGTGCTCGCCCCCTGGATAGCCCCCTATAACCCGTTCAATCCGGCCACGTTGAACCTGATGGACGGCTTCACCCCGCCCAATTCGAACTCCTTTGCCGGGAGCTACTTCATTCTGGGCACCGACAATCAGGGCCGCGATGTGCTCTCGACCATCATGTATGGCTCGCGCGTTTCGCTCTTTGTCGGCTTCTCGGCCACTCTGTTCGCCATGGTCATGGGGGTCGGCCTGGGCTTGGTCGCCGGCTATCTGGGCGGCATCTGGGATGCCGTCATCATGCGCGTCGCCGATGTGCAACTGAGCTTTCCGGCCATCCTGATTGCGTTGCTGATTTTCGGCGTCGCCCGCGGCCTCATTCCACCCAACCAGCAGGAGGGAGCGGCCATCTGGGTGCTGATCCTGGCCATCGGCCTGGCGAACTGGGCCCAGTTCGCCCGCACCGTGCGCGGCGCCACCATGGTCGAGCGGCAGAAGGATTATGTATCCGCCGCCCGCATCCTGGGGGTGAACCCCTTCATCATCCTGCTGCGCCATGTGCTGCCCAATGTCATGGGCCCGGTTCTGGTCATTGGCACCATCGGGCTGGCGCTGGCCATTATCGAGGAAGCCACGCTCTCCTATCTCGGTGTCGGCGTGCCGCCCACCCAGCCCTCGCTCGGGACGCTGATCCGCATTGGTCAGCAATTCCTGTTCTCCGGCGAATGGTGGATCCTGCTGTTTCCTGCGGTCACCCTTGTTCTGCTCGCCCTGTCGGTCAACCTGTTGGGTGACTGGCTGCGTGACGCCCTCAACCCGAAGTTGCGCTGATGACCGAGCCAGTACTCTCCATCAAGGACCTTGTGGTCGAATTCCCCTTCCGCAATGACGTGTTCCGCGCGGTCAATGGGGTCAGCTTCGATATCATGCCCGGCGAAGTGGTCGGCGTGGTGGGTGAATCTGGCGCCGGCAAGTCCATGACCGGCTCGGCCGTCATTGGCCTGATCGAACCGCCCGGCCATATCGCGTCCGGCGAAATCCGCCTCAAGGGCGAGCGCATCGACAATCTGCCCGAAGAAGCCAAGGCCAAGCTGCGCGGCAGGCGCATCGGCATGGTCTTCCAGGACCCGCTCACCAGCCTCAACCCGCTCTACACCATCGGCGAGCAGCTGATCGAAACCATCCGCACGCATCTGCCGCTCAGTGAGGCCGAGGCGCGCCAGAAGGCCATCGATCTGCTGACCGAGGCCGGCATTCCCAAGGCGGCCGAGCGCATGGAGAGCTATCCGCACCAGTTCTCGGGCGGCATGCGCCAGCGCGTCGTCATCGCACTGGCCATCGCGGCAGAACCGGAACTGATCATTGCCGACGAACCGACCTCGGCACTCGACGTGTCGGTGCAGGCCCAGATCATCAAGGTGCTCAAGAAGCTCTGCGCCAATCACGGTGCCGCGGTCATGCTGATCACCCACGACATGGGTGTCATTGCCCAGACGGCCGACCGCATGGTGGTGATGCATCAGGGCACGGTGGTCGAAACCGGCACGGTGGGCGACATCATTCGCCGCCCGCAGGAGCCCTATACGATCAAGCTGATCAACTCGATCCCGACCATCCAGCGCCAGGCTGGTGATGTGACCCCGGAAGAGGCCGCCAATGACGATGGCGCCTATGTACAGGTCAAGCATCTGGTGCGTGATTTCGAGATCGGCGGCGGTGGCTTTCTCAAGCTCCTGCCCGGTAAGGTCGAGATGTTCCGCGCCGTCAACGATGTCAGCTTCGCCATCGAAAAAGGCAAGACCTTCGGGCTGGTGGGCGAAAGCGGATCGGGCAAATCCACCTGCGCCAAGATGATTGTCGGTCTGTTGCGTCCCTCCTCGGGGCAAATCACGGTCGACGGCCATGATATCTGGGCTGGAGGGGCCGGGCATAAAGAGCGCCGCAAGCGGGTGCAGATGATTTTCCAGGACCCCTATGCCAGCCTCAATCCACGCTGGCGGGTGGCCGACATCGTCGCCGAACCGATGCGGACCCTGGGCATTGCCCGCAACCGCACCGAGGTCGACCACCGCGTGGCCGAACTGCTGACCCGGGTGCGGCTGGATCCTTCGGTCATGCGGAAGTTCCCGCACGAGTTTTCCGGCGGCCAGCGCCAGCGCATCGCCATTGCCCGGGCGCTATCCAGCCAGCCCGAATTCATCGTCTGCGATGAGCCCACCTCGGCGCTCGACGTTTCGGTGCAGGCCCAGGTGCTCGACCTGATGCAGGAACTGCAGGACGAGTTCGGCCTGACCTATCTGCTCATCAGCCACAACCTGGCGGTGGTGCGCCAGATGTCGAGCGCGGTCGGGGTGCTGCATAATGGCGTTCTGGTCGAAAAGGGACCGACGGACGCGATCTTCGACAATCCGCAGGCCGACTACACCAAAATGCTGCTCGACGCCGTGCCGGATATTTCCCGGGTGGCATAGCTAAACAAGGCCCCCTCACCACTTCACCTCTCCCTCTGGGGGAGAGGTCGCCGCGTAGCGGCGGGTGAGGGGGCCTCCAGGCTAAACCTCCACCCGTTTCCCCTCTTTGCCCGAGCGGATCAACGCATCAATCAGCCGGTGCACGTTGAGCGCGGTGTGACCTGTCGAAACCGGCTGCCGCCCCGCCTGTACCGCCTCGGCAAAGTCAGCGATCTGCGCCTGGTGCCACTGGAAGGGGAAGGCCATGGGGTCGGCGCCGCCGCCCGAGGTGCTGGCCTCTTCCCCGACCGTTTCGGTTCGGCCATCGAGCCAGTTCAAGGTCAGAACGCCCCTGGTCAGCGTCGCACTGGCCTTGTCGAAATTGAGCGTCAGGCTTTCCGGGCCACCAGGAAAATTGGCGGTGGTAGCGATCAGCCCGCCCACCGCGCCATTGACGAACTCGACACCTCCGGCCACGAAGTCCTCGGTCTCGATTCTGTGCAGCCCGGTGGTCGCCGTCATGGCGGTGACGGCCTTGGCCGGACCGGTCAGGCTGAGCATCAGGTCGAGCGAATGAATTGCCTGGGTGATCAGCACCCCACCCCCGTCCTGGGCGAAGGTGCCGCGCCCGGGCTGGTCGTAATAGCCCTGCTGCGGACGCCACCAGGGCACAACCAGCTGCGCCGCCTGCAACGTGCCCAATTCGCCGCTGGCGACCTTTTGGGCCAGCGCCTGCGAGGCTGCGCGGAACCGGTGCTGGAAGATGACGCCCAGCGTCACCCCGGCCTTGTCGCAGGTGGCAACGATGCGCTCTGCCGCTTCGGTCGAACGCTCCACCGGCTTTTCCATCAGCACATGCTTGCCCGCCTTGCAGGCCGCAGCCACGAGCTCTTCGCGCGCGTTGGGCGTGGTGAGCACCAAGATCGCGTCAACGCTGGGATCCTCCAGCAGCGCTTCATAGCTTGCAGCGGCCGGCAGGTCGTACTCGCGGCAGAACTGGTCGAGCTGCTCCCGGTTTCGTCGGTAGACGCCCCGCACCGAAATGCGATCCTTGAGGGCATTGAGTGCCAGGGCATGCGGCTTCGCGCCCATGCCGGCGCCGACCACGCCAAGTCCGAAATTCCTGTGTTCATGTGCCATTCAGCCGCCTCCTTTTATGCCTTGGTCGCGCCATGATCGCGGCGCTCATCTCCCGTCCGGGACATTGATAGAGGGACCTATCATGAGAATCGTTGGAATTGTTGCTGCACTTTTCGTAGCGGCCGGAATTGCGCTGGCCGGCTGGTTTGTCGGTACATCGCTGGTGGAAAGCCGTCAGCCGTTGCGTGTGGTGACCGTCAAGGGGCTGAGCGAACGCGCCGTTGAAGCCAATCTGGGCTTCTGGCCCATTCGCTTCGTCGCCACCGGCCCGACCCTGCAGGCGGCGCGGGCCAGCCTTGAAGACGCCGAGGCCTCGGTACGCGAATTCCTGTCCGAGCGCGGCTTTGCCGAGACTGAAATCCAGGTCCAGAACGTGCTCGTTGAAGACCGGGCGGCAGGATACAACGCCAACGCCATGAATGACGAATACCGCTTCGTCCTGACCGAGGACTTGCTGGTCACGACCGACCGGGTGCAGGATCTGGCCGAGGCGAGCCGTTCGGTCGCCGATCTCTTGCGCCAGGGCGTGGTATTCTCCTCCGATGCCTATAGTGCCGGGGCCAGCTTCGTGTTTACCGGCATCAACGACCTCAAGGGCGAAATGCTGACCGAAGCCACCCAGCGCGCCAAAGAAACCGCCGAGCAGTTCGCCGCCGAATCCGGGGCGCAGGTGGGCGATATCCAGACCGCCAATCAGGGCGTGTTCGAAATCCTGCCCGCCGTCGAGATTCCCAATGACCGGCCGGAGAAACAGATCGACAAGAAGGTGCGCGTGGTCACCACCATCACTTACTTCCTGGTCGACTGACATTTCCAACACCCTTTGCCGCCCGACGCTTGCGCCTGCGGTTGTGACGAATAGAGCGTATCCCGAGGCACGTGCGTCTCAGTAAAACTAATTAAATAGAGACGTCGCCGCCCCAGCCATTCGCGCGTAGCGCTCATGGCCTTCTCACTTCAAATCTCTCCACCGGAGAGATTTGCCCTGTCGGGACAGATCGAAGCGGGTTTCTCCTGCCGTCGTGGCCCCTATTGATCGCTCGTCGCAAGGTGACCCGACCGGCAGGCGAGCCCTGGAGCGAATCCAGTCTCACCGGTTCCTCCCGCAACTGTTCGCTGCAGTCCGCCCATAGCGGGAGAGATGGGAGGATTATGGTGGAGGTTTTGGAAGCGGGGATAACAAATTGATTGAGCTCAGCGATGGCCGCCCTCGTCCTTCGAGGCCTTGCTGTGCAAGGTGCCTGAGGATGAGGGCCAATGAAGGGCGGGCGCGTCAACCCACCAGCTTATGGCGCCTCTCAAGCAGGAAATTCTCCAAGGCGCCGCGGCTCATCGGCCGGGCCAGGGCGTAGCCTTGCAGCACTTCGCAGCCCAGGCCGCGCAGGATTTCGGCGTGTTCCATGGTTTCCACGCCCTCGGCGACGATCTCGATATCCATGGATTTTCCGATATCGACAATAGAGGCTACAAGCTGGCGCTGGGCCGGTTCATGCAGGATTGGATTGATCAATTGCCGGTCGATTTTGAGGCGGCGCGGATGCAGTTTCTGCAGGGAAACGATTGAGGCATAGCCGGTGCCGAAATCGTCGATCTCGACATCAATGCCCAATTCCTTGATCTGGTCGATATTCCAGGCGACCACTCCGTCGCTTTCATCAAGATAGATCGACTCGACCAGTTCAAAGGCGAGGCGCCCCGGCTGCAGCGGCAGGGCGCGCAGACTTTCCACCAGCCCTTCGTCATGCAGGCGCCGGAGCGAAACATTGACCGAGACGCGCGGCACGTTGAAGCCCTTCGCATCCCAGCGGGCCAGATCGGCCAGCGCCTTATCCAGGATCAGCTTGTCGATCTGGGCGACGACATTGAGTTCTTCGGCCACATCCATGAAATGGTCGGGCGTCTTGATTGTCCCATCGACATGCTGCCAGCGGGCCAGCGCCTCCACCCCAATCAGCTCCAGCGTCTGAGCGTCGAACTGGGGCTGATAGAAGGCGAAGAAGGCGTCGTTATCCAAGCCATTGAGGATCTCGTCGGCCAGGCGCTTGGTGTGAACCACCTCGGCCTGCAGTGCCTCCGTGAAGAATTCATGGCGGTTCCGGCCCAGCGCCTTGGCGCGATAAAGAGCAATGTCCGCGTTCACCAGCAATTGCTCGACCTTGATATGCGCCGATCGGGACACGGCCACCCCAATACTGACCCCGAAACGCACTTCATGTCCGTCATGCTGGGCGGGGCGGCGCATTTCGCGCACGATGCGATCGGCCATCAGGTGCAGATGCGCATCGCTTGGACCGGCGCTTGAAACGATGACGAATTCGTCCCCGCCGATGCGGGCGACGAAATCGGTCTCACGGCAATTGGAACGCAACACCTTGCTGGCATGGATCAGCATGGCGTCGCCTGCCGCATGGCCGAGCGTGTCGTTGATCTGCTTGAAGCGATCCAGGTCAATATGAAGCAAGGCGATTGACCCGCAGCCATGAAAACCGTCGGCCGCGTGCTTTTTGAGGACGTCGTCGAGATAGCGCCGGTTGGGCAGACCGGTCAGACTGTCATGCAGGGCATTGTGTTCGATGCGAATGCGGGCCGCTTCCAGATCGTTGCTGCGCGTCTCGGCCTGTTGCTTGGCACGTCGAAGATCGTCATTGAGCCTGACATCCTGAGTGACGTCCCAATTGACACCGATGACCTTGTCCGGCTGGCCCGGCTCGTGGTGCAGTGCCCCCGCCGAGCGCACATAGCGTAGTGTGCCATCGGGCAGCAGCACGCGATAATCGGTCTCGTAATAGCCCGAGGCGATCTGTGCACGGAAGTCGGCTTGGGCGCGCTCGCGGTCGTCCGGGTGCACGGCCTGTTTCCAGTGGTCATGGCTACGGGGGGCGCCGTCGGCAGGCAGGCCAAAAATCTCGTTGTTGCGCTCGTCCCAGTCCTCGCTGTTGGTGGACAAGTCCAGCTCCCAGACACCGACCTTGGAGGCGGCAAGGGCCAGGTTGAGCCGCCGGGTCAGGCGCGCCAGCTCGCTCTCTCGCACGCCCAGTTCGTGAATATGCTCATGGCGTTCGCGGATCATGCGGCCGGTCACCACGATCGGGAACAGGATCAGGGCCCCTGCGGCAAGGATCAAGCCGCGGAGCGACCAGGTGGAGACCGGATCAGCGCCCCAGCCCTGTTTGGGCGCGGCCGCGATTGCCCAGCTGCCTGAAGGCAGCACGACGGTAGCGGTGACCGGGTCGGCCTCGCTAAGGTCCGGCCCGAAAAAGCGCTTGCCGGCGCGTCCGGTGCCGTCATGGCCAGTAATAGAGATGTCGAGCCCCAGTTCGGGATCGAGCAGGCCACTATCGGCATAGAGCTTTTGCACATCCACAACGGCGGAGACCAGGCCCCAGAACTGCCGATTGTCCTCCGGACCGGTAAACACCGGGAAGCGGCCGACAAAACCCTGGCCGCCCTGCACCAAGTCGACTGGCCCGGCAATGTTGAGCTTGGCGGTTTCCAGAACCTCTCTTACGGCCGGCCATTGTGCTGGCACATGCCGGTAGTTGAGCCCGAGCGCGGCTTCATTGCCGGCCAGCGGATAGGTCATGGAGATAATCAGGTTCGGCGCGGCGGCGACGGAGCGCAACTGGCTGCCTTCCTCGAAAATATTGTCTACCAGCGCAGCGTAGCGCGCCTGATCCATGTCAGGCTCGGTTGATATGACCGCGACCAGCCCCTTGACGAGCTGGATATTGCCCGCCACGTGACCTTCGAGCTTGGCGCGGATCACCGAGATCTGGTTGAGCGCGTTGGCACGCAGATTGCTTTCGGCAATCTGCTGGTTCTGCCGGTCGACCAGAACGGCTGCCACCAGCATGGCGACAAGCGCAAGCAGCACCGGAACGGCCATGGTGCGGCGCCAATCGCCGCGATGCTTGGCTTGTCGTTCCTCGTTCATTCCGCCGCCTGAATCCCTGTGACACTTTCTGTGTCAGAAGCGGACCTTAGACGGGGGATGCTTGACGAGGTGCTTACCGCGCCGGCGAGTTGCTGGCGTGGTAAACCAAGAGCAAACGCGGGCGGATCAGGGCACG
Source organism: Devosia marina (assembly GCF_009758415.1). Classification (GTDB taxonomy): domain Bacteria; phylum Pseudomonadota; class Alphaproteobacteria; order Rhizobiales; family Devosiaceae; genus Devosia; species Devosia marina. The sequence goes on along the minus strand of NZ_WQRF01000004.1, from coordinate 227,605 downwards.
ATGGTTTTGATGATCGAGGCGTCGAGCGCCTCATAATCGTGCAGGCCGATCACGTCATAGAGTTCCTGGCGGGTCTGCATCTCTTCGAGCATGGCCTTGGTGCCGCCGTCGCGCTTGATAGCCGCATAGAGCTTTTCCTGCGCCTTGTTGGCCACGCGCAGAGAGGAGACCGGCCAGATCACCATGGAGTAGCCCAGGGCTTCGAACTCGGCAGCCGTCTGGTAGGGCGTGCGGCCGAATTCGGTCATGTTGGCCAGGAGCTTGACGCCCGGCATCGCCTTGGCGAAATCGCGGAACATGTCGATGCTGGTCAAGGCTTCGGGGAAGATCGCATCGGCGCCAGCCTCGATATAGAGTTTGGCGCGGGCCACGGCGCCATCAATCCCTTCGCTCGCTGCTGCATCGGTGCGGGCAATGATGACCAGGTCGCGGCGGGCCCTGGCGGCGGCGGCGACCTTGGCAGCCATGTCATGGGCATCGGCCAGCTTCTTGTCGTTGAGATGCCCGCATTTCTTGGGCAGCAACTGGTCTTCCAGATGCACCGCGCCGGCGCCTGCCTCTTCGAAGGTGCGCACCATGTGCATGACATTGAGCGCCTCGCCATAGCCGGTATCGCCATCCACCAGCAGGGGAAGCCCCGAGGCGCGGGCGATCTGGCGGATGAAAAAGGCCACTTCATCCACGGTGATGACGCCCAGATCGGGCAGGCCCATCGAGGCGGTCATGGCGGCCCCGGAGAGATACAGGCCCTCAAAGCCGGCATTTTTCGCCTGAATGGCGGCATGGCCATTATGGGCGCCGGGCAATTGCAGGATCTGCGGGCGGTTTAGCAAGGCGCGAAAACGGCTGCCGGCGCTGGTCGCGGGCAGGTCAGCGGAAACGAGATAGGGCATGGGCCTTAAGCCTCCTTGCGATCCTTCAATGGCACGAAGTCGAGGTCTTCGGGCCCGGTGTAATTGGCTGATGGGCGGATGATCTTGCCATCCTGGCGCTGTTCGATCACATGCGCCGACCAGCCCGCGGTGCGGGCGATGACAAAGAGCGGGGTGAACATGGCAGTGGGCACGCCCATCAGATTGTAGGAGACGGCACTGAACCAATCCAGGTTCGGGAACATCTTCTTGGCGTCCATCATCACGCTTTCGATGCGCTCGGCAATTGCATATTGGCGCCCCGCCCCTGCCTTGTCGGCAAGGCTCCTGGCCACGCGCTTGATGACCACATTGCGCGGATCGGAAACGGTATAGACCGGGTGGCCGAAGCCGATGATGACTTCCTTGTTGGCGACACGCTCGCGGATATCGGCCTCCGCCTCGTCGGGAGAGGCGTAGCGCTCCTGGATCTGGAAGGCGACCTCATTGGCGCCGCCATGCTTGGGACCGCGCAGGGCGCCGATGGCCCCGGCAATGGCCGAATACATGTCCGACCCGGTGCCGGCAATGACGCGGGCGGCAAAGGTGGAGGCGTTGAACTCATGCTCGGCATAAAGGATGAGCGAGGTGTGCATGGCGCGCACCCAGTCCGCCTCCGGCGTCTGGCCATGCAGCAGCGTCAGGAAATGCCCGCCAATGCTGTCATCGTCGGTTTCGACTTCGATGCGGCGGCCATTATGGGCAAAATGATACCAATAGAGCAGCATGGACCCGAGCGAGGCCATCAGCCGGTCGGCAATGGCGCGCGCATCGGCGGCATTGTGGTCGTGACTTTCGGGCAGGGTGCAGCCGAGCACGGACACGCCAGTGCGCATCACATCCATCGGATGGGCGGCCGCGGGCAGGGCCTCGAGCGCGGCGCGGACCGCCCGGGGCAGGCCGCGCATGGATTTCAGCCGCGCCTTATAGGCGGTCAGTTGTGCCTGCGTCGGCAGGTTGCCATGCACCAGCAGGTGCGCGACCTCTTCGAACTCGCTGGTTTCGGCCAGGTCGAGAATGTCATAGCCGCGATAATGCAGGTCATTGCCGGTACGTCCCACGGTGCAGAGCGCCGTATTGCCGGCCGTGACGCCCGAGAGGGCAACGGATTTCTTGGGTTTGAAGCCTGGTGCTTCGGTCATTTCCGCCTCCTTTAGAAAATCCCCGCGGGGGCTTCCGGTCCAAGCTGGTCCGGGGAAACCACGAAATTGAGGGCCTTGACCTCGGCGGCACTGAGGGTGGGCAGGCGTTCGACCAGATCAAGGAACCGGTCCTGCTCTTCCCTTGAGACAATGCCTTCGCACAGGGTGCGGAACTTCTCGATGTAATTGGCACGCCTGAAGGGGCGGGCGCCATTGGGGTGCGCATCGGCCACGCCCAGTTCGTCGGTGATGACCGAGCCGTCTTCCATGGTGACGATCACCTGGCCGCCATAGGCCATGTCCTCGCCCTTGGCGTGGTAGCGCTGGGTCCAGATCGGGTCTTCCTCGGTGGTGATCTTGTGCCAGAGCGCAACGGTTTCCGGGCGCTGGGCGCGCTCGGGAGCATAGCTCTTCACATGGTGCCAGCCGCCATCTTCGAGCGCCACGGCAAAGATATACATGATGGAGTGATCGAGCGTTTCGCGGCTCGCCTTGGGGTCCATCTTCTGCGGGTCATTGGCGCCGGTGCCGATCACATAATGGGTGTGATGGCTGGTCTTGATCAGGATCGACTTGATTTTGGTCAGGTCGCCGATTTTCGGGCCCATACGGCGAGCCAGGTCGATCAGCGCCTGGCTCTGATACTCAGCCGAATATTCCTTGGTATAGGTGTCCAGGATCGCGCGCTTGGGCTCACCCTGTTCCGGCAGCGGCACATGGTAGAGCGCCTTGGGGCCAGAAAGCAGGTAAGCAATGAAGCCGTCTTCGCCCTCATAGGCCGGGGAGGGCGCGCCCTCGCCACGCATCGCGCGGTCGACCGCCTCGATGGCCATCTTGCCGGCAAAGGCGGGCGCGTAGGCCTTCCAGGTCGAGATCTCGCCCTTGCGGGACTGGCGCGTGGTGGTCGTGGTGTGCAATGCCTGCTGGATTGCTTGATAGGTGATCTCGGTGGAGAGGCCGAGCAGGGCACCAATGCCACCGGCGGCCGAGGGGCCAAGATGGGCGATATGGTCAATCTTGTGTTCGTGTAGGCAGATGCCCTTGACCAGATCGACCTGGATCTCATAGCCGGCGGCAAGCCCCCGTACCAGTGCCGCGCCATCCAGCCCCTTGGTCTGGGCAACGGCCAGGATGGGCGGGATATTGTCGCCCGGATGGCTGTAGTCGGCGGCCAGGAAGGTATCGTGGAAATCCAGTTCGCGCACCGCCACGCCATTGGCCCAGGCGGCCCATTCGGGCGACACCAGGGTGTCGTCGGCCAGGCCGAAGATGGGGGCGCCGCGTTCCGACTTGTGACCCAGCGCCTGCGCACGGGCCGAGCGGATCGGTCCACGTGCGATGGAGGCGGCGGCAACGGCAGCATTGTCGATGATGCGGTTGCCGATCATTTCCACGACATCATCCTCGACCGGCACCGGATCAGTGGCGACAGCGGCCAGCTTCCAGGCGAGCTGGTCCTCGCGCGGCAGGGGCTCGGCGGACTTGTAGGTGCGCACGTCGTGGATTTTCATGGCTGCTCTCCGTTCGGCAATTTTGTGCCGGACCATATAGGCAGAATGGGTCGAGCCCAAGACAGGAAAAGGCAAGCCTGCTACAATCACACAAAGCAAGGTTTGCAATGTTGTGGAGTTGTGAAGATTGGCCCCGAAAAAGGTCTTTGCCGGCGCCCGGTTGCGGGCCCTGCGCGCCAAGCATCGCCTGACCCAGGCCGAGCTGGCGACGCGGCTCGACATCTCGGCATCCTATGTCAACCAACTCGAATCCAACCAGCGGCCGCTGACTGCCTCGGTGATGGTAGCGCTGGCGGAAAGCTTCAATCTCGATCTGTCCAGCCTGACCTCGGACGCTTCGGATCGCCTGGTGGTCGATCTGCGCGAAGCGCTGGCCGATCCGGTGTTTGGCGACGCCGTGCCCAATCTGCAGGAACTCAAGTCTGTCGCCACCAGTGCGCCGGACATGGCGCGCGCCGTGCTGGCGCTTTATGGTGCCTATCGCAAGACCAATGAGACGCTGGCCGGAATGGATGCGGCGCTGGCGCGCGATCCGCAATCCAATGTGCAGACCGCCTATGAGGAAGTGCGCGACTTCTTCCATTACGCCGATAATTACATCGACGCGCTCGACCGCGCCGGCGAAAGCCTGGCCGAGTCCTTGGGCGAGATTGGCCCGGACCGGCTGCGCCGGTTGATCCTGCACTGCGCCGAGATGCATAATATGCGTGTCGTGCTGGCCGCCCCGGCCCATGGTGACCGCATGACCGAGTTTGACCGCAACAGCCGTGAGCTCTGGGTCAATGCCCATCTCGAACCCTCCAGCCAGTTCTTCCAGATCGCCACGGTGCTGTGCGGGCTGGAACAGGCCAGCCTGCTCGAAAGTCTGCTGGATGCAGCCAATTTTCAGGCCCCGGAGGCACGGCCCATTGCTCGCATGGGCCTCAGCAATTATTTCGCCGGGGCGGTGCAGATGCCCTATCGTGCCTTTCTCGACGCAGCAGCCGATTTCCGCTTCGACATCGAGGAGCTGGCGCGCGTCTTCGGGGCGAGCCTCGAACAGGTGGCGCATCGCCTTTCGACCATGCAAAGGGCGCGCGAGCGCGGCGTGCCGTTCTTTTTTGCCCGGGTCGATGCGGCGGGCACCATTACCAAGCGCCATTCGGCCACCGCCCTGCAATTTGCCCGCTTCGGCGGCGCCTGCCCGTTGTGGAATGTGCATCGCGCCTTTGAGGCGCATGGACAGATCATCAGGCAATTGGCCGAAACCCCGGACGGCAAGCAATATCTCTGTCTGGCCTGGAGCCACGAAAAACGTCTTGGCGGCTATCGCGGCGTCACCCGGCGCTATGCCTATGCGCTGGGCTGCGAAATCACCCATGCAGGCAAACTGGTCTATGCCGACGATCTGGACCTGGCCAGAGCCCCGTTCGATCCCATCGGTGTCTCCTGCCGCATCTGCGAGCGCCGCAATTGCCCGCAACGCTCAGTGCCGCCCATGGCGGCGGGCATTTCTGTGCCGACCGATAGACGCAGCGTGGTGCCCTACGAGATCGGGTGAGTTCTGATCCCTATGCCGGTTCGAAAGCCGGATCATGGCCGGAGACCGGCTTGATACCCGCAGCAAAACGCTTGGCGTTATTTACATAGCGCTCGGCAGAGGCGGACAGGGCGGCCACGCCATCGTCATCGATTTCGCGCACCACCTTGGCCGGGGCGCCCATGACCAATGAATTGTCGGGGGTCAACTTGCCCTCGATCACTAGCACTTTAGCCCCGATCAGGCAGTTCTTCCCGATGATCGCGCCGATGGTGACGGGGAAGCCGCTTTCGGTGTGCAAGACACAATTCTCCTGCACATTGGAGCGGGAGCCAATAGTGATCGGCTCGATATCGCCCCGCGCCGCCACGCCGAACCAGATGCCCATATCGGTGCCGATCGCCCACCAGGACCGCAGTTGGTGCGATCCAGCCAGCCTGTTCGTCGATTCTGGGCCAAACGCCATTAAGCGCATAAATTGGCATCTCTCATCATCCCCGGCGCGACGCCAGCGGGGACAGGACGCCCCGGCAACCATTTGAGCAAGATTGCTGTGTCGACGGGCGCCGGGCTGGGCGGGCCCCAAAAATCGGCCGCTGTTTGGCCCGCGCAATATTGGGCTTAGACTGCACTGGCACTGGACGATAGGAGGCGGCAATTATGAGTGAGACACATGGGGCCATGATCGCGAAATTCCTGGCGGCGCAAGACCAGATCTATCCTGAAGCGCTGCACGAATTGCGGGCGGGCCGGAAGCGTACACACTGGATGTGGTTCATCTTCCCCCAGATGGCCGGACTGGGATCAAGCGACATGGCCCGGCGCTATGCCCTCCACGGCACTGACGAGGCCGCTGCCTATGCCCAACATCCGATCCTGGGCGCGCGGCTGGTCGAATGCACCGAGGCCGTCCTTCTCCATGCCCCCGAGGGCGTGGCGCCACGCGACCTCAACACGATTTTCGGCGCGCCCGATGACAAGAAGTTCATCTCCTCGATGACCCTGTTTGCCCGCGCGCAACCCGAACAACGCCTGTTCCGCGCCGCGCTCAGCGCCTTCAACAATGGTCATGAGGATGCACGGACCGTGGCGCTGCTGGACGCCTGAGCGGGGTTGCCAGGCTTATGCACTCCTACGGAGGCACAGCAAAACGGCATCGTCATAAATATTCATTTCGGTTATATTTCGTTATATTTCTGAGCGCACTGTTGTGAGAAGCTGAATTGCGTCAAGGAAGCAGACCATGCCTTCTATTGATACCATTACTCTGGCCGACTGCGCCGCACTGATATTCGCCCCGGACGGGCGCCATTACGACCATATGGCCGCTCTGGCCGGTACGCTGGGCTTCGGCCATGTGCTCGAGCATACCAAGCTTAACGCCTTGCCTGAAAAGGCGCTGCCATTCTTCCTGATCCACAATGGCGTTATCGATCATCTCAAGCAGCGCCTGTTGCGCGGCCTGCGCTCGACCGACGAGCCGCGTCGCAAATATGCGCCGATCATCTGTGTCATTCCCCAGGGGCCGCGGCACAAGATGGTGCCGCAGGTGGAGATGGGTTTTGACGATGTGGTGTTTCTCAGCGATCCGATCGAACAGGTCAGCAAGACATTGACCGACCAGTTGGGGCACGAAGTGCTCTATATCGATTCACCACATTATTTCGGGCCAGACCGGCGGCGTCTGGAGCGGGTGAGCCGGGGCGATCCGCGGCGCGTGCCGGGTGGCACCGAGCATCGGCGCATTCAGGTGCTGCGTGATCCACAGCACGGGATCCAGGTCAGCTATGTGAACTGATCGCTTGCGGTCAGCCGCACAATTCGTCCCTCGCCGCTGGGGGGAATGTCCAGATGCACGACGAGGCTCACCGCCTCGGCCACCTGCGGCGCGCGCTCGGCCCATTCGACCAGAACGATGGCCTCGGGGTCATCGAGCAGGCCCAGCTCGTCGGCCTCCGAGGCATCGGCCAGCCGGTAGAGATCGGCATGCAACACCGGCCCGATGGGCGTGTCATAGGGCTGGATGATGGCAAAGGTCGGCGATGGCACTTCAAGCGCCGGATCGTCAGCCAGCGCCCGCAAAATGGCCCTTGCCATGGCTGTCTTGCCGGCTCCCAGATCGCCCTCGAGGCTGACGATATCCCCGGGCTTCAGGCCTGTGGCAAGCTGGGCTCCAAACCGGGCTGTTGCAGCATCATCGGGGAGGAAGGTTTCAATCGGCAAAAACATCGTGGTCATCCGGCCCGCTGTCACCCCACCCTCATTTCTTCTCACCTCAAAACTCTCCACCGGAGAGTTCCGCCCTTCGGGACGGATCGAAGCCCATCAAGGGGAGAGAGGCACAATGTGCGGCTTCAGTGTTCATCGTCTCCCTCTCCCTTGGGGGAAGGGACCAAGGGTGGGGGTGAACCGAAATCGTGACTGAGTCAACGATGCGGGTTGCAGGCAAGCTTACTCCGCCACGCCCGCAAGGGCGCTGTCGAGCGGCAGGTTGACGATGATGCGGCTGCCTTTGGGCTCGCGGCGTTCGGCCGAGATGGTGCCACCATGCAGGTTGACGAAGGTGCGCACAATGGACAGGCCCAGCCCCGCACCGCGCTGCCGGCCGCCCGAGGCCGGATTGTCGAGCCGGGTCAGAATGGCCGATTTCATTTCGTCGGTCAGGCCGGGGCCTTCGTCCTCGATCACGAACAGCATACGATCGCCCCGCTGGCTGACGGAAAGGCGGATTTCTCCGCCTGGTGGCGAGAAGCGGGCCGCGTTAGAGAGCAGATTGTAGAGCACCTGCACCAGCCGCGTGCCGTCGGCGATGAACACGGGCAGGTCCGGCGCGATGTCGACCACCACACGCGGCGCTTCACCTGAGACCTCGGGAAAGCTGGCGCTCATCCCGGCACGGGCCTTGTCGACCAGGGCAGCCACATCGAGCGGTTCGGGGTTGAGTTCGGCAATGCCGGCATCGACCGAGGCGAGATCGAGGATGTTGTCGATCAAGACGCCCAGCGTCACCGAGGAGGCGCGGATATAGTCGATATATTCGCGCTGGCGTTCATTGAGGCTCCCGCCTTCGGTCCCGGCCAGCAGGTCGGCAAAGCCGATGATATTGGTCAGGGGCGAGCGCAGTTCATAGGACACGTTCTCGACAAAGGCGTCCTTGAGCCGGTCGGCTGCCACCAGCGCGTCATTGCGCTCCTTGAGAACCTTGGAATAGCCCGCGCTTTCGGTGACATCGAGGAAGGTCATCATGGTCTGCCCATTGGGCAGACGGGTAATGGCATAGTCGATCAGCCGCCCGTCGGACCGGTTGATCCGCCCTTGCCGGTCGGTGCGGGTGGGGTTGAGGTCGATGGTGGTGCGCTTGAGGTCGCGCCAGATCGAGGCGCCGTCCTCGGGCATCGCCCGGCCGCTGGCTTCGGCCAGCCGGTCGATATGGGGATTGTTGCCCAGTTCGTTCATGGGCAGCTTCCAGAGCTTGGAAAGCTGCGGATTGGACAGGGTCAGCCGGCCATTGGTGCCGAACACCGCCACGGCCTCGTTGAGCGCCATGATGGTTTCGCGCAGCACATTGGTGAACGCCTTGTTGGTGCTTTCCAGCTCGAGCCGCTCGGTCAGGTCCTCGAACACATAGATGACACCGCCTTCGGGGCCCGCGGGCGCCGAAATCACCTTGATGGTGCGCCCATCGGGCAGGTGCCAGGGGTCGGCCTCGTGCGGCTCCTTGCGCGCGTAGCTTTCCAGGTGCTTGGCGCGCCAGGTGTGGTAGTCGACCTGGCTGGGCAGCATGCCCTCGGTGCGCAATTTGTCCAGAATGGCGCGCTCGTCCAGGCCAAGCGTCAGGAACTTTTGATCCAGGTTCCACAGATTGGCATAGGCGGCGTTGAACTGGGTCAACTCGCGCTTGGCATTGAAGATGGCGATCGGCGTGCCCAACGCATCGATAATGCCGCCGATATGGCTCGCATTCTGATCACCTGGCGCGGGTAGTGCGCTGGTTTTATCGTTAGGCCGCAAATATCCGGCCCGGCCGCCGGGCACGGGGAAATCGACCAATTCGAACTGGCCATGCTTGCCAAAATCAAGCGGCAGATTCACCGGCGTCGCATCGGCATGGCAGGCTTTGAGATGCAGCGCCAATTGGGTGGCGTCGAGCAATTCGGGCGGGGTCGCATCCGAGGAGCTCCGCCCCAGATCGGCCGCCAGCCTGAGATAGGCGGGGTTGGCATAGACCAGACGATCAGCCGCATCGCGCAGAAAGGCCGGCTTGGACAGAAGGGCAAGAATGGCGCGGGCGCTTTCGCGGTCGCCACCCTGCGCCTCGGCAGTCAGAGCGGCATGCTCGTCGGGTTGACTGAAGGCCGGGCGCAGCCGCAAGGCTACGGCCCCACCCATCACCCAGCCATTGGCGCGGATCAGGCGACCATCGCGGGTATCAAGGCTGGTGACAAAGGCATGGCCATGCAGGCGCAGATCTTCGACCAGGCTGGTCAGCCGGTTGGTTTCGGCCGGCCCCAGCCAGGAGTGGAAATTGAGCACGCTTTGCGGCTGCCGCCCCGATGGCAGCACGGCGCCAGTCTGGCCCAGCACGCGCGGCGGCTCATGCCCTTGCCAGAGCACGGTCAACTCGCGGGTGCCGGCGATCAGGTTCTCATATTCATCGACCAGCGCGCGCAGATCGGCAATCTGTTCGGCGGCGCGGCGGCGCGCAGCGCGGCTATCGGTAAGCAGGGTGCGGACCAAGACCATGGACAACAGGGCGAAGCCGCCCGCGCCGATGGCAACCGCAAAAGGGGCGATACCGCCCAGACTTGCCGGAACAAGACCCTGCGCCAGGGCGGGAACAGCCGTGACCAGGGTGAGGGGCGCGGCACACAGGCCTGCGAATCCCAATTGTTTCCGGAAATGATCCGGCGTCATACCAGCCCTCTTTCGCTTTGATTGCGATGCCAACCCGGCCAGAACAGCCGGTACGCTTCAACTCTAAACAGGCCGCTGACGCAAAGCCGAAGCCGGCTCAAGCTGCCCCCAAAACCGGTTTGCGTGTCCCCCCGCAACCCGAATCACTAAGACCATACCGGGCCGTGGAATCGTGCAAAAGAGTCTTGATGGCTGTGCGTTGCGGGCAAAGCGCAAGGAAAGCGCTTGACCCGTGAACGAAACAGAAACCTTTCAGAAAAGTAAAAACCCGGGACAATGCCCGGGCTTTTTTCAGTCAATGGTGAACACTTGCTGTCATTGACGCCCAGCGTTCGGGCTGCATCGCACAACCGCGCCGGTGGCGCGATTCGCTTGGCGGGCTCGCGACGCCTAGTAGCGGTATTCGCCTGACTTGAACGGCCCCTCGACCGGCACGCCGATATAATCGGCCTGGGTCTTGGTAAGCTTGGTGAGCTTGGCGCCAAGCTTGGCCAGATGCAGCTCGGCCACCTTCTCATCGAGATGCTTGGGCAGCACATGCACCTTCTTCTCGATCTTGTCCCCATTGGTCCAAAGCTCGATCTGGGCCAGGGTCTGGTTCGAGAATGAGGCGGACATGACAAAGCTCGGGTGGCCGGTGGCATTGCCCAAATTCACCAGGCGCCCTTCGGAGAGCAGGATCAGGCGGTTGCCATTGGGCTGCTCGATCATGTCGACCTGCGGCTTGACGTTGGTCCACTTGAAATTCCGGAGGCCCAGCACGTCGATCTCGTTGTCGAAATGGCCGATATTGCAGACGATCGCCATGTCCTTGAGCTTGCGCATGTCATCGACCATCAGCACGTCGCGATTGCCGGTGGCGGTCACCACGATATCGGCGCGCGGGGCGGCTTCCTCGAGGGTGACAACCTCAAAGCCTTCCATGGCGGCCTGCAGGGCGCAGATCGGATCGACTTCGGTGACCAGCACGCGGGCACCGGCGCCACGCAGGCTTTCAGCCGAGCCCTTGCCGACATCGCCATAGCCACAGACGATGGCAACCTTGCCCGCCAGCATCACGTCGGTGCCGCGGCGGATCGCGTCGACCAGCGATTCTCGGGTTCCGTATTTGTTGTCGAATTTCGACTTGGTCACCGAGTCATTGACGTTGATGGCCGGGAAGGGCAGCTCACCCTTGGCATGGAGCTGATAGAGCCGCATTACGCCCGTGGTGGTCTCTTCCGAGACGCCCCGGATATTGTCGCGGATGGTCGAATAGAAATTGGGGTGCGTGGCCAGTCGCTTCCTGATGGTGGCGAAGAAAATCTCTTCTTCCTCATTGCCGGGCTTGTCGAGAATGGACGGATCCGTTTCGGCCTTGGCGCCGGTCAGCACCAGCATGGTGGCGTCGCCGCCATCGTCGAGGATGAGGTTCGGCGTGCCGCCATCGCCCCATTCCATCATGCGGTCGGTAAAGGCCCAGTATTCTTCCAGGCTCTCGCCCTTATGGGCAAAGACGGGAATGCCGGCGGCGGCGATGGCAGCAGCAGCGTGATCCTGGGTCGAGAAGATATTGCACGAGACCCAGCGCACATCGGCGCCCAGCGCGACCAGCGTTTCGATCAGGACGGCGGTCTGGATGGTCATGTGCAGCGAGCCGGCAATGCGCGCGCCCTTGAGGGGCTGGGTGGCGGCATATTCCTCGCGAATGGCCATCAGGCCCGGCATTTCGATTTCGGCGATGCTGATTTCCTTGCGGCCGTAATCGGCCAGGGAAATGTCTCGGACCGCGTAGTCGGTCGGGCTCTTGGTCATGGGTCGGCTCCAGAATGGATCAATGTCTTGCCTTTCCTATACGGGAGGGGGTGTTACCGATCAATGACGGATATAAAGATTTGTTTATATCTCCTAGCGGCCAGGCCCGAAGGGGGTACGGTCAGGTCCGCGTCACCCGGATCCGCCCCCGGCCGCGCCGCCGAAACGGCATGCCGATCAGGCGGACCAGGGCCGAGAGCACGAGATAGCCCAGGATGAACCCGCTGCCGGCATAGAGAATACCCTCCATGGTGACGGGCATGGCGGGCTTGTAGTTTTCGAGCGTGCGGCGGCCGATGTCGCTGTCGAGATAGGCCGGGAGCGATTGTAATCGCTCCACCGGCCCGGCGCCTTCGATCTGCGCCAGCGTTGCGCTGAGCATGTCATAGCGCTGAAAGGTCGCCGACATCGAATTGCCGCGCCCTGCCAAGAAGTCGTCATTGGAGGCATTAAAGCGCTGCAGCGCCGCCTGCCGGTCCAGCCCGCCTTCGGCCGCGGCGCGGTCGAATTCCTCGGCAATGACCCGCAATTCGTCCACCGCGCCGCCCAGGCGCTGGGTATATTGCTGGGCATATTCGGGGAATTGGCTGAGCGTGGTGGCCAGCGCCAGGCCGCCAATACCGGCGATCAATCGTCGCAACAAACCGGCCTCCCCCAAGTGCGTACGGTTATTCTACCTAAACAAGCGGCAGAAAAAAGTCAGGGGTTCCAGCTCTGCGCCCGTGCCGGTCCGCCGTCTTGGGCAACCACAGCATCAATAAAGGCCGTTTTGTGCTGGGAATAGGCCTGCCGGTCCTCGGCAAACCGGACCGCCAGATCTTGCTTCAGCGCGGAGTACGCCGCGCGGCATTCCGGGTCGCGGCGCAGTCTGTCGCGGAACAACAGATGTCGGGCCACCTCGACCTCATTGGCGTGTATGTGCAGTTGATGGGTGCGCGCGCCAGAGACCGGATCAAGTTTCATCAGAAAGATGCGGTCTGGCATGGGAAAATCGTCGCGATGCACATAACCAGCGCTCACAAGTGCCGGGACGGCCATCCGACCGGCGTCCAGATTCTCGACCAGCGCAATGATGTCGATGATCGGTTTGGCGGCCAGCCCAGGCACAGCAGTCGAGCCCATGTGCTCGATGAGCTCTGGGGCTTGCTGGAAGCAGGCCAAGATCCGCTCGCGTTCACGCAGGAAAAGGGAGCTCCATTCGGGATCAGCGTCAACAAGCGCGATCCGCTCGCTCACACCTCCAACCCGTCCACATCTTCGTCAAAGCCGTTATTGACCAATTCGACAATGGCTTCGAGGGCTTCACGGGCCTGCTTGCCACTGGCCTGGACCAGAATGGTCGATCCGGGACCGGCACCAAGCATCATCAGGCCCATGATAGAGTTGCCGGCGACCGAGGTGCCATCCTTGACCACGGCAATGGTAGCGTCAAAGCATTCGGCGGTGCGCACGAAGCGCGCCGAGGCGCGCGCGTGCAGCCCCTTGGTATTGACGATGGTCAATTGCTGGGCGACGGCCCTGTCGGCATCCATCAGATCAGCTACCCAGGATGGTATTGGCGACAGTAATATATTTCTTTCCCGCTTCCTGGGCCATGGCAACGGCTTCTTCCATGGTCATCTCGCCGCGAATGCGACCGAGCTTGACCAGCATGGGCAGGTTGACCCCGGCAATCACTTCCACCTTGTGGTTCTGCATCACCGAGATGGCGAGGTTGGACGGGGTGCCGCCGAACATGTCAGTGAGGATGATGACGCCATCGCCGGTATCGGCCCGGCCAAGCGCGGCCAGAATGTCGTCGCGTCGGCTTTCGGCATTGTCCTCGGGGCCAATGGCGATGGTTTCCACATATTCCTGTGGACCGACCACATGCTCCATCGCCAGCTTGAACTCATCGGCCAGCGCGCCGTGGGTCACCAGAACCAATCCAATCATGCACTTTCCCCAAACGGCCGCCGCAGAAAATCACCGCGACAGCTCTTGAGCCCCCCATTTACCGGGATGCCTGGTGCCACCCCGCAAACGGGGCACAGTCTTGTCCCCATCCCAAATGGTTGCAAGGGATAATTTGTCACGGGGAGGCTTGTTGAACAGCTTGTGCGGCCGCTTCGGCCACCAGCAGGATCTGATGGCCCAGACCCACCACGCTAGCCTGGGGCACCGGGGCGCGCGGCAGGGTGTGGCCGAACATTTCGGTCTGGAGATCTTCTTCCTCGACCATGCGCGTCAGCTCGGGCACCAGATCAACCACTAGGTGCAACTGCGCCCATTCGCGGTGCGGGCGCGAAACAATGCCGCGGCCGCGCAATTCAATAAGACCGGCCAATTGCGGTGGCGCCAGCATGACCAGGCGACTGCCTTCATCGGCGATATCGACACGGTCGTCGGCCACCAGGAAAGCGGGTTGCCCGCGCCCCTCCCAGCGGTCGAGCAGCGCCATAGACAGCACCGATTTGCCCGCGCCGGACGGCCCTCGCAGCAAAACGCCCAATTCCCCCAGGACGAGACCCGTCCCATGCACGTTAACTGGCTTGTTCATATCACAGAGTCTATTTGCGGGCCCGCGGCAGCACAATTGTAAAAATCGCGCCGGAGCGATCGGTGCGGTTTTCGGCCCGGATGCTGCCCTTGTGCGCCTCGATGATCTGCTTGGAGATGGAAAGACCCAGGCCCGAATGATTGCCGAAACTCTCGGTTTCGGGCCGGTCGGTATAGAACCGCTGGAAGATCCGGGTGACATCACCGGTAATGCCCGGTCCCTCATCGGTCACACTGACCCTGATGGTCTCGCCCTCGGTGGAAATGGCCACCGTCACCGAGCCGCCGGGTGGAGAAAAGGACACCGCATTGTCCACCAGATTGGCAAAGACCTGCGCGAGCCTGGTTTCGTGGCCATTGACCAAGGTCGTGCCGCGGCCGGCGCGCTTGCCCAGCACCACATCGACATTGCGGCCTGCGGCGACGTCCTTCTGGATCGACACCATGGCTTCAGCAAGCTTCTCGACATCGACCCGTTCCACGCTTTCCCGCGCCAGTTCGGCGTCGAGCCGGCTGGCGCTGGAAATGTCGGTGATCAGGCGGTCGAGGCGCCGCACGTCATGCTGGATGATATTGGTCAGCCGCTCACGGTCCTCCGGCTTTTTGGCCAACGGCAGGGTCTCGACCGCCGAACGCAGCGAGGTCAGCGGGTTCTTGAGCTCATGGGCGACATCGGCGGCAAAGCGTTCAATGGCCTCGATGCGGTTGTAAAGCGCATCGGTCATGCGCCGCAGCGCGTCGGAGAGGTGGCCGATTTCGTCGGGCCGGTCGGTCAGGTCGGGAATTTCGGCGCGGGCATCGCCAGCCGTCTGCACCCGTTCGGCGGCAGCCGACAGGCGGCGCATCGGCCCGGCTATGGTGCCCGCCATCAAGAGCGACAGCACGATCTGCACACCGGCCGCAATGCCGGCAATGCGCAGAATGCTGCTGCGTTCCTGGGCGACGACCGAGTCGATGTCCCCCGGCTCGGTGGAGAGCAGAATGGCACCGACAATGGCCCTCAGGCGCTGCACCGGTACGGCCACCGAAACCACGAGCTGGTTCTGGGCATCGACCCGCACGAAATCGGCCGGGGCACCTTTGAGGGCCGAAGCAACCTCGGGATAGCGGGTGCCTTCGTCGGCCTGGTATTCCTGATAGGTCGGGTAATTACCGCCCGGCGACCAGGAAATCAGCGCATTCCACCAGTCCGCAAGGAAAAAACTGCCGGCCCCGGAGGTGTCGATGGCCTGCCGCAGCACCTCGCCGCGCGCATAGATGTTTTCGCTGTCCAGAATGAGCAGACCCTGCCCGTCATAGATGCGGGCGCGGGTGCGGGTAGGGGTGATCAGATTGCGGAGCAGCGGCGCGACCCGCTCGGGATTGATCGGAAATTCCAGGGTCGGATCGAAATAGGAGAAAGGCGAGATATTGCCCGCCTGCGCATCGAGCAGTCGATCGGGGTCGATCGAGATGATGTCGCTATCGACCGTGGCCGAGGCGGCGATGGCGGCAGAAATGATCTCGCCCTGCACCCGGAGCGATTGCACCCGCGCATCGATCAGCCCGGCGCGCCACTGGTTGAGATACAAAATGCCCACCACCAGCACCAGAAGCCCGGCCATGTTGAGCACGACAATGCGCCGGGTGAGGCTGGAGAATATGGTGAAGTCGACAAAGCGGCGCACCGCGTCCATCAGCTTGAACAGCGGCAGGAGCAGAACGCGCCATTTCCGCCGGCCGGAACGCCCAGCGTTCTCGTCCGAAGCGGAGCCCCGATGGGACCCCGTTTCGCCAGCATGCGGATCGAGCGTGGCCACGAAGGTCCTTACTGCTCCTTGAAGCGATAACCGACGCCATAGAGCGTTTCGATCATCTCGAAGTCGTCATCGGTCGCCTTGAACTTCTTGCGCAGGCGCTTGATGTGGCTGTCAATGGTCCGGTCATCGACATAGACCTGATCGTCATAGGCGGCATCCATCAGCGCATTGCGCGACTTGACGACGCCCGGCCGCAGCGCCAGCGCCTGCAGGATCAGGAATTCGGTGACCGTCAGGGTCACGCGCTGGCCTTTCCAGGTGCAGGTATGGCGTTCTTCGTCCATCACCAGCGCGCCGCGCTCGATCAGGGCCTTGCTGGGCGAGGCCTCGGCGCCGCTCGCGCCGGCTGCAGAAGGATCGCGCGGGGCCGACCGGCGCAGGATGGCCTTGACGCGCTCGACCAGCAGCCGCTGGCTGAATGGCTTGGTGATGAAGTCGTCGGCACCCATCTTGAGGCCGAACAGCTCGTCGATTTCCTCATCCTTGGAGGTGAGAAAGATCACCGGCACATCGGATTTCTGCCGCAGGCGGCGCAGCAGTTCCATGCCGTCCATGCGCGGCATCTTGATATCGAGAATGGCAAGGTCGGGCTTGTCGGTGGTCAATCCCTCAAGGCCCGAGGCGCCGTCGGTATAGGTGGCGACCTGATACCCCTCCGCTTCCAGGGTCAGGGACACGGAGGTGAGGATATTGCGGTCATCGTCCACCAGGGCGATCTTTGGCATAAGCTGCCTTTCTTCTCGTGACGCAGGCTCTGTGTGCAGCTCCATACAATCCTGGATGGGCCGGTTGAGCGACTTTGCAGGCGACAATTACGTATTAAATAAGGCGCGCGCCTGCATTGCGCCAGTCTTGGCTGCATGATTCGGCATCATCCAACTTCCGTCGTACGACCGATTTCGGGATGTTGGCCGCCGCACCACCCCCCTATTTTGCTCTCCAGACGCCGCCAGACGCATCGGGCGGCCGCGTGGAGAGTAAGACATTATGCCCGGCTTCGATCACAACCATCTGCGGAACCGCCTTGCCGCAGCGGCAAGTGCGCTAAGCGATAACGCCATAGCCCCGGCACTGGTTGCCGCAGCCATTGGGCAGGGCGGGGCGCGCCTGACCAGGGACGGCGCCCTGGTGGTGGAAACCGGCGCCTTTACCGGGCGCTCGCCCAAGGACAAGTTCATCGTGCGCGATCACCTGACCCAGGATCGCGTCTGGTGGGACAATTCGGGCGCCATCGGCCCGGACCAGTTCGATGTGCTGCTGGGCGATATCACAGCGCATCTGGCCGGGCAGGCCCTCTGCCGCCAGGACCTGCTGGCCGGAGCTGATCCCGCGCACCAATATGACGTAACCGTTCTGACCCCCAGCGCCTGGCATGCGCTGTTCATCCGCAATCTGCTGATCCGGCCCGGCGAGAATATCGCCCGGTCAGAAGATGCCGTCCCCGTGACCATCATTCACGCGCCCCTGTTCCAGGCCGACCCGGCGCGCCATGGTTGCCGCAGCGAAACGGTGATCGCGCTCGACATGAGCCGCAATATCGTCCTGATCGCGGGCACCCGTTATGCCGGCGAGATCAAGAAGAGCGTGTTCTCGCTGTTCAATTTTCACGCCCCCGGGCAGGGCGTCCTGCCCATGCATTGCTCGGCCAATCTCGGACCTGAGGGCGAGGCGGCGCTTTTCTTCGGCCTGTCGGGCACCGGCAAGACCACCCTGTCCAACGACTCAAAGCGCCCGCTGATCGGCGACGACGAGCATGGCTGGAGCGACAATGGTGTCTTCAATCTCGAAGGCGGATGCTACGCCAAGACGGTCAATCTCTCGGCCAAGGCCGAGCCGGAAATCTTTGCCGCGACGCGCCGCTTCGGCACCGTTCTGGAAAATGTGGTGCTCGACGATGCCAACGCACCCCTGTTCGAAGATGTCTCACTGACCGAAAACACCCGCGCGGCCTATCCCATTGATGTACTGCCCTCGATCGCCCGGGGCAGCGTGGGCGGCACGCCGAAAACCGTGGTGTTCCTGACCGCCGATGCCTTCGGCGTCCTGCCGCCATTGGCGCGGCTCTCGCCCGATCAGGCGGTTTATCACTTCCTGTCGGGCTATACCGCCAAGGTCGCTGGTACCGAACGCGGCGTCACCGAACCGCAGGCGACTTTCTCGGCCTGTTTCGGTGCCCCCTTCATGCCGCTTCATCCCACGGTCTATGGCCAGATGCTGGCCGAACGGCTTCGCAAGAGCGGGGCGCAGGCCTGGCTGCTCAATACCGGCTGGATCGGCGGCGCCTATGGGGTGGGCAAGCGCATCGACATTGCTTCCACTCGACGCCTGCTGAGCGCGGCATTGGACGGCGAGCTCGACAACGTCGATATGCGGTTCGACCCGCTGTTCGGCTTCGAGGTGCCGATGAGCGTGCCGGGCGTGGAAGAGCGCCTGCTGGATCCGCGCCAGTGCTGGGCCGATGGCGATGCCTATGACGCCCAGGCGGCAAAGCTGGTGTCGCTGTTCCGCAGGAACTTCGAGAAGTTCGGGCCAGAGGCCAATGCGGCTGCTGGGCCAAGCCTGCAAATGGCCGCCGAATAGGCGACTCCAAAACAGGAAGGGCGCCGCTGGCGCCCTTTTTCATGCCAGGCCCGATGCGGTCCGATCAGGGGGCGTAGAAGATGTGGCTGTCGACCACGGCAACGCGGGCGAAGGTATTGGCCCAGGACGGATGGACTGCCGTGGTGTGATAATAGAGCGTTGAGCCGGGCACGACGCCGATCTCCTCGCCCAGGGCGAATTCGGCATAGATCTTGTTGGCCAGGTCCATCGAGCGCGCCCAGGCGCGGCGTTCGCCCGGCGTGTCGTCGCGGCCGTCACAGGCAAAGGTGAACTGGCAGCGATAACGGCCCTTGTCGGCATTTTGATAGATGACCCCGCAGAGCGAGCCAGGGAATTTCGATGAGCGGGCGCGATTGACGATCACATTGGCCACAGCTCTCTGGCCGGTCGCAGTTTCCCCGCGGGCTTCGTGATAGATGGCCTGGGCCAGACACTCACGCTCCTTATTGGCATATTCGACGCGCTTGGCGGTTGGCTGATAGCCATTCGAGATATAGTCCGAGAGCAGATCGGCAGACACCGAAGGCGCGGAACGCTGCACGGGCGCGGTAAAGCTGGCAATGGCCGAGAGCGCGGTGTTGCTGCCGGCCAGTGAGCCACGGCTGATATAGCTCATCAACAGATCATCGGTCAGAGCGGGCTGGGGGCCGCCCAGCGTCACCTCGACCGAACGCAATTGCTGCTGGCGTTCGATGTAATTGGCGAGCAGGGCCGGTGTCAGCTTCTGCTGGCCCGGCTCCAGCGGCGTGGCCGTTGCGCCCAGCGCAGCCTGTTCACGCAGGGCGCTGATCTCTTCAGGCATGACCCGGGGGAAAATATCGGTCTCGGCATGGGCAGGCGAGAGGGTGACGAACAGAACCAGTGCAGCAGCACCAATCGCCAACATGGGCGAAACGGCACGCGCTATTTTCTGTTGCCAGCCAAACTGCATGCCCGGTCCTTACCCTTGGGCCTGTCCGGTCTTCCGGCAGGCCTTCTAGAATCCAGGACCATCAAAGGTCCCTGCACTTCCCGGGCGGCACACTAGACAAGCTGGCCACGGGATGGAAGTCGAAATTTACGGCTGGTTAACCATAACCGTTAGCGACTTAAGGCAGAGTTAACGCCCCCGTGAACCCAGGGAAACCCCTGTTTTTTCGTAGTTTTTGGCGTGCTGAACGCGGCCTTACCCGATTGGATAAAGCTTTATCGATTTACGCGGATGGTTAATTTTTGTTCAGAAGTGTTGCCGCTCAGTCGCGCTCGAAGGCAGCCATATGCACATGCACGAGGCTTTCCATGATGGAAATGCCCAGGGCGTGGATGGCCTCATTGGGGCCGACCAGATCGGGCACCATCACCGTCTGCATGCCCGCGGCATGGGCGGCATGCACCCCCGAATGGCTGTCTTCCAGCGCCAGGCATCGGGTTGGATCGACGCCCAGCCGTTCGGCAGCCATCAGGTAGGGTTCCGGATGGGGCTTGGGATTGACCACATCGTCGCGCGTCACCACGGTCTCGAACAGGTCGAGCAGACCCGCGGCGCTCAGGTGATGTTCGGCATGCGGATTGCGTGAGGAGGTGGCAACGGCCGTGGGGATGCCACGCGCACGCAGTTCGGAGATGAACGCCTTGGCGCCGGGCTTGACCGGCACGCCGGCATGGCTGCGCTCGCGCATGGTGACGCGGCACTTCTCGTCGAACATCGCATAGGGAAACGCCACCCCATAGGCTTCGATCAAAAGCTGGTTGGTGCGTTCATGGCTCGACCCCACCATGGCGCTGTGCACATCATGGGTCATTTCAAACCCCAGCTCGGTGCAGACATCGAAAACAATGTCGCGGAACACCGCTTCGGTATCGAGCAGGGTGCCATCCATGTCGAAAATGGCGGCCTCGAACGGGGCCAGGCGGATGACGGCGGGGGTGGCGAGAGATGCAGTGTTCATTTGCCTGTCTATAGGCCGATTTGCGCCAAATCGCCAGCCGGGCCGGCGCAGGGCCGGGTTGCATTGGCGACGAAACAAATGCGCTCTGATAACGTTGGCCAGACATGACCAGATTCACCCCCTCCCAAGCTCACCAGGAGCTGGGCGACGCCTTTTTCGACCCCGTCGCGCCGGCCGATTTTCCGCAGACCCTGTTGCGCCACCGCGACCAGCGCTGGGCCGACCGCATTGGCCTGGGGGGTCTGGACGAGGCCGGCTGGCTCCGCCATTTCGGCCGCTTCGATCCGCTGCCGGGCTCGTTTCCCGAACCGCTGGCGCTGCGCTATCACGGCCACCAGTTCCGATCCTATAATCCGGAACTCGGCGACGGGCGCGGGTTCCTCTTCGCCCAATGCATCGACCCGGTCGACCGGCGCCTGCTCGATTTCGGCACCAAGGGGTCGGGCAAGACCCCCTGGTCGCGTGGCGGGGACGGTCGCTTGACGCTCAAGGGTGGGGTGCGCGAGGTGCTGGCCAGCGAAATGCTCGAGGCGCTGGGCGTTTATACCTCCAAAAGCTTCGCGCTGGTGGAAACCGGCGAACAGCTCTGGCGCGGCGACGAACCCTCGCCCACCCGCTCGGCGGTGCTGACGCGCCTCAGCCATAGCCATATCCGCATCGGCACCTTCCAGCGCCTGGCCTATCTCGAAGATACCGAAAACCTAAACCGCCTCGTCGACTACTGCATCGCCCACTATTATCCCGCCCTGGCCGGGGCCGGGGATAAAGCCGTCGCCCTGCTCGAAGCGGTGGTGGCCGAGGTGGCCCGGCTTGGCGCGCAATGGACCGCCGCCGGCTTTGTGCATGGCGTGCTCAACACCGACAATATCAACATCACCGGCGAGAGTTTTGACTATGGCCCCTGGCGCTTCCTGCCGGCCTATGATCCGGACTTCACCGCCGCCTATTTCGACGAGACCGGGCTTTATGCCTTTGGCCGCCAGCCCGACACCCTGGCCTGGAACCTGACTCGGCTGGCCGAATGCCTCCTGCCGCTCTCCTCCATCGCGGCGCTGGAGCCGGCGCTCAACACGGTCTGGCCGGTGTTCCGGGAGCAGTTGCCGCGCCAGATCCTGCGCCGGCTGGGCCTTGAACCGCGCGACGTGGAACAGGATGGCGCCTTTGTCACTGCCCTGTTCGGCTTTCTTTCGGCCAGCAAGGCGCCCTATGAGCAGTTCTTTTTCGATTGGCGCGGCGGCGCCCTGAGCAGCGCGCGGGCGGCCCGAAGCCCCGCCGCCGACCACTATGCCAGCGAGGCCTTCCGACCCGTCGCCGATTTGATGGAGGCCTATGGCCCGGCCGACGACGTAAATCTCGATCACCCCTACTTTGCTCGCCGCACACCACGCACCATGCTGATCGACGAGGTGGAAGCCATCTGGGCCCCGATTGCCGAGGCCGATGACTGGCGTCCGTTCGCCACGGCCCGCGAGGAAATCGCCCAGATGCGGACTGCCTATGGGGTGGTGCCGTGAGGGGCTGAAACTCTGGCATGTCGAAGCGCCGGTCGACCCTGCGGCCTCCGGTTTTGCATTGGACGTGTTCCGAGGCGCGTGCGTCTCAGTAAAACTAAGGAATAGAGACGTCGCCGCCTCGGAACGCCGGGTTTCTCCTGCGCATCGTGGTCCCTTTTGATCGCTCGTCGCAAGGTGACCGACCCGCAGGCAGGTCCTGGAGCGACCCAGCACCCAACCGGCTCCCCCCGCAAAAGTTCGCTGCAGTCCGTCCGCCGCGGGAGTGATGGGGCGATTATGGGGAATGATGGAGGGGCGGGGATTACTTTTGAGTTGGTGCGTTTTTTTGAAGGGGGGTACCCCCACCCAACTTCCATTCGAGCGCAGCTCTCATGGCCTTCTTGCCTCAAATCTCCCCGCCGGAGAGATTTGCCCTGCGGGACGGCTCGAAGCCCTGATAGGGAGAGGGACGCATCGGGTTGGCGTGACATTGGTGAACGCTCCAGACCCTGTGGAAAGTCCCAATAGCTGCAAGGCCCCCTTTCACCCCCCCCTTTCTTTAGGTGGAGGCCGGGTGGGGGAGCTCTTCCACAACCACGATGTTAAGCTTGCCAAGGAGACCCATGGCCGATCCCGTTACCTTTGCCCGTAAGCTGCAGCAGGAACAGACCCTGCCCGAACGCCGCTTCTGGGCGCTGATCCGGGCCTGGCGCGATGCGGGCGGCCTGCATTGGCGGCGGCAGGCGCCCATCGGTCCATATGTAGCGGACTTTGTTTGCAAGAGCCGAAAGCTCGTCGTCGAGATCGATGGCGACACGCATTATTCCGATGCCGGTATAGCGCACGACGCGCAGCGGACGGCGTATTTGGCCGGGCGCGGCTACCGCGTGCTGCGCTTCACCAATGCGGATGTCATGCAGCGGGGCGAGGGGGTGTTTGCTATATTGATGGAGGTCTTGGGTAAGCCGGACAAAGAGTCTTAGCGGATACCCCCACCCAGCCTCCCCCTGATAGGGGGAGGAGCGCATCGGGGATGCAGCCGTATCAGTGAAAGCCCCGAAACATCCAAGGTCCTTCAAACAGGGACCTTACGCCGGCCAGGACGCCAAACGCGCAAAGCACTCAATCTACCCCTCCCCCTATCAGGGGAGGTCGGGTGGGGGTGCACTCAATACCTACTCGAGTTTCACCTGTGGATTTGTCGGCTCCCAACAGGTCAACCATTGCGGAACAAATCGAAAACGGATAGGTTGGATTGTGGCCTACGATGTACGAGCTATTGCTAATCTGGCGCTTGATTTGGCAGCGGAAGAGGGGCGCGCCCTCTCCAACATGCAAATCAACAAGCTCGTCTACTTTTTGCATGTTGATGTACTCGCCCTAACAGAGCGACCACTTGTTACTGCAAAGATCGAGGCGTGGGAACATGGACCAGTTTTTCGTGAACTCTATTCCCAATTCAAAGCATATGGCGAAAGGCCAGTCTCGGGTCGCGCAACCGCGATAAGTCCGCGAACAGGCGAAGTAGAAGTGGTTGTCGCCGAGTTGCCACCTGAAATGATCGCTATGCTGCGGCCATTGGTGCGCAAATACTCTGCGTTGTCGGCAAGTGCTATGCGGGCTGAATCTCATGTTGAGGGTGGCCCTTGGGATCGAGCTTGGAATCATGAGACTGTGACTAACGCATCAATGCGTATCTCAAACGAATCTATATTGGCGTGGCTTAGAGAAGGCTGGAGACACTGATGCCAGTAGACTTGAGTAAAGCACTTACGAAGTTGGATCGTCCTCCTTCAAGTCACAACTGGGTGCGCTTCGTGCGAAGCACACAACCGGAAACGACAAGATCAATTCTGTCATTCGTGCGCGGCATGCCTCGATTCACCTACCAAACAGGATCGTCTGCCATACGGGACCGTTTGGCTCTGGGCATAGACTACGAAACGGCGGTTGCGATCACTCAACGCTCTGGCGCGCCCGCAGGAAGGGATCAGAACAGGGGGCTGGTCGACGCCTTCTTTGAATATGACAGGGATCGCAAGTACCCCAAGTTTGCCTCGGTGGGCTTTGAGAAGCAGTGGTTCAGGGTATCTAGGGAGATCTTGGTTCCAGTAGCGCCGTTATCCGTGATTCGCGAACACGAACGCTTTGTGCCACTTTTTGTGTGCGGATGGAGTCAAGTCCAGTTGAACCTATCTCAGCGCCGCTTGTTGGCCACTGTGTGCGAAGATGCGTTTCTGTCGCTGACTGACTATATGGACTCCCCAGCGGAGTTTCTCTTCTTTCCCAAGAATGCTTCTGGCATTCGAGAGTCAGAGGTTTGGTCTAGAGGGGACTACGACCTCCTACCGGAAGGCGAACTAAACGATCAAGTCATGCTGTATCTAGCAGCACGTGAGGAGGCCAGAGCGATACTTGCCGCCGAAAAGGCTGCGGCCGACGAAGCTGCAAAAGATACTAGCGAGCACACTGATCCAAGCGCACCATCGCTGTTTGACAAGTAGGCACCAAACAACACCTAGCCCTGCGGAGCATAGCTCTCCGGGCCTAGCCAGCTAAAATCGCTCCACTGGAGCGATTTTGCCGGTGGCACGCTGGCTAGTGAGCCTCATCCCAATTCTTCGCCGCATGCGCGTCCACCTGGATCGGCACCGTCAGCCGCACCGCAGGCTCCGCCGCGCCTTCCATCACCTTCTTGATCACCGGAATGGCCTGATCCTCAGTCCCCTCGGGCACTTCGAAGATCAACTCGTCATGCACCTGCAGCAGCATGTCGGCTTCGACGCCCGCTTTTTTCAGTTCCGGCTCCATGCGGATCATGGCGCGGCGGATGATGTCGGCGGCTGAGCCCTGGATGGGGGCGTTGATCGAGGCACGTTCGACAAAGCTGCGTTCGCTCGGATTGCCCGAATTGGCGTTGGGGAACTGGATCTTGCGGCCGAAAATGGTCATCACATGCCCATCGGCTTTCACCCGCGCCTTCTGGGCGTCCATATAGTCCTTGATGCCTGGGAAGCGCTCGAAATAGGTCTTGATGTACTCCCCGGCGACGCCGCGCTCGATGCCGAGCTGGTTGGCCAGGCCAAAGGCGGAAATGCCGTAGATGATGCCGAAATTGATCGCCTTGGCGCGGCGGCGCACATCACTGGGCATGCCCTCCACCGGCACGTTGAACATCTCGCTCGCCGTCATGGCGTGAATGTCCAGCCCCTCCTCGAAGGCGTCCTTGAGCGCCTGGATATCGGCGATATGGGCCAGCACGCGTAATTCGATCTGGCTGTAGTCGGCCGAGATCAGCGTCTTGCCCTCGGGCGCGACAAAGGCGGTGCGGATCTTGCGGCCATCCTCGGTGCGCACCGGAATGTTCTGCAAATTCGGATCGTTTGAGCTCAGCCGCCCGGTGAGCACGGAGGCCTGGCTATAGGAGGTGTGCACCCGCCCGGTGCGCGGATTGATGTAATTGGGCAGGGCATCGGTATAGGTGCCCTTCAATTTGGTGAGCTGGCGCCAGTCGACAATGGTGCGGGCCAGCGGAATGCCCTTGGCGGCGAGGCCCTCGAGCACATCGGCGCCGGTGGCCCAGGCGCCGGTCTTGGTCTTGGTGCCGCCCTCGATCCCCATCTTGTCAAAGAGGATTTCCCCCAGCTGCTTGGGCGAGCCGAGATTGAAGCTCTGGCCGGCCAGTTCATGGGCTTCCGCCTCGAAGGCAGCGGCACGCTGGGCGAAATCGCCCGAAAGCCGCGCCAGGATCTGCCGGTCGACAGTAATGCCGCGCGCTTCCATGCGGGCCAGTACCGGGGCCAGCGGGCGCTCGATGGTTTCGTAGAGCGTGGTGACGTTTTCCGCCGACAGGCGCGGTTTCAGCACATGCCAGAGGCGAAGCGTGATGTCGGCATCCTCGGCGGCATAGCGGGCTGCTTCGGCAATTTCGAGCTGGTCAAAGGTCTTCTGGTTCTTGCCGGTGCCGGCCAGCTCGGAATAGGTGATGGTCTTGTGGTTCAGCCAATGCTCGGCCAGCACATCCATGCCATTATAGCGCGGACCATCCAGCGCATAGGAAATGAGCATGGTGTCGTCGATCGGCGCCAGGGTGATGCCGTAGCGGGTCAGCACTTCCATGTCATATTTGACGTTCTGGCCGATCTTGAGGATGGCCTTGTCCTGCAGCACGGGCCTGAGGGTGTCGAGCACCTCGCGGATGGGCAGCTGGCCCTCGACAAGCCCCTCGCCGCCCTCGAACATGTCGCCGCTCTTGCGATGGCCGACCGGGATATAGCAGCCCTCGCCGAACTCGGTGGAAAGGCAGATGCCGACCAGATCCGCCTGTTGCGGATCGAGCCCGGTGGTTTCGGTGTCGACCGCGACCAGGCCCTTGTCGATGATCTTTTTCACCCAGGCTTCAAGCGCCTCGGGCGTGGTGACGGTCTCGTAACTGTCATAGTTGACCGGGATCGCCTTGACGCGCGCATGCTCCTCGGCGGCGTGGCGGGCCGGGCCCGAACCGGGCACCATATTGGCAGCAAGCTTGGCCTTGGCCACCGAGAGCGAGGTGGACCTTTGCGGCGCGCCGGGGACGGGCGTGTCCGTGTTGGCGGCCAGCGTCGCATCAGGCTCGAAATCATCGGGATTGGCCTCGAGCAGGGTAGCGAGGCGCTTGGTGATGGTGTTGAACTCCATCGCCTTGAGGAACGGAAACAGCGCCGAGGGTCTCATCGGCTGGCGGATCAACCCGTCCAGGTCGATTTCAACCGGCACCTGCTGCTCCAGCGTAACCAGCCGCTTGGAGATCCGCGCCAGCTCGGCATTGTCGACCAGCTTCTGCCGCCGGGCCGGCTGCTTGATCTCCTCGGCGCGCGACAGCAGGGTTTCCAGATCCCCATATTCGGTGATGAGCTGGGCGGCGGTTTTCACCCCGATGCCGGGCACGCCCGGCACATTGTCGACGCTGTCGCCGCACAAAGCCTGCACGTCGATCACTTTGTCGGGCGTGACGCCGAACTTGGTGAACACCTCATCGGGCCCGATCCAGCGCAAAGGCGGCTGGCCGGGGCGGGGAATGGTGTCGAGCAGGCGGATCGAGCCATCCGGCTCGACGAGCTGCATCAGATCCTTGTCCGAGGAAGCGATGGTGACCTTGAACCCGGCCTTGCGCGCCATGCAGGCATAGGTGGCCATGATGTCATCGGCCTCCCAGCCCTCCATTTCGATGGAAGGAATGGAAAAGGCGCGCGTAGCCGAGCGCGTCAGCGGAAATTGCGGGATCAGCTCTTCGGGCGCGGGCGGGCGCTGGGCCTTGTAGAGGGGATAGATATCGTCGCGGAAGGTCTTGCCCTTGGCGTCGAAGATAACGGCCATGTGGGTGGGCGCGTCATCGCCATCCATATCCTGGGTGAGCTTGAACAGCATGTTGCAGAACCCCTGCACACAGCCGACCGGCAGTCCATCGGACTTGCGGTTGAGCGGGGGCAGGGCGTGGAAGGCGCGGAAAATATAGCCCGAGCCATCGACGAGCAGCAGATGCATGACAGCGATTCCCTCATCAGATCAGTGGCGAGTCTATCGCCTCGCGCGTCAGGATGGCACCCATTTCTGACCAGATCTGTCAGCAGTCCTGACCGGTACAATTCCCCATGGACCAACCTTCGCCACTTTCATAAAATAGACGTGATGGAACCTGAAAGGCAGGTTGTCTGCCTTTGGAGCCGGCCATTGTGGGGCCGAAAGGATGTTTCGTGCAAACCAGCCCGGCCAAGGGCTCCGGCGCCACCATTCTGGTGGTGGACGACGATGCCTTGATTACATTGAATACGGTCGACGTGCTGACCGACCTGGGCCATGTCGCGCTTGAGGCCTTTTCCGGCCCGCAGGCGCTGGCGCTGATGGAAACGCGCAGCGATATTGCGGCCATCATCACCGACTATGCCATGCCCGGCATGACCGGGATCGAACTGGCCCATGCCGCGCGCCAATTGCGCCCCGGCCTGCCCATCTTGCTGGCCACCGGCTATGACGAGGTGCCCGACGCCGCCGGGCACGACTTCGTCCAGCTCAAGAAGCCGTTCCGCGAGGACGAGCTGAGCGGCCGCCTGGCCGAAGTGCTGGCTCCGGCGGCGGGCTGAATGTCGCAGATTTCTTGCTGAATACCCCCATCCGGTCAGCCATTCGCGCATAGCGCTCATGGCCTTCTCGCCTTCAGCCGCGCCACTGGCGCGTCTGGCCCGCCCGCACGGCTCGAAGCCCCTGATCGGGGGAGGAGCGCATCGGGTCTGCAATGATCGTGAGGCACACACAATGTGTCCCACCCCCTAGCGGGGGGGTGGGGGTATCCAAAGCAGGACTGAGGCGCCCTAGCGCAGCCCGCTTTTCTCGAGCAATCCCAGACGCTTGGCGTCGTAATAATAGCCCCGGGCATAGAACTGCACCGCCCGGTCGCCATTGTGCCCGGCAGTCATGTAGGCGCCAGCGAGATAACGCACGGCATAGCGCAGATTTGTTTCCGCATCGAGCAGGCCCGCGGGCTCGCCGCGATACCCCATGCCGCGCGCCGTAGCATGGGAAATCTGCATCAACCCGTAATAGGGGCCGTTGCGGGCTGCCGGATTGTAGTTGCTCTCGCGCACAATGACCCGCCGCACCAGATGTTCTGGCACATCATACTGGGCGGCGTAATGGGCGATCAGCCCGTCGAGCGTGCCGCGCTCGGACCCGGCATAGCCGAGCAGCATGGCGCTGGGGGCCGGGGGCACTGCGGCAGCCTTGGGCACATGTCCGTCGGGGGTGGCGGCGACGGGGGCAAAGGAAGCAATCGCGGTGGTGGCGGACTTGTTGCCGGGCAACGGCTTGATGCCGGACATGGAACAGCCGGCCAGCACCAGCGCCATGGCCAGGGAACCTGCAATGGGGAGCGGCCGCGACGTCATGGGCATACCTCTTTGCGCCAGATTATTCCCTCGCTCTGCCCGCTACGCGGCAAACACGGCGGCTTGATGGCGGAAATACGACTGGCGGGCAAGGGGGGGCGTCGCTATGCCCCGCCAGCCGGGGCTTTGCGCGCCTGGGTTTACATCTGAGCCTGAGGCCCTACACTTGGGGTTCGCCGTCGCGCGTTTTTTGCGGTCCATTTGGTGCCGCCTGACCTGCCGCTCCGCCGCCGATTGGCCGAGTGGCCCTTTGCGCGACTGACCCCGAGAGCTCTCCCCAAAGTGTGGAGGGCGAGACAAAATTTCCGAAAGGCTCGTCCCATGACAACTGCCGCACCCGGCGATACCGTACGCATTCACTATTCCGGCCGCCTGACCGATGGCACCCAGTTCGACAGCTCCGAAGGCAAGGCGCCGCTGGAGTTCAAGCTCGGCGAAGGCCAAGTCATCAAGGGGCTCGAGCAGCACGTTGCCGGCATGGAAGCCGGCGCCAAGAGCACCGTGACCATCCCGGTCGCCGAGGCCTATGGTCCGCGCCGCGATGACGCCATCCAGCAGCTCGACCGCGAAAAAGTGCCCTCCGGCATCGAACTGGAAGTGGGCACCCAGCTCCAGGCCCGCACCGCCGATGGCGGCATGCTGCCCATCACTGTGGTCGGCGTGGACGAGCAGAGCGTGACCGTGGACGCCAACCACCCGCTCGCCGGCAAGGACCTGGTGTTCGACGTCGAGCTGGTTGAGGTCGTTAAGGCTGCGTAGCCGGTCTTTCGAAGAAAGACGGAAGGCTCCGGTGGAGCCTTCCGAGGCAAGCAGGCCATGAGAGCTATGCTCGAATGGCGGGTGGCTACTGTCCCGCAAGGCAAATCGCGCCACAGGCGCGAGATGTCTGCGGACGGCTCCAAGTCCCTTAAGGGCGAGGTGGCCGACGAGGCCGAGGTACCGATGCTACCAGCAACATCGATCCCCGCTCCGGCGGGGATTTTTGTTTGGATACTCCACCCGGCCATTTGCGCCACTGGCGCGTCTGGCCTTTCGGGACGGCTCGAAGCCTGATCGGGGGAGGAGCGCATCGAATTCATCGCTCTGTTCGCAACGAACACAATGTGTCCCTCCCCTTTTTGAGGGGAGGTTAAGTGGGGGGCTTTCCTAAAACGCCGGAAATCAGGTCTCTCTGCCTCATAGCGGTTTTCCCACCGCAAACCCAGCGTCAGCCTCAACCCCCTGAATGGCGTGGTGGAACTCTATCGCTTTTCGGGCGGCCGGAGGACGCGTTCCAGGTCGGCGGCAACATATGGCTTGGTCAGCCAGCCAACGTCATCGCCCAAACCCTCGAGATCCTCATGGTGTGCTTTGCAGTACCCCGAAGCAATGACGATCCTGACTGATGGCCATTGTGCGCGGACCTGCGATGCCAAAGATATCCCTGAGACGCCAGGCAGCCCGACATCGGTTATCAGGACGTCAATGGGATGCTTCTCCAGCAGTGCCAATGCCTCCTGGGCGGTGGTGGCCTCGTAAGTCGTGTGACCAAGCTCCCCTAGGATGTCGGTGGTGGACATGCGCACAAGCATCTCGTCCTCGACCAGAAGGACATTCAGCGCCGCCGCAACTTTCTTTTCAGCGGCTTGTTGTTTTGGCCTGGCCTCGCCCTGGTTCCCGCGTGCATCAAGACACTTTCTCAATCTGAACGCCAGGTCATCGCGCGTGTAGGGCTTGCTCAGAAGCTCAACCCCCTCGTCCAGCCGTCCCCCATGGACAATCGAGTTTTCGGTGTAGCCAGACGTGAAAAGCACGGCCAGACCGGGAAGACGTTCCTGCGCGCGTCGCGCGAGATCGCGGCTTTGCACCGGCCCGGGCATCACCACGTCGGTAAACAACAGATCAATCGGCACGCCGCTTTCCACAATTGCCAATCCGCCCGCACCGTCCTTGGCGCGCAGCACGCGATAACCCAGTTCGGACAGCAGTTCGACCACCGTGAGGCGGACGTCCTCGTCATCTTCGACGACAAGGATAGTCTCGGTGCCGCCGCGGACCGGCCCGGTGTCATGAACTGACTGGGCCGATTCTTCCTGCTTGGTCCGGGGAAGGTAGATGCGGAAGGTCGTGCCTTCGCCCACCTCACTATAGACCTTGATGTGTCCCCTGGACTGCTTGGTCAGGCCATAGACCATGCTCAGGCCAAGTCCGGTGCCTTGGCCCACGGGTTTCGTCGTGAAGAACGGTTCGAAAATCTTGTCGAGTGCGTCGGCGGGAATGCCGCTCCCGGTGTCGGTCACCGCAAGCATGACATATTGGCCCGGTTCTACGTCCGGATGCTGACGCGCATAGCGGTCATCGAGTGAGGCGTTGCCAGTTTCAATCGTCAGCTTCCCGTGGCCGTCCATGGCATCGCGCGCATTGATGGCAAGGTTCAATATCGCATTTTCCAGTTGAGTGCTGTCGACGTAGGTGTTCCACAGCCCGCCCGAAACGACGGTTTCGATCTCGATCCCCTCGCCCAGGGCGCGTCGGAGCAGATCGTCCATCCCGCGTATCAACCGTCCCATGTTGATGACGGTGGGCGCCAGGGGCTGTTTGCGGCCGAATGCCAGCAATTGGGACGCCAGTCGCCCGCCGCGCGCCACGCCGGCAATCGCATTTTGCACCCGCTGTTCAGCCCGGATGTTGCCGGCAACGTCGCGCGAGAGCAGTTGCAGATTGCCCCCTATCACCTGCAGCAGGTTGTTGAAGTCATGGGCGATGCCGCCCGTCAGCTTGCCGATGGACTCCAGCTTCTGCGCCTGATGGAGTTGTTGCTCGATCAGCTCGCGCTCCGACACCACCTCCTCAACACGCTGCTGAAGAGCGGTGTTGAAGTCCGCCATTGCTGCCCGGGCCTCGATATCCGCAGCGATATTGCGGACCTCGATCACTGTACCCGTGGGCTCTCCATGTTCATTGTGTATGGGGCTCGCGGTAAATGCCACGGGATAGAAACTGCCATCCTTGTGGACAAAAGTTTCCTCGCCACGAACCTGGAAATCCTGCGGGAACGCGCGATCGATTGCGCATTCATGCAAGGGAAATGGCCGACCGTCGGGATAGGTATGATGGATCACATCGTGCAGCGGGCGCCCGCGCGTTTCCTCAAACGTAAAGCCCGTCAACTCCTCGGCCGCCGCGTTCATGTAGACGCACTCCTGGCGATCATCCATGAGAAAGACCGCCATGGTGGTGTTGCTCAGCACCGTATCGAGACGTTGCGAGGCCTGTTTGAGGTCGCGCAATGCGGCGTCGCGCTCAGTCGTGTCGTCAATGGCGGCGAAAAAAACCGGATGATCGTTATCCCGGAGCAGTTGCAAGGCTACCAGCACGTTGTATTCGGTGCCATCCTTGCGCCGATGGACGGTCTCAAAGTGCTGCACGGATTTTTCGCCAGAGCGCAATGGATCAATGATGGCATCGAAAGCCGCGGCATCAAGCAAGGGCTTGATGTCCAAAGGCGTGAGCTCTCTCAGCTCTTCCATTGAATAGCCGAGATTGTCTCTGCCGCCGCGATTGACCAGAATGAACTTGAGCGAGGTTGCATCGAACAGATAGGTCTCACTCGCAGCGTCCTCTACGAGGCGCCCCAGCCTTTCATTCGTCGATGTTGCAATGATCCGCTGCAGTTCCGCCGCGGCCCGACCCGCGAACAGCTCAAGCGTTTCCTCTGGCTGCAGGGACAGATCGATGGGCCTATTGTTGAGGATGGCCAGCAATCCCAGCGAGACCCCTCCGGCCCCGCGCAACGGAACGCCAAGATAGCTGTCCGCCCCCATCTCGTGCAGCAATGCGTCATCGGGAAACAGGTCTGCGACCTTTTCGCGGTAAAAACACATCCTACCGTCAAGCACATTCGCACAAGGCGATCCGCCCAGGTCGTATTCGAATGGCTCCATCCTCCGCCCATCGCTCCAACCCGAAACGATGCGCGCCCGCTTGGCGTTTGAAGGATCTATATCCGACAGCATCACCCACCGCACATTGAGGGCATGAGCCAGGGCTTCCACCACGGCGTCGAGAAATTCGCGTCCGACAAGTCGCGAGCACTCTATCAATTTTTGCCAGGCGGCATCCCGAAGCTTGCGCTGCGTGATATCGCGCGCGATCTTGGACGCCCCGATCACCCGGCCGTTTTCATCCTTGATCGGTGAGACGGTCAGCGAGATGTCCAGGGCCGTGCCGTCCTTGCGGATGCGGCGCGTTTCAAAGTGACTGACAATTTCTCCACGACTGATCTTGCTGAGGATTTCGTCCTCTTCAGAATGACGGGAGGTCTCGATGATACGCGTGATGGATCGACCGAGCATCTCGTCGCGTTCGTAGCCGAACAGCTTGAACGCCCCGATGTTCCAACTGGTCACCACGCCCTCAAGCGACAGGCTTATGATGGCATCTTCACAATGCTCGACGATGGACGCAAATCGCGTGTCCTCAACAATTGTGGCAGCGCTTGTGGTCTCGATCATTCATGGACTCGCTATCTCGGGCAGCATGCCAAGGCCTGTTGGGTGTCCAAGGCGCAGATAGCCTTGCTCCTGCCAGTCTTATCACCTACGCGAGCCCAGCGAAGTAAATCTTGGGGTGAAGGGCGAGCAAAGCTGCGCGAAATGCGGAATCCGGGTCAAGGCGCTGCGTCATCCGGGCAGCCGGTCAGCCCGGAAGGGGCACAACAAACCCCTCGCGCAATTTCGCTGCCTTGTCCCGGCTGAC
The DNA here is from genome assembly GCF_009758415.1 of Devosia marina. GTDB lineage: Bacteria > Pseudomonadota > Alphaproteobacteria > Rhizobiales > Devosiaceae > Devosia > Devosia marina. The sequence continues at coordinate 193,798 of NZ_WQRF01000004.1, read as the reverse complement.
GCAGCCCTCGGCGTGGTCGTTGATCAGGCCCATGGCCTGCATGAAGGCAAAGACCGTGGTGGGGCCGACAAATTTCCAGCCGCGTTTCTTGAGCGCCTTGGACAGCGCGATCGATTCCGGCGAGGTGGTCTGGCTTTGCGGCGGCGCGGGAGTTCTGGCTTCGTAGCGCCAGACGAAGGCGGCGATGGAACCGGCTTCGGCGATTAGTTCCTGGGCGCGGGCGGCATTGTTGATGACCGCCTCGATCTTGCCCCTGTGACGCACAATGCCCTTGTCGGCCAGCAGCCGGTCGATATCGGTTTCGTCGAACCGGGCGACCGTGTCGATATCGAAACCGTCAAAGCCGGCGCGGAACGCGTCGCGCTTGTTCAAAATCGTGCGCCAGCTCAGCCCGGACTGAAACCCTTCAAGGCTGAGCTTTTCGAACAGGCGCGTGTCATCGCTGACCGGAAAGCCCCATTCATTGTCGTGATAGGGCACAAATTCGGGCGCCCCGCCGCACCAGCGGCAGCGCGGCAATCCGTCTTCTGCGTGAAAAAGGCTCATGCATCCCCCAGCAAGAAATCCAGCTCGGCCGCGGCGCGCGCCGGGGCGATCTCGATGATCTCGGGCGTCACCACGCCGCCGCTGACAAAGGGGTCTGTGGCAATTCGTTCGACCAAGGCCGTCCGGTCGAGCCCGCGCGCCAGGACCGCTCCGCCACCATCGGGCCTGAGGCTGCCCCAGAGCAGGAATACCCCCTCTGAAAGGCCCTGCTCGAGCCAGGCCTTGTGGCCCTCGAGATAATCGGGCGCCCGCGCCTTCTGCGCCGCCGGTCTGAGCAGAACAACAAACATGAGCTTTCCTCCTGTCAGGGGATGGCAGGACGCTGCGGCGTGATGGCCGCATCGATCCAGTCTTCCATCGCCGCCATTTCGCGGGCGACAAAGGCGGGGTCGCGATAGGCATTGGCCAGCACCGCTATGCCCTGGCTGCGCATCAGCAAATGCAGCGCCTGCGCCTCGGGCTCGGAGCAGCCCAGCGCCCGGAACTGCTCGGCCAGCCAGTCGCGAAACAGATCGAACAGTGCCACGGCAGGCCCGCGCGCCTCATGCATCAGCTTGCTCAATTCGGTGGCGAGCGAACCGACCGGGCAGCCATAGGCCATGATCTTGTCGCCATTGACCGCGAGCAGCCGCACAAAGGCAGACAGCCGGCTGCGCGGCGTCGGATTGGCCTCGTCCCATTGCGCCAATAAGGCCGTGGTGCGCTCGAGGCGCCGCGCGATCACGGCCTCGAGGATCTCGTCCTTGCTCTTGAAATGATAATAGAAATTGCCCCGGGCGATCTGCACTGCCGCGGCGATATCAGCAAAAGAAGTGTGTGCGAAACCGCCCTGGTAAAACAGCCGATCCGCCGCACCAACAATTTCCGTCCGTGTCTCTGCCCCGCGCATCGCGTTCCTTACCTCGCCAGAACGGCCCTTGGCTCTCCAATTAGGACGATTGACCTAATAAGTCAACGGGCAGAATCCACCGTGCAGCGCGAAGTTGCCGGAGCCTGCATTTGCCCGGCTGCTTATCGGCAGGTCATCGACTGGTTTGCCGCCGTTCTGTCGGGCTCACCGCCCGATTCCGGCCTGCACCCGTAGCTCAGCTGGATAGAGCGCTGCCCTCCGAAGGCATCCCTTGCCCAAGGGAACACGATCAAACGCCGGCTTGGATCTATCTGGTCGCCGCTTCTTGACTACCGATACCGGTGCGTCGGAGCCAGAGGCCTAAGGCAAGATGAAATAGATATAGGCAGCATAACCGGCGAGGAGAACCGCTCCCTCCCGGCGGCCAATTCGCAATCCTGTCCACGCGAAGATTACGAGCAATAGGGTAACGCCGAGCATGACAAAATTGTCGAAACCGACAATCTCAGCGGGGACTTCGCCGGGCGCGACAAGGGCCGTAGCACCACCGATGCCCAGGATGTTGTAGATGTTCGAGCCCACGATGTTTCCGAACGCGACATCGCCCTGCTTGCGTATCCCGGCTAGGACCGAGGTTACCAATTCGGGCATGGATGTGCCGACCGCGACAATGGTCAACCCAATCACAGTTTCCGAAATAGCGAACCCGCGCGCCAGGGAAACCGCCCCATCAACGAGAAAGCGTCCGCCGAGAATGACAAGGACAAGGCCTCCCAGTGCGATCAGGCCCGACACGACAACCGAGCCTCCCAGCCTTTCCGACGGCGCAAGGCCGACATCCGTTTGTTGTAGCGCGAGACTCTTGTCGTAAATGGCCCCATGGCCCTGTGGAGCTGACGATCGCTCCTGCCGGAAGGCAAGGTAAACATAGGCGACAAGCGCACCGACAAAGACGATGCCAATGCCCCGGCCAAGCGGCATGAAGAATGCGAATGCTACAAAGGCCGTTACGACAGCAAGCATCACGATGCCGTCACGTTTCAATGCCGTTGAAGCGATCATCATTGGGCTTATTATGGCCGCAACACCAGCAATGAGCAGCGCATTCGCGATATTTGAACCGACGATGTTGCCATAGGCGATGCCAGGCGCATTTGCGAGCGCTGCTTGCAGCGAGGTGACGAGTTCCGGAGCCGAAGTACCAAAGGCGACCAGAGTCAATCCGATCACGAGCGGCGACACACCCAGACGGGTCGCAACCTGCACGGCGCCACGGACCAGAAGCTCGCCGCCCACGATCAGCAGAACGAGCCCTCCGAGGAGCAGAAACCATATCTCCATCAGATTCTGTCCTCCGGCTTGTAGGAGAATGCGGCAACTTGGCGTAGACGGTCAGCTCGACCTGCTGGCCGTTCTGAACGACTGGGCCGTGAACATGGCTTGAAGACCGAAGAACGCGCCTTCCCCGTTACACGCCTACGGACGCTCACCCAAGTTTGCATTCATGCCGCTTGCCTTGGCAAGGTCGGTAATGCTGTCGTGAAGCAGCTGCACGGCATAATGGGGATTGTGGGCATATGCGCCACGGTCCTTGGCAACGAACTGATAGTTGTAAGCAGCCCGCAGCAGCGCCGGTGTCCAGGCCGCGTAGCGGTTGGCCGGCGTCGTCTCTGCGCCCCCGACGAAGTAGTAAGGGAAGCGATCAGCATAAACGATCGGTATTCCGGCGACGTTGGCCGCATAGTGAGTAATTGTGTCCTGCAGCTGTGCGTTTAGCGCTGCGATTTCGGCATGAATGCCGGTGGTGATATTGCCATCGCCGTCGAAGTCGGCACCTGAGGTGCGGATGGCTGCGAGTTCGGCGACTTCGTGGCAGCCGGTGCAGGGCTCGACTTGGACCCGCGTGCTATGGGGGTCGTGACAATCTACGCAGGTGGCAAAAGACGGCACATGGGCGAAGCGCCCCGCATAGGTGCGCCCAGGATATTCATAACCGCCTTTGACCTCACTGCCGTACAGCGTCGCTGCGGCCACTGCATAGTGCGGGTTGATGAAGCGCAACTCGGAATTGACGTCGTGGTCCGGCAGTTCCTGGGTTGCCGAAGCCACGTCGATGCCGGACTGACGACCCTGATGACAGGACATGCAGGTAGCTGTGCCATCGGGCGGACTGACCGTCAGGCCAGACGGGAAGCGAACGCTGTCGATATCTGACACACCGGCTTCGTGGCAGGTCGCGCAGTCGATGACGCCGCCAGGGACGATCGGGTGCGAGACTTCGCCTTTGGCTGAACCGTCAATTCCGTAAAAACTGCGGAAGCCCTCTCCGGAATGGCAGGTGGCACAATTGGCAGGAACCTCGCTCTCGCCTTGCCAGTGCGTGAACGATGCAGATGAGGAATCGGCATGCCCCGATTGCCGCCACAGTTCAATAATCTCCAGAGTGGCTGGCGATTGCTGGGCAAAAGCGGCCCCGCATGCTGCCAGCAGCATGCCCGCAACGGAAGCGAACCTAGTCAGCCTGAACATCGCGTTCTCCTCTCCGCCCAAGTTGTCACGCAACTTATCAGCAAAAGGACCAAGCGAGTATTGATCTAGAACAATGTGCTGGTGAAATTTTTGGCCTATGCTCTTGGCGGAAAGCAAATGAGGCGAGGATGAATATAGTCATTCGTCACGGGCTTCCGCTGCCTGTTGCAGGGGCATTGCCGGACGGGGAATTTGTCCCGACGCGCGTCCCCAGAATAGGGCTTGCGGGCGCCGACTATGCCGGCATCCGCCCCGAAATACTGGTGGAAGCAGGGCAGGCAGTCGCCTCTGGCACGCCCCTGTTTCGGGACCGGAAGCGGCCCGACATCGTGGTCACTTCCCCCTCATCCGGACGGATCGAAAAGATCGAAATCGGCCCCCAGCGGCGACTGTCCCTCTTGACCATTATACCAGAGGGGGAGGATGCGGTGCGATCTGACCTGGCGGCGGCCGGTACCCCGGCAGGCTTGCGGGCGCTGATGCAGAAGGCCGGGCTTTGGCCGGCCCTGCGCAGCAGGCCGTTCGACCGGATACCGGCACCCGATGCCGAGCCAGCGGCAGTGTTCGTCACTGCGATCGACACGCGTCCTCATGCGCCTGATCCTGCGGTGGTCCTGGGCGGGCTGGAAGACAGCTTCGCTCGCGGCGTAAGTGCGCTCCGCCTTCTGACGCAAGGCCAAGTCTATGTTTGCCAGGGTGACGGCGTCGATCTGGTGGAGCCGCAGGACCGTGTCTCGGTGGTGCGATTCACCGGATTCCATCCCGCCGGACTTCCCGGCACCCACATCGCTAGGCTGCATCCGGCGACGTCCAGCGCACCTGTGTGGCATATCAATTATCAGGACGTGGCAGCGCTCGGACAGCTGCTCGCGCGTGGCACCGCCGATTTTTCGCGCAGCATCAGCCTTGCCGGACCTGGCACGCAACAGCCGCTTCTATTGCGGGTGCCGATAGGAGCAGACCTTCACGCCCTTTCCCGCCCGCAACTGACGCCTGGACCCAAACGCATTCTTTCTGGCGCCATACTCGACGGGCGCGAAGCGCAGTTTCTCTCGCGCTATCACCTGCAGGCGAGCGTGGTGGCCCGCGTCGAACCGCGCGCCCGCAACTGGCTTATCGCGGCGCTGGGCCGCGCCTCGGCACCGGCGGCCTTTGTGCCAACTGCAGCGGTCGACAGGGCCCTGGGACCAGACATGCCGGCCGTTCCACTGTTGCGCGCGCTCAGCATTGGCGATGCGGACCGGGCAGCACAACTGGGTTGCCTGCAGTTGGGGGAAGACGACCTGGCCCTCGCGACCTACGCGACGGGCGGGGAAACCGATTTCGGAGCGCGGCTGCGAGCGGTGCTCGACATGCTCGAGGCGGCGTGATGCGCGGGGTCTGGCACAGGGATACCGTTTCCTGGATCATCGTCTCGGCGATGCTTCCGGTGGTAGTGGCCGCGAGCCTGGATCTCGGATTTGCCACCATGCAGCGCTTCGGTGTGGCGCTTGCGGTGATCAGCTTTTGGCAAGGCGTGTTCCTGTTCACACGGGCCCAGCCGCTGTCCCCCATCGCGCTGGTCACCGCCTTTGCTGTTGCCGTACTGGCGTCGGGTACCACCGAGATGTGGCAGATCGTGCTTGCAGCCAGTTTCGGCACCGTCATAGGTGAACAGATATTCGGCGGCTGGGGGCGCAATGTCGTCAATGCCGGCGTGGTCACCCTGGCCTTCCTCTATTTCGCCTTCCCCGAAGTACTGCACACCGGCACCGGTCCGCTGGTTGCGATTGCGGCGGGCTTCGGCGCGCTTCTTCTGCTGGTGATGGGCGTGCTTTCTTGGCGCATCGCTGTGGCAGCGACCATGGGGTTGGTGCTGGCTACGTTTGCGCTCGGCCAAGACCCTGCGGCGCCGTTTCTTGAGGGCAGCCTTGTCTTTGGACTGGTCTTCCTGATCGGCGACCCGGTCGCTTCGGCATCCACCAGAATGGGACGCTGGGCATATGGCGCGCTGGCCGGCGCACTGGTTGCGATCTTCGGCTGGGCGGATGCAGGCATAGATGCGCCGCAGGCGGTGGTGTTCGCCACACTGCTTGCCTCGCTCTTTGCGCCACTGTTCGATGCGGCCGCAGTCGCGGTGGCGACGCGAAAATGGAGGGGCGGCCATGCCTGATCTCAATCCCCTGATCTGGTGGGCGCGACTCCTGGCCCTGCCCAATGAGAGCCGGACAAAGACGATCGCCATGGCGTTCATCGTGTCGGGCATCTGCGCGTTGCTCGTTTCGAGCGCTGCCGTGCTGCTGGCGCCGATGCGGGATGCCAATCTCGCGGCCGAACGGGAAGCGCGGTTGGCCGCAATGCTCGAGAGCATGCCCGGCCTCGCCGACATTGTCGCCCAATATGGCGCGGACAGCCTCGAAACGGTCGTTGTCGACCTTGAGACCGGTGAGCCGACCGATATCGACCCGGCCACCTTTGATATCGCAGCGGCGGCGGAAGTCCCCGAAACGTCCTCGATCATACCCGGCGAGGCGGACATAGCCGGTCTCGGGCGCATAGCGGACCTGGCCCCTATCCACATATTGCGCGAGGACGGTGAACTGCGCCTGGTGATCCTGCCGATCTCGGCGGTTGGCTACCAGTCAACCATCCGGGCGCATTTGGCCCTTGAGGGCGATCTCAACACCGTGGCCGGGCTTTCGATCATCGAACAGGGAGAGACCCCGGGCCTGGGCGCACGTATCGAGGAGCCAGCATGGCAGGCTTTGTGGCCGGGCAAGGAACTCGCCGGCGACGATGGCGAGATCAGGCTGTCGGTCGTCAGGGGCCGGGCGACCAGCGCGTTCGAGGTGGATGGCATCACCGGGGCGACTCGCACCGGCAACGCCATCACCGCCGCCATCCATTTCTGGCTCGGCGACTACGGCTTCGATGATGTGCTGGCCAATCTTCGGCAAGGGGCGGGATTGCAATGAAGCGGCTCCAGCATCTTTACACTCCCTTGATCGACAACAATCCGGTCACCCTGCAGATTCTAGGCATCTGCTCGGCGCTGGCGGTCACAACCTCGATGACGACGGCATTGGTGATGTCGCTGGCACTGATCGTGGTGCTTGTTGCCTCCAGCATGATCATCAGCGCGATCAGGCACCATATCCCCACCTCCATCCGCCTCATCCTGCAGATCACCATCATCGCTTCGCTGGTGATCGTTGCCGACCAGGTGATCCAGGCCTTCGCATTCGACATCAGCCAGCGCCTTTCGATCTTTGTGGGCCTGATCGTCACCAATTGTCTTGTGCTTGGGCGGGCCGAGGCCTTCGCCATGCGCAATCCGGTGGGACTTTCCGCTCTTGATGCGCTTGGCAATGGGCTCGGCTATGGGCTGGTGCTGCTGCTCATCGGTTTTGTGCGTGAACTGTTCGGTGCCGGGACACTGTTCGGACAAACGGTGTTTCCAACCATCCATGATGGCGGCTGGTTCACCCCGCTCAATCTGATGCTGCTGGCGCCCAGCGCCTTCTTCCTGCTCGGACTTCTGATCTGGGCCATCCGGTCGGTCCGCCCTGCCCAGATCGAACCCGTCGACTATGAGATTTCCATCGAGCCGAACAGGAGAGCGCCGTGATCGATCTCTTCGTTCGCTCGATCTTTGCCGACAATCTGATCCTGAGTTTCTTCCTGGGGGTTTGTACCTTCCTGGCAGTATCCAAGCGGCTCGATACTGCGGTGGGGCTCGGCATTGCGGTCATCGTGGTGCAGACGATTACCGTGCCGCTGAACTATCTGATCCTCTCGCGCCTGCTCGCGCCCAATGCCTGGGACTGGCTCGGACTTGGCGGCGTCGATCTCACCTTTCTCAGCCTCATCGCCTTTATCGGGGTGATCGCGGCGGTGGTGCAGGTCCTGGAGATGGTTCTAGATCGCTTCGTGCCGGCGCTCTATCGCGCGCTTGGCATCTTTCTGCCGCTGATCACCGTGAATTGCGCCATTCTCGGGGGCAGCCTCTTCATGGCCCAGCGCGACTATGATTTTGCCGAGAGCGTCGTTTTTGGCCTCGGCGGGGGTATCGGCTGGGCGCTTGCCATCATGGGGCTGGCTGCGATTCGCGAGCGGCTGAACTATGCCGACATTCCTGCCGGTCTGCGGGGGCTGGGCATGGCGTTTATCGTCACCGGGCTGATGTCGATGGGCTTCACCGCCTTTTCAGGTGTGCAACTATGATCGAGATAGCCCTCGGCACGGTTCTGATCATTGTTCTGATCCTGGCCCTGTCAGGAATGGTGATCGGCGTGCGGTCGATTATTTCGCCATCTGGGCCTGTACCAATCACCATCAATGGCGGCACAGAAATCACCGGTCACACCGGGCAGAAGCTCCTTAGCATTCTCAACGGCGCCGGCATCCCGGTGCCGTCAGCCTGTGCCGGCGCCGGAACATGTGGGCTGTGCCGCGTCAGGGTCATCGACGGCGCCGGCGCGCCCCTGCCTACCGAACTTGCGCGACTGACGCGGAGCGATCTCAAGCAAGGCCAGAGGCTTGCTTGCCAGGTGATGGTGCGCGGCCCAATGTCCTTGGGCGTAGCGGACGACATTCTCGCCGCCGAGAGCTGGACGTCGCAGGTGCGCTCTGCCCGGATGCTGGCGCCACTGATCCGGGAGCTGGTTCTCGACGTGCCCGAGGCAGTGACCTTCGCGTTTCGGGCGGGGTCATATGTCCAGATCGAGGCGCCGCCCTACGCGCTCGATTTCGCATCGCTCAAGGTCGAGCCCGGCTACGCATCTCACTGGAAGACGCTAGGATGGCGGCGACTGAAATCGGTCAGCCGGGAACCGGTGCACCGGGCCTATTCTCTTGCGAGCCGTCCGGAGGACAAGGGGCAGATCGTTCTCAATATCCGCCTGGCAGTGCCGCCGGCCGGGGCGGATGAAGGGGTGCCGCCCGGCATTGTCTCGTCGTACCTCTTCGGCCTGCAGCCAGGAGACAGCGTGGCCGTGTCCGGTCCGTTCGGCGACTTCCACGTGCAGGATACGGACCGCGAGATGGTGTTCATCGGTGGCGGCGTCGGCATGGCTCCATTGCGGGCAATGGTCCATGAACAGCTCGCCGCAGGCACGAAACGGAAGATCACCTTCTGGTATGGCGCGCGCAGCGGCATCGATGTGTTCTACAAGGACGAGTTCGATGCGCTGGCGCGGACACATGACAATTTCCGATGGGCGCTGGCGCTCTCCGAGCCGCAGCCTGAGGATGATTGGCGCGGTGCGACAGGCTTCATCCACGAAGTCGTGCTGCGTGACTATCTGGAGGACCACCCGGCGCCCGAGGCCTGCGAATTCTACCTCTGTGGCCCCCCGCTGATGATCCAGGCGGTGCTGGGGATGCTCGACAGCTGCGGGGTAGAGCCGCACGCCATCTTCAACGACGATTTCGGGATATGATCATGCTGACAAGACGCAATTTCATGGCCCTCTCCGCCGCAACCCTTGTGACCGGCGCCGTGCCGGCGCTGGCGCGTCAGCTTACCACTCTTGGCGGCGGGGCCTTCGGCTCATATTGGCGGCTGAGCGTGCCTCAGGGGATCGATCATGACGCAGTCAGCATAAGCTTTTCCCACATCATCGCCGCGGTCGAACAGCTCTTTTCTCCCTACCGGGCAGACAGCGTATTGTCGCAATTCAACCGCCATGACGGCACGGACTGGCAAGTGGTGCCAGACGCATTCAGCACGCTTGTCGGGCAAAGTCTGACGCTGGCACAAGCTTGTGGCGGCGTCTTCGACCCGACAGTGGGGCCGGCCGTGGCGCGGCAGGGCTTCGGCCCGATCAGCGGGGTCACTGGGTCCTTCGAGGAGCTTGCCGCTCAACCGGGCGCGGCCCGCAAGCGTCGGGGCGGGTTGACCGTGGACCTGTGCGGCATCGCCAAGGGCGAGGCCCTCGGTCGTATGGCGGCAGCGCTGGCGCAGTCAGGCGTCACCGACTATCTGCTCGATCTCGGCGGCGAGGTCATCGCCCGTGGCCAGCACCCGGAGGGGCGCGGCTGGCAGGTGGGCGTTGAAATGCCGGGCGGCAGCGGGGTTGCGCATATCCTTCGGCTGGACGACCGGACGGTGGCAACGTCCGGCAACAGTGTCCAGAGCTACGCGCATGCCGGCAGATCCTTCGGACACATCGTCGATCCGGCGAGCGGACGGGCGGCGGATACGAGACTGGCTTCGGTATCCGTTCTCGGGCGCGACCCGGCGCTGGCCGACGGTTGGGCAACTGCAATCGCTGCCGCCGGTGTCGAGAATGGCGTGGCGCTGGCCGAGCAACGGGGGCTTGATGCCTTGTTTCTCGTACGCGAAGACGACAGGCTGCATTCGGTCTTTACGGGTGACTTCTCTTCCGCGGTTGAAGTCTAGGAGGCGTCGATGGCTGTGTTTCTGTCCGCATTAGTGGTTTTTGGGCTCGCCGTCTCTGCCATGGCACTCGGGGTCATGGCGGGCCGGGCGCCGATCAAGGGGTCCTGCGGGGGCCTGTCCTGCATCGGCAAGCTTGAGTGCGAGGCTTGTCCGCATCGGCATGGAGGGGAGAATGCCCATGACTGAACACCGCACCATTGCCGACTTCATGGTCACCGACGTCCTCACCGTGCCGCCCGGCATGGAAATCCTTCACGCTGTCAGGCTGCTGCTTGATCGCAAACTGTCAGGAGCACCTGTGGTGGAGGAGGCCGACGAGCTTGTCGGCATGCTTACCAAGAAAGATTGCTTCAAGGCGGCACTAAATGCGGCCTACTACAAGGAATGGAGCGGCACCGTGGACCAGTATATGACCCGAGCGCCCGAGACCTTGGATGCAGGGCTCGACATCGTCTCGGCTGCGGAGCGTTTTCTGGCCACACCTTACCGACGCTTTCCAGTGGTCGAGGACGGCCGCCTCGTGGGCCTGCTCAGCCGTTCGGACCTGCTGCGGGCTTTTGTCCAACTGTCTTGAGGGCGGCATGAGGCGCCAAGGCGCGCGCCTGGATGCAACCTTGGCACTGCGCCATCCCCTTGCCCCAGCGCCCCGACAGTATAGCATCGGCAGTCCCTGAGCGATTTGCCATCAACCGGACTGGAGCAATCGAAACACGTGACCTATGACCAGATATTTCTCTTTGTTCTCATGGGCCTGGTCTTCGCGTTCCTGGTCTGGGGGCGGGTTCGATATGATCTCGTGGCTTTCGCGGCCTTGCTCATCGCCGTTGTCGCCGGCGTCGTGCCGCCAGATCAGGCGTTTGCCGGCTTCGGGCAGGAAGCTGTCGTCATCATCGCATTGGTCCTTATCGTATCGCGGGCCCTCGCCAATGCCGGCGCTGTTGAGCTGATCGCCAGGCTGGTAATTTCGTCTGATCGAGCTCTGTCCAGCCACATTGGCATCATGTCGATCGTCGGGGCGGCCCTCTCGGCGATCATCAACAATGTGGCGGCCCTGGTCATGCTCATGTCGCTCGATATCGAGGCTGCCAAGAAGGGCAAGCGCTCTGTCGCGCGCTCGCTGATGCCCTTGTCCTTCGCCACAATTTTGGGTGGCATGATCACTCTCATCGGAACGCCGCCCAATATTGTCGTTTCCCAATTTCGCGAGCGCACGCTGGGCACACCCTATTCCATGTTCGACTACACGCCGGTCGGCCTGACTTGCGCCTTGGTGGGTATTGCCTTTGTCACCCTGATCGGCTGGCGCCTGTTGCCTGCCGCTGGAGCCGCCGTTGCAGGCCATGAGCAGGACAAGGGATTGTTCGTGGCCGAAGCGGTGGTGGGGGAGGAGTCCAAGAGCCTCGGCAAAACCCCGGACGATCTCCTGCCATTGGCCGAAGAGCACGACATCACCCTGCTGGGGATCGTGCGGAACGGGCGCCGGCTCCCCGGCTTTTCCGCGAGCACCGAGTTGCGCGCCGCCGACATGCTGATCCTTGAGGGTGATCCGAAGTCCATCGAGGCATTCATCGGGGCGGCAAATCTGGAGACCCTGGGCACCGAAGATCATGTCGGGCTCCGAGGAAAGTCCCTCACCCTGATTGAAGCGATAGTTCCAGACAATGCGCGGATGGTCGGCCGCACCGCTCTTGGCCTGGGCCTGCGAAACCGGCGTGGTGTGGCGCTTCTCGGCGTCGCCCGGCAGGGTCGCCGTTTCCGCCAGCGCGTGCGGAAACTGCCGATTCAGCCAGGCGACGTCGTGCTGCTGCTTGGGCCGGAAAACCGCGTGAACGACGCGATCGACTGGCTGGGTGTGCTTCCCATCGCGGAAAGGAGTCACTCCGTCATTCAACGCAGCAAGGCGCTGTTCGCCATTGCCGTGTTTGCCGCTGCTGTGGCGGGCTCGGTGATGGGCCTGTTTTCACTGGCTGTTGCCCTGGCCATGGTCGTCAGTATCTACGCCTTGTTCAACATCATTGGCCCGCGCGAAGTCTATGAATCGGTGGAATGGCCGATCATTGTCCTGCTGGCCTCGCTGATCCCGCTCGGGCTGGCCCTCGAAACCTCCGGTGGAACCGAGCTGATTGCAAACGGCATAGTTTCGCTCACAGGTACATTGCCGACCTGGGCCATTCTGACATTGCTCATGATGGTCACGATGACCCTCTCCGACTTCCTAAACAACGTGGCCACCGCGCTGATTGCCGCCCCTGTCGGCCTGTCCATCGCCCAGACCCTGGAGGTCTCGCCCGACCCTTTCCTGATGGCAGTGGCCGTGGCGGCATCGTGTGCCTTCCTGACCCCCATCGGGCACAAGAACAATACCATCATCATGGGGCCGGGCGGATATCGCTTTGGAGACTATTGGCGGATGGGTCTGCCGCTGGAGGCTATCATCATCGCCGTCGGGGTTCCCTCAATCCTGTTTTTCTGGCCGCTGTGAACTGGCGCCATGCGCAAGGCCTAATCAAGCGCAAGGTCACGCAGGTGAGGGTGTGCTTTGGGGCGCCGAATGGATTGTCCCCGGCCGGGCAGACTGGCACCGCCTATCCGTTGAGCATAGCAGACAGTATGGTTCGGGCGGTTTGGTCGTGGTCAAGCGCCGCGGCTTCGGCATTGCTCGATGTTGGCAGTGAGCAAGACGTTTTGCCGGTTGTTGGCGCAATCTCCGCTAGCGAAATCGGGGCCGACGGTCTTGCGCCCCTTCGCGGTCGTTCGGACAACTGCATTGCGTCGCCTTTAGCGGATGCAAACCTTCACGCACCGCTCCACAGGGTCAATGTTTGGCTTTGGAGTCCATGCTTTCGAATAGTCCTTCCAGCACGTCGGGCGGGTCATAGGGTAACAGACCAGACTCCATCCGGTGAGTGGCTATGCATACCCAAGCTCGCCACCATCATGGTCGAGACCGGCCACGATGCCCTAGCCCATATGAGCTTCCACAAGGAGCATCGGGCCCAGCTGCTCTCAAACAACCCGATGGAACGGGTCAATGGCGAGGTGAAGCGTCGGACCGAGGTGGTGGGCATCTTCCCCAACGAGGACGCCATCATCCGCCTCGTCGGCGCCATCCTGCTCGAGCAGAACGATGAGTGGGCTGTGCAACGCCAGATATGTGTCGCTGGAATCTGTCGCCCCATTGAGCGATGATCCCCTCGTCAGCCTGCCGGCAGTCCCCGCACGCTGACCAACCCGCCCAAGTCGGTTATGCATTGAGGCCCCTTGCCTCACTTGCAACACGCGAAGGGACGCGATCCTGTCCCTTTCTGTCTGCCAAATGCCAGCATAGTTCCTGTGTGACATCCCCTTGTATTGAGGTAGCCTCGATCGCTGGGCACTGTCGGATCTCTCAATCACTCAGTTGCGCTCAGAACGAGGAGAGAATCATGTCCAAAAAGCCTTGGTTTGAAGGGTCCAGGAATGGACGCTTTCCTCTCTCGGTGATCGATGCGGGCCTGAGTGATCCCGGACAGTTCTTCGCTGAAACGACGGGTCTTATGGCCGGGGTGTCCAGTGCCCGCCTGATTGGACAGCAGGATGGCTCCGTTGACATTGAGACCAACGAAGGTCGAATGGCGCGCACCAATGTGGTTGTCACGCGTGGTGACGCAGAGATTAGTGTCGAGTTTGATGAAACATACCAAGCCGGAAAGCTCGTGACAGGGCAGTCCCATCACCTGCACCGTTTTGTGGAGGCATCGCGAGGCACAGTCTGCCATGTCAAAATTACAGACGTTAAGGCACCCGGCGTTCTGGGTTTTGTCTACCGCATTTTTGCGGCAAAGAATATCGGCTCCGCATTTCTCACGGCATACGAAATCTATGGCGCGGCCCACTCCGATAAGTGAAATAGATCGGCTTTTTCCGCAACTGAGGGGCGTGTCCCAGCTTGAGGTGTAGCGGACGGGTGGTCATCGACGGAATTCCGGTAAGGTCTGGTTGGTTACCCCAACCCCGCACCTGAAGGACCACCGAAGACCGACTCGGTGATGAACCTGCGCACGCTGGTAGAGAAGCCCCCCAACGCCGATGTTCTGCGCGAGATGAATGGCTTGGCTGCCGAACGGCTGAAGGAAATGGAAGTGGGCGCGGCCACCGGCGTCGGACGAACCGCCGGCCGCCGAGACCGCCCCAGACCCGTGCCCGCCTTATCCCTGCTGCGGCGGCACCATGGTCATCATCGAGACCTTCGCGGCATGGTGCCAGCCGCGCGCCCCACCGACCGCGAAACCTCCAACCCGGGAGACCGTCCATGACCCGGCATGATCCGCTCGTTCAAACGGCCGCGCCACATCGCAGGCCGACGGGATGGTTCGTGCCAGGCGCCACGGCGACCCCCATCATGCACGCCAATCTCAGCAACACCGTCGCCGCTGAGGCTCAAAGGCTGCCCGGACGACGTTCAACAGGCAGGTGCGCCACGCCATATGCCGCCGTGCGCAGCAGGACTTCGGTCACGCCAAATCAGAAAACCCCATAGCCCAGTGCATGCGGACCGCGGGTTCCTGCATGGGTGGCTTTCGTACGCCAAACAGCGCCCGAAACCCTTCACCATTGCGGCCGCTCGCACGGCCCTAGCCATTGCCAGAAAGCCGGCGTTCAGCGCCCCGCCGGTCCAGCCGCTGTCTCGATCCATTCGCCGATATTCTCTCGACCCCTCTGTTTGACGAAATCAAATGCCAAGCGACGGCTGGAAAACGTCATTGCCGTTGTAGTCGTGAGTGCCTTGAACCTGAGATCGTCAGGAACATGGTCCCGCGTGCGAAACAAGTCCTAGTCTGCCATGTAGTTTACCGCGCCCGGATGCACTCTCAGGGCACAATATGGCCGGCAGCGCGGAATAGGGTGTACCATTCCTCCCGCGTCAGCTTGACGTCCGAGCCGGCCGCGCATTCTCGCACACGCTGCGGTCTTGTCGTTCCGAGGACAACCTGAATATTGGCCGGGTGACGGGTGATCCAGGCCACGGCGATGCCGGTGGGGGTGACGCCATAAACTTTGGCGAGCCGATCCAGCTCGTCATTGAGCTCGGGATGGCTTTCGCGATCGCCTACGAAAACACCGTCAAAAAAGCCCTTTTGGAAGGGCGACCAGGCCTGGAGCATCATGCCGTTTAGGCGGGAGTAGTCTATCAGCCCCACATCGCGCGAAATCGACTGAGCGCTACCATCCATATTGGCGGCTACGCCCTGCGCGATCAGGTTGGCATGGGTAATGCTCAACTGGACCTGATTGTATCGAAGCGGTTGCTTGACAGCGGTTTTGAGCAATTCAATCTGGCCCGGCGTGTGATTGGAAACGCCAAATTGGCGGACCTTCCCGGCTGCTTCAAGCAGATCGAATGCCTCGGCGACCTCCTCGGGCTCGACCAGTGCGTCTGGGCGATGCAGCAGCAGGACGTCGAGATAGTCAGTCTTCAGGGCCGCCAAGGATTCGTCGACGGTCTTGAGAATGTGGTCGCGGGAAAAATCGAACCAGCCGCGCCGGATACCGACCTTGCTCTGTATGACGACCGCTTCGCGCTCGCTCGCCGAGAGCGTCACGGCCTCGCCGAAGCGCTCTTCACACCGATGCCGGTCGCCGCCATAGATGTCGGCGTGGTCAAAGACGGTGATACCGACTTCGCGGGCAGTATTGTACAGGTCGCGGATTTCCGCATTGTCCATCTTGGCAATGCGCATCAAACCCAGCACGACGCTGGACACCTCGATATTGCTCTTGGGGACTTTGTAGTTTTTCATGGACGGGCCTTACTGATTTTGTCGCTCGGCGCCGGGGACATATTGGCGCCAGTTGTGGTTTTCCTTGAACCCCAGGACCTTCTTGATCTTGCGGTTTGAAATGGGACCTTCGAACGCATCCATAGGCCGTGCAATGGGCGTGTTCGGTGCCCATTTGGCGAGAAACGACTCGCTCGGTTCGTTCGCTGTAATTTCATCATTGACCGCGTTGAACACCTGGAAGCCAAGGCCATCCTTGGCGATGCAGAGGTCGACAATCTGGCCAAGATCGCGCGCATCGATATAGCTCCAGGCATTTCGTTTACGCGATGGAGGGTCGGCTAGAAACGAGGGGAAACGGGCATAGTCTTCGGGCTCGATGACATTGCCGATGCGCAAAGCGTAGATGTCTGCTCCCGTGCGCATGGCAAAGGCTCGGCCGGTCTTTTCATTGACCAACTTGGACAGGCCATAACTGTCCATCGGGTCGATGTCATAATCCTCTTCCAGGGGGAACTGCTTATAGTCCTTGTCGCCCTCGGCGAAACACACGCCATAGGTGGTCTCGCTCGAGGCAATGATGATCTTGCCGATCCCCAGCTTGGTTGCCGCCTCGATGACGTTGTAGGTCGAGGTGACGTTAGCCTTGAAAGTCTCGTTGTCAGGATGGATCAGCACACGCGGAATGGCGGCGAAATGCACCACGGCATCCACGGGAGCAGGGCCCTTGCCGGTTTTGAAACCGGTAAAGTCAAAATGCATGGAGAGCGCATTAAAAACCTGGCCGCTATCTGTCAGGTCTGTGATCAGCGTATTGACGCCCTCGATATCGAGCGGCTTCAGATCGAGATTTAGAACAGTATGGCCTTGCGCCACGAGATAAGCGACGGCATGGCGCCCGGCCTTGCCACTGCCGCCGGTGAAGATGATGCGTTTGCCCATGTTACGTCTCCTCAAGGCATGAGTTGGCCGCCATTGACCTCGATCTCCTGCCCGATGATGTAGGGCGAGAGCATGTTCGAGGCCAGGAACAAATAGACGCCTACGCAATCCTCTGGCGTGCCATGGCGACCCTGCGGAATGGTGCTGAGGGCGGCCTGCATCTGTTCGGCGGTTGAATAACGTTCGTGAAATGGCGTGGTGATCACCCCTGGCGCCACAGCATTGACGCGGATGCCGAAGGGGATCAGTTCCTTGGCCATGCCGCGGGTGACATTGGCAATAAAGGCCTTTGACGAACCGTAGATACCGGCTCCATTGCTGGCCCCATTGCGTGCGGCAATGGAGGTGGTGTTGATGATAAATCCACCCCCTGCCGCCTACAGATGCGGGATCGCGGCACGGCTGGCCGCAAGGACCGAGCGCGCGTTGAGATCCATGACCGCGTCATAGTGCTCATCTGTCATCGCTGCGTAAGACAGCCTGGCAACCATGCCGCCGGCATTATTCACGAGACCGTCTAGACGGCCGAAGGCTGCCGCAGTTTCCTCGACGGCCCGGTCCATCTCTTCTGATCGGGTCGCGTCGGCCTTGATCAGGGCCACCTTGCCGCCTGCCCCTTCGATCTCGGATGCCAGTTTGCGCGCCGCGTCAGCGCTGGAATTGTAGTGCAGGCCGACACTAGCACCCTGATTGGCAAAGGCCACGGCCAGGGCTGCACCAATTCCGGTGGAAGCGCCAGTGATCAGAACGCTCTTGCCGGCGAGGTCCGGAACGAGAAGTGAAGTCATAGTCATTTCTCCCCAGGGCCTAAAAGCCGGTCACAGCAATCGGACGATAGGGCGCTTCAAGCCGAGCGATTTCATCGCCACTCAAGGTCAGTTCCTCGGCCGCGACGGCGTCCTGCAGATGCGAGAGCTTGCTGATGCCGACGATCGGCGCCGTCACGCCCTTTTTGTGCAGGACCCAGGACATTGCGATCTGGGCCATGGATACGCCGCGCGCCTTGGCTACGGCCTCCACGGCCTCGACGACCGCCTGAGCGTTGCCCTCGGTCTGCTCATACATGGTCTTGTTGTAGCGGTCCGTGCTGGCGCGTTTGGTCTGTGTGCCCCAGGGGCGGGTCAACTTGCCGCCGCCGAGCGGGCTCCAGGGCAAGAGGGCAATGCCCTGATCAATACACAGGGGAACCATTTCCCGCTCTTCTTCGCGATAGGTCAGGTTGATTTGGTCCTGCATGGACACAAAACGCGTCCATCCATTGCTCTGGGCCGCCTGCTGCAATTTGGCGAACTGCCATGCCCACATCGAGGACGCGCCAATATAGCGGGCCTTGCCGGCACGAACGACATCGTGCAGGGCTTCCATCGTCTCCTCTACGGGCGTGAACGGGTCGAAGCGGTGAATCTGGTAGAGGTCGACATAATCGGTGCCCAGACGACGAAGACTATTGTCGATTTCGCCCAGGATCGCCTTGCGGGACAGGCCCTGACCGTTCGGGCCGGGCCGCATGCGGCCGAACACCTTGGTGGCCAGCACGATCTGCTCGCGCGGCGCCAGTTCTTTGATAAGCGCTCCGGTGATCTCTTCGCTCGTCCCCTGCGCATAGACATTGGCGGTGTCAAAGAAGTTGATGCCGGCGTCCCAGGCCGCCTGAAACATGGGGCGCGCCTCATCGAGACCCAGGACCCAGGGGCGCTCCTCGGTGACCTTGCCAAAGGACATGCAGCCAAAACAGATGCGGCTGACTTCCAGCCCCGTATGACCAAGCCTGATGGTGCGCATATCAATCTCCTCGATGTCATGATGCAGCCGGCGCGTCGCCTCAGGGCAACCGCCCGACGAGTTGTGTTGCACTTTGGGCAGCTTTGGTTCATCACTCAAATAGATTATTGCGATTTGATTATTCTGGATTGGAGATGAAAGGGTCATGGAGCTGCGCCAACTTCACTACTTTGTCGCTGCCGCACGAATGGAGCACTTCACCCGCGCGGCCAGAAAGCTCAATGTGGCCCAGTCCGCTCTTTCTACGTCTATACAAGCCTTGGAGGAGGAGCTCTCGGCGCAGCTTTTTGTCCGCACGACCCGAAAGGTCAGGCTGACAGCCGCCGGGCATACCTTGTTGTCCAAAGCGGAAAAGGTGCTGGCGACGGTAGCAGAAGCGCGCGATGCCGTGCGGGCCGTGGAACTGGGACAGGCGGGTCGGCTGACGATTGGCTCGGTGCAAAGCTTGCCAGCCTTCCTGCAACTGCCTCAGGTCCTGGCTAGGTTCCATGCGCAGTATCCTCAGGTTGAGATCAGCCTGGTGCAGGCTGGCGCCGCGCACTTACTGGACAAATTGGAGCGTGGCGATCTGGACCTTGCATTTTTGCCCGCGTTCGAAGCGCAAAGGGGCATCGAAACGAGGCTGGTCGCCTGCGAAGAACTGGTGTTGGTGTGTTCGCCGGAAGCGAGTTTTTTGTCGGGCGACGCCGTGACACTGCGACAACTTTCCACCGTGCCATTCGTCGATTTTGAGAAAGGTCTTGGTACCCGGGGTCTCATCGACCGGGCCTTCACCGAAGAACTGGTAGACCGACGAGTGATCTTTGAAGTGAGCGATCTCGGGACGCTACTCAATCTGGTGGAACAAAGACTTGGCGTCGCCCTGGTCCCGCAATCTGTGGCACGTAGCAGGCAGAAAACGCTCAGAAGCTGCGCTATCTCCGGTCCAGAATTGTGTTGGGAAATCGTCGTTGCCAGTAGAGTTCAAATTTCAGGAACCGCGTCAATCGCGCAGTTCCTCGATCTCTTGCCCATGGATGTATTAAGCTAGCCAAAGGCGTGGTTGTGCGAGACCGAATTCTGTACTCAGCTCCCGTGTGGCGGTTTTCTAATCTCCCTACTCAGTCCGCAGCCCACATTCCGCTGCCTGACCGCTTGAGCCTCGCCGTGAGAATTGTAGAGGGGAGAAGATAGTCTGCCGTAGCGGCTGCGCTGTCCATGCCGGGCAAGCTCGCGTTTGCGGCTGATCGACGTAATGCGGGTGGCGTCCGCTGACCGACCTTTCAGATCCCAATCCAGGTGGCGCTAAACAGTGAAGGCCTGCCTGAAGGCCTCGAGGGCGTTTTCGGGATCGGCCGACGCAAAGGCTTCCATGCCCACCGGGCCATCATATCCCATGGCCCTGAGTGCCCGGGCGACACCGCAATAATTGATCTCCCCGGTGCCCGGCTCGCAGCGGCCGGGAACGTCGGCCACCTGAATTTCGCCGATCCAGGGCAGGCATGCCTGGCACAGTTCGATTAAGTTACCCTCGCCGATTTGGGCATGATAGAGATCCAGGTTGAGCCGCAAGCGTGGCCGATTGACGGCCGAGACCAGAGCAAGCGTCTCCTCGGCGCGGGCGAAGGGCACCCCCGCATGATCAACGGGCAGGTTCAGGTTTTCGAGTGTGAAGACTACGTCGAGCTCTTCAGCCAGGTCGCAGATGCGGTTGAGAGTGTCCAGCGCCTTGACCCACTTAAGCGGTGTAGCCACTTCGGCAATACTGGGACGGCCTCCATCGCCAAGTCCGGTGCCATGCAGGTTGAGCCTGGCAACACCCAGGCGCTTCCCTACCAAAGCCGCTTCCCGCGCCGAGGCCAGCAACATGTCGGCACCAGTGTCATCGGCAAGCCGCCCTTCCAGGTAGCCATTCATGATCGAAAAGCGTGCGCCGGAAGCGATGAGTTTGTCGATGTCGTGGGCGGGCCAGTTCCAGAGACCGACCTGAAACCCCATTTCGTGGAGGCGCGCGCAGCGCCATTCGATCGGCTTGTCGCGCCACAGCATTTCCGCACAGGCGGCAAGGGTGAAGGCCATGGTCAGACTCCCGGCAGCACTTCGGCCAGGTCGACCGTGCGCTTTTCGCCAAATGACAGATTTGCGGCCTCGGCCAGTGCCAATGCGTTGACGCCATCCTGGATGGTGGCGGGAACCGGCTTGCCCTCGACAACCGCATCGACAAAGGCCGACCATTCAATCGAATAGGCCCGCATGTAGCGCTCGAGGAAGAAATAGACCGGCTTGGCCGACACCACACCCGCAGATGTAGATTTTACAACCGTGTTCTCGATCTCGTTTTCGGCAGCCAGTGTACCCTCCGAGCCAACCAGCTCGACCCGCTGGTCATAGCCATAGGGTGCACGGCGGGAATTGCGGATGGTGGCGATGCGGCCGTCGGCATAGCTCAGCACGACGACAGCGGTATCGATGTCGCCGGCGGCACCGATTTCGGGATCTACCAGACACGAACCGTGGGCGGTGACGGTTTTTGGCATGCCGAACATGAAGGAACACATGTCGAAGTCGTGGATCATCATGTCGCGATACAGTCCGCCCGACACCTTGATATAGCTCACCGGCGGCGGTGCCGGATCATAGGACGTAACGGCCAGCATTTCTCCTTTGCCGACTTCTCCGGCGGTAAAGGCTGCCTTGACGGCGGCAAAGTTTGGATCAAAGCGGCGGTTGAAACCCATCATCATGGGTCGGGCATGTCCGGCGATGCGTTTCGACAGCTCGAGTGCACGGCTCAGCGACAGATCAATCGGTTTTTCGCAGAAGATCGCCTTGCCAGCCGCCGCACCCTTTTCGATCAGTTCGGCATGGGTGTTGGTGGAGGAGGCGATGAGAATGGCGTCGATGTTCTTGTCGGCCAGGATGTCCTCGGGAGCGCGCGCCTCAACGCCGTGCTCGCGGGCCAAGGCGGCGGCAGCTTCGCTGACCACGTCAGTTACCGCGACCAACTCCGAGCGCGGGTCTGTCTTGATAGAGGCAGCATGCACACGGCCGATGCGCCCGGCGCCAAAAAGGGCGGTTTTCATGTATCGAGTTCCTCATTGAGATGGACGCGACGGCCTTCACGTGCCGACAGGTCAATTGCGTGTATGACACGCTCGAAGGTGAGCGCGTCAGTGAAGTTTGGAAAGCAGGGCTCATTTGCCGCAATGCTGCGCAGGAACCGGGCGACTTCGATGGTCTTGAGGTCGCCAAAGCCCAGTTGATGGCCGGGTGCCGGGCAGAACGCGCCATAGGGCTCGTGTGCGGGACCCGTCAGAATGGTCGAAAAGCCCTGCAAACCTGGAGCGCCCTGATTGCGGTAGAGCCGCAATTCGTTCATCCGCTCCTGGGAGAAGGTGATCATGCCCTTGGTGCCATGAACTTCCCAGTCGAGGCGGTTCTTGCGCCCCCAGGCGGAACGGGACGTACATAGCGTCCCCTGCGCCCCATTGGCGTAATGAACCAGGGCGGAGGCCGCATCCTCGTTCTCCACCGCCGCGCGGCCGGAACCAGAGGCGAGGGGGCGGGTGGGATGAATGATCTGCGTGTCTGCGACCAGGCTGTCGATTGGACCCATCAGAACATGGGACATTGAGACCAGATGGCATCCGAGATCGCCAAGCGCCCCAAGTCCGGCATCCGCACGCTTGGCGCGCCAGGTCCAAGCCAGCTCAGGGTCAGCCTGATAGTCTTCGTCGACCCACCCGCGGAAGTGCACCGGCCGGCCGATCTCGCCCGCTTCGATCAGACGGCGGGCGTGCTGCACCGCGGGGTTGTGGATGTAGTTGTACCCCACCATTGTACGCACGCCGGCCTGTTCAGCCGCCGTCTGCATCGCTTGCGCATCGCTCAGGGTCAGGGCCATGGGCTTTTCGCAATGCACATGCTTGCCAGCTGCAATCGCCGCCAGTGCCATTTCGCAGTGCAGCCCGTTGGGCGCGGTGATCGAGACGATGTCGACCTCGGGAGCGGTCGCGAGTTCGCGCCAGTTGTCTCTTGCTCCCGAAAAACCGAACTGCCGAGCCATCTCCGTGGCCTTGTCGGCGGGGGTGTCACAGATTAGGGCTAGCCGCACCTCTGGCAAATCGCCGAATACGGCCCCGGCCTGGCGGTACGCCAGGGCATGGGCCTTACCCATGAAACCGGTGCCTATGAGGCCCAACCCCATTGCCATGACCGCCTCCCTTTCAGAATTTTTGTTCCAAAATCCAATGTTCGGTTGTAGGCTGGCTGTCAAGAGAGGAACGAGATGACCGCCCCGCAATCTTCAGCTCTGGTCCCCCAGACAGTCACCGAGGTGCTTGAGCGGCTCGATGCAGGCGCTGATATTCTGCCCAAGCGTTTGAAGCAATGCGCATTGTTTACCCGTCGCCATCTGCATCTCATTCCGGTCTCTACAGTGTCGGAGATGGCGCGGGCGTCAGGCGTGGCTCCCTCGGCCTATATGCGGTTCTGCCAGGCATTGGGTTTTTCTGGCTATTCGGAAATGCAGGGCCTGTTCAAGGCGCAGGTTACCGATTTCCGCCCGGACTATCAGGATCGTCTCGGCAATCTGCGGTTCCAGGCAGATGTTGGTACTGGACAATTGCTCGCCGAGTTCGCCGAGGCCGGTCATAAGTCGCTTCTCTCGCTGGCCAACTCAGTTACCAATGAAGGTCTGGACAGGATCGCTCGGGGCATGGCACAGGCCCGCGTCATTCATCTGATCGGCCTTCGCCGTGCTTATGCCGTGGTGTCGAGCATGGCCTATTTGCTCGACAAGCTCGAAGTGCCGTCTTCGCTGCACTACGCCTCTGGCATGCTGAATGCGTCCGGCACCATCTTCGAGGGAGACGTTGTGTTTGCTGTGTCTTTCGCTCCCTTCTCCCCCGAAACCATCAGGCTGGCCAGAGAGTCAGCGGATCGGGGCATCAAGGTCTATGGACTTACCGACTCGGACAATTGCCCTCTTAACGAATTTGCCACTGAAATGCTGATTGCGCGTGAGGACGAGGTTGCAGGGTTTCGTTCGCTCACCGCCTCGATCACTCTGACCACTACGCTGGCGGTTGCGATCAAGGCGATGCAAAGCAGCGTTGACTAAAGCCATCCAGAGGATTAATAGAATAAATATTCCATTTCGTAGGAGCGAAATGGTCGGGAGGGCGCCCGCTGAGGAGGCGAGCGCAGTGGAATAGTCCACAAAACACATATGGGAGGTAACATGTCTAAATTGCTCAAGGCGGTCGCCATTGCTGCGGCTGTCGGATTCTCTTCTCCGGCTGCGGCGCAGGAAATCATCGTCGTTGCCCATGGCCAGGCCAACGATCCGTTTTGGTCAGTGGTGAAGAACGGCGTGGAGGCCGCTGCGGCCGACACCGGCGCCAATGTCGACTTCCGATCCCCTGAGACCTTCGACATGGTGCAGATGAGCCAGTTGATCGACGCCGCCGTGAACCAGGAGCCCGACGGGCTCGTTGTGTCCATCCCGGATGCCGACGCTCTTGGCCCCTCCATCCAACGCGCTGTTGCGGCCGGCATCCCGGTCATCTCAATGAACTCTGGTTCGGACGTTGCCAAGGAACTCGGAGCATTGCTCCACGTCGGCCAGGACGAATTCACTGCTGGCAAGGCGGCTGGTGAGAAGCTGGCCGAGATGGGTGGCACAACCGCCATCTGCGTCAACCAGGAAGTCGGCAACGTCGCTCTCGATCTGCGCTGCGAAGGTTTCATCGAAGGTTTCGGCGGCACCGTTGAAGTGGTTCCCACCAACAACGATCCGGCCGAGGTCGAGGCCAAAATTCGCGCAGCCCTCGAGTCCAACCCGGATATCGATACGGTGATGGGTCTTGGCGCCAGCCTGGTGGGTGAGCCCGCGGTAGCTGCGGTTGCTGCCGTTGGTCGCACGGGCGATGTGCTCATCGGTACCTTCGATCTGTCCGCCAACTTCCTGCAGTCCGTCGCTGACGGCGATGCCGCGTTCGCCATCGATCAGCAGCAATTCCTCCAGGGCTACCTGCCGGTGACCTTCTTGGCGCTGCACGCCAAGTACGGTCTCGTGCCCGGCGGCGACGTGCCGTCCGGTCCGAACCTGATCACCGCCGACAAGGCGGGCCAGGTGGTCGAGCTATCCGCTCAGGGCATCCGCTAACCGCTGCCATGACGTTGTGAAACCGGGGCCGTGCTGCACACCGCGTCACGGCCCACAAGCATCGCCAGATCTCCAGGGAGGACCATATGTCAGAAGATGCTGCACAGGCTGTAAGAGACGAGCGCATGAAGGCCGAGGGCCTGGGCGCCCGTATCCTCAAGAGGCCCGAACTCGGCGCCGTTGCCGGATTCATCCTGGTCACGGTCTTCTTCCTGCTAACCGCCGATCCGGCGATGTTCACCTTCTCCGGGATCGTCAACTTCATGACGCCCGCCGCCCAGCTCGGCATACTTGCCATCGGGGCCTCGCTGCTGATGATCGGGGGTGAATTCGATCTCTCGATCGGATCGATGGTCGCCTTCGCCGGCCTGTTCTTTGCCGCGGCCACCGTCACGCTTGGCCTGCCGCTTATTATCGCCATTCCGGCGACCTTCCTGCTCTCAGCCATGGTCGGATCGATCAACGGCATCATCGTGATCCGCTCCGGACTGCCATCCTTCATCGTGACCCTGGCATTCCTGTTCGTTTTGCGAGGACTGTCGCTGGTGGGCCTCAAGATCGCCACCGGTGGCTCCACCCAACTTCGCGGTGTGCGCGAAGCCGTGGAAGGGGACTGGCTCGCGCCATTCTTCTCAGGGGATGCATTTGGCGCACTTTTCAAGGTACTTGCCGATGCCGGAATCATTGAAACCTTCAACAATGGCGCGCCCAAAGTGCCGGGATTGCCGATCGAGATCGTCTGGTTCGTGCTGATCGCCCTTTTGGCGACATGGGTCCTGCTCAGAACTCCAGTTGGCAACTGGATATTTGCCGCCGGTGGGGACGCCAATGCTGCGAGCAATGCGGGCGTGCCGGTGCGAAAGGTGAAGATTTCGCTGTTCATGGTCACGGCGTGCTGCGCTGCTTTGGTCGCCATCATCACCGTAATGGACGCAGGCTCGACCGATGCCCGCCGCGGCTTCATGAAGGAGTTCGAGGCCATTATTGCGGCAGTGATCGGCGGCTGTCTGCTCACCGGCGGCTATGGTTCTGCCATCGGCGCTTTCTTCGGCGCTGTCATCTTCGGCATGGTCGTGATCGGGTTGACCTATACCGATTTCGACCAGGACTGGTTCCAGGTCTTCCTGGGCGGCATGCTGCTCGTCGCCGTTCTCTTTAACAACGCGATCCGCAAACGCGTCACCGGGGAGCGCTGATCATGACCGCAGACTCCAAGTTCCATCATGGCGAAGCGCCCGACGTTGCCCCGATCATCGAAATGCAGAACATCGAAAAGCATTTCGGCAATATCATTGCTTTGGCCGGGGTCAGCTTCGACGTAAAGCCTGGCGAATGCCATTGTCTGCTCGGCGACAATGGCGCGGGCAAGTCCACTTTCATCAAGACCATGTCCGGGGTGCACAAGCCCACAAGCGGCCAGATCCTGTTTGAAGGCAAACAGATGTCGTTCTCAACACCGCGTGACGCCATGGAGGCAGGCATCGCCACGGTGTTCCAGGATCTCGCAATGATCCCGCTGATGAGCGTAACCCGGAACTTCTTCATGGGGCGTGAGCCGACCAAAGGCGTGGGGCCGTTCAAGCGGCTGGACATGGATCGCATGAATGAGATTGCCATGACCGAAATGCGGGAAATGGGGATCAATCTGCGCGCGCCGGATCAGGCTGTGGGTACTCTTTCTGGTGGCGAGCGCCAAACGGTCGCCATTGCGCGGGCAGTGCATTTCGGTGCCAAAATCCTCATTCTGGACGAACCCACCTCCGCCCTAGGCGTGCGGCAGACCTCCAACGTTCTGGCCACCATCGACAAGGTGCGCAAGCAGGGCGTGGGTGTGGTCTTCATCAGCCACAACGTACGTCACGCCATGGCTGTGGGGGATCGGTTCACGGTCCTCAATCGGGGTAAGACCCTGGGTACGGCCAAGCGCGGTGAAATCACCTCCGAACAATTGCAGGATTTGATGGCTGGCGGTCAGGAACTGGCCAAGCTCGAAGGTTCGCTTGGAGGCACGGTCTGACGGCCAAATCCCTGGACGTCAGACCGCACTTCCGTCGGTGCCTCGACGTTCGCGGCTTCCTCGTTGACGGCATACACTAGGCTCAGGACCTAGTGGTTCCGATTGAGATGTGGTTCTCGGTCTCTGAGAAGGAGGCCGTGATGGGCGATTTGTTCCTGCTGAGCGAGCGCCAGATGGCGCAGATTTCGCCGTTCTTTCCACTTTCGCACGTGGTTCCGCGGGTCGATGACCGGCGGGTGGTGAGCGGGATTGTTTACGTGATCCGCAACGGGCTGCAGTGAAGGGACGCGCCGGCCGGCTACGAGGGGCTTGCCTCTGGCGGGTCACAGCAAGGTTTTGGGTGGTCTTTCGGTACCGAACCGGATGGAGCTCTTTATGCTCAAGACCATGCCGCCGGGCCAATCCGGCGAGAGGTGGACCAAGACGACAGTCTGGACACTCGGATGATGGGGCACATCATGGGCATGATCGGTGGCGTCGTGGATATCCGCGCCGACATCACCATGGACGTGGCCGTGCGATTCCACGGCTTCGACAACGGCCCCAATGACATGCGAATGCGCTGCCGCAGCCACGACCGGCGTGGCGAGCAGCGAAGCAAAGACCAGGGCGACGACTGCCGTCAGCCATGTCCTTGGCCCACTGATTGTCGCCGTGCGCGAGCTCGGCCTTCGCCATGTTGATCGCGCCCTGATGATGCGGGATCATCGAACAGACGAACGCGACGTCAATGTCCTCAACCATCATCGAGGCCATCATCTGGTTGTTTGTCTCGTTCATGCCGGCCATTAAGTCCATATGGGCCTGATCCATCTCGTGGTGCATGCCATCGCCATGTCTCCTGCCATCCCTTGGGACGAGTTGCAGATCTCGGGCAGCTCGGGCGCCAGGGCGCTATCGCCGTCCATGGCGGACATATCGTGCCCGGCCATTGCGTCCTGAGCCAGGACCGACGAAGCGGATACACTGAAGAGAGCGGCGGCAACCAGAGCTGTATGGATGAATTTCATTTTGTTTTCCTCGAATGGACTTGTTTGAGTTTCAGGCAATCGGGTTTCGAGGAACCTTGGGGGGCGATCGATGCGTTCGCCCATCCACCTCTGCGCGGGGCTGGAACGCATTTCTTGCACCTCAGGCGAGACGGTGGAAGGCACGTCCACCGGGGACGCTGACAGCAGGACGGAGACGCAATGCTCTATCCCGCCGCCTGCGATGGAGTCGTCAGTCTCCCCGCAGTGGCCCAGAACTTCCGCAATATAATGGAGAGGTGTCGCCCCCGGACGCCATTGCACCGTGATCCATAGACAAGCTGGTCACAAGTGCGACAATTATCGCAACCGAAAGACTTACACCTCACCTCAGGTTTCGCATCCGGTATTTGCGGGACACGGTTCGCGAGCTTGTGTCACCTTTTTGGATTTTTGCAGTTTTCATGGATCCGCGGTCATTTCTTGCCGAGGTCGAGCAGAAATGTCGCCATGTCCACCAAGTGCTGCTCGAGCAGAAACTTCGTGCTGCCGTGCACCACTTCCGCCATCGAACCGCCGAACACATCGCCATTCGGTGTCACTCCGGTGCGGAGGGCCTGTACCAGGCTTTCGCGGGTGTAGCCACCTGCTGTCAGCGCGCCAGCGGTGATAGCAGGCGATGCACCACCTCCCTGCATGTTAGGGTCGCCAGCCAACTCCTTGCTCGACAATCCGCCCAAAAGATTTCGCGGCGTGTGGCAGGCGGCGCAATGCGCCGGGCCCTCCACGAGATACTTGCCGCGATTCCATTCCGACGTCCTTGAAGCGTCCACTTCGTAGTCGGCGGTCCGCTCGAACAGCGAGCGCCAGACTTTAACGGCAGCGCGGACATTGAACGGAAAGCGAAGATCATGCCCCTCGCTCGGCCTATCAACGGACGGAGTTGCTTGCACTGCCGCCCATAGGTCCGCCATATCCTGGTCGGTCAACGTCGCGTAAAATTCAAAGGGAAAGGCTGGGTAGTACGTTTCTCCCCTGGGGGAGACGCCCTGACGAACGGCACGCACAAATTGCTCGAACGTCCATGCGCCTATTCCGGCCACGGGATCGGGAGTGATGTTAGGTGCTCTGAATGAGCCGAAGTTGGACGCGATGGCAGCGCCGCCAGACAGCGGGGGGGCGGCAGGAGCCGTATGACAGGTCACGCAGCCAGACAGCCTCGCGAGATAGGCGCCGCGCTTGGCGTCGCCCTGCAGCTCCGTCACCTGGGCCGCTGCAGGCAAAGGCCAGTTTTCGAGGACAATGGTGCCGATGACCGCGGCAAAAATCGCCAGTAATGGGAGCAGAACAAGACGGTTCATGGTTCACCGCCGGAAGGTAGAGTGGCACGCGGCGCAGGTTGCCGACACGTCCGAATAAACCGCCCTGACCGTTCGCACCTGTGGCATGTCAGAGGCGCCACCGATCTCCCTTGTGGTGACCGGCTCGGCGATAAAGGCCGGCGCTGCAGACAGTCCCATCAACCAGGCGAAATCCATGCGCTCCCATTCGCTGACTTCAGCAATTGAGGTCGAAGGCTTCTCGCCCGCCTCGGGCTTTGGCTCCAACGCCAGCGCTTTGGCAGACTCTTCCAGCTCCTCGCCGAGTTCTCCCAGCCTGTCGGCGTAGGCGACGAACTTCCCCCAATTTTGCCAAATCTCAGCCCGAGCCTCGGATGGTGCATCAAGACTTCCTTCCGGGAAGAGATCGGTCATGGCCGAACCGGCATGCATGCTGATCATTTCGGCTGCAGTGATGAGCTTCTGCACATCTCCGGATTTCGGACGCTCGGCGATCGGCGCGAGGAGCTTGATCTGCTCGCTGAGCATCATCATGCCCATCATTCGCTCGCCCACGATACCGGTGGCGCCACTGTGGCCAGTCGCTGCCATGGCACCTGCCAGTAGCACCGCGCAGGCCGCAGGCCCGCGATAGGTCGTCTTGTTCATCATGTCGTGTATCCCGGTTGGCAAAAGCCGCAAAACGGCAGCGAACGAATGCTCAGGCCCTGGGTGGACGGAGGTTCTCGTCTGTGACGGCAAACGGGGATGATCCGTCATGCTCGAAGTAGACGACCGATGATGTCGGCAGTGAGCAGCTTAGGCGGAAGGGTTCGGCGCCAAGAATGGGTGCACCGCAGTGAACAATCTGATCGGCGAGGTTGTGCGAATGGGATTCCGCCGGCACCAATGCGTGGTCGTGATCCAGTTGCTCCATAGATGTTGTTTGCATCAAGGGCTCAGACGCGTGCAATGGAAGGGCGCCGGAGAGCAGCACCATGACCACGGCTAGCATGTTGAATATGTTTCTGAGCAGCTTCAAACGCGAATCTCTTCCCAATGCTTCGCTTTGATACCAGCAATGTGACCTCGACGTGGCGTGGGTGCAAGCAGCCGCTGTTTCGGTTCCTCGACGCCCGCTCGGCAGGCTTCACTACCTGATGCGTGCCGAGCGTAGCAGAAGGGAGTTCCGTGGCTGGGAAGGAAGTGCAGTTTCCGTCCAGTTGTCGGTACGGGCCCCGCTGCATCTCCAAAAAGGCGGTAGCGGCGGGACCCTTTGAGCAACTTAGCTGTACAGTAACTCAGTCATCATGCCCGTGGCCATGTGATAGAGGTTGTGGCAGTGGAATAGCCAACGCCCCGGATTGTCGGCGTCGAAGCTGATGCCGACTGTGGCCATGGGCGGGACGAGGACGGTGTCGCGCACGGCGCCGTCCAAGGGCCGGCCGTTGAGGGACGTGACCTGAAAATGGTGTCCATGCAGGTGCATGGGGTGGGCCATCATCGAATGGTTCATGATCTCGAGAGTCACCCTCTCGCCCTCGGCCACTGTTAGAGGGCGGCGGTTGGGCCAAGGGGCATTATCCAGGTTCCAGGCATAGGGCGCCATTGACCCCATGATCATGGTCTGGATCGTCCGGTCGGCTGCCCTGGACGAAAGTGGATGGCGCGAGATCAGTCTTTCTTCCAGGGACAGATCGACCGGCCCCTCGGCTTGCTCCGCGTATCTCGACACCTTCGGGATCACGGCCCCATTGACCGCGAGGATGACACCTGTGCGGTCCGTAAGGCCCTCGACCTGAGCTAACACCGGAACCACGGACTTGCCCTTCATGTCGATCAGCAGGTCCAGCCGCTGGGCAGCCGCCATCGGGAAGCGACTGCCGGTGATCGGCTCGACGTCGTTGCCGTCCACAGCCAGAACGGTGGCTTGGGCATCACCGAGATTGATCCAGAAAGCACTTGAGGTTGCGCCATTGATCAGGCGCAACCTGACACTGCCATTTGGCTCCGTGCGGATGACCTGCGGGTCGTCAAGCGTTCTATCATTGGCAAGGAAGGCGTCGTATGCAACGTCATTGAGATCCATGGACATCATTCCATGGTCCATGCCGCCCATCATCATGCCGCCACCCATGGCCATGTTGTCACTTCCGTGCATGCCGTGGCCGCCTATATCGCCGCCTGTCAGCTCCGCAAGAATCTCTTCGGGGCTACGGAACGAAAAATCGTGCAGGAGGACTGTTTCATCCTGCAGGTCCGCCGCCTCATCCTCAGCGGTATAGACGACGAGCGGCGCGGCGAGGAGAGACTGCTCCTGTAGACCGTGGTGCGAATGCATCCAATGCGTCCCGCTCCGTGCCGGGAAGTCGAACGATCGTGTTTCACCCGCAGCTAGCGGGGGGACATAGCCCGTGTCGGATACACCGTCCTGGGCCGGATCGGGCACCTGGCCGTGCCAGTGGATGATGGTCTCGGTGCCGATCTGGTTTTCGAGGTCGACAAGAAAACGTTCGCCGGCAGGGAGGAACAGGCCTTGCCTTCCGTCCTGGGCGCGAATGCCGAAGACGTTTGCCGGTTTGCCCAGAACATCGATGACGCGACGCTCGGCAAACAGGGTGCGGGCAGTTGGCTGCTGTGCCAGGGCGAAGCGTGGCAGGGCCACACTGCCGGCAACGGCAAGGGATGCGCCGAGGAAGGCGCGACGAGATAGCTGCTTGCTCATGTAAAACTCCAATATCTGAAAGAGGGATCGGCCCACAGGCCATCAACGGGGCTTCAGATATGGATGGGGGGCCGAAACAGCGGCGGGTGCCAGGACGGAGACCAATGGGTCACCCTGAATGGCGCAACGAGGTGATGTGATGCATGGTCCTGCGCGGCGACAACAGATAGCTGCAAGCCGGTACAAGAGGGACAAAGCTGTTGCGGGCAGTCGTCGCCAATCGGCTCATTCGCATCGCCTGACATCTCAAGGCTGTGACCGTGATGGTCGCAGGGTTCGGCAGTGGTCGTCTCAGTGTGATGCGTTGCGGCATGTGTCGTCGAAGCAAGGACCATCGAGGCGTTGAGCGTCAGCGCCATCAACAAGGTCAGCAGTGCTTGAACTATCCGTTTCATATGTGCTCGGTGACCGACTTGGTTTGATCTGGCCCCGCTATCTGCCTGGGTCAAGTGGTTAAACCCGTTGGTGACCGGCGAACCGCATGAATACAAAGTCGCTCGAACCGTCGAATGCAACAACGGCGTACTGGTCGGGCTCGCTGCCTGCGGGGCCTTCCATGCCCGGTGAACCGATAGGCATTCCCGCAACTGCCAAACCTCTGACCTGCGGTCGTTGATCAAGCAAGGCGACGATGGCCTCGGCGGGCACATGACCTTCAATCACATATCCGTCAATTGTCGCCGTGTGGCATGAACGAAGCTCGGCTGGGACCCCAAGATTGTCCTTAACGGCCTCCATCTCTTCGATCTCCTCTATGTCCACCACAAATCCGGCTTGCTCAAGGTGGCGCGCCCAACCGGTGCAACAACCACACCAGGGATCTTTCTTGATCGAGATTGCCGGGCTTGCGTCTTGCGCCAGCGCCGGCCGCAGCAAGGTCGCGCCCGCGAGGCTCAGGGCGCCGATGGCGAAAGCACGTCGGGTGATCAGCATGAGCAGCCTTTCGATCCATAGAAATCGGTCAATTTATGCGCGGTCATTCTGTCCGCGTGATGGCAAGCCGGACAAAGCGATCCTTAGGACCGCTTTGCCCGGCTGGCATTGATCTGGGGTAATCAGGCAGCCAGCGTGCCGGTATAGCCCGCCAGCTTGATGGCGTCAGCGATGTCCTGCGCGGAGCAGGCCGTTTCCACCTGAACCGTGCGAGCAGCGACGTCGATCTTGATTTCGCAAGCCGGATCGGTGTTTTTGACGGCCTTCTCAATGGTCGAGGCGCAATGGCCACAGGTCATGTCGGAGACGGTGAAATTATACATGTCGTGTCCTTTTTGGTTGAGACACGCTGGAAATGGTTCTTCCCACGGTGGGAGGGTCAAGGCCCAATTTGCAGATTTTCACCTCACCATTTCTCTCAAGAAAGTGCTTGACCTTACCAACGTTGGAAGGCGCAGATGGAATGGCAGTCGAAATGAAAGGACTGCAAAATGTCTACGGACACCATCTCTTCCGGATCCAGTTTCGAGTTCCTGATTGAAGGCATGACCTGCGCGTCCTGCGTACTGCGCGTCGAGAAGGCGATTGCGGCCGTTCCTGGTACGATCAGGGCCATTGTCAACCTGGCCACGGAGCGGGCGAGCGTCGAAACCGATGGATCGGTACAACCCGGTGCTATCATCGCCGCCATCAACTCGGCCGGTTATGAAACCAGCGTCGAAGGCTTTGAACTCGAAATCGAAGGCATGACCTGCGCTTCTTGCGTCGGACGCATCGAGCGGGCTCTGTCCGCCGTGCCCGGCGTCGTCAGTGCTAGTGTCAATCTCGCCACTGAAAAGGCCACCATCAGGGCAACGGGTGGTCTGGTCACGCGCGCCGTTCTTGAAGCGACCGTCAAGGAGGCTGGCTATGACGTCCGTCAGGTCGCGTCTGAAGCCGGTGCCGAGCCGGTCCCCGCCGCCGACCGCAAGGCGGCAGAGGCCCGCAAGCTCAGCTGGGCCTTTGGCTTCTCGGCCGTGTTGACCGCCCCGCTCTTCGTGATGGAAATGGGCTCGCACTTCATTCCGGCGGTGCACATGTTCATCATGAACACCATCGGCATGCAGACCAATCACTATCTGCAGTTCATCCTGGCCACCGTCGTCCTGTTTGGGCCTGGCCTGCGCTTCTTCCAGAAGGGTATTCCGGCCTTGCTGCGCGGCACCCCGGACATGAACTCGCTCGTCGTCTTGGGCACGTCGGCCGCCTGGGGCTTCTCCGTCGTCTCCACCTTCTTTGGCGGCCTGCTCCCTGCCGGCACCGCCAATGTCTATTATGAAGCGGCAGCGGTCATCGTGACGCTGATCCTTCTCGGGCGTCTCCTTGAAGCCCGCGCCAAGGGCCGCACCAGCCAGGCCATCCAGCGCCTCGTCGGCTTGCAGGCCAAGACCGCGCGCGTTGTACGCGATGGGGCCGTGATTGAATTGCCGCTCGACGCCGTCCGCGCCGGGGACCGCATCCAGATCCGCCCCGGCGACAAGGTTCCGGTCGATGGCGTGGTCCGGTCCGGCGAGTCCTATGTTGACGAAGCCATGATCACCGGCGAGCCTATTCCCGTCCGCAAGGTGGAGGGTGACGAAGTCGTTGGCGGCACGATCAACAAGACCGGCTCCTTCGAATTCGAAGCCATCAAGGTCGGCGAGGACACGCTTCTGGCGCAGATCATCCGCATGGTCGAGGCCGCCCAGGGCTCCAAGCTGCCCATCCAGGCGCTGGTCGATCGTGTCACCGGGGTCTTTGTCCCGGTCGTCATTGCCATCGCTCTGGCCACCTTTGCCGTCTGGTTTGTCTTTGGCCCGTCGCCGCAGCTCACCTTCGCCCTGGTCAATGCCGTTGCCGTGCTGATCATCGCTTGCCCGTGTGCCATGGGCCTGGCAACCCCGACCTCTATCATGGTCGGCACCGGCCGCGCCGCTGAACTGGGCATCCTGTTCCGTAAGGGAGAGGCCCTGCAGACCCTGCGTGATGTCGATGTTGTTGCCCTCGACAAGACCGGCACTCTCACCAAGGGCCGCCCGGAACTGACCGACTTGATCGTGACCGGGGGCTTTGATCGCACCGAAATCCTGCGTCACGTGGCGAGCCTTGAAACCCTCTCGGAGCACCCGATTGCTGAAGCCATCGTTGCCGCTGCGGAAAAGGATGGATTGGCTCTGACAGCGCCCCAGGGGTTTGAGGCCACGCCGGGCTACGGGATTTCCGGCATTGTTGAAGGCCGAAAGGTCCTCGTCGGCGCGGATCGCGCCCTGGCCAATGCCGGCATTGCTGTCGATCACTTCGCCGGTAATGCCCGCCAGTTGGGTGATGAAGGCAAGAGCCCGCTCTATGCCGCCATCGACGGCACGCTTGCTGCGATCATTGCCGTAGCCGACCCGATCAAGCCAACCAGCCGCAGCGCAATTGCTGCTCTCCATGAGCAGGGTCTGAAGGTAGCGATGATCACCGGCGACAATGCCCGCACCGCTCAGGCAATTGCCCGCCAGCTGGGGATCGACGAAGTGGTTGCCGAGGTGCTGCCCGAGGGCAAGGTTGAAGCCATCAAGCGTCTCAGGGCCAATGGTCGCAAGCTGGCCTTCGTGGGTGATGGCATCAATGACGCGCCGGCACTGGCCGAGGCCGATGTCGGTCTTGCTGTTGGTACCGGCACCGACATCGCCATCGAAAGCGCGGATGTGGTCCTGATGTCGGGTGACCTGCGCGGCGTTTCGA
Source organism: Devosia marina (assembly GCF_009758415.1). GTDB lineage: Bacteria > Pseudomonadota > Alphaproteobacteria > Rhizobiales > Devosiaceae > Devosia > Devosia marina. The sequence continues at coordinate 158,150 of NZ_WQRF01000004.1, read as the reverse complement.
CGGCCCTCGCGATCAGCCGGGCGACCATCCGCAACATCAAGCAGAATCTGTTCTGGGCCTTCGCCTATAATGCTACACTGGTGCCGGTTGCTGCCGGAGCGGCCTTCCCGTTCACCGGAACGCTGCTCTCCCCCGCGCTTGCCGCCGGTGCCATGGCCTTGTCGAGCGTCTTCGTGCTCGCCAATGCCCTCCGCCTGCGCTCCTTTGGAGCGCCGGCCGGCTCCGAAGCAGGTGCCTCTGGTGCGCCACTTGAGCTGGAGTACGCAAAATGAACATCGGACACGCTGCAAAGGCTACGGGTATCTCGACCAAGATGATCCGCTACTATGAGACCATCGGTCTGATCACTCCTGCACACCGGTCAGATGCCGGGTATCGCGTCTATACCGATCACGACATCCATGCGCTTCGCTTCATCAATCGCGCCCGGGACCTCGGTTTTTCCGTGGAACAGATGCGAGACCTTCTGGCGCTCTGGCGGGACCGCAGCCGTGCCAGTGCCGATGTCAAGGCTATCGCGCTGGAGCATGTCGCCAAGTTGAAAGAAAAGGCGCTGGCGCTTGAGGCAATGAGTCGAACACTTGAGCATCTGGCGGAAAATTGCTACGGCGATGACAGGCCGGACTGCCCTATCATCGAAGAGTTCGCTGTTTCTCCTGCGCCAAAAGTACTGATCCGGAGAAAGCCTCGATTTGGTATTGCGGGTGAAATAGACCCGCGTACCCACTGATCATTTAGGGCGGTGAACTTTCACCGCCTTTTTTGTTTGCAATATATCTCTTCTCCCCTCTTGACTCTACCAGCGTTGGAAGCCGGACACCGGGGTTAATCGCAATCGGCGAGAAACCTTTTCTGGGGAACTCCAATGCAAAAGTTCACACCGGATCCGAAGAGATGGGCCGCACTGGCATTGCTGTGTGCCGCCCAATTCATCGTCATCCTCGATACTTCCATCATCGGCGTGGCACTGCCCGCAATCCAGGCCGATCTCGGCTTTTCCGCCAGCGGTCTGAGCTGGATTTTCAACGCCTATGTCATCGCCTTTGGCGGCCTGTTGCTGCTCGGCGGTCGGTTGAGCGACCTGTTCGGCGCGCGCCGCATTTTCACGACCGGCTTCGTCATCCTGACCGCCGCCTCTCTGCTGGCCGGCCTCGCCACAAGCCAGGAAATCCTGCTTGCCGGTCGCGCCCTGCAAGGAATCGGTGCCGCGCTGATTGCGCCATCGGCCCTCACCATCGTCATGCGCCTCTTCGGACATAATGGTGCCGAGTTGGGCAAGGCCTTCGGCTTCTGGGGTGCAGCAGCAGCAGCCGGCGGTTCGGCCGGTGTTTTCCTCGGCGGCGTGATCACCGAGTGGATGGCCTGGCAGTGGACCTTCCTCATCAATGTGCCGCTCGGCCTGATCGTGCTGGCCGCCATCCCGGCTATTCTGCGCAAGTCCGAACGGGCACGGGGCAAGGTCGACTGGTTCGGCGCCATCACCGTGACCGGTGCGCTGGTGTCGCTGGTCTATGCGATTGTCACCGTCGAGACGGCAGGCCTTGGCTCGCCGCTGATCCTGTCGCTGCTCGGCATTTCCCTGGCGCTCTTCGTGGTCTTCCTGATCGCCCAGCGCGTCCGCCGCGAACCGCTGCTGCCCCTGGGCATCTTCAAGGCGCCCAACCTGGCCGCCGGCAATCTGGTCATGGCCCTTCTGGGCGCGGCCTGGATCCCTCTGTGGTTCTTCCTCAATCTCTATCTGCAGCAGATTCTTGGTCTGTCGGCCCTCGCCAGTGGACTCGCGCTCCTGCCGATGACGATTCTGATCATGATCGTTATGGTGGGCTTCTCCGGCAAGCTGATTGGCCGGTTCGGACCCAAGACCAATCTCATCCTCGGCCTGTTGCTGATGGGAGCATCCCTCGTCCTCTTCGCCGGCCTGCCGCTGGATGGATCCTTCGTGATCAATGTCCTCCCGGCTTCCCTTCTGGCGGCCCTGGGTATGGCCCTGGCTTATATCCCGGCAACCATGTCGGGCATGGCAGGCGCCAAGCCAGAGGAAACAGGACTGGCTTCCGGCCTCATCAACACCACCTACCAGATTGGTTCGGCTATTGGTCTTGCGGTCATGGTGGTGATCTCCACTGCCGGCTTCGGCCATGGCGGCGCCGGTCCGGCAGAAATGCTCCAGGGCTTCCAGGCGGCGTTCCAGGGAGCAGGTGTCGTCGCAGCCGTGGCTGCGCTGGCAACACTCCTCCTCATCCGCGGCAGCGCCGCCCAGCGGGAGGTGCCGGTGGGCTAAACCCCAGGCGTGGGGGCTTCGGCTCGCCACGCCCCGGCAGATCATCATGTTCGAAGATTTCACTTTTTACCTCGAGCCGCCTCCAGAGCGCGTGCGGCTTCTAGCTCGGTTCTGCAGCTGGCTCCGTGGCCGCAAAAACAGGAATCCGCCCACTAGTCCGAGCCTGCTCAAGGACGTCGGGCTTACCGACTTCGGTCGATCCACGCCAAAGGAATACACAAAATGACTCGCGTACTCGTTCTCTACTACTCAGCCTGGGGGCCACATAGAATCCATGGCGCATGGGGTCGCCGAAGGGGCAAGCCAGGCCGGTGCGACTGTTTCTATCCGTCGGGTCCCTGATCTCGTGCCCATGCAGATCTCCGAAAATGACGGTACCCCGATCAATCAGTCTGCACCACTTGCCCATATCGATGAGCTTGCGGACTACGACGCCATCATCATCGGCACGCCAACCCGTTTCGGCTCCATGGCCGCCCCAATGCGTGCATTTCTGGAACGGGCTGGCGGACTTTGGTCTCGCAATGCGCTCGTTGGAAAAGTCGGCGCAATTTTCACCACCTCGGGCACCCAGCACGGTGGTCAGGAGACCACAATTCTGACGGCGATGCCGACCCTGTTCCATCTCGGTATGATCGTTGTTGGCCTCCCCTACACCTTTGAGGGACAGGCCGGGCTGGAGGCAGTCAAGGGGGGCAGCCCTTAAGGCGCCGGAGCGATCGTCGGCAGCGATGGCGAACGGATGCCAACCGCCGCCGAACTGGTCGGAGCTCGCTTCCAGGGCCATCACGTAGCTACCCTGGCCTCGCAGCTTGCTCACAATTTAGCGGCTTGATCCCGTTGGCGGAGACGATGTCTCCGCCAATCCTCCTTGTACGACGATAGGGCATTGACCTGCCCAGCGTTGGAAGGCCGATGACAGACAGCACCATCCCAAGAGGTGCAAAATGCAGACGTCATCTTCCACAACCATCGAAATTTACACGACCCCGACTTGCCCGGACTGCCGGCAACTCAAGGCGTGGTTCGATCAGCTTGGCATCCCCTTCGAGGAACACGACCTTGCCCGCCCTGGCGTGGCCGAGCAGGCCAAGGCACGAACCGGTGTGCGGGTCGCACCCATCACTGTGGTCGGGACCAAGGTCTATTACGGTACCCATGACACACAGCGCGCTCGGTTGCGTCAGGATTGGCCCGGCCTGTTCGGGAGCGGACGATGACCACTCTCCGTCTTCCCCAGTGCCAATCACGCATCGAAATGACCGAAGGGCAAACTGTGCTCGAGGCCGCACTCGAGGCGAGTGTGCCGTTTCCCCATAGCTGTCGGTCGGGTCGGTGCGGCGCATGCAAGTCCCAACTCCTCTCGGGCGAGGTGATGATGCTGCACCATTCGCCCTTCGCGCTCGATGCTTCGGAAAGGGCAGCCGGAAATATCCTGGCCTGTCGTGCTGTTCCACTGACGAACGTGGCCGTCGCCTGGGCTGATGATCAAGTCGTGGCGGGTGCGCAGGCCCGGATCGTTGCGCTGTACGCCATGGCGCCCGACATCTATCGCTTGGTTCTGCGACCCGATGAACCCATCGCCTTTTCACCCGGCCAGTTCTTCCAGATTGAACTGGCCCCCGGCATTACCCGCAGTTACTCGGTAGCCAGCGGGCAGGGGGCTTCCCATCTGGAGTTCCACATTCGTGCCATTGCCGGTGGGCGCGCCTCCGGGCTCTTGGCGGAGGAACTTGAGTTGAGCGATGTTGTGCGAATTTCTGGAGCCTTCGGTAATGCCGTTGGCGCTGACAACGCGACGGGCCCAATCCTGGCGATTGCCGCCTCAACCGGCCATGCCCCCGTCCAGTCGATTCTGAAGTCGAACGACGGCCGCCGTGTCCATCTCCTCTCCTTTGCGCGCCAGCCCGAAAGCTTCTATCTCAATGGCCTCTTCACGCAAGCGGCCAAGGCAGAGACCCGCTTCACCTATCAGGCTTTCGCGACCGGGGCAGTCGCGCGGAACGTATCGGCATCGCCTTTGGCCGAGGCCATCAGACAGCTCGATTGCGGCTTGCTGTCAGGGCAGATTTACATCGCCGGGCCGCCGGGCTTTGTTGACGCGGCAGCGGAACTGGTGTCGGCGCGGCACTGCCTCACCGGCGACATTCTGACCGACAGGTTTGAATTGAGCGCCGCCGCAGCCGCCTGACGCCGCTCTCATGCTGAAAAAGCTGGTAGCGACGGAGATCGTCTGCCGTGGCCACATCAGGGCTCTGCCCTAAGAAGGCGGCAAAGCGCCGGACGTGATGCACATAATCGTGCTGGGTGTGGACACCAAGGCCGCGCATCAGCATGTCCTGTTGCATGCGCTGGCGGAGTGGCGTGACGGGAGCGGCGGTCGGTGACGTAACCATGGGGAATTCCTCTCGTTGAAAGAAACTCCATGGTCCGACTGCGACCTCAGCCGCTCAAAGACCTAAACGATCACGCTGAACCAGCCGCGCACCCCTCCCGCGGAGCGGGTTCGTGCATGGGCCAAGCCTGAGCATCCAGGCAACAACGCCTTCCCTAGCTGAACTCAACCCCACGCATCTAAGTCCGCCAGGTATCAATCTCTGCCAGAACCGGACAGTTCGATAACGGCCCCCTTCCAGCCATTCATCAGAACCTGGCTAGCGGCAAGAATGGGGTCGGCAACAGTCCGGCCACTCTGGGTTGTGGCTTGGCAGAAGCAGCCATGTGGGGCGTGGTAAAATTCGAGGGCCCATTTGCCGGTGCGCTCCTGGCCGATGAAGCTCATGGAGTGGTCGTTCCTGCTTTCCAGCAAGGTCTGGCCCACTGCCAAACCCTTGCTCCTGACTAGGTTCAGCACACCCCTGGTCGGGCCAGCAAGCTACAGAAAGTCGATAATGGCACAGGTGGAGTGTCACTGTAGACCAAGCAGAAGTGAGTGAAATCGACCATCCCTGTTGGCCAGGGGGAGACCCGAAACTGACCTGGAAAGCGAGGCTCGCCGGTTAAGTTGAGTGGTTTAACCAGGGTGCGTACGATAAGGACAACAACAAGGAAACGCTGTCGGAAAAATTAAACCTAGCGAGCGCTCGGTTTGTTTGTTATCGTATCTGCTCGGCACCCTGTCGTGGAGGACAAGGTGCCATGGAGGAGATCAATCATGAAGTTCAACGTGCTCCGCACAGGCGGATCATTCCGTGCATCCTTGGCTTCAATGGCAATTGCCGCGACGCTACTGTCAGGAACCACACTTGCCCAGGCTCAGGAGCATGGCGGCATTCTGACCATTTCGCAGGTTGCCGATGCCCAGCCTGTCGCCTTGCTGGCTCTGCGCGCAGGCAACACGCCCTGGATCCGCAATGTGTTCGAAACTCTGACGCGTATCGATCCGGCAACTTTTCAGCCACAACCGGTCCTGGCGGAATCTTGGACCTTGGCGGAAGACGGACTTTCGATGACCATCGCGCTGCGTTCCGACGTCACGTTCCATTCCGGACGTCCGATGACAGCCGAGGACGTCAAGTTCTCTTTTGAGACAGCGGCCCTTCCCGAAAGCACATCCCAAGTCGGCTTTATCGCCCGCGAATTCGAAAGCATGGACGTGGTGGACGATCACACGTTGAACATCGTTTTCAAGCGGCCGCTGAGCAACGTCTTCGACTTTTTTGAAGAGACGTACATTGTCGACAGGGACACCTACGACCAGCGCGAGGACGGCTCGCAGGTGATCGGCACGGGACCATATACCTTTGCCGAATGGTCTCCGGGCGCCTCAATCACCCTTAAGCGCTACGAAGACTACCGGGTGGAGGACACGGCGTGGTTCGACGAAATCGAGGTCGCCATTATTCCCGACCCAACCGCGACCATTGCCGCTCTGCGCAGCACCCGTACGCAGATAGCCACAGGCCTCACGCCCCGCGACACGCTCGAATTCACCCGCAACCCGCAGTTCGAAGTGGTCGAGACGGGCGGCACCATGTATCCGCTTGGCGTCAATGTCGGCATTGCGCCGCTCGACAACAAGCTGGTGCGTCAGGCCATCGCCTATGCGGTCGATCGAGAGCGCATAAACGACCAGGTTTTCCTGGGCACTGGCACGGTGACCGACCTCTTCTGGTCGCCTTCGGCCCCCGGCTACACTGATGAACTGGCGAGCCACTACAGTTACGATCCGGAAAAGGCCAAGGGGCTTATCGCCGAGGCCGGAGCTGAAGGCGCCACCATTCCGATCGTTGTGCCGGCCATTCCTTCCCAGCGCAGCATATTCGAGATCGTGCAGAATAATCTGCGCGAAGTCGGCCTGATACCCGAGGCCGTCGTGCTCGATGTGGCCGATTTTGACAAACGTCAGGTTGCCGGCGATCTGGGTGCCGCATTCCTTCTGCTCCATGGCCAAATCGGCTTCAGTTCGCCCACACTTCTGAGCTCGCTTCCTTCCCTTCGCGAGGGCAACCCGTCCGGCTTCTGGAATGACGATTATGTCGCGTTGCGCGAGGCCATGTTGGCCGCGACCACGCCCGAGGCGCTGGGCGAGGCTACAACGGCTCTGACGGAATATATGCTGGATGAAGCCTATAGCACGGTCTTGGTGCAAGCTCCTGGCCAGATCGTCGTAGCCGCAGGTCTCGAAGGCGTTGAAACGTCCGTTCGCGGTGGCCTTATTCTGGCCGGTGCATACGAGGAGTAATCCATGATCAGTTTCCTTTTGAGGAAACTGCCGTCGGTGGCGGTGGTGGCGCTAATCAGTTCCGCCATCGCCTTCATTCTCCCAAGGCTGGCGCCGGGCGATCCGGCGCTGGCCATCGCGGGATCGGATGCGACACCCGAACAATTGGCGGCAGTGCGTGAGCAGATGGGGCTTTCCAAGCCCCTGATCCAGCAATACCTTGACTGGATGTTCGGAATGTTCCGGGGTGATTTCGGACAATCCTTCATTATGCGCCGTCCGGTGACAACCGTCATCGGCAGCCGGCTCGAAAGCACTTTGGAACTGGCATTCCTGGCCATGCTGCTGATGATTGCCATCGGCCTTGTTCTTGGCGTCCTTGCCGGCTCGCCGCGCTCGAAATGGGCGCGCGTCGTGCTCGACATCATGACGACCCTTTTCCTTGCGACCCCACCGTTTCTCACCGGCCTCCTGCTGATCCTGTTTCTCGGTATTTTCTTCCCCATTCTGCCCATAAGTGGTGAAGTGGGCTTTTTTGAAAATCCCTGGCTGGCGCTCCAATTCCTGATCTTGCCGGCGCTGGCGCTAGCGCTGCCGCAAGCAGCCATCGTCGCGCGGCTGCTGCAGACCGCCATGAACTCGGCACGTGGCGAGGACTATGTCGATCTCGCCAAGGCCAAGGGCGTTTCGCCCGGCCGTATCACCTGGCGTCATGTGCTGCGCAATTCTCTGGGGACTGCCGTGGTGGCCCTGGGCTTACGTGCGGGAGATCTCCTGGCGGGGGCTATCGTCATCGAGGCGATCTTCGCCCGCAATGGACTTGGCAGCCTTGCGGTCTATTCCGTCCAATCACGCGACTACATGGTGCTGCAGGTCCTGATCCTGGGCGCCGTGATCCTGGCTGTCTTCATCCAGCTGTTCTCCGAAATCATTCTGGCCGCGCTTGACCCGCGCATCAGGCTTGAGAGCTGACCTATGACCGACACCGCACCTCCCAATCGTCAGAAAGCACGCCTCAACCCCGTGCTGTCGCGGTACCTGCAGGCCTTTGTCATGCCCAAAGGGCAGATCGGCCTTGGCCTGGTCATCCTGCTCACCGCCCTCGCACTTCTGGCGCCTGTGCTCTTTCCAGGCGGCTATGACATGCAAACGCGCGACTCGCTGCTTCCGGCATCCTGGGCGCACCCCTTCGGCACAGACGAACTAGGGCGCGACATTTTCGTGCGTAGCATCTATGGACTGCGCACCGATCTGGCCCTAGCAGCAACGGCCGTGCCGCTCAGCATGATTATCGGCACGTTTCTTGGACTTTCCGGAGCGCTGTCGCCGCGTCTGGGGAGCCTGGTGCAGCGGGCGCTCGACATCATTGTCGGCTTTCCCGGTTTGATCTTGGCCATATGTGTTGTGTTGGTCGTTGGCGCAGGATGGACTGCCTTGCTTGTTGCCATAGTCATCGGCGGCCTGCCAGGCTTCGGGCGCCTGGCGCGGGCAACCTTCCTTAGCCAGCAGCATCGCGAATATGTGGTGGCAGCTCGCACCCTGGGCGTCAGCAATTGGAAGATAATGGTGCGGCACATTCTGCCCAATGCCATCGACCCCATTATCGTACAGGGCGCCGTTTTTGTCGTTGCTGCCGTGTTCACAGAAGCTGCGCTCAGCATCGTGGGCCTCGGCCTGCAGCCCCCCGAACCCTCCCTCGGCATCCTGCTCAATGTGGGCATGCGTTACATCACCATGGCCCCATTCTACATTCTGGGACCTACCCTCATTCTGGTGCTTCTGGCGCTGGCATTCAGCCTGCTTGCCGATGCACTCAACAGCACGGTCAACCGCAAATGATCGAGACACGTCAGGCCCCGGCTACACAGCCACTGCTAAGGGTGGAGCACCTGTCCACCACTTTCGACATGGGCAATGTTTCGGTCAGAGCGGTGACCGATGTCAGCTTCGACCTCTATCCCGGGCGCGTGCTGGGGATCGTCGGGGAGTCCGGCTCAGGCAAGTCTGTCACCGCGCGATCGGTCATGCGCATGCTGAGATCGCCCGGTCAGGTCCGGGAAGGTCAAGTCCTGCTCGACGGCGAAGACTTGTTGGCCATTCCCGAGCGAGAAATGCAGGCCATTCGCGGCAAGAAGATCGCCATGGTCTTCCAAGACCCTCAAGCCGCGCTCAACCCCGTTATGCGAGTGGGCGATCAGATTGCAGAAGCCCTCCTGGTTCACGGGACGAGCGCTAAAGAGGCCCGGAAAAGGGCAAAAGCGCTGCTGGCGCAGGTCGGGATTCCTGACGTGGAACGGACCATCGACCAGTTTCCTCACGAATTCTCGGGCGGCATGCGTCAACGCGTGGTCATTGCCATCGCACTGGCCAACAATCCAACATTGCTGATCGCTGATGAGCCAACCACCGCCCTCGACGTCACCATCCAGGCACAAATCCTGCGGCTGCTGGCTCAATTGCGCCTCGAGCTAGGTATTTCGATCATCATGATCACCCATGACATGGGCGTCGTGGCTGAGCTCTGCGATGATCTGGTCGTTATGTATGGCGGGCGAGTCGTGGAGAAGGGCCCGGTCCGCGACGTATTTGCCAGTCCACGCCATCCCTATACGGCAGCCTTGCTCAAGGCCGTGCCGCGGTTGGACGCCAAAGGTGATGAAGCCCTGATCGCCATTCCCGGATCGCCCCCGGTGCCCCTTCGCCTGCCCTCGGGCTGCGCCTTCCACCCGCGCTGCAGTCATGCGATCGACAAGTGCTTTAACGACACGCCGCCGCTGTCTTCCATGGGAGATCGGCGCGAGTCGGCCTGCTGGGTAGCCGCGGCCGGCGGCAATGTCGAGCCGAGGCCAACCGATGAATTCGGGCGTCACCGGCGCCAAGCCAGCGGCGCGGCGCCCACGCTACGCCTCGACAATGTCCGCACCAACGTGGCCAGTAGCGGCGGTCTATTCAGCAAGACACCACCGGTCTATGCCGTGGATGGAATTTCGCTCGAGGTCTTTCCCGGCGAGACGCTTGGCCTCGTCGGGGAATCCGGGTGCGGAAAATCTACCCTCTCCCGCACTATCATGGGCATTAATGATGTCAGCGAAGGCCGTATCGAGGTTTCGGGAACAGACGTGACCTCAATGGATCTGGCCGCCCGAAATCTTGTGGCCAAGACCATTCAATATGTCTTTCAGGACCCGTTCGCTTCACTCAATCCGCGTCGCACCATCGGTCAGTCGATCCTTGAGGCGCTGGAAGTGGTGGGCGTGACCGGCGCTGAAGCGGACAACCGCGTGGTCGCATTGCTCATCCGCGTCGGGCTCAGCGAGGATTATGTGTCCCGCTATCCCTACGAATTGTCGGGCGGCCAGCGCCAGCGTGTCGGCATCGCCCGAGCGCTGGCGGCGAACCCGAAGATCCTGATTTGCGACGAACCGGTATCGGCGCTGGACGTATCGATCCAGGCGCAGATCATCAGTCTGCTTGAGGAACTGCGCGACGAACTTGGTCTGGGCTATCTCTTTATCGCCCACGACCTTTCCGTGGTGCGGCACATTAGCGACCGCGTGGCGGTGATGTATCTGGGGCGGATCGTTGAGGTCGGCACGGCTGAAGAGGTCTATGGCAATCCTCAGCATCCCTATACCGTTGCCCTGCTCAGTTCGACCCCGGAACCCAAGCCCGACCAGTCGACCGAGCATCGCGTGATCTTGACCGGGGACATGCCCAGTCCGGCACGGCCGCCTTCGGGGTGCCGCTTCCGGACGCGCTGTCCCATTGGTCCGGCCTTCCGTTCCGACCGCGAAATCTGCAATAGACAGTCCCCGGAACTTGCCGCGACGGCCAGCGGGCAGAAAGCAGCCTGTCATTTTGCTGGCGAAGCCAGCCTTGCAAGGGGCTGATATGGAGCTGCGGTGGTCGGTCTGGGGAGTAGCATGAGCGAACAAACTAATGGCAAGGCAACCCGTCGAAGCCCGCGGGGAGAGGCAGCCCGGAAGGCCATTTTACAGTCGGCGACGCGGATGTTCTCCCAGGGTGGCTTCAACTCGGCCAGTATTGCTGACATTGCCAAGGATGTTGGCATGACTCAGGCTGGCATGCTGCATCATTTCCCGTCCAAAGCGGCCCTTTTGTTGGCGGTGCTGCTTGAGCGCGAAGCCCGCAACGAAATTGAGACCGAAGCAGAACGGGCCAAGGGCTTCGATGGGTTGACAGTGTTTCTTCACACGCTGCGCAACAATGACCGCACGCCAGCGCTCGTGCAGCTGATGACCGTGCTCGCCGCCGAGAGCATTCCGGATACCCACCCGGCCCATGAGTGGTTCGAGGAGAGATATGAGACGGTGGTGAAGGTTACCATCGATCACGTTGCGCCAATGGTGGATGTCAAATCGCTGCCGCCTGGCGTTACGGTGGAAACGCTGGTGCGCTGGCTGGTGGGGCTGGCAGACGGCCTGCGCGTACAATGGCTCTACGATCAAAGCTCGGTAAGCCGCGAGGAGTCCCTCGCCCAGTTTTACGACACGGTGATGCGCCCCGTGCTCAAGGAGCCGTATCGCTCATATTCCTGGGTCGCCAATCTGCGGCAAGAGGCTTCGCAGTGACATTTGACGCCTCAACTTGCTGCGCTCCCAGACGCGGTGCGGACAATGTACCGGCGGCACCTCACCCGGCTCTAACCGGCAGGGTGCAACATGACGACGTGCTGTTGCCGGGAGGCCATTTTGCAATGGGCGACAGTTTCGATGAGGGTCTGCCGGGCGATGGTGAGGGCCCCGTGCATGAGGTAGAACTCAGTCCCTTCCGGATCGACCGAACCTGCGTGACCAACGAGCAATTCGCGACCTTTGTCGCGGAGACTGGTTATGTGACGGAGGCTGAAAGGTTTGGCAATAGTTCGGTTTTCGCACCGGCCGTCCTGGCTGGAACGTCGGACGTGATTGGTACGGCAGGTTCAGCTTGGTGGCTGATCGTGCGCGGCGCCTGCTGGCGGCACCCTTTCGGACCCCAGTCAGACCTGACCGATATGGCGGACCACCCGGCCGTGCATCTTAGCCATAGTGACGCCCTGGCCTATTGCGGATGGAGCGGGCGTGCCCTGCCCACCGAGGCAGAATGGGAATTTGCTGCACGTGGCGGACTGGCAGGGCGACGTTTCCCTTGGGGTGACGAGCTCGAACAGGACGGTCAACACCACGCCAATGTATGGCAGGGCACGTTCCCTCAATACAACAGCGCCGCCGATGGCTGGCTCGCAACGGCACCTGTTCGGACCTACGAGCCCAACGCTTACGGCCTTTACCAAATGGTCGGCAATGTCTGGGAATGGTGCGCCGACTGGTTTGACCCGTCCTATTATCGAACCTCTCAAGCAAGCGATCCTCAGGGGCCGGAAACGGGCCAGGCGCGGGTGGTGCGTGGCGGCTCTTATCTCTGCCACCATTCCTATTGCCGCCGCTATCGTGTCGCCGCCCGCAGCGCCAACACACCCAATTCCTCCACCGGCAATCTCGGCTTCCGGACAGTCTTCCGGCACCTAGCCCCAGCTGCTTGAGTCAATCGGAGTTTTTCGTGAAAGCCATTGTTGTAATGTTCGACAGCCTCAACCGGAAGTATCTTCCTGCCTATGGAGGCGCCTGGACCGAGCTGGCGAATTTTAAGCGTCTCGAACAAAAGACCGTCACTTTCGACACCTGCTATGGCGGCTCGATGCCCTGCATGCCGGCACGCCGCGAAATGCATACGGGTCGCTACAATTTTCTTCACCGCTCCTGGGGGCCGTTGGAGCCGTTCGACGATTCTGTGCCCGAGATGCTCCGCAACGGCGGGGTTCATACCCATCTCGTCACCGACCATGTGCACTACTGGGAGGATGGCGGGGCCACCTATCACAACCGCTTTTCAACCTTCGAATTCTTCCGCGGCCAGGAAGGCGATCCTTGGAAAGGCGAGGTTGCGGACCCGGACATCCCCCAAACACTAAGCTGGCGCCAAGGCACCTTGTGGCGCCAGGACTGGATCAATCGAAAGCATCTCCAAAGTGTCGACAAGCACCCGCAGACCCTGACCTTCGATGCGGGTGTCGAATTCATCGCCACCAATGCAAAAGCAAAAAACTGGATGCTGCAGATCGAGACCTTCGATCCACACGAGCCCTTCTTCAGCTATGACGAGCACAAGGCGCGCTTCCCGCACCAGTTCAACGGCCCGCATTTTGACTGGCCAGACTACCGCGTGGTGGTGGAGAACGAAGAGGCGGTGGAACATGCCCGCATGGAATATGCGGCGCTTCTGAGCATGTGCGACGATTCGCTTGGGCGCGTGCTCGATGCCATGGACGAGCATGATCTCTGGGCCGACACCATGCTCATCGTGTGCACCGACCATGGTTTCCTGCTTGGCGAGCGCAATTGGTGGGGCAAAAACGTCCAGCCCTGGTATGAGGAAAACATCCACACACCCCTTTTCGTGTGGGATCCGAGGGCCGGCAAAAGCGGGGAGCGACGACAGAGCCTGGTGCAGACAGTCGATTTTGGCCCGACGCTGCTCGATTATTTCGGCCTGCCGCTCACGCCCGACATGCAGGGTCGTCCCTTGCGTGACACGGTCGCAAGCGACACGCCGGTGCGCGATGTTGGACTCTTCGGTGTGTATGGTGGCCATGTATCGGTGACGGATGGGCACTATGTGTATATGCGCTGCTGCGAGGGCGCCAACCAACCTCTTGAGCAATATACGCTGATGCCGACCCATATGGCTTGGCGCTTTGCACCGGCCGAACTGGCGCAGGCTTCGCTCCATCCGCCGTTGCCCTTCACTAAGGGGGCGCCGGTGCTGCGCTTGCCCGGACGGGCGATGGGTAATCCCGCGGCCTTCGGCACACTTCTCTTCGACCTCGCCACCGATCCGGACCAGACGACCCCGCTCAACGATGCTGCGCTCGAGCGCATGATGGCTGAAAAACTGGTTACGGCCATGCGCGCCAACCACGCTCCGGCGAGCCAGTTCCAGCGCCTTGGCCTTCCGGCAGAAGGTCCGATCGGAAATGAGCACCTGCTTATCGACAAGCAGTGGGAGCGGGTTCAGGACAGTCACGTGCAGGGTGCTCGCCACGACAGAGCTACGGACTATGGCCCGTCAGTCGGCGTGCCTCTCCGGCATCTTCTCAAGGAGCCTGCCGCAAAGCGGGCCTTCACTGATGCCTTTGGCTTCGACCTCGACGCCTCCACGCTGAACTATGTGGGCCACCTCAATGCATGGCAGTTGAGTGTCATGAACCCTGCAATCTCAGTGGAAATGCTGAGCAATTTCGACCGCCTGATGACGCTAGCCCAGGCCGAGTGAACAAGACTGGATAGAGATATGACTGCAACGAGAACCCTGGACGACCTGCTTGACGCCATGACTCTTGAAGAGCAGGTCTCTCTCCTTTCGGGTGAAGACTTCTGGTCGTTGCCGGCAATTGAGCGCCTTGGCATCGGAAAGCTGCGCGTATCGGACGGGCCCAACGGAGCTCGCGGTGGCGGGGGCCTGCTCGGCGGGGTCAAGGCGACGGCCTTTCCGGTTGGCATCAGCCTGGGGGCCAGCTGGAATGTGGATCTTCTTTATGAGGTCGGTGCAGCGCTGGCCGAAGACACCAAGTCCAAAAATGCGCATATGCTCCTGGCGCCGACCGTCAATATTCAGCGCTCTGTCACCAATGGCCGAAATTTCGAGTGTTATTCGGAAGACCCGATGCTCACCGCCGAACTGGCAGTCGGATATATCAAGGGCCTGCAGGAAAACGGCATTTCCGCAACCATCAAGCATTTTGCCGGCAACGAGTCCGAAGTCGAGCGCACCACGATGAGTTCGGTAATCGATGAGCGATCGTTGCGCGAAGTCTATCTCATCCCCTTCGAATGGGCGGTGAAAAAGGCTGGGACCAAGGGGGTTATGACAGCCTACAACAAGGTCAACGGTACCTATGCCTCCGAGCATAATTGGCTGATTACCGATGTGCTGCGGTGCGAATGGGGCTTTGAGGGCCTCGTCATGTCGGACTGGTTCGGCTCCCACTCCACCGCGCCCACGGTCAATGCCGGCCTTGATCTCGAGATGCCTGGCCCGACCCGCGATCGCGGCGAGAAGCTCATTGTCGCAGTCGAAGAAGGCGAAGTATCGCGCGACACCATTCGCGCCCGCGTTCGTGCCATCCTATCTATCATGGAATGGACTGGCGCACTCGATGATCAACGCGCTTTCGAGGAGCGCGCGGAAGACCGGCCAGAGCATCGCGCCTTGATTCGCCGCGCCGGTGCGGAAGGGACAGTGCTGCTCAAGAACAATGGCGCTTTGCCCATCGCACCCGGAAAACGCATTGCCGTCATCGGGCCCAACGCCAAAGTGGCTCAGATCATGGGGGGCGGCTCCTCACAGCTCAACCCGCATTATCGCGTCAGCCCCTGGCAGGGGCTTGTCGATGCTCTGGGCGAGGAGTCCCTGACCTATGCGCCGGGTTGCAGCAATAGTCGTTTCCAACCGCTCCTTGAAACCGAGCTCAAGGTAGAATTTTTTGCCAATCGCGAGCTCAGCGGCCCTGTCGAATACAGCGAGACGCTGGAGGCCGCCGAAACCTTCTGGCTTGGATCGGTGGCAGGCGGGAAAGTCGCTGCAAACCACTTTGCTGCGCGGTTGACCGGCACCTTTGTTCCCGAGCATTCCGGGACCCACCTTGCGGGGATTGCCTCCGCCGGTCTGGCGCGCGTCTATGTCAACGGCAAACTAATCGCCGATGCCTGGACCAATTGGACCAAGGGCCGCACTTTTTTTGAAGAAGGCTGCGACGAAGTCGTGGGAGAAGTGCTGCTTGAAGCCGGCCAGCCGGCCGAAATTACCATTGAATTCGCCACCAAGGACCATTCCGTCCTGGGTGTGTCTGCCTTCCGTATGGGTATCGGTCTGCCCCTGGGCGACGCTCAAATAGCTCAAGCCGCAGAAGTGGCAGCCAGCGCGGATGTGGCGCTGGTTTTCATTGGCCGGAATGGCGAGTGGGACACCGAGGGCAGCGACCTGCCCGATATCGCATTGCCTGGCAGGCAGAATGATCTCGTCAACGCGGTTGCCCGGGCCAATCCCAATGTTGTCGTTGTCCTCCAGACGGGGGGGCCGGTTGAGATGCCATGGATCAACGAGGTCGCAGGGGTCATCCAGGCGTGGTATCCCGGTCAGGAAGCAGGCAACGCCATCGCCGACGTGCTTTTGGGCAAGGCCGAGCCCGGCGGGCGGCTGCCCCAGACCTTTCCGGTGCGGTGGTCGGATAACCCGGCCTTCAGTCAGGATCCGATCGTGTATCCGGGCCTCGACGGACGGGTGGAGTATCGCGAAGGCGTTTTCACCGGCCACCGGCATTACGATCGCCACGGCATCAAACCGCTCTTTCCATTCGGTTTTGGCCTGAGCTACACTGAGTTCAGCTACGGCAGCGTCTCGGTAAATACTGAGCGCTTTGAGTCAGAGGGCATCGTCACAGTTGGCTTGGACGTTACCAATACCGGCGTACGCAAAGGCTCCACAGTGCTGCAGCTCTATGTCGGGGCGGAGAACGCCCCGGTTGCGCGCCCCAAGGCCGAGTTGAAGGCGTTTTGCAAGGTCATGCTCGAGCCCGGCGCGTGCCGGCGCATCCAGTTGGACCTCGATGCGCGAGCCTTCAGCTACTTCGATGTCGAGCGCCATGCCTGGATAGTAGCGCCTGGCACTTACCGGTGGACCCTGGCGACTGACGCCGTATCCATAATCGAGGCGGCTTCGATTTCCCGCTCAACGCGGCTCGAGCTGCAGCCTTAGTCCTAACCTTGACATGAACATCTATCTGCCCATCGCCGAGCTCTCAGCCAACATCTTTTTCCTGGCTGGGATGGGCGGTGCGGTCGGTTTTCTGTCTGGCTTGTTCGGCGTGGGCGGGGGATTCCTGCTTACCCCCTTGCTGATCTTTTCTGGAGTCCCAACGTCGGTTGCCGTGGCCTCGGTGACAGGGCAGGTCGTGGCCGCCTCCACCTCGGGCGCCCTCACCCATTATAGGCGCGGCGGGGTTGATCTGCATCTGGCCGCCTATCTGGTAGCTACGAGCATCGTTGGGGCGATGATTGGCGTGGCCGTGTTCGGCCATTTGAGTAAAACCGGCCAGCTCGACCTGTTCATCGCGCTAGGGTTTCTTGTGCTGCTTGGAACGGTGGGTACGCTGATGCTCACCGAATCTGTCCAATCGCTCCTCAAGCAGCGCCAGGGCGTTATTCTTCGCAAGCGACAGCCCAGCCAGCACAATTGGATCCATGGGCTTCCATGGCGGGTCCGATTTCGCAAGAGCCGTCTCTACATCAGCGTCATTCCAGTGCTCGTCATCGGCCTGTTCATCGGCTTCGTGGGCGCATTGCTTGGAATAGGCGGCGGTTTCATCATGGTGCCGGCACTGGTCTACCTGCTCCGCGTGCCCGGCTCGGTCGTTATCGGCACGTCGCTGGCACAGGTGGTTGCCATGATGGGCGTCACCACTATCCTGCACGCGGTTCAAAGCCAGAGCGTCGATATCATGCTGGCTCTAAGCCTAATGGTCGGGGGTACGATAGGGGCGCAGTTTGGCGCATCTGCCGGTCAACGGCTGCGCGGGGAGCAATTGCGCGGTCTCCTTGCGCTGCTGATCCTGGCAGTTGCAATACGCTTCGGGGTATCGCTTGTGATCCCGCCCGCAAGTTTGTTCTCACTGACATGGTCATGAAGTCGTTCCTGGCCCTGCTTCCGTTCCTCATGCTGGCCACCACTGTTCGCGCCGAGCAGGTCGTCGCGGCAATTTCTCACCCCTCCGTCGAAATCTCATCGAGCTTTGAAGGAGAGACTTTGACGCTCTTTGGCAATATCGAAGGTAGAGTTGGAGGCCCGTCGCCCTACGAAGTCGCTGTCGTTGTCACGGGACCGCTGGAGACAGTGACGGTCTGGGAAAAGGCTCGCTTCTTTGGAATTTGGAGCAACACCGAAGCGTTTTCCTTCTCATCTGTCCCGAGCTTTCTGCAAATCCTGTCCAGCCGCCCGCTCGAGCAGATCGCCGCACAGGACCGCCTTCTCGAACTCTATCTGCGTCCCGAGGCCTATCTGGTCCCAGCGGATGGCGGGACCAAGGCCGCTCGCCGTTATGGTGGTGAACTCATCCGGCTGATGAGAGAAGAAGGAAGATATGGCCTGCGTGAAAACGCAGTCCTGTTTCTTTCCGATTCGCTCTACAAAGCTCGGCTGGACATCCCCAGCCATGCAAGCCCAGGCCCTTACGTTGCGCAAACTTATATCTTTCGCGACGGCGAGGTGGTCGCTCGCAAAACCGATGGATTTTCTGTTCGCAAAGTGGGGTTCGAGCGATTCCTGGCACAGGCGTCTACCAGATCGCCACTGATCTATGGAGTTGTCAGCGTTCTTCTTGCGCTCGCCATAGGATGGCTTGGTGGCGTTATCTTTCGTAGGTAAGGAGGTGGGGCGGCGGACACGGCCGGGACGCTCGAGTGCACGACGAGTCTGGCCAGTAGCAGCCTTGTTGCAACCACCGCTCTGACAGCTGCCCAGCTGGCGAACGCCAACGCGCAACTGGCGCTGCGCAAGGCGGTCCGGGGCACCCAGGACGTGTTCTTCGCCGTGATCGTCACGACGCTCACCTGGGCTGCTGTCTGCGTGCCACTTTCTTTTCTTGAAGGACAAACCAGACTGCTCTTCCGGGCGTTCGGTTTGACATTGGCCATCGCCGTGCTGTTGTTCTCGCTCTTGGTTCGATCCATGGGCCCGACGATCGCTGTTCGATCAACCCTCCTGGTTATCAAGGAACGCCGTTATGCGCTTTTCAAGCGTCCAGTCGGCGCCGGAGGCAGTCAACTGCACAGGCTGGCGAAGGTGACCGGCATGAAAACCAGCAGGGCGGCCAGCAATGCCGACCGGTTAGCCCATAGGGCAGCGGCGAACAGCGCGCCAGATCGCCCCTCGTTTCGGCCGGGGAGCGACATCCATGTCAGAGGAACAAGGACGGCTGCATAGACCGCTATGAGTGCCGGCCGGTGCCAGTCGCCCCAGCCATAGGCGCAACCTAGCGCCTGGGCGGCGTAGAGTACGACAAAGCCGATCGACCAGATGACAAAGCCTGCTACCAGCCGGACCAGGGGCATCTCTATGATGGAACTCATGGCGCCACTCCATCGAGACCCAGAAGCGCGCCAAGGCCCAGCGCCAGGACCACCACCCCGCCGGCATAGCCATTCCACAACCGGGCCAGCACCAGCTCGGTGCGCCGGCGCGCGGACACATATCCCTGCGCGTGCCGCCAGAGTGCATGCGCGGCCATGATGACGCCAAGGCCGCAATGCAGCGCGGCATAGCCGAGCGTCACAAAGGGCATGGCCTGTCGCGCATGCCCGGTCGGGTCCCCGAGCGTGCCCATGCTCAGCGCCAGAAGGATCAGGGCAAGGCTTTGCAGCGCAATGGCTGCAACCAGGCCGGCGCGAAGCGGCAGGACTGAGCCGGGCCGGCGAGCAGCCATGGCGGCTGCGCCCGCTGCCGAAAGGCTTGCGACCATGGCAAGCGCTCCGGTCCAGAGCGGCAGGTTCGGTGCGTTTGAGCCCTGCCAGTTCGGTGCCACCACCAGCAGGAACAGCCCACCAAACAGGAGCGAGGCGAACAGCGTGCCATTCATCACCAGCGCCGTGCGATTGGCCAGCACGGTCACATTGTTCAGCGCTTCCACATCGGGCGGAACGGCGAGATCGCGCCCGATATCAATCGGTCCGCGGTCCGACTTTGATCCCAGGCTAATGGGCCAGAACAGGAACAGCACGAGCGTCGCCAGTGCCCCCAGCGGGGCCAGCCAATAGAGCTTGAACAACAGCGCGAGGAAAAAGCTGGCCGTCGCAAGGGCCGTCCAGAGCGGCAGGTAGGAGCGGCGCGGCAGGACGATCAACTGCTCGGCTTCGCCACTCATCATGTCGACCGCCAGGGTTTCCTGTTCGCCATTGCGGGCAAAGCCGAGATAGCCGTTTCCGCTCGCCAGAGCGGGACCGATGCGCGCTGGCTGCAGTTGGTCGGCGCGGGTCTCGATATGCGGAATCGCCGCAAGGTTATAGCTCGGTGGCGGAGTCGCCGTGGCCCATTCCAGCGTCCCGGCCTGCCAGGGATCGCGGCGGAAGCGGGCGCCAAAGCGGAATTGCAGCACCATGTCGGCCAGTACAAGCGCAAAGCCCATGGTAAGGATGAACCCGCCGACCGAGGAGAGCAGGTTGAGCCAGTCCCAGCCCCAGTTGGAAGGGTAGGTGGAAATGCGGCGCGGCATGCCCATCAGCCCGGTCAGGTGCATCAGGAAGAAGGTGAGGTTGAAGCCGATCAGGATCAGCCAGAAGGCCGGGATCGAGAGACGGTAGAGACTTTGGCGCCCCGAAATATGAGGCAGCCAGTAATAGATCGCCGCCAGCATGGGAAAGACGAAGCCACCCACCAGCACATAATGCAGATGCGCAACCACGAAATAGCTGTCATGGGCCTGGGTGTTGAACGGCACCATGGCCAGCATCACCCCGGTCAGCCCGCCGATGACAAAGACGACAAAAAAGCCCGCCACATAGAGCATGGGTATGTCCCAGCGCGGCCTGCCGGAGGCCAGCGTGCCGATCCAGGCAAAGATCTGCACCGCCGTCGGGATCGCCACCAGGGCGCTTGCAGCGGAAAAGAACGCCAGCGCCAAATGCGGAATGCCCACGGTGAACATGTGGTGCACCCAGAGGCCGAAGCTGAGAAAGGCCATGGCGACAATGGCCGCGATGATGGCGCGATAGCCCAGGATTGGACGCTGCGCAAAGACCGGAATGATGGTGGAGAGCGCCCCGGCGGCGGGCAGGAAGATGATATAGACTTCCGGATGGCCAAACAGCCAGAACAGGTGCTGCCAGAGCAGCGGATCGCCACCCCGCGTCGGATCAAAGAACGGCAGGTCGAAGGCGCGCTCCATCTCGAGCAGGATCGACCCCAGGATCAGCGGCGGAAAGCCGATGATCATCATGCCAGCGGTCACCAGCATGTACCAGGCAAACAGTGGCATGCGGGTCAGCGCCATGCCCGGCGCCCGCATTTTGAGAATGGTCACGAAGATTTCGACTGCTGCCGTCACCGCCGAGATTTCGACAAAGGTGATGCCCAGCAGCCAGACATCGGCATTGATGCCCGGCGTATAGGGTTTCGAAGAAAGCGGGGTGTACATGAACCAGCCGCCATTGGGTGCCACGCCCATCAGCATGGCGACGATCAGGATCGAGCCGCCGAACAGATAACACCAGAAGCCATAGGCGGTGAGGCGGGGAAAGGCGAGGTCGCGCGCGCCCAAGAGCTTGGGCAGCATGTAGATGGCGAAGCCCTCGAACATGGGAATGGCAAACAGGAACATCATCACCGTGCCATGCATGGTGAAGACCTGGTTGTAGATTTCCGGACCGAGAAAGGCGCTGTTGGGCGTCGCCAATTGCGCCCGGATCAGCATGGACAGCAGGCCGCCAATGGCAAAGAACAGCAAGGCCAGCATCATGAAGCGCTTGCCCAAGATGGTGTGGTTGACGCTGGACAATCCCGCCAGCCCCGGTGGTGTGCGCCAGATGGCGTCGAGTTGTTTGTGCAATCCGATGGCAGAAGGCTGCTCGCTCATTGCCCACCCCCCATCAGGCCCGCGAAATCGTCGCTTGCATGCGCCTCGATACGGAACCACATGCCGTCATGCCCCGGTCCGCAATATTCGGCGCATTGCCCCCAATAGGTGCCGGGTTCGTCGGCCTCGAGGCGGATGAGATTTTCGTGACCCGGAATGGCGTCGATCTTGCCCCCCAGCCTGGGCACCCAGAATGCATGGATAACGTCCTGCGAGGTCACCGCGACATCGATGGGCCGACCGGCGGGAATGTGCAGCACCTCGTCGCTCATCTCGCGTCCGTCCGGATAGGTGAAGGTCCAGTGCCAGCGTTCGGCATGGGCACCGAAGCGCAGGGGGGCATCGCCCCTGGGCAGCAATTGCTCGCCCAGCACCAGTGCCGTGCCGGTGAGCAGGATCAGGATCGGGATGGGCAGGACCAGCCCGCCACCCACGATCCATTGCGCAGGCGTGATGCGCGTCACCCATGCGGGGCGCAGATAGGCCATGGCGAACAGCGCCATCACCAGCGCGAACAGGAGGGCCGAGCCGTAGAGCATCACCCACCACAACGTCGCCAGATTGGCCGCGCGCGGGCCGGCGGGGTCGAGCGTGGACAGTGCACCCGTGCAACCGGTCAGCAGCAGCGGCGTTGCACAGAGTGCAACGGGCTTGAACAAGGGGAAAAGCCGATGACCGATATTCCGCGCGAGAACGCAGAGGCCGAAATCCGCGACGAGGAGACGCCGCCCGAAGCCCGTGCCGATCATCCCAATCCGGCTATTCGCGCAGTCGCGGGCAAGGACATTGGCTCGGCCATTGCCGTGGCAGGACATCCCATCCACGCCATGCTGGTGCATTTTCCAATCGCCTTTGTCGTCGCCACATTGGGCGTCGATATCTTCTATTGGTGGAACGCCGATCCGTTCTGGCTTGAGGTCGGCAAATGGGCCGCCGGCGCGGCCTTTGGTTTTGGCCTGCTCGCGGCCATTGTCGGCACGCTCGAACTGCTGGCCGTGCCCGGCATTCGTGTGCGCGTGGCGAGCTGGAACCATGCCATTGCGGCCATGGTGATGCTGGCCATTGTCGGCGCCAATGCCGGCTTGCGCATCTATCTGCCAGAGATGGTCCTGCCTAGCGGGTTGATGCTCTCGGTTTTGGCGACCATGGCGGCGGGTTTCGCCGGCTGGCATGGCGGTAAGCTGGTGTTCGATCATGGCGTCGGCCTCATAATTTCGCCTCGCCAATAAGCTGCTCGAACATCTCTGAAAGCGCTCCGGGTGCGAACAGGCCAGCCAGCACCGCCGGCCACTCGATGTCGGGTTTGCCCAGTACCAGCACCAGAATGGCGGCGATGGCCGAAAAGGTCAGCGCCTGAATGAGCATGAAGCGCCCAAGCGGGTAGACCCCACCCGGCTCGAAGAGTCGCAGGATCATCAGCCCGGAAAAAATATGCACGCCGGTTAGCACCGAAACACCCACCAGCTTGGCTGAAAACCAGTTTTCATAAGTACCCTGCAACAGGATCAGCGCCGTGCCCGAGGCAATGGCGGCAAAAGCGGTTGGCGACACCAGTGCCACATAGAGAAAGCGGGTAAAGGCATGCAGCCGGTGCAGCGCCTGTCCCTCCAGCCCCCGGCGCTGGCGATAAAGAAAGGGCAGGGCGATCAGCCCCGCAGACCAGCCTGCAATGGTCGCGACATGGATGAATTTGAGCCAGGTGACGAACAGGGCAAGGCTCATTCAGACACCGCCTGCTCTGCCCGCAAGGCAAGCACCAGCCGCCACAGCACCAGCGCCAGCAGCGGCAGATTTGCCGGGACCCACATGATCAGCCCGGCCAATTGCTGGTCCGCCAGCGGCAACAGGCCAAAACCCATTGTAGTGCCCAGATGCGGCACATAGAGCGGGCTGGGTGCAAACACCAGCAGCGCGCCGAGAAGTCCCATCTGAATGGCGCTGGACAAGGCCGAAATGCCTGCGGCCATCGCGGCATGGCTGCGCAGCAGGCCCAGCCACAGCCAGGTGAAACTGCCAATCAGGCTCAATTGCATGAGCCAGTAGATCGCCGGATGGGTAAATGCGGCTGTATAGAAATCGGGCGCGTGCCAGAGCCAGAGCGCCAGGGTCGAGAGCACCAGCGGCGGCAGCAGGCTGGCGCGCATGCCCCATCGCGCGGGGAGGGCCAGCGCAAGCAGCGGCGCCAATACCATGGTCAGCGCCACATGGTGGCCGACGCGCACGGAGAACAGCGCCACGCTGAGCGCGCAGATGGGCGAGACGAAGAGGATCACCGCCAGCAGCCACGCGCCGGCAAAGGCAAGCTGGCGCCTGGGCTCTGCCTGTCGCAACAGGACAAATCCGGCCAGGGCCGAGAGAACGAGGACACTGAGCAGGCCGGGCTCGACATTCCACCGACCCCAGAGTGTTTCCAGGGTCGGTGGCGATCCGCAATAGCTCATGTCGAAGGAAAAGGCTGACGCTGGGTCCATTTCCATTCCGGATGTTGGAGGGTGTCCCGGCACGGCAGCCTCTGGCGAGCGAGGCCGTGCCGGGGCGTTTTCAGACTTAGGGCTGCACGTCGCCTGCACCCTCGGCTGTCCCGCCGCCCGGCAGGGCATAGGCAATGAAATAGTCGCCTATCGGTGTTTCCATGAAGTCATGGCCGCCGGCATTGATGACCACGATCTGCCGCCCCTGGGACTCATAGGTCATCGGGGTTGCCTGGCCACCGGCCGGAAGTTCCACCTCCCAGACCCGCTCGCCGGTTTCGATGTCGATGGCGCGGAACAGATCGTCGGTGGCTGCGCCGATGAAGAACAGGCCCGAGGCGGTGATGAAGCCGCCACCATTGTTGGGCGTGCCGATATCGACCGGCAGCATGGACGGAATGCCGAAGGGACCGTTCTTGCGGGCGGTGCCGAAGGGGCGATCCCACAGCATTTCGCGGGTGTTGAGATCGATCGCCGCGATCCCGCCATAGGGCGGCTCCTTGCACAGCAGCCCGGTGAAGGGCACCCGCCAGCCGGCATTGACGCGAATGCCATAGGGCGATTCGGCCTGCGGGCTGATCGAGCCATGTGAGCCCGAACCCGCGGACGGCTCATAATTGGGGTCGTCGATGGAATAGATCCCCATTTCATCGACCTGTTCGCGCGGGATGAGCTGGTTGTAGTTGGGCATGTTGTTGTAGTTGGCGATCAGAATGCCCTTTTCCGGATCGACGGCGATGCCGCCCCAGTCCGACCCGCCATTATAGCCAGGGAACTGGATCCAGGGTTTATCGACCGTTGGCGGGGTATAGACACCGTCATATTCGGCCTGCCGGTACTGGATGCGGCACCAGAGCTGATCGAGCGGTGTGGCGCCCCACATATCGGCCTCGGTAATCTCGGGCTTGAGTAGATTCGGGAAGTCCGTGACATAGGGCTGGGTGGGCGAAAGGCGATCGGGCTCGACGCCACCCTGCGGCGCGGGACGCTCCTCGATATTGACCAGCGGCTCGCCGGTCTCGCGGTTGAGGATATAGAACTGCGCCTGCTTGGAGGGCATGATGATGGCCGGGACGGGGCCCTCATCGGTGGGGAAATCTACCAAGGTGCCCTGGCCGCCCAGATCGTAGTCCCAGATGTCGTAATGCACCGTTTGATAGTGCCAGGCGACCTCGCCGGTCTCCACATCCAGCGCCACGATGGCAGTGGAATAGGTGTTTTCCTGCTCGGACCGGGTGCCGCCCCAATAATCGACGGCCGAATTGCCCATGGGCAGATAGACCAGCCCCAATTCGTCATCGCCCGAGGCGATGGTCCACATATTGGGCGTGCCGGGCGAATAGATCTCGCCTTCCGGCGGCAGGCCGTTTTCGCCCGGACGGTTCATGTCCCAGGCCCATTCCAGTTCGCCGGTGACGGCGTTGTAGCCACGGATCACACCCGAAGGGGCGGTGCGCTGCTGGTTGTCGCTGACCTGGCTGCCCACCACCAGCACGTCGCGCACCAGGGTCGGCGGGGAGGTCGGGGCGTAAAAGCCCGGCGCGGTATCGCCAATGCCTTCCATGAGATTGACGATGCCGGCATTGCCGAAATCGGGGCAGGGCTGACCGGTCTCGGTGTCGAGCGCGATCATGCGTGCATCATGGGTGAGGTTCACCGTGCGGGTGGCGCAGATCTCGTCGCGCTCGGCGGTCGGGTCCTCGAAATAGACCAGGCCCCGGCAAGACGCGTTATAGCCCACATTGTCGGTCGAAACGTTCGGGTCATAGGTCCAGAATTCGGCGCCGGTGGCAGCATCAAGGGCGCTGATATGATTGGTCGCCGAGCACAGATAGAGCCTGTCACCCACCTTGACCGGCGTGTTCTGATTGCCGAACGGTTCGTCGCCTTCCGGCATGTCGCCGGTACGGAATTCCCAGATCTTTTCAAGCTGGCCGACATTGTCTGGCGTGATCTGGTCGAGCGGCGAATAGCGCATCGCCCGATGTGTGCCGCCATAGGCCGGCCAATCGACCCCGGTTTCCAGCGCTACATAGGTGGGGCCGGTTTCCTCAGGCTGGGAGGCCTCGGTATCGGCCAGCGCTTCTTCGCCAGCCTCAAGTGGTGCGCCTTCCGCTGCTCCATCTGTGTCCGCAGGAGCAACCGGCGCCGGCTCCTCGGCCGGTGTGATGGCGGGCAGTTCAGTTGGCTCTGTCACCGCAGGGGCCTCGGGAGCGTCCGGCTGGGCAACGGGCTCTTCGACTTCCTGGGCAATGGTGCTTTCGACGCCTTGATTGGCCACGCCAATCGCGCCGACCGCACCGGCAAAGGTCACCATGGCCGCCATGGCGGAGGTGCCAAAGCGCCGCACCGAGCCGCGTAGCACGGGAAGTGTGGTCAAGACGAGAATGAGAACAATGGTGGGTGCCAGCAGGCGCGGCACTTGCGCCCAGCCATCAAGGCCCGCTTCCCACAAGGCCCAGATCAAGGTGCCTAGCCAGGTCAGCAGGTAGATCCACAGCGCCGTCATGTCGCGGCGGAACAGGAACCACGCGGTCAAGAGCAGTCCGATTCCCGCGGGCAGATAGTACCAGGAACCGCCAAGGGTAATCAGATATAATCCGCCTGCCGCAATGGGCAGGCCAAAGACCAGCAGAACTAACCCTACAAACATGGTCCACCAGAACCCGATCCCTCGGCGGTCATGGCGCGATGATGTATGGTCGGTCATGCTTCCCTCCACTGACGTCATTCACCGTGCAACGCCTCAATGCGGACACAGTTCCAAACCGGTCCCGATCAATTCGGTCCGGGCAACAGTCGTGGAAAAATGCTCTGCCTACAGGAGCTTGGACAGAAAGCTGCGAGTTCGGCCCCGGGGAAAGTCCGGCAGGGTGCCAAAGACCGCGTAGCCAGCGCGCTGATAGGTCTTCAGCGCATGGGGATTGAAGGTGTCGATATAGGCGCCGTGACAGCCCCGGCCCCTGGCTTCGGCCTCGGCCAGCTCCAGCATGCGTCCAGCCAGCTTGCGGCCGCGCTGTTCTTCAGCCACCCAGAGCCATTGCACATAAAGCCAGCCCCAGGCGGTATAGCCAGACAGGCCCGCCACGACGTCACCTTCGACATCGCGCACAAAGACCGCCAAAGCCTGTCGCTCGGACGGCCCGACATCGCTCTGGTTGAACGCAGCAAGGGATGCGCCCAGGACCTCAAGGTCCTCAGCCCGCGGGGTGTCGGTGATTTCAAGCGCCAGAATCACGCTCAGGCTGCCAGCAGGCCACCGGTCAGGGCGTGGGGGGCGCCGGTCGTGGTGGGAAAACTGATCGGCAGTCCGCGCAGCACCCGCACGGCAAGGAGCGCAAAGCATTCCGCCTCGACCGCATCGCCTCGCCAGCCCACCGCCTCGGCGGGAATGGCTTCGACATTGGCGCGCGTTTCCAGCATCGCCATGATGGCCGGATTGTGCCGGCCGCCACCGCAGACGATCAGTCGTTCCGGGCGCTGCGGCAAGAGGTCGAGCGCCTTGCCCACCGCTCCGGTGGTAAAGGCGGTCAGCGTTGCCGCGCCGTCTTCGGCATTCAACCCTTCGGCCATGGTGGCGAGGAAATCGAAGCGATCGAGCGATTTTGGATAGGGAGCGGAGAGGTAAGGATGTGTCAGCAGACGCGCGAGGCGCTCTTCGTCCACCCTGCCGCGCAAGGCGATTTCGCCATTGTGGTCCATGTCGCCAAGGCCCAGGCTTTTGACGAAGTCGTTGATCGGTGCGTTGGCGGGGCCGGTGTCGAAGGCGATCAACTGGTCGGCGCCATCCCAATAGGTGATATTGGCCACGCCGCCCAGGTTGAGCACGGCGGTCTTGCCATCGCGGGCATCGAGCAGGCGCAGCAGCGCGCGATGATAAAGCGCGGCGAGCGGCGCGCCTTGGCCACCGGCGCGGACATCGGCGGAGCGGAAGTCATAGGCGGTCCTGATGCCGGTCAGCTCGCGCATCAGCGCGCCATTGCCAAGCTGGCGGGTGGCACCGATCCGGCCCGGCTGCGGTGCGCGATGCAACACCGATTGGCCGTGAAAGCCGATCATGCCGATCTCTGCGGGCGTAAGACCCGCCTGCTCGACCAGATCAAGCACGGCGGCGGACTGGGCGCGGGTCAGCGCTTCTTCTGCTGCGGCAAAGATCGCTGGTTCCGGCCCTTCGAAATTCCAGGCGCGCGCCTGATTGAGGGTGTCTTCCAGCGTATCGCGGATCGATTGCGGATAGGGCGCCAGCGTATAGGCGCCAAAGCGCTCAATGGTATCGCCATCGGTGCGCAGCAACGCCACATCGATATTGCCATCGAGTACCGTGCCCGTCATCAGCCCCACCGACCAGATCGGCTCTGACGAATTATCATGTGGCATTGATGCAGTCTCCTACCGTGCGGCGCAGTGCAATGATGCCGCTGTCGAAATGGCGGGTGGGGTGGACGCGATTGGTCAGCAGCGTCCAGGCATGGCCCCGGTCAAAGTCGATCCACAGGCCCGTGCCGGTGAACCCGGTATGGCCGATGGTCTGGGGCGAACAGTGCTCGCCGCCTGACCAGCCCTCATAAGGACGCTCCCAGCCATGGGTGCGGCGCCCTGAAAGCGGGGTGCGGATCAAAGCGTCAGGCCCGGCTGCGGCCAATTTTTCGGCGGCGAAGTCGAGCACGTTAGAGACCGTCCCGAAAAGTCCGGCGTGACCAGCGCCTTGCAGGGCCGAGCAATTGTCGTCATGCACCTCACCCACCAGCACGCGATGGCGCCAGTAGCAATCCTCGGTGGCGGCGGCCTTGTCCGGATCGGCCGACCACGCAAAGCCCTTGCCGGGGTCCTGCTCGCGGATCCATTTGCCTTCCAGCCGCTCCAACGCCAGGCCGAGCAGGATGAAATTGATGTCCGAATAGACCGAGGGACCCGCAGCAAACTCATGCTGCAGGAGAAAGGTGCGCAGCAAATCCGGATCGCGCCCATAGGTGTAAAGCGGAAACACGGCCGGGAAGGGGGTCTGATGCCCCAGACACTGCCGGAAGGTGACCCTGCGCTCCCAATTGTCGAGATTGTAGTGCCGGAAATCGGGCAGCACGCTCGTCAGCGGCGCGTCGAGGTCGATGCGCCCGTTCTCGGCCAGCGCCAGAATGCGTTCGGTGGTGAACAGCACCTTGGTCAGCGACGCCAGATCGAACCAGGTGTCTTGGGTCATCGGGCGGCTGGTTGGCACGGTCTGCGCCTGGCCCATGGCCCGGACTGCGCGGTCCCCGCTCCGGTCGACCACAGCCAGCACGCCGCCCGGAATGCGGCCGGCTTCAATGGCGGCCGCCAGAGGGGCGAAGGCGCGGTCCAGCTGGGTCTCTATATGTGTCATGGCGTGTCCTCAACGCGAACGCGGTGATCGTCTCCGGCCTCGCGCCATTGCGCGGGCGATGGTTCAAAGCCGGGCGGGCGCACCAGGGAGGGCACCTGCGTCATGTCAACGGCGAAGCGTTGCTTGCGACGCTCGATAGCCGGGACGGCCGCGATCAGGCGCTTGGTATAGCTGTGCTGCGGATCGGACAGCACCGCACGCGCCTCGCCCAATTCGACAATCTGACCGGCAAACATCACCGCGATGCGGTGGGCTATGCGTTCGACCACCGCCATGTCATGCGAGATGAACAGATAAGCCAGGCCGAATTCCTGCTGCAGATCGACCAGCAGTTCGAGCACCTTGGCCTGTACCGAGACATCGAGCGCCGACACCGCCTCGTCCAGCACCACCACGTCGGGATTGAGCATCAGCGCGCGGGCGATGCACAGACGCTGCCTTTGTCCGCCCGAAAACTGGTGCGGGTAGCGGGTGAGGGCATCTTGCGGCAGTCCAACGCGGTCGAGCAGGAATGTCATGCGCTCGCGCAGCGCGTCATCGCGCCGCTGCCCATTGGCAATGGCTGGTTCGGCCAGCAATGCCTCCACATTCAGACGCGGATTGAGCGAAGCGAACGGGTCCTGGAAAACCATCTGCACCGGACGGACGCTGCGCCCGGCTTCGGTGACAATTTCGCCACGGGTTTTGCTGTTAAGGCCCAGCAGCGCGCGTGCCGTGGTGGACTTGCCGCAACCGCTTTCCCCCACAATGGCCAGCGTCTCGCCGGGCACCAGGTCAAAGCTCACGCCATCCACGGCATGGATCGCGCCCTTGGGCTTGAACCACGCCTTGCCCACCGGAAAGCGCACCACGAGATTGTCGACCTTGACGATCGGTTCCTGCTGTTCCGCCCGCCGGCCATCGTCCCGCACCGCCTTGCCCGAGGTAAAATGCGGCACGGCGCGCAACAGGTGCCTGGTATAATCGTGCTGGGGATTGTCCAGCACACCATCGGTTTCCCCCTGCTCGACCGCTACCCCGTTCTGCATCACCATGATGCGGTCGGCGATACCGGCGACCAGGCCAATATCATGGGTGATGAAGATCATCGCCATGCCGGTCTCTTCGCGCAATTCGGCCAGCAGGGCCATGATCTGGGCCTGCACCGTCACGTCGAGCGCCGTGGTCGGCTCGTCCGCGATCAGCACGCGTGGGCTGGCGGCGAGGGCCATGGCGATCATGATGCGCTGCCGCATGCCGCCGGAGAGTTGGTGCGGATAATAGCCGAGGCGGGACTGGGCGTCGGGAATGCGCACGCGCCCCAATACGTCCAAAGTTGCCTTGTGCGCCTGCGCGCCGGTGAGGCCCTTGGAGAGACGGAACGCCTCTTCGATTTGCGCGCCGACCGTGTGCACGGGATTGAGCGAGGTCATCGGCTCCTGAAAGATCATGCCGACGTCGCGTCCGCGAATGCCCAACAGCGTTTTTTCATCGGCCTTGGCGACATCGAGCACTGTACCGTCCGATCGGGTGAGTTGGATCGAACCATGGGTGATCCGGCCACCGCCGAAATCAACCAGCCGATTGATCGAAAGGGCCGAGACCGACTTGCCCGAGCCCGATTCCCCCACAATGCCCAGCGTCTCGCCGGGACCAAGGTCGAAGCTGACCCCCTTGACCACTTCATTGGCCTTGGGGTTCTGGCCGAAACCGACGCGCAGGTCTCGGACTGAAAGCAAACCGGTCATGCTTCCCTCCTCTGGGTGCGCGGATCGAGAATGTCGCGCAAGGCGTCGCCGGTCAGGTTGAAGCCGAGAATGCCCAGCATGATGGTGACGGCCGGAAAGATCATCAGCCATGGAGCGTGGGTCATCAGATTGCGGCTTTCCGCCAGCATCAGGCCAAGCG
Source organism: Devosia marina (assembly GCF_009758415.1). Lineage (GTDB taxonomy): Bacteria > Pseudomonadota > Alphaproteobacteria > Rhizobiales > Devosiaceae > Devosia > Devosia marina. The sequence goes on along the minus strand of NZ_WQRF01000004.1, from coordinate 126,809 downwards.
AGGGGGTTGGCGGCTGGGTGCCCAGGCCGAGGAAGGATAGCCCCGCTTCCGTCAACAGCGCCCAGGCTAGGGCCAGCGTGACCTGCACGACAAGCGGCGCCACCAGGTTGAGCAGCAAATGCCGGGTCAGCACATAGCCTTGCGAGCTGCCGAAAGTGCGCGCCGCATCGACAAAGTCGCGCTGCTTGAGTGACAACGCCGGGCCGCGCACCACGCGGGCGAAGATCGGCGTATAGACGATGGCAATGGCGGCCACGCTGGTCATCGTGCCGGGGCCCACAATGGCGATGATCAACAGCGCCAGCAGGATCGCCGGGAAGGCCAGCAACACGTCCATGACGCGCATGAAGATGCCGTCCCAGATGCCGCCCCACCACGCCGAGAGCAGGCCGATGATTGTGCCGGCAATCGTAGCAATGGCCACCGAGGCAAAGGCGATCAGCATGGATTGGCGAATGCCCACCATAAGGCGGCTGAAGGCATCGCGGCCCAGCAGATCCGTGCCGAACCAATAGGTTTGGCTGGGCGCTTTCAGCCGGTCGATGGCGAAGAGCTTGAGTGGATCATGCGGGGTCAGGCCCAGCGTGCCCAGAATGGCGGCGAGCAGATAGAGCCCGATGATAACCAGGCCAATGCGTCCAGACGGGTGACGGAACAGCGATGACATCATTTTGCCCATCAGCGCCTCCCGATCCGGATGCGCGGGTCGAGGGCGACATAGGCGAGATCGACGAGCAGATTGACCACCAGGAAGTTGAAGGCAATGAACAGCACCGTGCCCTGCACCAGCGCATAGTCGCGCTGGGTGATGGCATCGAGCACCAGCCGGCCCAGACCGGGCAGGGCGAAAATCTGCTCAACGATGACGGCGCCACCCAGCAGATAGCCAAACTCGACGCCCGATAGCGTCACCACGGGAATAAGCGCATTGGGCAGGGCATGGTGCCAGATCACGCTCATCGGCGAGGCACCCTTGGAGCGGGCGGTGCGCACATAATCATCGCTCAGCACATCGAGCATGGCTGAACGCGAAATCCGGGTTACCGAGGCAGCAAAGGCAAAGCCGAGTGTAATGGCCGGGAAGATCAGCTGGGCGATGCTGGCCAGCGGATCGGTGAACAGCGGCGTGAAGGTGCCCATGGCCGGCACGAAGCCGAAGAACACCGAGAGCACGTAAATGATGAGAATGCCGACAACGAAATTGGGTGTCGACTGGCCCAGCATGGCCAGAACCCGCACGACGAGATCGCTGGGACGCTCATTGCGCGAAGCGGCCAGCACGCCCAGCGGCACCCCGACGCTGAGCGCAATCACCATCGACATCAGCGAAAGTTGCAGGGTGAGCGGGAAGCGCTCGAGGATCACGGTCAGCACCGGCTTGCCATAGATCGAGGAAATGCCCAGATCCCCCTGGAACAGGCCGGTCAGCCAGCGCAGATATTGCGCCCAGATGGGTTGGTCGATGCCGAAATAGGCCGCCAGCGTCTCGCGCTGAACCGGCGTCAAAAGGCCGGCCTCGGTGCCCAGCATGGCGGTGATGGCATCGCCCGGCACCAGCCGGATGGCGACAAAGACCAGAATGGAAACCCCGAGAAGGATCAGCGGGAAGGTCAGCAGGCGCTGAACCACATAACTCATGGGACAGAATCCGGGTTGGACCGGCCCGAAGGCCGGCCCGTTTGGCTTGACTACTCTACCGAAACATTGACCAGGCCGAACAGCGTGCCGGTCGGCGAAGGCGTAAAGCCCGAAACACTTTCGCGCTGGGCGGTGTAGCTATAGCCGGTTGAGAGCCACAGCCAGGGCGACTGCTCGGCCAGTCGGCTTTCAAAAGCCTGGAAGATTTCCACCCGCTTGGCCGGATCGGTTTCCGCCTGTCCCTGCTTCATCAGGCTGTCCAGCTCGTCATCCGGGAAGTTGGAGACGTGGGCCAGATTGCCTTCTTTGGTGAAGTAGCGGTTGTACATCGGATAGGGGTCAGGACGGCCGCCATTCTGGGCCACCGCCATGTCGAAATCCCCGGCCAGCCAGGCATCGACATAGACATTGAGTTCCATCATCTCGATTTCGAGATCGATACCGATCTCGGCGAGCTGGGCCTGCAGCACCTGTGCTTCGGATGCAGCGACCGGCGGTTCGCCGGTGGCAGCAATGACCGTAGCCGAGAAGCCGTCCACGCCCGATTCAGCCATCAGTTCTTTGGCTCGATCCAGATCCTGCTCATAGCAGAACAGGTTGGCCGGATCCTGCGCGAAAGCCGGCATGGTGAGCGGCCCGGTCACCTTGCCCTCACCAGCCAGCGCCGCGTCGATGATCTCCTGACGGTCGATGGCGCAGCTCATGGCCTGGCGGACCAGAAGATTGTCCATCGGCGGGCGCGAGGGGTTGAGCTGGAGCACATTGTAGTTCAGCACACCGACACGGTTCAGTTCGAGACCGGCTTCCATCGGCACGAGCGTTGCGACCAGCGGGTCGTTGAGCAGCGCGAAATCGGTCTGCCCGGCGCGCAGCGAGGCCAGGATCGCCATTTCGTCGGGCAGCACCGAGATGGTGATGCCGTCAATGGCGAGTTCGCCGCCGCCCCAGTTCTCATTGGCGCTCAGCACTTCACGCGCATTGGGCTCCCAGCTTTCCAGCACGAAGGGGCCCGAGCCAATCGCCTCGGTGCCCACGGTGCCCGCTTCGATCTCGGCAGCCGGCATGACCGCCGCGTTGATCGTGGCCATGGCGACCAGGATCGGCACATCGGGAATCGAGAGGTTGAAGACGACCGTGGCATCGTCCGGCGTGTCGATGCTTTCGATCGAGAGAAAATTCGAGCGGGCCGCTGCGGACGTGGCTTCATCGAGCAGGCGCTCGAACGAGGCCTTGACGTCCGCCGAGGTCACGGCAGCGCCGTCGGAGAACTTCGCATTGGAATCGATGGTGAAGGTCAGCGTCCTTGCGTCCTCGGCAAACTCCCAGCTCGAGGCGATGGCCGGCACAACATTGAGATCGGCATCCAGCCGCACCAGCGGCTCATAGATCAATTCGAGCAGGCGGAGCGAAGAAAAGGCTGTCTGCTTGTGCGGATCAAGGCCGGTGGCATCCTGCGACCAGGCCATGCGCAATTCGGCGGCCTGTGCCGGCAGCGCGGCCGAAACCGAAGTCAGAGCCGTGGCAACGGCGAGGCCGGCCAGTAGCGTCTTGGGTGAAAACTGGTTCATCGATATTCCCTCACTGTTGAGCCGGCCCCGCTTCTGGGAGCCGTGCCAAGGTCGTCAGGTGCCTGGCCAAGCGAACGCGAGGGCCGGGCCAGTCGCACCAACCTCTTTGACAAACCTATGAAGTCCCGGTCCGGGCTGTCAATAATTTTCACGCTTGATGAAAGTACTGAACTTTTGTTTCAATGGGCGGAGCAGCAAGGTTCGGCTAGGGTCGCGCCGCGTGGCCGCCCCGGACCAAGGAGGGCGGGCCGAAGGGGAATGGAATTGGGTATCCAGTCGACGATCGAAGCGTCTGTGGACAAGTTCACGCCGGCCATGCAGCGCGTGGCAACGGTGATCCGCGACCAGCCCCGCATCGTGCTCGACCAGACCATTTCCGAACTGGCCGAAAGCTGCGGCACCTCGGTCGCCTCGGTGGTCCGCTTCTGTCGCACGCTGGGCCTGTCGGGCTATGCGCAATTGCGCATGAGCCTGGCCACCGAGCTGGGCAAGGAAGCCGCCCAGTTCGGCACCGATCTGATGCTGGGGGCCGAGATCGCCCAGTCCGACACCCTGCAGGAAATGGCCTCGAAAGTGGCGTCGCTGGAAATCCTGGCCATCGACGAAACCGTCTCGGGCCTCGATTATGGCGTGCTCGAACGCGTCGTGGCAGCGGTCGACCAGGCCGAGCGCATCCTGCTTTTTGGCATCGGGGCCAGCCAGTTCGTCGCCCAGGACCTGCACCACAAGCTGTTCCGCATTGGCCGCAATGCCTTCCTGCTGGCAGATCCGCACGAGGCTTGGACCGCGGCCTTGTTGTCGCCGGCGGGAACTGTCGCCCTGGGCTTTTCCCATTCCGGCGCCACCGCCGATACGGTCCGCTTTCTCGAAATCGCCCGCGATGCGGGGGCCCTGACCGTGGCCCTCACCGGCGCGCCGGATTCGCCCCTGGCCGGCGCAGCCGACGAATGCCTGGTGGCCCGGGCCCGCGAAAGTCGGCTGCGCGCCGGAGCCATGGTCAGCCGTATTGCCCAACTGGCCATTGTCGATTGCCTGTTTCTAGGCGTTGCCAGCCAGCGCTATGAACAGACCGTGGATGCGCTCAAGCGGACGCGGGATGTGACGCATCCGAAGTGATCCGCGCCTGACGCTCAGCCGCCCCAGAGCGGTGAGGCTGCACCGGAAATCATTCCGCCCTCATAGGCCAGTCCGTCCGGCCGGTCCTGCTCCAGCAGGAGCGGACCATCAAGGTCGATCCAGCGTGCCCGTGCCGCCAGCAGCCGCGCCGGCAGCATGGAAAGCGAAGTGCTGACCATGCAGCCAACCATGATCGACAGGCCCAGCGCCTCGGCGCGGGCGGCCACCGCCAGGGCCTCGGTCAACCCACCTGTCTTGTCGAGCTTGATATTGATCGCGTCATAGCGCCCAACCAGCGCTTCAAGCCCGGCAAGGGCATGCCCGCTTTCATCGGCACAGATCGGGACCGGGTGATCAATCTCTGTCAGAGCCTGGTCTGCATTAGCAGGCAGCGGTTGCTCCACCAGTTCGACCCGGCAATGAGCACAGATGTCGAGCAGCACCGGCAGGTCGTCGGGGTGCCAGCCTTCATTGGCATCGACAACAAGGCGCGTGCCTGGCGCCGCCGCTCGCACAGCCCCAAGGCGCTCGGCGTCCCCCGGGGCGCCCAGCTTGATCTTGAGCAGCGGCAGATGCGCAGCTTTTGCGGCGGCTTCGGCCATGCCGTCGGGCGTCCCGAGGCTGATGGTGAAGGTCGTTTCGATATGCTGCGGCAGTGTCGTTCCGGCCAGCACCGCCACCGACGCACCGGCGCGTTTCGCTTCCAGATCCCACAGGGCACAGTCCAGCGCATTGCGTGCGGCGCCCGGCGGCAGCACCTGCTGCAACTCGGACCGGCTCATACCTGCCGCAAATGCGGGTGCCAGTGTTTCAATAGCGGCCAGCGTGCTCTGAGGGGTTTCGCCATAGCGGGCATAGGGCACGCATTCGCCGTGCCCGACATGTCCGTCCTGTTCCAGCCGGACCGTCACCACCACGGCCTCGCTCTTGCTGCCACGCGCAATGGTGAAATTCCCGGCAATCGGAAAGCGCTCGATGGCGGCGCTGAGATGTATGGTCATGGTCGGCTCAGGCGGCCAGGGGCCGTTGAGCATTGGCGGTCCACGACCGCGCTGCCATCGGCCTTCGGCAGGACGGATTGAGCCTCCGGGCGGCAGTGTTCAGCGTATGCCCAGGCGTGCGCCTGCAGTTCTGCGGCTTTTCGGCTATCGTAGTCAGATCAACAAGCAGGGCCACCTTGCCGCTCATTTATCCGGCTGCACGCGGCTGGGGCTGGGCAGCGGCGCGGCGCAGGAAACCACCGGCCTCTTCAAGGGCAAGCGCTCCTTCCGCCGCACTCATGCCGGTCAACGCCATCAGGATCGCCAGCTTCACATTGTTCTTGCTGGCCAGCAGAAACGCCTCGGCCTCTTCGGCCGTGCAATCGGCCACCTCGATCAGAATGCGGGTGGCGCGAGCCGCCAGCTTTTCATTGCTGACGGAAAGATCCACCATAAGGTTTTCATAGGACTTGCCGATGCGGATCATGCTGGCGGTGGTGAGCATGTTGAGCACCAGTTTCTGCGCCGTGCCCGATTTGAGGCGGGTCGAGCCGGTCAGCGCTTCGGGGCCGACCAGCGGCGAAATGGCAATATCGGCCATACTGGCGATGGCGGAATCCGGATTGCAGGACAATGCTGCGGTCACGGCGCCAACGCTCTTGGCATAGTCGAGCCCCCCAATGACATAGGGCGTCCGGCCGCTGACCGCGATGCCCACCACCACGTCCCTGGCCGAAACATCAACCCGCTGGAGGTCGTTGCGGCCCTCTTCGCGGGAATCTTCGGCGCCCTCGATCGGATGGCGCAGGGCGCGGTCGCCCCCGGCAATCAGCCCCACCACCATGCCTTCGGGCACGCCGAAGGTTGGCGGACACTCCGAGGCGTCCAGCACGCCCAGCCGTCCGCTAGTGCCGGCACCCATATAGATCAATCGACCACCGGCCTTGAACGCTTCGACAATGCAGTCGACAGTGGCAGCAACCTGCGGAAGCACCTGGCGCACAGCCTCGGCGACCTTTGCATCCTCGGCATTCATCGCCGCCACGATCTCGCCCGACGACATCAGGTCGATCTGTAGCGTGTTCGGGTTGCGGGCTTCGGAAACGAGCTGTTCCAGCTCAGCCATCAGGGTCGTTTTTGCCATTGTGCCTATGCTCAAATTCCGCAGCGATGCTAGAAGTGAATATTCCGGGTGTCAACGAGACATGGAATATTGTATTCCAAATTGATGATGTCCTGGGGATATGTCTCTGGCAAGACATGCGGTGCACAGGGACACAAGCAGGTTGCAATTTGAGGGAGGTCGGCTTTAGTCCTCGAAAGACGAGGCGGCTGGGCCGGCGGCACGGGAACGCAAATGTCGATACTCAAGGTCCTTAGCGCCAAGCTGGACACCATGACCCAGGCCGATCGCCAGATCGCCCAGTTCATCATCGATCATCCCGAGCAGATGCTGACCCTGTCATCGGCCGCCCTGGCAGAAGCAACCGGGCGCAGCCAGTCCAGCGTCGTCAAGTTCAGCCAGAAGCTGGGCTATGCCGGCTACCAGCAACTCAAGCTGGCTGTGAACAAGGCCAAGGCGCTCGAATGGCATGCCCCCGGCGGGGTCATTCATGGTTCGATCGATGCCAGCGACAGCTACGTCACCATCCTGCAAAAGCTGATCGGCTCCAAGCTGCTCTCGATGCGCGAAACCCTGGCCGCCAATAATGAGCAGACCATTGATCTGGCGCTGCAATCCCTGGTCAATGCCCGGAAAATCCAGCTCGCGGGCGTTGGGGCCTCCTCGCTGGTGGCCAAGGACTTCTCCTATAAGCTGCTCAAGCTGGGCCGCATGGCGCTGATCGACAGCGACAGCCATATCCAGATCTCCAATGCCTCGGCGCTCAACGCGGCTGATGTGCTCTTTGCCCTGTCCCATTCCGGTCGCAGCGTGGAAACCCTGCGTATTGCCGAGATTGCCCGGCAGCGTGGCGCCACGGTGATTTCGATGACCGGATTGCAGCCCAACCCCTTGCTCGAGCTGGCCGATATTCACCTCTTTACCGTCGCCGATGAGGAGCGGGTGCGCTCCTCGGCCATCACCTCGCGCGATGCGCAATTGATGCTGATGGACATGCTGTTCATTCTGATGATCCGCATGCAACCGGACGCGCACGACTTTATCCACAATTCCGAAACCGCCGTGACGGTGCTCAAGGCCCGCTAGCCGCTGCACAATTGGCGCCTCGACCCAGGCGGCTGCCGCTCATCTCGCTGCGCGCGAGAAGTAATTTAATATTCTTGACACCATCAATTGCTGGAATTTACTATTCCAACATGCAGGCATGAGGGTGACCTGCCCAGGGGACCTGCCACGGGCAGGATGGACGGAGAGAGCAATTGGCTCAGCTATCGCTTCGCGGCATCAAGAAGCGCTTTCGCGAGACTGAAGTCTTGCATGGCATCGATCTGGAAATCGGCGACCGCGAATTCGTCGTCTTTGTCGGCCCCTCGGGCTGCGGCAAGTCGACCCTGCTGCGCCTGATCGCCGGACTCGACCCGATCACCGATGGCGAATTCGTGCTCAATGGTAGCCGCATGAACGATGTGGCGCCCTCGCGCCGCGGCATCGCCATGGTGTTCCAGTCTTATGCGCTTTACCCGCATATGGATGTCTATGAAAACATGGCCTTCGGGGCCCGCCTGATGGGGCTCGACAAGGCCGAGGTCGAACAACGCATTGCCGACGCCGCGCGCATGCTGCGGCTGGGCGAACTGCTCAAGCGCCGACCGCGCGAACTCTCGGGTGGCCAGCGCCAGCGCGTTGCCATCGGCCGGGCCTTGGTGCGCAAGCCCGATGTATTCCTGCTCGATGAGCCGCTGTCCAATCTCGACGCGGCCCTGCGCTCCGAAGTCCGCCTCGAAATCGCCCGCCTGCATCGCGAGATCGGCGGCACCATGATCTACGTGACCCATGATCAGGTCGAAGCCATGACCCTGGCCGACAAGATCGTGGTGATGAACAATGGCCGCATCGAACAGGTCGGCTCGCCGCGCGAGCTCTATGAGACGCCGGCCAACACATTCGTTGCCAGCTTCATCGGCTCGCCGCGCATGACGCTGGTCGATGTGACCCGCGACGGGGACCGCCTTGGTGTCGCCAATGGGGGAGCCGTGGCTGTCGGCGCCGTGCCGGATGCAAAGGCGCTCAAGCTGGGCTTGCGGCCCGATGCGGTGCATCTGACCCGCGGCGCGGCCGAGGGCTTTGCCGCCCAGGTCGTCTATACCGAATATCTGGGCGACAATGCTTATGTCTATGCCCGGCTGGCCGACGGCACGCTGCTCTCGGCCCGCACCACCCCCAACGATCTATTTGCGCCGGACGAAACGGTGACCGTGACGGTCGCGCCGGGCGCCGCGCATTTCTTTTCCGCCGAGGATGGCCGGCGGCTGTCGCCCTGAACCGGGCGCCGGGACAAGACCACCAAAGAGAACTCGCAAGGAGAGGGAACTCCATGAAGACCAATCTGATACGCATCGGCGCGGCCCTGGGAGCCGTGCTCGTCGCCGCCCCTACGCTGGCCCAGGATCTGACCCTGTGGAGCTGGCGCCAGGAAGACCGCGCGGCCTATGAACAGTTCATCGAGACGTTCGAGGCGGCCAATCCGGGCATCACCGTGAAGTTCGAAACCTTCGAAGCCACCAATTACAACACCATCCTGTCCACCGCCCTGGCCGGTGGCACCGGTCCGGACCTGGCCATGGTGCGCGCTTATGGCGGCCTCGAAAACGTCGCTTCGGCCGGTTATCTAGAACCTCTGAGCACCGAAACCGTGCCGGCCCTGGCCGATTTCTCCGCCGCGTCGCTGGCGGCCGAAAGCATGCGCTCGGACGGCCAGATCTATGCCGTGCCCTTCGCCAGCCAGACCCAGTTCGTCATCTACAACAAGGCGATTTTCGACGCCAATGGCCTCGAAGAGCCGCAGAGCTGGGCTGACCTGGAAGCCCTGGGCCAGTCGCTCAAGGATGCTGGCGTCATTCCCTTCGCCAATGGCACGGCAACCGCCTGGCAGAACGAAACCGTCACCTTCGGTCTCGGCTCCTCGTTGATGGGCAAGGATTTCTACGAAGACCTGATCGCCGGTGAGACCGATTTCACCGATGAGCGCTTCACCTCGGCTCTCGGCGAAGTCGCCGCGATTGCCGCCGACTATTTCCCCGATGGCTTTATCGGTCTCGACTATCCGTCCGCCCAGCAGCTCTTCGCCTCGGGTATGGCGGGCATGTTCATCGGCGGCTCCTATGAGCTGTCCAACTTCAAGAACCAGAACCCCGACATCGAGCTGGGCATGTTCGCCGCGCCCGGCGAGACTGCCGAGGACGAAAAGCTGGTGGCGGTCTATTTCGACGGTGGCTATGCGGTGAACGCCGCCACCCCGAACAAGGACGCCGCGATTACCTTCGTCAACTACCTGGCCAGCCAGGAATTCGGCCAGGCTTTCGCCAATACGCTCAACAACATCTCGACCGTGCCGGGCGTCACTTTCGACAACCCGCTGCTGGGCGAAGTGGCTGAGCTGAACCAGTCCTCGATCCCCTATCTGATGCTGGCCCACTTCCGCTATGGCGAGCCCTCCGGCTCGGTGCTGATCCAGGGCGAGATGCAGAAGCTGTTCGCCGGCGAAACCACGCCCGAAGCCATTGGCGAAGTGCTCACCACCGGCCTTGCTGCCTGGTACGAGCCCTTCCAGAACTAAGGCGGCCTCCCTTCGCCTGTATCTCCTCGCACCCCCACCTGACCTCCCCCTGACAGGGGGAGGGACCGGCTGGTGGGTGTGAGGAGATCACTCAAATACTCGATGCGGCTCCTCCCCCTTCTGCGGGGGGAGGCTGGGTGGGGGTGTACCCTCACAGAAATTCAAAGCGAGCCCAAATGCCCAAACTTCGGATGACAGGCCGTGGCCTCTGGATCACCTTCCTCATCGTGCCGCCGCTGGCCTTTGTGGCGCTGTTCATCGTCTATCCGATCATTTCGGCCTTCGCCTATGCCTTCTTTGACTGGCAGGGCCTCAAGCGCCTCGATTTCGTGGGCCTTGAGAACTTCCACACAGTGCTGTTTGTCGAGCCCTATCGGAGCTGGACGCTCAACGCCTTCAAGAACAACATCATTGTCTTTTTCGCGCTGATGGTTCTGCAGAACGGGCTGGGTTTCATCCTGGCCTATGCGCTCTGGCGCGAATTGCCCGGCGCCCGTTTCCACCGCATTGCAGTGTTCCTGCCCGTGGTGCTCTCCACCATCATCGTCGCCTATCTGTTCAAGCTGTTCTATCACCCGCTATTCGGGGTGGTGAACATCAGCCTGCGCGGTCTGGGGCTTGATGGGCTGGCGCAGCCGTGGCTGGGCCAGAGCGGCACCGCGCTCTGGAGCATCATTGCCGCCCAGGCCTGGCATATGGTGGGCTTCCCGACCCTGGTGTTCCTCGCCGGCATGCAGCGCATTCCGGGCGAGATTCTCGATGCCGTGCGCATGGAGACCGAAAGCGAATGGGTCAAGATCACCCAGATCGTCTGGCCGCTCGTCGCGCCCAGCGCCACCATCGTGTTCACCCTGCTCTTCGTGGGTGCCTTCAACTGGTTTGAGCTGCCCTACATCATGGGCGGGCTGGATGGGTCACCCTTTGGCTCGACCGATGTGCTGGGGCTCTATTTCTACCGCACGGCCTTTGGCAATGTGTCTGCCGGCCAGCAGGATTTCGGCCTCGGTTCGGCCTTGGCCGTGCTGATTTTCCTCTTCATCGCCGCCATCGCCACGGTCATCACCGTGCGCCTGCGCGCCAGGGAGATCCAGATATGAGCACCGCGACCACCACTGCCATGGCCTATCAGGACCGCAGGGGCATTCTGGGAACGCTGGGCCGCGACGGGCTGTTGCAGATCATCCTGATCGCCAACACCATCATTATGCTGGCGCCCATCGTCATCATGGTGTTTTCGGCCTTCAAGACCACGCCGCAGATATTCGCCTCGCCTTTCGGCATTCCCGATTTCACGCAAGTGGGCAACTTCGTGAAAATCTGGACCCAGACCAATTTCCTGCGCTACCTGCTCAATTCCTTCGTGGTCACCGGCGCCTCAATGGTCCTGATCCTGACCCTGGGCACCATGGCGGCCTATGCCATTGGCCGCTATGCCTTCACCGGCTCGAACTTCATCCTGATGTTCTTCTTGGCCGGGCTGACCCTGCCGCTCAAACTCGCCATCATCCCGCTCTTCATGCTGATGCGCGACCTCTCCATCCTCAACAATCAGCTCTCGCTGATCTTCGTCTATACCGCCATGGGCCTGCCCACGACGGTCTTCATCATGACCGGCTTCATCCGCACCCTGCCCAATGAACTTGAGGACGCCGCGCGCATGGATGGCGCCTCCGAAGCGCGTATTATGTGGTCGATCATGCTGCCTTTGGTGCGGCCCGCCATGGTCATTGCCGGCATCCAGAACGTCGTGCCGATCTGGAACGACTTCTTTTTCCCGCTGGTCTTCATCCAGAACGATGATCTGAAAACCCTGCCGCAGGGCCTGACGACGTTTATGGGCGAATATACCACCGATTGGGGTGTGCTGTTCTCCGGCCTGACCCTGTCTGCTGCGCCGATCATCCTGATCTATATTGTCCTCTCGCGGCAGTTCATCGCCGGCATGACCTCCGGTGCCGTCAAATGAAGCTGCCCAGGGGCCTTGTCGTCTCCTGCCAGGCGCGGGCCGATAACCCATTGCATGGTCCCCACTTCATGGGCGCCATGGCGCTGGCGGCGCGCGATGGCGGCGCCGCGGGCATTCGCGCCAATGGCCCCGCCGATGTCGCGGCGGTGCAGGCAGCGGGCCTGCCGGTCATCGGCATTCACAAGGTGTTTTCCGACAAGCACCCGGTCTATATCACTCCCAGTTTCGAGGCCGCCGCCGCAATTTCTGCGTCAGGCGCCGGGATTGTTGCGCTCGATTGCACCGAGCGCCCGCGCCATGGCGAACACCCCAGTATTCTCATCCGGCGCATTCAGGAAGAGATCGGCGCCGAGGTGTTTGCCGATATTTCCACGCTGGAAGAGGGGCTGAAGGCTGCCGATTGGGGCGCCGACTACGTCGCCACCACCCTTTCGGGCTATACTGAAGATACCCAGCCCAAGCCGGAAGAGCCGGATCTGGCCCTGCTCGATGCCCTGGCCGCCCGGCTTGATGTTCCGGTGGTGGCCGAAGGGCGCTACAATCGCCCCGAGCTTGTCGCCCAGGCCTTCAATGCGGGCGCGCATGCCGTTGTTGTGGGCACCATGATTACCAATCCGCGCGAAATCACCGCCATGTTCGTCAAACAGGGCGTGCCCCGGTGAGCCAGGTTCATCTTGGGCTTGACGTGGGCGGCACGGCCAGCCGCTGGGTGGCCTGCGATCCGGCGGGCGCGGTGCTGGCGCGCGGCCAGGTCGGCGGCGCCACTGCCCATGTGTTCAACCCTGCCGAACACACCCGGCTTGCCGCGGTGTTCACCCAACTAGCCGCCGCGATTGCCGAACATGGTCTCAAACCGGTCGCCCTGTCCGGCGGCCTGACCGGCTTCGGCGCTGCCGCCGCCGATGAGATTGCCGGCCTCGCCCAACAGGCGCTCGGCCTTCCGCGCGATGCCATCCTTCTGATGGACGACATCATTCTCGCCTACGCGGCCCATTTCCAGCCCGGCGCCGGACATCTGGTGTCCGCCGGCACCGGCTCCATCGGCATTCACGTCGGCGCGACCGGCGATGTCGTAAGGGTCGGGGGCAGGGGCATTCTCATCGACGATGCCGGCTCGGGAAGCTGGATTGCGCTCCAGGCGCTCGACCGGCTCTATCGCACCCTCGACCACACCGGTTCCTTTGCCGGACTGCAAGTCCTGGCCGATCAGATCTTCGCCCTGGTGGGCGGGTCGGATTGGCACGATGTCCGCCAATATGTCTATGCCGGCGACCGGGGCCGCATCGGCGCCCTGGCGATCGCTGTCGCCAGGGCGGCCGAGATGAGCGATGGGACGGCGCTCGAAATCCTGCGTCAGGCTGGGGTTGAACTGGCCTTGCTTGCCCAAGCCATGCGGGCCCGGGCCGGGAACCTGCCCATTGCCGTCATCGGCGGCGTGCTGACGCTCCACCCGGCTATTTTCGAAGCGCTGACCGCGCAATTGCCCGGTGTAGCGGTTTCCCAGCCGATCATCGATAGCGCCCTGGCGGCCGCCCGACTGCAGACAAGCCGTGACGGCGCAGATTGGCGGACACTGCTGGCCGAAGGGCCGCGGCTGGGCTGACCCAGTCAGACGACCAGCCTGCTCCGGGTCAGCTCCGCCAGCGATTGCTGGGAGCGGTCTTGCGGGCGGTTCACCGTCTGCACCCATTCGATCAACTGCGCCATTCCCGTCTCAAACTCCTGCGTCGGCCGGATGCCGAACAGCTTTTCGAGCTTGCTGATATCGGCGAAGCAATGGCGGATATCCCCCACCCGGTACTGATTGAGAATGGTGGGCGCGATATTCTTGCGCAACAGCCGCGCCAGTGTGGTCGCGATCTCGTTGACGGTCCGCGCCTGCCCGCTGCCCACATTGCACGCTTCCCACACCGCCAGGTCGCTTTCGAGCACGGTGGCAAAGGCATTGGCCACGTCGAGCACATGCACAAAATCGCGCTTCTGCTCGCCATCCTCGAAGATGATGGGCGGCTGGTCGTTGAGCAGGCGTGAGATGAAGATGGCCGCTACCCCGGTATAGGGATTGCTCAGCGCCTGGCGCGAGCCATAGGCATTGAACAGCCTGAGCGCCACGGTGGGAATCTTGAGGGCCCGGCCGACCGAGAGGAACATCTCCTCATGATCACGCTTGTTGACGGCATAGATCGAGGCGGGCTGGAGCAGCTTGTTTTCATCGGTGGGCACGGGCGACAGGTTCGCGCCGTTCTTGTTCAGCTCCCAGTGATGGGCCTGTAGTTGTTCGTGGTCGCGCATTTCCGGCATGACCGGGCGGCCGCTCTCCGCCTCGACATACTGGCCCTCGCCATAGATCGACATGGACGAGGCAACCGCCATGCGCCTGACCGTGTGCTCGGTGCGCGACAGCACTTCGAGCATGATGGCCGCGGCCATGGTGTTGTTGCGGGTATAATCGACAATATTGGTCATGCTCTGCCCGACCCCGACAGAGGCGGCGAGATGGGCCAGATGGGTAATGCCGGACAGGGCGCTCTCGAACACGCCGTCATCGAGAATATTGCCCTTGATGCGGCGGGCGGCGGGATTGAGATAGACCGGCCAGCCTTCGGCATCGCGGTCGGCATCGCCATGCACCTGTTCCAGCAGGCAATCGAGAACGGTGACCTCAAACCCGCGGGCCAGTAACAAGTCCACCAGATGCGAGCCGATAAAGCCGGCACCCCCAGTGACCAGAACGTGTCCTTTCGTCATTGTGTTACTCCTTACGCGCGTCGCGTCTCATGAGGTTTTTTCCGCCCCCGCTCGAATGGCGGTGGGCAATTTGGATTGGGCAGTGGAGCGTGCCGTTGCGCTCGACTTCTTGGTCCGGGCGACGCGGACCAGATCGTGATTGGCATCGGTCTTTTCGGTGCGTTCCCACACCAGCCCCTCATTGCGCAGAAACATGCGGAAACCGATCCAGAGCGGGATGAGCCAGACCAGCCACCACGCCAGGATAAAGACCGGATTGACTCGCAACAGATAGCGGATGCGGTCCTTGCGCGCGGGCAGCACCAGCGCCGCGCGGCGCCAGGTCCGCACATAAAGCGCGCTCATCGACAGAGTGAAGACCACCAGATTGGCCAGGGACAGTACGATGGCCCAATCAGGCAAGATGTTCTGGCCAGTCCAGGCCGACCAGGTGGCCCAGATTCCCAGTGGAAGGCCGATGGAGTTCAGCGAGAGCGACAGGCATGGCAGAAAGTTCAGCCAGGCCTTGAAACGGGCCGGCCAGGGCATGCCCATGGCCTTGAGCGGGTGGGTCAGGCTCTGGAAGAATCCTGCCACCCAGCGTTTGCGCTGGGTAATACCATGCGCGAAAGTCAGCGGTACTTCCTCAATCAAGGGGTTCTCGATCACCCCCAGCCGCTTGCCATTGGTCCAGAAGCGCATGCCCACCTCCGGATCCTCGATCGTCAGCCAGGGGTGGAAGCCGCCCAGCGCGATCAGGTCCGAGGCGCGGAAAAACAGCCCTTTGCCCAGCACCCAATAAGGGTGCTTTCCATTGGCCGAGAGATGCGGATATTTCGAACCGTCCCAGGCCATGTGGTCAAAGGCGTGCCAACTTGCCGCCCAGCTCGCATTGAGATTGCCGGCAATATTCTGGGCCTGCAGCACATCATATTGCCCCATGCCGGCGGCCGCAGCCAGGAAATGGTCGCTGGGCGGACAACTGTCCGCGTCGATGTAATTGACCAGGAAGTCCTGGGTGTCCATGACGCGTTCGGCAATCTGATAGAAGGCATAGATCAATTGCCTGGTTTTTTTCGGGGGCAGATTGCGGTTCTGCGCGAACTTGCCCTCATGCCACCAATAGGCCTTCTTGCAGCGGTCCCAGGCCTTCCACACCACCAGCCACGATTTGTGTGACGTGGCCGGCACCTCAATGATCTGGAGGAACGGAAACTCCTTCTGCAGCCGACGCAGCGAGCGCACGGTGAAGGCGTCGTCCGCATTGGGAATGGCCACGACGCTGAACTTGTCCTTGGGATATTCGAGCTGGGCCAGGCTCAGAAAGGTCGTGCGCATGGTGGATTCAAGTTCGCGCAGCACCGGATAGAACAGAACGATGTAAGGGTATTCGTCCGCTGGCTTGTCGCGCGCCGTATTGGGATCCACCCAGTTGACCGGGCGGGTGAAGAAATAGAGATCGAGCGATTGCGAGAGGGCGTAGGCGATCTGGACCGCGCAGAAGGCACCGACAAGCAATAGGCTCATTGTCTCGTTGGTTTCCATGGCCTGACCTCTCGCGACACTGCGTCTAGCCGCTCATCCCATCTTGCAGGGCGGAACGCTGCGTTGCCCCGTTCATGTAGCCCCTCCTGGAGTGGTTCCGGGCACTGTCCTGGTGCACCGCGAGCACGTTGTGCCGCCGGGGATGCTGCGGCGGCCGCCCTATGGCGTGGACCGCAAAACCGGCATTGAGAAAGGCTTGTGGATCAAGGAAATTGCGCAGGTCCACCAAGACCTTGTTGCGGACCCCCCGCCCCAGCCGCTCGGCGTCGAGCGTGGCAAATTCGGGCCAATGCGTCGCCAGCACAATGCAATCCGCCCCTTCGGCACAGAGATAGGCATTGTCCGCGAAGTGGACATCATGCAGATGCAACCGGGCCCGATTCATCCCTTGTGGATCAAACACTTGCACCTTCGCACCGGCCCGCTGCACGGCGTCGATCAGGGCCAGGGACGGGGAATCGCGCATGTCGTCGGTATTGGGTTTGAACGTCAGGCCCAACACCGCCACGACCCGCCCCGACAAACCGCCCGGCAGCGCTCTCGAGACGCGGCGACCCATGCCGCGCTTGCGGGCGTCATTGGATGCGATGACGGTTTCGACTAGCCGCAGATTGATGCCATATTCCTGGGCAATCGCCTGTAGCGCGGTCGTGTCCTTGGGGAAGCACGACCCGCCATAGCCGGGGCCGGCCTGCAGAAAAGCTTCGCCGATGCGCTCGTCCAGCCCGACGCCATGGGCGACCTGCTCGACATCGGCGCCAACCGCTTCGCATAGGTCCGCCATTTCATTGATAAATGCGATCTTGGTGGCCAGGAACGCATTGGCAGCGCATTTGACCAATTCCGCCTCCCGCCGGCCCATGCAGACCACTTGTGTTCCGGTCTGCTCCAGCGGCGCATACAGCGCTCGCAGCGTATTGCGGGCCGTTTCGTCCCCGGCGCCCACAACGATCCTGTCCGGTGCCATGAAGTCATCAATGGCCGAGCCTTCGCGCAGGAACTCGGGATTGGAGATCACCGAGAAATGCATTTCGGGTCGTGCCTTGTGCATCAGCGCCTGCACGCTGTCGCCGGTGCCGACCGGCACCGTGGACTTGATGATTACCATTTGCGGATGGATCGCCTTGGCGGCAATTTCCTTGGCCACAGCGAAGATGGCATCGAGATTGGCGCTGCCATTGGTCTGGGGCGGCGTGCCCACCGCGATCATCACCGCGTGTATTTCCTTGCCCAGTCTCGGCAGCTGGCTGCTAAAACCCAAGCGCCCCCGCGCTACATTTCGGGTGATCATCTCGGAGAGTTGCGGCTCGTAGATGGGAATCTGGCCAGCCTGCAGCCGCTCGACCTTGCTTGTATCATTGTCCACGCACATCACGTGGTGTCCAAGTTCCGCCAGGCATGCGCCCGAAACAAGACCGACATATCCCGAACCGATAATCATGAGGCGCATGGTTCTTACTCGCTCTGCTACGCAAACTAGAATCGTACGATGGGCTCGCTCCGGGCCGCCGCGGCGAAGACCGGCTCATGGCGCTGGGCCGGCGCCAGCGTCTGGTTGAGGCTGGCAAAGTAGCGGATGGTTTTGTCCAGCCCTTCGGCCAGGGGCACGCGTGGCGCCCAGCCAAGCAGCGTGCTGGCGCGGGTGATGTCGGGGCGCCGGCGGCGCGGATCGTCAACCGGCAGGGGGCGGTGGACGATTTTTGAGGACGCGCCTGTCATCTCGATGATGATTTGTGCCAACTCGCCCACGGTGATTTCGGTGGGATTGCCGATATTGACCGGACCATCGACCTCCGGCCCGGACGCCATCAGGCGCACAAAACCCTCGATCAGATCATCGACATAGCAGAACGAGCGGGTTTGTTGGCCCTCGCCATAGATCGTGATGTCCTCGCCGCGCAAAGCCTGCAGAATGAAGTTGGAGACCACCCGGCCGTCATCGGGCTGCATTCGCGGGCCATAGGTATTGAAGATGCGCACGATCTTGACCACCACGCCGCTCTGGCGGGCGAAATCGGTGAACAGCGTCTCGGCAAAGCGCTTGCCTTCGTCATAGCAGGAGCGAGGTCCTACCGTGTTGACATTGCCGCAATAGTCCTCGCGCTGCGGGTGAATCTCGGGGTCGCCATAGATTTCCGAGGTCGAGGCCTGCATGACCCGGGCACCGTCCCGCTGGGCGCGGTAGAGCACATTGGCGGCGCCTTCCGCACAGATCAGCGCGGTGCGGACCGGATCGCTCTGATAATGCACCGGCGAAGCCGGGCAGGCGAGATTGTAGATTTCGTCAAAGGCGGGCAAGTGCTCAGGCAGGGCGTCCATGACGTCATGTTCCACCAGCTCGAACCGGTTGCTGCGTGCCAGGGCCGCGACATTGGCCGGACGGCCCGTGTGAAAATTGTCGATGCAGGTCACCCGGTGCCCCTCGCCAATCAGGCGGGCACACAGATGCGAGCCGAGGAACCCCGCTCCACCTGTCACGCAGATGGATTTGGGCATGTCTGTCCGACGGCCGGTGCGCGTCTGACGCACCAGCCTTGTCGCTTTATGCTGCGGGCTCATTGTTGCACCAGGCCGGCGCTGAGCGTCAGATCCTTCGGTCGCGGCAAGGGCATGGGAATATCGAGCATGCCGACCTTGGCAACGGCACCGGTCAGCCAGCCACCCTCTGGCGGACGCGCCACCGCGCGAAACCCGGCTTCATAGATCGGCAGCAATCCCGCCTGATAGCTATATTCTACGACATCGCCGTCATAAATCAGTACCATATCAGCCGAGGTTACCTCGATGTCGTTGACTCGCACGAAGTCGATAAACAGGTTGCGGTCGAGCACCCCATCCTCACCGGCGCCATCCATGCGGGTGAACTTGTCATTGGTCAGCACCAGGCTGATTTCAGCATCCGGTGTCAGCAGGTCATCCGGGACCGTGAAGGAAAATTGTTCCAGAAACGAGCTGGGGCGCGGTTTCGTGAACAGGCGCCCGTCGGCCTCGGTCTTGATCGCCATGCGCAGCGTGCCGCTGCCCACCACGTTGTCATCAATCAAAAGATCAAAGCTTGGCGGGCCATCATAGGCCTCCCCGGCGATAGAAATAATGACCAGCGAATCGGCCATGGCGGGCAATGCCGCTATCAATGTCAGGGCGGTAGAGATGCCCAAAACTTTCGCATTTACTACTTGTGATATCTTGCACATCTTGACTCACCACTAACAAAGTTGCCGTACCACAAAGCTGTATGCAGAACGTCTCCCGCACCGAATGACTCTGTTAGGGGATAGTCTAGCTATTGATTTAAAATGGTGCCATTAATACAACGATCTAGATAGTTCTGTCTAATTGCCGCGCTCCGGTCCTTGCTTCATTTTTCTATTGGCAGGGTTGGTCGGTGGACGATTCGGGGAGGCAGCAGTGAAGCGTCGAGATTTAATTATTGGGGCAGCCGCTGCGCTGTCTGTAGGGCAGTTGATTGGCTGCGCCCGTGTCGACACCACCCAGACCGGATCGGTCACCGCGACGCCGGACCAGGCGCAGGCCCGCCAGCCTCGCCCGGCGACGCCGCCGCCGGTGCGCGCACTGCGTTCGGCCGCTTCCTCGCGCGGCCTTTATTTCGGTGCCGCCATTCAGAGCGCGACCCTGAGCGACAGCCGGTTCCGTTCCAGTGTGGTGCGCGACTGCTCCATCATCACGCCGGAATGGGCCATGAAATGGGACTCCATCGCACCCAGCCGGAATTACAATTATGGCGAGATGGACCAGCTCGCCAGCTTTGCCTCCCGCAATGGCCTGGCCATGCGCGGGCATACACTGCTCTGGCACAAGAGCCTGCCCCGCTGGGCCGCTTCGGCTCTTGCGTCCAACCGCGACTGGGCGGTGATCGATGATCACTTTTCCAAGATCATTGGCCGCTATGGCAATCAGGTGCGCGAATGGGACGTGGTCAACGAACCGATCGAACCCAATCATGGCGGAAATGGCTTGCGACAGAACCAGTTCTACAAGGCCTTTGGGGAGGCCTATATCGAACGTGCCCTGGAAGCGGCCAAGGCCCGTGCGCCGCGCGCGCGCATGGTCATCAATGAATACGGGCTCGAATATAATAGCGGCTATGAAGGCCAGCGCCGCCTCTCGCTGCTCCGCCTGCTCGAGCGTCTGCGCTCACGCGGCGCACCGGTCGACACGGTCGGCCTGCAGGCCCATCTGGATCTGCGCAAGGGCAATGTCTATGCCGATGGCATTTATGGCATGATGCGCGATATTCGTGGCATGGGGCTCAAGGTGGCGATCACCGAGCTCGATGTCGCTGAGGCCAATACTGGCCTTTCCATCGAACGGCGCGACGCGCTGGTGGCCGACGAAACCCGTCGCTATCTCGACATTGTCTTGCAGTTCAACAATGTTCTGGGTGTCAGTACCTGGGGGTTGAGCGATAGCCATTCCTGGTTGCGCACCCAGCGCAGCGCGTCCAATCGCGGCCTGCCCTATGATCGCGAATGGCAGGCCAAGCCCATGCACAGCGCCATCCTGACCGCCTTTGCATAAGGCAGAAAGGGCGCGCTCAGCGCACCATTTCCATCAAATTGGTGTAAAGGGCCCGCGTCTCCGGGCTCGGTTCAACGCCCAGTTCATTGGACAACACGCTGCGCATGGAGGTGTAGAGCTCTTTGACACGGGCATAATGCCGGCGCTCGGCCGCCTCTTCCATTAGGACGCAAACCGCATCTTCCCGATAGGGATCGAGTTCGAGCAGTCGGCGCGCACAAATGCTGCGCTCGGCCTGGCTGAAGCGCGTGCCCGGGCGCATCCCCAAGGCGATCCCGTCGACAGCATGCAGCAGCAGTTCATTGCGTTTTGAGGACAGCCAGTCTTCAAATTCCTGACCGCCGGAATCCTGGTTGGCGAGCAACTCCCCACCGTAGATGCGTGAAAGTTGGAGCGGGTTCAGCACAACGTCACCCTCGATGTGCCGGGACAGCTCGATCAGGTCGCAATACACGTCATCGCTAGGGGCCAGGTGCAGCGTCGAGTTGTTGGCTTGAATCAAGGTAAAGCCGTTTTCCTCCTGAACATGCCGGATGCGGGCCACCGCCTGACGCAGATTGGCGGCGGCCTTGCCGTCATCTGCATTCGGCCAGAACAGGGCGGCCAGCCTACCGCGTGCTTGAACCTGTTCAGGCGGGGAGAGGATCAAATACGCCGCGATCCGGAAAAAACTCGCAGGGACACCCTGGGCCAGATTGTTGCCTACGAGCAGACAACACGGACCAAGCAGCCTTACAGTCGTGTGATGCGGCGCTTGAGTACTCATCTGCGCCCTCCAACCCTTTTTTGCGCAGTCATGCTCCGTACGCGGACTGCCGATCTTACCCCAACTATGTATTACAACGTATAATTTACTTTGATCCTGTCCGGATCTCATCACCAAGCGCAATCCTTGCAGGTCGTTGGCTAACTCACGGCTTGATGCCGCTGGCAGCAAAGAACGCCCACAAATCCCGATTGACCGATGTGATGGCTCGGATGGCGGCCTGAACCCTTTCAAACTCAGTATCGTCCAGTGCTTCGGCCTTTCCGTATTTCAGTGCATCGTCAAACTCGACAATGCGCATCAATTGCGTGCCGCTCAATTCGCCATTGGAGTCGAATGAGTAGATGCAATGATTATATTTGTTCCTGACTTTGGCCTCTTTCTTGAGGCGCTCGGTCAGATCCAGCACCGCCGCCCTGGTCTCTGGTGGGGTTGCCGGTAGCTTGGCCAGCCTGTCGAGCAGGTCCAGCCGCGCCCGCGTGGTATTCAGCGTCAGGAAAATGATGACCGCAGCGTCCTTGGACGTTCCGGCCAGATGGGCGATCAGATAGATGAACAGGCTTTCCGTATTGGTCCACACATAGTTCAGCTGGCCGACCTGCTGGAGCACCTTATCCAGGCTGGGCATGGCGTTCACCCCAGGGCGGTGGCCCGGCGGTGGTCACCATGTCCAGAGCTGAGGGCGTTCTTGTCGAGCCTGTGCTCGTGCAGATAGGCGGCCGCCTGGGTCCGGTTGGTCACCCGAAGCTTGGCGATCAGATTGTGCACATGGGCTTTGACAGTATGCTCCGACAAGGCCATCCGATCGGCAATCAGCTTGTTCTGGTACCCCTCCGAAACCAGGGAGAGAATCTCCCGCTCCCGCGCTGTCAATGTGTCCAGCCCGTTTTCCGCGTCGCCGTTGGCCTGCTGGCTCTGCTGCACCGGAATCTCGACTGCCGGTCTTTGCCGGTTGACCGGAGCCGGATTCGCCGACGCTAGCGGCAGCGCGCCCGGCGAGCTCCGATGGACAGGCTCGAGATGATTGTATCTCGCACCCTCGTCCTGCGGCAGATATTCTCCGCCCGCCATGACCAGCCGCATCAGCGCAAACCACACATCGAGCGGCAGGGTTGTGGGCAGAATGCCCTGGATAAGCCGCCGTTCCGTCAATTGCGGGTCCACGACTGGCAGCCCATTATCGATGGCGATCGCAATGGCCGCATCGGGGAAGCGCCGCCTGCATTGCTCGACGACATCTAAACCGATCAGGCGGGCACCAGCGCCAAGCAGCACCAGCCCGACATCATGATCTGGCTCGCCTTTGTCGTCGATCCGGTCGACTAGAAAAACTTCCGTATCGCGAAAATGATCCTGTAATGCACTGCTAAGGCATTGGTATATGGCTTGTTGTGGTGCAACAAACACGAGCCGAAGTGTGTCGGATTTTGTTGACCGATCTTCGGTCTGACGCGGTCTACGCAGGCCGTCATAGAGGTTTTCACGCAATTTACCACTCCCTCACCTTGCGATTACTGTGAACTGGCGTCCACGGTTGTGTCTGGCACCATCGCGTCCAAGGTTGACAAAACGTTAACACCAGGGGCGTGACTCTGGCGTGATTCGTTCCCTGGCGAGATTAATTCAAGAGATTGATCTCTAGCCCTTTCGGGTCGGCGCAAATCAACCTTTCGATTGAGGTCCGGCGCATTTTCTCCCCCGTACAGGGGATTGAAAACGATCTAGCTCCCTGGCGCACCTGACATATGTTCTAAATCCATAAGATTAGCATTGGGTCCTTCGGCTTAGCCTGAAGTGGCGCCTATACTTTGCTTTCCAGTAGTCAATACTTGGTTTCGCAGCACACAATTTCGTGCGTTGCGCTGGGTAATGGGGTTCTGGGTGCCAAGGTGCTGATCAGATAATGCGTACAGCGCCAACAATCCGTGTCTCCCGCGTATGCCCTTCAAGTAAATGAGCAACCGAAATGCCTCCAATAGAGATGACAGGAGGTCTTGGTCGCTCAGCCATAGCCATCACCGAGGAGAGTACCAATGGCTGACAACTTCCAAAACAACGGCGCGTTCACCGACAACTCCCAACAGAATGACAATTCTCAGGACAACGATCTGAACGCCACCATCCAGGACAATGGGAATAACAAGTCACAAAATAACTCCAACAATGACAATTCCCAAGACAATGACTTGAATGCCACGTTGCAGGACAACGGGAACAACAAGTCGACAAATAATTCGAACAATGACAACAGCTCGAACGACGACAATAGTTCGAATGATGACAACAGCTCGAACGACGACAATTCAATCCATCTCGATGCTGACATTGACGATGTTGCGAACAACAAGTCGACAAACAATTCCAATAACGACAACTCGACCGACAATCAGGATGTCGGAAACAACAAGTCGATGAACAACTCGAACAACGACAACTCTCAGGACAACGATCTGGCTGTTGATGTTGATGATGTTGCGAACAACAAGTCGACGAACAACTCTAACAATGACAGCTCGACCAAGGATTCCAACAACGACAACCGCGATCAGTCGTCGCATTTTGCTATGGCCGACTCGCAAAATAACAACTCGATGAACGACTCCAACAACGACAACTCCCAGGACAACGACCTGAACCTGGACGTCGATGTTGATGACGTTGCCAACAACAAGTCGACCAACAATTCCCACAACGATAATTCGACGAGCAATCAAGACGTCGGAAATAACACAGATGTGGGAAACAACACGGACGTTGGAAATAACAAGTCCATGAATGATTCGAATAACGACAATTCGAATAATTCAACGAACAATTCCAACAATGATGCGTCCACTCACCTCGATGCCGACATCGACGTCGCCATCGCCGACGCCTTCAACAGCTCGGATGATGATGGTTCGCACAATTCCGATGATGACTTCGCCGATCTCGATATCGGCACCGCCACGTTGGACAATCTGTTCATCAATAGCGGCTCGCTCGAATTCGATCCGGGCGATGACGTTAACTTCGAGAACGTCTTCAATGGCGCCTTCTCGGGTGGCGGAGGTGACACTGGCTTTGCAATCAGCCAGGTGGCCGACATCGTCGACAACGACACCTTGAGCAACGTTCAGAACAATGCCAACGGCTCGTTCAACGCCCAGGCATTCGGCGCTCACGCTGACGCTTCTGGCAACGCCCAGAGTTCAAGCGGCGGTGACGATGCCTCGACCAGCGCCGGTGCGGACGCCAGCGCATATGTGTACGGCAGCGCCTTCAACATGGAAGTCGTGCTCGGTGCCAATCTGCAGCAGAACGCTGTCGATGCAACCGTGGTGGGTGGCAACAACCACATGTACAACGACGCCGGCAACGACGACGCATAAAGCGAGCGCCCCCAACGCTTGCCAAGGATCTGCGCGGTAGCGCCCCCACCGCGCAGATCATCTTACTTCCGCCAGTCCGCCGGGAAACGAATTGGCGAGTAGGAGGTGTCCCGTGTTTTTTCCAAGTGATCCATTTTCAGAAATTGTTGCCCACTTTCTCGGCTACTTCCAGATCGCTGCCGAGGACATGAAGGTCCGGCTGGAAATGGCCCTGGCCGAGCATGAGGCAGAAGCCGCGCCCGAAGCTCCGGAAATGCAGCAGGTTGCCGTCGATATGCTCCAGGTGTATGCCCTGGGCAATTACGTTCCCGGCGTGTTCTATGCCCCTCCCGAGTTCCTGATCCGCGGCGAGGTCATGTTTGGCCCGACCAATATCGGGCTCGCCAATACCCCCGATTTCACTGCGTCCGAACTGGACTCGCCGCTGTCGCAATGGCCTGCGGGTCCGGGGGACCTTGTGATCCCGCTAATCGGCATCGAGCCTGGCTCGGTCATCGCGGTGATCTCCCAGACCATTCACCTTTCCGATGATGATGTTTTCATCATGGGCACACTGGACGAGCCACTGACTTTCCGCTCAGGCGCCGACACCGGACTGCTTGGCCTGCAGGCCGCAAGCAATGATGTGCTCGGCCCCATCGGCAACGGCCCAGGCATTTCGCGCTATGACGATGTGCCCTTGGTCATGGACGTGGTGGGCGCGACCGCCAAAGCCCACCAATCCAATCCTGGCACCCAGTTCGAACAAGTCGAGTCTTTGACCGGGACCTATGTCAACGGCAAGATCGAAGAGGAAGTACCCGAACTGGCCGATGCGCTGCCAAAGCATCTGCAGGATGAGATCGAGGATGCGCCCGAGTCCCACTCCATCGAAGTCACGGGCGAGCACGAGGCGCACATCCAGATCGAGAGCGACAACTCGCAAGGCTCCGTTACCTATAACAGTGGCGGCAACTTCTTGCTCAACGAAGCCACCGTACTCAATGGCGGCCTGGTCGGGACGCACTTCGTCGTCGGCGGGAATTTCCACCAACTCGATGCCATCATCCAGACAAACGCCTTCAGTGATATCGACTATGTTAACGATGACCTGCCGCTGTCCGCCAAGGCAGGCGGGGGAACCAACGCGGTCAATGTCGCCAGCTTCGTGCAGGAAACGTTCGATACCGCCGGCGACAATGCCGAGGCCAATCCGGGTGTCATGCCGCAGACCTGGCAGGTCACCTGCGTTTCGGGCGACGTCATCTTCCTCGAATGGATGAAGCAGCTCACCTTCATGTCCGACGCGGATATGGGCGTGCTTACTGCCTCAGGCAGCGATGCCGTTGTCACCAGTGGCGAGAACATTGGTTTCAACGGGGTGAACTTCGCCAATATCGGATTGCTGTTCGATCTCATTCTGGTCGGTGGCAATGTGTTTGATGCCAATGTCATCGTGCAGAACAATATCCTCTACGACAATGACACTGTCACCATGCTCGGTGCTGGTGAGGATGGGGACTATCCTGCGTCCGGAGAGCTCAACACCAGCGGCAACCTGCTCTGGAACCAGGCCGTCATCCACAATGTCGGAGCCACCGAGGTAAAGTCCGGGATTTCCGATCACTACAAGGACGCGATGGACGGCCTTGCCGGTGGCAATAAATCCATGCCGGCCAGCTTCTATTCTGCCGAGGATTTTGAGGGCATCGCGATTCCGCGCGTGCTCTACATTTCGGGTAGCCTCTATGATCTGCGCTATATCGAGCAAACCAATATTCTCGGAGACAGCGACTTTGTCGCCTTGCAGAAAAAGGCCTTCCTCGATGGGCAGCCCGTCACCGAGTGGAACATCGATACCGGCTCCAATGCCCTGGTCAATATAGCTGCCATAAAAGACTTCGACACCTTTGGTGACAGCATCGAAGTGGGCGGCAACCACTACTCCGACTCCATCCTGATCCAGGCCAATATCCTCGAAGCTCAGGGCGACGGGGAGGATGACAACGCTCTGGTGAGCGAAGTCGTTGCCTTCCTCGATCACACCGAAACGCTCGCCGACAACCCCGACTATTCCGCCCTTGGCGACACGACTCATGACGCGGCCCCGGTCGACCTCATGCAATCCGTTCTCGCGTAATTCAGTTTCCGGATAGAGCACATGACATTTGAGCACCTGAGCCGCACCGACCAACAGGCGCTGGGCCGTCAATTGCGCCACGCCAACCGGGCCCGGTCCGATCGGATGGATCAGATCATGGACGATATCCACCTGGCGGCTGCCGAGTTGGACGAGCTGGCTCGGGGCTATGCATCGCCCTCCCAGACCGGTGCGGACAACAAGGCACAACGCGCGGTGGAATCGCCCTCCGCCAAGGGCTCCAATGGCGCCCCGCCGCCGCGGTCAGTCTTGCGTCCACGGCCTTCCGAGAGCCAGACCGCGCCCACCGAGAACACGGATCGTCCAGCCCAGGACGACAATGTGACGCCGGCGCCCGCACAGGCGGCAGCGCAGGCTGAGGAACAGGCGGAGCCTGCCAGCAAGCCCGCCCCGCAAGCGCGGCAAACTGCGCCCAACCTTGAAGAATCCGCGCCGCCGCCGAAAACGGATGAACCTCAACCCGCACAGGCAGACGAAGCCCGCGCGGAATGGCCACAACGCGACTTCCGAACCCCGGAACCAGACAAGCCTGAAACCCGCATTCCACCCATCGTGGAGGGTGACCGCGGGCCACTCAAATCGACCAGCAAGAC
This sequence comes from Devosia marina, assembly GCF_009758415.1. Classification (GTDB taxonomy): domain Bacteria; phylum Pseudomonadota; class Alphaproteobacteria; order Rhizobiales; family Devosiaceae; genus Devosia; species Devosia marina. The sequence continues at coordinate 99,121 of NZ_WQRF01000004.1, read as the reverse complement.
CTCCTCTGGCGATGGCGGTGGCAAGGGCTCGAACGGCTCGGGCAATGGAGGGGGCAGGGGCGGCGGCGGCGCGGGCTTTCATAAACGCGCCGCCCAGCCCAATTTCACCCAGAGTCTGGCCAACGGCATGGCTGCGGTGCGGACCAATCTGGGCATCGTCATGGGGTTTACGGTCTTCATCAATATTCTGGTGCTGGCGATCCCGATCTACCTGTTCCAGATCTCGGATCGCGTGCTGACCAGCCGCTCGACGGACACGCTGGTCATGCTGACCGCCGCGGTGGTCGGCGCCGTGGTGTTGCAAGCCATTCTTGACGCCGTCCGCCGCTTTATCCTCATGCGCACTGCCGTCGAGATCGCAGTGCAATTGGGGTCTCCCATTCTCAGCGCTGCGGCGCGCGCCTCTCTGCACAGCAATGGACGCGACTATCAGGTCCTGGGCGATCTCCAGCAATTGCGCAGCTTCATCGTTTCAGGAACCCTGCTGTCCTTCCTTGATGCGCCGATGGCGCCGCTCTTCGTGCTGGCGGTGTTTCTGATCCATCCTCAGCTTGGACTGATTGTGGTGGGTGCCTCGATCTGCCTGCTGATCATCGCCATGATCAACCAGCGCATGACCGCGCAACCTTTTACCGATGCCAACAATCTGCTGAGCCGAGCCGCCCTGCACCTCGATTCCATGTCGCGCAATTCCCAGATCATCAACGCGCTGGCGATGATTCCCGAAGTCGTGCGCATCTGGGGCCGCGACACGGCCGCGTCGCTGCGGGCCCAGGTGCGCGCCCAGGATCGCAACATCATCATGTCGAGTATTTCCAAGGGGGTGCGTTTGCTCACCCAGGTGGCCATGCTCGGCTGGGGTGCCTTTTTGGCCATCCAGGGCGAAATTACCGGTGGCATGGTCATTGCCGGCTCCATCATTGCCGCGCGCGCCCTCACCCCCATTGAAGGCACCATTGAAGGTTGGAACGGCTTTTCTCAGTTCCGCGCGTCCTTCGGCCGCATCAAAGGCCTGCTCCATTCCAGTCCGTTCAATTTTGAGCGCCTGCTGCTGCCCGAGCCCAAAGGGCGGCTCGATGTTGAGCGCTTGCTATTCGTGCCGCCACCCAACAAGAAGGTTCTGCTCAACGGCATAACGTTTTCCCTCATGCCCGGAGAATCCCTGGCCGTGATCGGCAATTCGGGATCCGGCAAGACGACGCTGGGCAAGATGCTGGTGGGCTCCATCCTGCCGACTTCAGGCTCTGTGCGGCTCGACCTGATGGATCTGCGCAACTGGGACCAGCGCCAGTTCGGCGAGAATATCGGTTATTTGCCGCAGGACGTGCAGCTTTTCCCCGGCACCATCAAGGCCAATATCGCCCGCATGCGTGAAGATGTCAGCGACAGGGATATCTTCGATGCCGCTGTCCTGGCTGATGTACATGAGTTGATTGCAGGTCTTTCGCAAGGTTACGAGACATTTGTCGCGGCGGATGGCGCGCCATTGTCGGGTGGCCAGAAGCAGCGCATCGCCCTGGCGCGTGCTTTCTTCGGCAATCCCAAGCTGGTGGTCCTGGACGAACCGAACTCCAATCTGGACTCGCAGGGCGAGGCGGCGCTCGCCAAGGCGCTCGAACATGCCCGCAAGCAGAAGATTACCGTCGTGACCATCACGCAGCGTCCGGCCCTTCTCAACGTGGTGGACAAGATTTTGGTGCTCAACAACGGCTCGGTCTCCATGTTCGGCACGCGGTCCGAGGTCATGGCGGCTTTGACCGGGAAATCGGGGAACAATCCCACGGCCATCAACGCGACCAGGCCCCGGGGGGAGAACTAGACCATGTCGGCCGTTGGCGAATTGCAGAACCTGGAATGGTATAGTGGTGTACCTCGCTCCATCCGCACACCCGTCTGGATAGGGGCGCTGCTGGTGGCTCTGGCCTTCGGGGGCTTTGGGACGTGGTCGGCGACCGCGCCGCTCTCGGCTGCTGTCATCGCCCAAGGCAGTTTTGTGGCGACCGGCGAAAACAAGATCGTCCAGCACCTCGAAGGCGGCATCATCAAGGACCTGCTGGTGCGCGAAGGCGACAAGGTGATCGCCGGGCAAAGCTTGCTGTTGCTCGACGAGACGTCGGCAAACGCGACAACCAAGCAATTGCAATTGCGTGTCATTCGACTTGAGGCCATTCGCGCCCGGCTCAATGCCGAAGCCCTGGAACTGGATGAGTATGTGCCCCCAGATTCAGTGAAGGACCATATGGGCAATCCCGACATTGCTGCGGTGGTTGAAAGCCAGCGCACCAATTTCAAGGCGGGGCGTGAAAAGCTCAGCAACGAGTTGCAGTTGATCGAGCAGAACCTGGCCGCATTGCGCTTCCGCATTTCGGGCCGCCAGGCTCAGATCGAATCCATGCAAAGCCAATTGGCCCTGTTGCGCGAGGATCGCGCGGCCATGCGTGAGCTGTTTGACAAGGGCGTGGTCGCCCAGTCCCGCGTGCGCGTTGCGGAGCGCGCCATTCTCGATGCGGAGGGCGATATCTCCCGCCTCGAGTCTGAAGTTCAGGAAACCCAAACCCAGATCGAAAAATACACCGGTGAGATGGTCCAGGCGCGTGACGCTGTGCGCCAGGCCGCGCTCGATGAAATGCAGACGGTGGAAGCCGAGCTCGAAGCGCTGCGCGAACAGACCCTGCAGGCGCAGAACGTCCTCAACCGGACAACGATTTCTTCCCCGGTCGCGGGCACCATCGTCCGCATGTACTACCATACCACCGGCGGCGTGGTGGAAAGTGGCCTGCCGATTTTCGAGATCCTTCCGGCGGGCGTCCCGCTAATTGTCGAGGTCCAGATTCCGCGCATGCAGATTGACGAGGTCAAAGAGGGGCAGGCAGCCAATATCCGGCTGACGGCTCTCAATCAGCGCACCACGCCAGTGCTCGAAGGCGAGGTGCAATACATTTCCGCCGATACGATCGCCGGTGTCGAGGGCACTCAGCGGGACGTCTATCTGGCGCGCATCACCATTTCACCTGACCAGATCGGACGCATTCCCGGCTTCTCCCCCACACCGGGCATGCCGGCCGAAGTGCTGGTGCGGACGCGCGAGCGGACCTTCCTCGATTACCTGATCAAGCCGGTCACTGACTCCATGGCACGTGCCTTCCACGAGCAGTAGCCGGGCGCGGCAAGCCTAGGGCCAGGCGGCATAGGAGCCATCGTCGCGCACCTGGCCCATCGCCGCCTCCTGCCGGTACTGCCGGGGTGACTTGCCGCCCAGCCGCTTGAAGAAGCGCGAGAAATAGGCCGGGTCGTCAAAGCCGAGATGGGCAGAGATTTCCGCGATCTGCAGCCCCGAGTTTTCGATCATCTGCCGCGCCTCGGCAATTATCCTTGCGTGGATGAGGGCCAACGGCATTTGTCCGGTTGCGCGCTGCACGGCGCTGGTCAACCGGTCGACGCTGAGGCCGAGATACCGGGCATAGTGAGCAACCGTCCAGTGCGAGCGCATCTGCTGGTCCACCATGGTCAGAAAATTGCTCACCATGGTGCGTGGTGCAGGGAGGACGGCACTCGATGTCTTCACGATAGAGACGCGCGAGGCGAGCATAGCCACGATCTGTCAGGCGGGCTTGGTGGTGAGCATCGCCCGTGCCACGCCGCCCCGCTCCCTCTCGGTCGATATTCGTGTCGGGGGCCGGCTTGAGGCCTATTGCAGGGTCCATGGCAGTCTCTTGCCGGCCCATCTTGGTCCGCGCGAGCGGGCCCGTTATCTCGAAACGGTCCGGCTTGACGGCGTCACAGAACACACCATCAGCTGCGGGCGAAACCTTGAGACCGAGCTCGATGTCGTGCGCCAGGGCGGCTATGCCTTTGATCTGGCTGAACGGACGGCATCTCGGCCATGGCCGTGTCGGTCCTGACCCGCGGCGGCAAGAGTTTGCAGGCATCTTCATATTCGGGCCGACCTCCGTATTGATCCAGAAGCGTTCGACGAGGGGCTGGAACGCCTGCGCAAGGTCACCGAGATAGCAGCTCTGCCGTTGCATGGGCGGGCAGTGGGGTGAGCGCGGCATACTCGCCCTTGCACGTATATTAGTTATGTGTCATAACAATATTCGTGAGGAGGATACTCATGGACCTTAGGACAACCCCGATCCGCCCCGTGCGGCTGGGCAATATGGCAGCGCGTGAAGAGCGTCGCGCCGACGGCACAAGCATTATCAGCTCGGTCGAAGAGCTGGGTCCCTATCCGCGCGCGATTGTGGACGCGCTGGAAGACTGGGGTGCCCGCACGCCCGATGCCACCCTGATCGCCGACCGCGACGGCGAGGGTTGGCGCAAGCTGAGCTTTGCCCAAGTGCTGGAGAGTATCCCACCGATTGCACAGGCGCTGCTCGATGCGGGACTCTCGCCCGAACGTCCCCTTATGATCCTCTCGGGTAATGAAATCGAGCATTTCCTGCTCGGCATGGCCGCCATCTGGGTCGGCATTCCCTATGCGCCCATCTCGCCGGCCTACTCGCTGATCTCCACCGATTTCGGCAAGCTGCGCCACATTGCCGGCCTTCTTACCCCCGGCATGATCTACGCGAGCGATGGTGCGAAATTCGCTCCTGCCATTGATGCGGTCTTCGGTGCCGATGTGCCGCTGATCGTGCGCTCGAATCCCATCGCCAATCGCGCGGTCAGCATCTTTGCCGATCTGCTGCAAACCGCGGTCACCCCGGCCGTGCAGCAGGCGCATGACGCCATTACGCCCGAGACGATTGCCAAGGTGCTGTTCACCTCGGGCTCGACCGGCCTGCCAAAGGGCGTCATCACCACCAATCAGATGATGGCCTGCAACCAGCAGATGATCCGCCAGGCGCTGGCTTTTGTTCAGGATGAGCCGCCGGTCTTGCTTGACTGGATGCCCTGGAACCATGTTGCCGGCGGCAGCCACAATACCGGCATCGCCATCTATAATGGCGGCACCTTCTATATCGATGATGGTCAGCCCACCCCGGCGCGTTTCGGCCGCACGCTGGAAAATTTGAAGACTGTTCAGCCGACCCTGTTCACCAATGTGCCCAAGGCCTATGAATTCCTGGTCGCCGCATTTGACGAGCATCCAGAAGCGCGCCGCAACCTCTTCGCGCGGCTGAAGCTGCTGCAGTATGCCGGCGCAGGCCTCAGCCAGCACGTCTTTGACGGGCTGGACCGCGCCGCCCGCGCTGAGACCGGCGAGCGGGTGCTGATCATCACCGGCTATGGTTCGACCGAAACGGCGCCCTTTGCCTTCACCACCACCTGGCCCGTCGAGCAAGCCGGCCATATTGGCCTGCCCGCTGCTGGCATGACCATCAAGCTCGTGCCCAACGGCGACAAGACCGAACTGCGTCTCAAGGGCCCCAACGTCACGCCCGGCTATTGGCGCGACGAGGAAAAGACCGCCGAAGCTTTTGATGAAGAAGGTTTCTACAAGATTGGCGACGCCGTGCGCTTTGCCGATCCCGAAGACCTCGCCAAGGGCTTTGTGTTCGATGGGCGTGTCACCGAGGATTTCAAGCTATCGACCGGCACCTGGGTCAATTTCGCGGCTGTGCGCGGTGCGGTGATTGCGGCCTGCGCACCGCTGATCCGCGACGTAGTGATCACCGGGCTCGATCGCAATTTCATCGGCGCCATGATCTTTCCCGATCTTGCCGCTTGCGCCCGCCATGCGGGCCTGCCCGCCGAGACCAGCGCGCCTGCCATTCTTGCCCATCCAGCAGTGCGCGAGAAGTTTGCCGATAGCCTGGCTGCCTTGGCTCAACGCTCCACCGGCAGTTCCAACCATGTCGCGCGTGCCTTGCTGATGGCAGATGCGCCCGACATCGACAAGGGCGAGGTGACCGACAAGGGGTCGATCAATCAGCGGGCGGTGCGCACCCATCGTGCCGCGCTGGTTGAAAGCCTATATGCCGACACCCCTGGTCCCGATATTTTCGTTTTTTCCCGGAAAGGCGCCTGAGATATGAGCAAAGGCCTCCGCCTCACCTTCGACAACGCTTACCTGCTCGGTGGCGCCCGCACCCCATTTGTCGACTATCGCGGCGCCCTCAGCGCGATTTCTCCGATTGATCTGGGCATCAAGGCCGCGCGGGCGGCCATTGAAAAGACCGGCGTGAAACCAGGTGATATCGGCCACACCATCGCCGGCTCGATGGCCCAGGCCTCCTTTGATGCCTATGTCACCCCCCGCCATATCGGGCTTTATGCCGGTGCCCCCGTCGAGGCGCCGGCCCATCTGGTGCAGCGCATCTGCGGCACGGGAATCGAGGTCATCGCCCAGGCCGCGGATTCGGTCTCTCTGGGTCGGGTCGACCTGGCGCTGGCCGCGGGCTGCGAAAGCATGAGCCGCAATCCCATCGCCGCCTATACGCACCGCAATGGTTTTGCCATGGGACAGGTAGAGTTCAAAGACTTCCTCTGGGAGGCGCTCTATGACCCCGCCGGTTGCGTCAATATGGGCGACACAGCCGAGAATCTTGCCAAGCAGTACAATATTCCCCGAGAACGGGTGGACCGCTTTGCCGAGCGCAGTTTCAACCGCGCCATCGCCGCACGTGACGCCGGCATTCTGGCCGAAGAAATCGTGGCGGTGACCAACGAAGTCTTCGAGATCGAGACCCTCGACAAGCGCGGCATCCAGCTGCCGCGTGGAGTGGAAAGCGTCGATACCGATAGCCACATCCGCCCCTCGCCCTACGAGGTGCTGTCCAGGCTCCGCCCCGCCTTTGGCGGCGTGCAGACCGGTGGCAATTCCTCTGCCATTGTCGATGGGGCAGGGGCCGTGCTGGTGGCCTCGGGTGCCTATGCAAAAGCCAATGGGCATACCCCTCTCGCCCGCATTCTCGCCAGCGCTGCAGTGGGCGTGCCGCCCCAGATCATGGGCATCGGCCCCGCCCCGGCCATTCGCGCCGTTCTCGAAGTGGCGGGCATGACACTCGACCAGATCGACCGGGTGGAAATCAACGAAGCCTTCGGCGCCCAGATCCTGGCCTGTGTCGATGAACTCGGGCTCGACGAAGACAAGCTCAACGTCAATGGCGGCGCCATTGCCATCGGCCATCCGCTCGGCGTCACCGGCATTCGCCTTGGATTGACCCTCGCCAATGAACTCAGGCGTTCGGGCACCCGCTATGGCATCGCTTCGGCCTGTATTGGCGGCGGGCAGGGCATTGCGCTGCTTATCGAGAACCCGGAGGCGGCGTAATGGATATTGCGGGCAGAAAAGCCTTCGTCACTGGCGGCGCATCGGGACTCGGGGCCGCCACCGCGCGTGCGCTGGCCGCGGCTGGTGCCTCCGTCGGCATTTTCGATCGTGACGCGGACAAGGGCCGGGTCATCGCCGATGAATTGGGTGGGCAGTTCTTTGCGGTGGACGTTGCCGACGCCGCCAGCGCCGAAACAGCGGTCGATGCAGCCGTTGCTGCACTCGGCACGCCTACCGTGCTGGTCAATTGCGCGGGCATCGGTACCGCGGCCCGGATTGTCGGCCGCGAGGGTCCGATGCCGCTCGATGCGTTTTCCCGCGTCATCAATGTCAATCTGATCGGCAGCTTCAATATGATGCGGCTTTGCGCCCATGCCATGTCGCTGGCCGAGCCGGACGAGAATGGTCAGCGCGGCGTGGTCATTTCCACCGCCTCGGTAGCCGCCTATGAAGGGCAAATCGGTCAGGCGGCCTATGCCGCGTCCAAGGGCGGCATCGTCTCGCTGACCCTGCCGGCGGCGCGCGAGTTTGCCCGTTTCGGCATTCGCGTGCTGGCCATCGCGCCGGGTCTGTTCCTGACGCCGCTTCTCGAAGGCCTGCCGCAAGAAACGCAGGACGGTTTGGCCGCGGCTATCCCCAATCCGCCGCGCCTGGGCAAGCCACGCGAGTTTGCCGATCTGGTCATGGCCATGGTGGGCAATGACTATCTCAATGGCGAAGTGGTGCGGCTCGACGGCGCCCTGCGCATGCAGGCCAAATAGGATCCGCCATGTTTTCCAACAACACCAGGGTAGAAATTCAGTTCGGCGATTGCGACCCGGCCGGCATTGTCTATTACCCCAATTACTTCCGCTTTTTCGACAATGCCACCGCGGCCATGCTCTCGGCGGCCTTTGCCATGCACAAGCGCAACTGGCTCGATCATTTCGGCATTGCCGGCATCCCCATGGTTGATACCGGCGCGCGCTTCATACGCCCCTCCAGCTTCGGCGACGTGATCGAGATCAGAAGCGAGATCACCGATTTGGGCCGCTCCAGCTTCGGGGTGAAACACAGCCTGTTCAAGGATGGCGAACTGGCCATCGAAGCCCGTGAGAAGCGCGTCTGGGTGGTGCGTGCCGAGGATGGTGCCATCCGCTCCGCGCCCCTGCCGGATCAGGTTCGTGACCTGCTGAGCCAGACCAAATGAGTACCGTGAAGGACACATCGATGACCAAGGACCAGGTGCTGATCCTCGAACAGCAGGGCAATATCAGCCACCTCATGCTCAACCGGCCGGAAAAGCGCAACGCGCTCAACGACGATCTCGTCGCCGCGCTCGATGCCTTTTTTGCCGATGTGCCCGAACAGACCCGGGCAATTGTGATTTCCGGCACCGGTGGACATTTCTCGTCCGGGCTCGACCTCTCCCAGCATGTCGCCAGACAGCCGCTCGATGTCATGGCCCATTCGCGCAACTGGCATCGCGTCATGGCCCGCATCGCCCATTCTCCGGTGCCCGTCGTTGCGGCCATGAGCGGCGCAGTAATGGGGGGCGGTCTCGAGTTTGCGGCCGCTTGCCATGTGCGTGTGGCTGAGGAGACCGTGCGGTTCCAGATGCCCGAAGGCCTGCGCGGAATCTTCGTGGGCGGTGGCGGTTCGGTGCGCATCTCCCGCCTGATCGGCACGGATCGGCTGACCGAAATGATGCTGACTGGCCGCACCTATTCCGGTGTCGAGGGCGAGCGGCTGGGCTTGGCTCATCATCTGGTGCCCGAAGGACAGGCGGTGGAAAAAGCGGTTGAACTGGCCGGGCGCATCGCCAGGAATTCCCGGACCATCAATGGCTTCATCATCCAGGCCATCGCGCAGATCGGCTCGATGCCGCCCGAGGCAGGCCTATATGCTGAAAGTCTGACGGCGGCCCTCAGCCAGACCGGGCCGGATGCCGAGGAGGGTCTGAAGGCATTTCTGGAGAAGCGGCCACCCAACTTTGGCTGAGCGCGCTGCGGGTCAGATCAGGCGATCCAGCAGCGCCAGCAATTGCGCCCGCGCAGCCGGCCCGCCGAGCTGGGCCACGGTTTCCTCTTCGAGCTGGGCATGCCGGGCCTGGGCCTGGGTCAGGAACGCCTTTCCTTCTGCTGTTAGATGCAGCGCATTGGCGCGCTTGTCCTCCAGCGATGGAACGCGTTCCACCAGGCCGCGCTCTTCCAGCCCGTGCACCAGCGTCACGAAATTGGCCCGCTTGATACCCAGGACCTCGGCAATTTCCGTTTGCTTGCGGCCCGGGTTATCGTCGATCAGCACCAGCACCGAAAATTCCGCCGGCCGCAATTTCAGTTCATCGAAGACGGCAAGAAATTTCTGGAACACGCTGAGCTGGGCGCGGCGCAGCCGGTAACCGACAAGTGAGGTTGTCGCATCCGTTCGCAACGCGGTGTCGCCCTCGGTGGGCGCAGGTGGATTGGTCTTGTTTCGACGCATGGTTATGCGACCGTAGCGAGGCGGTTCAGGAAGGCAAGCAGACATGCGGGCATAGCGCGTGAATGCATGGGAAAACTCAGCCGAACGAAACGGATCGTGCGGACAGTTCCATGCCATTCGGTTATCGAACATACGGAAAGCTTCGGTGTTTGATCGCTATAATCGCAAAAATGTATAATCTGGCTGTTATGAGATGGCTGGCATTTGTCATTTTACTTGACCGCGCTCGAAGTCCTAAAACCGGTATGATACAAGGGGGGAGACCTGCGTGTTTAGAGACGAGTCCCTGTTGGGGCGATTCATAGTGGGAATGGCGCGGTTGATGGCGATCGCCGGCGGCTTGGTCTTGCTGGCCATGGTCGGCATGATTGTGGTCAGCATCATCGGCCGCGCCCTTCTGTTTGTCGGTCTTAAGCCAATCACCGGCGACTATGAGCTGGTCTCCATCGGCATGGGCTTTGCGATCTTTGCTTTCATGCCCTGGGCCCATCTCACGCGCAGCCACGCTTTGGTTGCGCTGGTCACCGACAGCTTCGGCCTGCGCGTCAATAGCTGGATCCTGGTGATCACCGACATCATGATGCTGGCGGCGTCCTGGTTCATCGCCTGGCGCCTCTACTTTGGCATGATGGACAAGTTCGCCTATCGCGAGACCACGCTATTGCTGCGCTTCCCGCTGAGCTGGGCCTATGCGATGGCCTTTGTCGGCGCCGTCGTGATGGCGGTAGTAGCTGTCTATGTGCTGGGCCGCTCGCTCAGCTATGCCATTAAGGGTGAAGCCGAACCCAAGCAGGCGGGAGCCGAAGTATGACCCCCTTGATGCTTGGCTTTCTCGGCCTGCCGCTCGTTCTTGTCCTGATCTTTCTGCGCGTGCCCATTGGCCTGGCCATGCTGGGCGTTGGTGTGTTCGGCAGCTGGTTGATCACCGGCAGCTTCAACCCTGTCTCGGCCCAGTTCAAGAATCTGACCTATTCCACCTACGCCTCCTATTCGCTCTCCGTCGTACCGCTATTCCTGCTCATGGGCCAGTTCGCCACGCTGGGCGGCCTGTCCTCCGGCCTGTTCAATGCGGCTGCGGCCTGGCTTGGTCATAAGCGGGGCGGCGTGGCCATGGCGGCAATCGGGGCCAGCGCCGGCTTCGGCGCCATTTGTGGCTCCTCCCTGGCCACGGCCGCCACCATGGGGCAGGTGGCCCTGCCCGAACTCAAGAAATACGGCTATTCGGGCGCACTTTCGACCGGCACGGTTGCTGCAGGCGGCACGCTGGGCATTCTCATTCCGCCCTCGATCATCCTGGTGATCTTCGCGGTACTGACCGAGCAGAACATCGCCAAGCTCTTCATGGGCGCCTTCGTGCCGGGGATACTGGCCGCCATCGGCTACATCATCGTCATCATGCTCTATGTCCGCATGGTGCCCGGATCCGGCGGCGTGCGCGAAAGGCTGCCCTATGGCCGGCGGTTCCGCGAACTGGCCAAGACCTGGCCGGTCCTGGCGGTGTTCGTGGCGGTGATCGGCGGCATCTATGCCGGCATCTTCACACCGACCGAGGCTGCGGCCGTGGGCGCCGCTGGCACCTTCCTGATCGCCCTGGCGGCTCGCAGCCTGGATCGCAAATCGATCGTGCAGGCGTGCCTGGCCACGGCCAGCGCCACCGCCATGATTTTCCTCATCGTGCTCGGCGCCGCGGCCCTCAACAGTTTCCTGGCGCTGTCCCAGGTGCCCCAGGTCCTGGCGGCCTGGGTTGGCGAACAGGGGTTCAATCCCTGGATCGTGATGATCCTGGTGCTGATCTTCTATCTGGTCATGGGGTGCGTAATGGACTCGCTCTCCATGATTCTGCTGACCGTGCCGATCATCTTCCCGATGATGTCCGTGCTCGATTTCGGCCTGACGCCCGATGAATTCGGCATCTGGTTCGGCATCATCGTGCTGATCGTGGTGGAAGTCGGCCTGATTACCCCACCAGTGGGCATGAACCTGTTCATCATCAATTCCATGGCGCCCGGAACGCGCCTGTCCGACACCTATCGCGGCGTGTTGCCCTTCGTGGCCAGCGACATGGTCCGCACCGCAATCCTGGTAGCCTTCCCGCCCGTTACTTTGTGGCTGGTCTGGATGCTCTACTAGGTAAGAACCTGTTCCGGCCTGGTTCCGCTGGAGCCAGGCTGGGACACTCAACCGGCCAAACATGGCCATGACGAGGGAGGGATACCCGATGAAGACCAAGAGCCTGGTAATGGGGGCGCTGGCTGCGCTCGCCATGTCCACCACTGCCTTTGCCCAGGAAGTCACCCTGCGCATTCACCAGATGCTGCCTGCCCAGGCAACCATTCCGGCACAGGCCATCGAGCCCTGGGCCGCCAAGGTTTCCGATGAATCGGACGGCCGCATCAAGTTCGAGCTCTACCCGGCCATGCAGCTCGGTGGCGCTCCCCCGGAGCTGTTCGACCAGGCCAAGGACGGCGTTGTCGACATCATCTGGACCGTGCTCGGCTACACGCCCGGCCGCTTCCCCAAGTCGGAAGTGTTCGAGCTGCCCTTCATGATCCCCAACGGTGAAGTGGGCTCGGCGGCCTTCTACAACTATGTGCAGGAAAACTCGGCTGACGAATTCGCCGGCGTGCATGTCATCGCCCTGCACACCCACGGCCCGGGTCTGTTCCACTCCAAGGAGCCGGTCACGAGCCTGGAAGATCTCAATGGCATGAAGGTGCGTGGCGGTTCGCGCATCATTTCCGACATGTTGGCTGAACTCGGCGCTGAGCCGATCGGCATGCCGGTGCCGCAGGTGACCGAGGCCCTGTCCAAGGGCGTGATCGACGCCACCACCATTCCCTGGGAAGTGACGCCGTCCCTGCGCGTCGCCGAGCTGGTGCAGAACCACACCGGCTTCACTAGCCAGTACGGTCTTTACACCCAGACCTTCGGCTTCGTGATGAACATGGACAGCTACAACAACCTGCCCGACGATCTGAAGGCCGTGATCGACGCCAATTCCGGCCTCGAGACCTCGCGCATGTTCGGCCGCGTCATGGATAATGGCGACGCCACCGGCCTCTCGATTGCCGTCAATGCCGGCAATAATGTCGTTCAGCTCGACGAAGCCGAAACCGCCCGCTGGATCGAAGCGGCCGGGCCGGTTGTGGATCGCTGGCTTGCCGACATGGACGGCCAGGGGATCGACGGTCAGTCTCTGCTCGATGCGGCCCGCGCCGCCGTCGCCGCCGAGATGTAATCGGCCTTTTCAAGCAAGAAAAATGGCCCGGTCGGGAAATCGACCGGGCCATTTTTTGTCCCCTTTCCTCGCTCAGCAGACCGGCACGTGTCCGCTAGGCTGGCAGTCCGACATAATTTTCCGCCAGCACCTGCTGGGCCGCATGTGAACCGCTGAGATAGTCGAACTCGGCCCGCTGGATACGGCGCCCGAACCGGCCGGTTTCGGGAAAAGTGTGCAACAGGCTCGTCATCCACCAGCTGAAGCGTTCTGCCTTCCAGATGCGCGCTAGCGCCCGCTGCGAATAATTGTCGATTCCTGCCGCAGACTTTTCGGCATAAAGCTCGATCATGGCATCGGCCAGAATGGCCACATCGCTCATTGCCAGATTGAGCCCCTTGGCCCCGGTCGGCGGCACGATATGGGCCGCATCCCCAGCCAGGAACAGCTTGCCGAAGCGCAGCGGCTCGGCCACGAAACTCCGCAGCGGGGCAATGGATTTCTCGATTGACGGCCCCGTCTGCAGGGCCTCTGCCGTTTCCGGATTGAGACGAAGACGCAACTCGTCCCAGAACCGGTCATCACTCCAGTTCTCGACCTTTTCGTCAGTCGGCACCTGCACATAATAGCGGCTGCGTGTGTTCGAACGCTGGGAGCACAACGCAAATCCGCGTTCGTGATGCGCATAGATCAGCTCATGCGCGACAGGCGGTTTGTCGACCAGAATGCCCAGCCAGCCAAAGGGGTAAGTGCGCTCAAAAGTGGTCAGCGCTTCTTGCGGCACGCTGGCCCGGCTGACACCGTGATAGCCATCGCATCCGGCAATATAGTCGCAATCGAGCCGATGGGTGACCCCGTCCCGCTCCCAGCTGACAGCGGGGTTGCCGTCGAAATCATGGATCGCGACATTGCCCGCCTCATAGATGGTGTTGCCCTGCCGGGCCTCCATCAGGTCGCGCGTGACCTCGGTCTGCCCGTAAACGGTGACGTGCTTGCCAACCAGCCCCGTAAAGTCGATCCGCAGCCGGTCGCCGTCAAACGAGAGGTCGGTGCCGTGATGGATGAGGCCCTCCGCTCTGAGCCTGCCAGCCACCTGCGCCCGCTCCATCAGATCGACAGAGCCTTGCTCCAGAACACCGGCGCGGATGCGCCCGAGCACATAGTCGGCACTCTTGCGTTCAATGATGACATTGTCGATGCCGGCAAGGTCCAGCAGGCGGCCTAGCATGAGGCCGGCCGGGCCCGCGCCGATAATGGCGACTTGAGTGCGCATTCGCTCCTCCACTTTTTGCCACCATGATGCGCGTGCAGCGGGTCGCCGTGAATGGACAGACCACGCAATCTCTTGCACTATCTGAACATGAACTCGATCCCGACCTATGCGCTATACGGTGAAACCGATGGGGAGGCGCGGCAGGACTGGTTGCACTGGGAAACCATCCAGGCCCGCAGCCGCCTGCACGATTATCGCATCGCCCCACACCGGCACGACCAGTTCTTCCAGGTGCTCTATCTCACCGCGGGGCAAGCTGAGATGACGCTGGATGGCGACGATCATCTGTTGCTGCCCGAGAGCATTGCGGTGGTGACCGCGGGAACCGTGCATGGCTATGCCTTCAGCACCGATGTGCGAGGCATGGTGGTCACGCTGATGGAGCGCGACATTGTCGGGCTGGGCCTGCCGCGCCCGCAGGCCATGGTGATCCATCGCAATTGCCAGGAGGTCGCCATGGCGCTGGGCCGTTTGACCGCCGAGGCAGACCGGCCGGGAGCCGGCCATGACTTGGCCATGCGCGCCCATCTCATGCTCTTGCTGGTCGCGTTGCGGCGCGCCGATGTCGCGGCCACGCCGCCGCAAGACACTGGCCGGGCCGCTCATCTGGTGGCGCGGTTTCGCGATCTCGTCGAACAGCAATTCCGCCTGTCGCGCCGCGTGGCCGATTACGCGGACGCGGTGGGCATCAGCCACACCCATCTCAATCGCCTCTGCCGGCAGCGACTTGGCCGCTCCGCCCTTGATGTCATCGAACAGCGCGTCGCGCTCGAAGCGCGGCGGCAATTGCTGTTTTCAAACTTGACCATCAAGCAGATCGGGGCCGACCTAGGCTATGACGATCCAGCCTATTTTTCCCGTTTCATCACCCGCATGTTCGGCCTCCCGCCAGCGGCCCTGCGCGAGCAGATGCGGCGGCACTAGGGCGCATGCCGAGACGCCTCAATTGCCGTCTTTCCGCAAGCGTTCGGCAACGGCCCGCACGGACTGCATGAGGCTCGCTGTAGACAGCGATGTCGGGGTGTCGGTGCGGGTGGTAAAGCCCACCGGTCCCAGTGTTTCGCTGGTATCCACTGGCAGCAGCGCCAGCCGGCCCTCGGCGACATCGTCGGCCACCACCCCCTCGGAAATGATCCAGATGGCCTCGGTCTGGCGGACATAAGAGCGGCCAAAGGCATTGGACACGGTCTCGATCTCATCGCGCAATTGCGTCACACCATGGGCCAGCAGGATGCGCTCCACCACCGGGCGGATCACCGAATCCGGTGTGGGCATCAGTGTCTGGTAGTGCTCAATCAGCCTGAGATTGAACTCGGGTTCGTCGAGCACTGGGTGTCCGGGCCGCACTGCCAGCACCACGCGCTCCGAATAAAGATGCTCGAAGCTGAGGCCCACCATGGCATTGGGTTCGGCCATGCGGCCGATCACCAGATCGACATCGCCGGTGCGCAATAGCGAGAGCAAATAACCATTGGGGCCGGTAATGATGCGAGTTTTCACCCCGCCATTGTCCTCGGTAAAGGCGCGCACGGCATCGGGCAGCATGCGCGCCGATACTGTGGGCAGGGCGCCAACCCGCACCATGGCCGTGTCATGCGTCCCCCGCGCCGCATCGATCCCCTGGCGCAAGGCCGCGATGCTGGTCGAGGCATAGCGGAAAAACACTTCGCCAAAGGCTGTCAGGGATAATCGGCGCCGGCTGCGATCGAACAATTGCCCGCCCAACAGGGCTTCGAGCTCCTGAATCGTCTTGGTGGCAGCAGGCTGGCTGATATTGAGCGCCTCGGCGGCCCCGGCCATGGAGCGCAACCGCGCCACCTCAAGGAAGCAGGCGATGTGCCGAAGGCGAATACGAGGATCGATAATGCGCGGTGACATTGCGTTTCCGGTTATGCCATATACCAATTTGATAGCAAAAATTGCGCAACAAGCGCAAATTCAATAATCTCGGAGTTATCGTATAGGTCGGACATATCATTTTACACCGGCGCTGGCTGTCCCTTAAATCAAGGGCAAGAGGAAGCCATGCCATTTGTCCGTATCAGCGGCACTTTGCTGCATTACCGCCTGACGGGCCCCGAGGGTGCCCCGCCGCTGGTCTTTGTCAATTCGCTGGGCACCGATGCGCGCATCTGGGATGCCCTGATCGCCACATTTTCCGATCGCTTTCGTTGTCTCTCCTACGACAAGCGCGGCCATGGCCTGAGCGACGCGCCCGAAGGTGATTATACCCTGGACGATCACCTCAATGATCTTGAAGGCCTGCTCGACGAGCTGCGCCTCGATGAAGGTACGGTGATCGGCGTATCCATTGGCGGGCTGATCGCGCAGGGCCTGGCGCTGCGCGCGCCGCACCGCGTTGCGGCACTCGTCCTGTGCTGCACAGCCCCGCGCATGGGCGATGCGGCCATGTGGGCGGCCCGTATTGAGACGGCCCGCTCCAAGGGCCTGGAATCCATGGCCGATCCGGTCATGGAGCGCTGGTTCAGCCCCGATTTTCGCCGGCACCGCCCCGATGAGCTGGCCGGCTGGCGAAATCTCTTCCTGCGCACCAATCCCCTTGGCTACGCCAATACCTGCGCCACGCTGCGCGACACCGATCTGGGCGCAGACATTGCGCAGATCCGGGCGCCAACGCTGATCGTGGCGGGCGACGCCGATCTGGCGGCCCCGGTCGAACTGGTGCGCAACTGCACGGCCATACCCGGTTCGCGTTTCGAAGTGCTCGACGGGATCGGCCATATTCCATCCATCGAGCAGCCGGCCCGCCTGGCTGATCTGATCCAGGACTTTCTCAAGGAGGCCGACCATGGCTGATACGTCATTGTTCGATCGCGGCATGGCGACCCGCCGCGCAGTTCTGGGCGACGGTCATGTCGACAAGGCCGCCGCAAAGACCACAGAACTCGATGACGCCTTTCAGACCTTTATCACCGAGGGGGCCTGGGGCTCGGTCTGGTCGCGTCCGGGCCTTTCCAAGCGCGAACGCTCCATCGTGACCCTGGCCCTGCTGGCCGGGCTGGGCCATGAGGAAGAATTCGCCATGCATGTGCGCGCCACGGTCAATACCGGCGCCACCGAGGATGATATCAAGGAATTGCTGTTGCACGTTGCCGTCTATGCGGGCGTGCCTGCCGCCAATAGTGCCTACAAGATCGCCAAGCACGAATTGGCAAAACGTGAGGAGACGGCCCCATGAGCGGCATCATTCTACCCGGGGCTGACGGCCAGCTGTTCCAGCGCGATCGCGACTGGCACCCCAAGGCCGATACACCGGGCTACAAGTCGACGACGTTCCGCGCCCCAAGACACAGCCTGCTCTCGCTTGGCCCCACCCAATCGGAAATGACCGGCCCGACCTTCGGTCACGAAAAGCTTGGCGCGCTCGACAACGACCTGATCCGCAATTTCAGCCAGGACGGCACCGACGCCATCGGCCAGCGCATGGTCGTTTATGGCCAGGTGCTCGACGAAAATGCGCGGCCCGTGCCCAATACGCTGGTCGAATATTGGCAGGCCAATGCCGGTGGCCGCTACCGCCACAAAAAGGAAGGCTACATTGCCGCGCTCGATCCCAATTTCGGCGGTTTCGGCCGCTCGATCACCGACGACAACGGCTTTTATCACTTCCGCACCATCAAGCCCGGCGCCTATCCCTGGCCCAATACCGGCAATGACTGGCGCCCCGCCCATATCCACTTCTCGGTCTTCGGCCATGCCTTCGCCCAGCGCCTGATCACCCAGATGTATTTCGAGGGCGACCCGATGATCTGGCAATGCCCGATCGTTGCCACCATCAACGATAAGGCGGCGATCGACCAGTTGACCGCCCGGCTCGACCGCCTCAACACCACGCCCATGGATGCCCTGTGCTATCGTTTCGATATCGTGTTGCGCGGCCGCCGTTCGACCATGTTTGAAAACAAGCTGGAGGGGAACTGACATGCTGCACCCCACCCCGACCCTGAAAGAAACCCCGTCCCAGACTGCCGGCCCTTATGTCCATATCGGCATGACGCCGAATTTCTGCGACATCACCGGGGTCATTCCTCAGGACCTCGGCAAGACCATGATCAATGGCGCTGTCGAGGGCGAGCGCATCAATTTGGCGGTCCGCGTCTTCGATGGCGTCGGCGTGCCGCTGTTCGATGGCGTGGTGGAGATCTGGCAAGCCGATGCCAGCGGCAATTTCGTTGGGCCCACCGCCCCCAATTCCAATGCCGCGCCGGCCTTTACCGGCTGGGGCCGCCAGCCGCTGAGTGAAGCGGGTGTTGCCACGTTCGAAACCATCAAGCCTGGCCGCGTTCCCGGTCCCGATGGCAAGCTGATGGCGCCCCATATCGCTCTCTGGATCGTGGCGCGCGGCATCAATATTGGCCTGCAGACCCGGCTCTATTTCGAGGACGAGGCCGAAGCCAATGAGACCGATTTCGTGCTGAACTAGATCATGGACAAGCGCCGCCGCGAAACCCTGATCGCCAAACGCGACGGCGCCACCTACACCCTCGACATTCACTTGCAGGGCGACAAGGAAACCGTGTTCTTCGATATGTGAGGGGTGTTGGCGCTCCACAACAACGGAAAAGCGATGACCCTTCTCTCCACGCTTGCTGGCGATCCTGAAGTCGAAGCCCTGCTCTCCGACGCTGCCCAGCTTGACGCCATGCTGGCGTTCGAGCGCGCCCTGGCCGAGGCAAGCGCTGAGACCGGCTGGATCGGAGAAGCGGCCGCCACCGCAATTGGCCAGGCGATTGAGGGGTACGAGCCGGATTGGCCCGGTCTTGAAGCCGGAATGGCGCAGGACGGCGTAGTCGTTCCCGCTCTGGTGAAGCAATTGAAAGCGCAATTGCCCGAGCCTCATCGGGCTGCCTTGCACAAGGGTGCCACCAGCCAGGATGTCGTCGACACCGCCTTGATGCTGCAACTGGCGCGTATCTTCGACGTCTATGAAGCGCGCTTGACCGGATTGCTCGACCAGCTTGACGCGTTGGGCAAAGCGCATGGGTCGCGTGAGTTGATGGCACACACCCGCATGCAGGTGGCGCTGCCCACCACCTGGGGCGCCAAGCTGGCCAGTTGGTCCGAACCCCTCAAGCGCCAATTGCAGGTCATCGCCAGCCTGCGGCGGAGCCTGCTGGTCATTCAGCTCGGCGGCCCGGTGGGCGACAGGGCCAGCTTTGGTGAGCATGGCAATGCCATCGCGGCCAGAATGGCGAAACGCCTCGACCTGGGACTCGCTACACCCTGGCAGGCAACACGCGACCCGATCATCGCCTTGGGTGGCCTGCTCACACAGATCACCGGTGCCCTTGGCAAGCTGGGTGTCGATGTGACGCTGCTGGCGCAGAACGAAATCGCCGCAGTGCGGCTGGAGGGCGGCGGTGGCTCCTCGGCCATGGCGCACAAATCCAACCCGGTCAATGCCGAGGTGCTGGTCGCTTTGGGTCGCTTCAATGCCGGTCTGTCCGGCACGCTGGCGCAGGCCCAACTGCATGAGAACGAACGTTCCGGTACCGCCTGGACGCTGGAATGGCTGACCCTTCCTCCCATGCTGGTCAATACCGGTGCAAGTCTGCGGCTGGCCGAAAATCTGCTGCAGCAACTGCGCCTCGCCTGATCGTTCAGGTTATCGAAACAGCGTGTTTCTGGCAGATCCGCGGCAATTTATCGTCAAGCGATAACTCCTGGACTATAAATCGTGTCGCGCATTTCATTTCCGTTGTGACGCCCATGCTGTCAAAACAGGCTTGCGCCCCAGACCGGAAAGGATGGTTGATCTATGGACAAGACAGTCCCGGACCTCGAAGCGGCGATTGCCGGTATTGAGGATGGCATGGTGGTTATGGTGGGCGGCTTCGGCGGTTCCGGCGCGCCGATCGAGTTGATTCATGCGCTGATCGACCGCTTCAAGGCCAACGGCAGCCCTAAGAACCTCACGATCGTCAACAACAATGCCGGCAATGGCCGCATCGGTATTGCCGCCATGATCGACGCGGGCATGGTGGGAAAGATGATCTGCTCATTCCCCCGTTCCGCCGATCCGCGCGCGTTCACAGAGAAATATCTCGCCGGCGAAATCGGACTCGAACTGGTGCCGCAGGGCACCTTGGCCGAGCGCATCCGCGCCGCCGGCGCTGGTATTCCGGCCTTTTACACGCCGGCCAGCTATGGCACCGATGTGGCCAAGGGCAAGCCGGTGGCCGAGTTCGATGGTAAGCACTATGTGCAGGAACGCTGGCTCAAAGCCGACGTCGCCATCCTCAAGGCCGAACTGGCCGATACACTGGGCAATCTGACTTACCGCAAGGCGGCCCGCAATTTCTCGCCACTGATGGCCGCCGCTGCCGCCAAAACCATCGTGCAGGCGACCAAGATCGTCCAGCCCGGTGACATCGATCCCGAGCATGTCGTGACCCCCGGTATTTTTGTCGATGCCATTGTTCAGGTCAGCGATCCGAAACAGGAAGAAGCGCTGATGCGCGAGGGAGTGGCCTACGCATGACCAGCAAGCTTTCCAACGCCCAGATCGCCTGGCGCGCCGCGCAGGACATCGAGGACGGTGCCTATGTGAACCTAGGCATCGGCTTCCCCGAAATGGTCGCCAAGTTCCAGCCGCCCGGCAAGCAGGCCATCTTCCATACCGAAAATGGCGTGCTCAATTTCGGTGAAGCCCCCGCGCCCGGCGAGGAGGACTGGGACCTCATCAATGCCGGCAAGAAAGCGATCACGCTTCGGCCCGGCGCCGCCTTCTTCCATCACGCCGACAGCTTCGGCATGGTGCGCGGCGGGCATCTCGATGTGGCGATCCTGGGGACCTATGAAGTGGCCGAAAATGGCGACCTCGCCAACTGGTCGACCGGCCCCAAGGGTGTGCCGGCGGTGGGCGGGGCGATGGATCTGGTGCATGGCGCCAAGCGCGTGGCCGTCATCACGGACCATGTCACCAAGGATGGACGGCCCAAGCTGGTCAAGCGCTGCGCCCTGCCGCTGACCGGGGTGGGTTGCGTCACCCGCGTCTATACCAGCCTGGCGGTCCTGGACATTGAAGATGAACGCTTCGTGCTGCGCGAAAAGCTGCCCACGATGAGCGTTGCGGAACTGCAGGCCGTGACCGGCGCCGAACTGGTGCTGCCCGACCAGATCGGCGACCTCGTCGCCCCGGAGCTGTGAGATGACCGAAGCTTTTATTTGCGCCTATAAGCGCACCCCCATCGGCCGCTTTGGCGGTTCACTCTCCGCTGTTCGTCCCGATGACCTCGGCGCCATCCCCCTCAAGGCGCTGATGGCCGAGCACGCATCGGTGGACTGGGAAGCCGTCGACGACGTCATCTTCGGCAATGCCAATGGCGCTGGCGAAGAAAACCGCAATGTCGCCCGCATGAGTGCGCTGCTGGCGGGCCTGCCGGTCGGCGTCACCGGTACCACCATCAACCGGCTCTGCGGCTCGGGCATGGATGCGGTGATCACCGCGGCGCGCGCGATCAAGTCGGGTGAAGCGGACCTCATCATCGCCGGCGGCACCGAGTCCATGAGCCGGGCTCCCTTCGTCATGCCCAAGGCGACTACCGCATTTTCGCGCAATGCCGAAATCTACGACACCACCATTGGCTGGCGCTTCGTCAACCCGCTGATGGACAAGCTGCATGGCACAGATTCCATGCCCGAGACCGGCGAGAATGTGGCGCAGGAATTCGGCGTCAGCCGCGAGGCACAGGACGAATTTGCGGTTCGCAGCCAGGAGCGCGCCGTGGCCGCACAGCAGACCGGACGGCTGGCGCAGGAAATTACTCCTGTCACCATCCCGCAGCGCAAGGGCGACCCGGTCGTGGTCGATACCGACGAGCATCCGCGCGCCGGCACCACTGTCGGGACCCTGGCCAAGCTCAAGGCGCTGTTCCCCAATGGCACCGTCACCGCCGGCAATGCTTCGGGCGTCAATGACGGCGCGGCTGCGCTGATCATCGCTTCGGAAGCGGCCGCAAAAAAGCATGGCCTGACGCCCATTGCCCGCATTCTGGGCGGCGCCACCGCCGGCGTACCGCCGCGCATCATGGGCATGGGCCCGGCGCCCGCCAGCAAGAAACTGTTCGCGCGCCTGGGACTAACCCAGGCCGATTTCGATGTGATCGAACTCAACGAGGCCTTTGCCAGCCAGGGCATCGCCGTCTTGCGCGATCTGGGCATTGCCGAGGACGATCCCCGCGTGAACCCCAATGGCGGCGCCATAGCCCTCGGGCATCCGCTCGGCATGAGCGGCGCCCGCATCACCGGCACGGCGGCGCTCGAACTCAGCCTTTCCGGCAAGCGGCGGGGGCTGGCAACCATGTGCATCGGTGTGGGGCAGGGCATCGCCATCGGCCTCGAACGTGCCTAGAAGCCTGGGATAGACGGTGAAATCCGGCGTTTTGGTCCTGCGCCCCAGCCCACTCCCATGAAAGATTTGGGGCGCAGAAGCTGGTGCTCCAGCAACATCCGCAATGGCCTAGACCGGCCGCTCCATTCCATCGCATTGAACCAGTTGGTCCTCGCTCAGTCGAAGGGTGGCAATGCCGCGTGGAGCCACACGCGCCGCCTCAGCGCCGAGCGCCACAGTTGCCCCATCGCCCGACAAGTCCAAAACCCGTGCAATCAGCGCATTTCCATCCTCTGCGCCCTTGAGCGCGGTGACCATGCCGCCTTCGCTTGCGACAGGCTGCCATTGTCCAGCATGATCGCCAGTTCCGCCGCGGCTCACATGCGGGGTGGTCACCAGCGGCTTGTTGAGGCGCTCTGCCAATGTGGCAGCCTCTTGCCGGTCGAGCTTCGGCGCGGCCTGCAGCAGGATCGAGAACATTTGCTCTCCCTGGTCCATATAGCGATAGCGCGCACCATCCTCTGCCGGGATCGGGTCGTGATGGGCGAAGATCGGGGAACGAACAGCCGTCAGGTAGAGGGTGCCGTCCAGCGCCGCATAGGAATATTTGGCGTCGTTGACCAAAGCGACATCGTGCGCTGCGGCGCTGACACGCACCCAACGCTGTCCGGGCACTTCGCGGCCCGTGCCAGGGGTGCTATCCCAGCCGCCTGCCACCTCATACTCGAATTCCTTCCCACCCAGCGGATAGGCGAGGCGCAACAGTTTCCGCTGTTCGCGCCAGTCCAGCGCCACCCGTAGTTCGACGGGTAACGATCCGTCCATCGGCAATATTATGGTGGTGACGAGACGGGACGCGCCGTGGCTGGCGGTCACTTCTATGGTGGTCCGCACAAGGCCGCTCTCCACCAGCTTCACGCCTTCCAAGGTCATGTCCCGCCCCTCGAAACCGAAGCGGTCCGTGCCATGGGTCCAGGTGTCGCTTGGGTCGTCGACAATCACCCCGCGGTGACCGCGACCAGAAAAGAGCTCAACGCCATTGCTAAGATTGACCAACCGCGTGATGGCGCCGGTCTCGCGGCACAGTTCGAGCAGATAGCCATCGGTTTCAAATTTCAGCGGCCCGGCGTGGGGCTGTCCGAAACTGACCCCGGGGGCGCTTACGCCCTTATCGGCAGCCGCAAATCGCAGCACGCGATATCCATAGGCCGGCACAGTGAGCGGAAAAGCGAGGCGCTGCAGGCCGGTCGTCTTGCCGGCCGGATCGACATATTGGAACGGAATGGAAATGCCCGCCTCATCGAGCAGCAAGCGGGGAGTTTCCGTGTCCTTGTCGACCCAGGGCTCGGCCTCGACCAGCCCGTTCGACGGTGTCCCCGCAAAATTCATCACGACGAAGGTGGCGTCGGTCGGTTCGATTGGCGGGGCAATGGTGCCATCAAGACGACGCACCGCAGCGTTCAGCAGCGCTTCGGCACCGGCAATGACGCCCGCCAGTTCGCGTTCGCTGTCCAGACAGGCCGACTCGATGCTGGTGCCGCCCAGCGTGTCGTGGAACTGGTTGAACAGCACGATCTGCCAGAGCGACGCAAACTGCTCGGCCGGATAGGAAATGCCCGTGGCCCTGTGGGCCAGTGCTGAAGCCGCCTCTGCCTGTTCCAGTAGGCTTTCCGCTTTGCGATTGAGCGCTTTGAGAGACGAAGCTACCGAATAGCAGCCAATGGCGTGGAATTGCAGGGCGCTTTCCACCACCGGCAAACCGCTTGTATCAACTTCGTGGAAGAACCGTTCAGGATCGGAGTAGGCAAGGGCCTCCCCGCGCCCGATCCGCTTTTCGATCTCCTCGATATTGTCGATGGTCGGCGCTCCGCCGTGATTGCCGACGCCATAAAAGCACATGAACGCATGTCCGTGCTTGTCCATATGGCCATAGTGCTGATCGATCTTGGGCGATAGCGGCGTCGAGCGCTTGGAGGTGTTGTAGGCGTCCTGGATGCGGAAGGCCGGCAGCGAAGACCCATCCGGTGACTGCCAGGTGAACAGTTCGCCGGGCAGGTCCATTTCATGCGGGCCGGGCCGCATGAAGGTGTAGCTGGCAAAGCCGGTATGACGCAGCAGCATCGGAAAGGTGCCGGGATGCCCGAAACTGTCGACATTGTAGCCGGTCGTCGGCTCGATCCCGAATTTCTCCAAGAAGTACGCTTTGCCATAGAGCGCCTGTCGGATCACGCTTTCCCCATTGGGAACATTGCAATCGGGCTGGATCCACCAGCCATTGACGATGATCCAACGGCCTTCATCGACATAGCGCTTGATCTCGGCAAAAAGCGCCGGCTCCAGCTCTTCGATCCATCGATAGATATGCGCTTCGCCCTTGGTGAAGATAAACCCCTCACCCTCGCGCAGGCGGTCGATCGCTGCCCAGCAGGTGCCGATGGCTTCAGCGCATCCCTCCTGCCAGCGCCAGAGCCAGACGGGGTCCAGATGGGCGTTGCCGATCATGTGCAGCAGCGGACGCTTCGCTTCGGTCATGAAACTCTCGATCTAAATTGGGATTGTCAGTGTATAGCGGCCCGAGCCGAGCGTGGTTGTCGCGCCGGTCAAGGGCAGGGCAGCCTCGCCCGCATGGATTGAGAGCGGTGCTCGGGGCAATTCGATCCGCGCGGCGCAATTGGGCGGAATGCGGATGTCCCAGGTGACGATCTCCCCAGCGATCCGCCAGGCGCTTTCGATCCGGCCGGTGGGGGCATCGTAATGCGCCTCTATCCAGCCCAGCCGCTTGTCGAATAGCGGGCGCATGCGGATGGAAGAAAAGCCAGGGGCATCCTCATCCCAGTCGATCCCGGCCACGCGGGCATAGAGCCATTCACCCACCGCGCCATAGGCATAGTGGTTGAACGAATTCATATTGGCGCTCTGAAAGCCGTTTTCTCGCGTCCAGCCATCCCAGCGCTCCCAGATCGTGGTGGCGCCCTGGGCAATGGAAAAGCCCCAACTGGGATAGGTCTCGTTCAGAAGCAGGTCATAGGCGCGTTGCGGCGACCCGATATCGCTCAGCACTGGGCAAAGATGCTTCACCCCCAGGAACCCGGTCTGCAAGTGCCCTTCGGCTTCATCGAGTTTGCGCAGCAAATGCGCGGCGGCTTTCCTGTGCAGGTCTGCGGGCAGGATCGCAAAATCGAGCGCCAGCAGATACGCGGTCTGCGTATCGCCCGTGATACGGCCATCATCATCGACAAAGGCCGCAATGAACGCAGCGCGCACGGCTTTGGCCTGCGCCTTGTAATGCGCGACCATATCGGCACGCCCGGCTACGCCGGAGAGTTTTGCCATCAGGTCGGCCACCAGCACCCAATAGGCCGTTGCCACCATGGTGCGGTCCGAGGCGGGGCCGACACTCAGCCAGTCGCCATAATTGTTGTAGACGGCATTGATGCGCAAATGGTCCGGATTGGCATCGGCAATGTGTTTCAGCCAGGCGACCAGGCGGTCATAGTGCTTTTCCACCAGCGCCCTGTCGCCATAGCGCAGCCAATGCTGCCAGGCGAGAATGACCGGCGCGTCGCCCCAGCCAGGCGCGCCCGGTTGCGCGGTAATCCTATAGGGGTTGAGCGGCTTGGAAGGCGCCACGTCGGTGAAGGCGCCATCGGGCAGTTGCGCCTCGGCAATGTCCTCGAACCACTTTTCGAGAAAAGCCGAGACATCCATCACATAGCCGGCCGTCTTCCAGAACACCTGCGCGTCCGCGCTCCATCCATAGCGTTCGTCGCGCTGCGGACAGTCGGTAGGCACCGAGATGAAATTGTCGCGCTGACTCCACTCGATATTGGACAGCAGCTGGTTGACCATATCCAAGCCGGTGCGCATCGACGCGGTGCGAGGCAGGTCATTATGTATGGCAATGCCGGTCAGGGTCACATCATCAGGAGACGAACCATCTGGCAGGGTCAGTTCGGCATAGCGGAAACCATGGAAGGTGAAACGCGGCTTGAAATGCTCGCGGCCTTCCCCCTTGGCGATGTAGTGATCGGTCGCTACGGCATGGCGCAGATTGGCGACATATAGTTCGCCCTCGCCATCAAGGACTTCGCCATGGCGCAGGGTGAACCGGTCACCGGCCTTTCCGCTCAGCTCCAGCGCGACATAGCCGGCAATATTCTGCCCGAAATCATAGATGTGTCCGCCGGTCTTAGCCTGTCGCAGATAGCGCCCCTCAAATCGCACGGTCTCGCGCACCTGCGGTGCGCGGCTCGCTTCGAGATGCGGCGGGCGCGGATCGGGGGCGAACACCTCCACCGGCTGCCAGCGCGAGGCATCAAATCCTGGCTCGGTCCAGCCCGGCATCTCAAGGCGTGCATCATATTGCTCGCCCATCAGGAAATCGCTGTAGCAGACCGGTCCCTGGCTGGTGGTCCACTGCTTGTCGGAAACGATGGTTTCGATCCGTCCATCGGCGTACTCTAGATGAAGCTGGCAAAGTAGGGCAGGCCGGCCGCCATAATGATTGCCAGCGCGACGTTGGTTGTGCCCGACACGGCCCGAATACCACCCCTCGCCGACAAGGGCGCCAATGGTGTTGGCGCCAGCCACCACCATATCGGTCACGTCGTAGGATTGATATTCCACCCGCTGGTGATAGTCGGTCCAGCCCGGCGCCATCACCGCATCGTCGACCCGCTCACCGTTGAGATAGAGTTCATAAAGACCCAGTGCAGAGACATAGGCGGTGGCGCGCACCGGTCTTTCCGCGGTCGCAAAATCCCGCCGCAGATGATCGGCCGGCCGCGCCTGCCAGCGATTGTCATAGGTGTTATCGGCGGGCGCTTCTCGCCCTGCCGGAAGCACGAAATAGCGGGCGATCCACTGCGCCTGCCAGTCCTCCGGCTGCATCAGCCCGGTGCGGAAATGCTGCGCGTCCGCCCAGTCCGATGCGGCATCCTCCTCATTCCAGACCATGACGGTCCAGGCGCACTGCATGTCCGACGCCAGCACGTCGCCGGCATATTCGATCTGCCGGGTCCGGGAGGACCGAACCTTGCCGCTATCCCACAGCACTGTCTCGCCCGCCCCAACCACCAATCGAAAGGCGCTCTGGCAGCGATTGTGGCCACCTCCCTCCAATGCCCAGTCGAACCGGGGTGCCGGGCGATTGAGGCCCATGGGGGCAGCATGATGCTCGCAGCGGAGCGCGATGGGACGCAGTTTGGTCACGGTCTCGATCAGGTACTGAAGTGCGGCGCGCGGCTAGATTGCCAGGGCGCGCTCGCGTGCATTGCGGATATGGGTTTCCATGGCCGCGGCCGCTTTCCAGCGATCACGCTCAAGAATGGCATCGATAATAGCCAGGTGATCGCCAAAGGCCGCGGGCAGGGTGGTGGCCGAGAGGGTAATCCGGTCCAGCTTGATCAGGCGCACCCGGATGGAATTGAGATCATAGGCCTGGATCAGCAGCTCGTTCTGCGTGAAGTCCACCAGCAACTCATGAAAGCGGCTGTCGACATCCTGGCTCTCCTCGAAAAAGGCCGGGGTGCGGTCGGTCTTGAGCCGTTCCAGACTTTCCAGATGCAGCCGCTTTTGCTCCTCGACCAAGGCATCGGGCATCCGGTCCACGGCGAACAGGGCCGCCTCGCGCTCGAAGGCCATGCGCATCTGATAGGCGTCGCGGATCATCGGCAGATCGATGGTGGTGATCTGGATGCCCCGCTGCGGCATTACATTGAGCAGGCCCTCGGCTTCGAGCCGCGGCAGGAGCTCGCGCAGGGCGCCGATGGAGAGCCCCAGCGTCTGCACCAGATCGCGCTGTGACACCACCTGGCCGGGGCGCAGACGACCGGCGAGCAGTTCCTGCTGGAACCGCTCATAAGCCGTCTTCTTGACCGAGGCCGGTCCGGCCCCGATGGTTGCCGCATTGCTGTGTCTTGCCATGGCTCCCCTCCCTGGCACTGGCTCTATCAGGCGGCGGGGCGCACCGCAAAGCCGGTGCCCTCAATTGCCTTGAATACGAGCTCTGCCCGTTCTGACGAAATGGCTACAAGCGGCGGCATGGCGCGCGCCCATTCGGCGTCACCATAAAGTGCCGCCAGCGTGGCCTTGAGCGCAAGCAGCGCCCCATTGCCATCCACCGCTTCAATGCGGGTCGCAGCATTGGCCTTCAAAGCCTCTGAGCTCGCGGCGTCAGGCGCCTCGTAGAGCCGGCGCAGATCCGAGGCAAACAGGTTCGGCATGCCGCCGATCATTCCGGCCCCGCCCTTTGCGAGCAAATGCGGCAATACGCGATCGTCGCCGGTGAACACGGAAAGCTGCGGGAAGCCTTGTGCCAGCTCAATCCCGCTTTCCAGCCTGCCGGTGGAATCCTTGACGCCCACGATCTGCTGCCCAAATCGGTCGACCAGCTTGGCGACAAGGGTTGGCGTGAACGTGATGCGAGAGAATTGCGGAATATTGTAGAGCAATATGTCGAGGTCGGGATTGCCAGCCTTGGCAAGTGCGGCATCAAAAAAGGCGACAATGCCTCCCTCGGTCGCACTGCCATAATAGAAGGGCGGCAGCACAAGCGCGCCGCGGCAACCCAGCGCCGCGATCTCGGCGATCAGGCGTCCGGCCTCATCGCTGCTTGGGGTCATCACCGAGGGAATTTGCTTGCTCATGTCGGCCCCGGCATCACGCAGGGCGCGAAGGGCGGCGATTTTCTCATTGGTCGAGAATGAGGCGCCTTCTCCCGTCGTGCCAAAGGTCGAGACGAAGCTGCAACCGTTCTCCAGCAGGCGCGCGCAATGCATGGCGAGGCGCCCGGCGTCGATTCCATATTGCGCGGTCACCGGGGTCACCGACGCGCAAATGATGCCGGAAAGGTCTGAGTTCGCCACGGTAAAGGTCCTCCGCAATGGGCTTGTCCATACACTGATACAATCAGTTGTCACATCACTGTTTACATCAGTCGTTTCCTGTTGCAAAGTCCGCCCGTCAAAACAAGCGGACGCTTTCACCGGCAAAAGGACGCCGGAGGGGAGGAAGCGAACCGTCATCATCATCGCTCGAGAGGGAGGATCGTAATGACCCTTAAGCACACCGCCCTGGTCGCCATGACTGCGACTGCGCTGGCCACCGCCCTTGTGGCCACGCCGGCTCTGGCTCAGGACCAGATCGAACTCAAATTCACCACCGTTTCGGTTCCGACCGATCTGCATACCCAGGCCATGCAGGTTTTTGCATACAAGCTCGAAGAGCTGCTGCCGGGCCGCTTCGACATCCAGCTCTACGATTCGGGCGCCCTGTTCGGTCAGAACGCCGATCTCGATGCGCTGCAGCGCGGCAATGCCGAAATGGCCTATGTCGCCTTCCAGCTGATTGCCGATGCCATCCCCGAATTCGGCCTGTTCACCGCCGGCTATCTGTTCCAGAATCCCGAGCACTACCGGGCCGTGCTGGAAAGCGATATCGGCGAAGAATTCAAGCAGCGCGTTTCCGACGAAATGGGCATTCAGCTTCTCGATGCCTGCTATCTCGGCACGCGCCAGCTCAACCTGCGCACCGCACGCGACATCCAGACCCCCGAGGATCTGGCCGGCGTCAAGCTGCGCATGCCCGGTTCCGATAGCTGGCTGTTCCTTGGCGAGGCTCTGGGCGCCAATCCGACCCCGCTTCCGTTCGGCGAGGTCTATCTGGGCCTGCAGACCGGCACGATCGACGCGCAGGACAATCCCCTGCCTACCGTTGAAGCGGCCAAGTTCTACGAGGTCACCGAGCAGATTACGCTGACCAGCCACCTGGTCGATGGCCTGCCCATGGCGGTCAACAATCAGACCTGGGAACAGCTCACCGACGACGAGAAGGCCAAGATGACCGAGGCCGCCGTTGCCGCCTGCGACTGGAACAATGCCGAACGCATTGCCAACGAAGATCGCCTTGTGTCCTTCTTCGAGGAAGAGGGCCTGACGGTGACCACGCCTGACGTTGAGGCGTTCCGCACCCATGTGCAGAACTTCTACCTCACCTCCGATCGCGCCGCCTCCTGGCCCGAAGGCTGGGTTGACCGCATCAACGAACTGGCGCCCTGATCGCCTGAACCACGCCTGACCTGGACGACGAAATGAATGCGAACCTGAAGTCCCTGTTTTCCACATTGCGAAAGTTTGCCGATCTCCTCGGCGTCCTTTTCTTCGTGGTTGCTTTTGGTGGTTTCATCGCCCAGGTCTTCATGCGCTATGTCATGAACCGGCCGCTCGCCTGGACCGAAGAATTCGTCATGATCGCCTTTATCTGGGCGGTCTTCTGGGCGGCGGCCTTCATGGTGCGCATCAAGGAGCATGTCTCTTTCGACGTGCTCTATGACGTGCTGTCCGACAATGGCCGGCGCGCCTTTGCCATCTTCGCCATGGTGGTGCTGTTGATCGCCTTTGGTCTGTTGATCCCCCACACCTGGGATTATCTCGCCTTTCTGACGCGCAAGAATTCGCCGGTGATGCGCCTGCCCATGGAATGGATCTATGGCTGCTATCTGGTGTTTCTCGTGTCCTTTTCGGCGCAGGGCCTTCACCGTCTGTTCGGCCTGATGGGCCGGAACTGGCGCCACCACATCTGATCCGTCCGCGAGGAGTTTTGTCATGCTGGCGGATTACGCCCTTCCCATCCTTGTTGTCCTGCTGATCGTCATCACGGCATCGGGCCTGCCCTTCTCGATCTCGATGATTGTGGCTTCGATTTTCTACCTCTTGGTCTCGGGCCGAGATGTGGGTCTGGCCGCTGAAAACGTGCTCAATGGCGTCTTCGGCAACTTTGTCGCCCTGGCCGTGCCGCTCTTCATCTTTGCCGCCAACATCATGGAATCAGGCAAGATCACCGAGCGCCTGCTCAAATTTTCTCTGGCCATGGTCGGACGTCTGCCGGGCGGTCTGGCCCAGGTCAATGTCGTCACCTCGCTGATCTTCTCGGGTATGAGCGGCTCAGCCATTTCCGATGCTGCAGGCGTCGGCAAGGTGGTCACCGGCATGATGATCGACAAGAATCGGTACCCGCGTGGCTTTGCTGGTGCTCTGACCGCGGCGACCGCTGTTGTCGGGCCGATCTTTCCGCCCTCCATTCCTTTGGTGTTTTATGCGCTGATCTCCTCGACCTCGGTCGGGGTGCTGTTCCTCGCTGGCGTGGTGCCGGCGCTGATCGTGGTGCTGGCGCTCTGTATCTATGTCCAGATCGTCGCCATCAGACGCAAATTTCCTGTCGAAGACACAATTCCCTGGGGACTCTATCCCGTTATCATTCTAAGGGCTGTGCCGCCTTTAATGATGCCGGTGATCCTGCTCGGCGGCATCTATTCTGGCGCCTTCACGCCGACCGAAGCGGCCGCCGTATCCGCCTTCTACGCGCTGGTCCTGGCAGTCATTGCCTACCGATCCATGGGCTTTGCGGACTTCTACAAGGTCGTGCGCGAGACCGTAAAGACCACCGCCGTCGTGACGCTTGTCCTGGGTGGCGCCTTCATTTTCAACTACGCCATCGCGATCGAGCGCGTGCCGCAAATGCTCTACGAGTTCCTCGTGGGCTTCGACATGAACCAGTGGACGTTTCTACTCTTCGTGAACATCCTGTATTTGCTGCTTGGCTGTTTCCTCGACGTCTCAACCATCATGCTGGTGATCACCCCGCTGTTCATCCCCACGGCGGCAGCACTGGGCATCGACCTGCACCATTTCGGCGTGGTGGTCGTGTTCAACATGATGATCGGCCTGATCACGCCCCCCTATGGCATCCTGCTCTATATCATCAAGGCGCTCAACGGCATTCCGCTGGGCGAGATGATCCGCGAAATCTGGGCACTTATCGCCATCCTGATCGGGGTTCTGATACTCATTACCTATGTGCCTGAAACCGTCCTCTGGCTGCCGCGCGCGGCAGGCCTGCTGAACTGATTCTTTGCCTGTGCCCGCACCTTGATCGCGCGGGCGCAACCAGACTAAATGCCGGACAAAAAGGCCCCGGCACATGATTACCTGTTTCGATATTGGCGGCACCACCATCAAGGCGGCCACTGCCACTGGCCCCGACGCTTTGGTGCCGTTGGGTCGCGTGCCGACCCCGCGCGATGATTTCGAGGCCTTTGCCGCCGCGATTGCCGGCCTCATCGAACAGGGCGGTGCCCCTGCGGGCCGCCCGGTCTCCATTTCCGTCACCGGCGTCGTCGATCCGGAATCCGGATTGACCACAGTGGCCAATATCCCCTGCATCGATGGTCGCAATCTGGCCGGCGACCTTGGTGCGCGGCTGGGCTGTCAGGTTCTGGTCGCTAATGATGCCGATTGCTTTGCCCTGGCCGAGGCTTTTGCCGGCGCCGGGCGCGATCATCGCGTCGTCTTTGGCGCCATTCTGGGCACTGGGGTCGGCGGCGGCATTGTCGCCGCTGGTCGCCTGTTCCGGGGCGGCGGCGGCCTGTCCGGCGAATGGGGACATGGCACGGCGGTGGCCACTCGGGTCAGTGTTCCGCCCTTCGACATGCCGCATCTGCCCTGCGGCTGCGGCCTTGAGGGCTGCGTCGATACAGTCGGTGGCGCCCGCGGCATCGAGAAGCTGCACAAGCACCTGCATGGCGCCGATCTGCCAAGCACGGACATTGTGACGCAATGGCAAAGCGGTGACGTGCAGGCCACCCAGACGCTTGATCTCTATGTCGAGCTGGTCTCCCTTCCCCTGGCGCTGACCGTCAATATCGTCGGGCCCGACATCATCCCGGTTGGCGGCGGGCTGGGCAATGCACATGGCCTGGTTGCCCGGTTGGATGTGGCGGTGCGCGGGCGTATCCTGCGCAAGATTGACCGCCCGTTGGTCGTCCCCGCGCAATTGACCGTCGATGCTGGATTGACCGGCGCGGCGAGCCTGGCATTCTCGGAGGGAGTGGCATGACTCTGCTCGAAGTCTGCGTTGACACTGCCGAAGGCCTGGCCGCCGCGATTGTCGGCGGTGCCGACCGGGTGGAACTCTGTTCGGTGCTCGAACTTGGGGGGCTGACACCCTATGCTGGCCTGATGGCGCTGGCGGGCAGGGCCCCGGTGCCGGTGCGCGCGATGATCCGCCCGCGCGCCGGCGATTTTGTTTTCACCGCCGGCGACCTCGAAGCCATGCTGGGCGATATCGAGGCCGCGCGTCAGGCCGGGCTCTCCGGCGTGGTGCTGGGCGCCAGCCTGCCCAACGGGCGGCTCGATATCGAAAAACTGGAGCGCCTGGTGGATGAAGCCGGCGAAATGCAGAAGACCCTGCACCGCGCCATTGACCTGGTGCCGGACATTGCCGAAGCGGTCGAACAGGCCATTGCCCTGGGTTTCGATACCATTTTGACCTCGGGCCGCGCGCCCAGCGCGCTTGAGGGCATTGCCGATCTTGAGCTGGCCCATAATATCGCCGACGGGCGCATCACCATCATGGCCGGGGCAGGCGTCAATGCGGCCACCGCGCCGCATATTCTTGGCCGCGTCCCTTTGGCGGCCGTTCATGGCTCCTGCTCCGCGACGGTGCCGCCCGATAGCGATGTCGCACAGCGCCTTGGCTTCGTCAGCCCGAAGCGCCGCGCCACCAGCCCCGACAAGGTTGCCGCCCTCAAGGCCACTTTAGTGGTCCACTAGAAGTTCGGAAGTCACTTCCAGCGCGCGGTCATCACGGGCTGCAATGCCCTCCGGTGGCTGATGGCCCGCGAGCACCGCATCGCGCTGGCGGACAAGCGCGGCAATCTCGTCCTCATGGGCCACCAACACCGCCGTCAGCCAGCGATTGACGAGGTAGGATGGGCGCGGCATCTGCATGTCGAAGCGGGCGAGGAGGGGAATGGTCGTCTCCGCATCCGCCCAGTCATCCCCAACCACCCATTGATTGACGGTGAACAGCCGCAACAGCCGCCCCTGGGCGTCAACGCCCACCGCGCAGAGGTGATGGATCGGGCCCGCCGGTCCATCGGGGCGCACGAAGCAATGGAAATGCCCATGCTCTGTCGCACCGTCCTCGGCTGGATGACAGTGATAGAACCACTGCGCATTGCTGGCCGGATCGAACACATCGCCCGCAGGATAGTGCTCCCAGGCGGCAATGTCGGTGATGCCGGCAAAGGTTTCGCTCAGCACGGTAAGACCGCCCTTGGCGAGGACAGCCTCGCAAAAGGCGATTTCCGCGTGGGCCTGTTCCCGCGCGGCGCTCATCAATCAGAAACCACCAGGTCCGGCGCTTCCTCTGCCCCGTCCGGAAGCGGCTTCGGGGCCGGGGGCGGCGCCAATTGCGGCGCCGTTGCAGCGGGCGGCGTGGCTGGTGGCGGGGGCGGAGGGGCCTTCTGTGTCGTGGCTGGCGGTATGGCCGGAGGCGGTGGCGGCGCGGCCTTGGCCGGCGCCCCCGCTGCGCAGGGCGCGGCTGCCGGGGGTGGCGGCGGTGCTGCCTTGCTGGGCGCGCCCGCGGCACAAGGTGCGCCGGCCGCACATGGGGCGGCCCCGGCAGAGCAGGGTGATGCACCTGCGCTGACACGGGTTTCCGCTGTCGGACGCGGCGGAATCGGATTCGTCACATGGTCATAGGCGATGGCCGCGGTCGACACGGCGAGCGCGGCACCAAACAGAACTGTGTTGCGCGAACTCATTTGCGGCTCAATCCATCAAGACCAAACAGCGGGCGTGCCCAGACCCCGGCATAGGAGCCGGCAAAGGCCGCAGCGAACCACAGCCAGCCATGCAGGCTCCCCGTGGCAATGCCTGAAAACAGGGCGCCGATATTGCAGCCAAAGGAGAGGCGTGCGCCGTAGCCCATCAACAGCCCGCCGACAATGGCCGCCAGCAGCGACCCCAGCGGCAGCTTGGCCTTTGGGGCGAACTTGCCCGCAATCGAGGCGGCGATGGCCGCGCCCAGCACCAGGCCGAAATCCATCACCGAGACGGTATCGGCCAGTACCGAGGATTGCAGCGCCTGGGCCTGCGCCGGCCAGGTCCAGAATTCCCAGCTCGCCACATCGATACCGATTCCTTGCGCGATTTTCGCGCCCCACAGGCCAAAGCCATAGGTGATTGACCAGGGATGGCCCGCGGTCAGCAGGGTTGCAATATTGAGCAGCGCCAGCGCCAGCCCTGCGCCGACCAGCGGCCACGGCCCCAGCCACAGCCAGCTCCAGCCCGGTCGGGCCGGTAGGGGCTCGGCTTCAAGATTGCCATGCGCGCGTCGCTCGATCAGCGCGGTAACAAGGGCCACCAGCGCCAGGGCGGCAATGGTCACGGCCAGCGCGCCGGCTATGCCGATCTCCGCCCCCAGGCTGAACGTGCCCAGCGCGGGCTGCTCGAGCCAGAAGGGCAGGTGCGCGGTGCCGATCAGCGCGCCGATGATGAAAAACGCCAGCGTCACCAGCATGCGGGCTGAACCGCCCCCGACGGTGAACAGCGTGCCTGAGCCGCAGCCACCGCCCAATTGCATGCCCAGGCCGAACAGGGCCGCACCCAGCAGCACCGAGATACCCACCGGCGCGGCAGCCCCGACAATGGCCTGCCCGCCAATTGATCCGGCCGCAACCAGCGGGATCATGGCGATGGCGGCAACCCCGATCATCAGCATCTGCGCCCGCATCGAGCGGCCGCGCTTTTCCACCACCATGCGGCGCCAGCCGCCGGTAAAGCCGAAGCTGCCATGGAACAGGGCGGCGCCCAGTGCGCCGCCGATCAGGAACAAGGCGCCCTGACGCAGATCAACCAGGCTGGTGATGAGCAAGAAACCCAGAACCAGCGCGGTCGCGGCAACAATAAGGG
The DNA here is from genome assembly GCF_009758415.1 of Devosia marina. Lineage (GTDB taxonomy): Bacteria > Pseudomonadota > Alphaproteobacteria > Rhizobiales > Devosiaceae > Devosia > Devosia marina. Next base: position 62,842 of record NZ_WQRF01000004.1, on the reverse strand, counting down.
GCCAGCGGTCAGACCTGACCGGAGGCAGAAATTTGGGCGTGGATGCGGAAATGTCGCTCATGGTGCTTTGCAAAAACTCGTGCGGTCAAGACGTTTTGGATGCTGCGCCGGTCGGGCGCAACATCCAATTCTCAGGCCATCCATTCGGTCGCCGCCATGTCGGCGAGGCGACAGGGCTCGTCTCCGGTGATTACTGGATCGGACGGGCCGGATCGGCCGTCCACTCGGCCATCGAACCATCATACATGGCGGTGTTCTTGTTGCCGCCAACTTCATGCAGCGCAAACCACACCACCGAAGCCCAGTGACCGGTGTTGCAGAACACGATGTTGTCTTCATCGGCACCCAGGCCAATGCCCTCGGCCAAGGCGGCAATGGTCTCTGGCCGGGCAAAGCTGGCATATTCAGCGCTATAGACAGCCGAGTTTTCAAGGTTCACGGCCCCGGGGATGGTGCCGGCCACGCGAGCAACCGGGCTCTTGGCTTCGCCAAGGAACTGCGCGTTGGGACGGCCATCGACCAATTTTGTGCCCGCTGCCAGTGCCGCTTCCACATCCGCAGTGGTCGCCCGCAGCTCTTCGCGCACCTCATAGGGGAACTCGGTGGCTTCGGGCACAGCGGCCTCGGCCACGCGCTCGCCGCCCTGGGCGTCATATTGGCGCCAGCCGCCATCGAGGATGGAAACCTCGTCATGGCCGAGATATTTGAAGGTCCAGTAGACGCGGGTTGCGCCCCCGAATTCGGAACTGTCGGTGCCCCAGGGCACGATCACCACATGGTCGTCGCCATCGATGCCCAGGCTTCCGATCAGTTCGGCGATCTGCTCCGCGGGCGGGATCTGGCCCGGCACGCCTTCGATTTCGGTGCGCCACCCGGCGGTGTTGTAGGGGGCAACTACAGCGTTGGCGATATAGGGCAATTCGCCCAGATCGGTGTTTTCAATGTCGGCGCGGATGTCGAGGATGACGAGATTGTCATCATCGGCATGGGCTTTCAGCCATTCTGCGCTCACCAGCGGGGTGACATCCTGAGCCTGCACGGCAATCGGGGTCACGGCCAGCACTGCGGCGGCGGCAAAGGTGGAAAGGCGCATGGGTAACTCCAAAGTCTGTTTTGCCCAGAATCTATAGAAATCGGTGCATGGAGGCGAAGTCCTGGAACCCAAATTCCGTTCAAAACCGGGAATTTTTGCCTGTGGTCCGCAGCGCGCGCGGCAATGGCTTACTCCCAGGCCTCCAGCATGGCGTCGACAACAAAGTCCAGGTGACGCGCCATGGCAGACCGCGCACCTTCGCTGTCGCCGCTGACCACTGCCGCAACGATTGCCTCATGGTCAACCAGAATGTGCCCACGCACGGTGCCGGTTTCGACCAGGTGCTGGTGAAACCGGGTGTCGAGTTCGTCGCCCCGCGCCTTCCACAGGCCTTCGAGCATTTCGCGCAGTACGGCATTCCCGCAGGCGTCGGCCAGTGTCATGTGCAGCGTGCGGTCACTCTCGACCGACCAGCGCCCGGTCTCGGTCTCCACCCGCATCCGGCTCAACGTCTCTTCCAATCGCGCCTTGCCTTCGGGTGATATGATAAGGCTGGCTTGGGCCGCGGCCTCGGGTTCCAGGAGGCGGCGCACCGCAGTGACCTCAAGCGGCGACGCGCTCAATTCCGGCAAGGGAACGCGCGCGTCTTTCGGTTGCTTGACGAAAGCGCCAACCCCAATTCGCACCTCCACCAGATCCGCCACTTCAAGCGCAATCAGAGCTTCCCGGACTGTGGGCCGCGATACACCAAGGCTCAGCGCCAGGTCGCGCTCTGACGGCAATTGCCGCCCTGCTTCAATCGAGCCGCTGACAATCTGGTCGCGGATTTGATCGGCAATCTGGATGTAGAGTTTACGATTCGAGACAGCTTGGAGCTTCATAGCCTTCCCCTCGCCCACTCATAGCGAGGTTAGGTCCGGATGTCTACTGGTCTGACCACTTGACAGCTTGGCAATCTTGCCATTAGCTCGGGATCGGCTCAAGAGTCTGGCACAAAAGCCGGGCCGGGTGCGGGAGGTTAAGCCATGGAGGGAGCGACAGTCGATGCTGCGGCACGCGCCGTGCCGTTGGTCCAAATGCGCAATATCGACAAGTCCTTTCCCGGCGTTCGAGCGCTCAGCCAGGCACAATTTGAGTTGATGCCCGGCGAAGTCCACGCGCTGATGGGGGAGAACGGAGCCGGCAAGTCGACGCTGATGAAGGTGTTGTCCGGTGTCTATGACCGGGACGCAGGCGAAGTTCTGCTTGATGGGAAGGCTGTCGAGATCACCTCGCCGCGCCAGGCGCAGGACGCCGGGATCTCCATCATTCACCAGGAACTGGCCCTGATGCGCGATCTGACCGCCGCGCAGAACATCTTTATCGGCCGCGAACCGCGCCGCTTCGGTATCCTTGATGAGCGCCAGCTTAATCGCGATACCGCTGCCATCTTCAAGTCTATGAATCTCAATCTCGAGCCGACCGTGCTGGTGGAGACGCTGACCATTGCCAAACAGCAAATGGTCGAAATTGCCAAGGCGCTGTCCTACCGCAGCCGGGTTCTCATCATGGATGAGCCCACCGCAGCACTTAACGATGCCGAAATTGCCGAACTCTTTGCGATCATCAACCGGCTCAAGGCCGAGGGCGTCGGGATCGTCTACATCTCTCACAAGATGGATGAGATTAAACGCATCTCTGACCGCGTGACGGTCATGCGCGATGGCGAATATGTCGGCACTGTTCCGGCCGCCGAAACGCCTATTGAAACCATCATTTCCATGATGGTGGGACGTACCCTCAACACTGAGGCGCACGCCATTCCTGACACCTCCGGCCAGCCGGTGGCACTTGAGGTCAAGGGGCTCAACCGCGGCCGTGAAATACGCGACGTCAGCTTTTCCGTGCGTCAGGGCGAAATTCTTGGCTTTGCCGGGCTGATGGGGGCTGGGCGAACCGAGGTGGCCCGGGCCATTTTTGGCGCTGATCGCAAGGAAAGCGGAGAGATTTGGGTGCATGGCGAGCGCGTCGGCATCACCGCGCCGCGTGACGCGGTGTCAAAGGGTATCGGCTATCTGTCTGAAGATCGAAAGCTCTTCGGCCTGGCCACCGGCATGGACGTGCGCAACAATATCGCCCTCGCCAGTCTGGAGCGGTTTACCAATCCCGCCGGCGTGCTCGACGAGGCCGGGATGGAAAAATCCGCTCGCGATTACATCCGCCAGCTTGCCATCAAGACACCCAGTGACACGCAGGAAGCCAGGCTCCTCTCAGGCGGCAATCAGCAGAAGGTGGTCATCGCCAAATGGCTGCTGCGCGATTGTGACATTCTGATTTTCGATGAGCCAACCCGTGGCATCGATGTCGGCGCCAAGTCCGAGATCTACAAATTGCTCAACAACCTTGCCGCCCAGGGCAAGGCCATCATCGTCATATCCTCCGAGTTGCCAGAGATTCTGCGTCTCAGCCACCGCATCGCCGTGATGTGCGAGGGCCGGCTGACCGGCATTTTGCCGGGCGATGCCAGCCAGGAGGAAATCATGCGCCTTGCCACCATGCGCGAAGCGGCCATGAGACCGGATGCCGAAAGGAAGATTGCATGACCGATACCGCTGCCCCAGCCCAGAAATCCGGCATCCGCATGACTGGCGCCTTCCATCGCCTGCTGGCCTTTTCCGGCCTTATCGCCTTGGTCGTCGTCTTCTCGCTGGCGTCTCCCAATTTCATGCAGACCCAGAACATTCTGGCCATTCTGCAGGCGACCGCCGTCAATGGCGTTCTGGCCATCGCGGTGACCCTGGTCATCATCACCGGCGGGATCGACCTCTCGGTGGGAACGCTGATGACATTCTGTGCCGTGATCGCGGGCGTCTTCCTCACCTATTGGGGCTTGCCCATGCCGATCGGCATTCTCGGCGCCATCCTCGCCGGTGCGGCGAGCGGACTGATCTCGGGAACGGTCGTCGCCAAGCTCAAGGTGCCTCCCTTCATCGCAACCCTGGGGATGATGTTGATCCTCAAGGGACTCTCGCTGGTGATTTCGGGCACCCGGCCGATCTATTTCAACGACACGCCGGGCTTTAACCAGATCGCCCTGGGCTCGGTAGTCGGACAGATCATTCCGGCAGTACCGGTGCCCAATGGCGTGATGATCCTGTTTCTTGTGGCCCTGCTCACCGCCTTTATTCTGGGTAAAACCGCGCTGGGCCGGTACACTTTTGCGCTCGGCTCCAACGAGGAGGCCGTGCGGCTTTCCGGTGTCAATGTCGATCGCTGGAAGATTGGCGTGTATGCCCTGTCAGGCGCCATTGTCGGCGTGGGTGGGGTGCTGATTGCCAGCCGTCTCAACTCCGCCCAGCCCGCGCTGGGGCAGGGTTACGAGCTTGAAGCCATCGCCGCTGTCGTTATCGGTGGCACCTCGCTTTCGGGCGGTCGTGGCACCGTGCTGGGCACGCTTATCGGGGCGCTCATCATCTCGGTCCTGGCCAATGGCCTGCGCATTCTTTCGGTGGCGCAGGAATGGCAGACCGTGGTGACCGGGACCATCATCATCCTGGCCGTCTATGCCGACATACTGCGGCGCCGCAAACTTTAGGCGCCGAACTCCGCCGCGCGCCGCCGGTGCGCCAAAACCTAGAAAAACAAGTTTCAGCAGTTTCACAGCAGCATTTGGGAGGATTTCAATGCTCAACCGCCGTAGTCTTATTGGTGCCATCAGCGCCGTCGCCATGCTGGCCGCTTCCGGCCCCGCACTGGCCCAGGATCAGGTCGATATCGCCCTGATCTCGAAGGGCTTTCAGCACCAGTTCTGGCAGGCCGTGAAGGCTGGGGCCGACCAGGCTGCCGCAGATCTGGGCGTCTCCGTTACCTTCGAGGGGCCGGAAAGCGAAAGCCAGGTCGACCGTCAGATGGACATGCTGGCCGCCGCCCTGTCGCGCGAGCCTGATGCGATCGGTTTTGCCGCCCTCGACAGCCAGGCCGCCCTGCCGCTCTTGCAGCAGGCCAACGACGCCGGCATCCCGATCATCGCCTTTGACTCGGGTGTCGACAGCGACATTCCGCTCGCCACTGCAACCACCGACAACGTCGCTGCTGCCGCACTTGCTGCCGACGTCATGGCCGAGAAAATCGGCGGCGAAGGCAAGGTGGCCGTGGTTGGTCACGACCAGACCAGCCGCACCGGCATCGACCGTGTCGAGGGTTTCGTCAACCGCATGAAAGAAGCCTATCCGAACATCGAGGTCGTCTCGATCCAGTATGGCGGTGGTGACCAGCTCCAGTCGACCGAGATCACCAAGTCGATCCTGCTCGCCAATCCCGACCTTGATGGCATCTTCGGCTCCAATGAAGGTTCGGCCATCGGCGTCGCCAATGGCAAGCAGGAACTGGGCAGCGATGTCGTTGTCATCGGGTTCGATAGCGGTGCAGCCCAGAAGTCGATGATCGAAAACGGCGTCATGGCTGGGGCCATCACCCAGAACCCGGTTGGCATCGGCTATCAGACAGTCCAGGCAGCCGTCGCTGCTCTTAATGGCGAAGACCTGCCCAAGGTGATCGACACTGGCTTCTACTACTACGACGCCACCAACATGGACGACCCCGAAATCGCGGCCGTTCTCTACGACTGAGACCGTCATCTTCCCCGCTTAAGTTAGAGGGGATGCACGAAACGGCTGAGGGCTCACCGAAATGGTCCCTCAGCCGCCTTCTCCCCTTTTGCGGAGAGGGCTGCCAACAAATCAAACTGGACCGAGCAATGGCCGACCTCTCCGGAAAAACCGTCCTTATCACCGCCGCTGCGCAAGGCATCGGCCGGGCTTCCGCGGAAGCCTTTGCGCGGGCGGGCGCCAGGGTGGTCGCCACCGACATCAATGCGGCGCTGCTTTCCGAACTCGATGCCATCCCCAATGTGACCACACGGGTGCTCGACGTTCTTTCCGGCGATGCTGTCAAACAGGCGGTGGCCGAGATCGGCCATATCGACGTACTCTTCAATTGCGCTGGTGTAGTGCATAACGGCACCGTGCTCGAAATGAGCGACGCAGACCTCGACTTTGCACTCGATCTTAACGTCAAGGCGCAGATCCGCACCTGTCAGGCGGTGCTGCCACAAATGCTGGAACGCCGCGACGGCGCCATCATCAATATGGCAACGGTAGCCTCCTCGATCAAAGGCGTGCCCAACCGTGCGGCCTACACCATCTCCAAGGCGGCCGTTGTGGGCCTCACCAAGTCCATTGCCGCTGACTACACCACTCAGGGCATACGCGTGAATGCCATCTGTCCCGGCACGGTTGACAGCCCCAGCCTGCATCAGCGCTGGGAGGCCACCGGCGATTTTGAGGGCGCGAGAAAAGCCTTCATTGCCCGCCAGCCCATCGGCCGCATAGCCCGGCCCGACGAGGTTGCGGACCTTGCCGTCTATCTTGCCGGCGCCACCTATACCACCGGACAGGTCCACATCATCGATGGCGGCTGGACGGCGTGATGCATTGAAGTGGTGAGAAAGGCCCCCTCACCCTGACCCTCTCCCCCAAGGGAGAGGGGACGCAGGAGCCGTAATATCAAGACAGGGCGCGATGCCCCACCTCTCCCTTTGGGGGAGAGGTCGGCCCGGAGGGCCGGGTGAGGGGGCCTTATGGATAGTTGCACATGACCAAGATCACCTCCCTCAGCACCCACGACCTTCGCTTCCCGACGTCCCAGTCCCTCGACGGGTCCGATGCGATGAACCCGGACCCGGATTATTCCGCCGCCTATGTGGTGCTGGGAACCGATGGCAATCTGGAAGGCCATGGGCTGACCTTCACGATCGGCCGCGGCAACGAGGTGGTGGTCGCGGCCATAAACGCGCTGACCGACCGTGTCGTCGGTCTGGAACTGGACTGGATCGAGGCCGATCCCGGCCGCTTCTGGCGCCATGTCACCGGCGACAGCCAGCTGCGCTGGATCGGCCCCGACAAGGGCGCCATGCATCTGGCGACGGGTGCCGTGGTCAACGCCGTCTGGGACCTGCTGGCCAAGCGTGCCAACAAGCCGGTCTGGCTCTATGTCAGCGAAATGAGCCCCGAACAGCTCGTCTCCATCATCGACTTCCGCTATCTGACCGACGCCATCACCCCCGAGGAAGCGCTGGAGATTTTCCGCGCCGCCGAACCGGGCAAGGCCGAACGCATCGACCGGCTGCGCGATGAAGGCTATCCCTGCTACACAACCTCGGCGGGATGGCTGGGTTATTCGAACGAGAAGCTGACACGTCTGGCCACCGAGGCGGTCGAAGCCGGGTTCACCCATATCAAGATGAAGGTCGGGCGCGACCTCGATGACGATATCCGGCGCCTTGAAATCGTGCGCCAGATCATGGGCCCGGACCGCTATCTGATGATCGACGCCAACCAGGTCTGGGAAGTCGACCAGGCCATCGAATGGGTGAACCAACTCAAGCGGTTCGAGCCCTATTTCATCGAGGAGCCGACCAGTCCTGACGATGTGGAAGGCCACCGCAAGATCCGCGAAGCCATCGGGCCGGTGAAGGTTGCCACAGGCGAAATGTGCCAGAACCGGATCCTGTTCAAGCAGTTCATCACCCGCGACGCCATCGACATCGTCCAGATCGATGCCTGCCGCATCGGGGGTCTCAATGAGGTGCTCTCGGTGCTGCTGATGGCCGCCAAGTTCGGCAAGCCGGTCTGGCCGCATGCCGGTGGCGTGGGCCTCTGCGAGTATGTCCAGCACCTCTCCATGATCGACTATCTGGCCGTCTCGGGCAAGAAGCAGGGCAGGGTGATCGAATATGTCGACCACCTGCACGAGCATTTCCTCGATCCCTGCGTCATCAAGGGCGCGGCCTATATGCCGCCGGAGCGCCCCGGCTTTTCCATCGAGATGAAACCGGCCTCGATCGCGCAGAATGGATTCACGGGGTGAGTGGACAGCGCGACTTGCGGATCAAACCCCGCAAGTCACGCGACCCCAGTCGCCTAGCACGCCTTCGATCATCTTCGCGCCATTGAGCGGCGCCAAAGCGCGAGCGCCGGTGATGATCACCTGTCCGGCCTTGAGACCGTACCCCCGCTGCTCGGCATGACCGGCCAGCCAGGCGATAGCGCCAACAATATCATCCCAGCCGGCGCCTTTGCCGACCGCATGCGCGGGCCTGCCATCGAGTTCCAGGGTGACTGGCAGCGACGCAAGCGCGTCCACCAGAGCGCGGTCCATCGCCTTGCCGACTATCACCGCCCCGTTCGATTGCAGGTCGCCAAGCTGCAGATTGCGCGGGGTCGCATCCCGATCAACGAATGGATTGCCGATCAATTCGATCGCCGGATGCAGGCTGGCGATGGCTGCTTCAACAGCCTCGGGCGGAGCTCCCCCCGGCAGGTCTTCACCCAACTGCACCGCCACCTCGATTTCGGCCAGGAAGATGCGGCGCTTTTCGCCATCGATCAGGTCCGCTGTCCCCAGGAAACGATTGGCCGGGATAGGCGAGCAGAGCGGCGGATCGCCAAGGCCCGCAGCCACCTTCCAGCCACCCACTGGCCCGATTTGAGCAATCACCTCGTCCTGCAGTGCATAGACCGCGTCGAGGTCAGCGGGCAGCAAATGCTCTGGAACGCGGTCGAGCAGCGGGCCGCCCTCATGCGCAGAAATAAGGGCGGCGGCGAGTTCAGCAATGGACTTCATGGATCTGTATATTCCGGAAAGGTCAGGCAGCGCCTGTTTCAATCAATGCGATGCCGGCATCTGCACAGACCTCGCGGATAGAGTCCACTCGGCAGATGTCCGTAATGAAACTATGCGCCTGGCTCAGATGCCCGATCCGCACCGGAGCGGTGCGGGTGAATTTGGTCTGGTCGGCCACCACGATCACATGGCGCGCATTGGCGATGATCGCCTGGGCCACTTTCACCTCGCGAAAGTCGAAATCCAGCAGCGCTCCGTCCGGGTCGATGGCGGAGACGCCGATGACGGCGAAATCCACCTTGAACTGGCGGATGAAATCCACTGCCGCCTCGCCCACAATGCCGCCATCGCTGGGCCGCACCACCCCGCCGGCAATCACCACTTCCGTGCTGGGCACGACACGCAGGTGGTTGGCCACATTGATATTATTGGTGATCACCATCAGTCCGCGATGCTCGCTCAGCGCCTGGCCGACCGCTTCGGTGGTGGTGCCGATATTGATGAAGAGCGACGCGTGGTCGGGGATCAGCGCCGCAGCCGCCTTGCCGATGGCGCGCTTCTCTGCCGGCGCAATCTGCCGCCGCGCTTCATATTCGACATTCTCGACCCCGGAGGGGTGCATCGCTCCGCCATGGGTGCGTTTCAGCGCACCCCGGTCGCACAGGACATTGAGATCCTTGCGGATCGTCTGCGGCGTCACATCGAACGCGGCAACCAGTTCCTCGACACTCACCTCGCCCTGCTGGCGCGCCAGCTCGACGATTTTCGCCTGTCGCATTGATGGGGTCATCGTGGCGCACTCCTTTTCGTTTTGTGATTAAACGAAAGGGAGCGAAGGGGGAAGGTGTGGTGGCGGAGAAGTCACCCCACCCTCATTCCCTCCCCTTTATGGGGAGGGACAAGGTGTAGAGTTTACCGAGCCCGCTTCGACCACTTCACTTCCGGCATGAACGCAAAATCCCGGTCAAACGGATAGCTCGGGCGCGGCGTATGCTTCCGCTCGGTGCGCTCGACGAACTGGTCCACCACACCCGGCGAGAGCGCCATGATGCCCGGATTGGCAATGGGTCCCAGCTCTGGCGATAGATAGCCCGATTTCACCGCGATGATGTTGGCTCCGTGCGGATCAAGCCCGAGCCGGGTGAAGTCCGCAATATTGTGGAACGGCCGGCGGCGTGCGGTCAGCACAAGATCGATGCCGCCAATGCGAACCACCGCTTCGCGCAGATGGGCGCTCTCGGCCTGGGCCAGGAACACCACCTCGGCTTCGGTATCGACCGGCGTGCTTGAGGGATCAAGGCTCGCCCCGATATGGAGCGGCAGCCTGGCGCCCACACCCGCGGCATAGGCCGCGTCGGTCGCTGCCTTGTCGGCAATGCCGGCAAAAATCACGCCCTGTGCGTCCTTGGCCATCAGGGCCGCCAGCACTTCGGCCCGGTCGCCCACGCCGCCGCCGGTCGGATTGTCTCCCGATTCGGCCAGCACCACCGGATGGGTCGGGCTGCTCACCGCCCGGTCCACGCATTCTTCAATGGAGCCGGTCTCCATGCCGAAGACAAAGCCCTCGCGGATATCCCAATAATTCTGCGCCAGATGGTTCGCAGCCCGTTCGATGGCCGACCGGTCGGTGCCGGTGACCACGGCGCAGGCGGTGGTGCGCGGCTCGTCGGCCCAGACATAGCCCACCTGGAAGGAGGCATCCCAGATCCCGCTCGGCTCCTCGACCTGGTGGATCTGCGTGTAGAACGTGCGCGCCGGCTCGTCCTGGGTCGAGGTGCGTTCACCCGGCAGCAGCACCGGCACCGGAGCCCAGGCAATTACCGGCTTTACGCCGGTCTTGAGCGCTCGCACCAGCATGGTCACGGCGCGGCGCATCGTGTCCTGCACGTCGATATGCGGCGCGGTGCGATAGGTCGAAAACATGTCCAGCCCGTCGATGATGCGTTGGCTGATATTGCCGTGCAGATCATAAGACGCCGCGATCAGCACATCGGGCCCCACAACGTCGCGCACTGCGCTGATAAAGTCGCCCTCGGCATCGAACATGCCTTCGACATGCATGGCGCCGTGCATGGCGAGATAGACCCCATCGAGCGGCATGGCGGCTTTCAGGCCATCGAGAATCTCAGCTTTCCAGCGATCATAGAGCGCCCGTTCCACCGGTCCGCCGGCAATGGCTCGGGCGTGCAGGATGGTGATGAACTCGGCCGGGAAATGCGTCAGGAAATCGAAATATTGATCCTTGAGCATGGAAGGGCCGCGCAGCACGCGAAAATCGGCCTCACGCGCCAGGACTGGGTTATAGGTGCTGCATTCAGTGTGCAGGCCGGCAACGGCAATTTTCACTAGAGAACTCCAGGAACTTCAGATTCGAGATTGTGTTTGGTGCGGACCGGGCGCGGCGTCAGTCGCCCGGTGAGGAACAGGCTCACCACCAGCATGGGGATGACGCAGGCGACGCCGAACCGGATATCGCTGTGCTCGGCCACAAAGCCGATCAGCGGCGGGCCGATAAGAAAGCCGGTCAGTGCCACAAAGGACAACACGGCCACATTGGCCGAGGCGGCGCGGTCGCCAATGCCGGCAGCCGCCGTAACGGCCAGCGGGAAACCGACCGACACGCCAATGCCGATGGTGCCAAAGCCGATCAGCGCGATCTCGACGCTCGGCGCCAGAAACAGCAGTGCTGCGCCGAGCACCGCCAGCGTGCCACACAACCGGGCCGTATTGACGCTGCCCAGCCGTCGCTTGAGGAAGTCGCCGCCAAACCGGCCGGCAGCCACCATGAAGGCGAAGACCGAATAGCCCAGGCCCACCAGCCCGCCCTCGGCATTGAGCGCATCGCGCAGGAATATGGCCGACCAGTCGGCCATTGCGCCTTCTGTCATGGTGATGCCGAAGACGAACAGGCACACCCCCACTAGCGCCGGACTGGGCAGGGACCAGGCAGAGCGCTGCGGCTCGCCGGTCTCGTTTTCGGTCCTGTCCTTCAGAGCAGGCAGGGCCCACCCGGCCAGCAAGGCGACGGGAAGTACGGCAAAAGCCAGCAGGGGCAGCGCGATGCCCGGCGCAACGTTAGCGGCGACAAAGCCCGAGCCGATCAGGCTGCCCACCATGATGCCCAGCGACCAGCAGCCATGCGAGGTGTTCATGATCAGCTTGCCGGTGGATTTCTCCACCAAATCGGCCTCGACATTCAGCCCCAGCTCGACAAACGAGATGGAGGAACCCGCCAGCATTAGCGCGATGAACAGCAGGATCGGGTCCGGCGCCAGCACCGGCAGGCAGGTGGCAATCGAATAGAACACAAAGCCGATCAGAATCGCCATGCGGGCGCCGATCCTGCCCACCAGCGGCCCGGCAAAGGGCAGGGTCAAGAGCGTGCCCACCGGCATGCCGAGCAGTGCAATGGCCAGGGCCGCCGAACCCAGCCCCATGGCCGACTGGATCTCGGGAATACGCGGCAGCCACGAGCCAAAGGCGATGGGCTGGAGAAAGAACACCAGCATGACAAGGCGCTGGGGCGTGAGGAAAGACATGCAAATGGCCTCAATGACCTGGGGTGTTCGGCGCTGCCGTTGCTTTTTCCGTCCCCGGAGGGACTTTGTCGCTACCGCCCTGCGCATGCCCTTCGTTATCAGGGCCGCGCGCCGCGCGACGATCGATGATTGATCAGCCCTGTTTCGGCATCGGATAGGGCAAATAGCCCACAAATCCGGTCAGCTTCCATTGCCCGTCCACCTTGCGGCAGAAATAGAGGGTCTGCCAGTTCAGGACATCCTTGCCGCCATCCGCCAGGGCGATTTCGCCGTTGAATTTCTTGTGGGCGATGGCCCGGTCGCCGGTGATTTCGATTTCGGTCAGGCTGGTCGCCCGGTGAATACCGGCTTCCTGGTCCTCGGCATAAACCACCTGCTGGCCCTCATGGGCCTGGCGCAGCCACTCGTCGCGATATTGCGCCAGCGTGGGATAGCTGATGGTCCAGCCATCGGGATTGTCGTTTTTGTTGCCATTTATGCCCATGAAGTCATCAGCAATGAAATCGTCCTCCACCATCGACCAGTCGGCATCCACGAAGGCCTTGATGTCGCGTGGCACCAGCATGGTCCAGATCGCCGAACGGTCTGCATCATTGGGGAAGGGATTGGTCGATAGGCTCATTTCGCGTCTCTTGCCTGCGTGGTGACGCGCTGAGGCACGTTCACCAATTCTGTTTCAAATTTTCACATGTGTCATGTGTTTGTTGCCTCGTGAAAGAGGCCACATGGATACCAATTGCGACATGGTGCGCCGAGAAAGGACATTTGTCCACACCCTGTATCCTGCCAAACTCCTCCAATATGCCCATAAAATCAGCAAAACGGCGCGCATTTGCGCAAGCTTCCATGGTGGCTTAAATTGGTATTGTATTGGCGTCGAATCTGTGTTGACATTGTGTTGGCAAGGCGCCTAGTCTTGAAAATCGTTTACACAAACGACACCGATCCGCAAGAGGTCGGGGATGGAACAAAACAGGGAACGGCAAGGTATGCGGGTAGGCATTATCGGTCTCGGCTATCGTCTGGGTTATCTGGCGCGGGTGTTTTCCGCTGCGCGGGGCGATTTCGAGATTGTCGGTTATGTCGATCCGGCACCGGCCGGTCTGCCCTATACCCAGGAGCATGGTGTCTCCGTTGGTCAGCAATATGACAGCCTTGAGCAGTTGATCGACGAAGCCAATCTCGATCTGCTCATGGTCGGCTCGCCCAATCATATGCATCTTGAGCACATTCGCATCGGCCTTGAGCGTGGCATGAAGCTGTTTGCCGAAAAGCCGGTGGTGACCTCGGTTGAGGATACCATGGCGCTGGCCGAATTGATCGGACAGTACGGCTCGGACAATGTCATGGTGGGCCTGGTGCTGCGCTATGCACCGCTCTATGTCGACCTGCGCAAGGCGCAGGCCGAGGGCAAGCTGGGCGATGTCACCTCCATTGAGGCATCTGAAACCATTCCGCCCTATCACGGCGCCTTTTTCATGCGCGACTGGCGGCGTTACCAGCAATATTCGGGCAGTTTCATGCTCGAGAAATGCTGCCACGACCTTGATCTTTACAACGGCGTGATGGGTTGCCGTCCGCGCTATGTGGCCAGCTTTGGCGGGCGCAAGAGCTTTACGCCTGAAAATGCGCCCCAGGATGCCGGCGTCAACGATCTCAACGTCTATCACCGCAAGCCGTCGGGTTGGCAGGGCTCGGACAAGGTGTTCGATAGTGATGGCGACATCATCGACTTCCAGACCGCCATCGTGCAGTATGAAAACGGCGCGGCTCTGACCTTCCACACCAATATGAACGTGCCCGACGATTTCCGCCGTTTCGCGGTGATCGGTGCCAAGGGCATGGCGGAAGGCGACTTCATTCGTAACTACTTCAAGGTCACCGACAGCCGCACCTCCGAGCGGCTTGAGGACAAGACCTACCAGACCTCCGAACTGAGCCAGCATTACGGTGCCGACGAGCAGATGGCCGAGGATATCCTAAAGCATATGATCGACGGTGTGCCCCTGCCTGTCTCGGTCACCGACGCGCTTGAAGCCGGGCTTCTGGCGCTGTCCATGGATGAAGCGATGCGCAACAAGTCTGTAGTCGACATGGCCCCCATCTGGCAGCGCTTCGACGCTGCTCTGGGCAAAGGGAACTGAGGAGAAAGCCGATGACCAGCACAAGAAGCGCCACCCTCTTCGCCCTCGCCCTGCTGGCTCCGGCATTGCTCTATATCCTGACCATCGTGGCCTACCCGCTGGTCGATACGATCATTCTCAGCTTTACCAACGCCTCGCTGCGCCCCGGGTATGATTTCATTGGCTGGGCCAATTACGAGCGCATTTTCGGCGCCGGCAACTTCACCGAAGTCATTGTCCGCACCTTTATCTGGACCTTCTTCTCGGTCAGCCTGAAAATGGTCATCGGCATGCTGGGTGCCGTGCTGCTCAACGCAGCAATTCCAGGTCAGATTGTGTTCCGCATTCTCACCATGCCGCCCTGGATCGTTCCCATGGCCATTGGCATCTTCATGTGGGGCTGGATGTACAATGGCCAGTTCGGCATGATTTCCGGGCTCTTGCAGAATTTCGGCATCACCGATGGCCCGATCGCCTGGCTGGCTTATGGCGAGACCGCCTTCTGGGCTACGATCATCACCGACGTGTGGATTGGTGTCCCCATGGTCACCATCTATTTCCTGGCCGCCATGCAGTCGATCCCGCGCGATCTGCATGAAGCCGCCTGGACCGATGGCGCCGGCCGCTTCTATCGCTTCCGCCGCATCACCGTGCCGCTGATGGTGCCCGCCATCATCACCATGAGCCTGCTTTCGCTCATCGCCACCTTCAATTCCTTCGACATCATCTGGATCCTGACCCAGGGCGGTCCGTCCGGCTCGACCACCACGATGATCATCGACACCTACAAGACCGCCATGGGATCGCGCCGATATGGCGAGGGCGCGGCGCGTGCCGTGGTCATCTCGCTCTTCGTAACCGCCTTCTGCATTGTTTACTTCCGCGCCGTCCGCAAGCTCCAGCAGGGAGAAGCCAAATGAGCGACGTTGCCCGTTCCACCGAAGTCGCGGCCGCCGATTCCAAGGCCAGCGTCCAGCCTCAGCCCAAGGCCAAGGCCCGTCGCGGCCTCTGGTCGGCCAGCCGACCGATGATCGACCGCTATAGCCTGCTCGAAGTGATTGGGCTCTATGCCGGCATCGCGCTGTTCCTGTTCTTCGTTTTGGCCCCGTTCATTGAAGGGTTCCTGGTGTCATTGAAGCCACTGGCCCAGCTCTTCTCGACACCCTACAGCTTCATTCCCAAAAACGGCTCCTTTGCGGCCTATTTCTCCATGTGGGAATCCGTGCCTGCCCTGGGCATGCACATCTTCAATTCCTTCTTCATCTCCACCGTGGTCACGGCCATCGTGGTCGCCATCGTGGTGCCCGCCGCCTATGCCTTTGCCCGCTTCAACTTCACCGGTGCTGGCCTGCTCCTGGCGGGGTTCCTGGCGGTCAACATGTTCTCGGGCGCGGTGCTGCTGATCCCGCTGTTCCGCCTGATGCGCACCCTCGGCCTGCTCAATACCTACTGGGCCATGATCGTGCCGGGCGCAGCCTTCCTCATTCCGTCCTCCGTCTGGCTGTTGCGCACCTATATGATGCGCATCCCGCGCGAGCTGGACGAAGCCGCCTGGGTCGATGGCGCCAGCCGTCTCTACACCCTGCGCCGGGTCATTCTGCCGCTGGCCATGCCGGGCGTCGTCGTGGTCGCCATCATGACCTTCATCGGTGCCTACGCCCAGCAGTTCATCTTCGCGCTGACCTTCAACTCCAAGACAGAATTCATGCCGCTGCCGGTCGGGCTCTTCGCCTTCTTCGGCAAGCAGGAAGTGATCTGGAACGAGCTGATGGCGGCGTCCTTCGTCGGAATCCTGCCGGTCATGATCGTCATCGTGTTCCTGCAGCGCTATCTCGTCGCCGGTCTCACCGCCGGTGCCGTGAAGCAGTAACTGGCGCGGCGCCAATCCGGATCTGGTCCGGGCCGGTGCTGCACCAATCAAGGTTTGGAGATCGTTCAACAGCCAATGTTGAACGGCTCCGAGAGGGCCGAGGGGCCCGCAATCAAGGGAGACTACCAAGTGAAAAAGACAATCGGTTTGGTAACCGTGTCCATGCTGGCTCTGGCCGGTGCCGCCCCGGCGGCCTATGCCCAGGATCAGGAAATCGCCTTTATCAACTGCGGTGACGAACTGACCGCTGGCTATGCCGACTACTTCGCCGAGTGGGAAGCCGAAAACCCCGGTTTCAAGGTCGTCCCTGAGATCGTGGGCTGGGGCCAGTGCCAGGACAAGGTCACCACGCTCGCCGCTGCCGGCACCCCGGTCGCGCTGGCCTATGTCGGCTCGCGTACGCTCAAGCAGTTCGCCATCAACGACCTGATCGTTCCCGTGCCGATGACGGACGAGGAAAAGGCGTCCTATTACAACTACGTGCCCGATACCGTCACCTTCGACGGCACCCAGTGGGGCGTTCCGGTTGCCTTCTCGACCAAGGCCCTGTTCTGGAACAAGGATCTGTTCGAAGAGGCCGGTCTTGATCCTGAAACGCCGCCCAAGACCTGGGAAGAAAAGATCGCTTTCGCCAAGCAGATCACCGAGAACACCGATGCTGCCGGCTATGGTGCCGTTGCCAAGACCTTTGACAACACCATGCACCAGTTCCTGCATTGGGTTTACACCAATGACGGCCTGATCATCGATGCCGATGGCAACATCGTTGCCGACTCGCCGCAGGTTCTGGCGGCCCTGACCGCCCTGGATGACATCATCCCCTATTCCGAAGAAGGCCCGACCGCTTACGAGCAGAACGAAGTCCGCGCCATCTGGCTTGATGGTGGCGTTGCCATGATCGAAGCCTCGGTCGGTGCGGCCCTCCGCGCGGAAGAAGCCGGCATGAACTGGGGTGTTGCTCCGCTTCCGCTGGGTCCGGACGCCAAGGGTCCCGGTACGCTGCTGATCACCGACTCGCTGGCCGTCTTCAAGGGCACCGGTGTTGAAGAGCAGGCCATCAGCCTGGCCAAGTTCATCACTGCTCCCGAGCGTCAGTGGGCTGCCGAAATGGCCCAGGGCCTGACCCCGCTGCGTCCGCTTGAGCCGCAGACCTCGGACCTGGTTGCCGAAAAGCCCTACTGGAAGCCGTTCCTGGACGGTATCGAGTTTGGTGGTCCCGAGCCGCTGTTCACCGACTATATCGGTCTGCAGAACACTATGATCGAAATGGTGCAGTCGGTTGTGACCGGCGCTGCCGAGCCTGCTGACGCCCTGACCAAGGCCGCTGGCGAGCTCGAGCTCTACAAGTAACTTCGAGCCGTCCTAAGGGCAGATCGATCCGGTGGATCGATCTGAGGCGAGAAGGCCATGAGAGCTATGCTCGAATGGCAAAGCCGTCCCTAAGGGCAGATCGATCCGGTGGATCGATCTGAGGCGAGAAGGCCATGAGAGCTAGCTCGAATGGCATCAACTGACCTGGCGCCGCCGCCTTTGGTGGCGGCGCTCCATCCAAGAAATTCCCGTGTCCGGAGACGCGAACCATGTCGCAACTGAGCCTCAAGCGCCTCGAAAAGTCCTTCAACGAAGCCCGCATCATCAAGGGCATCGATCTCGATGTGAGCGAAGGCGAGTTCGTGGTTTTCGTCGGCCCGTCGGGCTGCGGCAAGTCCACCTTGCTGCGCATGATTGCCGGTCTTGAAGATGTCAGCGCAGGCGAGATCGAGATTGGCGGCAATATCGTCAACGATCTGCCGCCCGTACAGCGCGGCATCGCCATGGTGTTCCAGTCCTATGCGCTCTACCCGCATATGACCGTCTACGAAAATATTGCCTTTCCGCTGCGCGTGGAAAAGCTGCCGCAGGCCGAGGTCGACAATCGCGTCCAGGCCGCTGCCAAGGTGCTCCAGCTTGAAAGCCGTTTGCAGCACCGCCCCGGCCAGCTCTCTGGCGGCCAGCGCCAGCGCGTCGCCATTGGCCGCGCCATTGTGCGCCAGCCCAAGATCTTCCTCTTCGACGAACCGTTGTCGAACCTGGACGCAGCCTTGCGTTCGGAAATGCGCATCGAGCTGATGGAGCTGCACAAGCGCCTGGGCTCGACCATGATCTATGTGACCCACGACCAGATTGAAGCCATGACCATGGCCGACAAGATCGTGGTGCTCAACTCCGGCGAAATCGCCCAGATCGGCTCGCCGCTCGAGCTCTACCACAAGCCCGACAACCTGTTCGTTGCCGGTTTCATCGGCTCGCCCAAGATGAACTTCATCAATGGCCGCGTGCGTGCCGCCAATGGCACCACCGTCACCGTCGACCTGGGCAAGCTGGGCACTATAGAGCTGCCCCGCTCCAGCACCGAAGTGGCCGGCCAGGAAGTGACCCTTGGTATTCGTCCCGAGCACCTGACCCTGGGCAGTGGTGAATTTGTCATCGAAACCACCCCCAATATCGTCGAGCATCTGGGCATCCACACGATTGGTTATGCCACCCTGCCGGGGGGCGAGAACTTCATTGGCCTGTTCGAGGGCAATCCAGACCTTGAAGATGGCAAGCCTATGAACGTCGGGTTCGACATTGCGCAGGCCCATCTGTTCGACGCCAAGGGGCTGGCCATCTACTAGGGCGGTATCGGCCGGCAAGAGGGGACGCACGATGCTGGACATAGTGGGGCTGCTGCAGACCGAGAAGGACGCTTTCACGCGCTCGGAACGCGCCCTGACCGAGATCGTCCTGGCCGATGTCGACAGCGTGCTCAAGATGAGCATTGTCGATCTGGCGGCCGAGGCCGATGTGTCCCCGCCCACCGTCACCCGCTTTTGCCGGCGGCTTGGCTGCGACAGCTATGCCGATTTCAAGGTACGGCTGGCTCAGTCCCGCTTCGTCGGTCAGCGCTATTTCGCCCCCGCATCGGGTCCCCTGAGTGTTCACGAGATCGCCCAGGGCATTGTCAACGGCATTCAGTCCACCATCTACGACACTTTCGATACGCTCGATTTCGACGCCATCGAGCGGGCCGCCGAATCCATCGTCAAATCCAGTTTCATCCTCAGCTTCGGCTCGGGCGGCGCTTCCTCGATGATGGCGGTGGAAACCGAGGCCCGCCTGTTCCGGCTCGGCCTCAAGGTTGCCGCCTCTATCGATCATCAGGTGCAGATGATGCGCGCCGCCTCCGCCCCTCTTGGCGCCGTGGTCATTGCCTACTCGCTCTCGGGGAACAATGTCCCGCTGGTCAAGGCGCTTTCGGTCGCCGGCGAATATGGCCTGACCCGCATCGTCGTCTCGCGGCCCGGTTCGATCATGGCCGAGCAGGCAGACATTCTGCTGCCCGTGCACTGGCGCGAAAACCAGGACATCCTGCGTCCCACCCCGGGCCGCTACGCATTTCTCGCCACTGTCGACATCCTCTCCCAGACCATCGCGGCCAGGTTGGGCCCACCGGCCGTCGCCTCCATGCGCCGCATCAAGCATCAGCTGGTCGTCAACCGCGACGGCGACGACGCCCAGCCTTTGGGGGATTGATGCTTCCGCGCGCACCAACGCAAGCCACCCCCACCTAGCCTCCCCCTGTCCAGGGGGAGGGACGGTCTTGATGTTGGCGCCGGCAATCCCGCCCAGCACTCGATCAATCCCTCCCCCTCCTGCAGGGAGAGGCTAGGTGGGGGTAACTCGACCACCACTCCACAATACTGGACCCCACCATGTCTTTTTCCCTCGTTACCACCTGGACGCCTGCCACCGACAGCGAACCGCTGGGCTATGGCATCGAGCTGACCAATAATGGCGATACGCCGATCAGCAATTTCCAGCTCGGCTTTTCCGGCCCCGCCCGCATTGACCCGTATGCCACTTTGGAGAACGGCAAGCTTTTGAAGCGCCTCTCCAATCACACCCTGATCGCTCCGCCCGATGGCTATGTGCTCGAGCCCGGCGCCACCTGGACCTCGACGGCACGGGGCCTGTCCTACGGTCTGCGCCATTGGAGCGATGGCGCCAATTCGGCCTATCTGGTGCTTGAGGGCGGCGAGGTCGTCGCCATCCCCACCGCCCCGACCCAGGGCAAGGGCCACAATTCGCCGCTGCTCAAGGGCGCGATGAAATTCCCTGTTCCGGCCAAGGCCCCGGCGCCGTTCTCGATCATTCCCTGGCCCAAACACGTTGCCGCCACCGGCAATCGCATCGCGCCGCCGGGCTATGATCTGAAGCCCGTTGGCGATCTGGCCAGCCGCGCCGCTGCGGCTTTTGCCGACCTCACCGCCGAATTGTTCCCGGTGGAAGCCATTGTGCGCCCCGCCGCCGAAGCCGGCATGCCTGTTCATATCGTTGAAAAACCCGGCCTCGGTGCCGAGGCCTATGAAATCGCCTTTGCCGACAACAGCGCCACGGTGTCCGCAACCACGCGTCAGGGCATGTTCTATGGCTTGGTGACCTTGGGCCACATACTGCGTGGTGCCAAACAATATCCGGCCACCTTCAGCTTCCCCACCCAAGGCACCATCGCCGATGAACCCGGCTTTGCCTTCCGCGGCAGCCATCTCGATGTGGCGCGTCAGTTCTATACCGCCGCCGAAGTCAGCCGCCTCATCCGCCTCATGGCCTGGAACAAGATGAACAAGTTCCATTGGCACCTGACCGAGGACGAAGCCTGGCGGCTTGAAATCGATGCCTATCCGCAACTGACCGAGATTGCCGCCTGGCGCGGTCACGGCAAGGCGCTGCCGCCTTTGCTTGGCTCGGGTCCGCAGCCGACCGGCGGCTACTACTCCAAAAAGACTGTGCGCGAGATTGTCGCCCTGGCCGATGACCTGGCCATGGATGTCATCCCCGAGATCGACATGCCGGGCCATTTCTACGCCGCCCTGCAGGCGCTGCCCGAACTGCGCGACCCCAATGAAAAGGGCGAGTACCAGTCGGTGCAGGGTTTCCCCAATAACAGCCTCAATCCCGCCCATGAGCCGGTTTATCGCTTCGTTGAAACCATCGTCGATGAAGTGCTTGAGCTGTTCCCCGCCGGCGTCTTCCATCTCGGGGCCGACGAAGTGCCGCTGGCCGCCTGGTCCGGCTCGCCCCTGGCCCTCGACATGATCGAGCAGATGGCGGGTCCGGCAATGCGCAAGAAGCACGAAGCCCAGTTCAACCAGCTCGGCAATGCCCATGGCGCCGATGAGATCGAAGGCTCGCCCACCGCGATCATTCAGGCCGAGTTCATCAAGCGCGTGCACAGATATATCGCCGGAAAGGGCGCCATCACCGGCGGCTGGGAAGAGGCGGCCCATGGCGATGCGGTGGCCAAGGACAAGTCTTATGTCATCGGCTGGCGCAATGTGGAGATTAACGCCGAACTGGCCGAACGCGGCTACGATATCGTCGTTTCGCCGGGCCAGCGCTATTATCTCGACATGGCCAATGGCGTGAGCTGGGCCGAACCAGGTGCCGGCTGGGCCGGCTGGTCCGGCCCGCAGGAAACCTACGAGTTCGAAGCCCGCGAGGGCTTCTCCGAGGAGGGCCTCAAACACCTCATCGGCGTCCAGAGCTGCATCTGGTCCGAGAGCATGGCCGACCGCGCCATCTTCGACCGGCTGGTCTTCCCGCGCATCTCGGCCATTGCCGAAGCCGGCTGGACCCTGCCCGAACGCAAGAGCTGGGAGCGCTTCAAGTCAATGGTTGGCCTGATGCCGATCATGTATGGCCACTGGTCTGCGGAGTAGGCGCACCGCACTGCTTCTTCCCCCGCTCGCGGGGGAGGAAGACCGCGCATAGGCGCTGGAGGGGGGAGCATGAACCCCGCTACCCTCCCTCCCCTTGGGGGAGGGTAGCGTCGCTCGGACCGTCAGGTCCGTAGCAGAGCTAGGGTGGGGTTATCTGCTAACGCCGCTATTCGAGCACAGCTCTCATGGCCTTTTCGCCTAGATTCGCTCCACCGGAGCGAATTTGCCTCTGGCCCGGCTCAAAGCCAAGGATCGTCCACCATCGGCCAGATATCCTTGCGCGCTTTGCGGTAGTCCGTCTCCGCAGGCCGATTGGGATAGGGCTTGCCGGCCGAGCAATAAACGATTTCCGAGGCGATCCTGGAGAACGAGTCGTAAAAGTGGTTGGTCGACTTGATCAGCAGGATTTTGCGCGATGTTGGGTCAACGCCCAGCGCCGAAAACAGGCTCGGATCAAAGCTCTGCGCCCGGGTCGAGTTGAGGATCACATCGATCCCGTCAAAATGCACCCAAGCCGCATCACCGAACGGGGCAAAGCTGTCACCGAATTTCATTTCGGCATTGCGCACCAGCCGCCGGACGCTCACCTGCGCATCGATCGGCTGTCCGGTGAAGGGCGCCGATTTGGCCCCGAAGCGCAGCGGAATGACCGCGCCTTCCCCCGCCGCAAAACAGATCTGCACCGCAATCGGATCCCAGATCGTGCCCACAGCCACATCGGTAACGCCGCGGGCAATCATCTCGGCCAGGATGACCGTTGCATCGCCCGCCGTGCCGCCGCCCGGATTGTCCCACACATCGGCAATCACCACTGGGCCACGCGGCGCAGCCAGTGCGGTGTCCACGGCGGTCTTTTCGTCCACCTGGGCGACCATGAACGTGCCGCGCATGGCGTAAAGCTCACGTCCGAGCTTTTCGGCCAATGCCGCGCCCATGTCGGCCCGGCTGTCGGTAACAGCCACCAGCTTGGTGCCCATTTCGGGCACGTCGCCTGCCATGAATCCATGCACGACCGAGAGCGAAAGCAGGCCCGGTTCGGACTTTTCCAGCGCCAGCAAAGAATCGACAAAGCCACGCATGGGCTGTTTGGATGTCGGGAAGACGTCGATCATCCGGCAATCGAAGACGCTCATCACCGGCTTGATTTCTTTTTTGAGCGTCCGCACCGCAATGTCCCAGAGATCGCGCGCGCGCTCGACGAAATCGGTATGCGGGAACTCCTTGAAATAGACAAAGAAGTCAGCCGCTTCTGCCCGCTTGGCGGTCAGATGGCTATGCGGGTCAAGCTCGGCGCAGACCAGCACATCGGGGCCCACAATGGCTCGGATGCGCGCCAGCAGATCGCCCTCGGGGTCGTCATAGCCCTGGGCCACCATGGCGCCATGCAGCCCCAGTACCACGCCATCCACTGGCATGGCGGCGTGCAACTGGCCGATGATTTCGTCGCGCAATTCCTCATAGGTCGCCTGGGCCACAAGGCCGGCAGGGTCCGCCCAGCTTGCCGTGCCCTCGATCAGCGTCCATCCTTCCCGTGCGCAGACTTCGCGGCCCACCGTGATCGGCGCAGTACACAGCGTCGGGGTCGGTGGGTGCTGGCCCGGCTTGGCATGCAGCGATGCCTCGAAGGCGCGCTTGTCGATGGCAATTGGGGAGAACGTATTGGTCTCGGTGGCCAGGGCTGCGGTGAAAAGGCGCAAGGGAAGCTCGTGAGATGAGGATGGCGTCAATGCTGAAGAGGCTATGCAGCCACGCTACACCATGCGGCGAAACGATTCACGTAAGAAATTTACATTTCTTGTCCTGCCTCTCGCATCTTCCTGCTGAATATGGCTATAAAACTGGTATCAAGCGAAACTGAGTTTCAAAAATGCACGGAAAGGACATTCCCATGCCGATCAAACGCTATGGTGCAGACAAATCCGGCGCCGGTGGACAGAACCTGCCCTTCGCCCGCGCCGTCGAGGCCGGTGGCTGGCTCTATGTCTCGGGCCAGGTGCCTATGAAGGACGGCGAGATTGTCGGCACCGGCATCATCGAACAGACCCACCTGACGATTAAGAACGTCATCGCCATTCTCGAAGAGGCTGGCTACGGGCTCGAACATGTGGTGCGCTGTGGCGTCTGGCTCGATGATCCGCGCGATTTCTGGAGCTTCAACGCGGTTTATAAGTCCTATTTCGGCGAACATCCCCCCGCCCGCGCCTGCGTGCAGTCCACCATGATGGTCGACTGCAAGGTCGAGATCGACTGCGTGGCCTATAAGGGGCCGTGATGGTCTACCCTCCGAGAGGGAGGGGTTAGTCCGGAGAACTGAACCGGATTGTGCCGCGAACGCGATATGTCCCTCCCCCTATCAGGGGGAGGCTAGGTGGGGGTACCCCCCAAGAGGAACGACGAATGACAACCAGTCCCTTCCGTCTCGATGGCAAGACCGTTCTCATCACCGGCGCCGGTGGCGGCATTGGTCGCACCCTGGTCGAAACCTTCCATGCGGCCGGCGCCACTGTCATCGGTGCCGACCGTGAAGCTTCGATGCTCGAAGGTCTGCCGCTGGCGCGCAGCATCCTCTTCGACCAGGCCGATGCGAAATCCACGCGCGCCGCTGTCCAAGACGACATCGCCGCCCATGGCGTGGTGGACGCAGTCATTGCCAATGCCGGCTTCACCCGCGCCGAACATCTTGGTCATCTCGATGACGAGGTCTGGGCCAGCGAGATGGCCATCAACCTCAATGGCGCCTATGCCCTGGTCGACCCGATCACCCATGCCATGGCCGCGCGCGGCACGGGCAATGTGGTGTTCATCTCCTCGGTCAATGCTATCCAGCATTTCGGCAACCCTGCCTATTCTGCAGCCAAGGCCGGGTTGATTGCCTATGCCAAGGCGATTGCCGTCGAACGTGGCGGCGAGGGCGTGCGGGCCAATGTCGTGGCGCCCGGTTCCGTTCGCACGCCCGCCTGGGATCACCGGCTGGAGGCCGATCCAGGGCTACTCGATAAGGTGCTGCCGCATTATCCCCTGGGCCGCATGGTGTCTCCACAGGAGGTCGCCAATGCCGCCCTGTTCCTGGCATCCGAGGCCGCTTCGGGAATTACCGGCGTGACCATCCCCGTCGATGCTGGCCTCACAGCCGGCAATCTGCGCTTTGTAAACGAAGTCCTGAGGGCGCAATGACCCACTATTCTGAACTCGACACTCCCGCTGTGCTCATCGATCTTGACCGGGCCGAGTCCAATTTGAAAAAGGCGCAGGACGCAGCCGACAAGGCCGGCATTGCCTTGCGTCCGCATATCAAAACCCACAAACTGCCATTCTTCGCCAAAAAGCAGGTCGAGCTGGGGGCAGTGGGCATCACCGTTCAGAAACTGGGCGAGGCCGAAGTCATGGCCGATGCCGGTCTCACCGACCTGTTGCTGACCTTCAACATCATCGGCGCCGCCAAGCTCAAACGCCTGCAGGCGCTGCATGACCGCGTCACCATCCGCACCGTTGCCGACAGCGCCGCTTGCGTGGCGGGGCTGGAACAGGCCTTCACCAATGCCGAACACCGCCTCGGCGTCTTTGTCGAATGCGACACCGGCATGGGCCGCTGCGGCGTGCAATCACCCGCCGCAGCATTGGACCTCGCCCGCCAGATCATCGCCGCGCCGGGGCTCGACTTCGCCGGGCTGATGACCTATCCCGCCGCCGGAAAATACCGGGAAGCCGCGCAATGGCTCGCCGCCGCACGCGATGTCTTTTCCAACCAGGGGGTCGATCTCCCTGCCATCACCACCGGAGGCACCCCGGACATCTGGCACATGGATGAAGCCGCCAATGTCGCGACCGAATACCGCCCCGGCACTTATATCTACATGGACCGCTCCCAGGTCGCCGCCGGCGCTGCCAGCCTCGAAGACTGTGCCCTGACCGTTCTGGCAACAGTCGTGTCCCGCCCCACCGAAACCCGCGCCATCATCGACGCTGGCTCCAAGGCGCTCACAAGCGATCTGTTGGGCCTTGTCGGGCATGGGCATATCGTTGAATTTCCCGACGCCAGGATCGTCGGCCTCAGCGAGGAGCACGGTACGCTCGACATTTCGGCCTGCGCCAGCAAACCCAATATCGGCGATCTTGTCCGCATCATCCCCAATCACTGCTGCCCGGTGACCAATCTGTTCGACCAGGTCCACCTGATCCGCAATGACCAATTGATTCAGACCATGGACGTCGCGGCGCGGGGCAGGGTGAACTGATCAGCAGGCCAGAGCTCGAACATGGCCCTGTGCAGCATAGCGCAGGATATGCGCGTCCCTCGTCACGACGGTCAGGTCTAGGGCGCGCGCGGTCGCAATGATGATGCGATCGGCAGGGTCTTTGTGAATGGCGCCTGGCAAAAATGAGGCATCAGCCAAAATGTCCGGTGAAAGGTTCGCCAGCCTGAGAGAGCCAACCCTCATGACCCGGTCAAACCAGACCTTCGGGGGGATCGGGGAGTTCATTCGCCCTTTGGCGATTAGCAGGCCCCGTTCCCACGCCGATATTGGCGACACGCTGACCGGTTGATTGGCCTTGAAGGCCGCATTCATGGCAGCCACCGCCTCTGGCGCCAGGTCTGCATCCTCGGCAATCCAGATGAGGGCGCACGTATCAAGCAGCAACGGGGTCACTCGGATTATGCACCCTTGGCTGGAAAGTTCGCGTCCTCATAGTCATCGTCATAGACCTTGCCCCAGTCCGGGTCTGCTGGCTCGGTCAGGTCCACGCCGGGCATGACAATGCTCGTGCCCTTCATGCAGCCGAAGAGCGGATGCTTTGTCTCTGAGGCATTTTCGCTGTCTGAAAGACTGGGCTGCGTCATTTCTTCGAACCCCGCCCTCTCCGAGGGCTCAAATTGAACAGTGTGCCGCGCCAGATCGACGTGCCGCGTTTCGAATCCAGCCGATTGCCAGGCAGCCGACTGCACATGCGTGCCGCCGCTATTGCTCCACCATGCCGGGTATAAATAGGCCGACCTTGGCAGCGAAAAACCCAAAATCTCCTCTATCTCCGCAAAGGACATTGGAGCGTTTCCCTGTCGCTGCGCGAGGTACTTCCTCAAAGGTTCGTATTTGGACATTGTAACCTCAATACAGTTACAATAATTTGTATTACTGTAAATGTAAAGCGTTGCTGGTCTGCACCTCTACGCTCTGCCGCTTGCGCACCTGCAGAGGCCATGAAACTCTTGCGGCAAAAAGAGGAGATTCCAATTGGCCGACCCGACCAACCGCATTGCCGTTTCCACCTGGTCGTTGCACCGTTTGCTGGGCACCACCTTCCCGCATGATCTGACCTCCGATGCCGTCGGGGAGATGCAGGAAACCTATGGGGAAGGCGAGGAATCGCTGCTGGGGCTGCCTTCGGTCCTGGCCAATCACGGCTATCATCGGCTCGAGATCGTCTCCTTCCACCTGCGCAGTCGTGATCCGGTCTATCTGGGCGAATTGCGCGACCAGCTCAACGTCTCGGGTGTGACGCTGCAGACCTTGCTGATTGATGCGGGCGACATAACGCATCCTGAACATGGCGCACGCGACACACGCTGGATTGCTGGCTGGGTCGACGTCGCCAATATGCTGGGCGCACAAAACGCCCGTATCATCGCGGGCAAGCAGAAACCGACCCCCGAAACCATGGCCCGCTCGGTTGCCGGCTTCAAGGAGCTGCTGGCCGCCAATGCCGGTTCGCCCCTGCGGCTCGTCACCGAAAACTGGTTCGACCTGCTCTCGACCCCGGAAGCGGTACACGAACTGCTTGATCGCCTGGAGGGCGAGGTCGGCCTTCTGGCCGATTTCGGCAACTGGACCGGGCCCGACAAATATGAAGGTCTCAAGTCCATCTTTCCGCGCGCCCAATTGTGCCACGCCAAGGCTGGCTTCGACGGCGGCAAGATGGATGAGGTCGATTATGGGCTTTGTGTGCAAGTGGCCGAAGAAGCCGGCTATGCCGGTCCCTACACCTTGATCTTCGACGCCGACCACCCGGGCGAATGGGCGGGACTGGCCGAGGAACGGGATTTCATTCTCTCCCGGCTCGAATAAGTTCGGCGAAGGCATGAAATGTGTCGCCAGCGAAGCCAGTTGTTAAGGTCCGCGCGTCGAATATGACGGTATGGTGACACAAGGTGCGAAATCCCAGGACGTGTTTGCCGCCGATGCCCTGCATTCGGCGCAAACTTTTATGCGTCTGCTCGACGCCGCGCCATTGGGCATGCTGGTCTCAACCCTTGACGGCATGGTGGTCTATGCCAATCCCGCCTTCAGCGAGTTGTTGGGGCATCGGCCCGAGCCGGGCCATGTATTCCAGTTTGCTGATTTGGTTTCGGATGAAACCAATGCCATCACGCGCCTCCACTTCGAGCGCTTGCTGCGCGGCGAAGTGTCGGTCAGCCGTGGTGAGCACCAATTGCGTCACGTCGATGGCTACCCCGTCTGGGCCATGGTCGGGGCCACAATCCTTCCGGCTGAAGGCGATACGCCGCCGCTGATCCTGGTGCAGATGAACAGCATCGAATTGCAGAAGCGCGCCGAGGAGGCCCTGGCCGCCTCCGAAAGCCGCTGGAATTTCGCGCTGGAAAGCGCCCGCCAGGGGGTCTGGGACCACGATATCCGCACCGACACCATGTTCTACTCCCGCATGTGGCGCCTGATGCGCGGCATTCCGGCCAATGAAGAGGTGGACGGCGATCAGGCAAAATGGCTCGAACGCGTTCATCCCGACGATCGGCCCCGGATCGTGGCCAATGTGCACCGGCAGGACCGGGGCGAAAGCGATTTCGACACCTTGGAATATCGCGAGCGGACACGCGACGGCGATTATATCTGGATCCTCAGCCGGGGCCGCCCGGTGGAATGGGATGCCCAGGGCAACCCCACCCGAACCATCGGCACCGATACCGACATCACCCGCATAAAGAAGATGGAACAGGAACTGGCCGCCGAAAAGGAACGGCTGCGGATCACGCTGGAGGCGGTGGCCGACGGCATGATCTCCACCGATCTGGACGGCCGCATCATCTTCATGAATCCGGCTGCCGAACTGCTGACCGGCAGCAACGCTGCCACGACGGTTGGCCAAAGTGTCAGGGACATCTTCCATCTGCGCAGCGAACACGGTGAAGAAAAACTGCCCTGTCCGGTGCTGGCCTGCCTCGCACAATCAACCCAGATCCGCATTGATGACGACAGCGTGCTCTGCGCGCTTGACGGGCCCCGGCGCGACATCCGCGCGACTGCCTCCCCGGTCTTTGATGCCGCGGGGGCCCTCTCCGGCGCCGTATTGGTGTTTCAGGATGTCACCCAGAGCCGGGCCCTGCAACGCCAACTGGCCCATTCGGCGTCTCACGATGACCTCACCGGCCTGCCCAATCGGGCCAGCTTCGAGCGCGGCCTGTCAGCGGCTATCGTCAGCGCCCGCAATGGCCCGCGCCAGCATAGCTTGGTCTATCTCGATCTGGATCGCTTCAAGCCAGTCAACGATACGGCCGGCCACGCCGCCGGGGACGCTCTGCTCAAGCAGGTGGCGCAGAACATCAGAGGTGTTTGCCGCAGTCACGATCTGGCCGCCCGCATCGGTGGCGACGAATTTGCCATCATTCTTGAGGACTGCCCCATCGCCCACGGCCGGGCAGTCGCCGAAAAGATCGTGCGCGCCATCGGCGCATTGGCCTTTTCCTGGGCTGGTCGCGATTATTCCATCGGCGCCAGCGCCGGCGTGACCATCATCGGTGCTCGGTCCGCTTCACCATTGGGCTTCATGGGAGAGGCCGACGCGGCCTGCTACGCCGCCAAGGCCCAGGGCAGGGGCTGTGTCGTAGCCTACCCCGATATGGCAGCCAGCTAGCCGTAATAAACCGAAATCAACTGCCCGCCGATTTCGTGCACCTTGATGTCCATTTCGTAGATCTCGGAAAGCACCTCGGGCCGGATCATCTCCGGGCCGGCCCCCTGCGCGGCGACCTTCCCATGCTTCATGGCGACGATATAGTCCGAATACCAGGAGGCGAAATTGATGTCGTGCAGCACCAGCACTACGGTCTTGCCCAGTTCGGACGCAGCCTGCCGCATCAGCTTCATCATGCCCATGGCATGCTTCATGTCGAGATTGTTGAGCGGTTCGTCGAGCAGCACATAATCGGTGTCCTGCGCCAGCACCATGGCGACAAAAGCCCGTTGCCGCTGGCCGCCGGAAAGCTCGTCGAGAAACCTGTTCGCCAGCGCCCCCAGATCGAGATAGGCAATGGCCTGATCGATCTGGTGGCGATCCTGGGCTGTCAATCGCCCCTTGGAATGGGGATAGCGGCCGAAGGCCACCAGATCGCGCACGGTGATGCGGGCGGAAACGTGATTGTCCTGCCGCAGGATCGAGAGGCGCCGGGCGAGAACATCGCTTGGTGTCCTGGTGACATCGAGCCCATCCACTGTCACTGTCCCCGCGCTCATGTCGAGCAGCCGGCTGACCATGGAGAGCAAGGTGGACTTGCCCGCCCCATTGGGCCCGATGATCGAGGTGACGCCGCCGGCGGGAATGTCGAGCGTGACATTGTCAACGACCAGCGCGTCGCCATAGGCGCGGGAGACCGCCTGGGTCCGGATCATTTGCGGTTTCCTTTCAACAGCATGGCGATGAAAACGACGCCGCCCACGAACTCGATGATGATGGCCAGCGCCGAGTCAAAGCCGAATACCCGCTCCAGGATCACCTGGCCGCCAATCAGGGCGATGATGGCCAGCAGCACCGCAGCGGGCAGGATCAGGGCATGTTTGTGACTGCGGATGAGCATATAGGCAAGGTTGGAAACCAGCAGCCCGAAGAAGGTCACCGGCCCGACCAGCGCCGTGGAGACAGAAACCAGTATGGCGATGATGATCAGGACCTGGGAGACCACGCTGCGATAGGCCACGCCGAGATTGATCGCATTGTCCCGGCCCAGATTGAGCACGTCGAGCGCCGGAAGCAATCGCCACACCCAGACCCCGGAGCCCAGGATGGCGAGCGTTGACACCGTTAGCAGGCTTTTGTCGATGGTGTTGAAGCCAGCGAACATGACGTCCTGCAACACGGCGTAGTCATTGGGATTGATCAGGCGCTGCATCAGTCCGGCAAGGGAGCGGAACAACACGCCAAACACGATGCCGACCAGCACCAGCAGATAGAGATCCCGGGCCGCACGATTGAACAGCCAGCGGAACAGCAGGGTGGACAGCCCCACCATGAGCACGGTTTCGAAGGCAAATTGCAGCTGGGCGTTGAGCGTGGCGTATGAGAGACCGCCCAAAAAGAAAATCTGCACCGTTCGGACCAGCCGGAACAGGGCATCGTAGCCCATGATCGCCGGGGTCAGGATGCGGTTGGCTGTTATGGTCTGGAATAGCACGGTCGCTACGGCAATGGCGCCGCCCACCATGGCGATGCCCCAGACTTTCGTCCCCCGGAACGGCAGGACGAAGCCCCAGCTGCCCTTGGCGCCGATCACCATGAACGCGGTTATCGAAACTGCGGCCAAGGCGGCCAGAGTGATCAGCACCTGCCGTGGCGACAGGCCGGGTGAAGTGGATCGCTCAGGCATCGGCAGGGCGCCTCCGCAACAGCAGATAAAGGAACAGCGCCGAACCGATGACCCCAAAGACCGTGCCGATGGGAATCTCGTAGGGAAAGCGGATCACGCGGCCGATGATGTCGCAAATCAGCACGAAGCCGGCGCCAAGCAGCACGATCCAGGGAATGGCCCGCCGCGCATTGTCGCCCACGGCCATGGCGACCAGATTGGGCACGATCAGCCCAA
The DNA here is from genome assembly GCF_009758415.1 of Devosia marina. GTDB lineage: Bacteria > Pseudomonadota > Alphaproteobacteria > Rhizobiales > Devosiaceae > Devosia > Devosia marina. Next base: position 31,069 of record NZ_WQRF01000004.1, on the reverse strand, counting down.
GAAACGGAATGGTGCCGACTGAAACCACAACGGTCGCGGTGACCATGGCGACGATGGAAAGCCCGAGCGTGAGGACGCGACGGTAGTTCAGGCCCAGATTGGTGGTGAAATCCTGCCCCAGGCCGGCCACGGTGAACCGGTCGGCAGCATACCAGGCGATGCCAACCAGCAGCGCGCCGATCCAGAGCAATTCATAGCGGCCGCGCAGCACGGCCGAGAAATCCCCAAGTTGCCAGGTGCCCAAGGTCTGCAACAGGTCCAGGCGATAGGCAAAGAAGTCCGTGACCGAGGCAATCACGCCTCCCAGCATGATGCCGACCAATGGTACCATCAGCGTCGAGCGCAGGGGGATGCGGCGCAAGATCTGCATGAACAGGGCGGTTCCGATCAGTGCCGTCACCGTAGCGGCGAGCATTTTGGCGAGGAGCGGACTGGCAGGCCAAAGGATGGTGATGAGCAAAATGCCAAAGATGGCGCTTTCCACCGTCCCGGCAGTTCCCGGTTCGACAAAGCGGTTGCGCGCCAGCATCTGCATGAGCAACCCGGCGACAGCAAGGGCAGAGCCGGACAGGATCAGCGCCAGGGTGCGCGGGATGCGGCTGATCAGCAGCACCTGCATCGGCCGGTCTTCCGGCGATGACGAAAACAGGCTCATCGGCGTCACATCGCTCACGCCGATGAAGAGGCTGATGACGGCCAGGACGAGAATGGCGAGAACGCCGAATATCAGCTTGGGCATGGGGCCGAAATGCCTGAAATACAAACATGCCCCCGCCCGAACGGGCGAGGGCGAAAAGAATGTTGTCGCTTACTGGTTCAGCGCTTCGGTGACCTGGTCGGCCATGATGCCGAACGAGACAAGGCCGCCATTGACGATGTAGGCGCGGACCGGATCGATATAGACCACATCGCCATTCTTCCAGGCGGTGGTTTCGGCCACCAGCTCATTGTCGAGAATGGCAGCGGCAGCGCCCTGGCCTGTGGCGGCATCGCGATCGATCACGAACAACAGGTCGGGATTGGTTTCGAGGATAAACTCGAAGGAGATGGAATCGCCGTGGGTGGCAGCTTCGACGTCTTCGATGACCGGGGTGACACCGAGGGTTTCATGGATAAATCCGAACCGCGAACCGGGGCCGTAGGCGGTCACCTCGGCACCGCTGGTGAGTACCACCAAACCCTTGCCGGCATCTGCCGCTGCAGACCGGCTGGCCTCGACCTTGGCTTCGGTCTCGGCGATCAGCGCCGCAACCTCGGCTTCCTTGTCAAAGATCTCGCCAATGATTTCGGCATTGGCCTTGATCGAGCCGTAAAAGTTCGTCCACTCGTTGGACAGATCGACCGTGGGTGCCAGATTGGCAAGTTCCGGATAAGCCCTGGAGGAGCGGCCCGCGACAATGATCAGGTCGGGTTCCAGCGCAGCCAGCGCCTCGTAGTCAGGCTCGAACAGCGAGCCGACCTTGGCATAATCATCGCTGGCATATTTTTCGAGATGAGCTGGCAGGTTCGAGCCGGGCAGGCCAGCAATATTAACGCCGATCGCTTCAAGGGTTTCGATGGCCGCAAAGTCGAAGCTGACGACTTTCTGCGGTACGCCGGGCAGGGTGGTTTCGCCCTGGGCGTGCGTCACGGTGAACTCCTGCGCCAGTGCGGGTGTGGCGATGGCAACGAGACCGGCGAAAAGCGCGGTGGCGGTACGGCTGAAGGTCATCTCGGTACTTCCGATTTGAAATGGTTAACGCTCTGCGCAAACTTGACTGCGCTAGTCCACTTCAATATCGGCGAGTCTGGACGGTGTCAAAATAAAGCTGATATTTTTTATCAGGAAATTTTGTCACGCGGAGGGAAGATAGGTCTCGGCGGCCAGCGAGACGAAACTCTTCATGGCGGCCGATAGCGGGCTCGACTTGCGCCGCGCCACCAGCAATTTGCGCATCGCCCAGGGCTCCGAAAGCGGCGCGCAGACCAGATCCGTGCCGGCCAGCAGATGCAGGCTGGTCGAGCGCAGAAAGCCGATGCCGAACCCGGCCTCCACCATGCGCACCAGCGCCGGAAAGCTCTCGACGCGCAGCGCTTCTTTCAGCGGATGCCCCAGCTTTTCGGCCGCTTCGCCAAGCAGCCTGTCGAGCGAACCGGCATGATGGATGCCGACGATGGAATGCGGAATGACCGTATCGAAACTGACCGATTTGCGCGGCTCGATGCTGGCGGCCAATTCATGCTCGGGCGGCACCAGAACCCACACCCGTTCGTCCTCAAAGGGCCGGATTTCGAAGCGTTTGAAATCGTAATTGTCCGAGACGATGGCGATGTCGGCCTGGCCCTCATCGAGCGAGAGCAGCGCCTTGGCCGCGCCCATCTCGGAAATGGCAATCTCGATGCCGGGATATTTGGCTGCGAACTTGGCCAAAAGCTCCGGCAGGCGCCCGGTCAGCGCCGAACTGGTGCAGGCCAGCCTCAGGCTCCCCCGCTGTCCGGAGCTGAAATCATCCATGATGGCATCGAGATCGGCGATGGATCGCAGTACGGTGCGGCATCCCTCGGCATAGGCTTCGCCCGCCTTGGTGAGCTTGACGCCATGGGCCGAACGGTCGAACAGGACCACGCCCAGCCGTCCTTCGAGGTCCGATACCCGCCGGCTGACTGCCGAGGAGGCGATGCCCTCCCGTTCCGCCGCGCGGCCGATTGAACCGGTTTCGGCCAAAAGTAGAATAAGGCGTGCGGTTACACTATCGAATGGTGCCATGTCGTCTCCCGCACGCAACATAGCGATTAGGAACCTGCGAGCAACAAAATGCCACGCATGAGATAGAATATGCCCAGCATAGTGACGATCCAGCGCGTCCAGCGCCGGAACCCGTTATCGGACAGACGCTGCAGAATACGATAGCCCAGATTGGTCCCGGCAATGGCAAAGGGCGCGGCAATGGCCACCAGGATCCAATCGCCGGTGGCCATGGCTGCGGTTGTCGCGCTGTAGAAGACCACCTTTGCACCATGCGAAATCACCTGCATGCAGGATTTGGTGGCGATCACCTTGCGCCGGTCCATCTGGGTGCGAATAAAGAAGATATCGATGCTGGGACCGGCTACGCCCACCGCCAGGTTCAATCCGCCACTGATTAAGCCGCAGGAGAACCCGTGCAGAGGCCGACTGGCATCGAGTTGCAACCAGCTTTTGGGCAACCACACCAGGATCGGCATCAGTCCCACCGCGATGCATACGGTTGCCAGGTCAGGCTGGTAGCGCACGAGGAACAGCAAGACAGCAGCCACAACAATTCCGGCCACCATTGTGGACATGATGCGCCAGTCGATGAAGTGACGCGAGAACCAGGCCCGCGATCCATTGGCAACGATCTGGATGGCGCCTTGCAGGGCGATCGCTGTGGCCACCGGCAAGATCGTCAGCAGCCCTGCCAGCAGCAACATGCCGCCAGCCATGCCAAAAATGCCAGATAGGGTAGAGGTCAGAAAAACCACACCGACCAAAATGGCCGAGATCAGGGGTGTCATGGGCATGCGTCCTTTTCCTGGCTCATGCACCCGACGGAGGTCTGTTTGCCAGCCCCGGACTGGGCAAGGGGTCATGCCGATGTCATTTTCGCTGCATCGTTGCATTTTTTGCGCAAATTGCACCTTGAATGGAAGACGCAATGCGCTTTTTATAGGCAGGCGAGTTTTTTGATTTGCCCGATTGCCGGTCGACGGTACCTCCGCCTCTCCCTTTCGGGTCCCACCTAACTGACGTCTGGATACTTCCTTGATAACCCTCAAGGCTGGCCGCGAGCGTTCGCGCGGCGATGCTCGGGACCATGTTGCTGCAGCCCATGCCGGCAAGGGCATGGCGCCATTGACGCGCATTACCCTGTTTTCCCTCCGGCACCCGTTTCAGGCGAGCCTGGCGGTTGGGGCAACCATCATTGCAGCAACCCTGCAACTGACCATTCCGCGCCTGCTCGGCCAGGCCATCGACCAGGCGCACAACGTGCTCAGTGTTGCCGGCGAAGGCGCCCAGGAAGCGCTGCTCTGGACAGCATTGACACTGCTGGCCGCGTCGGTCGCGCGCGGTCTGTTTACCTTGGTGCAGAACTATTTTGCTGAAAGCGTCGGCCACCATGTGGGCTACGAACTGCGTCTGGCCTTTTATGACAAGGTCCAGCGCCTGTCCTATTCCTATCACGACCGGGTGCATTCAGGCGATCTGATCACCATCGGCCTGCTCGATCTGGACGGGCTGCGCATGTTCTTCTCCACCGGTCTGGTCCGCACCATCCTGTTGGTGGTGCTGATCGGTGTGGGCGCCTGGATGCTGCTCTCGACCGACGTGCTGCTCGGCTTTCTGGCCCTCAGCTTCGTTCCCTTCGTGGCCTGGCGCTCTTCAGTAGCCCAACTCACCCTGCGCGCCACCTGGCTGATCCTGCAACAAAAGCTCTCCGTGCTGACCCGCGTCATGGAAGAAAATCTCGGCGGCATCCGTGTCGTGCGCGCCTTCTCGGGCCAGAAGCATGAGCTGAACAAGTTCGACACCGCCTCAAAGGACGCGCTGGAGCTGGCGCATCGCCGCGTCCGGGTGCGCGTCAAGAACACCTCGATGATGACCTTTTCCTTCTTCGCCGCCATGGGCCTGGTGCTCTGGGTGGGCGGCAACAAGGTCATCGCCGAGGAGATGACCGTAGGTACGCTGGCCAGCTTTCTCACCTTCATGACCATCCTGCAGATGCCAGTGCGTCAGCTCGGCCTGATGGTCAATTCCTATGCCCGCGCCTCCACCTGCGGCGAGCGCTTCTATGCATTCCTCGATGCTCCGGTTGAAATCGAAGACAAGCCCGGCGCCACCCCGCTCGAGATCAGCAATGGCGTGCTGCGCTTCGAGGATGTTCATTTTACCTATCCCGGCTCCACCGTGCCGACCCTCAATGGCGTGAGCTTCGAGGCAAAGGCCGGCCAGACTGTTGGTATCGTCGGCGCCCCGGGCAGCGGCAAATCCACGCTCGCCCACCTCATTCCGCGCTTTTATGACATCACCGCCGGCCGCATTACGCTCGACGACCAGGATGTGCGTGACGTCACCCTGCAAAGCCTCAGACGCTCCGTTGCCGTGGTGCAGCAGGACACGTTCCTGTTCACTACCACCATCGAAAACAACATCGCCTATGGCGATCCTTGGGCCAAGGAACGCAAGATCGAGCGCGCCGCGGAAAGCGCTCAATTGCACAATTACATTATGGGCCTGCCGGCCGATTACGACACCGTGGTGGGCGAACGCGGCGTCTCGCTCTCCGGTGGTCAGCGCCAGCGTCTCTCCATTGCGCGGTCCCTCGTGCTCAAGCCCGCAGTCATGGTGTTTGATGACTCGACCGCCGCCATCGATGCCGGAACCGAGCATCGCATCCGAAGCGCCATTCGCCGCTTTGCCAGCGATCGGATCACCATGATCATCGCCCATCGCCTCTCTTCGCTCATGCATGCCGACCTGATCCTGTTCCTCGAAGACGGCAGGATCGTCGAACGCGGCACTCATGAAGAGCTGCTCGCGCAAGGCGGCCGCTATCGCGCGCTTTATGACCTGCAAACGCGACCAACTGACGATTTGGAGGCAGCCCAATGAGCGTCGTTGATGACGAAAGCGAAGTCGCCGCCTTCCCCGGCCAGCGTCCGCCCCGCGCCTCGGTGGGCAGTCACCGCATCGAGGAAGAGGTTTTCGGCAAGGCCTATGACCCCAAGACGGTCCGGCGTATCTGGGCCTATGTGAAGCCCTACCGCCTCAAGATCTACCTCGCCGTCGCTGCCGTGCTGATTTTCACCGGCACGCAATTGGCCATTCCGCTCATCATCGGCAATGCCATCGACACCGCGCTCGTTGCCGGCGGCGATCCGAACAATCTGCTCTGGGCCGTGGGCGCCTTCGCCATCGCGGTACTGTTCAATTTCGGCGCCTCCTGGGTGCAGGAAACCCAGGTTGGGCAGGTCGCCGAACATGTGCTGTTCGACATGCGCCGGGCCATGTTCGCCCAGCTCCAGCGCGTGTCTCTCAGCTATATGGACCGCACCGAAGTCGGCCGTCTGATGAGCCGTCTGCAGGGCGATGTCAGTGCCATGCAGGAATTTCTCGAAACCTCGGTCATTTCCGTCGGCGACCTGGTCCTGTTGTTCGGCATCGTCGCCGTGCTGCTCAGCCTCGATCCCTGGCTCGGGCTGGTGACCCTCATCACCATGCCGGTGCTGTTCATCATCCGCATCTTCTGGCTGCCCCCGGCCAAGCGCGCCTTCTGGGCCGCGCACGAAACCAATTCATTGACCGCCGGCGCCATGGCCGAAGGTATCAATGGCGTGCGCACGGTGCAGAACCTGGATCGCCAGAAGGTCAATTTCGATCTCTATGACGACAAGGCCTACCAGAACCTGCGCACCCAGCTCACCGGCTCCAAATTCGCCCAGGTCATGGTGCCCATCGTCGATACGCTCACCGGCATTTCCATGGCGACGGTTGTCGTGGTCGGCGGCGCCATGGTGCTCAACGGCGCGCTGCAGGTGGGCGTCGTCGTGGCGTTCCTGTTTTATGTGCAGCGCTTCTTCGACCCGATCCGTTCGCTCACCATGCAATATTCCATCATGCAGCGCGCCATGACCTCGGGCCGCCGCATCACCGAAGTGCTCGATCTGCCCACGGTGATCGAGGACAAGCCGGACGCCAAGGTGCTGACCGGCGAGATGGATGGTTCGGTCGAGTTCAGGAACGTCGTTTTCGGCTACGATCCGAAGCGCCCGGTGCTCAAGAACGTCTCCTTCAAGGTCAATCCCGGCGAGACCGTCGCGGTCATCGGCCCCACCGGTTCGGGCAAGACATCGGCAATGGCGTTGGTTCACCGCTTCTATGAAGTCCAGGACGGCGCGGTCATCGTCGGCGGTCACGATGTGCGCGATGTCACGCAGGAGAGCCTGGGCGAACAGGTGGCCATGGTCCTCCAGGAGCCGTTCCTGTTCACCGGCACCATCTTTGAGAACATCCGCTACAACAAGGCCTCAGCCACCCGCGAGGACGTCATTGCCGCTGCCAAGGCCGTGGGCGCGCACGATTTCATCGATCGTTTCGCCAATGGCTATGACACCATGCTCGAGCAGCGCGGTTCCAATCTTTCGCTCGGCCAGCGCCAGCTTCTCAGCTTCGCCCGCGCCCTAGTTGCCGACGCCAAGATCCTGGTGCTCGACGAGGCCACTGCCAATATCGACAGCTATACCGAGCGGCAGATCCAGAAGGCGCTGGAAATTCTCCTCAAGGGCCGCACCGGCATGGTCATCGCCCACCGCCTGGCCACCATTCGCGGGGCCGACCGTATCATCGTGCTGCAAAATGGCGAGAAGATCGAAGAGGGCAATCACGACCAGCTCATGGAACTGGGCGGGCTCTATTCAAAGCTCTACAACATGAACTACGCCAGCTTCGACGACATTCCCGACGAAATGGTCGCCGGGGCCAACGCCAGAGAATCGAGCACCTAAGACTAACCGCCGGCCTCACAAGGCACGTGGTGCAACACCCTCCCCTTGACGGGGAGGTTGGGGAGGGGTGTTCTCGGCCAAGAGCTGCCCTGAGCCGGCTACTCGGCCTCCAGTTCCGGATAGATCAGCGCCGAGCACTGCCGGTTATTGGCATCGAGCTTGGCCTGATCCTCGGCCGACACCAGTCCGCTGAACACCGGCTCCCAGAGATCATCCCGCTTCACGCCTTCAAGCCCGCATTGGCAATAAATGGCGCAGAGCGCCGCTGTCGTGCCACTCTCCTCGCAGCTCATCTGGCAGGAATTGAGAAACTCCATGTCCCGACTGGCCTCCTGCGTCCCCATGACAAAGGAGAGCGGCATGATGACCGCCAGCAGCAGCGGCTGGTGCACCAGATAAATCACCAGGCTCCATCGCCCCATCCAGCCAAGCACCCGCGCCGCCCCATGGCGCGGCTGGATCGCCGCCATCCAAAGTTCAACGGCGCTACCCCGCACCAGCCGCATGGTCAGCACACCCAGAAGCACCACCCCGAACCAGGGAAATACCGGCACCAGATCATTGGTCGGCGGCGGCACCACCCAGAACCCGATCCAGGAAAACACTTTCTGGTTGTAGAGCGGATCGGCAAAGCCAAAATGCAGCCCGATCACTGCGGTGGCGACAAGCCCAGTCAGCCAGAGCGGGGTGAACAGAAAGGGCAGGGCCAGAACACTGGTCAGCGCAATGGCGTGCAACACACCGAAATAAACAAAGCTGTCGGGGAAGGCGAACCAGGTGCCGATGGTGATCAACGCTGCGCCGCCCACCACAAACAACCAGCGTCGCCAGAAGCTGCGCCAACGCACGCCATCCCCGTGCCCCAGCACCAGGCCGACACCGACCAGAAACATGAAGGCAAACAGGATCGTGCGCGCAAAGAACACCCAGCCGGGGTCGAACCCGACATCGACGGGTATGAAGCGGTAGAACGCCAGATCCCAGCACAAATGGTAAAACACCATCGCGATGATCGCGACGCCGCGGGCGATGTCGATGACCGGCAGGCGGGGGCGTTTCACAGTGAATGTATCGCTCAACTCATCCCCCTCACCGACCTACGCTTCGCTTCGGCCACCTCTCCCCGAGAGGGAGAGGAAACAGCATCGTGTACGCTCTTGTTCTTCTCCCTCTCGGGGAGAAGGTGGCGCGCAGCGCCGAATGAGGGGGCGTAAAGCCAGCCCGAAGAGCAGGTTGCTCCAGTAGAGCAATCTGAGAAGAGAAGGCCTTGAGGGCTGCGCCCGGATGGTAAGCGCGTTGCCCAAACAATCTTACCCCTCAAATCCCCGCACCACAGCCAAAAACTCCTCGCCATACCTGTCCAGCTTCCCCTGTCCGACGCCCGGCAGGTTCAGCAGATCATGCGGGTGTTGGGGTTGCGCCAGCGCCATGGCTTTCAGCGTCGCGTCATGGAAGATCACATAGGGCGGCACGCCCTGTGCCTTGGCCAGCCGCAAACGCGCCTCCCGCAACGCTTCGAATAGCGGCTTGGCATGCTCGGGCACATCCACCGACCGTGCCAGCGAGCGGCGCACTTCGACCGACTTTTTCGGCCGGTCCTTGCGCAGGGTCACATTGCGTTCGCGCTTGAACACCGAATGTGCCGCTTCGCTCAGCGTCAGCGCGCCATGATTGGCGTGGTCAACCACGATCAGCCCCATCGCCGTTAATTGCCGCAACACCGATTGCCAGGCCCGCGCGTCCAACTCCTTGCCCTGCCCGAAGACCTTCTGGTGCTGATGACCGAAACGGGTAACCTTCTCGGTCTCCTTGCCCACCAGTACATCGATCACATGGGCGGCGCCAAAGCGCATGCCGGTGCGGTAGATGGCAGCCATCGCCTTGATCGCCGCGTCGGTGCCGTCCCAGCTCTCCACCGGTGAGCGGCAGGTATCGCAATTGCCACAAGCCTGCGGATAGGTTTCTCCGAAATGTGCCAGAATGGCCTGCCGCCGGCACGAGGCAGTCTCGCAGACTCCGAGTAAAGCATTGAGCTTGCCATGCTCGACCCGTTTGACCTCGTCGGGCGCATTGCCCTCATCGATCATGCGCCGGCGCTGCACCACATCGGCCATGCCATAGCTCATCCAGGCATCGGCGGGCTGCCCGTCTCGTCCGGCGCGGCCGGTCTCCTGGTAATAGGCTTCAATGGAGGCCGGCAGATCCATATGTGCCACATAACGCACATCGGGCTTGTCGATCCCCATGCCGAAGGCCACCGTCGCCACCAGGCACAGCCCTTCGTCCTTGAGGAACGCATCCTGGTTGGCCGATCGCAGATCGGCACTCATCCCGGCGTGATAGGGCAGGGCGCGGATGCCCTTATTGCTCAACCAGTCGGCAATGTCCTCCACCTTGGCGCGGCTCAGACAATAGACAATGCCGCTCGAACCCTTGTGCCCGGCCAGGAAGTCCAAAAGCTGCTCGCGCGGCTTTTCCCGCTCGACAATGGAATAGGAAATATTGGGCCGGTCGAAACTGGTGGTGAACACCTCGGCCTGTTCCAGCCCCAGCCGCTCGACAATGTCTTCCCGCGTTGTGGGGTCGGCGGTGGCGGTCAGCGCAATGCGCGGCACCCCGGGAAACAGTTCCACCAGGTGGATCAGTTCGCGATATTCGGGCCGGAAATCATGCCCCCACTGGCTCACGCAATGGGCCTCATCAATGGCGAACAGCGCGATCTGCGTATCGGCCAGCATATTGGCGAAACCTGGCGTCGCCACCCGCTCGGGCGCCACATAGAGCAGATCCAGTTCGCCGCGCCGCAATTGCCGGCGAACTTCGCTTGCCTCCTCCTGGCTCAACGAGGAATTGAGCGCCGCTGCGGCCACGCCGGCCTGCTTCAGCGCCTCCACCTGGTCGCGCATCAAGGCAATCAGCGGCGAAATAACGATACCGACGCCGGGCCGGCAAATGGCCGGGATCTGGTAGCACATCGACTTGCCGGCGCCGGTCGGAAACAGCACGACTGCGTCGCCGCCCTCGGCCACATGTTCGATCACATCGGCCTGCTGCCCGCGCAATGCCTTGTGCCCGAATATATCGCGCAGCACCGCAAGCGGGCTGGGCCGCTCATGGCGCTGGGGCGAGAACAGGTCGATAGACTCAATGGCTTCCACGCGTCTCTTGAATCACGCAGTCGCGGGCAGGGCAACCGGCGAGCCGCTGGATTTCAGAACTACCCCCCGATGATCTCCCCGCCATTGGGGTGCAGTACCTGCCCGGTCATGTACGAGCTCTCGTCCGAGGCCAGGAACAGATGGCTGGTCGCCACCTCATTGGGCTGTCCCGGCCGGCCCAGCGGCTGATTGGCACCGAACCTGGCGACCTTGTCGGCCGGAAAGCTCGCCGGGATCAGAGGCGTCCAGATCGGTCCTGGCGCCACGGCGTTCACCCGAATACCCTTCTTGGCAAGGCTGCCCGAAAGCGATCGGGTAAAGGCCACGATGGCCCCTTTGGTCGAGGCATAATCCATAAGGCTCGGTGAGCCCCGATAGGCGGTGATCGAGGTGGTGTTGACGATGGCCGAACCTTCTTTGAGATGGGGCAGGGCGGCCTGTGCCATGAACATATAGCCGAAGAAATTCGTTTCGAAGGTCCGCCGCATCTGCTCCTCGGAGATCTCTTCAAGCGCGGTCTCCATATGCTGCTCGGCAGCATTGTTGACCAGCACATCGAGCTTGCCGAACGTCTCGACGACCTGCCTCACGACTGTTTCGCAAAAGGCCTTTTTGCCCACATCGCCGCGCAGCAGCAGGGCTTCCTTGCCCTCCGCCTTCACCGCTTCCGCCGTGATCGTCGCGTCCTCGGTTTCCTCGAGATAGACCAGCGCCACTTCCGCGCCTTCGCGGGCGAACAGCACCGCACAGGCCCGACCGATGCCGCTGTCGCCGCCGGTGATGATGGCAACCTTGTCCTTTAGCCGCCCATTGCCGGGAAACTTGGGCATGTATTCGGGCTTGGGATGCATCTCGGTTTCCCGCCCCGGCTGATGATCCTGCATCTGGGGCGGGTTTATCGTCTCGGCGGTTGATCCGGCCATGATCGTTCTCCTAGTGACGCGCGTTCTGCTCTTGGTGGCGCTTGCGGGTTTCCGCGGCCTTCTTGGCCGATGCGGATCGCTCCGATGCTGGGCGGTTGGCTGACGCCTCGCCACCTTTCTTGCCGCCCTTGTGCGCGGCCGGATTGTCAGTATGCGTGCCGCGGCCCGAGCCGGACTTGTTGCCGCCTCCATCGTCCTTGTTCACAGTCGCCCAGGCCCGCCGCTCGGCTTCCTCGTGGGAGACGCCGCGGTCTTCGTAGCTTTCTTCGATATGCTCGGCCTTGCGCTTTTGCTTGTCGGTATAGGCGCTCTTGTCACCGCGGGGCATGATCCCCTCCTGCGTTTGTGTTCGCTGGCCGGCGCGGGCGGGACAAAGGCCTGTGTCAGCTTGAACTGACTGATGCGGGAAACCGGAAAAACCGCACCAAAGGCCCTTTATCGCCGTGTCCGGTTGACGCGCGCCGGCCTGCACCCAAAACGAGGCCGTTGGGAAGCGGTTGCCCCGGCGCCGATCACAAATCGGGCTGCACCTTGGGCAGGGGCCGGCTGAGATAGCGCGAACCGGCCAGCACAAAGCGCCACGGCGTCTCCGCGCCCTTGGTGGTCCCGATGCGTGGACCGGTCGCAATGGGATGCGCCGCGTCAGCGGCTCTTAACCCAAACGGCGGTACATCCAGCCCCAGCCCGTCATGTCTTAGATCGATCCCCAGCGCCTGGGCCAGCTTGCCCGGCCCCGAGCACAATTGCCGGTCCGCCAACCCACCGCGCCGCGCGCGCATGGTTTCGAGACCCCGAACCGGCTCAAGCGCCCGGATCAGGATCGCGCTGCCCGGCCGGCAGACGAAATTGAGGCAATAGTGAATGCCGTAGATCTTGTAGACATAGGCATGCCCCGGCGGCCCGAACATCACTCTATTGCGCAGCGTCGGCCCGCGAAAACTATGCGAGGCCGGGTCCGTCTCGTCATAGGCTTCCACCTCGACAACAGACCCGCCAACGCCGTCGAACAGCAGTGTCGCGCCGATGATCTCCCGCGCCACTTCCAGCACCGGCCGGTCAAAGAAGCTTTTTTCCAGCATGGCCTCTGCCGCCTCGCCTCCTTGCAATACCGGACTTAGACCACGCGACTGCCCTGCCGCCAAGACCAGCCCATTGGCACGGTTTGACGAACAATGCCTTCGGTGTGGTTCTCTTTGTCGGAACGTCTCCGCGCGCTATCTCTGGGGTCACAGAGTATTCAGGAGGTCGAAATGATCGACACATCCATCCAGACCAATGTTCGCTCCAAACCCATCCTGCCGCTCAGCACGACGCTCGGGCCGGTCCACATCGCTGTCACCGAGCGGCAAAAAGCGCTGACCATCTGGCAGGATGTCGTTGGGCTCGACCTCATCTCCGAAGACGGCAACGCCCTGTCCATGGGTGCCGGCGGCAAGGTGCTGATCGTGCTCGAAACCGGCGCCACCCGCCCGGTGACCCCGCGCACCATCGGCCTTTACCACGTCGCCATCCACGTGCCCACGCGCGCTGATCTGGCACAGGTGGCGGTGCGCGCCTTGCAGCGCAATGTCCGCATTTCGCCGACCGACCATCTGGTCTCCGAAGCCATCTACCTTTGGGATCTGGACGGCAACGGCATCGAGATCACCTTCGAAACCCCCTGGCGCGGCACCCTGGGCGATCCTGACAAGGGGCAAACCTATGCGGTCACCACCGAGGGAAAACCCCATTCGGGCCGCGATCCCATCGATCTCGATGGCCTGCTGGGCGAACTCGGTGAGAACCCGGTCTTGGCGTCACGCATGCCGGCGGGTACCCGCATCGGCCATGTCCATGTGCACGTGAATGACCTCAACGTGGCAATGGAATTTTATCGCGACGTGCTCGGCTTTGCCGGGTTCCTCTTGATCCAGTCCTTCGGCATGGGCGATGTGGGGCTCGACTACATGCCCCATACCCTGGCCTTCAATGTCTGGTCCGGCCCCAATGCCGGCCTGCCCCCGGCCGGCAGCGCGGGCCTGCGCTGGTTCACCATTGTGCTGCCCGACGCCGAGAGCCTGGCGGCTCTCAAGGAGCGGTTGGAGCGGGCAGGGGCACCGCTCGACGTCATCGGCAACGATGTCGAAACCCGCGACCCCTCCGGCAATCGCATCCGGCTCGAACTGGCGGCCTGATCCTGAGGGCGCGCAATGCCAAAGCGCCCCCGGACTTGACCCGGGGGTGCTGCCCCTGCGATCCAAGGCCAGGGTGATGTGTCATCCAACAGACCACAGGAGCGCCGCATGCAATCTTATCAGGACGTCATCGATTTCTGGTTCGTCGAACACGGGCGGGACGATTGGTTCGGCGGCAAGCCGGAATTCGACGCCGCCCTCGCGGATCGCTTCGCCGATCTCCATCCCCAGGTCGCGCGGGGCGAGGCCTGGGCCTGGCGCGAAACGCCCGAAGGGCGCCTCGCCGAGATCGTGGTGCTCGATCAGTTCTCCCGCCAGCTGCATCGCGGCAGCGCCGAAGCGTTCGCGCAGGACAAGATGGCACTTGTCCTGGCGCAGGAAGCCATCTCCGGTGGTCATGACATGGCGCTTCCGCATGATTGGGCCTATTTCATCTACATGCCATTCATGCACGCTGAATCTCTGGCCATGCAGGACGAGGGCGTTCGGCTGTTCGAGAACTTCGGCAACGAAGATGCGCTCGGCTACATGGTCAAGCACCGCGAGACCATCGCCCGCTTTGGCCGCTTTCCTTTCCGCAACAAGGCGCTGGGGCGGGACAGCACGGCCGAGGAAATGGCCTATATGGACGAACAGGGCGACCGGGTTTTCTAACCCTCGGCAGGGTGCAACGCATCCGAATGCCTTGCGTTGGTCTTTCTAAAGGAGAGACCTCATGGATTTCGTCACCGGACCCGCCCTATGGCTCGTTGTCTTGACTGTTGGCGTCATCGTGCTTGGTGGCGCCATGGCCTATGGCATGCGCCGCAATCGAGATCGTACCCTGTCCGAAAAGATCACCACCGAGGTGGAAACCAGGCGCGGCTACGAAGAGCAGGACAAGAACCCGCCGGATTGAGAAAGGGGCGCCGTGGCGCCCCTTCTTTTGCCTACGCGACCAGACCTTTGGTTAGCTCCAGCGCCTGCCGCTCGAACAGCCGGCGGTAGATGCCGCCATTGAGCCGGATGAGCTGTTCGTGATTGCCCTCCTCGACAATTTTGCCCTTGTCGAAGACGAGCAACCTGTCGAGCGCCCGAACCGTGGACAGACGGTGTGCAATCACCAGCGTGGTGCGGCCTTCCATCAGCCGTTCCATGGCCTGCTGGATCATCACCTCGCTCTCGCTGTCGAGACTTGAGGTCGCCTCGTCCAGGATCAGGATCGGTGCATCGGCCAGGAACGCCCTGGCAATGGCAACGCGCTGCCGCTCGCCACCCGACAGTTTCACGCCGCGCTCACCCACCAAAGTTTCATAGGCCTTGGGCAACCCCATGATGAAGTCATGCGCATTGGCCTGTTTGGCCGCCGCGATGATCTCGCTCCGACTGGCGCCCGGCCGGCCATAGGAGATATTCTCCGCCAGCGTCCGGTGAAACAGGATCGGCTCCTGCTGCACAATGGCGAGCTGGCCGCGCAACGAGCTTTGCTGCACCTCGGCAATATTCTGGCCATCAATGGTGATCGCCCCGTCATTGACGTCATAGAGCCGCTGGATCAGCTTGACGAAGGTCGTTTTGCCCGAGCCGGAATGTCCCACCAGCCCGACCCGCTCGCCTGGCTTTATCTCGACCGAGAAGTCGCGATAAAGCGGGGTCGGATGCGCGCCATACTGGAAAGTAACGCGGTCGAACTTGATCCCGCCTTCGCCAATGGCAATCGGCGTGGCCCCGGCCTTGTCATCGATCCCCAGCGGATGGGCATAGAGCGCCACCAGTTCTTCCATATCGTTCACCGAGCGCTGCAGGTTGCGGATATGCATGCCCACATCGCGCAGATGACCCGAAAGCAGGAAGAACATGGTCAGGACGAAGGCGATGTCGCCCGGCGTTGCCTGGCCCTGCGTCCACAGCCACAGCACCAGCCCCAGAATGGCGGTCTGCATGCTGGCCATCATGACGCCTTGCACACCGCCGGCCAGCGTGCCGCGTTTCCAGGTGCGGCGCGTCCGATGGTCCCATTTGCCGATCACCTGATGCAGGCGCTGTTCTTCGCGCGTCTCGGCGCCAAAGGCCTTGACCACATTGTTGCAGCTCACCGCATCGGCCAGTGCCCCACCCATCCGGGTGTCCCAGGCATTGGCCAACGTGGCGGCTGGCGCCACATAGCCGGTCGAAAGTGCCACGGTCACCCCGATATAGACCACCGAGCCGACGCCCACCAACAGGCCCATCACGGGCCAATAAGACCCCAGGATCAGCGTTGCTCCGACCAGCATGATGGTCGAAGGCAGCAGCGCCACCAGCAGGGTATCGTTCAGCAGGTCGAGCGCCCACATGCCGCGCGTGATCTTGCGCACGGTCGAACCGGCAAAGGCATTGGCGTGCCAGTCGGTCGAAAACCGCTGTACCCGGTGAAAGGCGCTGGCAGCAATTTCCCCCATCATCTTGAGCGTCAGCGTGATGATGTTGAGGAACACGAACTGGCGCAGCACCACCGAAGCCAGATACAGCACCGACATGGTGATGAAGGCGGTCAGCGCGGCTGTCAGCGCGTCATTGTTTCCGCCGGCAATTGCGTCGACCAGCTGGCCGGCAAAAAGCGGGCTCAGGGCCTCGGCCAGGGTGGCCAGCAGCACCAGAAGGGCAATGACAGCCACGCGCCAGGGCTGACCCTGCCAATGCTTGAAAGTAAAGCCGAGCACGTTGCGAAAGGCGTCGGCACGGAAATCGAGCTTCTTGCGACTCATTTGGTGTGTCCGGTGCCGTTTTCCGGCGTCCGGTTCCTCAAAAAAGGGAAAAAAGAGCGCAGATTGGGCCTGGACGAATGACGCCTAAAGGCGGGCTCAACTGCTGGGAAGTACGGAAAAACCGCGAGTGGTCAGGCCGGAAGGGCGGACCACGGGGAACAAGGACCTAAGCTCGGCGCTTGCCCGCGAGGGGAGAGTACATCACTGCTGTCATGCAACGCCTCCCTGAGGTTCGAAATTGAAGCGGCGAACGTTTTGTAGCCAAACCGTTCGCCCTTGCCAATGCCATAAATGTGATCGACGCCTTTGGTGATGCAGCAAGGTCACAGGGGCGACTTATGCCCGCCAAAGAAACCTGCTGCACAATGGCCCCACCTCCGCACAAGCTGCGCGGGCGCCACGAACGGTCGGTGCGGAGGTCCGGATGGAGATGGGGTCGCCCGTCTTCCGCCGGCGGGCCACTGAATGAACCTGTTTCACTCCGCAGGTTCCATGTCGAGCCGTTCCGGCTGCACCGGTTCGGCAACTGCCACGTCGCCAGCAGGGCGAAGACGACGCAGTCCACATGGGCGGAGACGAGGACGCAAGTCCGCCATTCAATCCGTCGACGAGCCTCCGGAGTCTGGGGCGAGGTTTTCCTCACCTTCTATTTTCGCCGGACGACCGGCACCGAGGCGAAGCTCGCCCCAGACCGCAGCAATCGCAGGCGCCGCGCGTCATGCGAGGCTTCGACATGTCTTTTTGCGCCGGGATGTCCCCGGGGTGGCGCGGCGCGCGGCGGAACGATAGGCTCGCGCCAATCGATTCAAGAGCAAGAAGGCATCAGCCCTGTGAGTAATTCCAGTACTTCCCCCATCGATCCGGTCAAGCTCGACAAGCTCGGCGAAGTGGCCATCAAGGTCGGCCTGCAACTGGCCGAAGGCCAGGACCTGATCATCACTGCCCCGATGACGGCCGCACCCTTGGTGCGTCGCATCACCGAACATGCCTACAAGGCTGGTGCGGGCCTGGTGACCACCATTTATTCCGACGAAGAAGCGACCCTGTACCGCTTCCGCCATGCCAAGGATGCCAGCTTTGATCGCGCCGCCGGCTGGCTCTATGCCGGCATGGCCGAGGCCTACAAGAACAATGCGGCCCGCCTCGCCATCTCCGGCGACAACCCCATGATGCTGGCCAATGAAGACCCCGAAAAGGTCTCCCGCGCCAATCGCGCCAATTCCGCCGCCTATCGCCCGGCGCTGGAGCTGATCACCGGCTTCGATATCAACTGGAACATCGTTTCCTACCCCACGCCCAACTGGGCCAAGCTGGTCTTCCCCAACGACCCGGAGGACGTGGCCATTGCCAAATTGGCCGACGCCATCTTCAAGGCCTCCCGTGTCGATCAGGATGATCCCATCGCCGCCTGGAAGGCGCACAATGCTAACCTTCAGGCCCGCTGGACCTGGCTCAATGGCAAGAAGTTCTCCGCGCTGAAATATACCGGTCCGGGCACCGACCTCACCGTCGGTCTCGCCGATGGCCATCGCTGGAAGGGCGGTGCCTCCGAAGCCAAGAACGGGGTCACCTGCAACCCCAATATTCCTACCGAGGAAGTCTTTACCACCCCGCACCGGCTGCGGGTCGAGGGCACGGTGTCGGCCACCAAGCCGCTCTCGCTCAATGGCACGCTGATCGAGAACATCCAGGCGCGCTTTGAAGAAGGCCGCATGGTCGAGCTCAAGGCCACCAAGGGCGAGAACGTCTTCAACAAGGTGCTCGACACCGATGAAGGCGCCCGGCGCCTTGGCGAAGTGGCCTTGGTGCCGCATTCATCGCCGATCTCGGCCTCCGGGATCCTGTTCTACAACACGCTCTACGACGAGAACGCGAGCTGCCATATCGCCATGGGCCAGTGCTATGCCGATTGCTTCGAAGGCGGTAAGGATTTGACCTCGGACCAGATCTTCGCCCAGGGCGGCAACAGGTCGCTGATCCACATCGACTGGATGATCGGCTCCGATAAGGTCGATATCGACGGCGTCCACGCCGACGGCACGACCGAGCCCGTCATGCGCAAGGGCGAATGGGCGTTCTGATTGCGCCCCAAGATCTCACCTCCCCCTAAAAAGGGGGAGGTAGCGCCGCTCGGCCGGCAGGGCCGTAGCAGAGCTTGGTGGGGGTGAGGGCTTCCTATTCCCCCTTCAACTCCAGAAAGTCCTCGGCGCTCAGCACCAGCTTGCGGTCGATTTCGCCAATTTCCTTTTCGTCCTTGCCCTCATAGTCCAGCCCATGCAGCACGGTGCGGATGGCATTCAGGCGTAGGCGCTTCTTGTCATTGCCCCGGATCACCGTCCATGGCGCATGCGCGCTGTCGGTTTCGCGCAACATCCTGTCCCGGGCTACCGAGTAATCCTCCCACTTCGTCAGCGCCTTAAGATCGACCGGTGAGAGCTTCCAGGTCTTGAGCGGGTCATGCGCCCGGTCATGGAAACGCTTCAACTGCATTTCCCGGCCAATGGAGAGCCACAGCTTGAAGATCTTTATCCCGTCCCGGGTCAGCTGCTTTTCGAAGTCCGGCGCCTCTTCGAGAAAGCGCGTCGTTTCCTCCGGCGTACAGAACCCCATTACCGGTTCGACCACCGCCCGATTGTACCAGGAGCGGTCGAACAGCACCATTTCCCCGGCCGCCGGCAGCCAGTCGACATAGCGCTGGAAATACCATTGCGTGCGCTCCCGGTCATTGGGCTTGGGCAGGGCCGCGATGATGTTGTAGCGCGGATTGAGGTTTTCCAGGAACCGCTTGATCGTGCCGCCCTTGCCAGCGGCGTCCCGGCCTTCGAAGACAATGATCGTGCGCGTGCCGGCCTTGGCCATATGCGCCTGATGCAGCACCAACTGCTTTTGCAGCTTGTAGAACTGCGTGCCATAATCATCCTTGTCGAGCTTATCCTCATGCGGATAGGCACCCGATCCGAACGCCGCCTTCTTGATGGATTTGGGCAGGTCCGGGTCGTTGATATCAAAGCCGTCGATGGGATCGGTCACGCTGTCTCTCCGTTGTCACATAGACCGTGCTATGAACCCGCTTCCCGCGCAAGAGGCGGGCCCATTGCATTGATTCGACCTCCCGACATGGACGATCTGAGAACCACACATCTGACACGCAGGCCGGCCAACGCGTTGGTGCGCCTTGCCGGACAGGTGCCGTTGCTGCTCGGTTCGGCGGGTCTGGTAATTGCGTTTGTGGTCCTTGGCGGGTTGCGCATCGATCTGGCTCTGATCGGCTATCTTGTTCTTGTCGGTTTCGTCGCCATGCTGCCCCAACCGGTTGTCACAGTCACGCGCACCATGGAAGTGCCGGTTCCGGCGCCGGTCCAGCCCGTCATTGAGCAGGACATGCTGCCCGCCTTTGTTGAGGCCCTGGGCGACCCCGGCCTGGTGCTCGATGGCCGTGGCGCGGTCCTCCATCGCAATGGCGCAGCAGCCCGGCAATATCCCAGCCTGCAGCTGGGCCGTGTGATGACGCTGGTCATGCGCAATCCCGATCTGGTTGCGGCCATCGAGGGCTCGCAGCGAACCGGCGAGCCCCGCAGCTTCGAGCTGCATGAAACTGTGCCCTCGGAAACCTGGGACCGGGTCGTGGTCGCGCCGATCCGCCGCCCGGACCGGGATTGGTTTGCCGATGAAAACCGGCAATTGCTGGTCACTTTCCAGAGCCTGACCGAACTCAAGCGCGTTGACGCGCTGCGTACCGATTTCATCGCCAATGCCAGCCACGAGATGCGCACCCCGCTCGCCTCATTGGTCGGCTTTATCGACACCCTGCTCGGCCCCGCTGCGCGCGACGCGGCGGCGCGTGAAAAATTTCTTGGCATCATGCGCAGCCAGGCCGAGCGCATGAGCCGGCTGATCGATGATCTCCTCAGCCTTTCGCGCATTGAAATGCATCAGCATGTGCGCCCCACCGGTTCCGTGGATCTGACAGCCTTGTTGCGCGAAGTGCGCGAGGGCCTGCAGACCCAGGCCAAGGCCGCCCAGATCGATGTGATCCTGACCATGCCCAAGGCGCCGGTCACCGTATCCGGGGATCGCAGCCAGCTCTATGAAGTGTTCGAGAACCTGATCGACAACGCGATCAAATATGGCGCCGACGGCAAGACGGTCGAAGTCGAGCTGATCGATATTGACCGCTCAGGCCTTAAGCATATGGTCAGCGTCACTGACCATGGTCCCGGCGTTGAGCCTGAACACGTGCCGCGCATGACAGAGCGCTTCTACCGCATCGATGCCGAAGCGAGCCGGAAAAAGAAGGGTACAGGACTGGGCCTGGCCATCGTCAAGCACATCATCCAGCGTCATCGCGGCCAGATGAGCATCCGCTCCAAGCCCGGCGAGGGTCTGCGCGTCGAGGTTCTGCTGCCCTGATACCAACTGCTCGGCCCTTCTTGTCCCCGCAGGTGTGGACAGATGCTAGGTTATGGCAGTGAGAATTCAGCGGTGAACCGGCAATGTCCGTCTTCAGTGGCACACAAAAGAGGCGCCCCGCGGCGCCTTCTTGTGCAGGCCTGTTAGCGCCTCAGCGCTTTTTCTTGTCGAGCTGGTGATAGGCCCGGCGCGAATGGAACTCGCAATAAGGACCCGTCTCCAGGCTGTGCTGACCGCAAAAGTAGAAATCCTTGGTCAGCGGATCGCCGATCGGCCATTTGCAGGTGCTCTCGCTCAACTGCAACAAATTGATGCGCTTGTCCTCGGGAATGAAGAGTTCCGCGGCGGCTGGTGCCACATAGACCTCTGTGTCCATTTCCGGGCTGGCGGCCAGCGCCGTAGCACCCATGACCTGCGGACGGGACATCGACACGCGCGGCTTGGAGCTCATCGTGCTGGTGCTCGACGAACTGGTCGAGGGTCGGCGCGGCGCCGAGGGGCGTGCTGCCGGACGCGAACGCGGTGCGGTATTGGTGGGCTTGGCCCGGGCCGAAAGCTTGAGACGATGGACCTTGCCGATCACGGCATTGCGGGTAACCCCTTCGCCCAGTTCAGCCGCAATCTGGCTGGCACTGAGCCCTTCCATCCAAAGCTTTTTCAAAAGTTCGACGCGCTCGTCCGTCCAGCCCATCGGTTGCGCTCCTGAAACCATTGTCAAAACAGAATCCTTCATTGTGCGGCCAGAGTGGCACTGGCTGCCATATCGACTCTACAGCTCGTATGTTGAGCGGGTCCGCCACACGAGATATCGTGTCCCCAACGCCATGGAGATTACGCCATCGGCGGAATCAGGATCAAGAGTCGGCCCCGATTTTCCCCGTTTATTCATTGGTTAAAATTGCCCTAACGATCCTTGAGTCAAATCAGGCACTTGGCGGGTTGCAGATTGACTTTGTGGCCCCGTTTCGCCTAATTCTCGGGCCCAGACGCGCGGCCGAGAGGGCGCGTTTTTGGTTTGTGTGGCAGCTTTGCCACGCTTGTCGCCAGCCGGTCTTCAGCGAAAAGGGAAATTCATCATGTCTGCGCTCTACGGCACCTATGCCCGGTCCGATCTCGCCTTTGAGCGGGGCGAGGGCATGCGCCTGTATGATCAGCACGGACGCGAGTTTCTCGACTTCCATTCCGGCATCGCCGTCAATGCACTTGGTCATGGCGATCCGCATCTGGTCGCCGCACTCAAAACCGCGGCCGACAAGGTCTGGCATACCTCCAATGTATTCACCATTCCCGAGCAGGAGCGGCTGGGTCAGAGGCTGGTCGACAGCACATTTGCCGACAAGGTCTTTTTCACCAATTCTGGCGCCGAGGCGCTCGAATGCGCCATCAAAACGGCCCGGCACTATTTCTATTCCAAGGGCGAGCCGGACCGTTATGAAGTGATTGCCTTTACCGGCTCCTTCCATGGCCGGACCCTGGGCACCATCGCTGCCGGAGGCAATCCCAGCTATCTCGAAGGCTTCGGCCCGCCAATGCCCGGCTTCAAACATGCAGCCCCCGGCGATCTCGATGCCGTCAAGGCGCTGGTTGGCCCGCAGACCTGCGCCATTCTGATCGAGCCGGTGCAAGGAGAAGGCGGCGTCACCGCCATGAGCAGCGAGTTCCTTCAGGGCTTGCGCCAGATCTGTGACGACAACGGCCTGCTGCTGATCCTTGATGAAGTGCAGTGCGGTTTCGGCCGGACCGGCCGCTTCTTCGCTTTCGAATGGGCTGGTATCACGCCTGACATCGTGGCTGTGGCCAAGGCCATTGGAGGCGGTTTCCCGTTGGGCGCGTGCCTTGCCACCGAGGCGGCTTCGGCTTCCATGGTCCCAGGCACACATGGCTCCACCTATGGCGGCAATCCGCTGGGCTGCGCCATGGGTAACGCCGTGCTTGATCGCATTCAGGCGCCCGGTTTCATGGATCACGTTGCGCAGATGGGCCAGCGCCTGGCCTGGCATCTGCAGCAGCTCGCGCAGAAATATCCCGATTACGTGCTTGAGTTGCGCGGCAAGGGCTTGCTCGCCGGCATCAAGATCGCCCCGCCGGTCCGCGATTTCGTAGCGCGCCTGCGTGATGATCATCAGCTCCTGGCCATTGGCGCCGGCGACAATGTGCTGCGTCTCTTGCCGCCGCTCATCGTCACCGAGGCCGATATTGAGGACGCCATGGGCCGGATTGGCGCAGCTTTCGACGCCATTGAGGCCGAAACCGCGTCCACGGCGGCGGCGAGCTGAACGTCATGCTGATATTCTATCATTTCGGACGACGCCGAGGCGGTTCCTGACCCCTGGCCGCCGGGCCTTTCGCCCGCTTCGGACCGCTTTTCGTCCAATTCCATTCAAGCGTCACAAAAGGACCCCGGCCCATGAACTCGACCGGTACCCCAAGACATTTTCTCTCCATCGACGATTTTTCCCATGCCGAGCTGCGCGGCATGCTCAACCAGGCCGGTGCGCTCAAGGCGCGTCTCAAGGATGGCGATCGGCCCCAGCTCCTCAAGGACAAGGTGCTGGCCATGATTTTTGAACGCCAGTCCACCCGCACCCGGGTCAGCTTCGATGTCGGCATGCGCCAGCTCGGTGGCCAGACGATCATGCTTTCGGGCCAGGAAATGCAGCTCTCCCGCGAGGAAACTCTGGCCGATACCGCCCAGGTGATGAGCCGCTATGTCGATGCGATCATGATCCGTATCCTCAGCCATGCCGATCTGCTTGAGCTGGCTGAGGCCGCCACTGTTCCGGTCATCAATGGCCTGACGCGCCGGGCGCATCCGTGCCAGATCATGGCGGACCTGCTGACCTTTGAAGAGCATCGCGGCGATATCAAGGGCGCCAAGGTGACCTGGGTGGGCGACAGCAATAACGTACTCCATTCCTGGGTCAACGCGGCCGAACTGTTTGGCTGCGAACTGACCATTTCGGTGCCCGAGGAATACAGCCCTGAAAAGGACCTCAAGGAGGACATCAAGCGGGCCGGATCTGCGGTGCGCATGGTGGAGGACCCGCGCGAAGCCGTCGAAGGGGCGGATCTGGTCATCACGGACACGTGGGTATCGATGGGCGACACCGATGCCGCCGAGCGCCGCCGCATCTTGAAACCCTACCAGGTCAATACCAATCTAATGGCCTTGGCGAACAAGGACGCCCTGTTCATGCACTGCCTGCCCGCCCATCGCGGCGACGAGGTGACCGACGAGGTGATCGATGGTCCCCAGTCGGTGGTGTTTGACGAGGCCGAAAACCGCCTCCATGCCCAGAAAGCCGTTTTGTGCTGGGCCTTCGGGGTCGAAACGAACTAGACGGGCTTTCGTCCGTCCATGCTGAACCATCTAAGCTTTCACCCCCGCGCAAGCGGGGGCGTCTGTTTGAGCGGGCAGGGCGCGCGCCGGCGTCTTCCTGCCATGCCGGTGGTTGGGTAGCGCGTTTTGCCTTCAAGGCGTAGCCTTTGGAAAGACAAGTGAATAATGACCACGGAACCGACCATGACAGACAACCTGCTCTCCAGCCTGGGCCTTGATCGCCCCGAGACCGGTGACGACGCCGTGGTGCCCTTTACCCTCGACAAGCTCGACACCCGCGGTCGCGTGGTGCGCCTTGGCGCCGCGCTCGATACCATCCTCAGCCGCCACGATTATCCCCTGCCGGTCGCCCGGCTATTGGGTGAGGCCGTGGTGCTCTCGTCGCTGATCGGCTCTTCGCTGAAATTCGAAGGCCGCTTCATTCTGCAGACCCAGACCGATGGGCCGGTCAACCTTATCGTGGTCGACTTTGATGCGCCCGATGGCATGCGTGGCTATGCGCGCTTTGACCAGGACGCTTTGCTCAAGGCTGCCGAGGCCGGCAAGACCAGTCCTGCCGACCTGCTGGGCAAGGGGCATCTGGCCATGACCATCGATCAGGGCCAGCACACCGAGCGCTATCAGGGTATCGTGGCACTTGATGGCAACTCGCTTGAAGAGGTGGCACACACTTACTTCATGCAGTCCGAGCAGATCCCAACCCAGGTCCGGCTGGCCGTGGCCCAGATGTCGACGCGGGGCGACCATCGTCCGCGTTGGCGCGCTGGCGGCATGCTGATCCAGCATCTGCCGCCCAGCGGTCTGTCGGCCATGGCCGATCTGCCGGGCGATGGCGATTTTGACAACCCCGACATGGTCGACCCCGATTTTGTCGAGGCCGACGGCTGGTCCGAGGCCAAGGCCCTTTTGGGCACGGTTGGTGATCTCGAATTGTGCGACCCGGACCTGTCGCCAGAGCGCCTGCTGTTCCGCCTCTATCATGAGACGGGTGTTCGGGTATTTCCGCCTCAGGAGCTTGAGGAACGCTGCACCTGTTCTGCCGATCGCATAGAAGACATGCTGGCCAATAGTTTCTCTGACGAGGAGCGGCGGGACATGGCCGTGGATGGCGAAATCGAAGTGGTGTGCGAATTCTGCTCGACTGCCTACCGGTTCAATCCCCACCACTTCCATTCGGAAAGTTAAGGCATTGTCAGGTTGGCATTTTCCCTGATATGCCAACCGCATTCTACTTGCCTTCCAAAAAGAACAGGGCCAATGTTCCGGTATTCGAGCGGCTGAAGGGGGAATGCCGATTTGATGTCCACGATCGAGGACATCCAGCACCAGACCACAACCAACGCCGTTCTGAACGTCATGCTTCGGGCCCTTGAAAGTTGCGGCTTCGAGCGTTTTATTGTTTCAGGCCTTCCGGATCCAGGCATGGATGTGCGGCCCTTTGTGCTGCTTTCGGGCTGGGACTCTGAATGGTATGAACGCTACACAAGACAGGGCTACGTGCACATCGATCCTGTGGCGCGGCACTGTTACTCTACAACGCTTCCATTCGACTGGTCGCAAGCCCCATTTGATCGAGAAAATGATGGTCCGGCCCGTCGGGTGATGGACGAAGCGCGCGACTTCGGAATGGACGACGGATTCTGCGTTCCCGTGCACATGGAGGGAGGCATGCAGGGTGTCGTTTCCCTGGTCGGTGAGACGCAGCACCTCGACGAAAAGCAGCGGCTGGAATTGCACATGCTGTCGCTCTATGCCCACGGACGGCTGCGCTATCTAACTGGTCCTGCCATCCGCCCACCAGGGCGTCGTGTTATTACCCCACGTGAGGCGGAGATCCTTAAGTGGGCGGCAGCGGGCAAGACGGCCTCCGAAATCGCTGAAATCACCGGGCTGACCCCGCGCACCATAAATCAGCATTGTGAAAATGCTCAGAAGCGCATGGGTACCAGCAATCGCCTGCACACCGTGGTAGAAGCGATCCGGCACAAGCTGATTACGCTCTAACTTGGGTCTAATCGCTACAAGGGATTCTCCGTCGAACTGACAAGCGACCGTCGGTCTGTCCCTATTGGCTCGGAGATTTTTGCGTAACACTGTGATTTTTACCAATTTCGTTTCGCTTTGCGTCCATGCCTAATACGCCGGTCAATGCCGGTTGCTGGGGGCAGATCGATGAAATTGCACATCATCCGCAGTCCTGCGGACCGGCACGATCGTGAATTGCTGGAGCAGAATTTTCGTCTGCGCCACAGAATTTTTGTCGAATTGGCTGGCTGGAACTCCCTGCGTCGCGCGGATGCGCGCGATGTGGATGACTTCGACAATGATGATGCAACGCATTTGCTAATTTCCGATTCAGGCGTGGTGGTGGGTGGATCCCGCCTGACGCCATTGAATCGACCGAACTTGCTGCAGACTGTCTTTAACGGGTTAGTGCAAGGAAAACTCCCCGCCCACCCTTCGCTTGGGGCCGATTGGACGCGTTTTTACGTGCATCCCGATCGACGCGAAGGGCGGCGGCGCGCGCCCGAGTCTGCAGCCCTTTTCTGCGCAGTAATGGAATATGCCCTCTTGCAGGGCTACAGCTTCATTACCTTCGTGTCCTCTATCTCAATGCTCGAGCACGGCACTGCGGTGGGGTGGCGCATCACGCCGCTGGGGACACCGGCGATCAGTGACGGCAAACCCATCGTAGCGGCCTGGATCGAAGTGTCCGAACAGGCTCTGCAGAATGTACGGCGTCGCACCGGGATAAGCAGGCCGCTCGCCCCGGTGCATGGCCCACCGCCGGTTGTCTGGCCCGATGGACCGCAATTGGCCTGACCGGACCGCTCAGCATGTCCCAGGCAATTGCACTTGTTCAGGCAATACTTGGACCCAACGCATCGGCCGAGTTGGCCCGTATCTCGCTCGACAGAGCACTGGCTTCCGAAGTCGACCCCATTCGTTGGTACGCCATTCATCAAGGTCTCTCCGAAGCCGAAACCATGGCTCGGGCCGCAGGCTGGGCCGGTTTGGCCTTCGTCGACGCGGTGCCGCGCCAGGAGAGCGCCAGCGTTGACCCTGGACGAGTTCAGGCGTTGGGGGAAGTGCGCTTGTACTGGTCGCGTGTTGGCGGACGTGATGTTGCGTTTGCCGCGCCCGATTTCTTTGGCGTGCTGCGCCTGGCGCGGCTGAGGTCCGCGCGTCCAGATCTGTGCCGTAACATCTATCTAGTGCCCGAGAAAGCGCTGAGGAGCTTTCTGGTTGACCGGGCAGGTCCCGCCCTGATCGATGCGGCGCGGCAGAATATGTCTCGCTATTGGCCTCGCGCAGCTGCACAGCTGGAACTGACAGGTCCGGTCCGATATGTGTTCGCTGCAATTCTGGTGCTAGCGACCCTGGCGATCTCGACCGCCCCCCTTTACGGACCTGAGATCTTGGCGCCGGCATGGTTCGTACTGGTTATGCTGCCGACCGCGCTTCGAATGATGGCGTTGGTGACGCCGCTGCGGCGCGATCGCAGATATATGCGCCGGATTGAAGATACTGACATGCCGGTCTATTCCGTACTGGTGCCGCTCAGGGATGAAGCCAATATGGTGCCCCAGCTTTGCCGGACATTGGATGGCCTCGACTACCCTGCGGAAAAACTCGACATTGTCTTTGTAGTCGAAAGCCGCTCGCCCAAGACCGTCAGAGCACTGCAACCGTATTTGCGCGACCCAAGATACTCCCTCCGCATCGTACCCGATGCGCTTCCTCGCACCAAACCTAAGGCCCTCGATTTTGCCCTGCCATTGTGCCGCGGCGAGTTCATCGTTGTCTACGATGCCGAGGACCGACCAGAGCCTGATCAGCTTCGACGCATCGTTAACCAGTTCCGCCGCCAACCGGGATTGGAGTGCATTCAGGCGCAACTGATTATCGACAACGGCCGGCAAGGCTGGCTGCCTGCAGTTTTTTCCGGTGAGTATGCGGGGCTTTTCTCGGTGCTGCTGCCGGCCTTGGCCCGCTGGGGCCTGGTTATGCCGCTGGGCGGAACCTCAAACCACTTTCGGACTGAAACACTGCACAATCTGGGCGGTTGGGATGCGTTCAATGTTACGGAGGACGCGGATCTGGGGGTTCGGTTGGCCCGCCGAAAGCTGCGCTGTGCCACGAGCCCGGCGCGAACTTACGAGGCAGCGCCAGTGCGCCTGTCACCATGGCTCGGTCAGCGGACCCGGTGGATGAAGGGATGGATGCAGACATACGCTGTGCACCATCGTTATCCAGCAGCACTATTTGCCGACCTGGGCTGGCGCGGCACCGCCGGCCTGCAATTGGTTCTGACAGGCATGGTGCTGACCCCGCTGCTACACGCCGGTTTCCTGGTCACGTTGCCCATTCTGTTCTTCGCCGGCCGGTTGGGCGGACCAGCGATGCACGCTTGGGCTCTGGCTTGCATAGCGGTACTCGTATTGGGCAGCGCGGTGGCGATTGCGACCAATCTGGTGGGCTTGGCCCGCAGCGGACAAATCGGCATGATGAAATGGCAGCTGCTGGTGCCAGCCTATTGGGCGCTAATTGCCCTCGCCACGGTGCTGGCCCTGCGTGAATTTGTCCAGCGGCCATTCTATTGGTTCAAGTCTCCACATGAGGCGAGCGCCGGGCCCGAAGGCGAAGCCAAAAGTCCAGCTCAAGGTGGACACTACGTTCGGACTCAACTGGCGGGATACAATCGCCAGCGCCGGGGACGAAAGCCGATCCGGGATCGCTCTGCGGCCGGGTGATCGAAGGGCAGGTCGATCTCGACCCGGTGCGACGAGTGCGATAGCTCGATTTCCAGCCGCCGCGTCCCGCCAACCCGGCGGCTGGCGACGACCGCGCCACCCAGGGCCGTATTTCCTTCTACCAGCTCCACATCGTGAGGACGGAAGAACAATTGACCTGCTCCTGTGGCGTCGGGCGCGGCAAGGTCCAGCTTCTGTCCCGCGAGTTGGACGCCGCCATTCTCAACGGTGACAGGCAACCGGCTCGACTCCCCTATAAAGCCGAAGACAAAGGGAGAGGCCGGCGTGTCGTAAACCGCATCAGGCGTGCCCACCTGTTCGATCCGGCCCTGGCTCATCACGCATAGCCTGTCGGCCAGTTCCAGAGCTTCTTCCTGGTCATGCGTTACAAACACGGTGGTGTGCCCGGTCCGGTCGTGGATTTCGCGCAGCCATTTGCGCAATTCGCGCCGCACCTGCGCGTCGAGCGCGCCGAAAGGCTCATCGAGCAGCAGCACGCGCGGCTCAATGGCCAGGGCGCGGGCCAGGGCCACCCGCTGGCGCTGCCCGCCCGAAAGCTGGCTGGGAAAGCGCTTCTCAAGGCCGGATAGCTGCACCAGATCGAGCAATTCCATCGCCCGGCGGCGGATTTCGGCAGCGGCGGGGCGCTTCGCCCGGGGCCGCACCTTGAGGCCGAAAGACACGTTCTCCAGAATGTTCATATGCCGGAACAAGGCGTAGTGCTGGAACACAAAGCCGATATTGCGTTCCTGCACGCTCTTGTCCGACGCGTCCTCGTCGCCGAACAGGATGCGCCCACTGGTCGGCCGTTCCAGGCCAGCGATCAGGCGCAACAGGGTGGTCTTGCCCGATCCGGATGGACCGAGCAGCGCGATCAACTCGCCCGAATGGATATCCAGCGACACATCGTGCAGCGCCGGAAACCGGTCGAACTCCTTGCGAACCTTTTCTGCGCGAACGTTCATCTTGCTTCCCATCGACCTGTTGCTGGCGGTATTCGGAACAAATTCGCGCACGTCGCAAGGGGGCCGAACCCCCAAAGCCATGAATTTTTCCCGCTCAGTACAGCCGACGCCAAATTCTCCCAAGAATGCAGAGGCAGGCAGCATCGTGGTCCAGCTTGGGCAATGCTGCCCCCATCTTCGACTTAACCTTCTGAATTGATTGCGCCTTGGTACTTTTCCGCGCGTTCATCTCGCGGCCATTATGGGGCGATGTGGGGCCAGGCATGGTGCCCTTGTTCTTTCAACCAAGGAGATCCTTCCATGAACAAGTTCGCCATCGTCGCCACCCTGGCTGTCTTCACTCTTGCGGCCGGCGCCCCGGCCTTTGCCGCGACCGACACCATCTTTGATCACTCCGGGGCCTATGTGCAGCAGGACATCGCCGCCCAGGGTTTCAACGTGACCGGCGGGGAAGAATGGGGTGAGCTGATCGTTGCTACCGTGGTCGACGATGAGGGCCATTCGAGTGTCAAGTTCTTCGATCCAGATACCATCGCACTGGTGCGGTGATCCTCATAAGGGGGGACGGTCTTGCCGTCTCCCACTGTGCACTCCTGGCTGCCCATGACCTGCAGTTCGGACCGAGCACTGAACGGCGAGCTGACAGATGCTGGCCGGACCGGCGCTAGGACCGGCTGCAATGACAACTCAATGCAATGCAGAACGAACGCCGAAGTGCAAAAAGTCCCGCAAATGCTGGGGCTTGGATTCACTTATGCACAAGGCCCGCGCAGCCCGCATAAGAAATGTCATCTTTCTTTCACGAGGGGTGTTGACGCCCAGATAGGGCTCCCCTATAACCCCGCTCGTTGACGACGCAAGTGCCTCCGGCGCTTCCACTGACAACGATCCTCAAAGGGCAGACGATCTGCCGGTTCGCCGGACAGGAAATGCTGTTCCCTGACGGAATTATAGGGAGTGAAAACTCTCACCGACGCTTTAGTCCTCGCGGACATTGGGTCAGCTCTTTGACATTGTGAAGAATTGAAGAAAGAGAAACGTGGACGGCGAGGTTCTTGCGAACTGGTCGGGAAGCAATTCCTGATTGGTTGTAAAAGACTTCGATGGGTGCACGTT
>NZ_WQRF01000003.1 GCF_009758415.1 Devosia marina | reverse complement strand
TTGGCATGGGCCTGATAATTGTCGCCGGGGCGACTTTGGCGCTGCTGCCCTTGCTCTCGGGCCTGATCGGCATCGATCTGCCGCCGGTGCTGGACGTCCGGTCCATGCTGGTCGCGGGGGCTATCGGTCTGGTTACCGCACTGATCTTTTCATGGGTGCCCTTGCTGCAGGCGCGCGCCGTCCGGCCTGCGCTGCTGTTCCGCGCCGGATCGAGTAGCGCCATGGAGGGACTGGCCTGGCGGGCGATGCTTCAACTCGGCTTCGCTGCGCCGCTGCTGGCCGGCTTTGCTATGCTGTTTGGCCTGACCCTGTTGATTGCCAACGATCTTGTGCTGGTGGCCATCTACTTCGCCGGAACGCTCGTCGCTTTCGCCTTGTTACGCCTCGCGGCCGCCTTGCTGCGGCTCTCATTGATCCGGGTGCCGGCGCCACGCCAGCGCATGTTGCGTCAGGCGATCTCGGCGATCATCCGCCCCGGCGCGCCGACCACGACCGTATTGGTCTCAATGGGGATGGGTCTTTCGCTGCTCCTGCTGATCGTCACCACCCAGTCCAACATCAACGACCAGATCGCCACCGAGGTTGGCGCCGAGGCGCCCGACTTCGTGCTGCTGGACATGGATCGAAATGAACTTGCTGCGCTCGAAGCTTTCGTCGCCGGGACGGAGCAGATCGAGGCGCTGACGACAACTCCCATGCTGCGGGGCGTCATCACCGAACTGAACGGAAATCCTGCGCCCTCAAGCGACGACGTGCCGCGCGACGTCGCCGACATGTTCCGCGGGGATACGGCTCTCACCTGGTCCGCAACAGTCCCGCCCGGGACCGTGATCGATGAGGGCGAGTGGTGGGTGGAAAATTATGCGGGCGACCCGCAGGTCTCGCTCAGCACCGAAATGCGGGACGCGCTGAACCTTGAACTGGGTGATACGGTCACCCTCTCGATCGCAGGGCGGCCGCTGACGCTGACCATTGCCAGCTTCCGCGCCATCGATTGGCGCAGCCCGGAGTTCAATTTCCGCATTATCGCGTCGCCCGGACTGATCGAGAGCGCACCACAATCCTATTTCGGCACCATCAAGACATTGCCTGGCGCCGCGCCGGCCATTGAGGCTGGCCTGATTGCTGACTTGCCCCAACTGACCTTCGTGCCCGTGGGGGATGCTCTTGCGCGCGTCCAGTCCGTATTTGACGGGCTGATAAGCGCCATTGCCCTCGTCAGTGGTACCGCCGTTATTGCCGGTGTGCTCGTCCTGGCCGGCGCGCTCAGTGTGGGCCGTCAGCAGCGCGAGGCCGATGCAGTTGTCATGAAGGTTCTTGGGGCCCGGCGCGGCTTTGTGATCATGGCGTTTCTGATTGAGTATGCTCTCCTGGGTGCCATCGCAGCGATCCTGGCGGGCCTCATCGCCCTCTTCGGGGCCTGGTCTGCCTCAACCTTCCTGCTCGAAATCGGCTTCGCCGTGCAGCCGCTGCAATTGGGCCTGCTGGCTGCTGGCATCATTCTTGTCACGACCGCAACGGGCGCTGCCACGACCTGGTCCGCCATGTCCGCCAGGCCCGCTGATCTCCTGCGGGAAGAGGGTTAGCTCAGACGCCTATCGGCCCATGCTCAGCCTAATGACCCCATCAAGCCCGCGGTCACTTGCGACAAGCCGGTTCGTGCCACCCTCGGCGATATGGCGGGTGACTGCCCGCTCGACCAAATGAACCGGCAGTTCACAGTACCGGCGAACAGGTCCTGGTTCTCCGATTTCGCCCATGCGGTGGCATGGGCGGGCTTGCTTGCCCATGAAGCAGCGTCAGGAGCAGCTGCAACGACGCCTGAGGCGGGACCATCAATGGTCTCGACAGGGCCGAGGCCACTTGTCAGAACTTGTAGTTGACGCCGGCGCGGACCAGCGAGAAGCGCTGGGAGATGTCGCGATTGCCGGTGGGGAGCCCCGCATAGGACTGCTCGCCCAGATCGACGTAGAGATATTCAGCCTTGATGGAGATATTGGCGGTGGCTTGCGCCTCAAGGCCAAGGCCGGCGGTCCAGCCGAAATGATTGGCCGATTGCGAGGTGATGACGCCAGTGCTTTCCTGCGCCACGCCACGGCCGAACGCCAGACCGCCCGTGGCATAGGGCATGACCTGGCCTACGGTGACGCCGGCGCGACCGCGCACAGTGCCGAAGAAATCTGTCTTGGCTTCGAAAGTGCCGCCGGCGATGGGTTCGTTGTAGCCGATGCTGGCCCAATGCAGATCGGCTTCGCCGCCGACAACGAAGCCGCCCATGTCAATGTTGTAGCCGGCCTGGCCGCCCAGACTCCAGCCGGCGCTGTTATTGCTGGCCTGGCCTCCGGCCAGAGCGGGGCTGTTGGTGGTCGTGCCCCAGGCATAGCCGCCACTCAGGCCCGCATAGAAGCCGGTCCATTGGGTGGCGCTGGACGAACCGTAGATGGGCGAGGTGGCATTGCTGTTCCAGTTGAGGTCGGCGGCCTGCGCTGCAGTTGACGCCACCATAAGGGCAAGAAGGGCAATGGCTGAGTGTCGCATGGAAGCCTCGCTGGTTAAGACATTGGCGACATTTCGCGCCATTTTCTTAACGGCCCGGTAAGCAACACGGTTAACGGGGCAGCTTTCCAATCAATTTGCGATCGGTGTCAGGCGGCGTCGTTGATCAGCCCCTCCGCCATGCCGTATTCGTGCAGCTTGCGGTAAAGGGTTGAGCGGCCGATGCCGAGCGCCCGGGCCACGCGCGACATGCGGCCGCCGTGATGCTCGATGGCAAAGGCAATGGCTTCGCGCTCGATGTCCGAGAGCGGCTGGAGGTCACCGCGGTCCGAGAGAAACCGATCACGCACGGCGGGGGGCGCGTGTTCCACAGGCGGACGGGCGGTCGCCGCGTCGATATGGACCGGTTCGGTCAGTTCAACCACTCTGGTGACTGCGCGCATGGCTTCCTCACGTCCAGCGGCCTGGGCCAGCACTTGTGGGAAATCCTGGGTTTCGAGAAAGGCACCATCGCTGAGTACGATGGCGCGATAGATGGCGTTTTCGAGCTGGCGTACATTGCCCGGCCAGTCATATTTGCCCAGCAATTCGGTGACTGCTGGGGAGACGCCCAGCACGCGCTTGCCGGCCTCGGCCGAGAAGCGGGCGATGAAGTGATCGGTCAGGGCCGGCAGGTCCTCGAGCCGCTCGCGCAGGGGCGGCACATAGATTGGGAAGACATTGAGCCGGTAATACAGATCCTCGCGGAACTCGCCGGATTTGGCCAGGTTGAGCAGACGGCGATTGGTAGCCGAGATCAGCCGCACATTGACCTTTTCGGGCTTGCTCGCCCCCACCGGCTCGATCTCGCCATC
This sequence comes from Devosia marina, assembly GCF_009758415.1. Classification (GTDB taxonomy): domain Bacteria; phylum Pseudomonadota; class Alphaproteobacteria; order Rhizobiales; family Devosiaceae; genus Devosia; species Devosia marina. The sequence goes on along the minus strand of NZ_WQRF01000003.1, from coordinate 479,797 downwards.
CTGCAGTGCACGAAGCAATTTGACCTGGGTGTCGAGCGGCAGTTCGCCCACCTCGTCGAGGAACAGAGTGCCGCCATGCGCCTCGGCGAATTTTCCGGACTGGTCGGCATGGGCCCCGGTAAAGGCCCCCTTCTTGTGGCCGAACAGCACCGATTCCACCAGATTGGGCGGAATGGCGCCGCAATTGACGGTGATGAAGGGCTTTCCGGCCCGGTCGCCAGTGCCCTGAATAATGCGCGCCACCAATTCCTTGCCGACCCCGCTCTCGCCTTCAATGAGCACCGGGATATTGCTCTTGGCGGCCTTGGCGCAAAGCGTGATGACGCGGCCCATGGCGGGCGCGGCGGCAATCATGTCTTTCTGGCTGAAGGTGCCGGCCTTGCGCGCATGCTCGGCGCGAATGGCGGCTTCGAGGGCATCCAGTTTCATCGCGTTGCGCAGCGAAATGATCAGTCTTTCGGGCGCCACCGGCTTGACGAAGTAGTCGGCCGCGCCTTGGCGCATGGCCGAAATCACTGTTTCGAGCGAGGCATTGGCGGTCTGGATGATGACTGGGGTTGTGAGCCCTTCCTTGCGCATCGCTTCCAACACGCCCATGCCGTCGAGATCGGGCATGACCAGGTCCAGGATCATGGCCCCGAGCTGGGGATCCTCACGCAGAATGGAGAGCGCCTGTTCGCCGCCGGTTGCGGTAATCGGCTTGAAGCCGGCGCGGTTGGCGACTTCCGAGGTCAATCGCAATTGCACCGGATCATCGTCCACGACCAGAACACGCGTCATATTTACCCCAGATCAGAAATCCTACCGGCACGAATCGAGTTGTGCCGTTTTGGGAATGACGATGCCCACTGCGCCTTAAGAGGATGTTAATCCTAGCGATTTTTGCCTGGGCCACGGGCAATGAAAAAGGGCCGCGGCGCGAAGCCGGGACCCTCCAGAGCTCTAAGCGAGTTGTTTTGATGCTGCCTTATTGCCGCGTGGCGCCCTGGAGCTTGTGGAGTTCGTCCTTCACTTCGAGTTTCTTGCGCTTGAGGGCGGCGACCATGAGGTCGTCGGCAAGCCGGTTCTGGGTTTCGGTCTGGATCATCCGATCCAATTCCTGATGGCGGCGTTCAAGCGCGGCGATGTGGCCTTCAGTCGTCATAACAACTCCTTTCAGCGTGTTGGACACGGGTATCGTCACAAATAATTCATGCTTTGTCGACGCCGTTTGCGGTGGCTCCGGAATTGGGATGCAAAACTTCTCGTGATCGGTTAACCAAGGCTAAGAATTGGCGTCTGAATTGTCCGGTACATCATGCTGTCGCTGACCAAGGAACAGGAAACCCAGTTGGGGATCGAACTGGCCACAAAACGCCAGGAACACGCCGATCTCGATGCGGCGATCCATACTTTGGTGCAGTCGAAGATGGCGGATCGGATGTTGTTGCAGCGGCTCAAGAAGCGGAAGCTTTCGCTCAAGGACCGGATCGTCCAGCTCGAAAATATCCTATTGCCCGATATCATCGCCTGAACACCCGGACGCCTTGAGTTGTGGCAGGAATTGGGCTAATTGCGCGCTTTGCGGAGCGGCACGGGGGAATCGCCATGCTCAAGCCACCGGTTGCCATCGTCATGGGCAGCCAATCGGATTGGCCCACCATGCGGTTGGCCGCCGAAACCCTCGAAAATCTCGAAGTGGAATATGAGGCGCGCATCGTCTCGGCGCATCGCACGCCCGAACGCATGGTGGATTTTGCCACCAATGCTCGGGATGAGGGGGTCAAGGTCATCATCGCAGGCGCCGGGGGCGCAGCCCATTTGCCAGGCATGATCGCGGCGATGACCAGCTTGCCGGTGTTCGGCGTGCCGGTGCGGTCCAAGGCCCTGTCGGGCATGGACAGTCTCTATTCCATCGTACAAATGCCTGGGGGGGTGCCGGTGGGTACGTTGGCCATCGGCGAGCCCGGCGCCATCAATGCGGCGCTGTTGGCTGCGGCCGTCCTGGCCCTGAGCGATGACGACCTTGCCGATCGGCTTGATGCCCACCGCGCGCGTCAGACCCAGGCCGTGCCACAATTTCCGTCCGATCTCGAGTAGTGTCTTGACTGTAAATCCGACCATTCTGGCTCCTGGCTCCACCATTGGCATTCTGGGCGGCGGGCAACTCGGGCGCATGCTGGCGCTGGCGGCCGCCAGGCTTGGCCTAAAGAGCCACATCTATTGCCCTGATCCGCAGAGCCCGGCCTTTGATGTGACGCCGTTCAGGACAATTGCGGCCTATGACGATGCCGAGGCGCTCAAGGCCTTTGCGGCCCAGGTTGATGTCGTCACCTATGAATTCGAGAACGTGCCGGCGCCCACAGCCGAGGTGCTGGCGGGTCTCAAGCCGCTGCGACCCGGCGCCAATGCGCTGGCTATTTCGCAGGACCGGCTGGCGGAAAAGGGCTTTCTCGCCTCCAAGAACATTCCCGTGGCGCCCTATCGGGCAGTGCACAGCCTTGACGATCTAAAGGCAGCTGTCGGCGAACTGGGGCTGCCGGCGGTGCTCAAGACGACGCGGCTGGGCTATGACGGCAAGGGGCAAAGGGTGCTGCGTGCGCCCGAGAATGCCGAGGCGGCTTTCAATGAACTGAAGCCGCACCCGCTGGTGCTCGAGGGATTTGTGCCCTTCGAGAAGGAAATTTCGGTGGTGGTGGCGCGCGGGCTGGATGGCACTGTGCGGGCTTTCGATGCTGCGGAGAATGTGCATCGGGATCATATTCTGTTCACTTCGACCGTGCCGGGCGACATCGCGCCGGGCGTTGCCAAACATGCGGCCATGCTGGCCAAGGTGATCGTGGTGGCGCTTGATTACGTGGGCGTTCTGGGCGTCGAGTTTTTTGTTGTTGGCGGGGAGCGTCCAGCTCTGCTGGTCAATGAGATCGCCCCGCGCGTGCATAATTCAGGGCACTGGACCGAGGCTGTATGCCTGACCGACCAGTTCGAGCAGCATATTCGCGCCATTGCCGGATGGCCGCTGGGTGATCCGCAACGCATGGCTGATGTGGTCATGCAGAACCTGATCGGGGACGAGGTCGATCAGGTGCCGAACGGGATCGATGGCGACACGCAACCGCATCTTTACGGCAAGGCAGAAGCCCGGCCCGGCCGCAAGATGGGACACATCAATAGGATCGTTCGCGGCTAAGGCGTTATCGGTTCAGCCACGCGTTCATCGCTTCGGCTACCGCTTCTGGATTTTCCAGTGTCGGGATATGACCGGCGTCGGGAAAGATCACCAGTTCGGCGTCTGGGATCTGTTCGGCCATTTCTTCGGAAAGCGGCAAGGGGATGAGTTTGTCCTCCGAACCCACGCCGACCAGAGTAGGGACGCCAATGTCCTTGAGGCAAGGCCGGGAATCGATGCGTGCCATGATGGCTGTCTGCTGGCGCAGGTAAGTGTCGGTTCCGACTCGCATGGCCATGTCATGAACCTGATCGGCGACCGGGCCGTCGAGGTGTGTTGGCGCCAGCAGGCCGGGCAGGGCCATGCGTGACACAAGGGCCGACTTGCCCTGCCGCACCAGTTCCATTTCCGCCAAGCGGGCCTGTTTGCGTTCGTCAGTGTCGGGGCGGGCATTGGTGTCGAGCAGGGCCAGATGGGTCACGCGTTCCGGCGCCTGGCGCATGATTTCGAGCGCCACATAGCCCCCCATCGACAGGCCGGCCAGGGCGAAGCGTGGCGGGGCGGCAGCCAGGACGCGGGTGGCCATGCCGGCGATGGTATCGTCGATTGACACGTCGGCAATGACAGGAGCGATGTTGCCGCCAAGGTGCGGAATAACCAGCTGATAGAGAAAGCCATCGCATCTCAATCCGGGTACCATGACGAGGGGTTGAAACATGTCGGCCTCCAGCACATTGATGGCTCAGGGGTAGTCTTTGGCGAGAGAACCCACAAGATGCCCGCATTTTTCCGCGCGACGAGTGTGGACAGCTTTCCAATGTTGGGCTATAGAGCGCGCCACGGTGACCGGCTGGGCTGGTCGGCGGGGTGGCTTTTATGGCCATGCCGTTTTCATCCATACAGTTTGCATAGCTTTGAAAGGGCGGTTGACCTTTGCAAGTAGTCGTTCGCGATAACAATGTTGACCAGGCGCTGCGCGCACTGAAGAAGAAGCTGCAGCGTGAAGGTGTCTTCCGCGAGATGAAGCTGCGCAACTATTACGAGAAGCCTTCCGAGAAGAAGGCTCGCCAGAAGGCCGAAGCTGTGCGCCGTGCGCGCAAGCTGGCCCGTAAGCGTGCGCAGCGCGAAGGCGGCATCGTGGCCACTGGCCGCAATTAATCGCTTCGAAGCATTTTCGAATTGAACGTCGTCCCTTGTGGGGCGGCGTTTTTTATTGTCCGGGATAGCGACGGCGGTGCCAGAGCGCGACAATAATCGCCAGCACGGCTAGGGCCGGCAGCACGCTGACCATTGCCGTTCGCGCATCGGGGAAGAGCGCAATGGCCAGGACCGAAGCGAAGAAGCCGCCACCCATCTGGAAGAAGCCGGTCATCGCGCCTGCAGCGCCCGCGATATGCCCGTATCGGGCCATGGCGCTGGCTGTTGCGCTGGGTCCGATAGCGGCCAGGGCCAGCATCCAGAGGCTCACCGGAAGCATCGTGGCCAGCACTGCATCGGGATAGAGGCGAGGCGCAATGGCAAAGCCGGCGCCACCTAGGGCCAGGAATCCCAATCCCATCAGAATGAGCGCAGGGCCGTCGAGGCGCCGTGCCATCCGGCCAGCGATAATATTGCCGGTGATGAAGGAGGCGGTCTGGATCAGCATGGCCATGGCGAACTGGAATGGCGTCAGCCCGATCTGATCAATGAGGATGAAGGGCAGCAGCGCAGCGAAGCCATAAAAACCACCAAACGACAGGGCCAGGACCAATGCCGGCATAAGAAAGTCGGGCGCGGCGAGCAGGCGACCATAATTGGTCAGCACCCTTCGCGGATGCAGGGGGACGCGGGCTTCTGCAGGCAGGGTTTCGCGGGCGCCAAGACCGAGCAGGGCAATCACGGCCAGACCGAAACCTGCCATGATGACAAACATCAGGTGCCAAGATCCCAGAAAGAGCATGACGCTGCCCAGGGTCGGTGCCACGGCGGGCGCGACGGTCAGGATCAGATTGACCATGGTGAGGATGCGTATGGCATCCATGCCGACGAACTGGTCGCGCACCATGGCCCGGGACAGGGCCACACCGGCCGAGACGCCCAGGCCCTGCAGCAGGCGTCCGAGCAGGAGCATTTCCAGGGTCGGCGCCAGGGCGCAGACCAGCGAGCCGAGCACATAAATGGCGAAAAACGCCATTCCGACCCAGCGGCGGCCGAAACGATCCGATAGCGGCCCACAGAGCAATTGCGATATGGCGAAGGCTGCGAAATAGACCGTCATGGTCAGCTTGCCGCCTGCATCAGTGGCGCCCAGATCCGCCACGATCGAGGGCAGGGCGGGCCCATAAAGCGTCAGGCTGAGCGGGCCCGTAGTCACCATCAGTCCGCCAATGATAGCGGTCCGCCTGGAGGACATGCCCAGTCGGCGCGGCGGTTTCACCGGTTCATCGCGCGGTCAAAGAAGGGTTTGGCACGATCCCAGATGCCGGCGTCCCAGAGGTCGGAGTGCCCGGCACCATCGACGATCCAAAGCTCATCCGGGTTGGGAGCGCGGGCATAGAGGCGTTCCCCATTGGTGACATCGATGGTGCGGTCGGCAGTGCCATGCGCCACCAGAACTGGTTCGCTGACATCTTCAATCCAGTGATCGTTGCGAAACTGATCCTGCATGACCAGCGCGACCGGCAAGATGGGATAGCGTTCGGCGGCAACATTGAGGGCTGAGAGGAAAGGTGTTTCGAGCAGCAAGGCAACCGCTTCGCGTTGGCTGGCGACATAGCTGGCCGGGCCCGACCCAAGCGAACGGCCCCAGATCAGGATGGGGGCGTCGGATTTCGCGTCCAGCCAGTCATAGGCGGCCAATGCGTCTGCCAGAATATTGGTCTCGGAGATTTCGCCGCGTGAGGCCGGAAAGCCGCGATAGTCGAAGGCGAGGAAACCATAGCCGTCGGCCGCGAAGCGCTCATAACGCTCGCTTTCTTCTGTGAAGCTGCTGGAATTGCCCTTGTAGTAGACAATGACCGGCATGCCGGGCCGAGGTGGCGCATACCAGCCTGCAACTGTCTCGCCATCACTGGGGATCAGCACCTCCTGCGCATTGGTGAGCGCGGTATCGGTGAGGGCAAGGACCTCGCCCTGCGCGTCATATTGCAGGGCGCGCTGATTGAAGTACATGTAAGCTATCACGCCAACATAGCCCGTTACGATGAGGATCAGCAGGGCAAGCAGCAGACGGCGGAGCAACTTCAATTCTGGGGTCCCTTTCAAGGCGATTTGCGCTCACTATAGCAGGGCGCAAAGACTTGTCAGAGTTCCGAAATGATCTTGTCGAGCGCCTGAGCGAAAACCTCGTCGGGTTGCGCGCCGGACAATGCATATTTCTGGCCAAAGACAAAAAACGGCACGCCGCGTATTCCCTGTTCGGCGGCACTCGCGGCCAGCTGGGCGGTCACCTCGAGCTCATGCTCGTCATTGAAGGCATCAAGCGCGTCGCCACGATCCCAGCCATGCTCGACCGCAATATCGCAGAGCACCTGGTCGTCATTGATGGACTTGTACTCCAGGAAATGGGCATCGGTGATGGCTTTGGCGAGCTCGTGCTGATTGCCATTGGGTTTGGAGAGGCGGATGAGCGTGTGCGCCTTTGTGGTGCTATAGCGGCGATCCTGCTTGCTCAAATCCAGTGAGATGCCGAGCTTGGCCGCCTCGCCTTCAACGCGGGCGTACATTTCCTCTGGCTCGCGGCCGTATTTCTCGCGGAGCATTTCGTGGACATTGACGCCCTCGGGCGGCGTATTGGGATCGAGAAAGTAGGGATGGTGCTCAAGTTCGATGTCGACATCATCGGGAAGCCGGGAAATCGCCTGATCAAGCCTTGCCGAGCCAATAAGGCACCAGGGGCAGACCACATCGGTGAACACGTCGATCTTGAGCAACTTGGTCATTACGGCCTCCGGACAAAAAACTGCCGCCCAGATGGCGGTCCGGGCGGCGGCTGGCAAGAGGGAACTTTGAGGTAACTGCTAGGCAGCAGGCTGGGTGTGGCCCGACTGCATAAGCGCGAAGGGCGGGCTATAGGCAGCGGCGATGGTCAAACCCAGAGCTGCGCCGGTGCCGGTAAGGGCCAGCATCGGCGCCATCAACCAGCCAGCCAGCGGCGCGGCAGAGCCGACGCGCTGAATAGCCGCCAGGGTACTCAAAAACATGGCCGTGCAGACCAGACCCAGTTGCAGGGAATCGAGCAGGGGCGTGAAGAAAGGCAGCAGGCTGTAGAGGATGGTCAGGCCGATCAGCCATTGACGCGCAGTTCCGCGGACCACCTGCTCTGTGAGTGCCCAAAAGGCGGCACCCAGAAGTGCAAGCTGGACCAGATGCAGGGCCGCGCCGCCCCAGTGAGGGAGGCCAAATGGGGCAAAAAAGTTCGGGATCATCCCGAAGGCGCCAGCTGCAAGATGGATTAACCCAAAGGCCCCAAGGGGCAGGCTCACGCAGACGACAAGCCGCGCCGCAGATTGCGATGCGGTCATGGTATCGAGGTGGCCGTGAGCGGCCTGATCGAGCATTGCTGTGGTGGCCATTTTGCGGCTCCCCGTGGGCGGATCGTGCTCCATCAATGGCTGGCGCGGTTGAAGGGTTCCGCTTACGTCAATCTGCCGGCGAAGGTCACGCCCCTTGAAGATAGAGGGAAACCCCCGTATTCCGGGCGTTCCAGGTATGGAGAAGGCCCATGAGCAGTGCCGAACACAATGAGCGGATCGACGCGTTGGAAACACGCATCGCCTATCAGGACCAGACTATTGAGGAGCTTAATGCGGCGCTGACGGCACAATGGCAGAGCATCGATCTCTTGACCAAGAAACTGGCCATGCTCGAGGAACAAATGCGTTCTGGCAGCTATATCGCCGATCCGGCGACGGAACGACCGCCGCCGCATTATTGATGGTTTCCGCTCGCACGTATTCGTCGAATGGCCTGAAAATCAGGGCGCGGACCTTTCCAGCCCCACTGCGTCGCGAAACACGGTAATGTGATCGGCCGGCGGTTCGTCGGCCGGTGAGGTGTCTGTCCAGTAGAAGTTGTGGGTAAACAGCCGCCAGCCCAGCCGCCCCCAGGTGATTTCGACTTTTCGGTCACTGATGCCGGGCCCGAACCGATCTGCGCCGGACAAAGGCCCCGAAATGGCGTCGCCCAGCAGAAACAGTGGGCTCTCGATCCGGTCGAAAAGATTGGTCCAGCGCACCACCGAGAACACGGCGGCATGGTGGGCGACAGGGCCCTTTTGCGGATCTGGATAGATGGTGCCGCGCATCTCGTCATAGGCCTGTGGGGGCGAAGTGGGCAGGACGCGCTCGGTCTTCATGCGGGTAAAATCGGCGCTGCCATCGGTTACGAGAAATTCGGCGCTGGAGAGAGGCGAACCAAGTGTCACGAGATCGGAAATCTTCCATCCCGACTGTGACTCGGAGCCAGCCTGTCCCTTCTGCAGGCGCAGGGCCTCGTAAACCTTCCATTGCAGGGCCTGGTATTGTGCAATCTGTTCGCTGTTCCAGGCCTGCGAGGGCGCGTTGGACACGAAGTCATCCAGCGCTGAAAAGGCGGCCAGGGCGTCCGGGCCCGGCGGGTTATCCTTGGTAGGACCCACCTCGCGCCAGAGGATATGGAGCAGATCATAGGCCAGGACCGACCCCAGCGAGTGCGCAACCACGACGATGCGGTCATATTCGCGGTCCTCATGCAGGGCCTTGAGCAGGGCGAGGCCGCGATTGCGAACACCCTGCCGGCTCTGCACGGTTTCGGTCTGGGCCGAGAGATAGCTGGCCGCGTCTCCGAAATAGGGCAGTAGCAGCGTCGCGGCGAGGTAAGCTAACGTGCCCAAGAGCATCAGATTGGCGACATGGCCGTTCCACCCAAAGCTGTCGAGAATGCCGATGGCGACGACGAACACCAGCATTTGTCGTGGCAGCCGCTTGATGAAGGAGAGCGGGGTGAAGAATTTGGGAAGCAGGATAAGGGCCAAAGCCGTGATGCTAATGACATGGCCGCGCCAGGCATCGGGCGAGACGAAACGGTCGAACCAAGGGGTGTCGAGAACCTGGGGCAATGCCAGAATGGCGGCGAGGGCGCTGATGACAGCCAGAACCGTCAGCAGCCAGAACACCACCCAGGGCCAGCGCATATGTCTTGGCACCTGAGCAGGGTCGATCCAGAGCAGCCTTCGAATCCAGCGCCATAGATTGCGCATGGGCGTGGCATTGAGCAGATCGGCATAATAGAGCTCGAAAAAGTCGGTGCGCCGCCCATTGTGCTCGGGGGTCGTGATGCGCTGCAACTCGTAAAGGCCGCTCTTGTCATCGGGCACGATCCAGATGGGACGTGGCCGCGGATAGGCCTCGTCTGGCGTATCAAGTTGCGGATTGTCCTGCCAGAGGGCGTGGACGAAGTCGCGAATGGTACCCATGGGGCGCTGCTCGCCCTGACCGTGAACGATGACAATCGCCTGGCGCCGGATTGGCTCAGGCTTGGGCGCTGTAGTCCGTTTGCGCGTTGTTCTGGCCATAGTCCTCCCCCGTGGAGTGGGAGACTATGCCAAGCCGGGCTAGGAGAAAACCGGTTGCCTTATAGAGCTGTCGAATAGGCGACCCAGCCGGCCACTCCGATCAACAGCGTGGCAAAGACCGCCCCCATGACCTGGCGCCGCGCGGGGACTGTCAACAAGGGCTGGACTGTGCCGGCGAGTAGCACCACGCCGGCATGTACCAGTGTCGCCACGACCACATAGACCGTGCCGAACAGCAGAGCTTCGCGCGTGGTGGCGGTCGAGAGAAAGCCGGGCATGACCGTGAAGTAGAACAGGGCGGCCTTGGGGTTGAGCAGATTGGTGATCAGTCCGCGCAGGAAAAAGCGTCGTGCTCCCTCGCTTGGATCAAGGGCATCAATGGGCATGCGGGAATTGCGCCAGGCTTCCCAGGCGAGATAGAGCAGATAGGCCACGCCGGTCCACCGCAAAATCTGATAGAGCCAGGGTTGCTCGAGCACCAGCGTGCCGAGGCCGAAAACAGCCAACAGGCCAAGCCCGGCCAGGCCCAGCGCGACCCCTGCGACAGCCGCCAGGCCAGCAACGCGGCCTCGGTCGGCAGCCAGGATGGCAAGATAGGCCATGTTGGGGCCAGGGGTGAGCTCGATCAACAAGCTTGCCAGCGCAAATGCAAGAAGCGCGGCGCTCATGGCCGCGCTTCCCAATTGTTGTCTGGTGCCACCAAGGCCCTAGTGGCCGAACGCCTTGACGATGTCTTCGGTGACTTTCTTGGCGTCGCCGAACAGCATCATGGTGTTGTCGCGGAAGAACAATTCGTTCTGCACACCGGCATAACCGGCGGCCATGCCACGCTTGATGAACAGTACCGTGCCCGCATCTTCGACATTGAGAACCGGCATGCCGTAAATCGGCGAGGTCTTGTCGGTCTTTGCCGAGGGGTTGGTCACGTCATTGGCGCCGATGACGAAGGCCACGTCTGACTGGGCGAATTCGGAGTTGATGTCTTCCAGCTCAAAGACTTCGTCATAAGGGACGTTGGCTTCGGCCAAGAGCACGTTCATGTGCCCCGGCATACGGCCCGCCACCGGATGGATCGCGTATTTGACCTCTACGCCCTCGGCCTTGAGCAGGTCAGTCATCTCACGCAAAGCGTGTTGGGCCTGGGCGACGGCCATGCCGTAGCCGGGCACAATGATAACCTTGCTGGCATTCTTCATCAGGAATGCCGCGTCGTCGGCGGCGCCCTGCTTGACCGGACGATCATCCTCGCCAGCGGCCGCGCCGCCGGAGGTGTCGCCACCAAAGCCACCCAGGATAACCGAGATGAACGAGCGGTTCATGGCCCGGCACATGATGTAGCTCAGGATGGCGCCCGAGGAGCCGACCAGCGCGCCGGTGATGATGAGCGCCGTGTTGCCCAGGGTGAAACCGATGCCGGCCGCAGCCCAACCCGAATAGGAATTGAGCATGGACACTACAACCGGCATGTCAGCGCCGCCGATGGGGATGATCATCAGCCCGCCCAGCACGAGTGCGAGAACAGTGATCAGCCAGAACAGCCAGGGATTGCCGGTGACGGTGAAGGCCCAAACCAGCAGCACGATGGCCACACCCATGGCGATGTGAATGAGATGGCGCATCGGCAGGATGATCGGCTTACCGCTCATATTGCCGTTGAGCTTGGCGAAGGCGATGACGGAACCTGTGAAGGTGAAGGCGCCGATGGCTGTGCCGATCGACATTTCAACCAGCGCTTGGGCATGGACCGCCCCTACTTCACCGATGCCGAAGGCTTCTGGCGCATAGAGGGCGGCGGCGGCGACGAAGACGGCGGCCAGACCCACCAGCGAGTGGAAGGCGGCGACGAGCTGGGGCATGTCGGTCATCTTGACCGAGCGCGCGATATAGGCGCCGATGCCACCACCCAGGGCGAGACCGCTGATAATCAACAGCCAGCTCATGAAGTCGCTGGGTGCAGCCACCATCAGCGTGGTGACCACGGCGATGCCCATACCGATCATGCCAAAAAGATTGCCCTGGCGCGATGAGGAGGGGTGGGACAGGCCCCGGAGGGCCAGGATGAACAGAACGCCCGAAACCAGATAGAGAAGGGCGGCGATGTTTGCGTCGATCATTTCGATCAGCCCTTCTTCTTGTACATGGCCAGCATGCGCTGGGTCACCAGGAACCCGCCAAAGATGTTCACGCTTGCAAACACCAGGGCGATGAAGCCGAAGAGTTTCGACACCCAGCTGGCGTCACTGGCCAGTTGCACGCCCACGGCGAGCAGGGCGCCCACGACGATCACGGAAGAGATGGCGTTGGTCACGCTCATCAGCGGGGTATGCAGGGCCGGGGTGACGCTCCAGACCACGAAATAACCCACAAAGATCGCCAGCACGAAGATGGCGAGGCGGAAGGTGAAGGGGTCGATGGCGCCGCCGATGGCTCCATGGGCCACGGCCGCGGCGTTGGCGACAGTTTCTGCTGTAGCTTCCATTTACTTGTCTCCTCCCTCGGGGGCGGCAGATTTTTTGACCGCAGGCTTTTTCGCTGCCGGCTTTCTGGCGGCTGGTTTCTTCGCGGCGGGCGCCTTGGGCGCTGTATCTTTCTGCGGATGTGCTTCGGTTGCGGACGCTTTGGCTGCAGACGCTTTGGCTGCGGGCTTGCGGGCTGCCGTCTTGCGCGGAGCCGGCTTGGCTTCCGGTGCCTGGTCGGCATCGGCCTTTGGCGCTGCGGACGCCTCGCTTGCGGTGGCCTTACTTGCCGCTGGCTTGCGCGTTGCGGGCTTTTTTGCAGCGGGTTTTTTTGCTGGCGCGGGTTTGGCCTCGGTGTCGCCTGCCGTGTCCGTCTTGGGCGAAGCGAAGGCAGGATGCACCACGGCGCCATCGCGGGTCAGCACGGTGGCCTTGACCAGCTCGTCGTCCCAGTTGACGGCGAGCTTCTTTTCCTTGGCATCGATCAGCGTGGTGATGAAGGCGAGAAGGTTGCGTGCGTATAGCTGGCTGGCCGTTGTCGGAATGTGGCCAGCCAAATTGGTGTAGCCGATAATGGTCACGCCATTATGGGTGATGACCTTGCCCGGCTGGGTCAGTTCGACATTGCCGCCGCGTTCGGCTGCCAGATCGACGATCACCGAGCCCGGCGCCATGGATTCGACCATGGCTTTGGTCACCAGCTTGGGTGCTGGCCGGCCGGGAATGAGTGCGGTGGTGAAGACCATGTCCTGCTTGGAAATGTGCCCGGCAACCAGTTCGGCCTGGGCCGCCTGTTCGTCCTTGGTCAGTTCGCGGGCATAGCCGCCGGTGCCCGATGCGTCCTTGAGTGCCTCGGTCATAATGAATTTGGCGCCCAGCGATTCCACCTGCTCGCCGGCAGCGGATCGCACGTCGGTGGCCGAAACCACGGCGCCAAGGCGCTTGGCGGTGGCGATGGCCTGCAGGCCCGCCACGCCGGCGCCCATCACGAAAGCCTTGGCCGGTCGCACGGTGCCGGCTGCGGTCATCATCATGGGCATGGCGCGATCGAACACCGCTGCCGCTTCAACCACCGCCTGATAGCCAGCCAGGTTGGCCTGGGAAGAAAGGATATCCATGACCTGCGCGCGGGTGATGCGCGGCATGAATTCCATGGCCATGGCAGCGACACCCGCCTTGGCGAGCGCTGCAACGTCTTTTTCATTGCCGTACGGATCGAGCGCGCCGATCAACAAGGCGTCGGCGTTGACGCCCGCGAGGTCCGCGGCAGCCGGACGGCGCACGCAAAGCACGATATCGGCACCCTTGAGGGTGGCGGCTGCCGTGGCGCCGACGGTCGCGCCTGCCTCCTTGAACTGCTCGTCGGAAATGCGTGAGCCGGTGCCGGCTCCCTTCTCGACGACGATCTCGGCGCCCAGTGCGATATATTTGGCGACGGTTTCAGGTGTGGCCGCGACGCGGCTTTCACCTTCGAACCGTTCGCGCAAAACGGCAATCTTCATGGAAACTCTCCTGCCCACCTGCCCGGGGGCAGGCGCGTTTCGTGTGCCTGCGGGTTATTCGGCGATCAGGGATTGATCACGAAATAGAGGATGATCATCAGCACCGCCGTTCCGTAAACGGACCACTTCACGCCGGTGATGAAGCCATTATAGGTCTTCTCGTGTTCGGCGTAGTCCATACCAGATTCCAGTACCGGCTCGGGGTGGTGTTCGGGGCGGGTTTTGGCCATTGGGTCCTCGAAAGTATAGTCGTCTATTCGTGTTACGCCGAAAGTCCCACTCAGGGCGCGGTGGCTTCCAGCTCGTCAATCAGCCGCTCGATCATGGACAGGCCGAGCGACCAGAATTGGGGATCTTTGGCATCGAGCCCGAACGGCGCGAGTAGTTCGGAATGATGCTTGCTGCCCCCGGCCTTGAGAAGCTCAAAATAGCGCTCCGCAAAGCCATCACTGGCCTTCTCATACTGTGCGTAAAGCGAGTTCACAAGGCAGTCGCCGAAGGCATAGGCGTAGACATAGAATGGCGAGTGGATGAAATGGGGGATATAGGCCCAGAAGGTTTCGTAGCCTTCATTGGCAACAATGCCCTCGCCCAGAGACTCGGCCTGTACTTCGAGCCATAGGGCGTTGATCTCCTCGGTGCGCAATTCGCCCTGGCGGCGGGCGGTGTGCACCTTGCGTTCAAAGGCATAAAAGGCGATCTGGCGCACGACGGTGTTGAGCATGTCCTCGACCTTGCCCGAGAGCAGGGCAAAGCGCTGCTTTGGATTGGTGGTCTTGTCGAGCAGGGCGCGGAAGGTCAGCATTTCGCCAAAAACCGAGGCGGTTTCAGCCAGGGTCAGGGGCGTATTGGCCAGGATCGGGCCTTGTGCCGCCGCCAGGCGCTGGTGCACGCCATGTCCCAATTCGTGGGCCAGCGTCATGATATCCCGGGTGCGCCCGAGATAGTTCAGCATCAGATAGGGGTGGGCGCTGGGGACGGTCGGGTGCGCAAAGGCGCCCGATAGCTTGCCATTGCCGGTCGGCGCGTCGATCCAACCTGAATTGAAGAAGGGTTTTGCTACTTCCGCCAGTTCCGGGGAGAAGCGGCCATAGGCGTCCAGCACGGTGGTGACCGCCGTGTCCCAGTCCCAGATGCGCTCGTCGCTGGTGGGCAGGGGCGCATTGCGGTCCCAGGCATTGAGCTTGTCCTTGCCGAACCATTTCGCCTTCATCTTGTAGTAGCGGTGCGAAAGCCGCGGATAGGCGTCCTCGACAGCGGCCTGCAGCGCATCGACCACTTCGCGTTCGACCGAATTGGCCATATGGCGGCTATCGGCAATGTCCTGGTAGCCGCGCCATCGGTCGGAGATTTCCTTGTCCTTGGCCAGGACATTGGTGATGTGGGTGAACAGGCGCCCATTGGCCTTGAGCGTGGTAGCCAGGGCCTTGAAGGCGGCTTCGCGCTTTGTCTCATCCTTTTCGGAGAGCAGATGCAGGGTGGATTCGAGGTTGAGCGTTTCCCCGTCCACCGCGAATTCAAGGCTCGACAGCGTCTCGTCAAACAGGCGGTTCCAGGCCGAATAGGCAGTGACCGACTTGTCGTGGAACAGCTCCTCGAGCTTGTCGTCGAGCTGGTAGGGCTTGGCCTTGCGCAGATCGGCGAACCAGGTCCTGTAGCGGGCCAGTTCGGAATCTTTGTCGAGCGCGGCATCCAGATCGGCATCGGCAATGCGGTTGAGCTCAAGCTCGAAAAACAGCACACGCGTCGAAAGATTGGTCAGCGCCTCATTGGTGTCGCCCATGAATTTGGCGCGGTCCGGGTCGGTCGATTTCTGCGCATATTGCAGGAAGGCAAACGAGCCGATGCGGCCGGTGAGATCGCCCAGCGTCTCTCTGTCCTTGATCGCCTCGATCAGACGGCCGGACTTGGTCAGCTCGGCCAGCTTGCCCTTGTACTTGGCCTCGAAATCAGCGGCCAGGGTCTTGGCCTGGTCCATCGCCGCCTTGAATTCGGGGCTGTCCTTGCCGGGATAGAGATCGTTGAGGTCCCAGACGGGCAGGTTGCCGAACTGATTGTGGCCTTTTTGAGCGGCAGCGGACATGAAGGACTCCGGAAAACTGTTTCGGTCCGGACCTTAACGAGCAGGTGTCCGGCTGTGAAGGCTGTAGCAGTGGGGCTCAGCCGTGCCCCGCCATTAATCCGGTGACACCGTCCCAAACCAGTTTCAGGGCGAGGAGGAACACCAGCCAGTAGGCGATGCGGTAAAAGAGCTTGGCGTCGATGCGGCGCACCAGGTAGACGCCGATGCAAACCCCGATCAGGCCGACCGGGGCCAAAGCCGCCGACAGGGTCAGGTTCTGGGCGTTGAGCTGGCCGAGGAAGTAATAGGGCACCAGCTTGGCGGTATTGACGATGGCAAAGAAGAAGGCGGTGGTGCCGGCATAGACCGCCGGGGGCAGTCGTCGCGGTAGCGTATAGATCTGGAATGGCGGACCGCCGGTGTGAGAAATAAAGCTCGTGAACCCGGCAATGCCGCCCCAGAAAACGCCCCAGGGCTTGGATGGCGGCAGGCCCTCAAGCTTCTTGCGCAGCGGCAAGATGGCATCGAGCACGAACAGCAAGGTGACCACGCCCACCATCAGCAGCACGGCGGAATCGCTGACTACCGCCCAGAATGCCCAGCCCAGCAGCGTGCCGACGGCGGCGCCGGGCAGCATGATCCGGATCAGGCTCCAGTCGCACTCCTTGCGATACATCCAGATGGCCACCGCATCCATGCAGAGCAGGACCGGCAACATCATGCCCGCGGCCTCGCGCGGGGCCATGACCAAGGTGAGCAGGGGAACGCCGACAACGCCAAGGCCGCCGAGCAGGCCGGCCTTGGACAGGCCGACGACAAGCACCGCGATCACGGCGATCGTGACAAAAACTGGATCGATCATGGATTTATTTTAGTCCGGCGGGAAGTCGGCCTAACCGGACCTTGGCAGGCGTGATTTGTCAAGTTTGCGCGGCGTCTTGACGTCCTTTGGGCCTTCTGGCTCGTCCGCCTGCATGGCTTCGTCAAGCAGGGTCATGGACTGGCGCGCCATGCCCCAATAGGCTTCGCGATCGCCGCGCAGTGCAAAGGCCTGATCAAGCAGTTCCTGATCGCGCTCGTAGAACTCACGGGCCAGTTGTTCGGCCTTGGCATCGTCATGGCCGAGATGAACCAGGACGCGTCGGCCCAAATGCAGCGCCGAATGGAAGGTCTCCCGCTCGAACAGGGTTATGTCCAAGTCCATCAGGGCGTGGGCATGCTCCCGGTCGGTGGCGCGAGCGGCAATGGCGACATCAGGGAAATGACGGCGGACATTGCGGGCCACCTGCAGGATGCGGTCCGAACCGCCTACGGCGATTATAACCAGTTCGGCGTGGCCGACACCGGCCGCATGCAGCAGATCAGAGCGTGAGGCATCGCCATAATAGACCTTGATCCCAAAGCGGCGTACCAGCTCGATCTGGGCCGCATCGTCGTCGATCAGCGTCATATCGTAGCCATGGCGGCGCAGCATGCGGGTGATGATCTGGCCAAAGCGCCCATAGCCGAGCACGACGATGCGCCGATGCTTTTCCACCGTATCGGGATCGCGGTCGGCACGCTTGTTGCGCGCATCGAGGCGGGGCGCGATCAGCTTGTCAAAGCCGAGCAGCAGGAGCGGCGTGGTGGCCATGGATAGAGCAACCACGACGGTGAAGAGGGTATAGGCGTCCTCGGCCAGGACATCGCGATTGAAGGCAAATTGCAGTACCACGAAGGCAAATTCGCCGGCCTGGCTCAACAGGACCGCCACCAGCAGCCGGTCGGGCCGCGTCATCCGGAACAGGGTGCAGAGCCCATAAAGAATAGCGAATTTGACCGCGATGACGATCAGCACCAGGGCCGCGATCAGCCAAGGGGTTTCGAGAAATTCAGCAAAGGCGATCGACATGCCGACCGAAACAAAGAACAGGCCGAGCAGCAAGCCCTTGAAGGGCTGCAAATTGCTTTCCAGCTCATGGCGATATTCGCTATCGGCCAGCAGCACACCGCCGATAAAGGCTCCAAGCGCTGGTGACAGGCCCAGGGCCTGGGTGGCAAGCGCGGCGCCCACGACCAGCGCCAGAGCCAGGGCGGTGAAGGCCTCGCGTACGGCTGTGCGGGCGACGAAGGAGAGCAGCGGCCGAACCACATAGCGGCCACCAATGATGGCCGCGGCAAAGGTCGCCAGCAGCAGGGCCGAGGTCTGCCAGAAGATGGGATTCTCGACCTCGGAAACCGCCTCGGTGATTTCAGCTTCAAGGCTGATGCCAGAGCCAGTAAGGGCCAGGATCGGCACGATGGCGAGAATGGGAATAACCGCCACGTCCTGCACCAGCAGCACGGCGAGACTGGCCCGTCCGGCATCGGTGCGGGTGATGTCGCGCTGTTCGGCGGTCTGCATGGCGATGGCGGTTGAGCTCATGGCAAAGGCCATGCCCACGATGATCGCGGTATTGAGCGCAAAGCCGAAGAGCTGGACGATAAGCGTCACGGCGATGGCCGTCAGGACCATCTGCGGCAGGCCAAGGCCGAGCACCTTATTGCGCATGCGCCAGACTTCGCGCGGCTGCAGGTCTAGCCCGATCAGGAACAGCATCACGACGATGCCGAATTCGGAGATGTGACGGATGGTGTCGGTGTCGGTCAGCAGGCCCAGGCCATAGGGGCCGATAAGGATGCCGGCGGCCAGATAGCCCAGCACGGTACCAAGGCCGGATGCCTTGGCCAGCGGCACCAGGGCCGCGCTGGCGGCGAGCAGGGCAAAGATGGCCAGCAGCAAATTGTCTTCCACCCTGCTGGCCTTTCTTGTCTATTCGTCGTTGTCGGTCTTGATCGACTTGAGCTTGGCAAAGACTGAATCGGCGTCCAGCTCTTCTTCGCGCTGGGACGCGGAGTGCCCGGAATGATCGCCGTCAAAGCCGCCTTCGCCATCGCTCGACTGACGGGCCGTGGCGCGGGCCAGGGCTTCCTCGGCGGTCATCAGCGTGGTGCCTTCATTGAGCTCGGCCTGGGCCGGGGCATCCTTGGAGGCGCGCTTGACCTCAAGGTCGAGATCGATCTGGCTGCACAGGCCCAGCGTCACCGGGTCCATGGCGGTCAGATTGGCGGCGTTCCAGTGCGTGTTTTCGCGCACCGATTCGATGGTCGACTTGGTGGTGCCGACCAGGCGCATGATCTGTGCGTCCTTGAGCTCGGGGTGGTTGCGCACCAGCCATTTGATGGCGTTGGGACGCTCATTGCGGCGCGAAATCGGGGTGTAGCGCGGGCCCTTGCGCTTGACGGCGGCAACGCGAACCTTGGGCTCGGACACCTTCATGCGATAGTTCGGATCGGCCTCTGCCTTTTCGATCTCTTCGCGCGTCAACTGGCCGTTCTGCACCGGGTTCACGCCCATGATGCCGCTGGCCACGTCGCCATCGGCAATGCCCTGGACTTCGAGCGGATGCAGCGTGCAGAAGGCGGCAATCTGTTCGAACGAGAGGGCGGTATTGTCCACAAGCCACACGGCGGTCGCCTTGGGCATCAGAAGGGACTGGGACATGGTTAAACTTCTCCTGCTGGCGCGGCCGGTCTTCCTCCGGGCCGCTCCGCCTCTTGGCCAAATGCTGAGGGGAACTGCGCGCTAATATAGGGAAAATGCCACCTGATCGCAACGGCTAACTGGCCGGTTCTGCTGCCCCGAATGGCGTGAGCAGGATCAGTTTGCCGCGATGGCGCCGGCTTTCCATTTCCGCGTGGGCGCGTGCAGCTTCGGCCAGCCGAAAGGTGGTGATCTCGGGCTTGATCCAGCCGGGGGCGGATAAGGACGCCAGAAAGTTGTCGCGGATATGGGCGGCAATGGCGGCCTTGGTCGCCGCAGTCTGCGGTCGCAATGTCGAGCCGGACAGGGTCAGGTCCCTGGCCATCATGGTGCGCAGGGGCACATTTGCCGTGGCGCCTTCCAGGGTCGAGACCTGGACGATATGGCCGCCACGGGCCGATGCGGCGATATTGACCGCCGCCAGGGCGCCGCCGATGAGATCGACAACCCGGTCGGCGCCATGTCCATCAGTCAAGGCCATGACCCGGTCAACAATGTTCTCCCTGGTGCGGTCGATCGTGGCGATGGAGCCAAGGCGATCGCAATAGCTGGCCTTGTCCGTGTCCGAGACCACGGCAATCGCGTGAGCGCCGATAATGGAACAGATCTGGATCGCGGCACCGCCAATGCCGCCGGCGCCGCCATGGACCAGCACATGCATGCCCGGTTCGAGACCCGCCCGCATGACGAGGGTCTGGGTGATGGTGAACCAGGTTTCAGGGAGGACCGCCGCTTCGGCAAGGCTCCACTTGTCCGGCAGCGGCAGGACCTGGCCAAAAGGCACTGCAACATATTCGGCGTAGCCGCCGCCATTGGTCAGCGCCATGACCTCGTCCCCCCGGGCGAAGCCCGTCACCGCTTCGCCCATCGCTACGATGTCGCCGGCCACTTCCAGCCCCGGCAGGGGCGAGGCGCCGGGGGGCGGGGCATAGAGGCCGCGCCTTTGTGCGAGGTCAGGGCCATTGATTCCGGCGGCGGCGACCCGGATCAACACCTCAGCCGGGCCTGGCTGGGGGACTGGACTGGTGCAGGGCGTCAGCACCTCCGGCCCACCGGGTTCGGCAATGGAGACAGCGGTCATGTGCTCTGGCAAATTCATGATCCAATGCTGGCGCAAGCCGGCTTGCCCGGCAAGATGGCTGGGCTAAACTCATGGCAACATATTTGGTGGGAGTGCCGTGCAATGGAAGAAGAAGACCGCAAGCGGCCCAGCAGCCATGAAGTCGGCATGGCACTTGATGTGCTTTCCGTCGAGGAACTGCAGGACCGGATAGCTTTGCTGGAGGGGGAGATCGCGCGGATCAGGCAAGCAATAGCGGCCAAAGGCGATTCACGGCGGGCCGCAGAGGCAGCGTTCAAAATCTGAACCGGGGCAATTCGTGATGGCACCATTTCAGGACGGATGCCGTTGTGATGCGAGCCCTTGTTAGTCTTAACAAAGGGTTATGGTTTCGTCGCCTTTCGGGGTCGGGCAGGTTGGTCCGGCACGAAAGGACTTGCGGAATGGACTGGAATATTTTGGGCGTTGCCCTGCTTTTGACCCTGAGCGGGCTCTATTTTCTGGAGACCGAACGCGCCCGGGCATCAGAGCAGACAATAACAGTGCGGGCGCTGAAGCCGGCACGGACAACTTTGGAGCGAGCCTGGCTTGCCGAGCCGCTGCAGGTGTTCATGCGCCAAATGCAGATGGCGCGGCATCGTCGATCCGACCTTTGGCCAATGGACAAGGGCGGGTTCTAGTCTGCATTTCGCTGCCATCCACGGAGGAGCTGGAAGAATGGTGCGACAGGACGACATGATCTTGGAAGGCGTCAAGGCGGTGGAACTGGCCTCGCTCAGTGCGCTGGCGCGCGGTGAGCCGGTGGCCAGGGGCAGCGATATGGCGCCACTCTGCGCCAAGGGCTGGGTCGAGCTGGCAGGGGACCAGCCGATTATCACGCTGACCGGGCGGACCCTGCTCGACCACCCGCCAACAGGGTTGCGGTAAGGTCAAAGAGCAGGGTTAAGAAATCGCTCCCTGTTAAGCGCAAATTAAGTTTTGGGCGGTAACGTCTCATTATTCAGATTTGTTCTGGATTTTTCAGAGTGGTTTCTCCCTCTGTTTGACGCCTCCCTGTTAACTTCGAGAGCTGCACACTTGCGGCTCTTTTTCTTTTTCAGGCTCTGGTTTGGCGCGTCACGCTTCAACCACAAAATTAACAATACTGCGACCGCATGGGTGACCCCCAACTGGCTTGGGAGTAGCATGACCTAACGGAGGATTTTGCGTGGCCGACAGTGGTGAGACCTGGCAGGCAGTAGCGATCGGTCCGCGCATTGTGGCGTCGGGCGGGTTCGATGCGCTCTATCGCGACGGCATGGGGCTGATCGAGGACGTCGCCGCCTATCTCGATGCCGAGGGCCGGATCGAAAGCCGGGTGCTGCCGCGCGAGGCCGGGTTTCTCTACGCCACCGAGTCCATGCGCCTGACCACCCGCCTGATGCAGCTCGCCTCCTGGTTATTGTTGCAACGGGCCGTCAATGAGGGCGAAATTTCCCGCGAGAACGCCCGCTTGGAAAAGGAAAAGGTCAAGTTTTCCGCAACGCCGTCTGATCGCGGTGGGCCAGGCTATGACGAATTGCCCCAGACCCTGAGGGATTTCATCGACAAGGGTGACCGGCTGTTTGATCGCGTGATGCAGCTGGATGCGCTTGAGAAGGGCGATCTTCCCGAGAGGACGCCAGGCCGGATCAATGGCGTGGCCGATCAGCTCTCTCGACTCAAGGCTGCCTTCGGGCGGGCCGACTGACCGGTTCAGCCGCGCGGCGCAAAATAGATGACTGAAGCCCCCGCCAGGGCCAGGCTTACGCCGAGCAGATCCCAGCGATCCGGGCGGATGCCTTCAAACCCCGACATGAAGGCGACTGACGCCACGATATAGATGCCGCCATAAATGGAGAAGATGCGTCCGGCACTGTCTGTGCCGGCCAGCGAGAGCAGAACGCCGAATAGGCCCAAAGCCAACAATGCCGGCACCCAGAGCCAGGGCTGGCCATGGCGCATGGCCAGCCAGATCAGGTAGCAGCCGCCGATTTCAAAGATGGCAGCGCCGAAAAACAGCAGGAAGGCCATCGTCCGCCAACTCCAGAATTACCCCTTGAGCGGTTCCAGACCTGGGACCGTTCGGCTCAGTTGCACCTGGGTGATCTCATATTCAGCCACGCCGGCGAGAACGAAGGGGTCGGAAGCGACAAGAGTTTCGAGCTGGCTGCGTTCTCCCAGTGCCATGATGACCCCGCCGGTGCGCGGCTCCTTGCGGCCTGACGCGAGGAAGGCGCCACTGTCGTAGCCACCGGCGACCCAGGCCAGGTGCGGCTCGATATGGGCGTCCACCTCGTTCATGGGGGCGATGTAGGTTAGCGACAGGATGAACATGGCGTGGCTCCAGACAGCACAAAGCCCGGCGCGATGGCCGGGCTTTGCGGGAAAAAGGTTCGGGTTGGCTTAGATGCCAAGGCCCTTGAAGCGCTCCTTGAAGCGCGAAACACGACCGCCACGATCCATCAGCTGGCCCGAACCACCGGTCCAGGCGGGGTGGGTCTTGGGGTCGATGTCGAGCTGCAGCGTGTCGCCTTCCTTGCCCCAGGTCGAGCGGGTCTGGTAGGTGGTGCCGTCGGTCATGACCACGTTGATGGTGTGGTAGTCAGGGTGGATGTCGGTCTTCATGGCCTTGCCTCAAATCAAACGGGCGCCGCAGCGCCCGGAGAGCATCAAACTGGTGTTGGGCGGCTTCCTAGCGCAGAAGCGCGGGTTCTGCAAGACCACAGAATCGGTTGTTCGACACAAGCGGCGCGGCACTATGGCTTTGCCCGGCGCGGTTGCGGGCCGTCGGGCCAGCCCCTATATGGGGGCGGTCCTCGGCGCTGGCCGATCCAATAGCAAGAACGGCGCGTTTCAGCCATGACAGATCAGGCCATTTCCTCAGAGACAGACCCCGAAAAGCTCGTCTCAGAGGTGAAGGCGGCGCCCCGTCAACTCAAGCCACTGCGCCGGCTGCTGCCCTTTCTGCTGCGGTACCCAGTGCGCCTGGGCCTGACCGTGCTCTTCCTCCTGGTTTCGGCCATTTCCTCACTCGCCATTCCGGCTGTGCTGGGCGGGGCGATCGATGAGGGCTTCATCACCCAGAACCTGGACATGGTAGGCCGCTATGGCTGGCTGATCATCGGGATTGCCGCGATCATGGCGGTGGCCAGCGGCGCCCGCTATTATTTCATCTCGCTGATTGGCGAGCGCGTAGTCGCCGACCTGCGGCAAGCGGTCTTTGCGCAACTGCTCACGCTGGAGTCCCGCTACTTCGACACCCATCGGGTGGGCGAGTTGACCAGCCGTCTCAATGGTGATGTCAGCGTGATCCGCAGCGCCGTGGGGTCCAACCTGTCGCTGGCCCTGCGTTCGCTGGTGACCATTGCCGGCGCGCTGATCATGATGATCCTGACCAGTCCGGTACTGACGCTGGCCGTAGTGGTGGCGCTTCCCCTGATCCTCACCCCGGTGATGATCTATTCGCGACGGTTGCGCGGTATGTCGCGCATAACCCAGGATGCACTGGCCGACCTTTCGGCCATGGCGACCGAGATGCTGGGCGCCAACCGCACCGTGAAGTCCTTTACCCAGGAGGCCGGACAGGCCGCGCATTATGATGCGCGCAGCGAGGCTAGCTATCGGGCCGAGGTCCGGCGGCTCAGCGCCCGGGCCTTCCTTGTGGCCATGGTGATCTTTCTGGGCACGGCGGCGCTGGTGGGCCTGGTGTGGTGGGGCGCCCGCGCGGTGTTCGAGGGTTCGGTCTCGGCCGGGCAATTGGCCCAGTTCCTGGTCTATGCGCTGATGGCATCGGGCGCACTGACCAATGTCTCGGAAGTGCTGGGTTCGTTGCAGACAGTTGCAGGTTCGACCGAGCGGCTGGTGGAGATTCTCGATACCAAGGCGGAAATCACCGATCCGGTTCGCCCCGTGGCGCTGCCCGATCCGGCCCTTGGCACCGTCACCTTCGACAGGGTGAGTTTTTCCTATGACGGCGCGACGGGCGAGAAGGTCCTCGACAATGTCAGCTTTGCCGTGGGCAAGGGCCGCACAGTGGCGCTGGTCGGTGCCTCTGGCTCGGGCAAGTCGACCATGCTTTCCCTCTTGCAGCGCTTTTATGACGTGACCGGCGGCACGATTGCCGTCGACGGGGTCGATATTCGCGATGTTCGGCTGGCCGATCTGCGGCAACGCTTCGCCTATGTCGAGCAGGAGCCCATCATTTTTGCCGGCACGATTGCCGAGAACATCCTGTTCGGAAAACCCGATGCCAGCATGGATGAGGTGGCGGCGGCGGCCAAGGCGGCGCTGGTGGACGATTTCGTAGCGGATCTGCCAAGGGGCTATGACACGGTGGTGGGCGAGCGCGGCGTCATGCTCTCCGGCGGACAGAAGCAGCGTCTCGCCATTGCCCGCGCCATTCTCAAGAATGCGCCCATCCTGCTGCTGGACGAGGCAACATCAGCGCTGGATGCGCGATCCGAACAATTGGTGCAATTGGCGCTGGAGCACCTGATGGCAGGGCGCACGACGCTGGTCATCGCCCATCGCCTGGCCACCATCCGTGATGCGGACACAATCCTGGTGCTCGATGGCGGCAGGATCATCGACCAGGGTACGCATGACGAGCTGGTGGCCAAGGGCGGCCGCTACGCTGAACTCGCCAAGCTGCAGTTCCGGTTGGGCGAAGCCGTCTAGCCTGCATTCAGGCAGGTCTCCACCAGATCCCACAGGCGTTCCCGGCCCAGGATCAGCAGCCAGGGCGTGTTGTCCTTTGGCACGATCTCGACGCGCCCGCCGGTGCCTTGGTTGGATGTGCCCAGCCGACCGGCCGGATCGAGCAGCAAATCGTCAATCGGGTAAAAGAGGCCTCGGGTCCGCTCGAAGACAATCGGCACCAGCGGATGCACCGAAATGCGTTCCCTGGCCGCTGCGTCGAATGCAAACGGTCCCGAAACGGCCAGCGCCACATCGGTTTCATCGACCAGAAGCACATGGCGATGCGGAGCGACTTCGAGCAGGGCGCCAAGGGCCGCCAGGGTGTGATCGAGGCGTTTGCCGGTCATGCCCAGCGCCAGGGTCACCGGCGCCGAAGTGGAATAGAGCGCTTTCTGGAAATCGGTGGTGATCTGCTCGGGGATGTGGATGACGCGCGTGCGTTTCTCCCACGCAGCGCGATCCTCGAGCGAATCAAGATCGCCCAGAATGGCCTCGGGGACCAGGCCGGCCGCTCCAATGGCATTACCGCCGCCATCGGCTCCGATCAGGGCGACATCGCGCGCCGCAAGCTCGTGCAACAGCCCTGAATCCACGGTGCCGCCGCCGACAATGGCGAGCGGGCGGTCAAATTCGAGCAGGGTTTTTTCGGTTGATGGAATGGGGGATTGCACTCTGGGTTCACTCTCAATAAGGTCCGCATCGTCTCGCTGGGGTGTTCCGGTTGCTGCCGGAGCTGAGAGTTACCCATAGAACCTGAACCAGGTCATGCTGGCGGAGGAAGTTCGAGATGGCAAGGGGTGCCTTCGCGCGTCCTTTACCATTGACACATCCCTTCACCCATGGCCGCACACCACCTGAAGGGAGACCGATATGGTCAAAGCCTCCTCACTGGCGCTTGCGGTCCTTCTTGCCGGACTGTCCGGCACGGCGCATGCACAGGACAAGCCTGTCCTCACCATCTACACCTATGACGGTTTTGCCTCTGAATGGGGACCAGGCGTTCCCCTGAAGGAAGGCTTCGAGGCGACCTGCGGATGCACCCTCAACTGGGTGGCCGCCGACTCTTCGATCGGCACGCTGCGCAGGGTGCAGCTTGAAGGTGACAGCACCGAGGCCGACATGATCCTCGGGCTCGACACTGCTATTGCCGGAGAAGCACGGGCAACCGGGCTATTTGCCGATCATGGCCTCGACATGAGCCATCTGTCCCTGCCGGGCGAGTGGACCGATGCGCAATTCGTACCGTTCGATTATTCGCATTTCGCGTTCATGTGGGACACTGACACCATGGACGCGCCGCCGTCCTCATTCGAAGAGCTGATCGCGCTAGATGACGATATTAAGATCGCTATCCAGGATCCGCGTTCGGCCACGCCGGGCCTGGGCCTGCTGCTCTGGGTCAAGGCTGCCTATGGTGATCGGGCGCCGGAAATATGGGAGGGGCTTGCCCCACATATCCTCACCATCACCCGTGATTGGAGCGAGAGCTATGCGCTGTTCCTCGACGGGGAGGCGGACATGGTGCTTTCCTACACGACCTCGCCTGCGTACCACATCTTCGATGCGGACGATCACACGATCAAGGCGGCAATGTTCTCCGAAGGCCATTTCCCGCAGATCGAGGTGGCGGGGATCCTGAAGTCCTCCGACCAGCAGGATCTGGCGCGTGATTTCCTGGCCTTCCTGACCTCCAAGGAGGGCCAGGCGAACATCCCAACCACCAACTGGATGTTCCCGGTGGTTGATCTGGAAGCAGAACTCGACCCCGCGTTCCAGGGCCTGCCGCAGCCGGAAAAGACGCTGACCCTCGATGAAGCGGAGATTACCGCCAATTTGGCCGCGTGGATCGACGAAATGCTGGCGGCCGTGCAGTAGGCGCCATGCTTGCAACGGACACGGAGGCAGACCCTCCCCCTCGCGGGGAGGGTTGGGGAGGGGGGAGCCACAGGCCGGGTGCTTGTGAAGCCCCCCCTCCCAACCGCCCCCGTCAAGGGGGAGGTACTGCATTGCGCGCTTGGAAGGACCAGCGGCCATGCTGACCCTTCCCCATCGGCCCATGCGCGTCGCCGCTGCGACCGCGCTGACCCTGATCATTGCCGTGCTGATTGCGGCCGTGCTCTGGGCCATTCTGAATGCGGCGACCGATGCATCGGGCGGCTCGCGCGTGGATATTGCGCACCTGTTGCGCATGACGGCGCTGCAGGCGGGGCTGACCATGGTGCTGTCGCTGCTGGTAGGCACGGCGCTGGCTTGGGCGCTCAACAGGTTGCGCTTTGCGGGGCGCGATCTGGTGGTGGGTCTGTTTGCGGCCGCCATAGTCACTCCGGGCATGGTGGTGGCGTTCGGCCTGCTCTCGATCTGGGGGCGCAATGGCTGGATCAACCAGGCGAGCGAAGTCCTGTTCGGCATTGGCTTTGAAAGTCCGGCCTATGGCCTTTCGGGCATCCTGCTGGCCCATGTCATTCTCGATGGGGCCTTTGCCGGACGCATTCTGCTGGCGCGGCTCGACGCCATCCCGCAAAGCCGGCTCAAGATGGGGCAGTCGCTGGGCCTGTCGGCCTGGCAGCGTTTTGCCTTGATTGACTGGCCGGCGCTGCGGGGCAGCCTGCCGGGACTGGGCGCCATCATCTTCCTTCTGGCCTTTACCAGCTTTCCCATCGTGTTGCTGCTGGGCGGCGGGCCAGCGAACCAGACGCTGGAAGTCGCCATCTACACGGCCGTGCGGCTCGATTTCGACCTGGTCGGGGCGGTGCGTCTGGCGCTGACGCAGATTGGCGTTTGTTCACTTGTCATTCTACTGGCCTCGGCCTTCACCCCGGTGCCTTCGGCCCTCAGTCGTTCCACCCAGCCGCGCTGGCGCGACAGCGCCCCGGTGCGCGTGCTGCAATGGGCCGTGCTGGTTTTGGGTGCCATCGGCTTTGCCCTGCCCTTGCTCTCGGTGCTCTATGACGGATTGACGAGTGGCTTGCTTAGGGTGCTGGGCCAGGCCGGTTTCTGGCGGGCGACCGGGACCAGTATCATCATCGGGGCCAGTTCGGCGCTGTTGACGCTCGCCCTGGCCTTGATGCTGGCACTTGGCCGCAGCGCGGCGTATCGGCAGGGCGCGCGCGTGATGCTCGGCATTCCGGCCTTTGCCTATCTGGCGGTGCCCGCGGTGGTCCTGTCGCTGGGGTTCTTCCTTCTGGTCCGCACCACGGGTGTGCCGGTCGGCACGGCCGCGCCCGTGGTGGTGGTCATCGCCAATAGCCTGCTGTCCCTGCCCTTTGCCATTGCTACGCTCGGGCCACCGCTGGATGCGATCATACGGACGCGGGGCAAGCTGATCCGCTCGCTGGGCCTGTCGGGCTGGACGCAGTTCATCAGCATCGAATATCCGCTGCTTGGGCGCGATATCGGGCTGATGCTGGCGCTGGCCTTCTGTTTCTCGCTGGGCGATCTGGGGGTCATTGCCTTGTTCGGCACTCAGGATTTCCAGACCTTGCCGCTGATGATGTACCGGGCTCTCGGGTCGTACAAATCCAATGATGCGGCGGCAATCGCAGCTTTACTGTTGATCTTCACCATCGTTGCCTTTGTCGGCCTGCCGCGCCTGATTGAAAGGATTTCGCATGCTTCGCGCCGATGATCTGGTCTTTGCCCATCCGGGGCAGGAGGAGCCCTATCATTTCAGCCTGGAGGCCCAGCCGGGTGAGGTGACAGCGATTTCCGGGGCCAGCGGCTCGGGCAAGTCGACGCTGCTCGATCTCCTGGCCGGCTTCATTGCGCCGGTGAGTGGTATGCTGACGCTGGATGGAGAAGACCTGTTGTCGCTCCCACCCGAAGCGCGGCCCGTATCCCTGCTGTTGCAGGCAGACAATCTGTTTGAGCATCTCAGCGCGGAGGAAAATGCGGCCCTGGGCCTGCCGCGTGGTACGCCGAAACCCACCGGGCAACAGCTGGTTGCCCAAGCCCTGGCCGAAGTCGGTCTGGCCGGGTTCGATACCAAGCAGGCTGCCAATCTGTCAGGCGGACAAAAGCAGCGCGTCGCACTGGCGCGGACGCTGCTGCGCGATCGGCCCGTGCTGCTTCTCGATGAACCGTTTTCGGCGCTGGACGATGAGACGCGCCGCACCACGCGGGAACTGGTTGGCGCACTGACGCGCCGGCACAACTGGCACACCGTTCTGGTCAGCCACCATGCCGATGACATTGCGGCGCTCGCAAGCGCGCATTACCGGATCGTCGCGGGCCGGTTGGAGCGCGTCTAGCGCGTTCTACTCTTCCCAGGCGGCGAGAACGGTGTCGAACAGGGCCTGCGCTTCTTCATCCTTTTCCAGGGTGAGGATGGCGTTGCGGCCGGTGCCATAGACAATCGCGAGATCCATCCAGCGCTGTGTATCGAGCAGGCCGGTATTGGCAGTCAGATCGTCCGGTGCGGCGCTGAGGGCGAACAGGAAGGTGTTGCCCACAATACGCGCGGCAGCCCCGGCCAGTGCTGTGCCTGGCACCAGTTCCTCATTCTTGAGCAACACGCCGGCCAAGGTTGCAATCGATCCGCCGATAAAGGTGTCGGGGATGTCAAAGCTGATTTCCATCAGGTGGCTGGCCGGCAGGCTGGGATCGATATTCTTGCGAATAAGGATTGAGACGCTCATGTTGCGCGCCGGAATGCTGGCTTCGGCAACCAGCGTGGGCTGGCCAATCTCGTCCGTGCCCTGGGTCCATTCCACCGTACCCGAGAAGGGTACCGTGCTGGCCTGTCCGCCAGTCGATGCTTCGAGCAGGAGCGACTGATTGCCTGCCAGTTCGGCGGGATCGACGGTGGCGGCCGGATCCTCCGTTGCGGCGATTGTGGTGTCTTCGCCAGACAGGCGCTCTTCGGTCTTGACCTCGCCATTGCCAAGCGATGGCAGGACGGTTTCATCGCCGGTCGGGGTGACCGGTTCTGGCGTCGGTTCGAGGCGCTCTTCGTCACCAGCCTCGAGTGCACTGGTCGGCTCGGTGGCTGAGGTGGTTGCGGTATTGCCCGGCCCCGATGCGCTTTCATCCGTATTGGCCGGTTCGGCGGGCGTGTTGTCCATGGTCAGGCCGGTGGGCTGCTCGGTGATCTCGGGTTGCACGGCCGCCGTCTGGGTGCGCCCGAACATCTGGTCGAGATCGACATAGCCCTCGCGCCATGCCCAGAACCCGGCTCCGCCGACACCGGCCAGCAGCAGGGCGAAGACAATCAGGAAAATGGTCAGCCCGGTCCCGGTGCGTCGCTCCGCATCCGCCGGGGCAAAACTGGAATCGCTATCCTGGCCTGGTTCCTCGGCAGACAGACTTGCCTCTGCCGGATGCGGCTGGGACGGCGTTGCCTCGCCGCGCGCCTCACGATCCAGGGTTTCGATGGCCCGCTCGATGGCTCCCTCGGCGGCGCGGGCATCATCCTGTTCCACCTCGACTTCGCGCACGCTGGAAAGTGCCGGGTCGACGGGCAAAGGCGGATCGATCAGAACCGATGCGGCGCGGCCCGGCTGGCTGGCAAGTGCGGTGCTGCCCATGACGGGCTCTACGCGCGGCGCGAGCGACGACGGGGTGATCGCGTTGCCCTTGCTGGCAGTCTCGCTGGTCACAGCGTCGCGGCGTGAGAAGGAAAAGGTCTTGCCGGGCCGTTCCGGCTCGACGGGCGTTTCCGGCTTTTCGGCCGCCGGCGCCTTGTCGTCGAGCCCGGTGTCCGCGTTACGCGAAACTGTCGTGCCGCCGGTTTCAGCGGCCTGGGCGATAATGTCTTCGATCGATGGGGACTTGGCCGATGTCGGCTTGGGCTCAGGTTCTTCTGCGGGCTCGGTTGCGACCGGCAGTTCCTCAGCAGCATCGGCATTGGGGTCGTGAGCCGGTTCGGCAACTGGCGCAGCGGCGCCGCCCAGAGCAGCGGCCACGTCTTCAGGCGATGGTGCGTCCGCCTCTTCCGGTTCGGCTTCTGGCGCGATTGCGGATTGAGCTTCCGGCTCAGGCTCAGGTTCAGCTTCGGGCTCGTCCTCTGCCTCGACCTCGGGTTCAGCCGGCGCGGCGGGTGCCGTGCGCGGCTGGGGTGTAGCCGGGCGCGCAGCCAGAGGGCCATCGCGCCCGAGGCTGATAACGGCCTCGCTGGCTTCCTGTTCGACCTGGCGAATGCAATCTTCAAGTTGCAGGCGATGCTGGGTGATATCGCGTGCCGGAAGAGGCGGCTGGATGGCGCGCAATTGCCCGACAAGGGCCGAACGCGCCTTTTCATAGACCGCGCGACGCGCGGCCCCGTTATTCTCCGGCAGCGCCGAGATAGCCCGACGCAACAGCTCCTTGTAATCCGCCATTGGCTACTTGGTACTCACTCTGACAGCGCAGTCTTTTAGCAAAATTTGTCAGTCTTGGAATGGGTCAACGACCAAGATGGTGTCTGCACGTTCCGGACTGGTGGATAACAGGGCGACAGGGGCACCGATCAGTTCCTCGATATAGCGGACATATTTGACCGCTTGGGCCGGCAATTCGGCCCAGCTTCGTGCACCCGCGGTGGTTTCGGACCACCCTTCGAGCGTCTCGTAAATCGGCTTAACCCGCGCCTGTGCCCCCATTGAGGCAGGCAGATAATCAATGCGTGATCCGTCCAGCTCATAGCCGACACAGACCTTGATCTCCTTGAGGCCGTCGAGCACGTCGAGCTTGGTCAGGGCGATGCCGGTGATACCCGAGGTCTTGACGGTCTGGCGCACCAGAACCGCGTCGAACCAGCCGCAGCGGCGCGGCCGCCCGGTATTGACGCCGACTTCGCGCCCGACCACGGCCAGGTGCTTGCCAATTTCATCATCGAGTTCGCACGGGAAGGGGCCCTCGCCCACGCGGGTGGTATAGGCCTTGGTGATCCCCAGCACATAGTCGATGGCCGTGGGACCAAGGCCCGAACCTGCGGCGGCCTGTCCGGCCACGGTATTGGACGAGGTGACGAAGGGGTAGGTGCCGTGGTCATTGTCGAGCAGGGCGCCCTGCGCGCCTTCGAACAGGATACGTGCACCCTCGCGGCGCTTCTGGTCCAGCACGCGCCAGACCTGATCCATGAAAGGCAGGATTTCGGCCGCGATGGTGGTCAGCTCTTCATGGATGGTGTCGGCCGAGATCTCGGTCAGACCCATGCCCCGGCGCAGCGCATTGTGATGCGTCAGGAGGCGCTCGATCTTGGGCATGAGCGTATCGGGTTCGCTCAGATCAACAAGACGGATGGCGCGGCGGCCCACCTTGTCCTCATAGGCTGGACCGATGCCGCGGCGGGTGGTGCCGATCTTGAGGCCGGAATTGGCGTCTTCGCGAATGCCGTCGAGTTCGCGGTGCAGCGAGAGAATCAGCGGGGCATTGTCGGCCACGCGCAGCACTTCAGGGGTGATATTGACACCCTGGGCGCGCAGCTTGGCCATTTCCTCGACAAAGTGGTGCGGGTCCACCACCACGCCATTGCCGATGACCGAAAGCTTGCCTTGCACCAGACCGGAGGGCAGCAGCGCCAGCTTGTAGCTGACCCCGTCAATGACCAGCGTATGGCCGGCATTGTGGCCACCATGGAAGCGCACCACGACGTCGGCGCGCTCCGAAAGCCAGTCCACGATCTTGCCCTTGCCCTCGTCGCCCCATTGCGAGCCGACGACAACCACATTCGCCATATTCAGTCTTCCCCAAAGCAGGCACACAAACGGGACCGCACACGACGCGTCGGTCCCCACGATGATTGGACGTGACGTCCCCCCGGCCACCTTTGTCGGGTTTGATTATGGCCGAATAACTGATAAGTCCGATTGTCCATACATCACCCGGGCGACGATGACAAAGCCGCAACCACAGCAAAGTAGCGGCTTTTTCGCCCGCGTTCTGGAACAACCCTATCTGCTGCTGGTCCTGGCACCCCTGTTTTGGGGGGGCAATGTGGTGGCGGCCAAGCTGACGGTGGGGCAAATCGACCCGTTCCTGCTGCTGGCCAGCCGTTGCGTTCTGGCCACCAGTTTCATCCTGCCCTTCGCCTGGCCTCACCTCAAGGGTGACTGGGGCGTGGTGCGCCGGCACTGGCCGGTACTGATGGCCTATGGCGCGGTCGGCTATGCGCTGTTCAACGGCTTTCTCTATCTCGGGCTGCAGACAACTACGGCGGTCAATTCGGCAATCGAGCAGGGCTCGCTGCCGATGCTGATCCTGGGGGCCAATTTCATCATTTTCCGGGTGCGGGCACAGTTCATCCAGATCCTGGGGGTCTTGCTGGCCATCACCGGGGTGGTACTGACCGCCACGCATGGCGACCTCATGCGCATCCTGACGCTCGACATCAATGCGGGCGACGGTTTCGTCATGCTCGCCTGCCTGGCCTATACCAGCTACACGCTGGCGCTGCGCTTCCGCCCGAAAATGCACATCTTGAGCTTCATGGCCGTCAGCTTTTCGGGCGCGGCAATCACGTCCGTTGTCATGCTGGCGTTTTCCCAAGGCGGGTTGGGGCAGGTGGCCACGCTCACCTCGGCGCCGCCGGTGGTCTGGGCGGTTATCGCCTATGTAGCGATCTTTCCGTCCATGTTCAGCCAGGTGGCTTATGCCCGCGGCGTCGAAATGGTCGGCGCCAATCGCGCGGCGCCGAGCCACAACCTCATCCCGGTGTTCGGGACATTGGGTTCGGTGATCATTCTGGGCGAGACGCTGCAGGCCTACCACTTTGTTGCCGCCGCCATCATCGTCAGCGGCATCCTGCTGGCCGAATGGGCAGCGCGACGGGTAAAATAAAAGGCGGCCCGGAGGCCGCCTTCAAATCGCATCGCTTCTACCAGCTCAGAACTTGAGCGCTTTGGCCTGTTTGACGCCTTCGAGCTTGGCGATCTGGTCGAGCTGGGCGTCGTTCAGGGTGCCGTCGATGGAAACCAGGGCAATGGCGTCGCCACCCACTTCGGCGCGGCCGAGGTTGAAGTTGGCGATGTTGATCCCGAGCGTGCCCAGAATGGTGCCCAGGCGGCCGATATGGCCCGGCTTGTCCTCATTGGTGACATAGAGCATGTGCGGGGTGACTTCCGCTTCCATGTTGATGTCCTTGACCTGGATGATGCGCGGCTTGCCATTGGCAAACAGGGTGCCAGCGACACCGCGGGTCTGACGTTCGGTGGTCACCGTCAGGCGGATGTAGCCCTCATAGGCGCCCTGCTGGTCGCGATTTGTGGTTTCCACCACAATGCCACGGTCCTTGGCGATCTGGGGGGCCGAAACCATGTTGATGTCGCCCAGCGAGGGCTTCAAGACGCCGTTGATTGCAGCAGCCACCATGGGGCGGGTGTTCAGACCAGCCGGAGTGCCTTCGAATTCGAGCTTGATGCCCGAAATGGCGGTTTCGGTAAGCTGGCCGGCAAAGGAGCCCAGGGCCTCGGCGAGCTTGACCCAGGGGGTGATGATCGGGGCCTCCTCGGCCGAGATGGACGGGAAGTTGAGCGCATTGGTGATCTCGCCGGTCATCAGATAGGCCGAAATCTGCTCGGCCACCTGCAGCGCAACGTTTTCCTGCGCCTCGGTTGTCGCCGCGCCAAGATGGGGTGTGCAGATGACGTTGGGCAGTTCGAACAACGGATTGTTCTGAGCCGGCTCTTCAAGAAACACGTCCAATGCAGCGCCGGCGACCTGGCCGGACTTGAGTGCTTCAAAGAGCGCTGCTTCATCGATCAGACCGCCGCGGGCGCAATTGATGATCCGCACACCCTTCTTGGTCTTGCTCAGGGTTTCGGCATTCAGGATGTTGCGGGTGGCGTCGATCAGCGGGGTATGGAGGGTGATGAAGTCGGCACGGGCGAGCAGGTCGTTGAGTTCGACCTTTTCCACGCCCAGTTCCACAGCGCGTTCAGGGGTCAGGAACGGGTCATAGGCAATCACCTTCATCTTGAGGCCCTGGGCGCGGTCGGCCACGATCGAGCCGATATTGCCTGCACCGATCAAACCCAGCGTCTTGTGGGTGACCTCCACGCCCATGAAGCGGTTCTTTTCCCACTTGGAGGCGCGGGTCGAGGCGTCGGCCTCGGGAAGCTGACGGGCCAGCGCCATCATCATGGCAATGGCATGCTCGGCCGTGGTGATGGAATTGCCGAAGGGCGTGTTCATCACGATGATGCCCTTCTTGGTGGCAGCCGGAATATCGACATTGTCGACACCGATGCCGGCGCGGCCGATGACCTTGAGATTGGTGGCAGCCGAGAGGATCTTTTCGGTGACCTTGGTGGCCGAGCGAATGGCCAGGCCATCATACTGGCCGATGACCTCGAACAGCTTGTCCTTGTCCTTGCCCAGATCGGGCAGGTAGTCGACCTCGACGCCATTGTCCTTGAAGATCTGGACGGCGGTGGGGCTCAGCTTGTCGGAAACGAGAACTTTAGGCATTGGAGCAGTCCTGATTTGGATGGGAGCGGGCTTCGCCCAGCTTCACCATGAAAAGGGGAAAAAGGGCCCCGCCTTGCGGGGCCGGTAAGGGCTTAGGCGGCAGCCTTGAGCGCGGCCTTCTCCTGGGCGAAAGCCCAATCGAGCCACGGCGTCAGCTTTTCGAGATCGGAGGCCTCGACGGTCGAGCCGGTCCAGATCCGCAGACCCGTGGGCGCATCGCGGTATCCGCCGATGTCATAGGCCACGCCTTCCTTGTCGAGGCGGGCGACAATGGCCTTGGCAAAGGCCGCCTGAGCGTCGGCATCAAGCGCGTTGATGTCGGGATCGGAGATGACCAGACACACCGAGGTGTTGGAGCGCTCGTTCTCGTTCTTGGCCAGGAAGTCGATCCAGTCGGTCTTTGCCACCCAGTCGGCCAGCACTTTGGCATTGGCGTCGGCGCGAGCCTGCATGGCCTTGAGACCGCCGATCTCGACACCCCATTGCATGGCATCCACCGCATCCTCGATGCAGATCATCGAGACGGTGTTGATGGTTTCGGCCTTGAAGATGCCTTCGATCAGCTTGCCGCCCTTGGTCAGGCGGAAAATCTTGGGCAGCGGGCGGTCGGGCTTAAAGGTTTCGAGCCGTTCGACGGCGCGGGGCGAGAGGATCAGTACGCCGTGCGCCGCCTCGCCGCCCAGCGCTTTCTGCCAGGAGAAGGTGACCACGTCGAGCTTGGCGAAATCGAGTTTCTGCGCGAAGGCGGCCGAAGTCGCGTCGCAAATGGTCAGGCCTTCGCGATCGGCGGGGATCCAGTCGGCATTGGGGACGCGGACGCCCGAGGTGGTGCCGTTCCAGGTGAAGACCACATCGCGGTTGAAATCGACCTGGGTCAGATCGGGCAATTCGCCATAGGGCGCGTCGAGCACGCGGACATCGTCGAGCTTGAGCTGCTTTTGCACATCGGTGACCCAGCCGGCGCCGAAGCTTTCCCAGGCGAGCATGTCGACGCCGCGGGCGCCCAAGGCGCTCCAGAGGAACATTTCCACGGCGCCGGTGTCGGAGGCGGGAACAATGCCGATGCGATAGTCGGCGGGGACTTCGAGCAGGTCGCGGGTGAGATCGATGGCCTGCTGGATGCGCGCCTTGGCGGGCTTGGCCCGGTGCGAGCGGCCGGTCAGCGCGCCGGCAAGCGCATCAATCGTCCAACCTGGACGCTTGGAGCATGGACCCGACGAGAAATTTGGATTAGCCGGTTTGACCGCCGGTGCGGTTTGGGGCGTATCAGCCATATCAAGCGGCCCTCCCAGGCCTATTGTCTCGCGTTAGGGCGAGATGTCCTGAGGCCGCCAATACGCTCGTGACAAAGCGGCGTCAATTGGATTTTCGCCACATTGGGTGGTTTGAAACTCACAATTGGTGTTTTGACTACACATGCCCAGCCCAGAACCCTTTAATTTCAATGATTTAGCTGTTTGAGCATGTTCGCTGGTGCGAGGCTGGACTATTGGATAGTGCAGCTTAGAACTCGCCGAGCAAAAAAAGAGAGCACAGCGCCATCGGCAACAAACCGCCGATATCGCTCATGAATGCTTCCGGCGCATCCGGTCCGCCGTGAGTGCTACCCCGGGAAGTTCCCCAGCCGAGTGACCCAAAATCGGGTCCCACGTCATTGTCTTCACAGTTCGCAACCATGGCTCGGACCGGTGATCGGGTCCGGCGGCTGACAGGCATTTCCGGCGTCGGAGCGCTGAACGCGACCGCTCTGGTAGCCGCAGTGGGCAGCGCGGCTACCTTTTTGGAAGGACGTGATCTTGCTGCCCGGCCCCTTTATGAGGATCGGAACGCGCGGATCTCCATCTTGGCGGCGGCCATCGTGCCGACATGCGGGATACGCTTGTGCAGAATGATCAGGTTGTCACCCGATTTTCGCCTGCAACCGGGGCGGGCCATACGTTTGCGCCCGCTGCCTGAGATTGGCCGCGCATCGTGGTGCTGTCGATTATTTGGTGCCAGTATTCGGCGAGCCCGAGCTCGATCAGCTTTCCCAGCAAGGCGTCCCAGACCCCTTGTTCGGCCAAGCGGCGGAAACGGACATAGACCGGGTTCCACTTGCCATAGCGCTCGTGCATTCGCGTCAGGGGCAGCCAACCAGCAACACTTAGAGGATTTCGTTCAGAAAGCGCCGGTTGTCCAGGGCTGGCCGAGCCTGTCGACCCGCTCGGGCGGCAACAACGCCCCCACCAGTGCCATTCCTGATCCGTCAGATCGCCCTCCGTTTGAAGGGTGGCGTAGAGAAAGGCAGGGCCGGGGCTTTCGGCTCACGGCCATAACTGCTGCAAGCGAATCCAGTCAGAACAAGGGGTTTGCCATGCCACAAACAGCGGCCCTTTGGTTGAGCGTTGCACACGAAACTCGCTTATGCAGCTACCCTGTTCGATTCCCAAACGGAGCCTGCCAAGTCGCCTCAACTG
This sequence comes from Devosia marina, assembly GCF_009758415.1. Taxonomy (GTDB): domain Bacteria; phylum Pseudomonadota; class Alphaproteobacteria; order Rhizobiales; family Devosiaceae; genus Devosia; species Devosia marina. The sequence continues at coordinate 441,917 of NZ_WQRF01000003.1, read as the reverse complement.
AATTGACATCCAACAGTCAAATGATACAAAACCTCAGAAATCGCAATAATTCACAAAAAGTGATTGCGAGGGAGGAACACCGCGCATGCTCAGTCGCAGGGGAGTGCTTGTTGCATCGGCTGCATTGATGGCTGCATCCCTGGCGGGTTGCAAGATCGTGCAGATCGCTGACCAGGAGGCTGCCGCGCCGGCCGGGTTTGACGCCCAGGCTTATGCCGAAGACCTCTGGAGCGATCAGGTCCTGCCGCATTTTTCTGCCTCGGCTCGTCCCGTCGCAGAGGTGATCCCCGCCGTTCACGAAAGCCTCGAAGCGGCCGGCAATGCGTATGGCTACCGCGCAGCAGAAGGCTCTCCCTGGGCCTTCATCGTCAGTGGTACGGGCCAAGTCATCGCCAAGAACACCGAGTCTCGGGCCGGAACGCTGGATATCAAGGTGGAGGGTCTGCCAGATTCTGTCGCCTTGCAGATCGGTCCGGTCATCCGCGGCAATGCCATTCGCGATGCCCTGCCATTCGTCTCGTTTCAGGACTTCACCAATCAGCTCGAATATGCCGATGCTGGCAAGGCTTTGACGGCATTGGCGCTCCAGGCCATCTCGCCAGCGGCCGAAAATATTGCTGTCGGGGACAATGTTGCCTTTACCGGGGCGGTCAGCCTCGCGAACGCTGCGGACCGGCTGCAGATCACGCTGGTTGAACTGGACAAGACTTCGCCATGAGCGAAATTGTTCTTTCCGCCCGCGGCATAACAAAGGCCTTTCCCGGCACGGTGGCCCTGAAAGACGTTGACTTCGACGTTCACGCGGGTGCGGTCAATGTGCTGATCGGCGAGAACGGGGCGGGCAAGTCGACCCTGATGAAGATATTGGCCGGGGTCGAACAGCCCACACTCGGCACAATGACCATGGGCGGCCAGAAGGTCAGTTTCGATTCGATCCGTGATGCGGCCCGGCAGGGCATCGGAATTGTGTTCCAGGAACTCAATCTTTGCCCCAATCTCAGCGTCACCGAGAACATCTTTCTTGGACGTGACATCACCAGGGCCGGCTTTCACATCGACCGTGAAGCGCAGCGCCGGAAGGCGGCCGAACTCATAGGCAGGCTCGAACACCAGATCGACCCCGATGGTCTTGTCGGCGACCTGATGATCGGTGAACAGCAGATCGTGGAAATCGCCAAGGCGCTGGCAGAAGATGCTCGCATCCTCATCATGGACGAACCCACTTCGGCACTTTCGGTCTCGGAGGTGGAGGTGCTGTTCAAGGTCATTGGTGAACTGCGTCGCGCCGGTGTCGCAATCATCTACATTTCGCACCGTCTCGAAGAGCTGATCCGCATCGGAGATCATTTCACCGTGTTGCGGGACGGCAAGCTGGCGGCAACGGCGGAGCGCGAAGGCGTAACGATCCCCTGGATTATCGAAAAGATGCTGGGCAAGGACCAGGTCGTGGCCAATCGACCGCCAGCCATCGAAGCCGGGCCGGTACTCTTGGAGGTCGAGCGCTTGTCTTTGCCCGGGCGTGGACACGGCCTGGCACTCGATGACATTTCTGTCGCCTTCAGGCCCGGTGAAATTACCGCCATTTACGGACTTCTTGGGGCAGGTCGGACAGAGCTGTTTGAGAGCCTTTACGGGCTGCGTTCGGGTGCTCGTGGGGCCATTCGATTAGACGGGGTGGCGCTGGACGGTCATTCGGTGAACCGCCGCATGAGGGCGGGGCTGCTCCTGGTGCCGGAAGATCGCCAGCGGGACGGCCTTGCCCAGAATCTCTCGGTCGGCGGCAATCTGGGTCTGGCCAGTCTGCGCCGTTTCACGCGTTTTTTCTCGATTTCCAAGGCCGCCGAGACGCCACTATTGCAGCAGATCATCGATCAGTTGCGGATCAAGACGGCTGGAGTAGACGCGCCGATCACCTCGCTGTCCGGCGGGAACCAACAGAAGGTGGTGATTGGCAAGTCGCTGCTGACCGAGCCGCGGGTCCTCCTGCTCGATGAGCCCAGTCGGGGCATCGATATCGGCGCCAAGGCCGAAGTGTTTTCCACCATGCGCGACCTCGCCGACCGCGGCCTGTGCATCGTCTATTCCACCTCGGACCTCAAGGAGACCCATGCGGTGGCAGATCGGATACTGGTCATGGCCAATGGCCGGATTACAGCGGATCTGCGTGCCGAAGATGCGACCGACGAGGCGCTGGTGCGCGCCTCAACCCCCAAAACCGAACCGGCTTTTGCCTGAGGAGATTTCATGTCCAACGCGACCGCCACTGCCAAATCCGGTTCCACCGACAACACCTCGGTCTTGCTGCTGCTACTCAAGCTTAGAACGTTCATCGCGCTAATCGTGGTGACTTTGTTCTTTGCATTGATGGCGCCAAATTTTGTGTCAGTGGCCAATGCCATTATTATTTCCAAGCATGTGGCGATCAACGCAATCCTGGCCATCGGCATAACCTATGTCATTCTGACAGGCGGCATCGACCTTTCCGTGGGGTCCATTGTCGGTCTCACCGGCATGGTGGCAGGCGGGTTGCTGGCCCATGGTCTGCAACTGCCCATGCTGGGTATTATCATCTATCCCAATGTCCTTGAGGTGGTTTGCATCGCCCTGCTGGTGGGCACCGCAATTGGTGCCATTAACGGGCTATTGGTGACCAAATTGGGGGTCGCCCCGTTCATCGCCACCCTGGGCACGCTCTACGTGGCGCGCGGCGCGGCCTTGCTGCTCTCAGGTGGCGCGACCTTCTCCAATCTGGTTGGCAAGGAAGAGCTGGGCAATCAGGGCTATCCGATTATCGGTTCGGGGAATGTGCTGGGGATACCAGTCTCCATCGTCATTCTCGTGGTGCTGGCGCTGGTTGCGGCTTATGTCGCGCAACGCACGCCTTTCGGCCGTAAGGTTTACGCGGTCGGGGGGAACGAGCGGGCAGCGGCGCTCTCGGGCGTGCGCGTGGACCGCATCAAAATCGCTGTTTACATGATTTCCGGCTTTTGTGCCGCGGTCGTCGGTCTCATCGTTTCCTCCCAGCTTGTCGCCAGCCACCCAGCCAGCGGCGAAACCTTCGAGCTCAACGCCATCGCCGCGGCGGTTCTGGGCGGCACTTCACTTTCAGGCGGGCGAGGCCTGATCGGGGGGACAATAATCGGTGCCTTTGTCATCGGCGTGCTGAGCGACGGTCTGGTGATGATGGGCGTTTCCGAATTCTGGCAGATGGTTATCAAGGGGCTCGTGATTATTGCGGCAGTGGTCCTGGATCAGCTGCAGCGGCGCCTCGCCGCTAGCAACGGCTGATAAGCCCCATTTTCGGCAAGTCTCTGCGTCCAGGAAGGATGCAAAGACGCTTCTCTCTTGCCAGCGAGTGCAACTAGCGGTGCTCTGCGGACGCCTCATTTCGTTGACTTTGGCAAATGTCAAAGCTATTCCTTAGAAACCGCAAATAAAACAAAGTAGCCGAAAGTTGCAGGCGATTGCGGGAACCAGAGCGACACGCTCTAAAGGAGGACCAAAATGAAGTTTGCAAGAACGATCGCTGCGCTGGCACTGGGCGCAATGGCCAGTGTTTCCATGGCTTTCCCCGCCGCGGCTCAGGATCTGATCGTCATCATTACGCCCAGCCACGATAACCCCTTCTTCAAGGCAGAGGCCGAAGGTGCAAAGGCTAGAGCCGAAGAACTGGGATATACGACCCAGGTCTATTCGCATGATGACGATGCCAACAAGCAGAATGAGTTGATCGACTCCGCCATTGCCGCCGGCGCCAAGGCCATCATTCTCGACAATGCCGGCGCTGACGCGTCCGTCGCCGCGGTGCAAAAGGCAAAGGATGCGGGCATCCCGTCCTTCCTCATCGACCGCGAGATCAATGCCACCGGCGTGGCCGTGGCCCAGATTGTTTCCAACAATTACCAGGGTGCCACTCTGGGCGCTGAGGCATTTGTGGAGGCCATGGGCGAGACCGGCAATTATGTCGAGCTGGTGGGCAAAGAATCCGACACCAATGCAGGAATCCGTTCGGCAGGCTACCATGACGTGATTGATCAGTATCCAGACATGGTGATGGTTGCCCAGCAGTCGGCGAACTGGAGCCAGACGGAAGCCTTCACCAAGATGGAATCCATCCTGCAGGCCAATCCGGACATCAAGGGCGTGATCGCCGGCAACGACACCATGGCAATGGGCGCGCTCGCGGCGCTTGAGGCCGCTGGCCGCAACGACGTGATCGTGGTGGGTTTCGACGGATCGAATGATGTCCGCGACGCCATCCTCGCCGGCAAGGTCCACGCCACCGTGCTGCAGCCCGCTTACCGCCAGGCTCAGTGGGCTGTCGAGCTTGCCGACAAGTACCTCAAGGAAGGCTCCACCGGCATGGATGAAAAGATCTCCATGGACTGCGTGCTCATCGACGAAAGCAATGCAGGTGATCTCGAAACGTTTGCTCTGGCTGACTAGCGAGCTCGTTAGTCAGACTTGAATCTCCCGACGAGGCCGGCGCTACGAAAGTAGCGTCGGCCTTTGGCATGTTGGGCGGACGGCGTGGATCATGGCCCACCAGCGGCGCCTTGGTGGGCTCAAATGGACGGGGGCCGGTTCAAGAGACAAGCGCAGCATTGATGGCCGTCTGACCGCGTGCGGGGCCCTTGAGGCCAGAGCCGGTTTCATCATTCGCACAGGGCATTGGGTGTTGTGGTCTAGCGGCGCAGTGATCTGGCGCGTCTACCACCATGACACACTCACAACATCCCAACAAAAAAGCCCGCCGTCAGGAACGGCGGGCCAAGTCGGGCAGGTTGATCGAGCTCACTAACCGAAATTGGCCAGATCCTGTACGCCGCGATGAAAACGGGCGAGCTTGGCGTAGAAGTCTTCCAGGATGTAGCGGATATCGATGGAGTCATAGACCTTGATCGGCCGGTGCTGGCCGGTGTGGACGTAATGCATGTGCGGGCTGAATTCGGGAGCAGGGCGCCATTCATAGGTGCCGCCCATTGGGTTGAGGATCACGGACAGCGACGGGGTGTCGCCCAGCGACCGATGCTCGATCGGGCCCTTGTGCACCCGCAGGTTCCAGTCGATGAGCTGATCGACGAGATATTTGCCAATCGGGCCCTTGTCCTCGCAACGCTCCTGCAGTTCGGCGTAGCTGACCGACATCATGCGGTAGACCGTGGAGGGGATCTGCCAGACCTGGATTTTTGAGCGCATGACGACATTGGCCGAGGCGATGTCGTTCATAAGGTTGAATTCACGGCCACCACTCGGCCAGGTGCCGCCGCCGATCCAGACGCAGATGACATTGCGCTCGTTCAGCTTTGGCTCCATCAGCAAGGCTGATGCCATGTCGGTCAAGGGGCCGAGAAAGGCCACGTAGAGCGGCCGGTCGTCGTCCTTCATGGCCTCGTCGATGATCATCTGCGCGCCGGGGGATGGCACGGGGGTCTGCTCATCGGGCAGGGCGGTGGCTGCGCCATTGGCCACCGGAATGCGGCCGGAAAGGTCCATCAGATCGAGCAGGTGGTCGATTTCCTTGCGGCTATCCTCCATGGCCGTCTTGGACCGGTGGTCGCCGAAATGGGCGGCGATGATGCCGTGGAAATCGAAGGTTGGCGTCAGAAGCGCATGGACGATGGTGAACTGATCGTCCGCCTCGTTCTTGGCATCGGTATTGAGGATCAGGCGGGCACGCTTTTCGCGCGGCAGATTTGTCATGCTCTCAGTCTCCCATCGCGCCGAACAGCGCCTTCTGAGCGATCTTGAGGGCGCCGATGGCGTCGTGGCGGCTTTGAGCTTCTCGCAGAGCGTCTTCGTCCAGCGCATCCAGCCCCTTGGCCGCAGCCTTGAGGAAATCGATCGCGTGGGTCGCCGTGGCGACGCTGTCCTCACGGAACGGGAACTGGTCGAGCTGCCAGACGCCTTCCCACTTGTTCTTCTTGAGCACGTGGAAGAACTCGAAGAGTTCGATCGGATGGAGGCTGCCTGCCACCAGATCGTCGTCCCAGGAGCGATAATTGTCGTTGACGTCCATGCCGAACAGGCGACCGTAATCGATAGCCAGCTGCGCACTGTCGGCAGCGGATTCGCCGCCCATGATTGCGTGGCCGAAATCGAGCAGGATGCCGATATTGGGCAGGCCGATCTTTTCGATGCCCAGAATGGTGCGGGCGACCGAACCAAAGCTCATGCGCACGCGCGGCTCGCGCGGCTTATATTCGATGACGAATTTGAGGTCCGGGTTCTCGCTTGCCAGTTGGCCAACGCCATCCAGCGAACGCTGCCATTGCGTTGAATAGTCAACCTGGAAGGGATAATCCCAACCGTCCTGGCCGGGCCAGAGCTTGACATAGTCGGCCTTATGGAAGCGAACCACGTCGCAGGCCGCGGTCACCAGTTCATGCGCCTTGCGGCGGATGCCGGCATCGGGATTGGTGAAAGCGCCCTTGACGAAATCGCGGGTGTAGATCTCGGGCGTGATGCCGATCGCACCGAGCTTGTTGCGTTCAAGCGCGGTCTTTATCTCGGCGTCGGAAAACTCACCGCCGAAATAGGGCCAGTTAAGGTCGACGACCGACAGGTCCTTGACCTGGCCAGCCAGGTCGATGGCCTCGATGATACTGCGCGGCACGCCATAGCCATCGGTGGCATAGCGATCAAGATAAGTGGCGAAGTGCCAGATACCAGCGCCAAAACGGGGTGTGCTCATGGGATCCTCCTAGCTCGTCGTCTTGTTGTTTGTCGCCAATGTCTGGGTCACGGCTGACGCCCAGCGCTGGCGGTGATTGGCGCATTCTGCCGCGCTCATGCTCGGCTCGTACTTGTCGGCTGCCGGCACGCCTGGCATGGCGGTGCCGAGCGCCGAAAAGGCGAGGGCGGCGGCGCCGAGCGCACTGACTTCAGGGGCCGCAGCGGCCGCTACCGGCCGGCCCAAAATGTCGGACTGAAATTGCATCACCAATGGGTTGCGCGAAGCGCCGCCATCGGCGCGCAGTTCACCCAGGGCCGAGCCCATATCAGCTTCCATAGCCGCATAAACATCGGCAACCTGGAAGGCGATGGCTTCAAGGGCGGCCCGCGCCAGGTGCGCCGGCTTGGTTCCAAGGCTCATGCCAGTCATGGTGCCGCGCGCATCAGACCGCCAGTAGGGCGCACCCAGACCGACCAAAGCAGGTACGAACGTCACGCCATTGCTGTCCGGCACAGTTTCGGCGAGCGCAGACAAGGTCGCAGCATCGGCTAGGCCGAGCAATTCGGCGACGAAGGCTGCGGTCTGGCCCGAGACGGAAATATTGCCTTCGAGCGCATATTGCGCCTTGCCGTTCTGGCTCCAGGCAATGGTGCTCGAGATGCCATGGGTGGATCGGATGCGTTCCGGGGTCAGCGCCATCAGCGATGTGCCAGTGCCATAGGTGCCCTTGACCGTGCCCGGCTCGCGCACGCCATGGCCGAACAGGGCCGCATGAGAATCCCCGATCATGGAAAGGATCGGCGTCCCGGCGGGCAGGGCGCATGCGCCTTCGGCTGTAGCGCCGAAGCGGCTATCGGAAGATTTTATCTCGGCCAGCATGGACATTGGCACGTCGAACAGGGTGCACAGCTCCTCGTCCCAGCTCAGGGTCTTGGTGTTGAACAACTGGGTACGGGATGCGTTGGAGTGATCGGTGGTGTGCACCGTCCCGCCAGTCAGGTTCCAGAGCAGCCATGAATCCACGGTGCCTACCCGCAATTCGCCTTTCTCGGCGCGCGTCCGTGCACCAGGAACATTGTCCAGCAACCAGGTGATCTTGGCGGCGGGGAAGAGAGGGTCCAGGGCAAGCCCGGTCCGGCTTTCGATGGCTTCGGCATGACCGTCGGCGCGCAGGGCCTCGCATTTGGGGGCCGAGCGGCGGCATTGCCAGATCACGAGAGGACCAACAGGCACGCCGGTGGCGGCATCCCAGACAAGGATGGACTCGCGCTGGTTGGAAATGCCCACGCCGATGATCGGAACATCACCGGCTTTGGCGAGGACATCGGCAATCACTGTCTGGACGCCGGCAATCAAATCAATGCCGGACTGCTCTGCCCAGCCGGGCCGAGGATAGGTGACCAAATTGGGCACCGAAGCCTGACTGTGGACGCGACCGGTTGCGTCAACCAACAGCGCCTTGGTGTTGGTGGTGCCCTGGTCGATGGCGAGGATCAGTTCACGATCAGTCATTTCTTGCGGGCAATGGTCTGTCTGACGGCTGCAGCGATTCCAGCGTCAGTGAGGCCATAGTGCTCCATCAGCCATTCTGCGGAACCCGTCGGTACGAAGCCGGGGAATCCCATGATGCGCATCGGTACGGGATTAGTGCTGGCGATGATCTCCGCTACCGCGCCACCCAGACCGCCACGCACCGAATGCTCCTCGATGGTAACGATTGCTCCCGTCTCGGCAGCAGCAGCGATCGCCGCTTCGTCCAGCGGATTGACCGTAGCCATGTTGACGACACGAGCAGAAATGCCCTCGCTCCTCAGTGCCGTAGCGGCGGCAACGGCCCGATGGACCATGGTGCCATTGGCGATAATGGTGGCATCCGAACCCTCCACCAGTGTCTCGGCCTTGCCGATTGCAAACTTCGATCCGGTTGCGCGCGCCAGGGCCGGTACGGGCATGCGGCTGACACGCACGAAAACCGGGCCATCCATCTCGGCCGCGGCCAGAATGGCCTGCTCGGTCTGCCAGGGATCGGCCGGTACGATCAGGGTGAGATTGTTGAAAAGCCGCAGCCAGGCAAGATCTTCGATCGAGTGATGAGTCGGACCCAGTTCCCCGTACGCTACGCCGCTCGACTGGCCGATCAGCTTCACATTGACGTTGGAGTAGGCGATGTCGGCCTTGACCTGCTCCATGGCGCGTCCGGTGATGAAGCAGGAGGCCGCGGACACGAAGGGCACCTTGCCGCCATTGGCCAGACCTGCACCGACAGCAACCAGGGTCTGTTCGGCAATGCCGACATTGACCATGCGCTCGGGGAATTTCTTCTTGAATCCGCCAAGCTTGGATGAGCCGACGCTGTCGCTCACTACCGTCACGATCCTCGGATCGCGCTCGGCCAAAGCTTCAATGGTTGCGGCGAAGCTATCCCTGCAATCGAAATAGCCTTCTTTCTTGGATGCAGCAGCGCTCATTGGACCAGTTCCGCCATGGCTTGTTCGTATTGTTCTTTGTTTGGCACGCCGTGATGCCAGGCGACGTTGTCGTGCATGTAGCTCACGCCTTTGCCCTTGAATGTATTGGCGATCACGCAGAGCGGCTTGCCACGTCCCTTGGGCGAGGCGGTCAGGACCTCAAGCAGCTGGCCGTGATCATGCCCGTCAACCACTTCGACATGCCAGCCGAAGGCCCGCCATTTATCGTCCAACGGGTCCAGCGTTGCCGTTTCTTCGGTCCGCGCCCCCTGTTGCAGACGGTTGCGGTCAACAATGAGCGTCAAATTCTCCAGCTTGCGGTGGGCTGCGGTCAGCGCGCATTCCCAATTGCTGCCTTCCTGCAACTCACCATCGCCGGTGAGAACAAAGGTCCGAAAGTCGGCATTGTCTATCTGGCCGGCTATGGCGATGCCGGTAGCCACCGGCAGTCCGTGACCAAGTGGGCCGGTATTGGTTTCGACGCCTGGCAGGTAGTTGCGATTGGGATGGCCGTTCAGCTTGCTCAGTGGCTCCATGTAGGTCTTGAGGTCAGCCTCGGGGAAATATCCGGCGGCCGCCAGCACCGAATAGAAAGCGCCTGTGCAATGGCCCTTGCTCATCACGAAGCGGTCGCGCGCGGGGTCGTTCGGACGGTCCGGCGTAAACTGCATGACCCCGAAATAGAGCGTTGCCAGAATATCGGCCGCGCTGAAGTCTCCGCCCGGGTGCCCCATCTGCGCTTCATAGACCATCTGGAAACTGCGACGTCGTATCCACAGGGCCTTGGCTGCAATCTCTGGCACCAGGTCATTTTTTTGCAGAGTTGCGGGCGAAGTCATTGATGTCTCCCATTACGTCGAGCAAGGCAGCACGACTGCAAACCGGAAAGTCGCGGGCCGAAATTCCTGCTCCGTTGCCACCTCGTCTTTTCGACGCCATGGCCTCCTCACCACCACAGTGCGAGCCCGATTGCTGTGCTTTTCTGATAGCTACAGCGCACACGGCTTTCGCGCAATAGTGAAAACTTTCGATTTTTGCGTTTTGTCGGTGAGCTGACTTTTAGCCTTGCTGATTTATCGAGTTTTCCGGTGCCCCCCTAAGCCTGAATATGCTAAGGGCGTTATTCTGACGGTGAAGGGTGCGGGGTAAGTTAAGGTGGAAAAGGCAAAGGCGACTCGGCGCAAGCGTGGTGCGGAACGGGGTGCCCAGCCGCAATTGCTCGCAGAGCCCAGGCGCATGGCCATTCTCGAATGGCTTCAGGAAGAGGGCAGCGCGCGTGTACGTGATCTGTCCGCTGCGTTCCATGTCTCCGAGGCAACCATTCGCCAGGATCTCGAGCGGCTTGATGCTGAGGGGTTCATTACCCGGGAGCATGGAGGGGCATTTCTTCGCTCGATCCCCCAACAGGTTCAGTCCATGTCCCTGCAACAAATTCAGAACATGGATAAGAAGCGCGCGATCGGCAGTGCTGCCGCAGCGCTTGTGGGCGACAATGAGACCCTCATCATCGATTCCGGTTCGACGACGACCCAATTTGCTGAGAATCTCCGGGCTCGCCAAGAGCTAAACATCATCACCAATGCCCTCAACATCGCCCTGATCCTTGGGGCCATACCGAGCAACACCGTCCATATGCCCGCAGGGCAATTCAAAGCGCCGACACTGTCGTTGAGCGGTGAGAAGTCGGTGGAGTTCTTTGTTGGCATATATGCGCAGAAGCTGTTTCTGGCGACGGCGGGCGTGTCCTTCGATGTCGGCCTGACCTATCCCTCGATTGGCGATATCTACGTCAAGCGTGCCATGGTGAAGGCTGCCTCGCATGTCTATCTGCTGGCTGATTCCACCAAGATCGGCAAAGTGTCCTTCTCGGCTCTCGGTGGCGTGGAAATGGTTCATACGCTGATCACGGATGACGGCATTTCCGACAGTGACCGCGCCGAGTTCGAGCGCCGCGGCGTCGAAGTCATTATCGCCAGCTAGCAGCGCTTTACACCCATTGGTGATTTTTTTGGCTTCCTCACGTGTGGAGGAGCATTGACAATCGCTGCGCTCGATCATAATCCTTACTAATCGCAATAAATCGAAAATAACAACAAACGACATTGCGATGGAGCGCGGGAGCGTGCGGAGGAAAGTCAGTCCAACTTGCCTTGTTTGCAGGGCCCTGAATGGGGCCTGACAGAGCTTTGGCCTGCCTGGAATTCCGAAATGATCCGCATTGGATGGCCGCTTCAGGTCAAGCGGCTGCAGAGGAGGAAAATATGGCACGGCACGGCCGTACTTGGATGCTGCCCATCATGGGCGCCTTGATGACAACCACCGTTTTCGCTCAGGGGGCCATGACCGATGTCGGCACGCCCCGCAGTGAAACAATGATCGTGCAGACATTTGATGGGCGTTCGTCCAACCCGTCTGCCCAGAACCCCCTCAACTCCTATGCCATCTGGCGCGGTTTCCGCGAACTTGGCTGGGCGGCGCTGTGGGAGATGGATACCGCGACCGGCGAAAGCTATCCGGAATTGGCCGATGGCTTCCCTGAAGTGCTCAATGACGAGCACACCAAGTTCCGCGTCAAGATCCGCGAGGGGATCAAGTGGAGCGATGGCGAGGATTTCAACGTCGATGACATCATTTTCACCTTCGACACGGCCTTCAAATACCGCGACAAGCTAACCAACGTTTCGGCCATCACGCGTCTGGTCGATAGCTACGAAAAGATCGACGACCACACGTTCGAAGTGACGACCGCCACCCCGGTCTATGACTTCGTCACCCGCATGGGCGTTTATACCTGGGGCATGCCGTTCAACTGGGTTCCCCAGCACGTGTTTGAGCCGCTGGGCGATGAGGTGGTGACATTCCAGAACGCGCCGGCCGTCACGCTTGGCGCCTACAAGATCAAGGAATTCGATCCCAACGGTTTCTGGCAGCTCTGGGAGCTGCGCGAGGACTGGGATGAATCCGGCTGGAACATCGACGAGGAGCCGGCCGTCAAATACGTCTACTACAAGGACTTCGGTACCGAGGAGACGCGCGCGCTGGCGTTCGTGCAGAACCAGTACGATGTCGACACCTTCATGAGCCCGGATTCGATCGAGGCTGCCAAGGCGCGCAACCCGAATATCGAAACATTCTCGGCGACCTTCCCCTATCACGACATGAATGATGCCTGCTCCTATGGCATCTACATCAACAACCAGAAGGCGCCTTACGACATGCCCGAGGTGCGCTGGGCCCTGGCCCTGGCACTTGATCTCGAGCAGGTCGGCATTTCGGCGATGAGCGGCCAGTTCAAGGCCTCGCCACTGCCGCTGGCTGATACGCCGATCACCAATCCGCTTTATGTCGAGCCGCTTGAGTCCTGGCTCGAAGAGCTGACCATTGGGGATGGCTACAAGCCGTTCAACACCGATTTCGGCGCCGATCTGGTCGAAACGCTCGCCGCGCAAGGCGTTGATCAGGCGCAGCTGCCCTCTGGCGATGCGGTGGAAGCAGGCTTTGGTATCGGTTGGTGGAAGCACGATCCCGAGCAGGCCGCCAAGATGCTCGAATCGGTCGGCATGGCCAAGGGTGCGGACGGCTTCTTCACCATGCCCGACGGTTCGCCCTGGGTGCTCGAATTCGTCATTCCAGGCGACTGGAACAAGGTTCTGCAGCGCGTCGGCTTTTCGATTGCCGACAGCTGGCGCCAGGCAGGCTTCAACGTGAATGCCCGTCAGGTAGACAATGGCGAGTTTGGTACGGTCCAGACTACCAATGCCCGCATGGAGCTGCAGATCAACTGGTCGAACTCCTGCACCTATAACGCCAACTGGCAGAACTCCTGGCGCAACTTCCGCGCAGACAACGTCCTGCCCGCAGATTCCAACGATGCCCTTGTGCAGAACTATGCCCGCATCGTGGATGAACGCATCTTCGACATCGTGTCCGAAAGTGCCAGCCTCGAGATCGGCACAGAGGAGTTCGTCGAAAATGGTCGGCAGATCGCCAAGTATCTGACGGAAGACATGCAGATGATCAATCTCATGAACATCCCGACGACCATCCCGACCAATAGCACCTATTGGACGAACTTCCCCAAGCAGGACAACTTCTACGCTGCGCCCTACACCTGGTGGAGCTCGTTCAAGAAGACCGTCACCAACGTCGAGCCTACCGGACAGTGACCTCCTGACACGACCGGCTGGGGCGGCCATTCCTCCGGGCCGCCCCACACTCTATCGCAAAAGGAATCCCTGATGGGTGCACTCGTCTACATCGCCAAGCGGTTCGGACTCTATCTGGCCGTGCTGTTCATTGGCTTGTCCATCACCTTCCTGCTGCCGCGGCTGATGCCGATCAATCCCGTGGACGGCTATATCGGACAGATACAAAGCCGGGCGAATGGAGCCCTGAGCGCCGAGGCCATTGCCGAGCTCCGGGAAAATCTCGAGAATCTTTACGGCCTCAAAGGCAATCTCTTCACCCAATATGTCGATTACATGAAGCGCATAGTCTTCAGCTTCGACTTCGGGCCATCCTTCACCTATTTCCCCCAGCCCGTGTCACAGATGCTCATGGCGGCGCTGCCCTGGACCCTGAGCCTGCTGCTGACCGCCACCGTTATCGCCTGGACGCTGGGTAATCTGGTGGGCCTGGTTGCCGGCTACTTTCACAAGAAAAAGGCAGCCTCGATCCTCGAATTCGTTGGCATCCTGCTCTATCCCATCCCCTATTACATCCTGGCGGTCACGGTGTTGCTGCTGCTCGCCTACGTTTTCCCGGTCTTCCCGCTATCGGCGACTTTCCCGGTCGGTCAGATGAGCTGGGAGAAAGTCGGGATGATCATCTACAATTCGTTGCTGCCCGGCATCACGCTGGTCCTGGCAGGCTTTGGCTGGAACATCCTCTCGATGAAGGCGCTGGCCGTCGCCACCACCGAGGAACCCTATGTCATCTATGCCCGGCTGAAGGGCGCGAGCAACTGGACGCGGATGACGCGTTACGTGTTCCGCAACGCTCTGTTGCCGCAAGTGACCGCTCTGGCGCTCTCGCTGGGCATGGTCTTCAACGGCGCGCTGCTGACCGAGATGATCTTCTCCTATCCCGGCATTGGCCTTGTCATGCGCGCGGCGGCGACCGGTGGTGACTACAACGTGCTCTATGGCGCGATCACCATCTCGATCATTGCCGTGGCCACCGCCGGGCTGGTGATCGACCTGCTCTATCCACTTCTCGACCCCCGGATCCGCCACAAATGACCATAGACAGCAAAGAAATGGACCCGGTCACCCTGGTCGAAACGCCGCAAGCGGCAGAGCCCGGACTATTCAAGTCATTCCTCTGGCTCATCAATCCGCGCCTGGCGGTTGGCCTTACCATCCTGACGGTCATGGGTCTTGGCAGCTTTATCCTGCCGCTCTTCGCGCCGGCTGATCCGTCCGTGCAGGCCACCTACATGCGTAACTTGCCAGCTTCGGGCGCCCACTGGCTGGGTACCAATGCCCTGGGTCAGGATATCTTCTGGTTCCTGGTCTTTGCCATACGCAATTCGCTGATGCTGGGGGTTCTGGTGGCTGTCGGGGTCACCATCGTCGCAACCACGGTCGGTCTCAGCGCGGGCTATATCGGCGGGCGCTTCGAACGACTGGTCATGCTGATCGTCGACACGTTCATCACCATTCCGCTGCTGCCGATCCTCATCATCCTGGGGTCGCTGATCCGGGGAAACACCTCGTTCTTTACCGTGGGCTTCATCATCATCATTTTCGGCTGGGCCTGGGATGCGCGCACGGTACGTTCCATGGCGCTCTCGATACGCGAGCGTGAGTTCATCAACATGGCCCGGTTCTCCGGCGCCAACACCGCCCAGGTCATCATCCGCGAGGTGTTCCCTTATGTGATGGCCTATACGCTGGTGGGCTTCATCAACACCATCCTGTTCGCGATCAACCTTGAAGCCACCCTCGCGGTCATCGGCCTGTCCAAGGTCGAGGTGCCGACGCTGGGGTCAATCATCTTCTGGGCGCTCAACTACAACGCGTTGTTCACCGGGCATTTCCTCTGGCTGGTCGCGCCCATCATCGCTTCCGTGACGCTGTTTCTCGGACTTTTCCTGACTTCTACCGGCTTCAACGCCGCATTTGCTGAAAGGCGCGGTGTCCAATGATCAGCATCAAGGACCTCCAGGTCAGCTATCGCCTTGGAACGCGGACCATTCACGCCGTCGATGGCGTGACCCTCGATATTCCCGATGGGTGCATTGTCGGCATTGCCGGGGAGTCCGGCTGCGGAAAGTCGACCCTGATGAAGGCCATCTATGGCGACATCACCTCGCCCATGCATTTGTCGCGCGGCTCGATCACCTATGGGCTGAAGAGCGCGAAAGGCCGTCAGGTCACCGCCCAGAACATTCGCGAAGAATGGTTCAAATCCATTTCATACGTTCCGCAGAGCTCGATGAACTCGCTCAACCCGGTTATCCGTATTCGGGAACAGTTCATCGACTTCCCTGGGACCGACAGCAACAAGAAGCGCGTTCTCGAACGCGCCCGGGCCTATATGGGCAAGCTGGGATTGCCTCCTGAAGCCATGGATTCCTATCCCCATCAGCTGTCCGGCGGCATGCGGCAGCGCATGATGATCGGCCTGGCCACCTTCTTCCAGCCCGAACTGATCATCGCTGACGAGCCGACCACGGCCCTCGACGTCGTGGTGCAAAAGGACATCCTCATGCTGCTCATGGAGCTCCAGGAGGAGATGAAGAACACCATCCTGGTGGTCTCGCACGATATGGGCGTCCATTATCAGGTCACCCACAAGATGCTCATCATGTATGCCGGTCGCGTGGTCGAATACGGCGACACCGATAGCGTCTTCTCCGATCCCCAGCACCCCTACACCAAGATGCTGATCGACTCCCTGCCCACCATTGGCGACGACAGCATGCGCGGCCTGATGGCCAGCGCCGCCGGGGCCAGCGGTGACCGTGCCTATCGCGTTGAGCCAATCCTGCATGAAGTCAAGCCGGGGCACTTTGTTGCCCAGGTCGCGGCCGCGCCTGTTGCGCAGAGCGTAGGAGCCTGATCATGACCTTCATTCTCAAGACCGAAGGCCTCAACAAGGAGTACCGCTTGGGGAGCTTCGTGCGCTCCCGCAAGATCCAGGCGCTCAACGACGTCAACATCACCGTGGAAAGCGACAAACCCGTCGTGATCGCCGTTGTTGGGGAATCGGGCAGCGGCAAGACCACGCTGGCAAAGACCCTGCTGCGGCTCGAAACCCCGACCTCGGGACGCGCGATTGTCTATGACCGGCCGGTGGTCGGGGTGGGCTCCATCTCGTCGCGGAAGGAATTTCTGAGCACGGTCCAGCCTATCTTCCAGAACCCGTTCGAAGCCTTCAGCCGCTATCGGCCAGTGGACAGCTATCTGCACGAGACCGCACGCCGGGTGGCCAATATGGGGGAAAAGGAAGCCGAAGATGCGGTTGCCGATGCGCTGGACAGCGTCGGTCTCGACTATCGCGAGGTCAGCGGCAAATATACCAATCAGTTCTCGGGCGGGGAGCTGCAACGCATCTCGGTGGCGCGTGCTCTCATTCCACAGCCGCAACTGATTGTCGCCGACGAGCCGGTTAGCATGATCGACGCCTCGCGGCGCATGATCATCATCAACCTGTTCAAGCGGCTCCGGGATGAAGCGGGGCGAAGCTTTGTCTACATCACCCACGATCTGGCGACAGCCTATTACATCTCCGACTACATCGCGGTGATGAACAAAGGCCGCGTGGTCGAGTTCGGCAAGGCGCGCGAAGTCATGTCGAACCCGCAGCACGATTATACCCAGCTCCTGCTCAGCTCCATTCCCACCACGACCAGCCGCTGGAGGCCGCGTCTGCGCGCCGCCGGCTAGCCGCATCAATTGGATATTGCCATGACCAAGTCAGCCACAGCCACTGGCTCAGCGAGCCTTTGGGCGACCTATGAATTGTCACTGGAGGGCCCAGGCGAGGGCAATCCGTTTCAGGACGTCGACCTGCGGGCGGTCTTCCGCCAGGGTGACAGGGAAGTCCGTGTCAACGGTTTCTACGATGGCGGAACCACCTACAAGCTCCGCTTTCTTCCTGACACGACTGGCACTTGGCACTACGAGACGCGCAGCAATGCGCCAGCCCTTGACGGTGCTGAGGGCAGCTTCGAGGTCGCGCCTGCCAAGGACGGGCGTCACGGGCCCGTACGCGTCTCGGACCGCTACCATTTCCGCTATGCCGACGGCACCCGCTACATCAATATCGGCACCACTGCCTATGCCTGGAACCACCAGGGTGATGCCACCGAAGAGCAGACGCTGGCGACATTGGCCGAGGCCCCCTTCACCAAGATCCGCATGTGCGTGTTCCCCAAGCACTATCGCTACAACCAGAACGAGCCCGATCGGTATCCCTTCCCGCTGGTGACAAAGGGGTCCAGTGCCTGGCCCGGCTCGATCAAGGATGCCGGCTGGGAATTCGACTATGAACGGTTTGAGCCCGAATATTTCCAGCACCTGGAAAAGCGCATCAACCAGCTCGCGGAAATCGGTGTCGAGGCCGACCTGATCATCTTCCATCCTTACGACCGCTGGGGCTTCTCGCATATGACGCCCGAGCAGGACGACCGGTATCTCAGATACCTGACTGCACGATTGGCGGCGCTGCCCAATGTCTGGTGGTCAATGGCCAATGAGTACGATTTGATGCCCAATAAGAGCCCCGCTGACTGGGACCGGTTTATCCATATCGTGTCCGACAACGACCCCTATGGCCACCTGCTCAGCAACCACAATTGCTTTGCCTTTTTTGACCACAACCACCCCCGCATCACCCATTCGAGTATCCAGCGTTCGTCTGCCAATATGGCGGCGCTTTGGCGGGAGAAGTATGGCAAGCCGGTCTCGATCGATGAATGCTGCTATGAAGGCGACATCTCCGAACTCTGGGGCAATATCTCGGGCCAAAAGCTGGTGCGCCGCTTCTGGGACGGCACCGTCAATGGCGGCTATGTCACCCATGGCGAAACCTACTACAATGATGAGGAAGTGTTGTGGTGGGCCAAGGGCGGCAAGCTGGTCGGCGAGAGCGTTGCGCGCATCGCCTTTTTGCGCCGTATCCTCGAAGAGGGGCCTGACGAAGGTCTTGATCCGATCCAGTCCACCACGGCCTATCGCATTCAGATGCAGGGCGGGCTTGACAACGTCCAGCTTCAGCAACTCTTCGGCGCTGCCCCCGGCGAAGAAGGCTGGCCGCGCGTCACTTCGTGGTGGGCGACCGCCGGTCAACCGCATCGCTATTATCTCAGCTATCTCGGCGAGAACCAGCCGCACGAATATGCCGTGGCCGTACCGCCCGGCGAGCGCTACGCGGCAACCCTGATCGACTCCTGGGAGATGACCGAAACGCCGCTGGCCGACAGCGTCCAGCGTGGCGACCTGTTGCATTTCGAACCCAAGCCTTACCTCGCGATCCTGCTGAAGCGGATCGAAGACTGAGCTGGCGGCGCCGGCGATCCGCGCCCGCCACAACAATTTTTAAGGAGCAAGTCCGTGCCTGATCTGACCGTCGCCCGCTATGATGTATTCGAACATACCATCACCGCCAAGGTGGATGGCAATCCCTATGTCGACGTCGAATTCTGGGGCGTGTTCAAGCATGCCAACCGCACGATCCGGGTGCCCGGCTTTTACGACGGGGAGGGCCTATTCAAGGTCCGGCTCATGCCCGATATCGAGGGAGATTGGTCGCTGACCACCGAGTCGGATGTCGCCGCGCTCAATGACCAGACCGCCAGCTTTACGGTAACAGCGGCGCGCCAGGGCGTGCATGGTCCGGTTTCCGTACGCAAAAAGTTCCATTTCGGCTACGCCGATGGCACGCCGTACCTGCCCTTTGGCACCACCTGCTATGTGTGGACCCACCAGACCCAGGAGTTGCAGGCTCAGACACTGAAGACGCTGGAAACGGCGGGCTTCAACAAGATGCGCATGTGTGTCTTCCCCAAGCATTATCCCTACAACGAGAACGAGCCCGAGCTGCACGTCTACGAATCCAAGGGCGACGGTACGCAGGACTTCGACAAGCCCTTTTTCGAGGCCTTCCGGCACTTCGAAAAGCAGGTGGCGGCGCTGGGCGATCTCGGCATCGAAGCCGATATCATCATATTTCATCCCTACGACCGCTGGGGCTATGCCGATATGAGCCCCGAGCAGGACTACCGCTATCTCAAATATCTGGTCGCGCGGCTGGCCGCTTATCGAAATGTGTGGTGGTCGCTGGCCAATGAATACGACTTCCTGCTCAACACCAAGCCGATGGAAATGTGGGACCGCTTTTTCCAGATCATCGAGGAGAACGACCCTTACCGGCACCTCAAGTCGATCCATCAGGGCAATCCGGAACTGCTCTACAATCACCGCCGGCCCTGGGTCGATCATGTGTGCATCCAGCATCCCGATGTGCAGCGCACGGTCAACTGGCGCACCGATTTCGGCAAGCCGCTGGTCAATGACGAGCTGCAATACGAAGGCGATATTATCCAGACCTGGGGCAATATCACCGCCGAGGAAGTGGTCCACCGCTTCTGGCTGACCATGCTCAAGGGTGGCTATGCCGGTCATGGCGAAACCTATAGCCGTGAGGACGATGTGCTGTGGTGGGCCAAGGGCGGCGTGTTGCACGGCCAGAGCCCCAAGCGCATCGCCTTCATGCGCAAGATTTTCGAGGAAGATGCCAAGAACGGCCTGACGCCGTTCGAGGAGATCTATCACTCCGGCTATCCTTGGAGCAGCATCGCGGCGGCGCGTGACGGCGAGGTCAGCTATTTCTACTTCGGCGCGCACCGCCCGGTGATCTGGTCAACAGGCCTACCGCTTGAGGACGGGGACTACGAGCTCGATATCATCGACACCTGGAACATGACCATCACTCCGGCCAAGAAGGTCGCCGCGCCTGTCGCAGTGCCGACCCGCCATGGGGACGTCGTGCGGGGCGGCGAGCCGGACGCTGCCTTCGGCGTCGAGCTTCCGGGCAAGCCAAACCTGGCTTTGCGCGTGCGGCCGCGGCGCTGAGGGGAGGACGCCATGACCGCCACCAACGGCAGCGCCATCCGCCCGCGCGTCATCGTCATGACCGATTTCCCCCCGGTGGATGTCATTCCGGGCAGCGTCTACCAGAAAGGGGAGCCGCCTGAACGCTATTCCGATCCGGATGACGTTCAGTCCATGGTTCGACTGTTGATGTGCAGCAACGATCTGGAGGTCGAGGCGCTGATCGCTTCGGCCGGCAGCTTTGCCAATATCGCAGTCAAGCAGCACATCCTCGACATGCTCGATATCTATGAGCAGGTGCAGCCCAATCTTGCTCGTCATGACGCCCGCTATCCCAGCGCGGCGACGCTGCGGTCGGTAACCTTTCAGGGGCAGGACGGCACCTGGGGCTCGCCCTATTTCCGTGGCGGCATTCCGGTCGACCAGATGCTGGGTGAGGGGCTCGAAAACGAAGCCTCCGAGGCCATTATCCGCATTGTCGACAAGGATGACGACCGACCGGTCTGGGTCTGCGTCTGGGGTGGCCCGGTGGAAGTGGCCAAGGCCATCTGGAAAGTGCGGGCCACCCGCAGCTCCGAGGAGTTGGCCCGGTTCCTGGCCAAACTGCGAATCTACCTGATCGCCCGACAGGACAATACCGCCGACTGGCTGCTGGAGGAGTTCCGCGAGCTCTTCGTCATTGTCTCGGAAGAGAACTACAAGGGCATGTTCTGGAACGCGCCTGGATCGGACCATGCGCTGGGCGATCTCGACTGGGCCAACCAGCACCTGCGGGAGGGTCATGGGCCGCTGGGCGCCGCCTATCCCCGCAGCGGATTCAATGCCCATCTCCCCGGAATCTGGGAGGGCGATACGCCTTCATTCCTGCACCTGCTCGGCGCTGTCTTTGGCGTCAATGATCCCGAGCGGCCGGATCAGGATGGATGGGGCGGTCGTTTCGTGCAACCCGATCCGAACAAGAACCATTGGTGGGACGATCCTGCCGGTGCGGAGACGGTTTACCGCTGGAGAAGTGCTGTTCAGGAAGATCTGAAGCGGCGGGCAGACTGGATGGTTGAAGACCATAAAGGGTCTGTAGCGGTCTAGGTTACTGCAGCAGCGCAACTGATCAAGCTGTCAACCGGTCGCCGTACGCTAAGCCCTGGCACGCTGACGGACTACCGGCCCGACAGTGCCATGTGCGAGGCCGGATATCTGTCCCCTTGTGCCTCCATACCAACCAGGGCTTTGTCTATTTCCATCAGTTCATCAGCGGCCAAGTTCAGGTTTGCGGACGCAATGTTCTCTTCAATCCGCGTGATCTTGGTCGTTCCCGGGATAGGCACAATCCAGGGCCGCTGAGCCATCAGCCAAGCGAGCGCAACCTGTGCGGGTGTAGCGTTTCTCTGGGCCGCTACATTTCGTATCAGGTCTACAAACACGGAATTGGCGCGCATGTTCTCGGCCGAGAACCTGGGCTGCGTGCTCCTGAAATCGTCCGCACCAAAGATGTCGCCAGGGGCTACGGTGCCGGTCAGAAATCCTTTCCCCAGAGGCGCAAAGGGTACGAAGCCAATGCCCAACTCGTCCAGCAAGGGCAGAACCTCCACTTCCGGCTCCCGATACCAGAGCGAATATTCGCTCTGCAGCGCCGTCACCGGGTGGATGGCATGGGCCCGTCGAATGGATTCCACGCTCGCTTCGCAGAGGCCGAAATGCTTGACCTTGCCTTCGGCAACCAGGTCTTTGATTGTGCCTGCGACGTCCTCCATCGGCACCTTGGGATCTACCCTGTGCTGATAATAGAGATCGATACAGTCAGTCCGCAGCCGCCTGAGTGACCCCTCCACTGACGTGCGGATGCGCGCTGGCCGACTGTCAAGCTGACGGGAATATCCGCCTTCCTCACCAACATGGAAGCCGAATTTGGTGGCGATGACGACCTGATCCCGGATCGGCGCGAGTGCTTCGCCAAGCAGGTCTTCATTGGCAAAAGGGCCGTAGATTTCTGCTGTGTCGAACAGGGTGATGCCGCGATCCACGGCAGCTCGGATCAGGCGAACGGCGTCGTCGCGCCGCATGGGCGGACCAAGTGACATGGTGATCCCCATGCAGCCCAATCCGATGGGCGACACTTCGAGCCCTTGTCCAAGCGTTCTGGGTTTCACCACACCTCTCCCATTAGATGGCTGCACTCACTTATAGCGCAGGAGTTCGCGGTCCCCCGACAAAAAAGGGCGCAGCCGGAAAACCGGCCGCGCCAGGCAGGGAGGATTTTCAGATCACTGAAGCGCGATTTCCACCGCTTCTTCACCCTCGAGCGGTGAGCAATATCCGGCGAGTATGTCGTCCTTGGCCGGATCGGACCAGGCGGGATTGTCGACGTCGTAGACAATCGGCTTGAGGTAATCGACCGGATCGACCAGCCAGTGCAGGCGCGGACGCTGTTCCTGAGGCACACCCATCAGATCCATCTGATTCACATAACCAGCATAGACCGACATGGACGAGCTCTCACGTGCCTTGGTGCCGTCGGTAATGTGGTTGGGAATATAGATCTTGGGGCGCAGGGCATCCTGATACATGATCAGGTCGCGCAGACCGTTATTCTCGAAATTACCGGTGGCTGCCGTGCCCAGCTGGACATCGGTCGGGGGTAGTGCGTTGAGAATGTCGAGAATGCGCTGCCCGTCTTCCGGCGTGCCATCCCAGTCACGACCCTTGCCTTCCTTGAGGGCGCCAGCGGTGTTTTGGTAGACAAAGGAGAAGTTGCTGCCGTCGCGCAAGATGACGCTGAAGAACAGCGATTCCGAGCCACCGGGCGCACCGCGGGTGGTGCGGATGTCGATCTGCTTGTCATCGCTTGGAACAAAGTCAGCTTCGGCACGGCGTGGCCAAAGCGGCGTGCCGTTGGGGAAAAGGGCCGGGTCGCGCTCGTCCACAATGATTTCAACGGGAGTAGGTGGGAAATCCGGATCGGGCGGCACCGCAACCGAATGCAGGTGCCGGAAACCGACAACGCAGGCATTGGGCTCAAGGACTGGAAGCTTCAGGATCTCGGTGCCCGGCACCGAGCCTTCGCTTGTGACGGCCACGCAGTCGACGGACGCGCCTTCTGGAAAGGCGTAGAGCGGGTTGTCCTGAATGCGCGGATCGTCTGCCATGCGCGGAAAGTCCAGATTGGTCAGCGTACCGCAGGCCTCAGCCGTGGCATAGATCGGGGCCCCACTATGGGCTGCGATAAATACCGCGTTGTCGGCATGATCGCCATGGCCATGGCTGACCGTGATGGCATCGGGCTTCATGTTGACGATGTCCATGATCGTCAGCGGTGTGCGCCCCCGTTCAGTTTCGAGGCGCGTGACATAGGTGTCGAACATGATCACCTTGCCTTGGACGGATGCCACAAAAGATGCGGCAGACAGCCAGGAAAAGATGACCTTGTCTTCAGCCAGCGCTCCAGTTTCTGGATCAACATGTTCTGCACCAAAGATGTGCTGGCGCGCCGCGACCATGTCCTTGGTCTCGATGGCAAGGGTAGGCATAGCCGTGCCAACGGCCAGAGCCGCTGCCATGGCAGCAAGAGATGCTTTCATTTTCTCCTCCGAGTGATCGGCGCTCAACTGCTTAGTTTTTGTTAGTGCAGCGGCGTCGGTTCCGACTTTGGAGCTATCGCGCGCGCAGGCCGATATGACGAGAATTATACAAATTTCTGCTTCAATCTGATTGCTGCGGAAAATTGTATAATGACGGTACGCTGGTCACTCCCCGGACGCGATGCAACGGTCTCGACTGAGCCATATGGGGAGGACATATGAACTGCCGCCTGATCGCCACTACAGCCTCGGCTTTTATGCTTTGCAACGTCGCGGCCCACGCTCAGGATATCCATGAGCATGGTTCGAGCACATTGCAGATCGTGCGCGAGGGCAATGCTGTGACCCTGCGCCTTGATGCGCCGGCCATGGACCTAATTGGTTTCGAACACGAGGCCGAGACAGACGAACAGCACGCAGCTATTACATCTGCCCAGGAAAAGCTCAGCGACCCGCTCGGCCTTTTCGGAATTCCCGAGGAAGCCGGTTGTGTACTTGATCATACCCAATTTGAAGGGCCCCTCTCGGAGCCTGTAGGCGAGCTTGTTGCCGGCCACCACGGTCATGACGATGACCATGATCGCGACACCGAACATGCCGACGTGATCGTGGAATATGAATTCACCTGTGCCAATCCGGCCGCAGTGACACGGTTGGATAGCGCGTTCTTTGCGGCATTTTCGAGCGCCCGGGAACTGAACCTGCAGGTTGTCACCGAAAACGGCCAGTTCCAGCAGCTTCTGACCCCTGCTATGCCGTCAGCAAGCTGGCAATGAATGAGCAGTTCCGCGCCTGCTCTTTCGCTCTCGAACGTGGTCTTCAGCTGGGACCGCCACGCGCACCCCATCCAAATACCCAATCTGGTTCTGGACCGTGGCGAGAAGGTGCTTGTCTTGGGGCCCAGTGGATCGGGCAAGTCCACTATGCTCGGGCTCGTATACGGAACACTGGTACCCCATTCGGGCCGCGTTACTGTGGCGGGCCAGGACATGACGGCATTGTCCGCTCGGCGGCGCGACGGCGTGCGAGCCGAGCATGTCGGCGTCATATTCCAGCAGTTCAATCTCATCCCGCATGCCAGCGCCCTGGACAACGTCCTACTCGCTTTGCGCTTCGCGCCGCAGCGCCGCAAAAGAACTCCAGATGCTGAAGATGCGGCCCGGAATATGCTCGCCGACCTGGGCTTGCCAGAAACTGATGCCTGCCGCAGCGCGGGTCAGCTCAGTGTTGGTCAGCAGCAGCGTGTAGCGGCAGCACGCGCTCTCATCGGTTCGCCTGAACTGCTGGTCGCAGACGAGCCGACATCTTCACTCGATAGAGCCAACCAGAACCGCTTCATGGACCTAGTCCTTTCCCAAGCGCAGCAGCAGGGGTCGAGCATTCTCCTGGTCAGCCATGATGAACGTCTGGCGAAACACTTTGATCGGGTTATCGAAATGGGGTCGGGTCAGAGTGAGGACCACATGTCATGCTGACACGCCTGATCCTTTCTTCGATGCGCGCCCGGGCGCTGACCGTTGTCTTGGCGATCTTGACCATTGCCTTCTCCGTCGGCCTTGTCTTGGCCGTGAATGTCGTGCGCGACGGGACCAAGGCAAGCTTTGCCAACACCATTTCCAACACAGATCTGATCGTGGGCGCGCGTTCGGGATCAGTACAGTTGATGCTCTACACGATCTTTCAGATCGGCAATCCCACCAACAACATTTCCTGGGACAGCATGGAAGCCATAGCGGCGCGGCCCGAAGTCGATTGGCTCGTCCCGATCTCGCTGGGCGATAGCCATGGCGAGTTCCGCGTCATGGGTACCAGTGTCGCGTTCTTTGATCGCTATCGGTATCGCGGCGGACAGAGCATCGGGTTGCACCAAGGTGCGGCTTTTACTGACCTCTACCATGCGGTGGTCGGGT
Source organism: Devosia marina (assembly GCF_009758415.1). GTDB lineage: Bacteria > Pseudomonadota > Alphaproteobacteria > Rhizobiales > Devosiaceae > Devosia > Devosia marina. The sequence continues at coordinate 416,228 of NZ_WQRF01000003.1, read as the reverse complement.
CTGATGTAGCGGCGACGCTGAACTATGAATTGGGCCAGGAGATCGTGGTCTCTCATGGGCTGGCCTCCTTTATCGACCACGATGACAGGCCGTTTGAGATCACCGGGATTTTGGAACGAACTGGCACGCCGCTCGACCGCGCCGTACTCATCAGCCTTGAAAGCATGGAAGCCATCCATCGAGGGTGGCGGCCGGGTGCCGGCAGTCCTACGGGGCCCGAGCCTGCCATGGCCGAACTGCAACCAAAGGAAGTCACGGCCGCCCTTGTCGGCATCGGCTCCCGGCTCGACATCTTCAACGTACAGAGATGGATAAACACCTATCCCGGTGAGCCACTACTGGCGGTGCTGCCTGGCCTGACGCTGCAGGAGCTCTGGCAGTTCATCGGCGTGGCAGAGGATGCTCTGCGCGCCGTTTCCCTCATGGTCGTCGGCGCAGCCCTCTTGGGCATGATCGCCGTCATTTTTTCCGGAGTGAATGAGCGTCGCCGGGAAATGGCGATATTGCGGGCAATGGGCGCAAGGCCGGGCGTCGTTTTCGGTCTGCTTCTGCTCGAGGCCATGATCATGGCGGGAGCCGGGTGCCTTATCGGAGCGGTGGGGACCTATGGGCTGCTTTATGCGGCTCGGCCTCTTATCGACGCCCATTTCGGCATTTGGCTGCCGATGCAGGGGCCAGGACCCGAGGAGCTGAAGCTGCTTGGCGGGGTCATGGCGGCTGCCGGTCTTGCCAGCATTTTCCCGGCTGCAAGGGCCTATCAGCTTTCTTTGGCCGATGGTCTTTCAATCAAGAATTGAGTGATTTGGAGCTCGAAATGGAAAATTCGCCGCACACTTCTCGTCTTTCGCGTCGAAAGGCACTCGCCGTTGGCAGTGCTGGCCTTCTGACGATGTCGTTGCCCGCCTGGGCCCAGCAAGCGCAGCGGATCAAATGGGCTGACTTGATCCCGGAAGGCGTCCCTTACGGGGAGATAATTGCCACCGGAGAGTACGATGGGGTCAAGGACATCTGGATTCCAGAATTCGATGACAACGGCCTTCAGCTCAATACAGCACTAGACGGCAAGATGATTACGCTTGCCGGCTATGTAATCCCGCTCGACGTCAGTAGCGCAGGCACGACCAGTTTCGTGCTCGTCCCGTTCCTGGGGGCCTGCATCCACGTGCCGCCCCCGCCACCCAATCAGCTTGTTTTTGTAACCACCGACACGCCATGGCCCAGCGACAAGCTCTGGGAGGCTGTCTTGGTGACAGGGCACCTGTCAGCTAACATCAGACGCACCGATGTCGCCCAGGTCGGCTACGACTTGGCCGCGACGCAGATCGAGAAGTTCGAGCGCTAGGCTGTGATGAGGAAAGCCCGGAAATCGTTGACATTGGTCAGCGTCGGTCCGGTGACGAGGTGGTCGCCCAAAGCCGCGAACAGGCTGCCACTGTCATGGCCGTCAAGATGGGCGCGCGGGTCGAGCCCAAGCTTGCGGCAACGCTCAAGTGAGGAGGGGGTTGCTATGGCACCGGCAGCCTCATCGGCGCCATCGATACCGTCCGTATCGGCGGCCAGGGCCCAGATGCGGTTGTGACCATCCAGGCGCAAGGTGGCCGAGAGCAGCAGTTCGGAATTGCGGCCGCCCCGCCCGGCAGCATCACCTGTAACGCTGACCGTGGTTTCGCCGCCTGAAAGGATCACCGCCGGACCGTCAAATGGCAGCCCCGATGTCGCTGCCGACACCGCCATCGTCGCCAGCACCCGGCCAATATCACGGCTCTCTCCCTCCAGGCTATCGCTTAGGATGAGGGGCCTGTATCCAAGGGCATGGGCCTCCTGTGCGGCCGCCTTTAACGACTGAGCTGCGCTACCGATAACCAGATAGCGATCCTGCGGGCGCGGGGCAGGCGCCTCCGCCGAGCCGATAATGGCCCGGATATGGCCGGGCAGTTTGAGCTGGTAGCGGCTGACACTGGCTCGTGCCAGATCCGGACCTTGTGGCGAACAAATGGTCGGTCCCGAGCCGACGACCCCCGCATCATCCCCAGGCACATCGCTGAGCACCAGCGTTACTACCGGAGCCGGCCCGGCGAAGGAAGCGAGCCGTCCGCCCTTGATGCGCGACAGACATTGGCGGATGGCGTTCATCTCCGTGATGCTGGCGCCGCTCATGAGCAACTGCTGGTTGAGCGCGCGTTTCTCTGCAAGGGTGACGCCCTCGGTGGGCATGACAGCCAGCGAGGAAGCGCCACCTGACATCAAGCAGATGACCAAATCATCCGCTGTGAGATCGCGCAGCGCATCCACCATCAATTGAGCCGCAAGGGTGCTGTTTTCGTCCGGCACCGGATGCGCTGCCTGTATGACGGAAATTCGCCCAGCGGGAACAGCGTGGCCGTAGCGGGTGCTGACAATGCCGCTGAGATTGACATCCGGCCAGGCGGCCTCCAGCGCGGAGGCCATGACGGCGGATGCCTTGCCCGAACCGATGACTACGCAGCGTCCCTTAGGCTTGGGGGGCAGGTTGGCCAAGACCGCTTTCCTGGGATCGGCGGCTTCGACTGCGACCTCGAAGAGACGCAACAATGCCGCGCGTGCAGCAGTATCTTGGTCCCGCGACATGGGGCCTCTCCTGATCACTATTTTTGGGAAGAACGGAGCATCAGGTGGCCTTGTCGGCCCAATGCGCCTGAAATGGACCGGGCAAATTTGCCCGGTCCAAGGTTCGTCAGATATTTGAAGCGCGGATGGCTTCACAGACCGCGTCGGTCACTTCCTGCGTATTGGCAGTCCCGCCAATATCGGGGGTCATGATACCCTTGCCCGACACTTGTTCCACCGCATCCATGAGGCGCCGCGCGGCCTGCGGCTCGCCCAAGTGTTCAAGCATCTGTGCGGCGGTCCAGAAGGTCGCGACCGGGTTTGCAATACCCTTGCCGGTGATGTCGAAGGCCGAGCCGTGGATGGGCTCGAACATCGAGGGATAGCGGCGTTCAGGGTCGATATTGGCTGTCGGAGCAACGCCCAGGCTTCCTGCCAGAGCGCCGGCCAGATCTGACAAGATGTCAGCATGCAGATTGGTGGCGACGATGGTGTCCAGGCTCTTGGGCTTTAAGGTCATGCGCACCGTCATGGCGTCAACCAGCATCTTGTCCCACTTCACATCGGGAAATTCGCGGGACACTTCTGCGGCAATCTCGTCCCACATGACCATGCCGTGACGCTGGGCGTTGGACTTGGTGACAACGGTTAGCAGCTTGCGCGGGCGGGATTGGGCCAGCTTGAACGCGTAGCGCATAATTCGGGTCACGCCGACGCGGGTGAAGATGGCGACCTCTGTACCCACTTCTTCAGGCAGACCGCGGTGGGCGCGACCGCCATGGCCGGAATATTCGCCTTCTGAGTTCTCGCGCACGATGACCCAGTCCAGGTCGCCAGGCCCTACGTTTTCCAAAGGCGATTTGATGCCGGGCAAGATCTTGGTGGGGCGTACATTGGCGTATTGGTCAAAGCCCTGACAGATAGGCAGACGCAGGCCCCAAAGGGTGATGTGGTCCGGTACATCCGGAGCCCCGACAGCACCGAAGAAGATCGCATCGAAGGGCTTGAGTTGGTCGGTGCCGTTCGCCGGCATCATTTCGCCGTGCTTTTTGTAATAGTCCGAACCCCAGTCGAAGTGGGTTACATCAACGGTGAAGCCGCCATCGCGCCGGGCGAGGGTTTCGAGTGCCTGCAATCCGGCCGCAATGACCTCTGGGCCGATGCCGTCCGCTGGAATGGCTGCGATTTTGTAGGTCTTCATTTGTCCCGCGTAGGTTCTTTTGTTTTTCCGTCAGGGACGCTCTTCCGCTGATTGGTTGTGCGGCTCCCCCATGCGGCTGCACTCTACGAATGGCCCTTGCATCGTCTCAATCCTTGGCGGATTATACAATAACAATGAATAATCGGCCATATGAAGGCCGCAGGAGGATCGTTTGGAAATCATTCAGCTGCGATGCTTTGTGGCGGTCGCAGAAAAACTGCACTTTGGTCGCGCAGCGCAGAGCCTGGACATGCTGCCCGCTTCGCTGGGCCGCTATATCGCCAATCTCGAAGACAGTCTGGGGGTGCGCTTGATCAACCGAACGACGCGCCATGTGGCACTCACTGCGGTGGGCGCGGAACTCCTGGATGAGGTCAGGGACCTGCTTCATAGGGTCGAGAACATCGAGGCCAAGGCGCACAATATCGATCGGCTCGATTCCGTTGCCTTGCGGGTGGGATCTATCGACAGTGCGGCGGCAGGTCTCCTGCCGCCACTGCTCAACTTCTTCAAGACAGAGCGGCCCGATATCGAAGTTACATTGTTCGAGCAAAAGACCATCCGCTTATTGCCCCGCCTCCTGTCGGGGCGGCTCGACATTGCCTTTGTCCGCCCGCCCGACATTCGGCCGGACCGCATTGTTTTCAGGCCACTGCTCAATGAAACTCCGGTCGTGGCCGTGCCGACATCGCACAGGCTTGCAAATCGTGACCGGGTGAAGATTGAAGAGCTGGCCGAAGAGCCCCTGATCGTACCAGACCGCGGGTCTCGTCCGCATAGCCATGACCTGACCATCCAGCTTTTTGCCGAGGCGGGGCTGACGGCGAAGATTGCCCAGATAGCCGAAGAAAAGCAGACGATCGTCAACATTGTCAGCGCCGGGCTGGGCCTTGCTATCGTGCCGCGGTGGGCCTCCCGCTTCGCAGTGGGCAACGTCAAGTTTGTGCCGATAGAAACGCATGGGGGGCAGGCCATGTCCAAGCTTTCCCTTGCTGCGGCGTGGGTGCGCGATGTGCGCGATCCAGCCCGCGACGCCCTTATGGAATGCCTGGTTCACCACCTGGAAGAATTCCAGAAGTCCGCATGAGGATTATTCAAAAAAGTTATATACACATCGAAAGGTTGCTGGAGTGGGGAGATGGCTCCTAATTTTCACGCAAGCCATTTTGGAGAGTGGCGCTAGATTGGGAGGACTATTCAAATGATCCACACGGCTAAGTTTTTGGTGTCAGTTGCGCTCGTCGGATGCCTGGTGTCCACAGCGACCGCCCAGGACAAGGAGGGTTGGCCAAATACGTTGACCATCGGCACGGGCAGCCAAGGTGGCGCCTATTTTGCCTATGGCAGCGGCTTCGCCACCATCATCGGACAGGAACTCGACCTTAACGCCAGCGTCGAAATCACCGGCGGGCCAGGTCAGAACGTTACCCTGGTGGAAACCGGCGATCACAATATGGGTTTCGTGACGATGGGCCCGGCCTATGATGCATGGGTCGGCAAGAGCGAAGTCATGCCCGATGTCGAGCACAAGTCGATCCGCGCCTTGTTCCCGATGTATCAGACGCCGCTTCAGGCAGCTGTGCTGGCCGGATCTGGCATCGATTCCTTCGATGACATGGAAGGCAAGCGTATCGGCGTCGGCCCGGCTAGCGGAACGTCCGCCGCCTATTGGCCGCGCTATTTCGCGAACGCTGGCATGGACGTTTCCATCTCGAGCGCCGGTGCGAGCGATACCGCGGGTCAGTTGAAGGACGGTCTGATCGATGCCTTCGTTTATGCGGCTGGCATCCCGACTGGCGCCTATACCCAGCTCGCAGTGGAAAATGACGTCAAGTTCATCAGCATGACCGAAGAGGAACGCAGCAAGTTCCTCGCCGTCGAACCGGCCATGTCGGCCTTCACCATTCCGGCCAACACCTATGAAGACCAGCCTGAAGACGTCGAGACCGTCTCGCTCTGGAACTTCGCAATTGCCGGTGAAGCAATGCCCGAGTCCCTGGCCTACGAAATCACCAAGCTGGCAATGGAAAACAACCCGCGCATGCTTCAGGTCCATCAGGCGGCAGTGGAAACCCTTCCCGAGCATGTCGACAAGAATTCTTTCATGCCCTTCCACCCAGGTGCAGTGCGCTGGTTCGAGGAAAATGGCTACACGATCCCTGACGAACTCAAATAAGCTCTGATCAACAGCGCGAAGACTTCGGGGCGGAATGGACGTGTTCCGCCCCTTTTTGTAAGTGCCGATGAGGCAAGAAGGCCCCGAGGAGGCCGGCCATGTCACAAAAGAATAAATCAGAGTTGTCCGCTGTGGCGGAAACGGAACTCCGGCTCGATGAGGCTGCCGCCAACGTTGATGAAGAGACGCTCGTCAGCAATCAACGCGAATTTCTTGGAGCCAAGCACTGGCTGATCGCGACTGCCTGCGTGCTCTATTCCGTATTCCATCTGCTGGTTATGAATGTCTACCCGCTGGAAACCTGGGTCTATCGACTGTCCCACGTCGGTGGGGGCTTGGTCCTCGGCTTTCTCATCTTCAGCGCGGTCGACATCAAGTCAGACGGTGCCACGTCACGCTCGCCGCTTTCGCGGCTTGTCCTCGCGGGCGCCGCAGTCGGCGTGCTCTTCGGCTTCGCCATGTTTGGCGTTATCCTGTTCAGTTCGCTTGCTGCAAATGCACCAAGCGGTCCGGACTGGGCCATGGACCTATTCGGTCTGCCACTGTTTCTGGGCACCGTGCTGGCCATGCTGCACAGCTGGAAATTCCCCGACGAGCGCAAGCACAATGTGGCGCTGAGCGACGTTCTGCTGGTGCTCGCGACCATCGCCGCAATTGGCTACATCATCATCTTCGCTCGTCCATTGCAGCTACGCGCCGGTATGCCAATGGCGCTACCCTCTGACATGTGGGCGGCAGTTGTCGGCGTGCTGCTGGTGATCGAGTTGACACGTCGACTGGCCGGCATGGCGCTGGTGATCATCGCCGGCGTATTCGTCCTTTATTCTTTCGTAGGTCCTTGGTTGCCGGGCATTTTCTATCACCGCGGCTATGAGGTGAAACGCTTCTTCACTTATATCTTCACTGACAATGGCATCCTCAGCGCCCCGATCTCGATATCCTCGACCTACATCATTCTGTTCGTGATATTCGCGGCCTTCCTGCAGGTGACAAAGGTGGGCGAGTATTTCGTGAATTTCGCCTTTGCAGCGGCTGGTCACAAGCGCGGCGGACCGGCGAAAGTTTCTGTGTTTGCCTCCGGCCTCATGGGCATGATCAACGGCACATCTGCGGGCAACGTGGTGGCCACGGGCAGCCTCACCATCCCGATGATGCGCAAGGTCGGTTACCGGCCGCAGACCGCCGCGGCAGTGGAAGCGGCAGCGTCGACCGGGGGGCAGATCATGCCCCCGATCATGGGTGCCGGCGCCTTCATCATGGCCGAGATCACCGGCATTCCCTATGTCGAGATCGTCTACGCAGCGATCATCCCGGCGATTATCTACTTCCTCTCCGTTTATTTCATGGTCGACCTGGCCGCCCAAAAGCACGGTATGACCGGGCTTCCGCGTTCGGCACTGCCCAAATTTGGCAAGCTTTTGCGCCAGATCTACCTCTTCACTCCCATCGTGGTGCTGATCGGTTCGCTGCTGGCCGGCTATTCGGTCATCCGCTGCGGGACGCTTGCCATGGCCTCTGCGGCTGTAGTTTCATGGCTCACTCCCCACAAGATGGGGCCGCTTCAGCTTTTCCGTGCCCTCGAAATGGGCGCACGGATGACCCTGCAACTGGTGGCCGTCTGTGCCACTGCCGGCATCATCGTTGGCGTGATCGCGCTGACCGGTATTGGATCGCGTTTTTCGTCCGTTCTCCTGGGCTTGGCGGAGCATAGCCAGCTTCTGGCGCTCGGTTTTGCGATGATCGTATCGATCGTCCTTGGTATGGGCATGCCAACGACCGCGGCTTATGTGGTTGCCGCAAGCGTCATGGCTCCTGGTCTGATCAATCTCGGCATCGAGCCGTTGACCGCTCACTTCTTCATCTTTTACTTCGCCGTGATGTCAGCCATTACCCCGCCGGTAGCGCTTGCGGCCTATGCTGGCGCTGCTTTGTCAGGATCAGATCCGGTAAAAACCAGCGTGGAGAGCTTCAAGCTTGGTCTTGCTGCCTTCATCGTGCCGTTCATGTTCTACCTGTCGGACTCGATGCTCCTGCAGGGCACCTGGATCGACGCAATTCATGTCACAGCGACGGCTTCCGTAGGCGTGTACTTGCTTTCCTCTTCAGTGCAGGGCTGGTTCTTCGGGCACGCAAATAACTGGGTGCGCCTGGGCCTGTTGGCGGCAGGTATAACGATGATCGAAGCCGGTTGGCTGACCGATGCGATCGGGGTGGCGGCCGGTGTTGTTCTCTACCTGGTGCAGAAAAAATCTGCCTCAAGAGAGACAGCGACGGCGCAACAGTGAACTATCTGCAGGTCTGAGGATACGTTCACCTTAAACAGCGGCCCGGATGATCCAAATGGCGGATCCCCGGGCCGTTGGCGTGTTCTGTTTGCCCTATCGGGGACGGTGGGCGTTTGCAGCTATCTGCAGCAGTCACGAGTCCGCGCCGCCGGGGCACCTCGACCCGACAAGTACAAAGTGCTGCAAGGCGGTTAAGTCACACCATCCACAGTCAGCCTCAAGTGCGCTGCCGAGGAGAATGAAAATGAGTATTGTGCAAGGCGGGCGCTCAAGGACCGCAGATAAAGGCAATACGGTGCTTCTGGGATCGGGATGGCCGCATGCGCGATAGAGTGCTGTTCGAGATTGCTATCGACAGCAAATTGTGCGGCCGCGACCTCAAAAAGCTCAAAATCGGTGTACTGTTGACCGTCATGAAGCTCACGACAGGACGATGGTCATTCACCATTTGACACTCCAACCGTGCAGTTCGAGACTATAATAGACGCAGCAAAGTTTTCTCGGATCCTTTTCTCGCTTTGTTTTACGATCTTTGTTCATGGATGGCCTGTGCTATCCAGAACCTGCGTCAGGAGCACGGTCCTCTTGGAACGGTCTATCCAAGAAGTGGGTTTCGCGCCAATTTGCCAGGAAACCAAGGCGACAGGCCTCGTTCCTAATCCTGCTTGGCGCGGTCTTTGGCGCCAACGATCCCGAGCGGTGAAATCAAGTTGGATGGGGCGGTCGTTTTGTTCGTCCGGATCCGAACTAGAACCACTGGTGGGACGATCTGGCGGCGCGAGACGGTCTTTCGCTGGCGGGCGGAGGTTCAGGAGGGCCTGAAGCGGCGTGCCGACTGAGTGACCTGACGGCACACGGGTTCCTCGTCCGCTAAAAGTCAAATTCCAGCTTTGCCGGACCGACCGAATGCGGCCTTCAAACGGTCATACACACAGCTGTTTGCGCCACAACCAGATAGCGCGACCCGTCGCGCTGATTACCTCTCTTCCAACTGCGTGTCCTGGTAGTCGTACATTTCCCGTCGCTTTGCAGAAAAAACCAAGCGCTTGCAATGATGGTTTGGAAATTTATGGGTTTCAAACCATCTGTTTCCCCTGCAGGGTGAGAGGGCCAGCCATGGCGCCTCAGGCGTCAAGTTATTGACGCGAAAGCATGAAACGTTCTGGTCCCCGATCGGCTTTGGGCGAGATTTGTCGCATCGACCCAAAGCAGGCATGATCAGGACGCAAGGAACCTGTGCTGGTGCATCGCCCGGCCGGAACACAGGGGGCAAGTCGAGTGGGCGGAAAAAGGCAGGCAAACATGCCCGGGAGCACGTTTCTTTCTCCAATGCTGGCGGCAGGCGCCATTCTGCTCAGCGTGGCGCTCTTGATCATGGGCAATGGCCTGCAGGTCATGTTGCTGCCCATTCGTGGCGGGCTGGAGGGTTTTTCTGCCTTTGAGGTCGGCCTGTTGGGTTCAGGTTACTTTCTCGGCTTCGTGGTGGGATGTGTGCTGACGCCACGCCTGATCATGCGCGCCGGGCATATCCGCACCTTCGCCGCGCTGGTTTCGATCGCCTCGGCGGCCGCGCTTGGCTATCCGATCGGGGTGGAATCGATGGTCTGGATCGTCTTGCGCATGATCACCGGCTTTTGCCTGGCCGGGCTTTATCTGGTGGTGGAAAGCTGGCTCAACGATCAGGCGACCAATGAAACGCGCGGCGCGCTGATTTCGATCTATGTTACGGTCAATTTCACCGTCATCACCCTGGGGCAGATGCTGGTTACGTTGTTCCAGCCCGACAGCTTCGTGCTGTTTTCCATCGCCTCCGTGCTGGTGTCGCTGGCGGCCGTGCCCATCGTGATGACGCGCTCGAGCCAACCGGCGCCCATCACCATAGTGCGGTTTCGGCCTGTGCGCATGTTCCGCCTGTCGCCTACCGGCACGGTTTCCATTTTTCTGATCGGCATGGCCACGGGCTCGTTCTGGTCGCTGGGACCAGCCTATGCCAGTGTTGCCAGCGGCAGTATCCGCGATGCGGCGCTGTTCATGAGTGCCGCCGTGCTGGGCGGGGCGGTGCTGCAATGGCCAGCCGGCAAGATTTCCGACTCCATGGACCGCCGCCAGGTGCTGATCGGGCTGGCGCTGTTCTCGATTGTCGCCGGCGGCGCGCTGGTTGTCCTGCCCTATGCCACCTGGCCCTGGCTGGCCATTGGCTTTGCCTTCGGGGCCGGACTGCTGCCCTGCTATGCTATTGCGGCTGCCCATATTTTCGACTTCGCCGACCGGGCGGATTATGTCGAGGTGTCCGCCGGCCTGTTGCTGATCAATGGTATTGGCTCGACCATTGGCCCCCTGGTGTCCTCGCTCAGTTTTGAATTGCTGGGTCCCGCCGGAATCTTTGTTACCAATGGGCTGGTGTTCGCCGTTCTGGTGGCGTTCGTGTCCGTACGGTTGACGCGACGCGAAGGTTTGCCAGAGGAGGAGAAGCAGAACTTCGATCTTGGCACCAGTGCCGCCGTTTCTGTGGTGGCAGACGAGGAAGCCATCCAGCTCAGCGACCTGGTGATCGAGGATCCGCTTGCCACGCACAATGAGACCACAGATCCCGTACCGTAGGGGCGGGTCCCGCCATTTGTCGTGGCGGGACCTCGCAAATGTCGAAGCCGTCAAATAAATCATACCAATGTCTGGCTCTTGCCGAGCAAAGCCATTAGCTTGACGCCACATTCCAGATTCAACCCCTACAATCGAGACGATCCATGGCTGAGCCTACCCTATTCGCCCGCTTCGTAGCCCTTGTCGGCGGCGCTGCCGTTGCCATCCGCCACGCGGGCGACGGCCCGAAGCCACATGCCTTCGGGACGACGCCGTCCATTCCGAACCCTAAGCCGCAGGGCAAGATTCCGACGCTGAAAATGCCGACGGCCAAGGGCTGGGAAGGCAACCACACGCCGACCCCGGCTGCTGGACTCAAGGTCAACGCCTTTGCGCGTGACCTGGTGCATCCGCGCAATATGCATGTGCTGCCCAATGGTGATGTGCTGGTGGCCGAATCCATGGGCGAAGAGGGTTCAGGCCCCCGCTCCATTTTTGATCATGCCATGCATGCGACCATGAAGCGGGCGCGGGCGGCGGGCAAAAGCCCCAACCGCGTCACCCTGCTGCGCGATGCGGACGGTGACGGCGTGGCCGAGGAGCGCCATGCCTATATCGAAAATGTCCGCCAGCCCTTCGGTATCGCCCTGATTGGCGACACGCTGTATGTCGGCGCCTCCGACGCGGTGCTGGCCTATCCCTATGTGGCCGGTGAAACCAAAATCACGACACCCGGCAAGAAGATCATGGACCTGATCCCGGGGGGACACTGGACGCGCAATCTGATTGCCTCCAAGGACGGATCCAAGCTCTATGTGGCCGTGGGTTCGCTGAGCAATATCGGCGATCATGGCATGGCGGCAGAGGAGAACCGGGCTTGCATCCACGAGCTGGATCTGGCGACAGGGAAGTCGCGCATATTCGGTTCCGGCCTGCGCAACCCGGTCGGCATGGCCTGGGAACCCGAGGGCGGCCAGCTCTGGACGGTGGTCAACGAGCGCGATGGTCTGGGCGATGAGACCCCGCCGGATTATCTCACTTCGGTGGTCGATGGCGGTTTTTATGGCTGGCCTTATTGCTATTGGAACCGCGTTGTCGACGACCGTGTGCCGCAGGATGCAGCCAAGGTTGCGAGTGCCAAGCAGCCCGATTACGCGCTGGGCGGGCATACGGCTTCGCTGGGCCTTTGCTGGCTGCCCGAGGGCACGCTGCCCGGCTTTCCTGCCGGCATGGCCATTGGCCAGCATGGCTCGTGGAACCGGTCCAAGCTTTCCGGCTACAAGCTGGCCTTTGTCGAATTCCAGAACGGCAAGCCGGTCGGCATGCCGCGCGAAATCCTGGGCAATTTCCTCTCGCCCGACGAGAAGTATTCCTATGGACGCCCGGTCGGCGTTGCGCTGGCCAGCGACGGTTCCGTGCTGATGGCCGACGATGTCGGTGACGTTATCTGGCGCGTGACCGGCGCCTGATTTCCAGGCCCTTCAATGCAAGAACGCCGCGGTCATCCGCGGCGTTTTTTGTTTGTGAACAACGTTTCGATCAGGCCCGGGCTGTCATCCCACCCATCTCGTCTTCGATGTGGGCGCGGACAATGTCGTCGAAGCTGGTCTCGGCGGCAAAGCCCAGTTCCAACGCGCGCCTGGCGTCGAAATTCTGCGGCCAGCCGGCCACGATGCGGGCAATGGTTTCATCGGGCTCACGGCGGATCAGCCCGGTCGCGGCAGTGCCGCCAAAGCGTTCGAGAGCGGCTATCTCCTCGGCAATGGTCGCCGACAGGCCCGGCATGGTGAGGGTTCGGCGCTGGCCGAGCGGGGTGGTGTCGAGCGTTGCGGCATGGCGCAGGAAGCCGATGGCTGCCCGGGGGCTGGCGAACCAGTGCCGGACGCTCTCGTCAACAGGAAGCACGGCCTCCATGCCATTGAGCGGTTCGCGGATAATGCCGGAGAAGAAGCCCGAGGCCGCCTTGTTCGGCTTGCCGGGGCGCACGACAATGGTGGGCAGACGAATGCCGATGCCGTTCACAAAGCCACGACGCGAATAATCGGCCAGCAAAAGCTCGCAAATGGCTTTCTGCGTGCCATAGCTGGTCAGGGGTGTATGGGCCATGTCGTCCGGAATTGCTGCGGGCAGGGGCTCGCCGAAAACCGCGATGGAAGAGGTGAAGACCAGGCGCGGGCAATAGGGTTCCTTTGTGCCTTCTTGGCGGATGGCCTCGAGCAGGAACCGCGTGCCGTCAAGATTGATGGCATAGCCCTTGTCAAAATCGGCCTCGGCCTCGCCCGACACAATCGCTGCCAGGTGAAAGATCAGGTCTGGCCTGTCGGCAACCAGTCTTCCGGCTGTTCCGGGAGCAGAGAGGTCGGCGGCCAGGGTGTCGCAGGGAATGGTGGTATCGGGGCTATTGGGCGCCACCACATCCGCCAGCGTGAGCTTTTCGATGGGGGCACCGCCAATTCCGCCTGCCTCCAGCAGGGCCGAAGTGAGCTTGCGGCCAACCATGCCGGCGGCACCAATAATCAGAACATGCATCGTGAAAATTCCTCCGCCCGCTATTGAGCACTTACGGACGTGGAAGGTCCAGTGGCGCAAAGAAAAAGGCCGGTGTCTTCTGACGCCGGCCCGAATTTGCCAAGGCGGAGGTGGCGGTCCGCCACAAGCCGCTTAGTTGAAGCGATAGCGAACCGTGCCGCGCACTTCGTGGACCCAATTGTCGTCGACCGAGAACGGGTAGGCCGCCGTCGTGTTTTGGATGCGGTTGATATAGAGCGCGCGGTAGCCGACATCGGCAACCACCTGCCCGAAATCATAGCCCACACCGACCATGCCGGCAGCGGCAAGGCTGGTGTTTTCGCTATGCGAGGTTGCGCCATTCGGATCGGTGACGGTGGCGTTATTGAAAGCCACACCGGCACCTGCACCGACATAGCCGAAGGCCCCGCCGGCGGCGCCATAGCCGCTATCGTTGAAGCTGAAGTCATAATAGGCATTGGCGAGGAGCACGCTGGAGCGCAGCGAAAGGCTATGATTGCCCTCGACCAGGGGACCGGCACCATCGTCGATGGCGGCAGTCATGCCGTTATTGCTCAGATAGTCATAGGTAGCGTCGAAGCGCAGGCCCGTACCCGTCTCAAAACCGGCACCGGCGCCGATCGAGTAGCCATAGCCGAATTCGGTAATGCTGTAAGTCGAGGGGGTTGCCGTCGGGTGGTTGACCCGGTGTGCCCACATCAGGTTCAGGCCGGCGCTGCCGCGCAGGTAGAACGAGCCGGAATAGCCATAGTCCACATCTGGAATTTCGATGACAGGGGGATAGTAGGGCAGATCGGCAGCTACAGCTTGCCCTGCAATCATGGTCGCTCCTGCGACCAGTACTGCGGCGGATAGGTTACGCATAACGAAGGTCCTTTGGTTGCCACGACACCAAGTCGATTGCGACCAATATCCGGCAAACTTCTTAAGGCCCACTTAACCTAAAGATTTAACCCTAACGCCAAGCGAAATGTGATTGTTTACGAAGTATTACGCGCGCCCTGACGTGTTATTGCTTTGGCAATATTTGACAGGGGCGTCAGGCCACCTCACGGATGGCGGCCTCGATCTGGCCGACCACGGTTTCCACCAGCATGGCGTCGTCTGCCTCGCCCATGACCCGGATCACCGGCTCGGTGCCCGAGGCACGAACCACCAGGCGTCCTGCGGTCCCCAGCAGGGCCTGGCCATCGGCAATGGCCTGGATGACCTGTTTGTGCTCAAGCGGTTTGCCGGCTTTGAATTTCACGCTGCGCAGCAGTTGCGGCACTTTTTCGAAGCGGGCGCAGATTTCGGAAATCGGACGGTCCATCTGCTTGAGCACGGCCAGCAATTGCAGCGCCGCCACCAGACCGTCTCCCGTGGTGGTGAAATCTGACAGGATGATATGGCCGGACTGTTCGCCACCGACATTGAAGCCTTTCGAGCGCATGGCTTCGAGCACATAGCGGTCGCCGACCTGGGTGCGTTCCAGGGTCAGGCCGAGCTTGGTCAGGTGCCGCTCCAGGCCCAGATTGGACATCACGGTCGCCACGATGCCGCCACCCGTCAGCATCTGCCGTTCCAGCCAGCTTTCCGCAATGACAGCCATGAACTGGTCGCCATCGACCACATGACCCTTTTCATCGACAATGATGACCCGATCGGCATCGCCATCGAGCGCGATACCAATGTCAGCGCGGACTTCCTTTACCTTGGCGGCAACCGCCTCGGGGGCGGTCGAGCCGACCTTGTAGTTGATGTTGAAACCGTCCGGCTCAGCGCCGATGGTGAAGACTTCCGCGCCCAGTTCCCAAAGTGCGATCGGGGCGACCTTGTAGGCGGCACCATTGGCGCAGTCGAGCACGACGCGCAGGCCCGAAAGGTCGATGTTCCGGGGCAGGGTGCGCTTGGCATATTCGATGTAGCGGGTGCGCGCTTCTTCGTCGCGATGGGCGCGTCCGATATCGCGGCCCTTGGCGAGATAGCGCGTCATATCGCTGTCGATCAGCTTTTCGATCTCAAGCTCGATCTGATCGCTGAGCTTGTATCCGTCCGGCCGGAACAGCTTGATGCCGTTGTCGTCATAGGGATTGTGCGAAGCAGAGATCATCACGCCCAGATCGGCGCGCAGCGAGCGCGTCAGCATGGCCACGGCCGGGGTCGGCATGGGACCAAGCAGATAGACGTCCATGCCCACGGCCGTGAACCCGGCTGTAAGGGCCTGCTCGATCATATAGCCGGACCGTCGTGTGTCCTTGCCAATGACGACGCGATTACGGTGGTCGCCGCGAACGAATTTCGTGCCGGCGGCCATGCCGACCTTCAGGGCCAGTTCCGGGGTCAGTTTGGTGCCATTGGCCAAGCCACGGATGCCGTCGGTGCCGAAATATTTGCGGGCCATGGGTTCGTCCCCCGATTCACTGGTGTTGCGTGGATAATACCACTTTGGGTTGGAAATAGCGGAGTGTTTGACAAGAAAAAAGGGCCGCCTGCGGCGACCCTTAATGGTGATGCCCAATTGCCTCAGCTTTCGGGCTGCGGTTCCATGCCTGGTTCAGGCGGGGAATCGGGGCGCTTCTTATTGGTCTTGCCGGCCGAGGGCACACCGCTGGCCTTGGGCGCTGCCGGACCGCTATCGTCGGGCCGCTCGGGCTGCTTGCCATCCATCAGTGCGCGCAATTCGTCGCCGGTCAGGGTTTCGAATTCGAGCAGAGCCTGGGCAATGGCTTCCCACTGGTCGTGATAGGTGGTCAGGATATGGCGGGCGGATGCTTCGCCATCCTCGATCAGCTTGCGCACTTCCTGGTCGATGATGCGCGCCGTGTCGTCCGACATATGCTGGGACTGCGTCACCGAATGGCCCAGGAACACTTCCTGATCGTTCGACTTGTAGCGCACGCGACCGAGCTTTTCGCTCATGCCCCATTCCATCACCATGGAGCGGGCGAGGCTCGTGGCCATCTGGATATCGCCAGAGGCGCCCGAGGTGACCTTTTCCGGGCCGAATTTGATAATCTCGGCCTCGCGGCCGCCGAACAGCATGGTCAGCCGGGCCAGAGCCTTCTCGCGGGAGAAGGAATAGCTGTCATTTTCGGGCAGGGTCATCACCATGCCCAGCGCGCGGCCGCGCGGGATGATGGTAGCCTTGTGGATCGGGTCGATGCCGGCAACTTTCAACGCGATGATGGCGTGGCCGGCCTCGTGATAGGCGGTCAGCTTCTTCTCGTCATCGGTCATGGCCATGGTGCGGCGCTCGGCGCCCATCATGATCTTGTCCTTGGCGTCCTCGAACTCCTGATGGGTAACGAAGCGCTTGTTCCGGCGCGCCGCCATCAGGGCCGCCTCATTGACGAGGTTCATCAGATCGGCACCGGAGAAACCGGGCGTGCCGCGGGCTAGCACCTTGAGGTCAACATCGGGCGCCAGCGGAACCTTGCGGACGTGAACCTTGAGGACTTTTTCGCGGCCCGAGACGTCGGGGTTGGGCACCACGACCTGGCGGTCGAAACGGCCGGGACGGAGCAGGGCGGGATCGAGCACGTCGGGGCGGTTGGTGGCCGCAATCAGGATAATGCCCTCATTGGCCTCAAAGCCGTCCATCTCGACCAGAAGCTGGTTCAGGGTCTGCTCGCGTTCGTCGTTACCACCGCCGAGGCCCGCGCCACGCTGGCGGCCGACGGCGTCGATTTCGTCGATGAAGATGATGCAGGGTGCGTTCTTCTTGGCCTGTTCGAACATGTCGCGGACGCGAGACGCGCCGACACCGACGAACATTTCCACAAAGTCAGAACCGGAAATGGTGAAAAAGGGCACATTGGCTTCACCGGCCACCGAGCGGGCCAGCAGGGTCTTACCAGTACCCGGAGGGCCGACCAGCAGCACACCGCGCGGAATACGGCCGCCAAGGCGCTGGAACTTGCCGGGATCGCGCAGGAACTCGACGATTTCCTCAAGGTCCTGCTTGGCTTCGTCGACGCCTGCGACGTCCTCGAAGGTCACCTTGCCCTGGGTTTCTGTGAGAAGCTTGGCGCGCGACTTGCCAAAGCCCATGGCGCCGCCGCGACCGCCGCCCTGCATCTGGCGGATGAAAAAGAACCACACGCCGATGATGACGAGGAACGGCAACCAGCTCGAAAGCAGGATGGACCAGAAGGGGCTCGATTCCGGCGCGCGGGCGGTGATGCTCACATCGCGGTTTTCGAGCTTGGTGATCACATCGGCGCCATCGGGAATGATGGTTTCGAAACGGGTGCCGTCATTGAGCTGGCCGGAGACCACATTGTCGGTGATGGTGACGGTGGAAACACGTCCCGCATCGATGTCGGTGACGAACTGGCTGTAGCTCTTTTCGGCCACGGACATGGTGCGCGTGGACGACTGGAAGACCTGGAACAGGCCCATCAGCATGAAGAGAATGACCAGCCAGATGGCAAAGTTGCGGAAGTTTCCGTTCATCAAATCCTGTCCCGGAGAGGCCGGCGCACGGGGCGCGCCAGTATTGGGGCGAATGTAAGACCCTCAATGGGGCGTTACAAGGGCAAGACCTGTGCTGTTCCGGCCTTCCCGTCCAGTCATATTGTCGCGATGGGGTTAATACGCGGTGGCGAGACAAGGATGCATGGCCAAGCGCCGGACCGCGTTTCCGCCTCCGGATTTGAAAATGGACGTGTTCCGAGGCGCGTATGGGGGAGGAATTGGGTGCGGGGATAAAGTTTTTGGATTGGCGAAATTGTCGAAGGGATACCCCCGCGTAACTTGCCATTCGCGCACAGCGCTCATGGCCTTCTTCCCTCAAATTGTGCCACCGGCGCGATTTGGCCTGCGGCACTGAGCGAAGCCCCTGATAGGGGGAGGGACCGATCCGGCACGCCATACTTTCAACGATACACCACTTCTCCTCCCCCTATCAGGGGAGGCCGGGTGGGGTACTGCGAGACGAGTTAGATGGCAGATGTCGACCCCATTGCAGACGGTCCAACCCTTGTCGACGACGGTGTGTAGCGGACGTTCAGGTCAACCGTCTTCGCGCTTCTCAGCATCGCATTCGGACACTTGGCCCCCTATCCATTCGCGTATGTGGTTGGCGGCGGTTTCAACAGATAGATTAGTGACATCTAATTTGAGAAGCTTGGATGCCGTTCGTCCAACGAGTGGCCTCTGAAGGCTGTGCCACCGTCTCGCATAATCGGCATCGACCGGCTTTCGCGATGAGAGACGGCCCGGCGACGTAATCCTGCGGATGTTCTCCTCCAATGAACAGTGGAGGTGAACGACGTAAAGCGGTCCGCGCGCTTCCGCCAATCTAAGGTATCGGCGCCAGGTTTCTGAGGCCCAGTCGGATTCGTCCGCCAGCGCCTCTGTGAAGATGATCGGCTGCTGGAGGGGCAGTATTGCCATAAGGTCGTCAGCGAGAGACCAGATTTTGCGAATGGTGCTGAAAAATTCATCAGACTTATGGTCCGCCAGTGCCAACGAGAGATTGTAGACAGTGTGAACGTCCAACAAACGCCCGCCAATTCGCTCCGACAGATTCTTGCCGATGCTAAGTTTTCCGGTGCCTGGGTTTCCGTTGATCAGAACCAACATCTGGCCGTCCTCCTTCGAGATAGCCCCTGTGTTGCAGTGCTTAGGAGATACAATAATCAGTGTCCGCTTACAGTAACTCGCGACCAGTAAAAGACTGTCCCCATCCCACCCCTATAGCCGCCCAAAACAAAAAGCCCCGGCTCATCACCGGGGCTTCCTAATCTTCACTGTCACGTCGTTCAGGACCCAGCCGCTTCCTTGACCGCTTCCTGCACCTTCTCGAACGCCCGCACTTCGATCTGGCGGATGCGTTCGCGGCTGACCTCATATTGCTGGGCCAGCTCCTCGAGGGTCGATGGGCTTTCCTGCAGGCGGCGCGCGTGGAAAATGGCGCGTTCGCGCTCATTGAGCACATCCATCGCCTTGTTCAGCATGCCCATGCGCTCGGAATATTCCTCGCTTTCGCCCAAGCTGGTTTCCTGGTCGGGCGTGTCGTCGACCAGCCAGTCCTGCCATTCGGAGGTGCCTTCATCGGCCCGCATGGGTGAATTGAGCGAGGCGTCGCCGGAGAGGCGCGAATTCATCTGCACCACTTCGTCCTCCGTGACGTTCAAGGTCGTGGCGATCTGCTTGATCTGATCGGGATGCAGCGAACCGTCCTCAAGCGCAGCGATCTGGCCCTTCACCTTGCGCAGGTTGAAGAACAGCCGCTTCTGAGCAGCGGTGGTGCCGATCTTGACCAGGCTCCAGGAGCGCAACACATATTCCTGGATAGCGGCACGAATCCACCACATGGCGTAAGTCGCCAGGCGGAAGCCCTTTTCCGGCTCGAAACGCTTGACCGCGTGCATCAGGCCCACATTACCCTCCGAGATCACCTCGGAAATGGGCAGGCCATAGCCGCGATAGCCCATGGCGATCTTGGCCACGAGGCGCAAATGGCTGGTGATGAGCTTCTGGGCCGCGCCGGGATCGGCGTGCTCCTTGTAGCGTTTTGCCAGCATGTATTCTTCATCCGGTTCCAGCATGGGGAACTTGCGGATTTCCTGAAGATAACGGCTAAGGCCACCCTCGGAAGAGAGGACCGGTAAATTCGTTTGGGCCATGGACGCACCCCCTTTCAATTTCCCCCGCTACCCGGGCGGAATTTCCTCCGCCGTCCCTCAGGCACAGCGGCGGAACATGAGGACTATATAAGTTGCAGTTTGGCGAATTTAAGAGACTGAAGGGAATCAAACGCTACAAAGCGTAGCTGGTTCCCGCCTGCTCCTCACCTTTCATCGCCAATATACGATAAAAGCATTTGTAAGAGAAGACACTTTGGTGTGACAGCGCCCTTTCGCGGCTGCCGCAAGCTGATTAATCTGGGCTCATGTCAGATCCCGTCATCATGCCCGTTCCGGTCTTTTCCCTCCTGTGCAATGCCGCGTTTGCGCTGCGGCGCGCGGTTTTCGTGTGGGAGCAAAAGGTCCCGCAGGAAGAAGAGCACGATGATTACGATCTGACGGCCACCCATTTCGTTGCGCTCGTCGAAGGAGAGGTGGTGGGCACGCTGCGGCTGATCGATCTGCCCGAGCATACCAAGATCGGCCGCGTGGCGGTCCATCAGGCCTTTCGCGGTCGGGGCATTGCGCGCAAGCTGATCGCCGCGGCCATGGCCCATGCGCGCGAACGCGGGCAGGATCGGTTTTATCTGACTGCGCAATCGGACAAGCTGGGCTTCTACGAAAGTCTGGGCTTTGTCGCCTTTGGCCCCGAATTCATGGATGGCGGCATGCCGCACCGGGCCATGCGCGACTATGACAAGCAAAGCGCCGTGCTGGTCGATTAGCAATCCATTAACGCATTAACCCGGAGCGGTCTGGCCGGCCAAATTGCTTGCGCTATGGTGGGTTTTGTCGGCCTCCTTGCGCGCCCCATGCCGCGCCGCTGGAGGCCGAAGCATCGACCGGCGTGAGCGCAGACACGCATGGAAGGGCCACAATAACATAACCCGGTTAACCGGGAGGCAGACAAAGCCGGCGCTGTAAATCAGTCGCCGGCTTTTTCTTTTGGTTCCCGATGTGGGTGCAAAAAAAGCTGCGGAACGGGTCGCCCATTGCCTGCGTTCATCGCTCATCAACGGGCCGCACGACGCGCTACCGGCAAGTTTTGCGCCGTACGGCCCTGTTCACGTAACGATGAACCATTGGAGCTTACTATGATCCGCACCCTTCTTACCAGTTCGGCTCTTGCCCTGGTGCTTGGCACCGCCGCGATCGCCCAGGACACGACCACCACTGTTACCCCTGCCACCACCGAGGCGCCGGCCAATGAAATGGCGCCCGCCGATGGCGCTGCCACGCCCGTGACCGGCGATACTGCCGTTGAACCCATGAGCCAGATCGAAGCGCGCGAGCCTTGGGACATGTCCGCCGGCTACACTTTTGGTGAAGGTGATGCCCTGGTCTCGGAAGTGATGGGCGCAACGATTTTCTCGAGCGGCGCTGAAGATGCGGAGTCTATCGGCACTGTCAACGACCTGGTGATCTCTGCCGACGGTGAGATCCATGCCGTGGTGATCGGTGTTGGCGGCTTCCTCGGTATTGGCGAGAAGAATGTCGCCGTCGATTTCGCTGAGCTTGAGCACACGGTCGCCTTCGACCAGACCGAGCGCTGGGTGCTGGCCACAACGGCCGACGCGCTGAATGCCGCACCGGAATTCGTCTGGGAAGAAAACCTGAACGGCGATCCGGCAATGGCGCCGGCCGATCCGGCGATGGCACCGGCTGACCCGGCAATGGCCCCGGCAGAGCCAGCGATGGCCCCGGCCGATAACGCCATGGGCACTGGTCAGGGCATGATGCCGCGTGAAGGTTATGCCACTGTCGAGACCGATGCTCTGACCGCCGAAAACCTGACCGGTGCCACCGTTGTCGGTCCGGATGGCGAAGACATTGCCGTGGTTGGCGATATCCTGCTGACCGAAGATGGTCAGATCGATGCCATGCTGATCGATTTCGGCGGCTTCCTGGGTATCGGCGAAAAGCGTGTTGCCGTAACGCTGGACAATCTCGAATTCGCCTCCAATGACGCTGGCGACCTTCTGATCTACAGCGACTTCACCCGCGAGCAGCTCGAAGCGCAGCCGGAATATGACGAGGCGACCTATGCCGACGATCCGGCGCAGCGCGCCACCGACATGTAAGGCATCCTCATATACCAATAGCAAAAGGCCCGCTTCGGCGGGCCTTTTCGTGTCTGTTGCGTTGATTACTGGCGGCGGTAGCGCATACGCGCCACTTCGTCATATTCGGATTGTTCGATCTTGGCCTGCTCGTCTTTTTCGCGCTGGTGTTCGCGCTGGTCGAGCAGCTCGACCTTTTTCAGATCTTCCAGGGCCTCGGCCAGAGCGTCCTGGGCGGCTTCGAGCTTGGCCTTCATGTCATTGGCGGACGCCAGCAGATTGTCGCGGCGAGTCAGCGCGGCCTTGGCAAAGGTCGAATAGGCAAAGTGAGCGGTGTCTGAAATGCCGGTCTTGGTGTGCTCGATCTCGATCTGCTGGTCGAGTTCGGACGCCATGCGCTCGAAGTCGGCGACCATCATCTCGATCTGCGCAACCTGCCGGCGCTTCTCGTCAACCTGGAACTTCTTGAGCCGAATGAGGCTCTCGCTGCGCGATTTCAAGACCTGTACTCCTTACACATCAAGTCAGTCCGGACCGGCTCATACACATTCAGCCTGCCCTTCAGTCCCGCGCATCCGCCTCGGCGATCAGTCCGGCGAGCATGGCATAGCCCTCGGCAATCGTCGTCGTCTCGTCCCTTTGCTGGCCCAGAAAGGCTTCCAGCTTGGGGAAGATAGCGATGGCGCGGTCCACATTCGGATCTGACCCTTTCCGGTAAGCCCCCAGCCGGATCAGTTCCTCCATGTCCGAAAATATGGACATGAGCTCCCGCGCCCGAGACAGGGTGGGCCGAATGTCTTCGGGCACACAGCCTGGCATGGTCCGCGAGATGGACCGGAGCACATTGACGGCCGGGTAGCGTCCCCGTTCGGCAATGCCGCGCTCCATTACAATGTGACCATCGAGAATGCCGCGCACGGCATCGGCAATGGGCTCATTGTGATCATCACCTTCCACCAAAACGGTAAACAGTCCGGTAATGGAGCCAGAATTCGGCTTACCCGGTCCCGCGCGTTCGAGCAGGCGCGGCAATTCGGTAAAGACGGTCGGCGGATAGCCCTTGGCCGTGGGTGGCTCGCCAATGGCCAGGCCAATCTCGCGCTGGGCCATGGCAAAGCGGGTCAGGCTGTCCATCATGCAGAGCACGCGGCGGCCGCTATCGCGAAAATATTCGGCAATCGACATCGAGATGAAAGCAGCCTGGCGGCGCATCAGCGCGGCTTCGTCACTCGTGGCCACCACAACGACAGCCCGCGCGAGCCCCTCTTCGCCAAGATATTCCTGGATGAACTCGTGCACCTCACGCCCGCGCTCGCCGATGAGACCAATCACGGAGACATCGACATCGGTGTTGCGGGCGAGCATCGACATCAGCACTGACTTGCCTACGCCCGAGCCGGCAAAGATGCCCATGCGCTGGCCTTCGCACATGGTGGCAAAGGTATTGAGGCACCGTACGCCCAATTCGATCGGCTCGCCGACGCGGTCACGGTCATGCGCGGCCAGGGGCGATTGGCGCAGTGGATAGGACGTCTCGCCCATGGGAAGGGGCCCCAGCCCGTCAATGGGTTCGCCCTTGGCGTTGACCACCCGGCCCAGCCAACCCTTGGACGGATTGACCGAGCCGTCATGGCGGCGAAAGACGGCCTTGCAGCCCAGCCGCACACCGCCCAGTTCCCCGAAGGGGAGGCAGAGGGCGTGGCCGTCGCGGAAGCCGATGATCTCGGCACCAAGATGGTGCCCGTCGGTGGCCTCGATGGTCACCCGCCCGCCCACGCGCAGTTCGCGCACCGGCCCCACGATTTCGATCAGCAGTCCTTGTACGGACTTGACCCGTCCAAACACTTCCACGTCGTCTATGGCGTCGATGGCCGATATCAGGGCCTTCATATTCATGCCGCGTTCCAGGAATCGTTTATCTTGGGGGTCCAGGAGGTGACCCGGGTGCCACAATTATGGTTTCTTGGGGTGCTCGACTCGCGCCGAGCGACGAATCGGATGGTAACCGATCATTAACGCAAAAGCGCTATTGGCTGAGATGATCGGTGGATTGTGTCCTGTGGCGCAAATGTGGCCGAACTCCCTCCAAATGCCCTGAATGCCTGAGTCCTGAGAGTCTCTTGGAACTCTTTCTTAATGTAGTACCTTAAGAAATTTTCAGGTCATTTATCTTTATTTTTCAATAAGTTAAGATTAATTCATCCTAACGGCGTTTGCGTATTGCGGATCAGAATTAAACTTTGTTAACTAGTTGGGCTTAGGCTTGAAGTCATATCCAGTAGGGTTGGAGCGGGAAGGGCAGATTGGCTCGGCCTCCCGCGGGTTCCAGCAGGAACGAATGACAAGGGGAATATAATGCGGGTACTCCTTATTGAGGACGACAGCGCGACAGCGCAGAGCATCGAATTGATGCTGAAGTCCGAAAGTTTCAACGTCTATACCACCGATCTCGGTGAAGAAGGCGTGGATCTCGGGAAGCTATACGACTACGATATTATTCTGCTGGACCTGAACCTGCCGGATATGAGCGGTTACGAAGTCTTGCGGACACTTCGCGTCGCCAAGGTTCAGACGCCCATTCTTATCCTGTCCGGCCTCGCCGGCATTGAGGACAAGGTTCGTGGTCTCGGCTTCGGTGCCGATGACTACATGACCAAGCCCTTCCACAAGGACGAGCTCGTGGCCCGCATCCACGCCATCGTTCGCCGTTCCAAGGGCCATGCCCAGTCGGTAATTTCCACCGGCGATCTGATGGTCAATCTGGACACCAAGACTGTCGAGGTCCAGGGCGCCCGCGTGCATCTGACCGGCAAGGAATACCAGATGCTGGAGCTGCTTTCGCTCCGCAAGGGCACGACGCTCACCAAGGAAATGTTCCTCAACCACCTCTATGGCGGCATGGACGAGCCGGAACTGAAGATCATCGACGTCTTCATCTGCAAGCTGCGCAAGAAGCTCAGCGTTGCGACCGGCGGCAAGAATTATATCGAAACCGTATGGGGCCGTGGCTATGTGCTGCGTGAACCCGATGACGCCGAAGGCTACGCCGAAAACGTCGCCTGAGCCATCGGACCGATCATATTTGAGCCTCGCGTGGCCTGGTCGCGCGGGGCTTTTCTTTGCCTGTCTGAGCAATAAGCGCGGACAAAGCGCACGGAATTCGGAACCGGCCCGGCCGCGCAACGTTTCGCCCTGATACAATTTCAGGGGGAACTCATATGGCCGACCTCTCTAATCGTCTGCGCGAACCACTTGTCCTGACTGTGCTCATTATCGCCGTTGCCGGTTGGCTGGCCTTTGTGGCCATGTGGATGAACAGCACCGGGCAGAATGAACAGTTGCGGGCCGAAATGGCAGCGTTGACCGCCGAACGCGATGCTGCCCAGCAGAACCTGGCCGAGCGCGAAGAGACGGCCGGCGCGCTGGACAGTGCCAGGGCCGAATTGGAAAGCGTCGAGGCGGAACTGGCCGCGGCCAATAGCCAGCTCGAAGCGGCTAACCAGGATTTTGAGGCCCGCAATGGCGAGCTTGAAAGCGTTTCGCAGTCCTTGACGGCGACGCAGGAGGAAGTCGCCGCGCTCGAGGCGCGCGCAGAGGAGGCGACCGCCTCGGTTCAGGAACTGGCCGCGCGTCAGGCGGCGCTGCAGTCAGAGATCCAGAGTTCCAGCCGGCAATTGAACGATGTCGGTTCGCGTCTGGAAGAGGCGCGCCGGCAGGAAGAGACGGCCACAGCCAATGTCGCGCAGCTCGCCGACGAGGCGGCCGAAGCCACGGCCAGCCTGGCGGAAACGCAAAGCCGCCTGCAGTCGGCGCGCGAAGAGCTGATGGCCGCTCAGGACGAGAGGGCAGCGCTTGCCCAGCAGGCTGAAGCAGCGGGTGCCGATCTGGCTGCTTTTCAGGAGCAGGTCGATGAACTGACGACACAGCGCAATCGCCTTGAGGAAGATGTCCAGGGGTATCAGGAACAGTTGCAAACCCTGCAGCCACAGGTCGAGGAATTGACCCAGACCCTCGCCGAACGGTCGCGGGAGCTGGAAGAGATCGAAGCGCGCATCGCATCGCAAGTGCCTGAAGAGGGCGCCGAACGGGCCCAGCAGGCTCGGATTTTCGAGGTCACGGCCGACGGTGAGGCCAACGGATTGCGCCTCACCCTTGGCGAAGATGGCCGGTTCGAAATGCAGGACCGTACCGGCACCCTGGTCGAGGGCGACTACAGGCTCGGGAATGGCGAACTGGTGCTCTCTGAAGTCACCGGACATGTCGGCACCGCCCGCTTCCCAATGACCTGCCCCATTGAGGACGGTGCTGCCGGTCTGACCATCGGCACGGCGGAAGGTTGTGTGATCGGCGGACTGCAGTTCGAGGTGCGTGAGTAAGGCGGGAGGCACGCTGGCTCTTGGCACGAAATCCTCCTCTATCGGACCGCCTTTGGAGGACGCTCGTATTTTGACTTGACCTTATGACCCCAGCATAGATGCTTTCCCGCGATTTGGGCGCACCACTATCGGGAGGATGGCCGGTTTGGGTGATGGGACAACCAAAGGGCGACAGGAAACGGACGGCGCCATTGCCGCGGTTTGGCGGGTGGAGCAGGCGCGCGTCATCGCCGGTTTGGCCCGCATGGTGCGCGATATCTCCCTGGCCGAGGAACTGGCACAGGAAGCGTTGATGGCGGCGCTGAAGAATTGGCCGGACGCCGGTGTACCGCGCAATCCGGGCGCCTGGTTGATGCAGGCGGGAAAGCGCAAGGCCATCGACTATTTCCGGCATCGCAAGATGGCCGCCGGCAAGCTAGAAATGCTGGGCCGGGAGATGGAAGATCAACGGCCCGACGCCGAAACGGCGATCCACGAGCAATTGGACGACGAGGTCGGGGATGATCTGCTGCGGCTGATCTTTACATCCTGTCATCCGGTGCTGCCGCCCGAAAGCCGGGTGGCATTGACCCTGCGGCTGATCGGCGGATTGACCACCGAAGAGATCGCCCGCGCGTTCCTCGCCAATGATACGACAATCGGGCAGCGCATCGTGCGGGCCAAGCGCACCATTGCCGAGGCGGGCGTCCCCTTCGAAGTGCCGCGCGGGGCCGAGCGTGAGGAGCGCGTGGCTTCGGTCCTGGGCGTGCTCTATCTCATCTTCAATGAAGGCTATTCGGCCACCGCCGGCGAAGACTGGATGCGGCCGCAATTATGCGAAGAAGCGATGCGCATGGGGCGCATCCTTGCCGCACTCATCCCCGAAGAACCCGAGGTTCATGGCCTTTTGGCCCTGATGGAGTTGCAGCATGCCCGGGCCAGGGCGCGCACCGACATGGCGGGCGATCCGGTGTTGTTGCCCGACCAGAACCGGGCACTGTGGGATCAAATGATGATCCGGCGCGGTCTCGACGGGCTGACAAAAGCGCAGCGGCTGGGCGGTATTGCCGGACCCTATACGCTGCAGGCCGCAATTGCCGCCTGCCATGGTCGCGCCCGCAAGGCCGAGGAGACCGATTGGCGCCAGATTGCAGCACTATATGGCCTGCTCAACCAGGTGACGCCCTCGCCGGTGATCGAGCTCAATCGCGCGGTGGCGGTTTCGATGGCCGAGGGCCCGGCGGCGGCGCTGCCATTGGTCGATGTCCTCAAGGCGAGCCCCGCCCTTGAGAACTACCACCTGCTCTATGGGGTGCGTGGCGATATCCTGCGCAAGCTGGGACGCCATAGCGAAGCCAATCTCGAATTCCGGCGGGCCGCCGAGCTGACGCGCAATGCGCGCGAAAAGGCTTTCCTTGAAGGGCGGGCGGAAGAAGCGACCTGAGTGGAATGGTCCGCTCGGGGAGCAGGCGGGACTGATTGCGCCTCAGAGTGCAGACGCTAGGCGGCTTCGGCCTTGTTCTGGAACTTGCTGATGAAAACGTTGCGATCAAACGGCTTCATCATATAGTCATCAGCACCGGCCTTGAGCGCCATTGCAATGGCGCCCACGTCGTTCTCGATCGTGCAATAAATCACGCGGGGCTTCTCGCCGCCGACATAGGCGCGCAGCAGCTTGAGAAATTCCAGACCGCTCATGATGGGCATGTTCCAGTCGAGCAGAATGGCGTCAGGCATTTCCTGGCGGCACTTGTCGATGGCTTCCTGACCGTCCTCGGCCTCGTCCACGATATAGTCGAGATCTTCGAGCAGGCGACGCGCAACCTTACGCACAACGCTTGAATCATCGACGATCAGGCAGCTACGCATGGAAGGGGCCCCTGGGGACGGTTGAGACGCTTTTTCCACTATGCCGCCCAATAGGTTGGCGAATGGTTAGCGCGCGGCGTCAAATTGCCTGCCAAAGACCCTAGCGCCTTGGGATATATCCCATGGTTGCAGATATTTACGTTCTATTCGGCGGCTGCCGCTGCAGCTTTGGGAGTGGCCGTGAAAAAGAACATATCGTCTTCCAGACCGATATTGAGCTCCATGTCGGTCATGCGCGCCAACAGCCCGGTATAGAAGGGCTGGATGCCCCGTGCATCGACCGAACCTTCTTCGGGCATGCCGGAGAGCAGACCAGTGGAACCTGATGGCACCAGCGTTTTCTGGCGCTTTTCCGGGTCGCTTTTCGAGGTGAACTCGAACTTTTCCTCGCCCGTGGCGCCCGTGATCGAAGCCGTAACCGTGCCGCCGCGTGGAACCGATCCGGCTGCAATGAGCAGCATGTTCATGAACAGCTTGGCCTTGTGCTTGGGCAGAAGGATCAGCGGCACGGTCCATTCGAGATCGGCTTTTTCGATTTCGAACAGGATGCGCGCCACGCGCTCGCATTCGCGCGTATCGATGTCGGTGCCGGCAGTCGAGGAGGCGCCATAGGCCAGGCGGGCGAATTCAAGCTTGGCGCGGCTCTGCTTGGCGGCGCTGGCGATCAGGTCCCGTGCACCTTCGGCCATTTCGCCTTGATTGGGGTCTGACAATACTTCCAGGCCGTTGCCGATGGCCCCGATGGGATTGATGAGGTCGTGGCAGACCCGCGAGCACAGCATGGCGGCGAGGTCGGTGGCCTTGAGCTCAATAATATCCATGGGTGCAGGTCTCCGTAGGCGCAATGCGCAGAATGGCGGCGAGAATCAGTACTGGGACAATAAAGCGCCCGAGGGCAGCGCACTACCGGGTCGAGAGCGTTTTGGACAGGGTGGTCCAATGTTCCTGGCCGCGTAGGGCCGCGGCATCCGGCGCCAATAGAAATGCTTCGCGATTGGCGGCCGAATAGAACATGAAGAGGCGCTGCTTGAAGACTGTGTAGATCAGCGGGTCGGCATCGGAAACAAAGCCGCGCGACATGCTCATGGCACCATGCCCGCCATATTGGGGCGCATAGATTTCCGGATTGCGCCGGAAGATTTCCATATTGGCGGCATTGGCGAACTGGAAGGGTGCACCTTTCCAGACTAGCTCGAAATCGGGCCGGCCGGGCAGGGGAGCCGGTTCGGTGAAATAGGAGACCGGATCCATGCCGCCGATCGCCTGCCCGGTCAGTGGGTCGGTCAGCACATAGGTGACGATGGATTGGGCCAGGCTTTGCTGAACCGTGGCCGGAAAGGGCCCGAAAAGCGGCAGAACAAGGGCGATCATGGTTAAGATTTGTTTAGAGATATGCTGCATGATTGGCCCAAATGATCGGGAATGCCGGGTCCAAGACTAGGGGCCAAGACCTTAAGGTCTTCGTAAGGGCAGCGATCGACACGGGAGATATGCCATGTTCAAGCGCCTTGCCCAGTTTGCCGCCCTGATTGGTGCTCTAATGGCCTTCAACGCCCCCGCGCTCGCCCAGGGGTCGCTGAGCGATACATTTTCGGGTGAGGAGCTGGTAGAAAGCGGCCGCGAGTTCTTCGGCTCTGCCGCGCAGGGCCTGGCCTCGGTGGTTGAGCGCGCCGTGGGCCAGTATGGCCAGCCCAATGGCTATATTCTGGGCGAAGAAGCGGGCGGGGCCCTGTTCATCGGCGCCAAATATGGCGAGGGCACGCTTTACACGCGCAATGCCGGTCAGTTCAAAATCTTCTGGCAGGGACCGAGCATTGGACTGGATGTGGGTGGGGACGGCTCAAAAGTGATGATGCTGGTCTATAACCTCTCCACCATCCAGGACATTTTGGGGCGCTATCCCGGCGTCGATGGCTCCGCCTATGTTATCGGCGGCGTGGGCATGACCGTGACCAAACGCGGCAATGTCGTGGTGGTGCCGATCCGTTCCGGCGTTGGCGCAAGGCTGGGCATCAATGTGGGCTATCTCAACTTCACTGCAGAGCCGACCTGGAATCCCTTCTGACGGGCTTTTCTCAATCAAATCATTGCCAAGCCGGGGACAACCGTCCCGGCTTTGTCGTGACGGCGGGCCACAAACCCGTTAGGGTTAACCAGTGCCAAAGATGGTTTCCGCCCGTCTTTGCTGCCAAAACCGGATAAGGGACTGTCCCAAGGCTGGCGCCTGCGCCGCCGGAGGCCGCATCGATGCTGATCGAAAACATCATGTATTTTGCGCTGGGCCTGCTCGTTGCAGGGCTGGTGGCGCTCATCATCATGCCAGCGGTATGGCGGCGGGCCGTGCGTCTGACCAAACGCCGCATCGAAGCGGCTACCCCCATCACCATGGCCGAATTCCGGGCCGACAAGGACCAGTTGCGGGCCGAGTTTGCTCTTTCTACACGGCGGCTCGAGATGAATGTCGAGGCGCTGCGCAAGCGGCTCGCCGAACAATTGAGCGATGCCAATCAGAAACGCACCGATCTGGGCGCGCTCCGGGCGGAGCGCGAAAAACACCTCGTCGTGGTTCGAGAGCTTGAAGAACGCGAAGTCGAGTTGCGGGCGCGCATTCTCGAACTGGAAAAGGAAGGCGCCGATCTCGGCAATCGGCTGCGCAAGCGTGATCGAGAACTGGAAGACCGCGCCGAAGAGGTCGAAACACTCCGCAATTCCCTGCGGGGCGGGCTTGCCAAGGCGACCAGGGTCGATGGCATTTCCCTCTCTGGCGATTATGAAGGCGATATCGACCAACTCACAGCGGCGCTGGCGATCGAGCGCAAGCGGGCGGCCTTTCTTGAAGACCAGGCGCATAGCCTGATCGATCGGCTGGGAAAATCCGATCGGCGCAGTGCCGAGGCCAGCGCGGCCATTGCCCAGATGCGCGATGCCCTGGCCGGGCGTGAAGCGCAACGCGAGATCGACGCCGAGGAACTGGTGGCTGCCGAGGCGCGCATTGCCAATGCAGAAAACCGCCTCAACGCCCTGTTGGCCGAAACCAGCCAGGTGGTGGAAAAGAGCGAAGATCGGGTCGAGCAATTGCTCGCCGACAGGCTTTCGATGGAAGAAGAGCTTGAGCGCCTGCGCTCCAAGGTGAGCAATGTCGAGGCCTCGATCATGGCCGATTGGGAAACCGAGCGGTTCGAGGAAGCGCACTTGCGCGAAAAACTCAACGACATTGCCGCCAGCGTCAGCCGGCTGGTGTATGCCGTCGATCACGAGGCGCCGGCCCAGGCCCAGCAGCCCGAAGAGAGCCTGTTCGACCGGGTTCAGCGCTTTGCCGATGATGGGGAGGGGCTGGACGTGTTGCCTACGCCTGCCAATTCCCAGCGCGGTACGGTGTCGGACCGTTTGGCGGCCCTCAAGGAAATTCAGGGGCGCTAGGGCTCAGCCGTATTCCGCCGGCCCTCAAGGCACCTCATTCCGCCCCGATCTGCACGCTGCGCTGCAATTCGCCCGTTTCCGCATCAAACACATTGAGCATGGTCGCGCCACCGGCAGCGAAGGTCACCTGGATGGTGCCATCGGTGCTCAGCGCCGAGATCACCTCGGCACCGGCGGGGATGGAGACGCTTTCCGCCACGGCTGGCGGCGGGCTGTCGCGCATGACGCGATAGACAAGTGCAAAGCCAATCGCCATAAAGCCGAGCAACAGAATGCCCATGGATACCGCGAAGGAGCGGCGGGCTTTTCCCAGCATGGCCCTGGCTTCCGGCGACAATTCAGTGTCGGCGGCGTCCGGCGTATTTGGTTCAGGATTGCTCATGGCGGAAGACACCGATTTCGATTTGGAGGGCGAGCCCATTGAGGTTTTGGTCGACGCCGAAATGAGCGGCGGGCGGCTCGATGCCATGTTGGCCAGGGCGCATGACGCGCTGAGCCGCAATCGCA
Source organism: Devosia marina (assembly GCF_009758415.1). GTDB lineage: Bacteria > Pseudomonadota > Alphaproteobacteria > Rhizobiales > Devosiaceae > Devosia > Devosia marina. Next base: position 384,046 of record NZ_WQRF01000003.1, on the reverse strand, counting down.
TCAAAGATCTCATCCTGGGCGGCGCCGTAACTATCGACGGCCGCCCGGTTGCCGAACCCAAATACCGGCTCAAGACCGGGGAGACAATCGTCCTTGTCGCCCCACCCCCTGAAGATCCGGACCCGCAGCCCGAAAACATCCCGCTCGATATCCTGTTTGAAGACGAAAACCTGATTGTCATCAACAAGCCGGTCGGCATGGTCGTGCATCCCGCGCCCGGCTCACCTTCGGGCACGCTGGTCAATGCGCTGATCTTTCATTGCGGGGAAAGCCTCAAGGGTATTGGCGGGGTCAAGCGGCCGGGTATCGTGCATCGGCTGGATAAGGACACCTCAGGGGTGATGGTCGCCGCCAAGACCGAGCAGGCGCACAAGCATTTGAGCGAGCAGTTTGCCGATCACGGGCGCACGGGGCCGTTGCACCGCGCCTATATCGCCTATGCCTGGGGTTCGACCCAGTCGGGCATGGGCACGGTCAATGCACCGCTGGGCCGCGATCCGGGCAATCGGTTGAAGCAGGCCGTCATCAAGCATGGACGCGAGGCGATCACCCATTATGCTGTGGAAGCGCGCTATGGTGCGCCGGGCTGGGATGTCACCCGCATCCAGTGCCAACTCGAAACCGGACGCACCCACCAGATCCGCGTGCATATGGCCCATATTGGCCATCCGCTGGTGTCCGACCTGCTCTATGCGCCCGGCTTTGCCACCAAGGTCAACAAGCTGCCGGCCGAAATTGCAGAGGCGGTGCAGGCGCTGGGGCGGCAGGCCCTGCACGCGGCTGAACTCGGGTTTGAGCATCCGACAACGGGCGAGGAGATGCTGTTCTCGGCCGAATTGCCGGAGGATTTGCAGGCGCTCGAGGATGCGCTGGCGCCCTATGATCAGGTCACACGGCGGGGCTGAAAGCGCCCGGTTTCTGGCGCACCAGCGTGTTGATGAAGGCCAGTTTCTCGATGACCGATGGAGACAGGACGAAGGGATAGGCGTCTGCCTGCCCGACGGCGCGATTGAGATTGTTGATCAGGCTCGCCAGGGGCACCCAATTGTCGATGATCTTTGTCATGTCCGGCTCGCGATAGGGATCGAGCTCGGCCGGCGCCATGTCGAGCCCGGCATCGCCGGTCCGGGCACGCGCGCCAATGCCAAATGCGGCCGCCATTTCGACAGTGTCGATGATGTGCAGGGCATGCGCGAATGTCTCGGCAAAGTCCTCCCAGGGGTGGGCGGTGGCATAGGCGCTGATATGGGTCTGTGACCAGCCTTGCGGCGCGCCATTGGCGTAGTAGGTGTCCAGTGCCTGGGCATAGTCCTGGCGCTCGTCGCCGAACAGGCTGCGGAAGGCCGCAAGGGCCGGCCCCTCGGCAACCAGCAGGTCCCAGAAATGATGGCCGATCTCGTGGCGGAAATGGCCCAGCAGCGTGCGGTAGGGCTCATTCATGCTGGTGCGCCGATATTCGCGCTCGGCATCATCGGCCTCGCTCAGGGCAATGGTGATGATGCCATTGTCGTGGCCGGTCATCACGCGCTCGGTGGTCTGGGCATCGTCGGCGAGAAAGCGGAAGGCGAGGCCATGCTGGCTGTCCTCGTCGCGGGTGTGCAACGGCAGGTCCAGCCGGATCAGGGAATAGAACAGGCGCTTCTTGGCGCGCTCAATGGTCTGCCAGCGGCGCAGATTGGCCGGATTGGCAAGGTCGGGGATGGTTTCGTTGTGACGGCAGGCGGCGCAATAGATGTCGCCACCCGCCTCGGCCGGGATCAGCCAGTTGCAGGCGCCATGCGCGGCGTTGGCGCAGAACACGAAGGCGTCCTCGGCAATGGCCGGCGAACTCCACAGCCCACCATCCTCGACCAGGGATACCAAGGCGGAGCGGTCCGGCAGATAACCCAATTGATGGCCGCAACGCTCGCAGACCGCGTTCTCAAAATAGACCGTGTTGCCACAATGGATGCAGGAAAACAGTTTCATCGGTCGCCCTCGACTTCGCAGCCATAATGCGCCCGGTCACATGCTTGTTCCACAGCAACTGTATGGGTTGGCGTGCGTTTTATAGGCATGACCAAGGAGGACAAGATGCATAGTGTCGAGCAGGACAAGATTCGCGACCGCGCCTATCAGCTGTGGGACCAGGCCGGACAGCCCGAGGGGCGTGAGGAGGAATTCTGGTATCAAGCCGAGCGCGAGCTGGCCGAGGAAGACGAGGTTGATACCTCGGCAGAGGCGTCAAAGCTTGATCTGCCGCCCGTTGTGCCGGGTGGTCTGGGCTAGACTGGCTCCTCTGGCCTAACCCGTTTGAGCCGGGCATAGTGCCCGCACAGGCGGGAGGGCCGGATGAGCATAGAATTTCTGATCACCACGCTGATCGTTGTCATTTCGCCGGGCGCCGGGGCAATTTATACCATTGCAACCGGGCTTGGACGGGGCGGCAGGGCCAGCCTCTGGGCGGCCCTGTTCTGCACCTTCGGCATTGTGCCGCACATGCTGGCCGCAATTACCGGGCTGGCCGCGGTGCTCCACACCAGCGCGCTGGCCTTCGATATCATCAAATATCTCGGCGTGGCTTATCTCCTCTACATGGCCTGGTCGACGCTGCGGGAGACCGGTGCGCTATCGGTCGAGGCACGGCAGGAGAAAAAGCCGCTTGGCGCCATGGCCGCCGAGGTGATGCTGGTCAATCTGCTCAATCCCAAGCTCTCCATTTTCTTCTTCGCGTTCCTGCCGCAATTCGTGCCGACGGGCACGCAGAATGCGGTCATGCGGATGCTCGAATTGAGCGGTGTGTTTATGGCCATGACCTTTGTGGTGTTCGCGCTGTATGGCCTGTTCGCCGCAGCAATTCGCGGCCAGGTGATGTCGCGCCCGGCGGTGCTGACCTGGATGCGCCGCAGCTTTGCGGCCGCCTTTGTGATGCTGGGGGCAAAACTGGCGCTGACCCAGCGGTGAGCTCGACGCTGTTCATCATCGCGGGCCTGCCCGGGGTGGGCAAATCGACCCGAGCCGCCGCGCTGGAGGCCGGAACCGGCGGCGTGCGGATGGAGCCCGACGCCTGGATGGACGAACTCAAGCTCGATCTCTGGGATGAGGACCGGCGCGCCAGCATCGAGGCCATGCAATGGCGGCTGGGCCGGCGGTTTCTCGCGGCCGGCCTCAGCGTCATCATTGAATGGGGGACCTGGGGGCGCCAAGAGCGGCTGGCTCTGTTGGAAGATGCGCGGGCCCTGGGCGCGCGGGTTGAGCTGATCTGGCTGACCGCGCCCGCGGAGATCATGCTGGAGCGCGTTACCCGACGCGGCCGCGAAAGCCCGCCCATCACCATGGCGCAGATCAAGGAGTGGATCGGACTGTTCCAGGTACCTGATGCGGACGAGCTGGCGCGCTATAACGCGGTGCATCGCCATTAGGGCCTGAACAAAGCCAGGCAACATGCGTTGGTCCTTCGTGCCGAATGGAGGACCCAATGAGCTATTTGCGTTTTGCCGCGATGATCGCGACCTCAACCATGGTCATGTATGGGCTGATGTATCTCAATACATACCAGTCCGATCATCTGTTCTATAGCCAGACCCGGCTCTGGATGGCGCTGTTGATGGGCGCGGTCATGGCTGTGATCATGCTGGGGTTCATGTGGACCATGTACAAGGGGCGTGCAGTCAACCTTGCCATCATTGCCGGGGCGATTGCGGTCTTTGCCGGATCGCTGTTTCTGGTGCGCAGCCAGGCGTTGGTGGGCGATGTGGACTATATGCGCGCCATGATCCCGCACCACTCCATCGCCGTGCTCACCAGCACCAATGCCAATATTCGTGATGCGCGGGTGCGCGAACTGGCCGACGAAATCATCGCCGCACAGGTGCGCGAGATCGACGAGATGAAATCCCTGATTGCAGATCTGGAAGCCAACCCGCCACCGGCTGACGCGCCCGTGCTGGCGCCCCAGCCGGTGGATGGCCCCTAGACGCTTCCCACGGTCTTGAGCCGGATGCGCGGATGCACCTCGTTCTGGCTCATCACCACGGTCTGCGGGCGGAAACGCTCGATGATCGAGCGGACATGGGGGCGGATCGAGGGTGAGGTAATCAGCACCGGCAATTCGCCCTGCTGGGCAGCGCGCTCATAGGCGGACTGCACAGCGCCGATGAATTGCTGCAGCTTGCTTGGTGCCATGGCCAGATGCCGATTGTCTGCGTCACCAGCCATGGATTCGGCGAAGTCCCGCTCCCATTGCGGGGAAAGGGTGAGCAGCGGCAGATTGCCGTCACTGCCCAGATTGGCGGCACAGATCTGCCGGGCGAGGCGGGCGCGGACATGTTCGGTGATGGTGGCGACGGAGCGGCCATTGCCGGCGATTTCGGCCACGGCCTCGAGAATGGTCGAGAGGTCCCGGATCGAGATGCGCTCGGACAGCAGGGCCTGGAGCACGCGCTGCAGGCCGGACACGGTGATCTGGCCGGGGACCAGGTCCTCGACCAGCTTCTGCTGATCCTTGGGCAGGCCCGAGAGCAGGGACTGCACATTGGCATAGCTCAATAGATCAGAGACGTTGGCCTTGAGGATTTCGGTCAGATGGGTCGAAATCACCGTCGAGGGATCGATGATCGAGAGGCCGCGCAGTTCGGCTTCGTCGCGCAGGGCTGGTTCGATCCAAGTGGCCGGCAAGCCGAAAGTGGGCTCGGTGGTGTGATTGCCCGGCAGGTCGATCTGGTTGCCATAGGGGTCCATCACCATGAGCTGGTTGGCATAAACCTCCCCGGCACCAGCCTCGACTTCCTTGATGCGCACCTTGTAGTCGTTCGGCTCGAGCTGCATGTTGTCCAGAATGCGTACGGGCGGCATGACGAAGCCCAGTTCGAGCGCAAGCTGACGACGCAGCGCCTTAATCTGCTCGGTCAGCCGGTCATTGCCCTGCTCGTCTTCCTTGACCAGGCTCAACAGGCCATAGCCCAGTTCCAGCTTGAGATCGTCGATCTTGAGACTGTCGGTGATGGGCGGCTCGGAAGGTTGCGGTGGGGGCGCTGACTTGGCGAGTTCTTCGGCCTGTTCTTCCACCTGGCGGCCGGCTTTCGCCCTGCCGGCACGGTAGGCGGCATAACCGACGCCGCCGGCCAGGGCCAGGAACGGCACCATGGGCATGCCGGGCAGCAGCGCCAAGGCGACCATTACGGCCGACGACATGCCGAGGGCGCGCGGGTAGCCGGTGAACTGCAGCGACAGGGCCTTGTCGGCGGCGCCGGTCACGCCGGATTTGGAGACCAGAATACCGGCTGCGGTCGAGACGATCAGTGCGGGAATCTGACTGACCAGTCCGTCACCAATGGTGAGCAGGGTGTAGTTGTTGGCCGCTTCCTGAAAGCCCAGACCCTGCTGCATGATGCCGATCAGCATGCCGGCGGAAACGTTGATGAAGGTGATGATGAGGCCGGCAATGGCGTCGCCGCGCACGAATTTGGAGGCGCCGTCCATGTTTCCGAAAAAGGCGCTTTCGCCTTCCAGGTCGGCGCGGCGCTTCTTGGCGGTGTCCTCGTCGATCAGGCCCGCCGAAAGATCGGCGTCGATGGCCATCTGCTTGCCGGGCATGGCGTCGAGGCTGAAGCGGGCCGCGACTTCGGCGATACGTCCCGAGCCCTTGGTGATGACGATGAAATTGACGATTACCAGGATGATGAAGACGACGATGCCGATGACGAAATTGCCGGCGGTCACGAAGCTGCCGAAAGCCTCGATGACATTGCCGGCGGCGCCGGTGCCATTGTGGCCGTCGGACAGGATAAGCCGTGTGGTCGCCAGATTGAGACCAAGCCGCAGCATGGTGGCAATCAGCAGGACGGTCGGAAAAGACGAGAATTCCAGTGGCTTTTGAATGAACAGCGACGTCATCAGGATCATCACCGAAAAGACGATCGAGATGGCCAGCAGCATATCCACCAGGATCGGCGGCATGGGCACGATCAGGATGACGATCAGCGCCATGACGCCAGTGGCGAGCGCGATATCGCCCGAGCGCAGGGTCTCGATTACCTTCGCGATCGAAGGCAATGAAAAGCCTGGTGGTTTGCCGGACGGGACGTCGGTCATTTAATGGCCTGCCTCACGCGGCGCCGCGCTTGTCGCCCGGCTCGGGCACATGCACACCCTCGTCGGCATATTGGTTGAGCTTGTTTCGCAAGGTGCGGATCGAGATTCCCAGAATGTTGGCGGCGTGGGTGCGATTGCCCAGCGTGTGGTCGAGGGTATCCAGGATCAGATCGCGTTCCACATCGGCCACGGTGCGGCCCACCAAAGCGCGGTTCATGGCTTCGGCAGTCTGGGCAAGCTGGGCGGCCGGGGAGGCCGCCCTGGCTGCTTCGCTCAGGCCCATGCCGTCGGGCAGCACGATGGCATCGGGGCCGATAATGTCGCCCGAAGAAAGCAGAACGGCGCGGTGCAGGGTGTTTTCCAACTCACGCACATTGCCCGGCCAGGGCGCCTTGACCAGCGCGTCGCGCGCCTCGGGGGAAAGGTTGCGCGGGGGCAGGCCATTGGCCTTGGCATATTTGGCGACGAAGTGTTCGGACAGGGCAATGATATCGCCGGGCCGCTCGCGCAGGGGCGGCAGCTTGAGATTGACGACGTTGAGCCGGAACAGCAGGTCTTCGCGGAAGCTGCCTTCGCGCACGGCTTCGTTCAGATTGCGGTTGGAGGTCGCCAGAATGCGGATATCGACCGGCACGGGCTTGGTGCCACCGACGCGGTCGATGATCCTCTCCTGAATGGCGCGCAACAGCTTGGCCTGCAGGCGCACGTCCATTTCCGAGATTTCATCGAGCAGCAGGGTGCCGCCCGAGGCTTCCTCGAATTTGCCGATGCGGCGGGCGATGGCGCCGGTGAAGGCGCCCTTTTCATGGCCGAACAGCTCGCTTTCCAGCAGCGCTTCGGGGATGGCCGCGCAATTGACAGAGATGAAGGGCTTGCTGGCGCGTTTGGAGCGGCCATGCACATATTTGGCAACGACTTCTTTGCCGGTGCCGCTCTCGCCGGTGATGAGGATGGAGGCTTCCGAGCCGGCGACCTGCTCGGCCATCTTGACCACACGTTCCATGGCGGGGTCGCGGTAGAGAAAATCAGAGCTCTCCCGGGCGACGGCGGCGATAACGGCGGCGATCAGTTCGGCGTCGGGCGGTAGGGGGATATATTCCTTGGCACCGGCGCGAATGGCGTTGACGGCCGCTGCCGCATTGGTCTCGACGCCGCAGGCGACGACTGGAATGGCGATGCGCTCGGCTTCCAGCCCCGCGATCAGCCCCGCAATGTCCATCATCACATCGACCAACAGCAGATCGGCGCCCTTGCCGGCGCGCAGCGAGGCCAGCGCGATTTCGATCGAAGGGGCATGGGCCACCTTGGCGCCGCCATCCATGGCCATCTTGGTTGCTGTTGAAAGCTGGCCTTCCAGGGCCCCGATAATGAGCAATCGCATGATCGTGGTCTTCCCTTATTGCGGCTTGATGATTTCGGTCATGGTAACGCCGAGCCGGTCTTCGACCAGCACGATCTCGCCGCGCGCCACCAGACGCTCGTTGATGAAGATTTCGACCGCCTCCCCGACTTGGCGGTCCAGTTCGATCACCGTGCCGGTGTCGAGCTTGAGCAGGCTTGAGACCGGCATCTTGGTGCGGCCCAGAACGACCGAGACGCGGACAGGCACGTCGAACACCGCTTCAAGATCAGCGGCGGTGCGCTCGACATGCGCCTCTCCACGTCCGTTGCGCTCGGGGGCATCCATTTCGCTGAGGTTGAAGCCTTCGGCGGCGTCGATGTCGTTTTCGGGCTCGGTCATTGACCGTTCTCCTTGCTTTGGCCGCTTGCGCGGGCAGCGAGATAGGTGGCGATCTGGTGATCGACCTGGCGGGCGGTGTCGGCGATATCGCGCACGAGGCCGCCATCGACCCATTCGAGCCGGCCGTCGCCAAGGCGAATTTCGGGGTCGCCCATGACAACCAGACGGCCGGTAAAGCCGGAATGGGACATCTGGGCGGTGGCCGTGTCACGGATGGCGTCGGCCAGGTCAGGATGGCAACGTATCACCAGATGGGGCACGCCATTGAGACTGGGCAGACATTCGGAAATCAGCGCTTCGAGCTCGGTCAGCGGAAAGCGCGCCAACAGATGCAGCGCCAGTTTGCGGCCAATGCTCAGGGCCAGTTCCACTGCCTGCTGGTGATGGTCGGCGCGGGCGGCGTCAAGCGCCCTGGCCGATTCCATACTCTGGGTTGCCAACGTGCCGGCCGCCGCCGCGATGGTCTGGGCGGCCATGGAGGCAGCGTTCTGCTCGCCGGCCTTGAGGCCTTCGGCATAGGCCTCTTCGCGCGCATTGGCGATCAATTGGGCTACCACGTCCTCGGGAATTGACGGGACGGGCGTCGGCGCCTGCCGCTTGGCGGATGAGCGAGGTTCGAGATCAAGGTCAAAGGTGAAGCGTGCGGGTTGGGCCATGGTGTCACGCAATCATCTGATCGTCGGCTTTGGACTTCATGATCAGGATTTCGCCCTTGGCGGCGAGATCCTTGGCGGTGGCGACCATGCGGGTCTGGGCTTCGTCGACATCCTTAAGGCGCACGGGACCCATACCGGCCATGTCGTCCTGCAGCATCTTGGCGGCGCGGCTCGACATGTTGTTGAAGAAACTGTCCTTGACCGAGTCGTTGGCGCCTTTGAGCGCCAGGGCGAGTTCGCGCTTGTCGAGCTTGGAGAGCAGGGTTTGGATCGCCGACATGTCGAGCTTGGCCAGATCCTCGAAGGTGAACATCAACTGCTTGATACGCTCGGCGTCGTCGCGATTGACCTCTTCGAGATTGGTAATGAAGCGAGCCTCGGTTTGGCGGTCGAAGGCGTTGAAGATTTCGGCCATCTGTTCGTGACTGTCGCGGCGCTTGGTGTGGTTCAGGGTCGACATGAATTCGGTGCGCAAAGTCATCTCGATCTTTTCGAGAATTTCCTTTTGCACCGGGTCGAGGCCGAGCATGCGGGCTACCACGTCCATGGCCAGCTCTTCGGGCAGCACGGCGAGCACCTTGGAGGCATGTTCGGTGGCGATCTTGGAGAGCACCACGGCGATGGTCTGGGGGTATTCGTTCTTGAGATAGGCGGCCAGCACATCGGCCTGCACGTTGGAGAGTTTCTCCCACATGTTACGACCGGCCGGGCCACGGATTTCCTCCATGATGGCGTCGACCTTGTCCTGGGGCAGAAAGCTCAGGAGCAGGCGCTCAGTCGAATCGGTGTTGCCCGAGAGTGAGCCATTGGACGAGATGGTGGTAACGAACTCGATCATCAGGTCATCGAGCATTTCCTGGGTAATCGGTCCCAGCCGCACCATGGCGCGGGAAAGCTGCTTCACCTCGAGTTCGTCGAGTTCGTCAAAAATCGGCTTGCCGTAGTCGGGACCAAGCGCAAGCAGGAGCGCGGCAGCCTTCTCATCGCCAGTCAGTACCCGCTGTTCGCCGCCGACCTGAAGCTGCGCGCCCACGGGCGCCGAGGCGCCAGCTGGGACTTTTTCGTCGTTGGATTGAGATACCAGGGCCATTGCTACTACGCCGCGTTGCCCAGCCAGTCACGCACGATCAGCGCAGCCTGTCTGGGGTTTTCTTCAACCAGCGCCCCGACGGTCTGAAGCGTCTGGAGCTGGGTTTCGCCCATGGATTTGGCGTTGGCCACCCAGGCAGGCGTCTTGTCGCGCGGGGCCTCCTCGATTTCCGGAATAACCTGTCCATTGGCGCCCAGGACGCCGTGATGGCTGACCTCTGCGGCCTCGGGGAGAGCCAGGGGCTGGGTTTCGGGGGTCAGGACCTTCTTGAGCAGCGGGCGCATGACGAAGAACACCAGGGCCAGTGCGATCAGCAGGGTCACAGCCATCTCGGCGCCGTTCATCAGGTCATCGCGGGTGAAGTCGAGCAGGCCTGCGCCGGCCTCGGTGCCCAGCGGCGCCAGCTCGGGGCGCTCGGCGAACTGCATGTTAACCACTTCGACACTGTCGCCACGATCGGCCGAGAAGCCGACGGCTGAGCGCACCAGGGTCTGGATTTGCGCGATTTCGTCGGCAGTACGCGGGGTGTAGGCCATGTTGCCCGCACCATCGTCGGTATAGGTGCCGTCGACCACCACCGCCACAGACAGGCGCTTGACGGCTCCGGCCTCGGTCACAGCGGTCTGGGTGGTCTTGGAAATTTCGTAGTTGATGACCTCCTCGGTCGAGGTGCCCTGCTCGGTGACGCCGCCCGCTCCATTGTTCTGATTGGCGCCAGGCAGTTCATTGGCCACCGTCACCTGGCCATTATTGCCGCCGGACAGGTTCTCGCTCTCCCGCGTCTGGGTGGAGCGCACCACCTGGCTTTCGGGATCGAATAGCTCCTGAGTTGTGGTGGAGCGGTTGAAGTCCAGTTCCGCGGCAACCTCGACGCGCGCGCGACCAGCCCCGACAACATTGGCCAGCATGTCCTCGACCCGCGTCCGCATCCGGTTTTCGAAACCCAGGGTGCGCTCGTCATTCTGCGCGGTCATGACGCCGGCGACGTCCTCGCCCGTGCCCGAGGCCAGCAGGGTGCCCTGTTCGTCGACGATGGACACACGGCTTGGTGTCAGCCCTTCGATGGCCGAGGCCACCAGATGCTGGATGGCGCGAATTTCTCCGGTGGACAATTCGCCTCGAGTGGTCAGGACGATGGAGGCAGAGGGGTCCTGGCGTTCGCGGCGGAACAATTCGCGCTCGGGCAGCACCAGATGCACGCGGGCGCCGGTGATTCGGTTGAGCGAGCCGATGGTGCGGGCCAACTCGCCTTCGAGCGCCCGGACATTGTTGATGTTCTGTACGAAGCTGGTGGCACCCAGGGTCGATTGCTGGTCGAAGATCTCATAGCCGACCTGGCCGCGCGTCGGCAGACCCTCGCCGGCAAGCGTCATGCGCATGGTGGTGATTTGGTCACGTGGCACCAGAATGGTGTCGCCCTCACCCCGCAGTTCGTAGGGAATGTTGAGGGTTTGCAGCTCTGTGACGATGGCCGAGGAATCTTCCAGGCTCAGTCCTGAATAGAGCGGCGCCAGGTTCGGCGTCTGCGCCCGCATGATCAGGAAGCCGAAAAAGCCGAGCATCAACACAGCGACCAGAGCCATGGCGGCAATGCGCGGCAGGCCGATGCGGTTGATGAGTTGTGTTAGACTTTCCACGCGGCAGACCCGGTCCGTTTGTAAACGGTCGAGGAGCCCCCATGACCGATGGGCAAAAATTACCTAGTGGATGGTAAACAATGTATTAACTGGCTGTTGCAACTTGCGATTTTAGGCAAGAACTGCCGGGTCGGGTTAACAAGAGGTGAATGGACATGATGCGGATTCTGGGGCGGGTAACGTCCATCAACGTGCGCAAGGCCACCTGGGCGGCGGGCGAACTGGGTCTTGCCTACGAGCATGAAGACTGGGGCATGCCCAATCGCGATCCCAAGGTGCCCGAATTCATGGCGCTCAACCCCAATGCGCAGGTGCCGGTACTGGTCGAGGAGGAGTTCGTGCTCTGGGAGAGTCTGGCGATCATGCTCTATCTCAACCGCAAGGCAGGGGGCTCGCTGCTGCCCGGGGAGGCGCGCCAGCAGGGCCTCGTGATGCAGTGGGTGCTTTGGCAGAATAACGAGATGGGGTCCAACTGGGCCTATCCGCTTATGTCGATCATTCGCAAGGCGCCGGGGTTCGATGACAGTCAGAAATTGGCGGACAATATCGCGGCCTGGACGGGCAAGATGAACATCATCGAAGCCCATCTGGCCAAGAGCGGCGATTTCGTGGTGGGCAATGACTTCTCGCTGGCCGACATAGCGATCACGCTGGGGCTGCACCGCTGGTTCGCGATACCCTTTGAGCACGCACCCATGCCGGCCTGTGAAGCCTATTACAATCGCATGAAGGCCCGTCCGGCAGCGGCCGAGTGGCTGACGAACGCCACGCCCTGATGACGAAAGAAACCCGCCGGAAGAATCCGGCGGGCTTGTGTGAGGCAGCCTGAAATCGGCCAGAGAAGGCGTCAGCCTTCCCTGTAGTGCTGAATCCAAGTTGTCCTGAGACCGGCAAGGCCATGCTTGTCGATGGCGGCCTGCCAGTTGAGGAATTCATCGACGCTGAGCGTATAACGCTCACACGCCTCTTCGAGGCTGAGCAGACCACCGCGAACGGCGGCGACAACTTCTGCCTTGCGGCGGATTACCCACCGTCTCGTATTGGCTGGAGGAAGATCCGCAATTGTCAGCGGGCTGCCGTCGGGGCCAATAACGTACTTCACGCGAGGACGCATCTGTACGGTCATTTTACTCTCTACTCAAACCTGACCATATGAGCCTGAGAGTAGGGCAGTGAGCTTAAGATACCCCTAAGGGGAAACTTACAACAGGTTAAGAAACGCCAGCGGTTTCAATCAATTGATTGCAGCGCAACGGAAAGGGGCGGCCCGCCGGACCGCCCCAGAAGCCACAGCGACAACGGCGCACGTTAAGGTTACGTTGCGTCGTCACCCTCTCCGTCCTTCGGTGGGGTTGCGCTGGCTAGTCGAATATCGGTGACGTCAGACAGGGCGACCTTGTTCTTGCCCACGGTCAGCATCGGTTCGGCCCCGGAGAAGTCCACTCCGGTAACAATGCCGAACGAGGAGGTGGACACCTTGACCGCATTACCAGCCAAATTGGTGCCCTTGATTTCAATGGTGTAGACGCCGTCGGGTCTATTATTGCCGTCCGATCCGACGCCATCCCAAAGGAAAGTTCCGGGACCGGCATTGAGCGAACCGGTTTCGGTATAGACCACATTGCCGGCCGCGTCCTTGATATTGACCGTAGCATTGGCGACATTGGCATCTGCATTGTAGGCCCAATAGGCACCGCCATCGACCAATTCGGCGGTTTCGCCCGAGGCTGAAACCTGCTTGCCGATATAGGAGACAGCATCGGCGCGGTAACTGGTCTGGGTGTTGAGCAGCAGTGCCTCAAGAAACTCGTTCGTCTTAAGCTGTTGTTCGACCCCCGAGAACTGCACCAATTGCGCGGTGAACTGATTGGTATCGAGCGGATCGAGCGGGTTCTGGTTCTTGAGTTGGGTCGTCAGGATCGACAGGAAGGTGTCGAAATTGCCAGCAATCGTTGAACGGGCGGAGGAGACCGCGCCGTTGGATGAACTGGATGCTACGCCATCGACTGCCATGGACGTTTACTCCTTACACCGTGATGTTGACGCCGCTGGCCGTCAGGGCACCGCGATACAGATTGACCATGGGAGGAGGTTCTTCACCCGCCTCGCCAGCCTGGCCGTTGTCGTCGCTTGTCCCAAACGGGCCATTGCCGTCCTTGCCATCCCCCATCTGGCCCTGCTGGCCGGCGAAGGGATTCTGCTTCAACGAAAATTCGAGATTGGTCTTTGCGCTGTCCAGACCTGCCTGCTGCAGAGCGCGTTCCAGTCCTCGCTGGTCGCGCTGCATCAGGTCGAGTGTTTCGGCCTTTTCCACCACCAGCCGGGCGTTGACCTGGCCAGATTCATTGATGTCGAGACGGACATCGATGCGGCCTAACTCTGGTGGGTCGAGACGGATCTGGAAACGGGTATTGCCGTCGTGAACCTGGCGAGCGAGTTCGAAGGCGATCTGAGGCAGGTTGAGCTGCTGCTGGCTGGTCTGGTAGCCGGCCTGGATGATGCGCGGATTGGCCGCCGCATCAACGCGGGAGGCGTTGGTGGCCTGCGCGCTGGCATCGGCAGAGGGCGCAGGGGTGTTCGACGCGTCGACAGGTGCCGTGGCTGCCGCATTGCCGCTGCGCGCCTCGCGGTTGCCGGGCTCTACGCGCTCCCGGCCGCGATCGGCGGCGGATTGACCATTGTTTTCGCGCTGTTGGTCCGATGTATCGAATTCTTCAGTGGTGGTTGTGGTTTTGTTCGTGCCCGGGTTGGACATGTCCAATGGGTCCGGCGTGTCGGCAGTCTTGCCGGACAGCACTGGCTCACTGACTTTCAGTGTTGGCGTGGCCAGCAATGGCTCTTCGGGCACGCTGGCAGCGTGCTGGGTCATTCCGGCGGCAAAGCGCCCTAGTGCGGCTTCAATCTCGGCGTCGAGCGGCTGCCCCGGCGTCATACCCAGGGCGGTCAGTTTCTCGGCCGGCACATCGCCGTCTGCCAGGGCCGCCAGCAGGGCCCCGAGCTTGTCGCCCAGCGCCTTGAGTAGCGCGCTGGCATCAGAGGCTGCGCGGACATTTTCTGCATCGGTCGCCGACTGTGCGGTCGAGAGGGACTGGGCAAGCGGCGCCAGCAACTGGGTCATCGCGCCGGCCAGACCCGTGTCATCCTCACCGGTGGTTTCGAGCAGGGCAGCGAAATCTTCGGGAACGGTCAGCGCCTCGATATCGAGACCCAGGGCCTCAGCCAGATCGGCAAGCGCGGTTTCCACCTGTTCGAGCAGTTCCGGGTCGAGCGTTTCCCCCTGATCCAGGCTGGTCTTGAGCGCGCTCAGCGCCTCGACAAAGTCCACCATGGGCGCGGGGTTGGCGGGAATTGCGGTCTGGTCGATGGCGGCCGCCAGGACTTCGGGATCGGCTTGTTCGTCTGAGGTGGTTTCGCCCGAACTTGCCGCTAAGCCCAAGCGGAACAGTTCGACCAGATCGAAAGTTGAATTGGGCTGACCGGAATTGGCTCCGGGCACGGGCGCCGGCACGGTTGCGCTGGTTTCCACCCCGGCATTGCCCAGCAGGGCCGCGAACAGGCCGAGCAGACCGCTGGGCGCGCTGGTTGCGTCCCGTGCGGCAGCGGACTGGCCGGCAAAAGCCTTGCCGATTGCGCCGGAGGCACTGGTGCCGCTGATTATCGTCAGATGTGATGCCAACTTGGGGCGCCCTTGAACAAAACACTCATCCGGACAGTGCAATGCAAGAGGCTTGCCACATTGCGTTTGAGGCAATGCACGCGTATTTTCAGAGACTTAAGGGATCGGGCTGGCGCATGATGAGGTGCGGGCCGGGTCGAGCTTGCCGGGCAGGCGGCAAAAGCTGCCGGGTGCGGCAATGGACAGAGCGGCCATCTCGGCGTATGGAACCGCTCACAGTTTCCGCTGGCCCTTGACCCCAACCGGATACGAGAAGAGATGTTGAACTCGCTTGATATTGCCAAGCGCCCGGAGGACACGCGCGTCGTCGTCGCCATGTCCGGCGGCGTGGATTCCTCCGTTGTTGCCGGACTGCTCGCCCGCGAGGGTTATGAAGTGGTCGGCGTGACCCTGCAGCTTTACGATCATGGCGAAGCCATTCATCGCAAGGGCGCTTGCTGCGCCGGGCAGGACATTCACGATGCGCGCCGCGTGGCCGCAAAGCTGGGCATACCCCACTATGTGCTCGACTATGAAGAGCGCTTCAAGAACGCGGTCATCGAGCCCTTTGCCAATGCCTATCAGCAGGGTGAAACGCCGGTGCCCTGCATTGCCTGCAACCAGTCGGTGAAATTCGTCGACCTGATGACGGTGGCGCAGGATCTGGGGGCCGATGTGCTGGCGACCGGCCATTATGTGCAGACGCGTCTGGGCGAGGACGGCAGGCGGCACCTGTTCCGCCCACGCGACAATGACCGCGATCAGTCCTATTTCCTGTTTGCCACCACCCAGGACCAGCTCGATTTCCTGCGCTTTCCGCTCGGTGGCATGGGCAAGGCCGAAGTGCGCGAACATGCGCGCGAAATGGGCCTGGAAATCGCCGAGAAGCATGACAGCCAGGACATCTGCTTCGTGCCGCAGGGCAAATATGCCGACATCATCGCCAAGATGCACCCCGAGGCGCTCGCCAAGGGCGAGATCGTCCATATGGATGGCCGGGTGCTGGGCGAGCATGACGGGATCGTCCACTACACGATTGGCCAGCGCAAGGGTCTGGGCATCGCTGCGGGCGAGCCGCTCTATGTGGTCAAGCTCGACCATCGCAGCGGCCGGGTGATCGTGGGCCCGCGCGAGGCGCTCAAGACCCACACGGTCCGTCTTCGAGATGTGAACTGGCTCGGCAGCCTGCCATTGGCGGACGTCAGCGCGGGCAATGGGGCGCCGGTCGAGGTCAAGGTACGCTCGACCCGTGGCCCGCAACCCGCCGTCATCCAGATGCAGGACGGCGAAGTCTATGTGACACTTGTCAGTGGCGAATATGGTATTTCGCCGGGCCAGGCCTGTGTGTTCTACGCCGATGACAGCGCGATGAGCGAAGTGCTGGGCGGCGGCTTCATTGCTGAGGCCGTGCCGCAGGCGCTGGTTGCCTGATTTCTTTTCCCCGAGCGGGAGAAGAACAGGGGGGCTTGGCTTCTAGTCCCCGCTCAACTGCTCTGCCGTCGGTTCCTTGGCCGCGTTGGAGGCGTCCCTGAGTGCCTGATAGGAATTTGGGCCACCCAGGAACATGCCGATGGAAATCAGCAGCACGAGCGCGCCCATCAGGAGGATCATGATCCGGGTGGGATTGAGCCCGAAGGGGCCGGTTTTCGGTTCGTCCGACATGGCGGAGCCTTCCAGAAAAAAATTTAGCAGCACCAAGGCAACGGACCAGGCCAGTCGCCTTGCGCACCAGAATAGCCCGGAGCGGCGGCAAGTGCATGCAGAAGCGATGGGACTGACCGCCGCACCCCAGTTGAGATTGTGAAGACGCGGAGAATGGCGCTTCTCGCGCGGCGATTGTTGCCCGGGTCGAGTTGGCCGTCCGGGCAAGCTTCGCATGCGGGCGCAGAAAGCGCGTAACTGAGCTGTCGGCCCACAGCCCCCGGCTCTGTGGGCGTATTCGTCGCCTTTGCAAATAGCGGGGAAGGCGCCCGAAAGGTCGCATTGGGGTTATGCCCGCTAAAGCATCGGGCGCGTGGGCAGGCTTACACCTTTCGCCCATCTCATGCTGCGCTTCCCCCTGTCCCGTTAACAGGAGAGGGGGAAGCTGCTGCTCGCATCAGTCCAGCGGCTTCAAGCCTGCTTCAATCTGGGCGCGCCGGTCTTCGAGGAAGGGTGGCAGGCTCAGGGTTTCGCCAAGGCTTTCCATCGGCTCGTCGGTGGCGAAGCCGGGAACGTCGGTTGCCAGTTCGAACAGAATGCCATTAGGCTCGCGGAAATAGAGCGAGGTAAAATAGTAGCGTTCCACCTCACCAGAGGAGCGAATGCCGAAGCTGTTCACCCGCTCGATCCACTCACGCAGCGTGTCCTGATTGGGTGTGCGGAAGGCGACATGATGCACGCCACCGGCGCCGGGACGGGCTTGGGGCAGGCTGGGGTCGACCGAAACATGCAGTTCGGCAGCCGGTCCACCCGGACCCATTTCATAGACGAAGACCTCTGCATTGCGTTCGCGCGCTGGATAATTGCGGACCTGGCGCATGTTCATCACCCGGGTCAGCATCGCGTCGGTCGGCTCGAGCTTGGGCACTGAGAGCGTGATCGGCCCGAGGCCAATGATCTGTTTGTCGGCAGGAACCGGCGACTTGGCCCATGGGACGACCTTGTTCTTGTCATCAACCACCAGGCGGAAGCGCTGGCCTTCGAAATCCTCGAAATCGAGCGAAAGATGGCCAAAGCGCTCCTTGATGCCGCTGGTGCCGACATTGTTCTCCTGCAGGTGATCCTTCCACCATTGCAGGGTCTCGGCGCTGTCGACACGCAGACCAGTGCGGCCCACTGTGTGGTTGCCACGCGTCTCGCGCAATGTGTTGAAATCGAAAAAAGTCAGGTCGGCGCCGGGCGAGGCCACGCCATCGCCATAGAACAGGTGATAGGCCGAGGTATCGTCCTGGTTCACCGTCTTCTTGATCAGGCGCATGCCCAGGGTCCGGGTGTAGAATTTCAGGTTCTTCGGCGCGTCGGCCGTTACTGCGGTCAGGTGATGGATGCCGCCAAGCTCGAGAGTCATGTCCAATACTCCTCATGGGCGCCGGGGGACGCTGGTGTTGAGTGCAATGTAGGGCCTGAATTCACCGGCGAAAAGCAATCCAATCGCAACGCACTGATGCCGATCTTCGAACAAATCGATGGCCAATGACAGTGTCACACAGTTTTCGCACACAGGCTGAAGGCACCGCTTGACAGGATGAGCCGGCAAACCTTAGTAAGGCGCGCGTCGGCCAACCACCGGCGGCCTGTTTGGGGCGGAGTAGCTCAGTTGGTTAGAGCAGAGGAATCATAATCCTTGTGTCGGGGGTTCAAATCCCTCCTCCGCTACCAAAATCCCTCACCGAAAAAGAAATCAGAAACCTCAGATTGCCAGCGCTTGTCAGGCGCCGTGGGCAACTCGTGTCGTTGTGTGCCACGGGGTTGGGATGCTTTGAGGCGAGTTCTGGCTCCTGTCGCAAGACTTTATTTGCCGTACCGGGCAACGACCTGTTGAGGCGGGCAATGTTTTATTGCGGGCCAAGCGCCACGGAGGGAGTACGACATTGTCTGGCGGACATCATGTTCAAAGTCGTGTGCTCTGCACCCTGGAACAGATTGAGCAGACCGCTCAGGCCTGGTCCGAACTGGAGACGGCCTGCGGCGATCCCCTCTCATACTTCCAGAGCTATGACTGGTGCCGCAATTGGGTGGCACGGTTCTGCAAGGATGGTGGCCGCACGCCCTATGTGGTCACTGTCTGGCAGGGTGAGGCGTTGGTGGCCCTGTGGCCGCGGATGATCGTTGAAAACCTTGGTCTCAAGCTCCTGGAGACGTTGGGCGTGCCGCATACGCAATATTGTGGCCTGCTGATCCGCCCGGCAATGCGCAACGATCCGGAAGTGGCGCAATGCCTCAATGCAGCCATGCAGAGCTCGGGATGCGATGTCCTGCTCTCCCGTGCGGTCCTGAGTGGCAGTGCGCTGGATTTGGTGGTCGGCGAGGGGCAAGAGCAAGCGGCCAATGTGGCTTCGATGCTCGATCTATCCCGTTTCTCTTCCGTACAGGACTATACCGACCAGCTTGGCAAGCGGCAGAAGCGCAACCGCAACAGGCGGCGCAATCATCTGGCGCGGCTGGGGGAGCTGCATTTTGAAGTCCTGTGGCCTGCTGACGAGCAGTTCGCGCCGCTGGTGGAACAGTGCGTCGCAATGAAGCGACGCTGGCTCAAGGAAACCGGCAAGTTCAGCACCGGCTTTTCAATGGGCGGCGTCGAAGCTTTCCTGCAGTCGCTGGACGGCGATGCCTCGAAACCCGACGGAGCCTGTCTTTCGGTGCTTCGAGGCGGCGGTCGCGTGCTTGCTATGGAATTGGGCTTTATCCAGCGGGGCCATTACTACGCTTATCTGGGAGGCTTTGACTGGAACTTGCGCGATTTGTCACCGGGAAAGGTGCAAATGGAGTACACCGTGGCGTGGCTGATCGAGCATCACATCCAGCGCTACGACCTGCTCATCAATCCGGCGGAATACAAGGCGAGCTGGACGAATACGGAAATTCCGATCGCACAGCATGTCGAAGCCCTGAGCTGGCGGGGGCGGTTCTACGCGACGGTCTGGCTGCGGAATTTCCGCCCCATGCTCAAGCGGGTTCATGCGCGCCTGCCCGCCACGTTCGAACGCATTCGCGCCTGGCTGCAGCCTGCCGCCTGTCTGCTGCTCTATGTCTAGAGGGCGCACCAGTGCAATCGATGCGGCCATTGCGCTGCTGATCCGCGTTCTGGGAGCCGGCCTAGTGTTCGGGCTGCAGGTGCTACTGGCGCGACTGCTGCCGGGAGAAGAATATGGTGGCTACGTCACGGTCTGGACCTGGATGCTTTCGCTGGGCAGCTTCGCGGCGATGGGCTTCGCGGAATCTTCGGTCCGGTTTCTGCCGCGATATACCCAGCGGCAACGCTTGCAGGCGCTGTTCGGATATTGGCAGTTCGGCCTGGCCGTCGTGCTCATTGTCGGGGCGGCGATTGCTGCCACCGCCTTTGGCATCTGGCTGGGGGCGGGCCTTGACGGGCCATTGCTGACCATTGTCCTTGTCGCCATCGGCCTGCCTGTTCTGGGCCTTGAGTATTATCTGGAAGGCATCGCGCGCAGCATGGGCTGGTTCCGCCTTGCTGCCGTGCCGGTATACATCCTGCGGCCGATCCTGATCGGAGGAAGCTGCCTTGGGCTGTCAGCGGCGGGCGTGACCCTGACGCTGCCGATTGTCGGCGGCGTGCTGATCGGGTGCATGGGCACCATCGCCCTGTTGCTGCTTGGACTTGTGACAAGGCGGATCAACAGGCTGGCCGGAGGGGCGCGGGGCGCCTCGAACAAGCAACGCCGCCTTTGGTTGCGAGCTTCGCTGCCGCTCCTCGTGCTGTCGGGGCTCGAGGACCTCACCAGCTATTCCGACATCTTGGTGTTGAGCCTACTGTCTGAGCCGGAAGTGGTCGGTCTCTATTTTGCAGCGGCGCGAACGCTAGCTTTGGCCGGCTTTGTTGCCTACGCCATGACGCTGGTTTCGGGCCACCGGTTTGCCATGGATCTGGCATCGTCCAACCGCACCGAGCTGCAATCAAGTATATTGGAGGCGACCCGCCTGACCTTCTGGGCCACGCTGGCTGCCGTTGGCGTGACCCTGCTTGCGGCGCCGTGGCTGCTCGCCGCGTTCGGCAGCGGCTATCTGGCAGGCCAGTCCGTCATGGTCGTGCTGGGTCTGGGCATGGTCGCAAGGGCCATGTCGGGTCAGTCCGCCGAAGCGCTGGTGGTGCTCGGACGGCAGCGCGAGGGCCTGCTGGTCGCGCTGGGCGTGGTTGCGGTCACCGTGGTGGGGGCGTTGGCTCTGGTGCCCGAGCAGGGCGCCCTCGGCGCTGCCATCGCCAGCGCCATCGCAATGGCATGTCGGACCGTGGCCCTGGCCGTTCTGCTGTGGCAGCGGGAAGGGCTGAAGGTCCTGTCATTGAGAATCCCTGTATTTCTCAGGCACCGCGCACCGTGAGCAAAAGGCGGGGCGGCCGATCGTTGGCCGTCCCAGGGGGCGGGGCGACGGGCCTTTGCTGAACAACCGATCAGAGCATGAACTCTGCCAGATCTTCGTCCGTGTCGATGTCGTCCAGGGACGCTGACCCGGCAATGGCCGCGCCTCCGGCGGCCGCAAACAACCGGTCATGAATCTGGCGCTCGGCCTCCATGGTATAGCTCTTGCGCAGGCTCGCAAGGATGGCCGACAGTTCGGAGGTGAGCTGTGCAGGCGGTGTTTGGGTGCTGAGCGCGGCGGTGGCGATGGCGATATCGTCGAGGGTTTCGGCCATCGCCGATTGACCCGACAGACCGTCCGCGGCGGCTTCGAGCAGCTTGATCACCTTGGGGCCATCGCTGTTGAGGCGTTTCAGAGCTTCAGCGAGGCCGCGATCGAGCGTGGAGAGAATGTCGAGCGCCAGATTGGCCTGGTCTTCGAGTTCTCCAATCTGGCCGCTGCCCTGGTCCGAGGCGGCACCGAAGGAGCCGGCCAGCGTCGAGGATTCCCCGAGCCGCGCCATGGCCGCTTCGGCGGCGATAACCGTTTCGCTAGTCAATTCGCGCAATTGGGTGGCGATGACAGTCAGTGAGGCGCCGCGTGGCCCGAGCTGGGCGCAGCGCACCGCGGCATTGAGGCTGACCAGGCGCATATTGGCCTCGATCTCCTGCACCGCCGCGACATGCTCAAGCAATGTCTTGACCGTTTCCTGCACGGCGTGGGCGACGATTTCCAGCTTGGCGCGTTCGGCCTCGAAGTCGGCCAGAATGGTCACGGCCTTGCGCAACTGAGCGCTGAGGCTGGCGACGGCGGAGCTGGTGCCGCGCTCGTCACCATGAAAATCGCGGCTGCGGGCCATGATAGTGCCGGCATCGGCAG
Source organism: Devosia marina (assembly GCF_009758415.1). Lineage (GTDB taxonomy): Bacteria > Pseudomonadota > Alphaproteobacteria > Rhizobiales > Devosiaceae > Devosia > Devosia marina. The sequence goes on along the minus strand of NZ_WQRF01000003.1, from coordinate 362,259 downwards.
CCAGGGCCGAGAGGTCGGCCTCGGCCTGCTCGACCTCCTGGGCAAAACTCTCGGCGGTATCGGCAATTTGCTGGTGCTGCAGCGCGGCCAGGGCCGCCAGGGCCGTATCATGCTGTTCACCGGGCAGCGTCTGATCGAAGGCTGCATGTCCTTCAATGAGGTCAGCCATACTGGTCAGGGCCAGTTCGGCATGCTCGATCCGCTGCCGCGTGGCGTCGCCCACCTGCAGCGACATCACGGCGCTGCCGATACGGCCCACGATCTGGCGCGAGACGCGGCCGGTTTCGGCACTGCTCTCGAGTGCCACAGCCCGCTGCTGGTCAAGCGCGGCCAGGGTCGAGCCCAGGCTGCTGCTCAGATGGGCGAGGGTATCGGCATGGGCCGTCTCGAACCGGGCGCGCTGGCTGGTGGCGCGATCCACTTCGGCGGTGAGCTGGCGATAGACCTGGGCAAAGTCCTGAATGGTGCGGCTGGCGGAATCAGAAAGCGTGGCGATGTCGGTGGTGAACACTTCGAAATCATCGCTGTCTCCGACGATGCCGGCGGCGGTGACGCGCGCATTGACCGAGACGATGCCCATCATCTTGACGGCGCGCTTGAGGTCGGAGATCGGCGAATTGGCGGCGGCAACCACCTCCGCCAGGCGCGCGAGATCCGACTTTTCCTGCGCAAAGGTGGTTGCGAGTTGCTCGGCGCGGGTAGCCACGGCGCGCAAATGACCGCTGGCCTCCTCGACCTGCTCTCCGCCCAGGGTCTGGGGCAGGGCCTCGAACAGTTTGGAAAGCTTGTTAAGCAGGGCCGCGCCATTGGTGAGCCGGCCGCCAACGGCAACGAAAGCCGCTTCAATATCCTGGCGCGGGCGGGCCAGATCGTCGGCAAGGCGGCGCATGGCGCGGGGGGCAGCAGAAGAGGTCACGTCTTTGCTCCGGAAGTGGCGGCGCGCGCATGCGCGATGATTTCGCCAGCCATTTTGGACAAGGGGAGAGTGCGGCCGGCACCGCCGCGGGCAATGGCTTCCTTGGGCATGCCGAAGACCACGCAACTGGCTTCGTCCTGGGCAATGGTGGGGCTGCCCATCTGGCGCATTTCGAGCAGGCCGCGCGCCCCGTCATCGCCCATGCCGGTCAGGATGATGCCCAGGGCGTTGCGTCCGGCCGCTTGTGCGGTCGAGCGGAACAACACATCGACGGACGGCCGGTGGCGCGAAATATGCGGCCCATCCTTGATCGAGACGGTATATCGCGAGCCGTTGCGAACCAGCAGCATGTGCAAATTCCCCGGTGCGATGAGCACCTGGCCGGGCTGGACCAGATCACCATCTTCGGCTTCCTTGACCCGGACCGCACAGCTCATGTCGAGTCGCCGGGCAAAGGCGGTGGTGAATTTTTCCGGCATGTGCTGGACGATCAATATGGGCGGGGCGCCTGCGGGTAGCGCCTCAAGCACTTCGCGCAATGCCTCCGTGCCTCCGGTGGATGCGCCGATGGCCACAATTGGTTCAGTGTCGGGGAGCCGAGCCATCAGGCTTTCCCGGCGCGCATCGGAAATCGGGGGTATAATGGCGTCGGCGGTCAGTTTGGCCTCGACCTTGACGTCAGGAGCCGGCGCGCGCAGCACGGGTGAAGCCTTGGCAAGGCCCCGCATCTTGGCATGGGCAGCAGCCTTGGCGGCGTCGCAGATGCGCATGCGCGACTCTTGCAGGAACTGGGCGGTGTCCACGCGGGGCTTTGCCACCACGTCGATCGCGCCAGCCTCAAGCGCCTGCATGAAGGCGTCTGAGCCGTCCTGGGCCAAGCTCGAGCAGATCACCACGGGTATGGGGCGCTGCGACATGATCTTGCGCAGGAAGGTGATCCCGTCCATGCGCGGCAACTCGATATCGAGAAACATCACATCAGGCACTTCCTGGCGGATGCGTTCGACAGCCACATAGGGGTCGGCGGCCGTCGCCATGACCTCAAGGTCGGGGTCGGCCGAGATGATGTCGGAAAGCGTGGTGCGCACCGAGGCGCTGTCATCAACGATCAGAACGCGGATTTTCTCACTCATCGCTTCGTCTCGCCTCAGGTCTTCTGGAATACGGCAGGCGCAACCTGCCGCATGGTGATCGAGGTGCCGATCATGGACTCCGAATGACCAAGAAGAAGATAACCGCCGGGGCGCAAATGCCCGATCAGCCGCGAAATGACCTTCGCCTGGTCGGCCTTTTCGAAATAGATCAGCACATTTCGCAGCAGGATGATGTCGACGTCCCGATCATAGGGGTAGCTCTCACTCATCAGGTTGAGCTGGTCGAAACGTACCAGCCGCCGCAACTCGGGAACGATACGCACTTCGGGGCGGGCGCCGGGACGGCGCGCCTGCATAAGGTAGCGCGACTGCATGCCGGGGGGCACCGGAACGACCTGTTCAGCGGGATAGATCGCCCGGCGACCGGTTTCGAGCACATCGGTGGAAATGTCGGTGCCCAGGACGGCGAAGCGGAAGTCGCGGCGCTGGGAAACCATGTCGGCCAACACCATGGCGGCGGTGTAGGCCTCAGCTCCGGTCGAGCTGGCAGCGCTCCACACCTTGAGCAGAGGCATGCGGTCGCGGCGCTGTGCAATCAGCTCGGCAACCAGCTTCTTCTGCATCAATTCGAAATGTTCGGGCTCGCGGAAGAAGTCGGTCTTGTTGGTGGTAACCGCATTGATCAGATAGGTGATTTCGGTCTCCAGCCCGTCGCGCCGGAAAAGATAGTCGCCATAGTCGGAGAAGCTGGCCAGATTGAGCGCGCGCAGACGGCGGCGCAGGCGCCCCTCGACCATCAGGCGCTTGCCAGGGGGCAGCTTGATGCCCACCTGTTGGCCGATAAGGTTGGAAATCTTGCTGAAATCGGCGTCGGACAGGTGGTCGTCGTCTTCCAAGCGGTGTGCAAGGGCAGCCAATTGCGATACTCCGAAAAGGCGGGGCAAGGCCGGCAGGAAAGCCGGCCTTGTGAAGTTCAGGCCGCGCGGCTAGCGGGTAGAGGGATACTGCCCAGCATACGGTCGAGATCGAGCACGGTGACGAATTCGCCGTTGCGCCGGCCGATCCCCTGGATGACCTGTTCGCCCCATCCGGCCGAAACTGGCGGCGGCGGGTCGAGCGTTGCCTGATCGAGCACGGTCACTTCGAAGACCCGATCGGCCCTCAGACCCAGGGTCAATTTGCCGTCCGCGCCGTTGATGGCGAGAACTACAATGCGGGTGTTCTCCGTATCGGGTGCCGGCTCCATGCCCAGGGTCAGGCGCAAGTCCAGCACCGGCACCCCCTGGCCGCGCACATCGATCATGCCGAGCAGGTTGCCCGGTGCCCGCGGCAGGCGGGCAATGGGCCGCATGTCGAGGATTTCGAGGACCTTGGCGACCGGCGCCGCGAAGATTTCCTCCGCGACGCCCAAGGTCACATATTGGGCTTGTTCAGCCATGGCTATCGATCCGCTCAGGCCGCGCCGCGACGGGTGAAGTCACCGTCGAGATCGTCACCGGCGTCGCCCATATCGAGGTCAAAGCCGCCGCCGTTGCTCTTGGCAGGGGCCTTGGATTTGGCCAGCTTGCGCGGGGCCATATGCGGAGCCTTGGCCAGGATGGCGGATTTAAGGTCGATCTTCTCGCCAGCGCCGTCATTGGCCACGGCCGTGATCGACGAGGCATCGATGCGGAAGTAGCTGATGGCGGATTGGAGCTGTTCGGCCTGGCTCGCGAGTTCTTCGGAGGTGGCAGACATTTCCTCTGCGGCCGAGGTGTTCTGCTGGGTCACCTTGTCGAGCTGCTGGATGGCGGTGTTGATCTGGGCAGCGCCAGCATTCTGCTCTCTGGAGCCAGCCGAGATTTCTTCCACCAGCTCTGCGGTGCGCTGAATGTCCGGGACCAGCTTGGAGAGCATGTCGCCGGCCGACTGGGCAGCCTTGACCGTAGTGCCCGACAGGGTCGAGATTTCGCCCGCCGCTGCCTGGCTGCGCTCGGCAAGCTTGCGTACCTCGGAGGCGACGACCGCAAAGCCACGGCCATGTTCACCGGCGCGGGCCGCTTCCACTGCCGCGTTGAGCGCCAGCAGGTCGGTCTGGCGGGCGATTTCCTGCACCACCATGATCTTTTCGGCAATGGTCTGCATGGCCGAGACCGCGTTGTTCACCGCCTCGCCCGAGGCAATCGCGTCGGCAGCGGACTGGCGGGCGATCTTCTCGGTCTGGGTGGCATTGTCGGCCGACTGCTTGATGGTGGCTGCCATTTCTTCCATTGAGGCGGAAGCCTCTTCGGTGGACGAGGCCTGTTCGGTGGCCCCCTGGCTGAGCTGTTCGGCGGTGGCCGACATTTCCTGGGAGCCGGCGGCGACATTGCGGGTGGCGGCAGTGACTTCGCCGACCACTTCGCGCAGCTTCTGGGTCATGGCGTTGAGCGCCTTGATCAGATCACCCACTTCGTCGTCGGATTTCACCTGGGCAGTGGCCGAGAGGTTGCCACCCGCCACTTCGTCGGCCAGACGCACCGCGCTGGAGAGAGCCCGGGAGATCGAGACAACGATCCAGGTGGCGGCGACCAGAGCGATCAGGGCCGAGCCGACCAGAAGGCCGATCAGGAAGAAGCGGCTCTGTTCAAACATGGCGTTCGCCTCGGCTACACGGCTTTCGAGCAACGCGTCATTGCGAGCGATCATGTTGTCGATTAGCGCACTGATCTGTTGGCGACGTGGCGCTGCCTCGGTTGCGTTGATATGTGCGGAGGCATAGTCGGAACGCTGCATCGCGACTGCGTTGCCTTCGTTCATAGCGTCTACCATGGCGGCGAAGTCGGCACGTACTTCACTCACTGCCGCCTGATCGGAGGGGCCCAGGACGCGAGCTAGACGCTCCAGACCAGGCTCAAGTTCGCCAACAACACCGTTGAAGTCATTGAACCACTCGTCCTGCTTCGCAGGGGCTGACGAGGCCAGTAGAATGTTGCGATGCTGACGGAAGACATCGCTGGCTTGCAGAAAGAGGTCGCTTGCGACTTGATAAGCTTGGGTCGCACCTGGCTCGCCGAGGTTCATCCGGTTCGCCAGACTGCTGCGAAGCGCCCCGAGGGACTCTTCAACTGCGGTAATGGAAGCACTTCCCTTGGAGGTCGTGATGCCGAAGGCTGTGGCTACAGTGATCTTCAAGGACTCTTCCTGGACGCGCGTGATCGCTTGGCGGTATTCGGCCAGAGTTTCGACGACTGCCTGCATATCGGCATTCGACTCAGGGATGGAGAATGACCCCTGTAAGGTCTCCGCTGTGGCGACAATACCTTCCAACCGCCGATCCATCGTCGCGCGCGTCGAAGCAAGTTCCTCCGGATCATTGGATGCAATCATCCTCTGCGCGTCGCTGGCCATCGACATCATGTCGTACTGCATACCCTTCAGGGTCATTGACCGCTCAACCGGTCCGTGCACGATGTCTCCCATCTCGGCGTTCAACTCGCCAAGGTTGGTCAGAGCCATGAACATGCTGGCGCCCGAGAGGGCGACGACCACGCCGAAGACGGCCGCCAGTTTTGTCTTGATAGTCAGTCTCACGATGCAGACCTTTCTTCTGATGCTGCGACGGGTGCGGTTCTTGCCCCCGAGATTTCGAAAATCCGTTCCATGTTGGGAATGATGATGAAGCCGCCATTGCGTTTGCCGATGCCCTTGATGAATTCAGGGCGCCAGCGCATACCGACCTTGGGGGCCTCCTCTATGGAAGCGGCCTCGATATCGGTGACGTCATGCACCTTGTCGGCCAGGATGCCGACAATGGCGGGCTCGCCATCCATGTCGACTTCCATGACGACGATGCGGGTGTCCTCGTCCGGTTCGGCCCTTTTCATGCCGAACATGACGCGTAGATCGGCCAGCGGCACAACCCGGCCGCGTACATTGATCAGCCCGCCCACAAATTCAGGGGCGTTGGGCACTTCGGTGATCGGTACCAGTTCGAGAATTTCGCGGACATGGTGGGCCTCGACGGCAAACAATTCGTCATCGAGGCGGATAGTGAGCGCGTTCATTGCATCGACTGGCGCTGTCTCGGCCAGTTCGACCAGATTCATGGCCTGGCTCATGCAGCCCTCCCAGTGAGATTGCGATCTACATAGCCCTGGCCGGCGGCCACCAAATGGGCGGTGTCCAGGATCAGGGCCACTGAGCCGTCACCCAGAATGGTGGCGCCCGAGAAGGATTTGATGCCCGAGTGCAGCTTGGAGAGCTGCTTGATGACGGTCTGGTTGTTGCCGATGATCTGGTCGACCACCAATCCTACGCGACCTTCTCCAGACGAGACGATCACCACCTTCTGGTGCGGTTCGCTCTCGCCCTTGGTGCCGAAAACTTCGCGCAACCGCAGATAGGGGACCAGCGCGCCGCGAATATCGAGGAAGTTGCGGCCCTTGGCATGGGCTTCGATGCCCTCCGGCAATTCCACGCATTCTTCGACGGCAGCCAGCGGAATGGTGTAGCGGCCATTGCCGACCCGCACGAGCATGCCATCGATGATGGCCAAGGTCAGGGGCAACCGCAGGGTCATGGTCGAGCCTTCGCCGGGGCGGGAGGTGACATCGATGGTGCCGCGCAACCCGTCAATGGTGCGCTTGACCACGTCCATGCCGACGCCGCGGCCCGAGAGGGACGTCACTTCCTTGGCAGTCGAGAAGCCCGGCGCAAAGATCAGGTGGTAGAGTTCCTGGTCTGTCAGCTTGGTGTCCGAGGTGATCAAACCGCTTTCTTCTGCCTTGGCGCGGATGCGGACGGCATCGAGCCCGGCGCCGTCATCGGTCACCGAAATGGCAACTTCGGCACCTGAATAGACAGCAGAGAGCCGCACCACGCCCTTGGCCGGCTTGCCGGCTGCGGCGCGTTTTTCGGCGCTTTCCAGGCCATGATCGATCGAATTTCGGATCAGATGCACCAGCGGATCGGCCAGACGCTCGATCATGGTCTTGTCGAGCTCGGTGTCTTCGCCGGTGGTGATGAACTCGATGGGCTTGCCCAATTCGCTCGAGAGGTCATGGATCAGGCGGCGAAAGCGGCCGAACAGGGTGCCGATGGGCACCATGCGAATGCCCATTGTGGTGTCGCGCAGCCCCGAAGACAGCCGTTCGAGTTCTTCGGCAATGGTCTTGAGCGCCGTGTCCGAGCTCAGTCCGGCAATCTGGCTCAGGCGGGCCTGGGCAATCACCAGTTCACCAACGCGATCCATCAATTCGTCCAGCCGCTCGGCCGGGACCCGCAGGGAGGAGGCTGCGGCCCGGTCGGCGGTGTCGGCCCCGCTCGCCGGTTTGGCGCGCGGCGCGGGAGCTTGGGGTGTGGTGGGGGCGGCTACAGGCGCCGGTTGGACTTCGACCCTGGCGGCCGGGGCCGGGTCTTCAGTCGTTTCTGCGTCCAGGGCAAGCCTATCGGCGGTATCCAGCCGGTTCAGGCTCAATTCCATATTGTCGCGCAGGAACAGGAAGACATCGTCGATGGCTGCCGTGGGGTCTTCCGCCTCGATATCGAGGCGCCAGCCGATATGAGGCGTCTCCGGGTCGAGCACGGCCAGGTCGGGAATCCGGTCGGTCAGCGCGGTGATTGTGACCGGTCCGATTTCGGCCAGTTCTTCGAGCAGCAAGACCGGGTTGGTGCCATAGATCAACGCGTCTGAAGGCAGGTAGAATTCCAGCCGCCAGGTCGCCGTTTCGGCCTCGGGGGCCGGTGCTGCGGATTTCTTGTGGACCGGCGCCGGTGCTGGCTCGGTCTTGGGGGCGCCTGGGGCTCCGGTTTCGCCGTTCACAATAGCGCGCAGATTGGCCAGGATTTCATCGCCGCCCGAGATTTTGGCGTCGGGCGTTTCGATCAGCAGGTGAATATGGTCCTTGGCGTCGAGCGCCACCCCGATCAGGGCTGCGTTGGCCTGGGTCTGGCCCTTGCGCACCTGGTCAAAGGCGGTTTCGAACTCGTGCACGAATTCGGCCACGGCGGTGAAGCCGAACATAGCCCCCGAACCCTTGATGGTGTGCAGGGCCCGAAACGTGGAATTGACGAGATCGCTATTGGATGGGTCCTGCTCGAGATCGAGCAGACCCGCTTCGAGCTCGTCGAGCAGTTCGCGCGCTTCCTGGCGGAAGGTTTCAGTCGGGTCGGAAATGTTCATGCCCCGGTGACCTTCTTGATAATGGCCAGCAACTGGTCCTGCTTGAATGGCTTGACGATCCAGCCGGTGGCGCCGGCTTCCTTGGCCTGGCGCTTGAGCTCGTCATCGGACTCGGTGGTGAGCAAGATGATCGGAATGCCCTTGGAAGAGGGGTGCTGGCGGTATTTCTTGATGAATTCGATGCCGTTGAGCACCGGCATGTTGAGGTCGGTCAGGACGGCGTGCACCGTATTGGTCGTCGCCACCTCGTACCCCTCCTGGCCATTGCCGGCCTCGAGTACGTCCAGCCCCGCACCGGTCAGCGTCATGGCCACCATCTGGCGGATGGAGGCGCTGTCGTCGATCGTCAGAATGGTTTTGGTCATCGCTCAGTGTCCTGCTGGCTTGTCGGGTTGTTCGGACCAGAAAGCGGCGTGCTCCTGTCCTGGGGTTAGAAAGCCGGCTTCACTCAGCACGGCCTGCAGCGCCCCCCCCAGGGGCGCGAGCAAACGCAATTCCTTGCCTTGCGCGCGGGCACTGACCCGGGCGGCGAGCAGGGATTGCACGGTCGTCACATCGGCCGCGGACAAAGCCCGCGTGTCGATGGCGACGGCTGGGTGGTTTTCGATGGCTTGGCGCAGGTTCGTCGCAACTTCGGTTGCGTTTTTGATGCCTGCGTCGCCCGTCAAGACGAGCATGTGTGTTCGTTCATCGGTCATGAGCATGACCGTGCGCAAAATACTGAGGATGACATTCTGTCTCTCTACCGCGAAAGGAGGCCGGGAAGTCGGTAGGCGAAAAGGACTGATGCGGTTGCGGTGCTCGCTATGCTGTTTCTATTGCCAATCTGTCCGCCGTATTCCCATCCGGCTTGGTACTATACTTGCACCCGTGGCTTAACCGATGGTTACTCAGTTGATATTTTTGAAGATTTATGATTTTTTCCCAAATATTACTTCAGATAGTATCGTTTTTAATAAATGTGTATATGTTGTCTTGCATTGAATCACGCTGAATCGCCGGAGTTTGACTCTGAATCAATCGCGGTTTGATTCTGAGTCAAACTTCAGTAACTCGGTGGTTTATACTTTTAGATTCACTTGGCTTGTCGCCATTTGCCTGCGAAAGATCGGCGCGCCCGCATGAAGGCGCGCGCACATATACCGATAGAGGTCAGCTAGACGGTTTTAGAAACCAGCAGCGTGCGCTGGTTCTTTGGGCTGCATGATGGCACAAATCTCGGGCCATTTGGCGCGGAAGGCGGCGACGCATTGCGGGTCGAAATGGCTGCCGCTGCAACGGACGATTTCGGCATAGGCCTTGTCGATGGGCCAGGCGGATTTGTAAGGGCGCTCGGAGCACAGCGCGTCAAAGACATCGGCAATGGCCACGATGCGCGCTTCGATTGGGATGTCGGTGCCTGAAAGGCGGTCGGGATACCCGGTGCCGTCCCATTTCTCGTGGTGGCTCTGCGCAATCAGTTCGGCGGTACGGATCAGCTCGGACCCGCCGCGTTCCAGAATGCGTGCGCCGATAGTGACATGCTCGCGCATGATGGCCATTTCCGCGTCGGTCAGCCGGCCCGGCTTGGAGAGGATGGCGTCGGCGATGCCGATCTTGCCGACATCGTGCAAGGGCGCGGAGAGATAGATCATGCGGCAGCGCTCGGGTGACAGGCCGATACCTTCGCCGATCATCTGACTGATCAGCGCCACACGCGAGACATGCTCGCCGGTGCCGCCGTCGCGATATTCGATAGCCCGCGCCAGCCGGTAAATGATCTCTTCTTCGCGTGCCAGCAGATGGGCGGTTGCCCGCTCCACTTCGCGGGTTAGCCACTGGGCGCGGTCGGCCAGTTCGACCTGAGCCTGGCGCAGGGCCAGCAGGTTGGAGACGCGTGCCTGCAGTTCGATCGGGTCGAAGGGCTTGTGCAGGAAGTCCGTGGCCCCCGCCTTGATGGCCTCGATGCGCACGGTCTTGTCGAGGTCGGAGGTCACCATGATGATGGGAACGATGCGATAGGACGGCTGCGAGCGTAGCGCGGCGGTGAAGGCAACACCGTCCATTTCAGGCATGATGTGGTCGACGATGATGAGGTCGAACTGGTAGGACTGGCAGATGTCCAGCGCTTCGAGTGGATTGAGGCATAGCTCAATCTCGCCCATCACAGCTTCTTTGACGATGCTGCCGATCAGCGCGAGGCTGGAGCGGCTATCATCGACGATCAGCAAACGCATTGTCTTGCGGCCCCCGCCCGAATTGCACCAACCATATGAGAAGCACAATTAGGTGAAGCTTAACAGGAATCGGGTCGTGGCAATGGCTTGCACTATTGGTTAGCAGTGTACTGACGCATTCAGGCGGGCGGATATGGTGACGAGGCAGATCGCTGTGATTGGGGCCGGACCGGCCGGGCTGATGGCGGCCGAGCAGGCAGCGAAGCAGGGCGTGCGCGTCGTGGTGTTTGAGGCCATGCCGACGGTCGGACGGAAATTGCTGATGGCCGGCAAGTCGGGCCTTAACATCACCCATGCCGAGGACAAGGCCGCGTTCGACGCGCGCTTTGGCACGGCGCAGGCCCAATTGCAGGCCGCGCTCGATGTCTTTTCAGCGCCCCAGTTGCGCGACTGGTGCGCGGCACTGGGTGTCGAGACCTTCGTCGGCTCTTCGGGGCGGGTGTTTCCCAAGACCATGAAGGCGTCGCCACTGTTGCGCGCCTGGCTCACGCGCCTCGGCGCGCAGGGGGTCGAGATCCGTACCCGGCACCGCTGGACCGGGTGCGCTTCGACTGGACTGACCTTCGATACGCCAACGGGCCAGGTGGTGGAGAATTTTGACGCCACCGTCCTGGCACTGGGCGGCGCAAGCTGGCCCCGGCTGGGTTCGGATGCGGCATGGGTGCCCATATTGAAGCAGCGCGGTGTGGCGGTGTCCGCATTTCGCCCGGCCAATTGCGGCTTCGAGGTGGATTGGTCTCCGGTGATGAGCGAGCGCTTTGCCGGCCAACCGATCAAGGCGGTTGTGGCCCGCAGCGCGGCCGGTGGAATTGCGGGCGAATTTGTCCTTTCGCACTGGGGCATTGAAGGCAGCCTCGTCTATGCCCATTCTGCTGCCTTGCGCGATGCGCTTGACAGAGAGGGCGCGGCACAACTCGAACTGGATCTGGCTCCCGGCCGCACGGTTGAACGCCTGGCGCATGATCTTGCCCGGCAGCCGGGCAAGGCCAGTCTTTCCAACAGGCTGCGCAAGGGCGCCGGGCTGGATGGGGTCAAGCTGGGTCTGTTGCGCGAATGTGTTCCGGACCTCGCAACCCGGACGCCCGATACGCTGGCGGCGGCCATCAAGTCGGTGCCGCTCAATGTGAAGCGGCCCCGGCCAATCGCCGAGGCGATTTCGGTGGCCGGTGGCATTGGCTGGGACGGCATGGATGAGCGCTTTATGCTCAAGGCCATGCCCGGCATTTTCGTGGCCGGTGAAATGCTCGATTGGGAAGCGCCGACGGGCGGCTATCTGCTGACGGCGTGTTTCGCCACCGGGCGGGCAGCGGGGCAGGCGGCGGTTGAATACGCGATGGGAGAGGAAAACCGATGAACACAATCGATCTTGAGGGGCAGGTGGCGGTGGTCACGGGCGGGGCGCAGGGGCTCGGCTTTGCCATTGCCCATCGGCTGCTGGCGTCGGGCGCCAGAGTGAGCCTTTGGGACAAGGATAGTGACATGCTCGACAAGGCGGTGGCGGCTCTGGGTTCCGGTGCGGCGCAGCAGAGCGTCGATGTCACCGATCTCCAAGCCATTGAACGCGCCCATGCGAGGACGGAGTCGGACCTCGGACCGATCTCGGTCCTGGTGCATTCGGCGGGGATCGCAGGAAACAATGCGACCCTGGATGCATATGATCCGGCCGAGTGGCGGCGGGTTATCGAGATCAACCTCAATGGCACCTTCTACGTCAATCGCGTCGTGGTGCCGGGAATGAAGGCCCGCAATTACGGGCGCATCGTCAATATTGCCTCGATTGCCGGCAAGGAAGGCAATCCGACCGCCTCGGCCTATTCGGCCGCCAAGGCGGGCGTCATCGGCCTGACAAAATCGTTGGGCAAGGAACTGGCCAGCTTCGATATCGCGGTCAACGCCATCACCCCGGCGACGGCCAAGACCCGCATTCTCGAGAGCCTGACCGAGGAGTTCATCACCTATATGCTGTCGCGCATTCCGCGCGGGCGATTCCTGGAGGTGGAAGAGGCCGCGTCCATGGTGGCCTGGCTGGTGAGCCGCGAAAACAGCTTTACCACCGCCAGCGTCTTCGACCTTTCGGGCGGACGCGCCACCTATTGATGCTGGGCGGTAGCGGCAGGGCAGTCCACGCCATCGCCACTCCAGTTGATTTCGACGGTAGCGTGGCCGATATCGTGCTGCTGCGCCAGGCGTGCCTTCACTTCCCTGCTGACCACTGCTGGATCGGCGCCGGGGGCCAGGGCAATGTCCAGCGTTGCCATGGTCTGGCCCGAGGACAGCGACCAGACATGAAGGTGCCCGACATCGGCCAGTCCCGGCACGGCGCTGCGCAGATCTGATTGCAGCTCTTTGATGTCGATACCGTCGGGCGCGCCTTCCATGAGAATGTTGAAGGTGCGGGTGAGCAGCGCCCAGGCGCTTCTGAGAATGAGGAGGCTTACCAGGAGGGACAGGATCGGGTCGATCGGCATCCAGCCGGTCAGCCAGATGATCACCGCCGCGGCAATGGCGCCGACCGAGCCGAGCAGATCGCCCAGCACATGGAGCAAGGCGCCCTTGATGTTGACGTGATCGGCATCGGCGCCGGAGAGAATGCGGAAGACGACCAGATTGACGATGAGCCCGAGCACGGCGACGACGAACATTGGACCGGCCAGCACCTCTTCGGGCGCAAGAAAGCGTTGCACGGCCTCATAGGCAATCCAGCCGACCAGCGCGAACAGCGAAAGCGCATTGATCAGGCCTGCCAGCACTTCCAGCCGCGAATAGCCAAAGCTGCGGCGGATGTCGGCAGGGCGGCGGCCGAGCCGGAAGCCGAGCCAGGCCAGGAATAGTGCCACAGTGTCGGTCAGCATGTGGCCGGCATCCGCAATCAGCGCCAGCGAGCCGGAGAGATAGCCGCCGATCACCTCGGCCACCATGAAGCTGCCGGTGAGGCACAGGCCAATCAGCACGGCACGCTCATTGCCTGCACTCACTGTGGGCGCGTGGCTGTGGCCATGTTCGCTGTGGTCATGGCTATGCTGATGTTCAGGCACCCGGGTCTCTCCGTTTGACATACATATGAACATACATTCATATATTGTTATGTCAAGATGCTCCTCTCTGCCAACGAGGCGCGAAAGTGGAGGTTCCGGCGGTTTAGGGCAGGCACTCAGCCGCGGATTTCGGCTTCGTCGGAAGGATCATGATCTTCCATGGCATGGTCGATCATATCGGCCAACATGCGGGCAATGTGAGCGTCGGCAGCTTCGTAGAGAACCTGTTTGTTGCGGCGGGTGCCGCGCACCAGGCGGGCGGCGCGCAGAAGCCGCAAATGGTGGCTGACAAGGGACTGGCTGGCGCCGATGGCGGCGGCGATTTCGCCAACGGCGATGGGGCCTTCAAGACAGGTGAGGACGACCTTGAGCCGCGTGGGGTCGCCGAGCAGGCGGTAGGTTTCCGCGATGACGGTCAGGTGGTGGTCTTCTGGCAGGGGCACGGCGCTTCCCATTGGCTCAATGGCCAATAGTTAGGGTGCTTCGGCCTGGCTGACCAGTCTGGTAGGCTTCACACGCGCTGGCCATCCGCGTCGATGACCACGCCGCCATCTTCCTTGGTGAAGGGAATGCCGAGCGCCTCGGGCAGGATGTCGAGCACGACTTCGGAGGGGCGGCAGAGGCGCACGCCATGCTCGGTCTCGACAAAGGGGCGATTGATCAGGATCGGGTTGGCCAGCATGGCCTCGATCAGCTCTTCATTGGACAGAGCCTCATTGTCGAGGCCAAGCTCAAAATAGGGGGTGTCCTTGACGCGAATGGCATCGCGCACTTTGAGGTCGGCGCGCTCGATCAGTTCGAGCAGGCGGTCGCGGCTGGGTGGGGTTTCGAGATAGAGGATCACTTGTAGCTCGATGCCGGCGCCGCGGATCATGGCCAGGGTGTTGCGCGAGGTGCCGCAATCGGGGTTGTGATAGATGGTGACGCTCATGTGGATCGCTCCGTTTGCGTGCGCAGCAGCCAGGCGGACAGGGCCAAGGCCAGAAGACCGCCCAGGATTTGGGCGATGATGAAACCGGGCACGTCGGCCGGGCCGATGCCGGCAAAGCTGGCGGTCAGCGCCCGGCCGATGGTGACGGCGGGGTTTGCATACGAGGTCGAGGCGGTGAACCAGTATGCGGCAGTGATATAGAGCCCGACGCGCAAGGCAATGTGCTCGGGCGCGTATCTGAGCGAGACCAGAATGGTCAGCACAAGCCCGAATGTCGCCACCGCCTCGCTCAGCCATTGGCTGGGACCATTGCGCGGGTCAGCATAGGCCGAAACCAGTGGCAGGTCGAACATCAGATGCGCCAGCAGCGTGCCCAGCATGGCGCCGCAGATCTGTGCGAGGACATAAAGCCCGGCATCTGCTGCGCTCAATTGCCGCCGCAGCGCCATGACCAGGGTTACCGCCGGGTTGAAATGTGCGCCCGAGATCGGGCCGAGCACACCGATCAGCACCACCAGAATGGCCCCGGTGGCGATGGTGTTGCCGAGCAGGGCAAGGGCAATGTCGTCAGTCAGGCGTTGCGCCATGATGCCCGAGCCGACCACGGTGGCGACCAGAATGCCGGTGCCCAGCGACTCGGCAGCGAGGCTGCGCAGGCGATCAGTCATTGCTTGCCTTGTCCGTAGCGCCGTCGAGCTTGCCGATATCCTTGAGCTTGGCCTGGAGCGACATCTTGTCGATGGTGGCCAGCGGCAGGGCGGCAAAAACTTCGATGCGACGGCGCAGATAGTTGGCCGCATTGCGGAAGGCGCTGACCTTGTCGATCTCACTGCCTTCGACGGCGGCCGGATCCTCGACGCCCCAATGGGCGGTCATGGGTTGGCCGGGCCAGAAGGGGCAGGCCTCGCCCGCCGCGTTGTCGCAGACGGTGAAGACGAAATCGAGCTTGGGTGCTTCGGGGGTAGCGAATTCGTCCCAGGACTTGGAGCGATAGCCTTCGGTGGGCAGGTCCATTTCCTTGAGCGTGTGCAAGGCCAGAGGATGGACTTCGCCCTTGGGCTGGCTGCCGGCTGAATAAGCGCGAAACTTGCCGCCGGGCACGGCGTTCATCAGCGCTTCGCCCAGAATGGAGCGGGCGGAATTGCCGGTGCACAAAAACAGCACATTATAGACGCGGTCGGATGCGGCGTTGGTCATTGGCGAACCTCCTCGGGCGCACAACAGGGGGTGATGTCCTCGATCAGCGGCGCGCACAGTTCCGGGCGGCCACCACAGCAATCATTGACCAGATAGCCCATGACCGCGCGCATATGGTCGATCTGGGCGCGGTAGGTGATGGTGCGGCCCTGCTTTTCGGCCACCAGCAGGCCGGCGCGGCTCAATTGGGCCAGATGGGTCGACATGGTGTTTTGCGGCACGTCGAGTTTCCGGGCGATTTCGCCGGCCGGCAGGCCATGGGGTTCGTGCTCGACCACCAAGCGAAAGGCGGACAGCCTGGTGGGCTGGGCCAGCGCGGAGAGCGCGTCAATGATTGATGTATCATCCATATATCTGGATTTATCGATATATTGTGACGATTGCAAGACGGTGGAGAGGTATGGCGCTACCCCCACGCTTGATCCCTCCCCACCATGGGGAGGAAATGAGGGTGCCGCGACCGGCTGGGAATGGGCACAGGGCCCTCAGCGATAGCCCGCAGCCTGAAGCTCGAACAGTTCGGCATAGCGCCCCTTGAGCGCCACCAGTTGCTCATGAGTGCCGGCTTCGAGAATGGCGCCATTGTCGAGCACCAAAATGCGGTCGGCCATGCGCACGGTCGAAAAGCGGTGGGAGATGATGACGGCGGACTTGCCTGCCGCCAGGCTCTTGAAGCGGGCGAAGACCTCGGCTTCTGCCTTGGCGTCGAGCGCGGCGGTGGGTTCGTCGAGAATGATCAGCTCGGCATCGCGCATATAGGCGCGGGCGATGGCGACCTTCTGCCATTCGCCCCCCGAGAGGTCGCGGCCCTGGCGGAACAGGCGACCCAATTGCTGGTCATAGCCCTTGGGCAGCTTGGCGATGACGCCGTCGGCCAGGCTCTGTTCGGCGGCTGTATCGATGCGGGTCTGGTCCTCGCGCGCCTCGATGCGGCCAACCCCGATATTGTCGCGGGCGGAAAAGCTGTAGCGGATGAAATCCTGGAAGATCACCCCGACATGGGTATGGATATCGACCGGCGCCATGTCCTTGAGGTCGACCTCATCGATGGTGATGCGTCCCTCACTGGGGTCGTAGAGCCGGGTCAGGAGCTTGACGATGGTGGTCTTGCCCGCGCCGTTCTCGCCCACCAGCGCCAGCGTCTCGCCGGCCGGCAGCACGAAGGAGAGGTTGCGGACGACCCAGGTATTGGTCTCGGGATATTTGAAGCCCACATTGTCGAACACGATGCCGGAGCGGATCGGCGCGGGAAAGGGCTTGGCGTCGGCCGGCGCCAACACTGTCGGTTCGATCTGGAAGAAAGAGAACAGATCATCCAGATACATGGATTGTCCGGCAATCTGGGTGAAACCAAGCAGGATGCGCTGGAACAGGCCATTGAGCCTGAGGAAGGAGCCGGAGAGAAAGGCCAGATCCCCCAGGGTGAAGGCGCCGGTAATGGTGCGCCAGACGATGTAGCCATAAGCAGCGTAATAGGCCAGGCTGGCGATGGCGGAAAACAGGGCGCCCCAACTGGCGCGCAGCGTGGCGACGCGGCGGTTCTCGATGAAGATCTGGTGCGCCAGCTTCTTGAAACGGGTGACGAGATAGCCGCCCAGGCCGAACAGCTTCACCTCCTTGGCGGTCTCGGCACTGGCCCCGATATGCCGCAGATATTCCAGCTCCCGCCGCTCCGGCGTGCGCCAGCGGCTCAGCATATAGGCCAGCGAGTTGAACCGCGCCTCTCCCCAAACCGAGGGGATGAAACTCAATGGCAGCAACAGGATCAGCCAGGGGGCGTAGAAGAACAGGCCCGCGGCCAAGGTAAAGACGGTGATGATATCCTGTGCCTGCCCGAAAATCTGGCTCAAGAGCGCATTGCGCCCGGCCGCCTGGCGGCGCGCGCGTTCCAGCCGGTCCTGATATTCGGCGCTTTCGAAGTGCTGCAGATCGAGCCGGGCGGCATGCTCCATCAATTCCACGCTCACCTGATTGGAATGGAGTTCGGACAGCACCGAGTCGACCAGGCCCGTGACCCGCGCGACGAGATCATTGGCCAGCACCAGTGCCAGTTCGAGTGCCAGGAAGCCGATCATGCCGTTGAGCGCGCCGGCGTTGAACCAGTCCAGGATAGTGGGGCCGGGCGGGGTGATTGCCGTGAGCCGCACCACTTCATCCACGATCAGCTTGGCGGCATAAAGCACCGCCACCGGCTGCACGGCTGCCAGCAGACGCAGCACGATACTGGCCGTGGTCAGACCCTTGCTGGTGCGCCAGATCTGCGCAATCAGCCGCCCCAGATGCGCGAGATTATCGAGCTGGTCGCGAAGGGTCGGGGTGGTTTCGGGAATGGGCGGCGGACGACGCCCGGGCAGGTCACTCATGGCGGCAATGTAGCCAGTTCCCGCCAAGGCGGGAATAGGAGCCGCGCAACTTCGATGCCGCAGGGGCGTTGCGCACAAATCAAAGAGGAGGATCAGATATGCTCAGGGACAAGGACAGCTCAGCCATCGTTGCAGTTTCCGATATTACGCGGGCCAAAGCGTTCTACCAGGATACGCTTGAGCTCGAGCTGACAGAGGACAGCCAGCAAGTGCTCGTGTTCAGGACAGGAACTACCAATTTGGTGGTCTATGTCTCCGAGTTTGCCGGTACCAACAAGGCCAATGCCGTGGTCTGGGGCGTCGGAGAGGAGATTGAGATCATTGTCGAACGGCTCGGCAATAAGGGGGTGAACTTTGAGCGCTATGACGGCATGGATTTTGCCGATGGCATTCACCGCGACGGCGCGTTTCGCGCGGTCTGGTTCAAGGATCCGGACGGCAACATCCTGCACCTCAACAATATGTAAAACTCGTCGGCGCGTTTAGGGCAAATTGCGCAGAAAGCCCGCCAGGTCGCTGGTGACATGGTGCACATGCGGCCCGGTCGAT
Organism: Devosia marina; assembly: GCF_009758415.1. Lineage (GTDB taxonomy): Bacteria > Pseudomonadota > Alphaproteobacteria > Rhizobiales > Devosiaceae > Devosia > Devosia marina. The sequence goes on along the minus strand of NZ_WQRF01000003.1, from coordinate 343,816 downwards.
CGTCCGAGTTCCCAAGCTTCGACCTGCTCATGGCTGAAGTCTTCGCTGGCAACCACCTGAACAGTGACCATGCCCTGTTCGTGCGGCACCACCAGGTTCTTTTCCAGGTCATCGAACATGATGGCCCGGCTCGGATCGATGCCATGATTGGCGAAGAACCCGTCATAGGCCTTTTTGTGCGGCTTGGGCACGAAGGTCATGGCGCGGATATCGTGCACATGTTCGAACAGGTGATCGCCTCCCAGACGCCTGAGCACCGAGCGGGCGTGGCCGGTATCGCCATTGGTCAGGATGAATTTGCGGCCCGGCAGGCAGGCAATGGCCTCGACCAGATCGGGGTGCGGATCGACCGGCGAGTAATCGATGGCGTGCACGGTGTCGAGAAAATGGTCGGGGTCGATGTTATGCTTATGCATCAGCCCGTTCAGCGTGGTGCCGAAATCGCGATAATAGTCCTTTTGCAAGGCACGCGCCTTGGCGAAGTCCAGGCGCGTCACTTCCATTACATAATTGGTGATCAGCGTATCGATCTGCGCGAACAGATTGCACTCACGCGGATAGAGCGTGTTGTCGAGATCAAAGACCCAGTCGGTGACGTGGTCGAGATTTTCGTGGGGGCGGCGTAATGCGGTCATTGGTCCATCATGTCACAATTCGGCAAACGCTGCACGAACACAATGAATGTTGCGGGGCCTTGAGGCCCCGCAATGAGCCTATTTGGTCTTGGCGTTGGCCGTCACGGTGAGGCCCAGCGCCTCAATCAAGCCCGCCGGGTTGGCGGCAGCGGCGGCCAGCACCAGAACCGATGTCGGGGAGGCCGGATTGACCGCCACTTCCAGGTTCTGCGGATCATCGAGGAAGGCCGAGACGGGTGGGACAACGACGTCATTGAGGGCAGTCACGCCGCTTTCGGCAATCATGGCTGGCAGCATGGCCTTCAGGCTCTCCACGAAGGCGGCCCGTTCGACGCCCGACTGTGCGGCAAAAAGGTCGAGCAGCTTGGGCGCCAGGCCCGCATCGTCATAGCGGAGCGACGCCCCGGCAATGGACAGCGCCTGGGCGATTTCCATGCCGGCCATCATCTGCTGGGCCTGGGCTTCTTCGCTCATAGGATCAAGATCGGAGGCCTGCATGGCGTAGATCTTGTCGAGCATGTCGAGGGTGAAGCCGGTAATGTCGGCAGTAAAATTGAGGGCACCGATATCGGCGAAGTCGAGTTTGCTTTCCTCGAATACCATCCGTCCATCGGCCATTGACCAGTTCACCGACTGGGTAATGTTGCCTGAAATCTTGGTCAGTCCCAGCGCTTCGACGATGGCACCGGCTTCCGGCTCCTCCTCGCGCAGGGTCGACAGGTCAGCCCAGATGTCCGTGATGGCAACATCCGAATGGATCGATTCGAGCGCGTCGTTGGCATCATAGGCAAATTCAGAGACCGCTTCCATGCCGGCGATCTTGATGACTTCGGCGCCATCGCGCGTCACGGTCAGCGGACCGGTGGCCATGCGGCCGACCAGCTGCACCAGCACTTCAGCGCTGGTTTCGCCTTCCGGGGGCAGCCAGAGATCTTCGGCGATCATGTCCACCAGGGTCAGATGACCGACATGCTCGTCGCCGAATTCGATGTCGAGATCGGGCGTTGTCAGGCTGTCGGCAAAATAGCTGCCATCGTCATTCTCGACGACACCGGAAAAGGTCAGTTGCGAATCGAGGGCCATGGGGTCCATGCCGGCCATGGTGATGGTCACGCCATCGACCGTAATTGTATCGCCGGACAGACTGGCTTCACCAAAGCTCAAATCATAGCCCATGACCGCATAGACGGACTCGATGCGGTCAATGAATGTCTGAGCGTCGAGCGCCATAGCAGGCTGCATGAAAGCAAAGGCGGCAAGCCCGGTGGCGGCCATCAGGCTGGTATTCTTGATCGTTCTGATCATCGTATTGACGTCCCTCTTATAGTCTTGCGCGTGCCGGAATGGTCCAGTCCTGCAGAAGTGTCGACAGATTGCCCCTTGCTTCGGCAAATGCAATGGCGACATGGCGGAAATAGGTCAGCCCGCTATAGATGCGGTTTATTTCAGCCTAATGTCGGGTGGTTCGCTCAGTCCATATGCAGGAACTGGCGATAGGCCGGGTTCTGTGTCTCGTCCCAATAGGGAAAGCCGATAGCGTCGATATGGGCGAAGAAGTCTGCCCGCGTCTCGGCCGGCACCTGTACCCCCACCAGCACACGCCCATAGTCGGAGCCGTGATTGCGATAATGGAACAGGGTGATGTTCCATGCATCGTTCAGCCCCTCGAGGAATTTGAGCAAGGCGCCGGGCCGCTCGGGAAACTGGAAGCGGAACACCTGTTCATCGGTCAGCCCCGCCGCGCGCCCTCCCACCATGTGTCGGACATGGAGCTTGGCCACTTCATTGTCGGTCAGGTCGGTCACCGCGAGATCGTTGCCTTCGAGCAGGTCGATGATTTCGCGCTTCTCGATATCGCCGCGCGTGAGTTTGACGCCGACGAAAATGCGGGCGCTGTCGCCGGCGCGGTAGCGATAATTGAACTCGGTGATGGCCCTGCTGCCGATCAGGCGGATAAAGGCGCGATAGCTGCCCGGGCGTTCGGGAATGGTCACGGCCAGCAGTGCTTCTGCCCGTTCGCCGATTTCGGCGCGCTCGGCCACATAGCGCAGCCGGTCGAAATTGACATTGGCGCCAGAATTGATGGCGATCAGCGCGCCATCCTTTGGCGCATTGCCGTTTTCGATGTCACGCCGCAGCCCCGCCAGTGCCAAGGCGCCGGCCGGTTCGGTAATGGCGCGGTGATCGTCGAAAATGTCCTTGATGGCGGCGCAGATTTCATCGGCGGAGACAGTAACGATATCGTCGAGCAGATCGCGGCAAAGACGGAAGGTTTCATCGCCCACCTGGCGCACCGCCACCCCATCGGCAAACAGCCCGACCCGGTCAAGCGGCACCGGTTTGCCCGCGGCAATCGCCGCCTTCATACTGGCTGCCTCGTCCGGTTCCACGCCAATGACGCGGATTTCGGGCCGGAGGAATTTGACAAAGCTCGCAATGCCCGCCGCAAGGCCGCCGCCCCCGACCGGGACATAAATGGCGCCAATGGGCTCAGGGTGCTGGCGCATGATTTCCAGGCCGACCGTGCCTTGGCCGGCGATCACATCAGGGTCATCGAAAGGATGCACGAACACGTGGCCGTGCTTTTCTGCCAGCCCTGCCGCATGGGCGCGCGCGGCGTCGAACCCGTCGCCGAACAAGACAACTTCGCCGCCAAGGCGCTTGACCGCATTGACCTTGATGACCGGTGTGGTGGTGGGCATCACCACAATGGCGCGGATGCCCAGCCGGGTCGCGGAAAGCGCTACGCCCTGGGCATGATTGCCCGCCGAGGCGCAGATTACGCCGCGGGCGCGCTCCTCTGCGCTCAAATGGACAATACGATTGTGGGCGCCGCGAATCTTGAAAGAAAAGACAGGCTGCAGGTCTTCGCGCTTGACCAGGATGTCGTGGTCCAGCCGCGCGGACAGAAGGTCCATCTTCTCGAGCGGCGTCTGGACTGCCACCTCATAAACCGAGGAAGTCAGGATCTTGCGGACATAGTCGGTCATCGGTCGGTCTCGGGCGGCTCTTGAGTGTGGCGGTGATGGACGCCTGCTGACAGCAAATGTCAACGCCGGCAGATAGTGGCGCGGGGTGGCGGTTGGTGTCCACAGCGCCGTACCGATTGGGTCAAAGTCGAACTTGACCTGCGACATGAGCCCGATTGTGGCGTAAATGGAGGGAGCTTTCACCGGCATGGCGAATCTGCGCGCGACCGGGGCAACCAAAGGACAAGAACAGTGGCGACGCTCTATTATGTGCAAGGCTTTCGACAGAAGGGCCGGAAGCTGGAGCCTGATCAGCCGCAGCAGTCCAAATCGGCGGAAGCAGCCATCGCATCGGCCGAGCGCATTGCCCCGATGCGCGCCGGGGTGTGGGCCTATTCGGCCGATGTGGATGTCGAGGCCGACACCTATGACGAACCCAAGGTGCTGTTCAAGGCTGGCATTCTGCCCGAAGGTGTTGCCGATTGACTCCGGGTCTCGCCGTGCCGGCGGGATGTATTTTCTGATCGTTTGAATGGGCCGTTTTGGCCCATTCCCGTATTTTGAGGAATAGGCATGTCCACCAGTGAAGCCGGAGCCGCTGCGCTCGCTGACCCGCGCCGCTGGCTGGCGCTGGGCATCCTGCTCATTGCCAATTTCATGAACCTGGTCGATGTGACCATCGTCAATGTGGCGCTGCCCTCGATGCGCGACAATCTGGGGGCAAGCGACGCCCAGATCGAATGGGTGGTGGCCGCCTATGTCCTCGCCTTTGCCCTGGGCCTGCTGCCGTTCGGGCGGCTGGGGGACATCGTGGGGCGCAGCCGCATGTTTCTCATCGGCGTGGCGGCCTTCACGCTGGCCTCAGCACTGTGCGGACTGGCGCCGTCCATCGAGATGCTGATTGGCGCGCGTGTGCTGCAAGGGCTGGGCGGGGCGATGATGACACCCCAGGTGCTGGCGATTGCCACGGTGACCTTCCCGCCGCATGAGCGGGGCCAGGCATTCTCCCTGTTCGGGCTTTCGGCCGGACTGGCCTCGGTCTGCGGCCCGGTGCTGGGGGGGCTGCTGATCGACGCGCAGCTTTTCGGGCTCGACTGGCAGCCGATCTTCCTGGTCAATATTCCCATCGGCATTGCCGCCATCATTGCCGGCTGGTTCCTTATTCCGCGCCTGCCGGGGCATGCGGAACTGCGCAATGACTATGCCGGCATCGCGCTGTTCGGCCTGGGTATTGTCGCGGTGGTGTTTCCGATCATCGAGGGGCGGGCGCTGGACTGGCCGGCGTGGAGCTTTGCCATGATGGCGGCGGGCCTGACGCTGCTTGTGGTGTTCTATTTCTGGCAGAAGCGCCGGGCGCATGCGGGGCAACCGCAATTGCTCAATTACGACCTGCTGGCCAATCGCGACTATATGTTCGGGGCCTTTATCGTCACGGTATTTGCCTCGGGCATTCCCGGCTTTTTCCTGGTGATTTCGCTTTTGCTGCAATCGGGCTTCGGTTTTACGCCGCTGCAATCTGGCCTGACCAATCTACCCTTCTCGGTGGGCGTGCTGATTGCGTCGTTCATCGTCGCGCGGTTCGGAGCGCACTACCTGCGCAGCCGCCTCGCCGTGGCGGCTGGGATGGTGAGCTTCGGCATCGGCTGGCTGCATTTCGTGGTTGCCGGCACGGGCAACAGCATCGACCCCTGGAGCTTCCTGGTGCCGCTGCTGATTGCCGGCATCGGCCTGGGCACCGGCTTCTCCTCGCTGTTCCAACTGGTGTTGCGCAATGTGCCGCCACGCGATGCCGGAGCCGGGTCAGGCGCCTTGCAGGCTTTCCAGCAGGTCGGCGGCGCGCTGGGCGTGGCGCTGGTGGGACAGATCTTCTTTTCCCAGCTTGCAGGCAATCTTGCTGCCGGAGATGGGCCGCAGGCTGCCTTTGGCGACGCTGCCGCCCTGGCGATGTGGTATCAGGTGGTATCCTTCGCCCTTGTGCTGGCGCTGGCGTTTGTCTTCAAGGGCAATCGCCGCGTGACCGAGGGGCAGGAGAACGCCAGGGCTGCCGTCGCCGAGGTTTGAAGCCGTTGCGGGCGTCCGTGCTGCGAGCCGGTTTGGTCAGGCCAGCAATTGCCAGGTCTGGTAGGCGGCCAGTGAAATGACGAGCCCGCCCACAAGGATCATCAATGGCCTGGCGGGAATGATCCGGACCACGAAACCGGCGAGCGGCGCCGCGAGCACGCCGCCGACAACCAGACCGGCGACCGACCAGATGTGACCATATAGGCCGTCGGCCTGTTGCCAGTGTCCGGTGAGGAGCGCGGTCAGAAAGGCGACAGACACCGCGGTGGTGACGAAGAACTCCACCGTGTTGACCGTGCCGACGACGAAGCGGGGAGCCCCGCCCGAACCGATCAGGCTGGAGGTGACGATGGGCCCCCAGCCGCCACCGCCTGCCGCGTCAACGAATCCGCCCGCCACGCCAAGCGGGGCAACATAGGCCGTGCCGTGCTCGCGATAGGGAGCGCGCGCCCTGAAGGCCCTGAACAGGATATAGGCGCCCAGAAGTCCGAGATAGACGGTCACGAAAGGGCGCAGCACCGAGCCATCTATTGAAGTGAGGACATAGGTGCCCAATATGCCTCCGGCAATGCCGGCGGGCGCCAAACGCCAGAACAGGCGCCAGTTCACATTGCGATGACTGATATGGCTGCTGGCCGAGGCGGCGGTGGTGAACATTTCGGCGGCGTGAACGCTGGCCGAGGCCGTGGCCGGGGGGAGGCCAAAGCTGAGCAGCATGGTGGTGCTGACCACGCCATAGGCCATGCCCAGCGCACCGTCGACGATCTGGGCCAGAAAGCCGACGATTGCAAAAATCAGGAACTCTGAACCCAATCCCGCCTCCCTCAGCCGTTCCGGGGAGGTTATCGCAATACTCTATCGTTCAGATAGAGTATTTGGAGCCACTGCTTTGCGTTCGCAGGCAGGCTTTGGAAACAGTTTACCTTTTTTCACGCGCTAGCGGACGATCAGCGTTCCGGCACCGAATTCGGTGAACAGCTCCACCAGCACCACATGGGGCTGCTTGCCATTGAGAATGACGACGCCCTCGACGCCATTGTCGAGCGCCTCCAGGCAGGTCTCCACCTTGGGGATCATGCCGCCCGAGATGGTGCCGTCGGCGATCAGCGCCTTGGCGTCGCGCACGGTCAATTCGGGGATCAGCTTGCCGTCCTTGTCGAGCACGCCGGGCACGTCGGTGAGGAACAAGAGGCGCTTGGCGCCGAGCGAACCGGCAATGGCACCGGCAAAGGTATCGGCATTGATATTGTAGGTGTTGCCATCGCGGCCGGGCGCGACAGGGGCGATCACCGGGATCAGCTCGGAGCGGGCCAGCAGATCCAGCAAGGTGCGGTCGACTTCGATGGGCTCGCCGACAAAGCCGAGATCGAGCACGCGCTCGATATTGGAGCCGGGATCCTTGATGGTCTTTTCGGCCTTTTTGGCAAAGACCATATTACCGTCCTTGCCGCACAGGCCAATGGCCCATTCGCCCTCGGCATTAATCAGGGCGACGATTTCCTTGTTGATCGAGCCGGCCAGCACCATCTCGACCACTTCCATGGTCCGGGCGTCGGTGACGCGCAGCCCGCCTTCGAATTTGGATTCGATACCCAAATTCTTGAGCATCAAGGCAATCTGCGGGCCGCCGCCATGCACCACGATCGGATTGACCTTGGACTGCTTGAGCAGGGCGATGTCGCGGGCGAAAGCCTGGCCGAGCTTGAGATCGCCCATGGCATGGCCGCCATATTTGACCACCACCGTCTTGCCCTCATAGCGCTGCATATAGGGAAGGGCCTGGGCAAGAATGCCGGCATCGTGGCTGAACCGGTCGGTGTCGGAGGCTTGATCGGTCATGGTGGCGGGCAGCTCCCTGGCGTGGCCTTCATCAGGGTGAAGGGTCTATTTCATTTTGCTGTGCTATGAAACGCCATTGCCCAGCTTTTTTGAAGAGCAGTGATCCATTTATTCATTGGCCACGTTCCTCAGATACAGGCCGCGGCACGGCCTTATGGACGGGGAGGGCCCAAGCCCATGCCAAATCAATCGGGAACCGCCGAGATTGCGGACCTTATCGCGCGTTGTTCGCTCCGCGACAGGAAAGCATTTCGCACACTCTATCAACGTACAAGCGCGAAACTGTTCGGCGTGGTGTTGCGTATCTTGAGAAACAGGGCCGAGGCCGAAGAGGCCATTCAGGAGGTCTATATCAAGGTCTGGCAACGTTCGGATCGCTATGTCGCGGGGCAATATTCGCCAATAAGCTGGCTGGTGGCCATCGCGCGCAATCACGCGCTCGACATGGTGCGGGCCAGGCGCCCGGCTGGCGATGATCTGGATACGGCGATGGAAATTGCCGATACTGGGCCAAGTCCTGAGCGGTTGACGCAGTCGAGCCAGGAGGGGGCGCGTATTGAAGCGTGCCTTGCCGAGCTGGATGCCGATAGAGCTGACGCAGTACGCGGCGCGTATCTGGACGGCTATAGTTATGACGAGCTGGCACAGCGCTTTTCCGTGCCGCTCAATACGATGCGAACCTGGCTGCGGCGCAGCCTGATCAAACTGAGAGAGTGTCTGACGGCATGAGCGAAGAACAGGACAGCACTGGCGGTGGCGGTGGCGGGCGCGGCGCGCTGGTGGCTGAATATGTCCTGGGCCTGTTGGGACCAGCCGAACATGCGCGGGTGGAAGCACTGATCGCGTCCAATCCGGCCTTGCAGGCGGAGCGCGATTTCTGGGCCGCCCGCTTTGCGGCTCTCGACGATGAATTTGCCGAGGTGGCAGCCCCGGCCCATGTACTTGACCGGGTCGAGACGCGGCTGTTCGGGCATGCACAAAAGGCCTCGATCTGGAATAGCCTGGCGCTCTGGCGCGGCATCACTGCAGGCGCCCTGGCGGTCGCCGTCGCGGCGATCGGCTTCAATCTGATGCAACCGGCCCCCAGCGTCACGACGCTCACCACACAGCTTGTCGCGGCGCTTGAGGCCGAAGGGAGCGATGTTCGCTTCCTGGCCCTTTACGATGGCGCTGGTGCGGTGCGGTTGACCGCGCTCTCCGGCGAGGTTCCGACAGATCGCGATCTGGAGCTCTGGGCGATTCAGGACGAGCGCGACCCTATTTCCATGGGCGTCATTCCGGTCAATGAGCGCTCGGTGGTGGAACTGAGTGACGAAGTACAGGCCGGATGGGGCGAGGGCTCGGTGCTCGCCATTACGCTGGAACCCAAGGGTGGTTCGCCGGAAGGTAAGGCGACCGGTCCGGTCGTAGCCCTGGGCGAAGTGCGCCAGATCTGAGGCCGTCCTGTTTTGAGAGATGGTGGTGGCCGTCCATCCTTTCTCTCCTGACGCTATTGTTCCCCCCTGGAGGGGAGAGGGGAAGACGGAGCCCAGCCTTGGGGATTAGTCGACCAGCAATTCCACGCTGATCCGATCGTCAAATGACCAGCCGCCAAGGGACAAGATCTCGCCTTCGGCATCACGCACCAGCGGCGCGGTTCGGATGGCTTCGGCAGGCGTGGTCACTTTGAAACCGAGGAAATGCTCCAGGCGATGGCGCGGCATGAAATCGGTGGCGCCAGCCATCAGGCCGCTCGCGTCCGAAAGATTGGTGATCAGAAAGCGCTGATCCCAGACCAGTTTTTGGTGTGGTCCCAGGACACAGGCCTCGGGCAGCGCGCGGCCGGGCTCGCGGGATATCGTCAGCTTCTGCCCCTTGAGCCTTACCACGGCGCCCAGAAGCGTTGTGGCACGCGGCAAATCTCCCAAGGCGATCTGGTCGTAGAGTTTTTCGATCTGGCCCAGCGCTCGCGGCTTCTGCCGCCCGCCGACAATGTTGAGCGTGCGCGCCAGCACGCGCCGGCCAATGGCGGGGCTGAGGGCATGAAAAGCGGCCTGTGGCATGCTGGCCGCGCCAAAGCCGTCCAGCGTCACCAGCTCGACAAAGGCGGCGTCGGCCATCTGGGTCAGAGCCAGGTCGGCCTCGGCCATGCGGGTGGCAAAACGGGCGAGGGTGGCGCTGTCCAGCCCATCTTCGGCCAGCAGAGGCAGGCGCCTGCGCCAGCGGACCCGTTCATAGGAAAGGTCGCCATTTGATGGGTCAGTCACCGGATCAAGTCCGGCCTGCTCGACAATCAGCGCCATGCTGGCCGGCTCGACATCGAGCAAGGGGCGGAACACGGCGACACCCTCGACCTGGCTCAGCGCATTCATGCCCTTGAGGCCTTCAATGCCGCTGCCATGGGCCAGGCGCATCAGCACTGTTTCGGCCTGGTCGGCGCGATGATGGGCGGTGAGCAGCAGGCCAGCACCATCGGCCTGCATGGCCTCGCCGATAATGCGGTAGCGCGCCTGCCGGGCGGCTTCCTGCACTCCTGTCTCGGGCTTCTCGCCGGTCCAGTTCAGACCGCGAGCGGCCAGCCCCAGCTTTTCGGCCTCGCGCAACACCATCTGCACTTCGCCAGCCGCTTCGGGGCGCAGGCCATGATCGAGGCTATAGACGATCAGACGGGGCGGTGAATCGAGCGCGCTGGCCCAGCGCCGGGCCAGCAACATCAGGGCAAGGCTGTCGGGCCCGCCGGAGACGGCAAGCCCGATTGCTGCCTGATCTGCCGCCGGCGCGAACAGGCGCGCCAGAACTTCCGGATCACCCAGATCGGGTGTCAGGCCGGTGGACATTCGGCCTTTGCCTTTTCCTCGGCAAGACGGGCCTGAAAGGCCGGTATGGTATTGGGGTAACGGGTCGAGACTTCGTCAAAGGTGCGGCAGGCAGTTTCCCGCTCGCCCACGCCGGCCAGCGAAACGCCCAGCTTGAGCAGAATGTCTGGAGCGCGTTCGTGATCGGGGTCCTGTTGATAGGCGTCCACCAGCACATCGGCGGCCTCGGCATAGGCGGATCGCGCCAGCATGGCTTCGCCCAGCCAATTGCCGGCATCCACCACCTGCGGATTGTTTGGATAGAGTTCGATGAACTGGCCGAATTGCTGCTCGGCAAAGGCGTAGTCGCCGGCCAGCAGCGCTTCATAGCCGGCCCGGAACTGGGCGTCCGCGTCCGGATTGCCGGTCTGATTGGCGGTCGGGTCATAGCTCAAATTAAGCGGCTCGCCGGTGATCAGGTCGATGCCGCCAGCCTGGCCGGTGCCAACCAAGGGGTCGCCCGATTGACCCAGATCGTCCATGGGCGCACTGCCATCGTCAAAGGTGGGGTCGAATTCGATTTCACCGGGCAGTGGCTGCACGCCCTGCTCGGGAATGTCGGTCAGGGGCACGTCGGTTTCATTGACTGCCGGGTCTTGCGGCAACGCCTGGGGCTGCGTTGCGCCGCCCGCTGGTGTTGCCGCGTCACCGTTTCCCGGGCCACCGCCTTCCAGAGCCTGGAAGCGGAATTCGGCGTCTTCCTGAAAGCGGTTTAGGATTTCCTGCAATTGGGTGAGCTGGAAGGTCAGGCCTTCGATCTGGCCATTGAGCACACGGATCTGCTCTTCAAGCTGCTGGATGCGCACCATGAGCTGGGCATTATCGGCCTGGGCGACCAGAATGCGGCCGCCGTCATTGCTGAAGCTGAGGCCGCTCAATTCGCCCGGTGGCAGCACGGTCTGGGCCTGCGCCGCCGGGGCGCAAAGTCCGAGGCCGAGCGCACACAGCGCCGCGCGGCCAAGTTTCCTGAAATTCCTAAGCGTCACGCCTGCCTCCGAAATGCTGCCAGTGCTGGCCAAGATGGGGATTCTGCGTCCGCGGATAAAGAGCAATTTTGGTCAAAAGAAAGCGCCCGGACCATTTTCTGGTTCCGGGCGCTCTTGCCTCCAGCTTTCACTGGATCGGATGCCTATTGGACGACAGTGACCGCGCGGCGGTTCTGGCTCCAGCAGGAGATGTCGTTACAGATCGCCACCGGGCGTTCCTTGCCGAAGGACTGGCTGGTGATGCGCTGGGCGTTGACGCCGCGGCTGACCAGATAGTTCACCACCACAGACGCGCGGCGGGCGCCCAGGGCAATATTGTATTCGCGCGTGCCGCGTTCGTCGGCATGGCCTTCGATCATGATGCGGTAATTGGCGTATTGGTTGAGCCACTGGGCTTGCTTGTCGAGCGTGGCCATGGCTTCGCTGGTCAGCGAGCTGGAGTCGGTTTCAAAGAAGACGCGGTCACCGACGGTGACAATGAATTCCTGCTGGCTGCCCGGAGCGCCGGCCCCGGTATTGCCGACGCCGGTCAAGCCAACATTGTCGGTGGCGCTGCGCGAACAGGCGGCGATGACCACAACGAACAGCAGCATGGCTGCAGCGCGCAGGGCGGAATTGATGGGTGCGGGGATGACCACGTGAGGCTCCTGAGGGAAAGGCTTCAATCTTAAGGACAGCATTTACCGCGCTTATTCTTAAAACCGGGTGTGCCAGAGTGGTTAATCCCTGCCTAATGGGGCGCGGATGTGGCGGAAATCCTGGCTTTTTTGTGACGTTGCCGTGGCGCAACAGGGAAGAGGGGATCGGGAGATAGGGTTAAGAGCAGCCCGTGATCTTGTGGGGCCCTGTGCTGGCTTATCTTCGCCCCTTCAAGTGCCGATGAAAGAACGGCTCAACCAAGTTTCTTATCTCCGGGTCCAAATTCTCCCGCATACTCTCACTATTCCTCTCGCGTCAGGGCGGCCTGCAGCGACCAGTGGCGGGAGGGACAGCCGGGCGTGGGGCAGTCGCGTGCAGCCGCGGTCTGGGGGTCGGTCGGTGAGAGTTCGTGCCTGCTATCGGTCACAGCCGATAGTTGAAAGCGAGTGCCTGAGGGCGGTCGCGCCGGACAGCCTTCCAAGTTATCTCCTATCGAGAAAACCCGGCGTTCCCGAGACGGCTTTCGTCTCAGTTTTTAGTTTCAGGGACGAAAGCCGTCGCGGGACACCGCTCTCTACCGCATAACCGCGACGCCGTTCTGGCCGGGCGGCGCGCTTTTGCGCACGCTGCGTCTCTAGCCCTCGGTCAGCTTGAATTCGATACGGCGGTTGCGGCGATAGGCCTCTTCGGTTTCGGCCGGGTCCAGAGGGGTGAACTCGCCAAAGCCGGCCGCGACCAGCCGGTTGGGCGACACGCCCTGGGTGACCAGATATTGCGCCACCGAGATAGCGCGGGCTGCCGACAGCTCCCAGTTGGAGGGGAAGCGGGCATTTGAAATCGGGCGGCTATCGGTGTGGCCGTCAATGCGCAGCACCCAATTGATGTCGGGGGGGATCTCGGTTTCAAGCTGCAAGATGGCATCGGCCAGCGAATCCAGCTGGGGCAGGGCCGCCGGATTGACTTCCGCCTGTCCGGCGTCGAACAGCACCTCGGACTGGAAGACAAAGCGGTCGCCGACCACGGTGACGTCGGCGCGGCCTTCGAGAATTTCGCGCAGGCGGCCGAAGAAATCGGAGCGATAGCGGGTCAGGTCCTGCACGCGCTGGGCCAGTGCCAGGTTAAGCCGGCGGCCAAGGTCGGCAATCTGGGTGCGCGATTGCGCGTCCCGGGCCTCGGAGGCTTCGAGGGCAGCTTCGAGCGCGCCGATCTGGGTCCGCAGCGCCGCCAATTGCTGGTTGAGCAGGGCCACCTGGGCATTGGCCTCATCGGAGAGTTGTTCGGCCTGCAGCAGGTCCGATTCCAGCGCCGCGATGGTGTCGTCGCGATCCCCGAGGCCCGCGCCGATGCCGGCAAGCTGGTCGGACAGGGCCTCGTTTTCCGATTGGGCGCCGGCCAAGGTTGCGGTCAGCGTCGCCAATTGGGCGTTGAGGTCGTCGGAATTGGCCCGTTCGAGCTGCAGCAATTCGGTCAGCTCGGCAATCTGGCTGTTGAGCCGGGCCAGGGCCGTGTCGCGTCCCTGGATTTCCTGGCCGAGGAAAAACTGGGTCAGCATGAACAGGGACAGCATGAAGATAATGACGAGCAGCAGGCTCGAAAGCGCATCGACAAAGCCGGGCCAGTAATTGGCTTCCTGTCTGCGGCGGGCACGCGCGGCGGGCATGGCTAGTTCCGGCGCTCGTTGTCGGCTTCGTCGAGCATGGCCTGGATCAAGTCGCGCAGTTTCTGGTTGGTTTCGCCCTGCTCGGTGATGTAGCGGCGCAAATCCTCCTGCTCGGTGCGGATATGCTTGACCAGTCCATCGATGCCGCGGGCCAGTTCGGCCATGGCGCGAATCGCGTTCTGCGAAGAATTCTGGTTCTGCATGTTGGCGCCCATGCGCTCGATCATGGCCTGCATGTCAGCGCCAGCAACGCCCATGGAATTGGCCTGCATGGCGGTGACGGGGTGATCCAGCTCGGTCATCGAGGTCATCCAGTCCTCAAGATCGGTATAGAAGGCATTCTGTGCCTGGCTGGTCTGCAGGTCGAGGAAGCCCAGGATTAGCGATCCGGCGAGGCCGAACAGCGAGGACGAAAAGGCCGTGCCCATGCCGCCCAGCGGCGCGGCAAGGCCTTCCTTGAGATTGGCGAACAGGGCGGCGCTATCGGCCGAGGTGACATCGAGCGCATTAATCACGCCGGCGACCGAGCTTACGGTTTCGAGCAGGCCATAAAACGTGCCCATCAGGCCCAGGAAAACCAGCAGGCCCGTTAGATAGCGCGAGGTGTCCTTGGCCTCGTCCAGCCGGTTGCCCACTGAATCTAGAATGGACCGCATCGAGGCCGGAGTGATGATGGCTTCGCCGATCCTCTCGCGCAGAATGCCGGCGACCGGCGCCAGCAGCACGGGGGGGCGAGCCGAACTGGCGTCGCCATCCTGTAGGGAATTGACCCATTTCACCTCTGGGAAGAGTCGGAATATCTGCCGGAAGCTGAGGAAGATGCCGATGAACAGGGCAAAGAAGATCATCGAGTTGATGAACGGGTTGGCCCAAAAGAACGAAACGATGTTGGCGGCCAGGATGGCGGCGACCAGCCCCACCAGCACCAGAAAGATCACGATTTTGACCAGGTAAACGGTCGGGCTGGCGAGGTGATAGGGGTCGTAAGTCTGCGTCATCTGTCCCGAACCTTGCCCCTCGCGCGCGCAAATCAACCGCCTCTGAGTCTAGAGGCGGTAGAAAGGCGTGACAATTAAAAAGGTTAACGGTGCGGAATGACAGGAATGCGGCAGCGCTACTGGATCGTGCGCAGGGATTTTAGCAAGGCACCCTGCAGCGTCTCGTTACCGGCCACGATCTGGCCGTTCCAGACCGATCCGGGTTGGCCGGCGAAATCGGTGACGAGGCCGCCGGCTTCCTTGACCATCAGCAGACCCGGCGCGACGTCCCAGGGCTTGAGGCCTGCTTCCCATAGCGCATCGAAGCGGCCGGAGGCGAGCCAGGCCATGTCGACCGCGATCGAGCCGGAGCGGCGGATGCCGGCGACGGCCGGATTGATCTGGGCGAGCTGGCGGAGCTGCAATGTGTCGTTGCTCGTGCCCTGTGTCTTGATGCCGGTGGTTACCACGGCATCGGACAGATGCCGGCGCCCGGCCACGCGCAGGCGCTTGGTGTCGGCGAGCCAGGCGCCGCCGCCCCTTTCGGCGGTGTAGAGCTCGTCCATGATCGGATTGTAGATCACCGAGGCAACGATCTCCTCGCCGCGCTGCAGGGCAATGGCGACCGCGAACAGGGGAATGGAGTGCAGGAAATTGGTGGTGCCATCGAGCGGATCGATGATCCAGGTGTGCTGCCCATCGGTGCCGGCCACCTCGCCGCCTTCTTCCATGAGGAAGGCGTAGGTGGGTCGAGCCTTGCGCAGCTCGTCATAGACGATCTGTTCGGCGCGCAGATCGGCCTTGGAGACAAAATCGGCTGGCCCTTTGCGGGAGACCTGCAGGTTCTCGACCTCGTTGAAATCGCGCGCCAGCGACTTGCCGGCCTTAATGGCGGCGCTGACCATGACGTTGAGGAGGGCGGAACGGGCCATGACGTAAACTGCTCGCTAGCTCATGCGGTTTAACCGGGGCGGGCAGATCGGTCTGCCGGCCGGTCAAGGGGAGAAGGGCCCCGCCGCTGGATTGAAGTGTGGCGCGCTTATTGCCCCAGAACCGGCGCTGGTTCAAGGGTCTTGCGTTTCCACGCTCTCGCCAGTGTTTTCGGTTTCGGGTGCATCCTCGGATGCCGGATTGGGATCGACCACCTGGGTGGGCGCGTTGTCTGCGTCGGTCGGGCTGGGCAGCACGGGTCCCACGACGGTCGGAACAGTGGCAATTGTTTCTATGCTGGGCGGGGTAGATGGCCAGAAGCGGGCGCGTTCCTCGGCGCGTTCGAGAGCCTCGGCGGGGATCGAAACCAGCAGGCGATCGAGGTCGGGATCGGTGAGGCCTTGCCGACGGGCCAGCGCGCGCCACATAGCTGCTTCTTCAAGATCAAGGGTGACACCTTCGCCTACGGCGAGAAGCTTGGCATAGCGGTTCTGGGCCACGACATTGCCCTGTCCGGCGGCGACGCCATACCAGGAGGCCGCGGCTTCAATGTCCCGCTCGACGCCCTGGCCGAGATAGAGCAGGGTTGCATAGTCGACCTGCGCGTCGGCAAGGCCTGCTTCGGCAGCGCGACGGATATAGTCGGCGCCCTGCTCGATATCGGGGACAAGGCCAGCGCCTTCGAGCAGCATGGCGCCATAATCATAGAGGGCTTCGGGCAGTTCGGCGTCGGCCGCCTCCTTCATCAGCTCGGCCGCCCGGGTCAGGTTCGGATCGGCATAAACGCCTTCGACGTGGAGTAGAGCCAGATTGTACTTGGCTGGAATGTAGCCTGCCTCGGCTGAAGCCGTGAACAGCTCGGCGGCGCGTTGCCGGTTGCGGGGGACGCCAACTCCATCCTGATACAGCATGCCCAGTTCAAACGTGGCCAGTCGGTCGCCATTATTGGAGGCGAGCTGATACCAGCCCGCGGCGCGCTCGGCATTCTGCGCCACGCCCAGGCCACGGGCATAGATTTCGGCGATGAGGGTCTGGGCCGCGGCATCACCCTGTTCTGCGCGTGGCAGGGCCAGCTCTAGTGCGGTCAGGAAATAGCCGCGCTGATAGGCGCCATAGGCGTAGTCTGTTGGCGCGCGGGGGCCGAAGACGGAATCGTTGATCTGGTCGGCCACATTGCCCTGCGCCAGTGCAGGCAGGGCCATGCCGGCAAACGCCAATGCAGGCAGGAGACGCGCGTTCTTCATGCGTCTGCCCTGGCGGCCTTTTCGAAGGCGCTGAGCGCAGCAGCCGGGTCGCTGGCCGACCAGATGCAATCGGACAGGGCGATAAACTCGGAGCCGGTCTGGTCGAGGGATGCAGTCTGGAGGTGCGGGTCGGAATGAATGGCCGGGACTTCGAAAGTCTCGGCCCACCACGTGGCCAGCTCGGCCGCGGCGGGGTCCGTCGCGCCGCCCAGCGGGCCGAACATCACATAGTCGACGTCGAGTTCACCAAAGCTCATGGCGTCGTGGCGCGAGCGGATGTTGCCGACCCCAACTATACCCTCCGGCTTGAGCAGCGCGATGGCTTCGCGGATGGCCTTGGTGCCACCGCTGGTGACATGCACGCCATCGGCGCCGAGACGCCTTGCCAGTTCGGCGTCATCCTCAAGCAGGACGGCGGCGCCGGCGGCCTGGCCGATCTGGATGACGCGCTCGGCAAGGGCGGTGTATCCGGCATCGTCCAGGGCAGCGCGCCGCACCAGAAGGGCCGCGATTTCCGGGCCGGACAGGACGCCCATGAGCTGGCGCGGAAACTGCTCAAGCTGCGGATTTTCCGGTGTGATGAGATAGAGCTGCGGAGCCATGATGTTCCCGATATTCGCGGCGTGGTCCCTAGGCTGCCATTTTGGCAATAAAGGGACATGCCTCAATACGGGATTGACCCCATCATAGGCAATGGCGCTCGACCGGGGATAAAAAGGGCGCGCACCCCGGGAGGGAAGTGCGCGCCAGCCGCGACGTTGGGTCCGCGGGAAAACAGGACGGGGCTATGCAGCCCGGTCCAGATCGTTGGTCCATTCGCCAGTGGCAGCGAGGGAATTCATGTGAGCCCGGTGGGTGAAGGCCTGACGTGCGGCCTGAAAATTCTCGCGACGGCCGGCCCAGGTGCGCAAGGCGACGTTCTGCAGGGCCCGGCCATAGGAGAAGGTCATCGGCCAGGGTTTGCCTGCGATGCGGTTCATGGCCGAGAGATGCGCGGTGGCTTCTTCATCGGTCTGGCCACCGGAAAGGAAGGCGATGCCGGGGACGGCGGCGGGAACGTGTTCCTTGAGCACGTCAACGGTGCGGCGGGCGACCTCTTCGACGCTGGGACGCTCGCGCGAATTGATGCCGGGCAGGATCATGTTGGGCTTGAGCAGCATACCGGCCAGATCGACACCGGCGAGGCGCAGCTCCTTGAAGACATTTTCCAGCACGTCGCCGGTGACTGTGGCGCAGCGCTCCAAGGAGTGGTTGCCCGGCTCGCCATCGCCGACCACTTCGGGCTCGACGATCGGGACGATGCCGGCCTCCTGGCAGAGCATGGCATAGCGGGCCAATACATGAGCATTGGCGCGGATATTGTTGCGGGTGGGGGCGATGTCATTGATGGTTATGACCGCGCGCCATTTGGCAAAACCGGCCCCCAGCTCGGCATAATGAGCCAGGCGCTGACGCAGGCCATCGAGACCTTCGGTGATCTTTTCGCCGCCCTCGCCCGGCATGGGGAAGGCGCCGCGATCAACCTTGATGCCGGGAACGACGTCGGCATCGGCGAGGATGGCGCGGAAGGGAGTGCCGTCGGCGGCTTCCTGCTTGAGGGTTTCCTCGGTCAGGATGACGCCGGAGATATAGGACTTCATCGCCTCGGAGGCGCCGAACAGCATTTCGCGGTAGTCGCGGCGCAGTTCCAACGTATTGGGCAGGTTGATCTTGTCGAAGCGCTTGCCGATGGTGCCTTCGGACTCATCGGCAGCCAGGATGCCCATGCCGGGGGTCATTAATTTCTGGGCAATGGCATTGAGCGACTTGGTCATGGCGGTAGGAACCTCGGATGTGAACTGGCTGCAAGATTAGACTTTCGTTGGCCGGGATTCGATTAGACCTCCGGATATGAGACGAAAGGATTATCTTGTATGGTAGGTGCGGATGGAACCTGTTCCGGGGGTTGGCGATTTCGTCTTTCCATCGTAAATTGGCGATATTTCCAAGGCGTCCCTGGCGCCAACAATCACACAAAGTCAGGATAAAAAGATGAGCACGCAACCGCACGTGAGCTTCAATGACGGCCGTTCGATCCCGCAACTGGGCCTGGGCGTCTGGCAGACCCCGGACGATGTGGCGGTCGAGGCCGTGAGCACCGCGCTCAAGACCGGCTACCGGCATATCGACACCGCTGCTGTCTATAAAAACGAGGAAGGCGTCGGTAAGGGCATTGTAGCCTCCGGCATAGACCGTGGGGATATCTTTCTGACCACCAAGGTTTGGAATGACGATCAGGGTTTTGATGAAACCCTCAGGGCCATGGATGCGAGCCTCAAACGCCTGGGGACCGACTATGTCGATCTCTATCTGATCCACTGGCCGTCAGCTTTTCGTGGCAAATATATCGAGACCTGGAAGGCGCTGATCCGGTTGCGCGAAGAGGGCAAGGCGAAGTCCATTGGCGTGTCGAACTTTGAGGGCACCTATATCGACGATCTGATCCGGGAAACCGGGGTGACCCCGGCAATCAATCAGATCCAGCTCCATCCGCACTTCCAGCAGCAGGCGATGCGCGACAAGCATGCTGGCCTGGGCGTGGTGACGGAAAGCTGGAGCCCACTGGGGCAAGGCAATGTGCTGGCCGATCCGGTGATCGGCGAGATCGCCAAGCGGCATGGCAAGAGCCCGGCCCAGGTGATCATCCGCTGGCATCTGGATCTGGGTCTGGTGGTGATCCCCAAATCGGTGACCCCCAGCCGTATCGTCGAGAATTTCGAGGTGTTCGACTTTACCCTCAGCGAGGAAGACAAGGCGGCGATCGCCGGGCTGGACAGTGCCGACGGGCGGATTGGGTCGGACCCGATGTCGGCGACGTTCTAGAAAAACCAAAGGCCGGGGCGACCCGGCCTTTTTGTTTACTTCTTGAGGGCTTCGACGCCCGGCAAGGGCTTGCCTTCCATCCACTCAAGGAAGGCGCCGCCGGCGGTCGAGACATAGCTGAGCTTGTCCTTGACCCCGGCATGGGCGAGAGCGCCGACGGTGTCGCCGCCGCCCGCCACGGAAACCAGCAGGTCGTCATGCGTGCGCTTGGCGACGTGCTTGGCGATGGCCACGGTGCCGGCATCGAAAGGCTCCATCTCGAAGGCTCCGACCGGGCCATTCCAGACCACCGTATGGGCATCGTCGATGGCGGCGTTGATGCGCTCGATGGAGGAGGGGCCGATATCGAGGATCATGCCATCGGGGTCGATTGCGTCCACGCCATAGAGGCGGGTGGGCGAATTGGCCTTGAAGTGCCAGGAGACGACCGCGTCGATGGGCAGGATGATGGCGCAATTGGCCTTGTCGGCCTTGTCTATGATGCGGCGGGCGGTGTCGGCCAGATCCTTTTCGCAGAGCGATTTGCCGACGCCATACCCTTGCGCAAAGAGGAATGTGTTGGCCATGCCGCCGCCGATGACCAGGCCATCGACCTTGGTGACGAGGTTTTCGAGCAGGTCGATCTTGGAGGACACCTTGGCGCCGCCGACAATGGCGACGACGGGTTTTTTGGGCTTGCCGAGGCCGGATTCCAGGGCTTCGAGCTCGGCCTGCATGGCAAGGCCCGCTGCGGCGGGCAGCAGGCGGGCCAGCGCTTCGGTCGAGGCATGGGCGCGGTGGGCGGCCGAGAAAGCGTCGTTGACATAGACGTCCCCCAGGCTCGCCATGCGCTGGGCCAATTCGACGTCGTTGGCTTCTTCGCCAGGATGGAAACGGGTGTTCTCCATGACCATGACCGAGCCGGCGGGCGCTTCGTCGATAGCGGCCTGGGCAGCGCTGACATCAACCCAGTCGGTGGCAACGAAGCCGACCGGATGACCGGTCTGGTCGGCGACGGCCGAACAAACCTGTTCGAGCGAGAATTCGGGGTTCACCTGGCCCTTGGGACGTCCGAAATGGCTCAGCAGGATGACCTTGCCATCCTTCTTGACGATTTCGCGGATGGTGGGCACCAGGCGCTCGATGCGGGTGGCATCGGTGACCTTGCCGTCGGCGACAGGCACATTGAGGTCGGCCCGCAGGAGCACGCGCTTGCCCGTCAGATCGAGTTCGTCGAGGGTCTTGAAGCTGATGCTCATCGTGCTGCCTCCGCGGTCAGTTCTTTTCGGGCCGTGGGTAGCAGAGTGACACGTTTGGCGGAAGCGGGGACAGAAAATTTCTATTCCGGGCAGAGGCGCGCAATCTGCCACGGCTTGTGGCCGGACAGTGTCGCCACTTCCGGTTGTGCGAATAGGGCGTGACCCGAGACGGCCTCAGTCTCGAAAGTAAAAATGAGACGGAAACCGCCTCGGGACACCGGGTTTCTCCTGCCGTCGCGGCCCCTATTGATCGCTCGTCGCAAGGTGGCCCGACTGGCAGGCGAGCCCTGGAGCGAATCCAGTCTCACCGGCTCCTCCCGCAACTGTTCGCTGCAGTCCGCCCATCGCGGGAGAGATGACAAGGAGTATGCGGGAAGTTTTGGGACCGTGGATAAGTTGCTGTCGACTAGCTGGCCAGGGCCTTCTGCAAGCTGGCACCCAGCATGTAGAGCAAGGGCGAGACGAGCACCTGACCGCCCAGGCGCAGCAGATCGTCGACCATGACATGCTTGGCAAAACCGTCGCTGGCGAGCGGTGCGGAGCCGACCTGGGTGAGAATGCGGCGGTGGCGCCAGGTCAGAAAGCCCAGCATCAACGCGGCGGGCAGCGGGATCAGCCAGGGCATCTGCATGAGGCCAAGCAATAGCCAGCTCAGGGGCAGGGTTGCCGAGATGCGCTTGGTGAGAAGGAACATTTTTCACTGCTCCGTTGCCGACACAATATCTGCCATTAGGCCGATTTGGTGACAGGAGCGTAAATCAGATTTGCGTGAAGAGGCCGGGATATTCCGTGACGATGCCGTCCGCATCGATCTCCAGCACGGCCGCGAAATCGGCGGACTGATAGCGGAAATGGGTGGCGTCGAGGCGGGTGTAGATCTGCTCGGAGCGCTTGAAGGAAAAGTCCGTGGCGTCGATCCAGGCCATGGCGAAGGAGACGGGCTGGTCGTCCGCCCAGTCGCTGCGCCAGATGGGCAGGGCATTGGTGAAGGGGGTGGGCCAGATATCGACATCGACGCAGCCGCGCAGGGCCGGGATGGGTTCGGCCCGGTCATCGGACCAGGCGCCGGCGCCATCGGCGAAGAGTTCGAGGGTTTTCCCGTCGGTGCGCTCGATCTTGACCGTGCGGGTATGGCCGTTCTCGTCGAGCTTGAGGCGGTAGAACAGGCCGAAATCGGGGCCGATTATGGTGCCGCGGATGCGCGTATCGCGACCATTGGCGATAATATGGCAATGCTCTATGGTTTCGAGGTCAAGGCCGCGCCAGCGGATGGATCGGTTGAGGGTCAAAACGGCCACCTGCGCGGGCTGGAGTCGGGCGGCATCACAATGCCTTAATCGCCAAGGCCTGTCATCCCAGCGAAGGTTGGCATCCGTCCGGAGTTCTCAGGATGGGCCCGGCCTTCGCCGGGATGACATCGCGGGTGGTGGCGAGCCGGAGAAAAAAAAGGGCGCCCCGCAGGACGCCCTTGGGATCAATCTGCGCCATTCGAGCGTAGCTCTCATGACCTTCTCACCTCCACTCGCTCCACCGGAGCGAATGGCCCTGCGGGACGGTTCAAAGGGTCTTGCCCAGCGCCACGGCAGTATCGGCCATGCGGTTGGAGAAGCCCCATTCATTGTCATACCAGCTCAGCACCGAGACGAAATTGCCGTCCATCACCTTGGTCTGGTCCAGCGCCATGGTGGAGGAGTGGGGATCGTGGTTGAAGTCGATGGAGACGTTGGGGAATTCGGTGTAGCCGAGCACGCCCTTGAGTTCGCCATCGGCGTATTTCTTGACCGCGGCGTTGATTTCCTCGGCGGTCACGTCGCGCTTGGCGATGAACTTGAAATCGACGCAGGAGACGTTCGGGGTCGGCACGCGGATCGAGACGCCGTCGAGCTTGCCCTTGAGTTCGGGGAGCACCAGGCCGATGGCCTTGGCTGCGCCGGTCGAGGTGGGGATCTGGCTCAGGGCCGCTGCACGGCCGCGATAGAGATCCTTATGCATGGTGTCGAGCGTCGGCTGGTCACCGGTATAGGAATGGATGGTGGTCATCATTCCCTTTTCGATGCCGAACTCCTTGTGCAGCACATAGGCCAGTGGGGCCAGGCAATTGGTGGTGCACGAGGCGTTGGAGATCACCACGTCGTCCTTGGTCAGCGACGCATGGTTGATGCCATAGACAATGGTCTTGTCGGCGCCGTCGCCGGGCGCCGAGATGATCACCTTCTTGGCGCCGGCCTTGAGGTGCGCGCTGGCCTTTTCCTTGGACGTGAAAATGCCGGTGCATTCGAGGGCGATGTCGACGCCCATGTCACCATGGGGCAGTTCGGCAGGGTCGCGGACGGCGGTGACCTTGATGGGGCCGCGGCCGACATCGATGGTGTCGCCGTCGACGGTCACCTTGTGCGGGAAACGGCCATGCACGCTATCGAAGCGCAGCAGGTGGGCATTGGTTTCGACCGGGCCGAGATCGTTGATGGCCACCACTTCGATGTCGGTGCGGCCCGACTCGATGATGGCCCGAAGGACATTGCGGCCGATACGACCAAATCCATTGATGGCGACGCGAACTGCCATGTTTTTGTGCTCCTAGCGGGAGGGGAGGAGAAAAGGGAGGCGCGGCTCTCTTACAACTGACTGGTGACGGCTTCAACAACGGCATCGGACGTAATGCCGAAGTGGGCATAAAGGTCATCAATCTTGCCCGAAGCGCCGAACGAGTTCATGCCGACGAATTTACCCTTGTCGCCGAGCAACTTGTTCCAGCTCATCTCGATGCCGGCTTCAACCGCGACACGGACCTTGGCCGAACCGAGTACTTCAGCCTTGTAGGCATCGGACTGCTTATTGAAGAGCTCCATGGAGGGCACCGATACGACGCGGGCCGAAACCCCCTTCTCGGTCAGCTCCTTCTGGGCTTCGACGGCGATGGCCACTTCCGAGCCGGTGGCGAAGATCACCGCATCGGCGTCGGCCGGACCAACCAGGGTATAGGCGCCCTTGGCCGAGAGGTTTTCGGCGGTGTGTTCGGTGCGCACGGTCGGCAGGTTCTGCCGCGAAAGCGCGAGAATGGACGGCATGCTGTCGGCTTCCAGCGCCAACTGCCAGCATTCGGCGGTTTCCACGGCGTCGGCCGGGCGGAACACCAGCAGGTTGGGGATGGCGCGCATGGCGGACATGTGCTCGACCGGCTGGTGGGTGGGTCCGTCTTCGCCCAGGCCAATCGAGTCATGGGTCATCACATAGACGACGCGCTGGTGCATGAGGGCCGAGAGGCGGATGGCGGGGCGGGCATAATCGGTAAAGCACATGAAAGTGCCGCCATAGGGGATCAGGCCGCCATGCAGCGCGATACCGTTCATGGCCGCGGCCATGGCGTGTTCGCGAATGCCGTACATCATGTAGCGGCCGGAATAATTGTCGGCCTGGAAGGGCAGGGTTTCCTTGGTATTGGTCAGGTTCGAGCCGGTGAGATCGGCCGAGCCGCCCTGGGTTTCGGGCACAATGGCGTTGATGATTTCGAGCGCCATCTGGCTGGCCTTGCGGCTGGCGACCTTGGGCTTGTCGGTGCTGAGCTGCCGCTTGTAGTCGTTCATCGCGTCGGCAAAACCGGCGGGCAGTTGACCGGCCATGCGGCGCTCGAATTCGGCCTTGTGGGCCGAGGCGCCCAGACGGGACAGCCATTCACCGCGCACATTCTGCGAGCGGCGGCCGGCGGCGCGCCAGGCTTCGAGTGTTTCGGCGGGCACTTCGAACGCCGGATAGGTGATGCCCAGCGCCTCTTTGGCGCCGGCCAGTTCCTCAGCGCCAAGCGGCGAGCCGTGGACCTTATTGGTGCCTGCCTTTTTCGGGGCGCCGAAACCAATGGTGGTCTTGGCGGCGATCATGGTCGGCTTGTCGGATTTCTTGGCGTCGAGCAGGGCTTTTTCGATAGCGGCCTGATCGTGCCCGTCGATCTCGATGGTATTCCAGCCCGATGCCTGGAAGCGGGCGACCTGGTCGGTGCTGTCGGCGTTGGACACAGCGCCATCGATGGTGATGTTGTTGTTGTCCCAGATCACCACCAGCTTGTTCAGCTTGAGGTGGCCGGCCAGCGCAATGGCTTCCTGTGAAATGCCTTCCATGAGGCAACCGTCGCCCGCCAGGCACCAGGTATAGTGATCAACAATGTCAGCGCCGAACTCAGCGGCCAGCTTGGCTTCAGCGATAGCCATGCCCACGGCGTTGCCAATGCCCTGACCCAGCGGGCCAGTGGTGGTTTCGATGCCTTCAGCAAAACCATATTCCGGGTGCCCGGCGGTTTTGGAGCCGAGTTGGCGGAAGTTCTTCACTTCCTCGATGGTCATATCTTCGTAACCGAGCAAATAGAGCGCGGAATAGAGCAGCATCGAGCCGTGACCGGCCGAGAGAACGAAGCGGTCGCGGTCAGCCCATTTGCTGTCAGCGGGATCGAACTTCATCACCTTGGTAAAGAGCACTGTGGCAATGTCGGCGCAGCCCATGGGCAGGCCGGGATGGCCGGAATTGGCTTTTTCGACTGCGTCCATGCTGAGCGACCGGATCGCATTGGCCAAATCGTTTTGCTGGGCTGTGTTCGTCATGGGACCGCTCGCTAAATAAGGCTTGAAACTGGCGGGAGCGGGCGCTTGGGGCCCTCCTCCCAGAGGCGGGGTTGAGGCATAACAGGTTCGTCTTGCCTGTCAATGTCACCAAGGGGCGCAAGCGTTCGGTTTCAGGCCGGAATTCCGGGGGTTCGCCCCGCAACGCAGTTGCAATGATACGATGGCTGGGGCAGGCTGATGCGGGATGGAATCGTCGCGTCTTGAGGGCAGTAGCGGCCATGAGTGAGACGGAACTTGAAGATGGACTGATCTCGGCAACGGCCCGGTTCGACCGGGCATTGGCGCGATTGGCCACGAGTACCCGCGATCTCAACAGCCGGCTGCAGCGTCAGCAGCGCATGGAAGTGGATACCCAGCGGCTGGTGCAGGAACGCGCGCGTCTGGCCACCGAACTCGACAAGACCGCGGCCCGCGCCAAACGGCTCGACGACAGCGCGCATGAGGTTTCCAGGCGCCTGGTCGAGGCCATGGAAACGGTGCGCTCTGTGCTGGCAAAGGCGGAGTGATCGCGTGCCCGAGGTGAATGTCGAAATCAATGGCCGCAAATATCGCATGGCCTGCGAAGAGGGCCAGCAGGCCCGTCTGATCGGGCTGGCAGAGCGGTTCAATTCCCAGGTCGAAGGGCTCAAGGGGGCCGTGGGCGAGATCGGCGACAACCGGCTGACGGTGATGGCCGGTATTGCGGTGCTCGATGAATTGTCCGAGGCCGAGCGCAGGATCAGGGCACTCGAAGCGCAGGTGGCCGAGCTGACGCAGGCCGGACAGGACATTGCCGCTGAGCTGGAAACCACAGAAGCCCAGTTCGCGCGGAAACTGGCCGAAGCGGCCGAGGCACTCGAGGGTGTCGCCGAGACGCTGGATGGAGCGGTGCCGCTGCCCTAGGGCAGTCGCGTTCACGAGTTTGGAAAAGCGCGCATTGGCGCTTTGCACTGCCGCTCGCAAGCGCCTATATCTCGTCTCGCTGCCCGGCGCGTGAGGACTCACATATCCCCGGGGCCTTAATCGATCCTAAGGGAGCTGTCCCTGACCGGGCCCGTGGGCTCGGACATACGGCGCCCACCTACGTATGTAGGTTCCCGGGATCAGTAGTCCCACGGCCAGGGCGGCACCGAATTCGTTGGTGAAGAGGGCTTATGGCGGACCAGGCATTCGAAGAGGCAAAGGCCGCGCTGCGGGGTGAGGCACATGCCGCCCGCGCAGCCCTTTCCAGTGAAGACCGTACCGATGCGGCCAAGGCGGTGGCCGGACATTTCTTTGAATCGGTCGCTTTCGGGCCTGACGATGTGATCGCGGGCTATTGGCGGATTCGGGATGAACTGGATTGCCAGCCCATATTGGTGCGGCTGATGGATAGCGGGCAGAAGGTGCTGCTGCCAGTGGTGCAGGGCGACAACGAACCGCTCGACATGCGCGTGTGGGAGGCCGATGCGCCTCTTTATGAAGCTGGCTTCGGCACATTGGCGCCCTCAGACCTGGCGCCGCGCGCGGTTCCGGACATGGTGCTGATGCCGCTGCTGGGCTTTGACAATGAGGGCACACGGCTCGGTTATGGTGGTGGCTATTACGATCGCACCCTGGCGGTGCTGCCCAAAAAGCCCTTGCTGGTGGGCCTGGCCTTTGCCGCCCAGGAACTGGCGCATATTCCACGCGACGCCCATGACGTGCCGCTCGACATGGTGATTACCGAGGCGGGCATCCGCTCTTTTGGCACGGCCGCATGAGATTTCTGTTTCTGGGCGATGTGATGGGCCGCTCCGGCCGGGACGCGGTGAGCGAACGCCTGCCGGGGCTGATTGCCGAGCATGGCTTCGACTTTGTCGTCGTCAATGGCGAGAATGCCAGCCACGGCAAGGGGCTGATCGAGAACCACTATAATGCGTTGCGCGATGCCGGTGCCGATATTGTCACGCTGGGGGATCATGCCTTCGACCAGCGCGAGGCGCTGAGTTATATCGAGCGCGAACCCAATCTTATTCGTCCGCTGAACTACCCCCCCGGAACACCGGGGCGCGGGGCCATGCTGGTGGAGAGCCGAAAGGGCCATCGCGTCCTGGTGGTCAATGCGCTGGGACGGGTCTTCATGCCACCGATCGACGATCCGTTCCGGGCGGTTGAAGCGGCGATTGCGGATTGTCCACTGGGCGAGGTGGCCGATGCCGTGATCGTGGATTTTCACACCGAGGCGACCTCGGAAATCCAGGCCATGGGGCACTATCTCGATGGCAGGGCGACGCTGGTGGTGGGCACTCACACCCATATTCCGACAGCCGATCATCGCGTGCTCAAGGGCGGTACGGGTTTCATGGCCGATGCGGGCATGTGTGGCGACTTCGACAGCATTATTGGCACCGATACCGACGAGCCGCTCAACCGGTTCCTCACCGGCATTCCGGGCGGGCGGTTCACGCCATCGGAAGGCGAAGCGACTTTGTGTGGCGTGGCGGTGGAGACCGACCCGGTGACCGGGCTTTGCGCCAAGATCGCACCGCTCCGGATCGGCGGCGTCCTGGCACAGGTCATCCCGGACTTCTGACATTCAGCCCTGATCGGTAGATTTCTCGCTTGCCGGAACCTGCAAATTGGGTTCCGATCACGATGTTGTGCCTGGGGCGCAAAAATTGACGGTCGGCTGAGAAGGAAAAACGGGCCCCGGACGCGGCAGGAAATGCCGATCAATCGTCCACGCATGCGAGGAGTGGGGCCATGCTCGATCCGGTCATTAATTTTCTGAACGATATCTTCTGGGGCTATGTCCTCATCTACGGCCTGCTGGCGGTGGGGTTGTTCTTCACCATCCGGCTGGGATTTATCCAGTTCGTCAATTTCGGTGAAATGTTCAGGGCCGTCTCCGGCTCGCGTCAGGGTGACAGTGCCGGGATTTCACCTTTCCAGGCGTTGACCATCAGCCTGGCGTCCCGCGTGGGCACCGGCAATCTGGCTGGGGTGGCCGTGGCACTCTATCTGGGCGGACCCGGCGCGATTTTCTGGATGTGGATGGTGGCGCTGGTCGGGATGGCCACGGCCTATTCCGAATCCACGCTGGCCCAGCTCTACAAGACCAAGAATGAGGAAGGCCAGTATCGCGGCGGCCCGGCCTTTTACATCGCCAAGGGGCTCAAGGCACCCTGGGCGGGGGCGATCTTTTCGGTCTGCCTGATCATCGCCTTCGGGCTGGTATTCAACGCGGTGCAGGCCAATTCCATTGCGGACGCCATGCAGGGCGCCTTCGGGTTCGAGAAAATCTGGGTAGGGGTGGCGCTGGCCAGTTTGACCGGCATCGTGATTTTCGGCGGCATCAGGCAGATCGCGCGGGTGGCGGAGATCGTCGTGCCGTTCATGGCAGTGCTTTACCTGCTGGTGGCGCTTTATGTTGTGGCCATCCATATCGGGGAAGTGCCGGGCATGCTGGGCCATATCGTGCAGTCTGCTTTCGGGCTCGATGCGGCGGGTGGCGGTTTGGCCGGGGCCTTGCTCAATGGCGTCAAGCGCGGGCTGTTTTCCAATGAGGCCGGCATGGGCTCGGCGCCCAATATTGCGGCCGTGGCGACGCCCGATCCGCATCATCCCTCTTCGCAGGGCTTCGTGCAGGCGCTGGGCGTGTTTATCGACACCATCCTGATCTGCACGGCAACAGCGCTGATGATCCTGCTTTCGGGCGTGATGGTGGACGGAAACGAATTGACCGGCACGCCGCTGACGCAGGCGGCGATGACGGTTCATATCGGCGGAGCCGGGCAATATTTCATTGCCATCGCGATCCTGTTCTTTGCCTTCACCTCGATCATCGGCAATTACTCATATGCCGAAAACGCCATGACCTTCCTCAAGGTCGGCAATATGCCCGGCTTGACCGTATTGCGGCTGGGCGTGCTGGCGATGGTCATCTGGGGCGCCTATGAAAGCGTGGCGACGGTGTTCAATGCGGCGGATGCCTCCATGGGGCTGATGGCCACGGTCAATCTGATCGCCATCGTCATGCTCTCGGGCACGGTGGCCAAGCTGACCAAGGATTACCGGGCCCAGCGCAAGGCCGGCAGAGAGCCGGTGTTTCATGCGGCGGACTATCCTGAACTCAGCGGCAAGATCGATCAGGACATCTGGAACAAGCACGATCCGGGTTGATCGATAAGGCGGATTGGTGGCGTCCGTCCGGTCCGGCACCGGGCGGGCGCTTTATTTTTGCGCTGCGGCCCCCTATAAGCAGCGCGAAAAAGCGCAAATTGCATATCCGAGGTTCTTCATGGCTGGCCATTCCCACGCCAAAAACATCATGCACCGCAAGGGCAAGTCCGACGCCATCCGGTCCAAGATCTTTTCCAAGCTGGCCCGCGAAATCACCGTGGCGGCCAAGATGGGACAGCCCGACCCGGCCTTTAATCCGCGCCTGCGCCTGGCCATTGCCAATGCCCGCGCCCAGTCCATGCCCAAGGACAATATCGAGCGGGCCGTCAAGAAGGCCTCTGGCGGCGACGCGGAGAATTATGACGAGATCCGCTATGAGGGTTATGGCCCCGGTGGCGTTGCTGTCATCGTTGAGGCGCTGACCGACAATCGCAATCGCACTGCGTCCAATGTGCGCTCCTATTTCTCCAAGAATGGTGGCGCGCTGGGGGAAACCGGCTCGGTCGGTTTCATGTTCGACCGGGTTGGCGAAATCACCTATCCGGCCTCCATCGGCTCGGAAGACAAGGTGATGGAAGCGGCTATTGAAGCCGGTGCCGACGATGTCGAGAGCGATGACGAGAACCACTATATCTACACCACTTTCGAGACCATGGCCGAAGTCTCTTCGGCGCTCGAAGCGGTGCTGGGCGAGGCTGAGGCGGTGAAGGCGATCTGGAAGCCGCAGAACGAGACGCCGATCGACGCGGAAAAGGGGGCGACCCTGATGAAGCTGCTCAATACGCTCGAAGAAGACGACGACGTGCAGAACGTCTATTCGAACTTCAATATGAGCGAAGAAGAGGCCGCCAAGCTCGAAGGCTGATGGCATCACCTTGAGTGAGACAGGTATCAGGGGCGGTCCGAAGGGCCGCCCTTTCTGTTTCAGGCGATGCGCTTGAGGACTAGCTTCGGATGATCCTTGACCTCGGCAACCACTACGGCGTTGCGGCCCGCATGCTTGGCACCATAGAGCCGCTGATCGGCAATGCGGAACAGCTCGGTGAAGCTTGTCGTCTCGGTAAAGGCGGCACCGCCTATGCTGACCGAAAGCGGGTGTGCCTCTCCGGCGGGCGCGAAGCAGGCCACAATCACCGACATGCGGATGCGTTCGGCCACGATCTGCGCTTGATGCTGGGTGACGCCGGGCAGGAAGGCGGCAAATTCTTCGCCGCCCATGCGGCCAACGATATCGCCACTGCGCAGCACCGAGCGAATGGCGCGGGCGATAATGGTGAGCGCTTCGTCGCCATTGTCATGGCCGTAGAGGTCGTTGATCGACTTGAAATTGTCGGCGTCGATCATCAACATCGCGCCGCAGGAGGGGGGGGCGGGATTTTGCAGCCAGGCATTGACGCGCGCGGTGAAGGCCCGGCGATTAAGGCAGGCCGTGAGCCCGTCGGTACGTGCCACGCGGTCGAGCCGCATATTGGCAATCGCCAGGCCGCGCAACTTGAGGCTGAAATAGAAGAAGAGCGGCGCGCCGATCAGGATGGGCAGGGTGGCAGAAGCAAGCAGGATGCGGGGCGTCGACTCGCTCTCAAGGTCCTGCACCATCAGCCAGGTCAGGCTGAGCGAGGCGAGGACACAGGCCAAGGTGCCAAACACTGTCCAGCGTGCCACGCTGGATAAACCCGGTATTGCGATGGTCTTGGAAAGCGGCATTGCAAATAGCTCGGTTTGAAATGGGGTGGGCAGATGGTCTTGCCCTTCGAAAATGAACGCAGGTCAGGCGGCAGAAGCTATCTCGATACGATCCCGCCCCGCGCTTTTGGCGCGGTAAAGCCCCGCATCGGCCCGGCGGTAAAGGGTGCAGAAATCGGTGGGACCCTGAAATGTGGCCACGCCGATGCTGACGGAAAGGGGGCAGTGGCTGCCGGTCGCGCGGAAGGTCAATTGCGCGATGGCATTGCGGATGGTCTCGGCCCTGTTGCTGGCTTCGGCCGCGCTGGCCCCGGGCAGAAAAATCCCGAATTCCTCACCGCCAACGCGGCCAACAAGGGTTTGAGGACCACAGACCGAAGTGAAGGTGCGGGCGATCAGGCGCAAGGCGTCGTCGCCCCGGTCGTGGCCGTGATTGTCGTTGATGGCCTTGAAATGGTCGATATCGAGAATGAGCAGGGCACCGCTGGCGGATGGATCG
Organism: Devosia marina; assembly: GCF_009758415.1. Taxonomy (GTDB): domain Bacteria; phylum Pseudomonadota; class Alphaproteobacteria; order Rhizobiales; family Devosiaceae; genus Devosia; species Devosia marina. Next base: position 312,028 of record NZ_WQRF01000003.1, on the reverse strand, counting down.
GTCAGCGCGTGGCTGACCCTGTTGGTGAAGGCCCCGCGGTTGAGGCAGCCGGTCAGCCAGTCGGTGGCGGCAAGACGCTGCAATTGCTCATTGGCCGCGCGCAATTGTTCATGCTTGAACATGATGATGCCGATAGCCGGCGTGCCCAGCAGCATGGGCATGACGATCGCCGTCATCAGGCCTGGAACGTTGATTCCAGCCGAAAACGTTTCCATGATCAAGTTGGTGATCGCAATCGAAACAACAATGGAAATGGCAGTCAGAAGCCCAGTTACTCTGTAAATCCGCAGTTTTGACCTGCGGGACAACCGAAGTTTTGCCCCTGACATTTGCGCCCCGTTGCGATGCATTCCCGTTTTTAAGGTAGAGTTCGCCCCTTAACAGGTGGTTTGCGGAGCCCCCAAAACTTTATTGAACAAACCCGGCGAGCGCATTTTGTTGCCTATTTGTTCACTTCGCGCTTGGTAAGGTCGGGTCTCCCCTTTACAAGGAAGACCATGACAAGGGCTGTGCGAATCATCGGGATCGATCCAGGGCTGCGACGATGCGGCTGGGGGATCATCGAAGCTGTGGACAACCGGCTGAGCTTTGTGGCCGGCGGTACGCTGACTCCGCCAACGGAAGGCGCGCTGGCCGATCGGCTTGCCGCTCTGGCCGAAGGGTTAAGGGAAGTGCTGGACTTGCATCGGCCCGATGAAGCGGCCGTGGAAGAAACTTTCGTCAACTCCGGACCGCGTTCAGCGCTGATCCTGGGGCAGGCGCGCGGCGTGACCCTGGTGGTGCCGGCGCTGCGCGGGCTGGTGGTGGCCGAATATGCCACAAATCTGGTCAAGAAGTCGGTGGTGGGGACCGGGCATGCGGACAAGAACCAGATAGGCTTGATGGTCAAGACGCTGTTGCCCTCGGCCGTGGTGAAGGGCGCGGACGCGGCGGACGCCCTGGCGGTAGCGATTTGCCATGCGCATCACCGGGTCTCAGCGCGCCGCATGGGAGCAATGGCATGATCGGCAAGCTCAAGGGGGTGGTCGACAGTTTCGGCGACGATGTCGTGCTGATCGATTGCGGCGGGGTGTGTTACGAGGTGTTCTGCTCGGGCCGGACGCTGCAGGCCCTGCCCCGGGTGGGCGAGGCAGCGGTGGTCTTTATCGAGACCATTGTGCGCGAAGATTTCATCAAGCTCTACGGTTTTGCCCATGAGGCGGAAAAGAGCTGGTTCCTGCTGCTGACCAGCGTGCAGGGGGTGGGCGCCAGGGTGGCGCTGGCGATCCTGTCGGTGCTCTCGCCATCGGAGTTGTCGAGCGCGGTTGCCTTGCAGGACAAGGCGATGATCGGGCGGGCCAATGGCGTGGGGCCGAAACTGGCGGTGCGCATCGTGACCGAGCTCAAGGGCAAGGTGCCGGCCATTGGCGCTATCGACGCGGGTACGCTGGGCCTGCAAAGCGCACTGGGCGACGGCGTTGCATCCTCCAATGTCAGCGACGCGGTTTCCGCCCTGACCAATCTGGGCTATTCGAGCGCCCAGGCATCGTCTGCCTTGGCGCGGGTGGTGGCGAAGGAAGGCGAAGATACGCCGACGGAGAAGCTGATCCGGCTGGGACTTAGGGAATTGAGCCAGTAGCCTTGTTTGAGACAGGATTCCTTACTACTTTGACTTGGTAAGGAATTCGTGGAGTCATTCCGATGAATGAGATCACCCAGCTTGAGGCGTCCTCATCCGTGACGAGCAAGGGGCAAACGACGATACCGAAGTCGGTTCGCGATGCTCTTGGGATCAAGGATGGCACCCCATTGCGGTGGAGGCTCAAGGACGGTGTGCTGAGCGTGACGGCCAAAACCAAACGGCTGGAGGATTTTGCGGGTCTGCTCGGCAAACCGCCCAATGGCCGGCGCGTCAGTATCGAAGAGATGAACGAGGCCGTTCTCGATGAGGCCGCAGACCGTTTCCGGCGCAAGACAACCAGATGATCGGCATTGACACCAATGCCCTGGTGCGGGTGTTTGTCGATGAAGCGCCGGAACAGACCAGCGCGGCGCTTCACCTTCTCAGCGGGTTGTCGCAGGACAATCCGGCGTTTGTTGGTACGATCGTGCTGGTTGAATTGGCCTGGGTGCTCAAGCGCAGCTACGGGTTCGATGACAATGCCATTCTGGTGGCCGTCGATTCGCTACTCGAAAGCGAAAATATCGAGATCGAGCACGCAGACATGGTGCAAGCGGCCGTATCGGCGGCCCATGAGCACGGTTCCGACCTCGCCGATAGCCTCATCGCCTTGAGCGCGATTGCCGCAGGAGCGAGCAAAGTCGTGACCTTCGACAAGAACGCCGCCAAACGCATTGCCGGAATGGAACTTCTCGCGTGACCGATCTTACTTCCCCAATTGCCGGACGTGACGACAATCTCGACGTTTCGCTCCGCCCTTCCGGCTTTTCCGATTTTGTCGGACAGGCGGATGCGCGAGCCAATCTCGAAGTGTTCATCGAGGCGGCCAAGCAGCGGGGGGCAGCGCTGGACCATGTGTTGTTTGTCGGGCCGCCGGGCCTGGGCAAGACGACGCTGGCGCAGATCATCGCCAAGGAACTGGGCGTGGGTTTTCGCGCAACCTCCGGCCCGGTGATCGCCAAGGCGGGGGATCTGGCGGCGCTGCTGACCAATCTCGAAGAGCGCGATGTGTTGTTCATCGACGAAATTCATCGGCTCAACCCGGCCATCGAAGAAGTGCTTTATCCGGCGATGGAGGACTTCCAGCTCGATCTGATCATCGGCGAGGGGCCGGCGGCGCGCTCGGTGCGGATCGACCTGGCCAAGTTCACGCTGGTGGGGGCAACGACGCGGGCGGGGCTGCTGACCACGCCATTGCGCGACCGGTTCGGTATTCCGGTGCGGCTCAATTTCTACACGCCCGAGGAACTGGTGCAGATCGTGACCCGTGGGGCGCGGCTGCTGGGGATGGCCATGGCGCCGGATGGGGCGATGGAAATCGCGCGCCGCTCGCGCGGGACGCCGCGTATCGCTGGACGCCTGCTGCGCCGGGTGATCGACTTTGCCATGGTGGATGGCGTGGCCGAGGTTAATCGCGCGGTGGCGGACAAGGCGCTGTTGCGGCTCGATGTGGATGCGCGCGGGCTTGACCAGCTTGACCGGCGCTACCTCACCCAGATCGCCGACTTCTACAATGGCGGGCCGGTGGGCATTGAAACCATCGCTGCAGCGCTGAGCGAGCCGCGGGACGCAATCGAGGAAATCGTCGAACCCTATCTGCTGCAGCAAGGTTTTATCCAGCGGACGCCACGCGGCCGCATGCTGACCTCTATTGCCTTTCAACATATGGGCAAGGTGGTTCCACAGGGCTTTGTGGGGCTGCAATCGAGTCTGTTCGAGGAGGATGGGGAATGAGTGACCGCCATGTCATCAGCTTTCCCATTGGCGAACAGCGGTTCAATTTTCGGGTGGCGGGGATCATCATCGTCGATGGCCATGTGCTGGTGTGCCGGGAGGACGATGACGACTATTGCATGCTGCCGGGGGGGCGGATCGAGCTGGGCGAGCCGAGCGCGCTGAGCCTGGAGCGTGAGATAGAAGAAGAATTGGCGATGCCCGCCAATGTCGGGGCGATGATTGCGACGTCAGAAAGCTTCTATCGCCGGGATGATGAGGATTTCCACGAGCTGGGGTTCTTCTATGCGGCCGAACTGCCCGGGGAGCGACCGAACGGGTCTTCGCCCTGGCTGCAGCGGCCTGATGAGGGACATATCCTCTCGTTTGACTGGGTGCCGCTGGCGGGGGATGCGCTGGAGGCAGCCAATCTGATGCCGCGCTGGCTGCCGGCGTTTCTGCGGGACTTGCCGGAGAGGCAGGTCCACATCACGCACGATGAGCGGAGACAGGCATGAGCCAGGCAGATGATTCCATCGCAGACGCCCTCAAGCTGAGCCGCCCGGCACAGCGGGCGCTGGCAGAGGCCGGGATCGTCACTTTTGCCGATCTGGCGCAGTGGAGGCGCGCGGCCGTTGCGGAACTGCACGGGGTGGGGCCGAAGAGCTTTGTCGAGCTGGATCCGGCGATGAAGGCACGCGGGCTGGACTATAAGGCGGCATGAGCACGCATCGGGTTCCCGTCCGCATCTATTATGAAGACACCGACTTTTCGGGCAATGTCTATCACGCGGCCTATTTGAAGTTCTTCGAGCGCGGGCGGACCGAGCTGCTGCGCGATCTGGGTGTGCATCACGCCGAACTGGCCGAGCAGGGCCTTGCCTTTGCGGTGCGACAAATGGAGATCGCGTTCCTGGCTGCGGCGCGGATCGACGATCTGCTGACGGTGACGACCGAGGTGGCGGAAGCCGGCGGTGTCCGGCTGGTGTTGGACCAGACAATTTTGCGTGACGACAAGGTGACCACATCGGCTCGCGTGACCGTCGTCGCCATCAAAATGAGCGGCGGGCCGGCCCGCCTGCCGGCCAATCTGCGCGCGCGGCTGAAGCCCGGGGCGTAAGCTTCGGACTCTCTTTGTTAACCCTTTGGTGACCATAAATGGCGCATTGGCAGATTTGCGCCGCGCCGGACCACCCAGCGCCCGGAATTGCGGGCATTTCTCTTAATTTTGACAGATTTCATCCCCATCGCAGCGGCAATGGGGCCAAACGTACGGGCCGGCCAAAAGGGATCACGACATGGAAGCCATGGATGCAGTGGGAGCAGTCGCTCCGCATGCGGACCTCTCCATCTGGGGCCTGTTCTGGGCTGCCGACTTCGTCGTCAAATCGGTGATGCTGGGCCTGCTGGCGGCATCGATCTGGTGCTGGGCGATCATAATCGACAAGACCATCACCTTTCGGCGCGCCCATTCGGAGATGAACCGGTTTGAGCGCACATTCTGGTCGGGCCAGTCGTTGGAGGAATTGTATCAGCAGCAGGCGGAAAAACCGTCGGGCGGGCTGGGTTCGGTGTTCGTCGCAGCCATGAAGGAATGGAAGCGCAGCCACGAGCAGAATGCGGCCAGTTTCGTAGGCATGCAGCAGCGTCTGGACAAGGTGCTGGACGTGGCGATTGCGCGGGAAAGCGAATATCTCGAGAAGCGCCTGGGTTTCCTGGCCACCGTCGGTTCGGCTGGTCCCTTTATCGGGTTGTTCGGGACGGTGTGGGGCATCATGAACGCCTTCACCAATATTGCGGCCTCTTCCGACACGAACCTGGCCGTGGTAGCCGGGCCGATCGCCGAGGCCCTGTTTGCCACCGCCATTGGCCTGGTAGCCGCTATTCCGGCGGTGATCGCCTATAACAAGCTGTCTTCCGACGCAGGCAAGCTGACCGGGCGGCTGGAAGGCTTTGCCGACGAATTCTCGACCATTCTTTCCCGCCAGCTCGAAGCACGGGGCCGCTGAGATGGGCATGGGTGTCGCATCAGGCGGAGGCGGCGGCGGACGCCGTCGGCGCCGCAAGCGCAGTGCGGTCATGAGTGAAATCAACGTGACGCCGATGGTCGACGTCATGCTGGTGCTGCTGATCATCTTCATGGTGGCCGCGCCCATGATGACGTCGGGCGTACCGGTGGACCTGCCGCGCACGGCGGCCAATGAACTGCCCAGCCAGACGCGGCCGATCACGGTTTCGGTGTCGCCAGAGGGGGCGATCTTCGTCGATGAAGCGCCGGTCGGGGAAGCAGAGCTGGTCTCCACCATGGGCACGCTGGCCACGGTGGAAGACCGCATCTATCTGCGCGGCGACACAACGGCAAATTACGGCACGGTGATGCGGGTGATGGGCCTGCTCTCGGCGGCCGGATATACCAAGATCGGGCTCGTTACCGAGCGCGAGAGGTAGGCCGGGCATATGCGTACGGGCCTGGTCGCATCGATATCGCTTCATGTTCTGCTGCTGGTGCTGGGTCTGGTCAATCTGGGACTGACCGAGCCACTGCGGCCGAATGTGCAGTCCATTGCGGTCGACCTGGTGCCTATCGAGGAATATTCCAACATCCGCATGGGGCAGCTCGACAGTGAGGTCGTTGATACCGATTCGCCTTCGGCGGTCGAGAGCGAGGCGCCGGCAGAGCTCGCGCAGCGCACCGGCAATACCGAGCAGGACCAGGTCACCCCTTCGCCCGCTGACATTCCGACGCCGGCCCCGGTGACCGAAACTGCACCTGCGCCAGAGGCGGAGCCTGCGCCTGAGCCGGAGCCAACACCGGAACCGGAGCCTGCGCCGGAGCCAGAACCTGCACCCGCGCCAGCACCAACGCCGGTGACCTTGCCGCAGACGCGGCCGGAAGACCTTGCGCCGCCACCTGAGCCGGAACCGGCGCCGGAGCCTGCTCCCGAACCGGAACCCGTGCCCGAGCCAACGCCAGAGCCCGAACCCGAGCCTGAGCCGACACCGGAACCCGAGCCGCAGCCAGAACCCGCGCCAACATCACCCCAGGTGGATGTTGCGTTGCCGACCTCGCGTCCGAGCGACCTGGCGCAGGTGCGTGAACAGGCATTGGCTGCGGAGCGGCGTCGCCGGGAAGAGGAAGAACGACAGCGTCAGGCTGCAGCTGCGGCTGCCGAGCGGGCGCCACCGACCGAAATCAGCTCGGAGACGGCTGACGAGATTTCCTCGATCATCAACAACGCCCCGACCACTGGTGCAACCACCGGGCAGGGTGGTTCGCCCACTCTGGGTGATACAACGGGGACGTCGGCGCGGCTGAGCCAGAACGAGATCGACGGGCTGATCTCGCGGATCAAGAACAATTGGCAATTGTTGCCGAGCGACTTCAATAGCGGGATGAATGTGACGTTGCGGATCAACATGAACCGCGATGGCACGCTGGCGGGGACGCCGCAGGTTCTCGCTGCTGACCCGTCGCCGGCTGGGGGGCAGATTGCCCGCGCCGCGGTCCGAGCCGTCATGGCAGCTTCGCAGGAAGGACCGTTCAATTTGTCTGGCGATTCCTACGACCAATGGCGTTCCATTGAAGTGGAACTGAGACCCTGACCTTGAATTTGCCAGTTTGCTGGCCAAACTGCGGCCAAACGGCAAGACCGGAGTAAGATAGGACCGATGACCCTGTTCACTAGACGCGCGGCGCTCAAGCTTGGCCTGGCCGGCGGCGCTATGTTGGCCACAGCCCCGATGTCGCTTGCGCAATTGCGCATCGTGGTGGAAGGCGCCAATTTTCAGCCATTGCCCATAGCCATCCCTGACTTTGCCTCGTCAGACCCGGCTTTTGGGCGCGAGATTGCCGATATCGTGCGCAATAACCTGCGGCGCTCCGGCCTGTTCCTGCCGCTCGATCCGGCGTCGCTGCCGGTTGCGGTGGGCGATGTGAATGCAACGCCCGACTTCAATGTGTGGCGCACCGCCAATGTCGACGGCGTGGTGATGGGTGCGGTGGAGCGCGGAGGGCAGATCTCTGCATCCGTCCGCGTCTGGGATACCCAGCAGGCGGCGCAGGTCGTCGGCAACAGCTACGCCACAGACCCCAGCTCTGCCCGCCGCATCGGGCATCTGGTTTCGGACGCGATCTATTCGCAGCTCTCGGGTGGCACGGGCTATTTCGATACCCGTGTGCTCTATGTCGCCGAGAGCGGACCCAAGGCCAATCGCGTGCGGCGCCTGGCGATCATGGATCAGGACGGGGCCAATGTGAGCTATCTCACTGACGGGCAGACCATGGCGCTGACGCCGCGCTTTTCGCCCAACGGCGACCTCGTCACCTACATGAATTTTGCCGAGGGCAATCCGCAGGTCTATCTGTTGCAACTTTCAACCGGCCGGCAGCAGCGCCTCGCGAATGTGGGAGCAATGACCTTTGCCCCGCGATTTTCCCCGGACGGCGGTACGGTAGCCTTTTCGGTGGAGCAGGGCGGCAGCACCAATCTCTATGCGATCTCGACCGGCGGCGGGCAGCCGATGCAGCTTACTTCGGGCGCGGCGATCGATACCTCACCTTCCTACTCGGCTGATGGCAGCCGGATCATCTTCGAGAGTGACCGAGGCGGTTCGCCGCAGATCTACATGATGGGCGCCGGGGGCGGAAATGCCCAGCGCATCAGCTTCGGTCAGGGCAGCTACTCGACGCCGGTGTGGTCGCCCAAGGGCGATTTGATCGCCTTTACCCGCCAGTCGGGCGGACAATTCCATATCGGCATCATGAACCCGGACGGTTCGGGTGAGCGCCTGCTCTATTCGGGCTATCACGCCGAAGGGCCGACCTGGGCGCCCAATGGGCGAGTGATCATGTTCTATCAGGATCCAGGGGGCAATGATGGCCCGCGCCTGATGAGCGTGGATATCTGGGGGCGCGCGGCCCAGACCGTACCGACGGAAAGCTATGCGTCGGACCCGGCCTGGTCGGGCCTGAGAACCTGACGCCGGTCCCTATTGGCACCGCATTCAAAATCCCTCCGCTGGTCGGAGGGATTTTTTGTCAGGCCGGGAACCTTGGCCAAAATGGGCTCTTTTACGCAGGTGCCGCCCGGTTGGATCACCGCAGATTTTTCTTTTTCGAAGGGCGAGATCTGGTTGCTTCTTGGTCCATAAGTAACTGATATATAACGCAGTTTTGCCGCGTGAAATTTTCTTATGTTTTTTCGATGCCGGCGAAACTGGGTTGAGAGGGGGCCCGTATCTTCCTGCGTCCCATCGAGATGAATGGGAACAGAATTACACAGGAAGGAACTTCAATATGACCATTTCTATTCGTGCTCTCTCCGTCGCTGCCGTTCTTGCTTTTGGTTCGGTCGCCGGTGGTGTTATCGCCCAGGACGCTCCCATGGTCGGCGGCGCTGCCATGCCTGCCACCAACAACATCATCGAAAACGCCGTAAACTCGGCCGACCACACCACACTGGTTGCTGCCGTTCAGGCTGCCGGCCTGGTCGAGACGCTGTCGGGCGAAGGTCCGTTCACCGTGTTTGCCCCGGTCAATGCTGCGTTTGCAGCCCTGCCGGAAGGCACGGTCGAAGGTCTGCTGGCACCCGAGGCCAAGGATCAGCTGACTGCCGTTCTGACCTATCACGTCATTGCCGGTGACATTCACTCGGGTGACCTGGTGCAGATGATCAACGACAATGGCGGTGAATACAGCGCTGCCACCGTGCAGGGTGGCGAACTGACCTTCAGCCTCGACGGCGACATGGTCAAGATCACCGACGCCAATGGCGGCATGGCTACCGTGACCATCGCCGATGTGGACCAGTCCAATGGCGTGATCCACGTCATCGACGCGGTTCTGCTTCCCGCGATGTAACCAAACCCTGCACGTTTTCGAATAGTGCAGGAACGGGGCTCCGCATTCGCCCGTCCCGATATGCGGAGCCTCACCTTGACGTGACCCTGATGGACGCCCGTGGGCGCATGTGGTCACGTTCTTGCTGACTTGGTGCTGCCCGGCGTTCTGTCGGGCATTGCCAATTTGAGGAGGTTGCCATGACCCTAAATCGACGCACGATGCTGTTTTCCGGTTCGCTGCTGGCGCTCGGCGCTGCTTTGGGGCTGGGACGAACGGCCAATGCGGTGGAGGGGGATTTTCCCTTCACTCTAAGCGATGAAGAATGGCAGGCGCGCCTGTCGCCCGCCGCCTATCAGGTGTTGCGGCATGAAGATACCGAGCGCCCCTATACTTCCCCCCTGAATGAGGAAAAGCGGGCTGGCACTTACCATTGCGCAGGCTGTGACCAGGCCTTGTTCGAATCCGAGAAGAAGTATGACAGCCGCACCGGCTGGCCGAGTTTCTGGGACTTCATTCCCGGCGCTATCGGCACCAGGGAAGACAACTCGTTGTTCATGACCCGGATCGAGGTTCACTGTTCCAATTGTGGTGGGCATCAGGGGCATGTGTTCGAGGATGGTCCGCCGCCGACCGGGCTGCGCTATTGCATCAATGGATTGTCATTGCGTTTCGCGCCAGCGGCATAGAGGCCGGACGGAACGATCGTGCGTCTCGCACATTGGCCTCCTGACAGAGGAGAACAGCCATGAGTGAAATCAAGCACGATCAAGATCAGCAAGCAGAGGCCAAGCCGGTCGACGAAAAGCTCGAAAATGTCAGTACTGGTGGGCATCTGGGCGGTACGCATTTCGGTCAGGCGCCCGGCGACGCGAAAACCAAGGACGACCGGCGCGACGGCGGGCGCAAATCACGCCCAAACGACGGCAACAATTAATTCGCCGCTGCATTGCCGCCTCGCACAGGCGCGTGCTTGATCGGGCCTGTGCGTTTCCGATATGCCAATCGGGTTACAAGCACGCGGTTGGCCATGAAGATAACCACTATCGAAGTCGGCAAAGTACCAGACCCGCTCCGAGACCAGTTCGATCCTTATTCCGTCATGTTTCGTGAGATGTTCGCGTCGACCGGGCGGACCTTCGACTATGAAGCGGTAAGAGTGCTGGACGGCGAGTCCCTGCCTGACCCTGCTGGGTTAGAGGGCATCGCCATTACCGGTTCCTCAGCCGGCGTTTATGAAGACCACGCCTGGCTCGACCCCTTGCGCGACTTCATCCGCCAGGCTTATGCGGCGCGGACCCCGATGCTGGGGATCTGCTTTGGGCATCAAGCGATGGCCGATGCACTCGGCGGGAACGTGCGGAAGTCGGAAAAAGGCTGGGGGCTGGGCCGCCACCAGTATCGGGTGATTGACCGTCCCAATTTCATGGAGGCGGCACCCGAATCCCTCTCCGTCGTGTGTTCGCATCAGGACCAGGTGATCGCGCCACCCGATGAGGCCGAGGTGATCCTGGCATCGGATTTCACGCCCAATGCGGGCTTGTTCTATCGTTCCGGTCAGGCCCTGAGCTTTCAGCCGCATCCCGAGTTCGATGACAGCTACGGTACGGCCCTGGTGGAACTGCGCCGCGGCAAAGCGACCGACGGGGTGATTGCAGAAGCCCTGGGTTCGTTTTCGAGCGCCTCGGACAGCGCCCTTCTGCGCGACTATATTGCGCGGTTCATGCAGGACGCAGGCAGTCGCCGCTAAGGCCGTGTGAGTGTGACAGAGCATTGGCTTGGCCGCCCGACCAATCAGAACATATGTAAGGGCGCCCCAGGGCGCCCTTTGCTTCTGGAGCGGATCAGCTCTCGAGCAGCAGCGCGATCTCGCTGCGCAACTGATTGAGGCCGGTGCCTTTTTCCGATGATGTCTGAATGATGTCCGGATGGGCGGCGGGGCGCTTTGCAATGGCGGCGCGGGTCTTGGCGACGGCGCTTTCAAGGTCCTTGGCGGAGGGCTTGTCGACCTTGGTCATTACCACCTGATAGCTGACCGCCGCGCGGTCGAGCTCGTTCATCACCGAGATATCGTTGTCCTTGGCGCCGTGCCGGCTGTCGATCAGCACATAGACACGGCGCAGGGTGGCGCGACCGGTGAGGTATTGGTGGATCAGGGCGGTCCAGGCCCTGACCTTGGGCTCAGGCGCCTTGGCGTAGCCATAGCCGGGCATGTCGACGATGCGCAGGTTTTCGCTCTGGCTCTCGAAGATGTTGAGTTCCTGCGTGCGCCCAGGCGTATTGGAGGTGCGGGCCAGGCCCGAAGTGCCGCACAGGGCGTTGATCAGGCTCGACTTGCCGACATTGGAGCGGCCGGCAAAGGCAATTTCAAGCCTATCCATGGGCGGCAGGTCGGCCAGTTTCACGCAACCCTTCACGAACAGGAAGGGCCGGGCAAACAGCAGGCGGCCGCGCTCAATGGTGTCGGGAGAATAGTCGGGTTGCGTCATGTGTGACCCCAGATAGGAGAAGCCCGCCGGCGAAGCGGCGGGCCCATTCATTCGTTCAATGCGGCTCAGCTCTTGGTTGGCTCGGCCGGCTTGGGCTTGCGGCGGAAGCTGTCGATGATGTTGCCGAACAGGTTCACCTCAACACCGTGCCGCTTCATGATGAACCATTGCTGGGCAATCGAGAGCGTGTTGTTCCAGGCCCAGTAAATCACCAGACCTGCCGGGAAAGTGCCCAGCATGAAGGTGAAGATCACCGGCATCCAGTTGAAGATCATGGCCTGGGTCGGATCGGGCGGCGGCGGGTTGAGGCGCATCTGCACCCACATGGAAATGCCCATGATGACCGGCCAGATGCCCAGATGCAGGAAGGAGCCCAGGATCGGCAGCGCGGTCGGATTCCAGGGGATCAGGCCGAACAGGGTGAAGATATTGGTCGGATCGGGCGCCGCCAGGTCCTGAATCCAGCCGAAGAAGGGCGCGTGCCGCATTTCGAGCGAGATGAAGATCACGGTGTAGAGCGCAAAAAAGACCGGGATCTGAATGAGGATCGGCCAGCACCCGGACAGCGGGTTGATCTTCTCTTTCTTGTACAGCTCCATCATTGCCTGCTGCTGGGCGGCGCGATCGTCCTTGAGGCGCTCCTGAATGGCCTTCATTTCCGGCTGCACGCGGCGCATGGCAGCCATGGAGGCGTAGGAGCGGTTGGCGAGGGGGAAGAAGATGGCCTTGACGATGACGGTCACCGCCAGCACGGCCAGGCCGAAATTGCCCAGAATGCCGTAGAGGGTGACCAGCAGCCAGTGCATCGGCTTGGTGAGGAAGTGGAACCAGCCCCAGTCGATCAGCAGTTCAAGGCGGTCGAAACCAAAGTCTTCCTGATAGGCGGCGATGACGCGGTCTTCCTTGGCACCGGCAAAGACATAGGCTTCATGGCTGACCGTGCCGCCGGCCGGCACCATGACCGGTTGTGTCTCGACATAGTTGGTCTGGAACACATTGGTGCCGCCCGACTGGCTAAAGGCAAAACGCGCATTGATTGCGGTCTCTGGCTTGGGGAGCACTGCGGTCGCCCAATATTTGTCGGCAATGCCGAGCCAGCCGGTGGTCGAGGAGAAGTCGACCTGGCGCTCGTTCTGCAGGTCCCCGTATTTGCGGGCGACATAATTGTTCGAACCCAGCACGCCGATCGGTCCTTCATGCTGGATGAAGAAGTTTTGCACCTGCGGATTGCCGTGGCGGATGACGCGCGAATAGGGGAACAGGGCGACGTCGCCGGCCCCAGTGTTTTCCACGGTCTGGGTGACGGTGAAGAGATAGAAATCGTCCACGGCAAAGGTGCGGTGGAATACAAGGCCCTCGCCATTGTCAAAGCGCAGAGTGACCGGGGTATCAGCGGTCAGGGTGGCGTTGTCGCCTTCAAGGGTCCACACCGACTGGCTGGTCGGCAGGGCGACGCTGGAGCCGGCGGCAGCGGCCCAGCCCTGTTCGACGAAATAGGCATCGGGCAGGCCGGCGGGCTTGAGCAGGGCAATGATCGGGGAATCGGGATCGACCGTCTCACGGTATTGCTTGAGTTCGAGATCATCGATGCGGGCGCCGGTCAGATTGATCGAACCCTCGAGGTCAGCCGTGGAAATGGCGACGCGGTCGGTGGCGGCGATGGCTGTGTCGCGATCGGCGAAGACCTGCGGCGCGCCGCTTGTTGCGGCCGGCGCTGCAGCAGACCCGTCGGCATTGGTTGCCGGTACGGCAAGTTGCTCGGATTCGGCCTGCTGCTGGGCAGCAATTTCAGCCTGGCGCTGGGCCTGTTCCAATTGTGGACCGGCAATGAAAAACTGCCAGCCGAACAGCACGATCATGCTGAGCACGACGGCAAGGATCACATTGCGATTGTCAGAATTCATGGTCTCGGGTTCCGTTGGCCGCGGCCGGGTGATTTGCGATTGTCGCTCAGTTTTGTGTCATGCACACGAGCGATGAGGCCGCCGAGATCGGCGACGAGCTTGGTGAAAGGCTGGCTGATGGCCTCGCGCCGCGCCAGAAGGACATAGTCATGTCCGGGCACAAAGTCACGCGCGCATGCTGCCGCAGCGGCGCGAAGACGCCGCTTTATCCGGTTGCGCTGAGGCGAATTGCCGACTTTCTTGGTGACGGTAAAGCCGATGCCGGGATCGGGTTCACGGCTGGGAACGGCCTGCAATCCAAACGCAGAACGCCCGGCGCGATTGCCCCGGGCGGCGTTTAAGAATTGCGCGCGCCGCTTGAGGCGGCGCAATGTCGCTTGGCGCGTGGACTGTTCGGCCGTCATCCGGCCACAAATCCCTTAGGCCGAAAGCTTCTTGCGGCCGTCGCGGCGGCGGCGATTGAGAATCGCGCGGCCGTCCTTGGTCGCCATACGGGCACGGAAACCGTGACGACGGGCACGCACGAGCTTGGAAGGCTGGTATGTACGCTTCATAACATCAGACCGCGCTGTCGCACGGTTCCTCTTATTTGGTGCTGCTTGAAAGCAGAATAATCCCTGAGGCGGGCATGCGCGCCGCCTTCGCGTTGGTGGGGTCTATAGGGAAAAGACATGCCCAAGTCAACGCGCATTGGCACGCGGAACAGCCAAAGTGGCCCAGTTGTCAAGCCGCGCTTTCCCCCGCATAAGAGCGGCAATGGTTCTGGCCTGTGGCGGACATGGCTGAGATTACTCGACCCGAGCTTTGCATTGTGGGCGCAGGCGCGCTCGGAATCGCGCTGGCCCAGCATGCCCGGCGCCTTGGCGCTCGTGTTTTGCTTGTTGACAGGGGACACGCCGAACCCGGCGACGCACCGCAGCGGGCGGTGCAGGTCGCCTCGCTGGTGGCGAGCGCGTCGCGGGCCCAGGCCATGCGCAATGCCGACGCACTGGGTCTGGCCGGCGTAGATCCCAAGGTCAGCATGCGCGCGGTGCAGAAGAGGGCACGAAGCCTGGCCGCCGAACAGGCCCCGCTCGACAGTCGCGAGCGATTGACGGGGCTTGGCATATCGGTGCTCCGGGGTGACACGCGCTTTGTCGATGCCATGACATTGGCGGTGGGCGATGTTCAGGTGCGCCCGCAGGCGATTGTGCTGGCGGTCGGTGGCGCTGCGTTATTGCCGGAGATTTCCGGCCTCGATGAGGCTGGCTATTTCACACCCGACAGCATTCTCGAGAACAGCCGCAAGCTCACCCATCTGCTGGTGATTGGCGCCGATCCGGAAGGCCTGGCATTGGCACAGGCCTTTGCGCGGCTGGGATCGGATGTAACGCTGGTGCCACAGGGTGCGGCACTGCCCGGCTTCGATATCGAGGCGGCCGGCATTGTGCTGCAATGCCTGAGCGAAGAGGGCGTGCGGGTGATCGACGGTGGCAAATTGGAGGCGATCCAGCCCCGGTCGCAGGGTATTGGTGCCACGATCACGCTGCCCGATGGTGCGAGTGAAGTGCTCGACATTTCGCATGTATTGGTGTGCGCCGGCACTCAGGCGAGCCTGGACGACATGGGGTTGGAGGCGGCGCGCCTGCGGCCCCTGCGCGGCAAGGCGCGGCAATTTGCCCTTGGCGCCCTGGGGCAAACAAGCAATCGGCGGATCCGGGTGGTCGGTGCCAGCGCGGGTATCGGGCAATGGCACCACGCGCTCAGCCATGGCCGGGCGGTGATTGAAGCACTGGTGCTGGGGGCGCCGCGGCATCAGCCGGCCCAGCAGCCACAATTGGTGCAGACCGAGCCGGCCCTGGCCGAGATTGGCCGCTGGCCGACCGACTCCAAGCCGTTGGCGGCGGGACATGTGATCTTGCGCGGCGGGCTGAGCGAAAATGGCAAGGCGCGCGCACTCGGGCAGGACAGGGGGCTGGCCAAGGTCCTGGTTAATCCCAAGGGACAGATACTGGCGGCGAGCCTGGTGGGACCGGAGGCCGGCGAACTGGCTGGCGTTCTGGCGCTGGCGATGGAAAAAGGCATTGCGCTCGGGCAATTGGCTGATCTCAGCCTGCCCCATCCAAGCCTTCTGGCCATTCTGGCCGCTTTGGGTGAAAACCAGAGTGGGGCTGAAGCCGTATCTTCCTTTGCAAGGCGTCTCGGCGCGGTGCGGCGGCGGCTCGGTATCTAAGCTGCGCGCTGGCAGGGCTGTGCAGTGACAACAAATGGGGGCCTGAGAGGGATTGGCAGGATTGCGAGGATGAAGGACCAGCCCAATGCCATGGCCGGCCGGTTTCCGGGGCTTTCAAGCAAGCTGATCGCCACAATCATTGGCGTGATCCTGCTGGTCGAAATCGTCATCTTTCTGCCCTCTGTTGCAAGCTTTCGCACCACCTGGCTGGAAGACCGCCTGCAGGTCGGCGTGGTGGCGGCGCGGGTGCTCGACGCGGTGCCCGATGTGATGGCGCTGCCGCGCGACCTGACCGACAGGCTGCTCAACTCAGCCGGTGCCCATGCCATTGTCTATCGACGCGAAGGGCAGAGCCAGCTGATCGAGTTGACCAATCCGGTGATGCCGGACACGGTCGTCACCGCCGATCTGCGACAGGGCGACCTGCCCAGCCGGGTCTGGGGCGCACTCGATACGCTGGTTGCGCCGCCCGGACGTACGCTGCGGGTGGTGGGCGAGGGCGATCTCAATGAAAGCCTGGTCGAGCTGCTGATGCCCGAAGCGCCACTGCGGCGGGACATGTTCGACTATTCGCGCAGTTTTGCGCTGGTCTCCTTCGGTATCGCGGCGGTGACGGCCTTTGTGCTCTATGTCCTGGTCAGCCGCCTGTTCATTGACCCGGTCCTGCGGGTGACCCGCAATATGCTGGCCTTCCGCAAGGCGCCCGAAAACGCCTCCCTGATTCTGATTCCTTCCAGACGGTCGGACGAAATCGGAATTCTTGAACGAGAATTGGCCGATATGGAAACGGAGCTGTTTTCCATGTTGCGGCAAAGGCGGCATCTGGCCGATCTGGGGCTGGCGGTGGCCAAGATCAATCACGATCTGCGCAACACGCTGAGCTCGGCGCAATTGCTGTCCGATCAGGTGGCGACGCTGGACGATCCCAAGGTGCAACGGCTGGCGCCGCGGCTGGTGACTACATTGGACAAGGCTATCGGCTTTGCCCAGGCAGTGCTCGATTATGGCCGGGAGACGTCCATCGTGCCGCAATTTGCGCCGGTCAATCTGCGCACGCTGGTGGACGACGCTGCCTTCGACGCCCGTGTGGCGGGCAATCCGCTGATCGCGTTCGACAATGGCGTGGATGCCTCGTTGATGGTTGAGGTGGATGCGGGGCAGATGGGGCGGGTGTTGGTCAATCTGCTCAAGAATGCGCGCGAGGCCCTGGAAGCCGTGCCGGGCGAAGCGCAGGATTTTCGCATCGAGGCTCGCGCCAGTGCCGATCCCGAACGCACGGTTATTACCCTGCGCGACAATGGACCGGGCCTGCCACCGCGCGCGCGGGAAAACCTGTTCATCGCCTTTGAAGGCTCGGCCCGCTCGGGCGGTACCGGGCTAGGACTGGCCATCGCCCGGGAGATTACCGAAGCGCATGGCGGGACTCTGGCGCATGTGGATGAGGGGCAGGGGACCCGCTTCGACATCACACTGCCGGTCCGGCGCACGGAAGGCTGAATTCTTCCCACGAAAATCGTCACCGCCCCGCTTGCAATGGCCAGAACACCCATGTATGGGTTGCCCCGCTTTGATCGGCAGCGCTAGACGCACCGATCCTACAAGCCTACCGCACATGTCGGTTTGCGCGCCCGTAGCTCAGCTGGATAGAGCACCAGACTACGAATCTGGGGGTCAGGAGTTCGAATCTCTTCGGGCGCGCCATTTACGAACAAAACTGGGCACTCCGGCCGCAGTTGCTCCGCTTCCCATAACCAAGCGTTCCAGAACGGTTTTCCGGCCGTGGATGCGGATTTCCGTGTCGTCGACTTCTACATTGTCGATCATGGCGCGCAGATAGGCGCGGCGGAACGGGACGGGGCCGTCACAGATGTTGGCCCGCATGGTTTCGGTGAAAGCCTGAATCTTCTCCTGCGTGATCCGCGCTTCCGGGCGCATTTCGGTGAGCGCCCGGTCGAGTGTCGCTTGCGCGATGTCGCGCTCGGTGCGCAGCGCTTCGATCCGGTCTTTGAGAGTCGGGTCGGCGGGGTCGGCGATGCCGGTCTCGATGGCCTGGTAAAGGCGGCTGAGCCGGCCCTCGGCTTCGAGCAGTTTGGCGCGCAGCGCCGCCACCCGTTCGGCATGGTCGCTGTTGCGGGCCGCCTGCCGCTCCAGCAGGGCTTCCAGAAGGGAGTGGACCCTTGAGGGTGTCAGCAGGTCGGCAGCGAGCCTTTCCGTAACAATGTTGTCGAGCCGGTCCATCGGGATCGCGCGGCCCTTGCAGGCGCTCTTGCCCTTCTGGGCACAGGTGGCGCAGGCATAGTAGCGATAGCGGCCTGACTTGCCGGTGCGCAGGGTCATGCCGCCGCCGCAGCTGGCGCAGGTGGCAAGGCCGGTCAGCAGGATCGGCCCGGTCACGGTGCGCGGCGGCGTCACCTTCGGGTTGCGGGCCTTCAGCATCTTTTGCAGCCGGTCGAAGGTCGCCGGGTCGATGATCGGGTCGACCGGGACGATGACCTGCTCGTCCACTGGCTTGTCCTCCTTCGTCTTCCAGACTTTCTGGTTAAAGCGATACTCGCCCTTGTAGACCGTGCTGGTGATGAGCTTGTGCAGCGGCCCGATGCCCCAGCGCGCGCCGCGGCGGGTGCGATGGCCGTGATCGTTCAGCCATGCGGCGACCGCCTTGACGCCCATCGGGCCGGACGTACCGTCACCCTCGATGAACAGACGGAAGATCAGCCGCACGGTCTCGGCCTCGACCGGGTCGATGGCGAGCTTCTTCTTGGTCTTCGCCCCGCGCTGCCCTGCCGCCACGATGGCATAGCCGTAGGGGGCCGCCGCGCCGTTCCAGAAGCCCTGCCTTGCATTCTCCTGCATCGCGCGCAGGACATGCTTGGCATTTTCCTTTGACTGGTACTCGTCGAACAGCGCGAAGACCTGCCGGACCATCACGCTCATCGGGTCGTCCCCCAGATCCTGCGTGATGCTGACAAGCCGGATGCCGTGCTTGCGCAGGCGGCGGACATGATATTCGAGCGCGAAGTG
The DNA here is from genome assembly GCF_009758415.1 of Devosia marina. Lineage (GTDB taxonomy): Bacteria > Pseudomonadota > Alphaproteobacteria > Rhizobiales > Devosiaceae > Devosia > Devosia marina. The sequence continues at coordinate 293,191 of NZ_WQRF01000003.1, read as the reverse complement.
ATCGCGGGCAAAGCGGCTGAAGCTATGGACGATGACGGCATCGAAGGGTGCGCCGCCCGCCGTGGCGATATCGAGCAGGCGCTGGAGCTGCGGCCGGTTGTCATCCGTGCCGGACAGGCCCGCGTCGACAAACTCCGCCGCGACCTCCCAGCCGCGCGCGCCGCAGAACGCCGTCATCTGCCGTCGCTGGTCCGGGATGGACAGGTCGCTTTCCGCCTGCCGCCCGGTGGACACGCGCATATAGAGCGCGGCGCGCAGCGGCGCTGCATTGGTCGACGATGGTGCACTATGCCGGGTCATGACCGTATTTCCGTATCGATACAGTCTTCATCCTGTATGGCAGGCCTTTGCGGCTGTTTCGAGTCTGGTTTGACCTTGCCGTCATCGAAAAGGCGCGCGAGCGCCGGCATCAGGAAGGCTTCGAGAACGGCCAGTTCTTCGTCACTGACCGGATAATCTCCGTCCAGCGTGCTGGTGACGCGCAGGTCCGCGGACGCATGCGGGTGCGCGCCCGGTGCGGCAATGGCCGCATCGGCACGCAAAGCCCGGCGATCGCTGGACATATGCCCGCGCATCTCATCGTCCTCGGTGTTGGTGGGAAGCCGGCAGCCCAGCCGCCGGCCGGTTCAGTTGTCGTTCGCTGCGCCGCGATAGCGGTGCGGATGCCGCTCAAGGCCGCGTTCGCGGCTGATCGCGCCCAGTCCGTCGCAATAAGCCTCCCAGGCGCGCTCATACGCTTCGGATGAATGCGCCGCCGCCGTCAGCCCGAGCACCAGGCTCACGGCGTCGTACATGGCATTGATGCGGGTGCTGGTGGCGCGCTCGTTGCGGGCGCGCAGATAGTTCTGCGCCCAGCGCCTGAAGTCTGCCGGCACGGCGCCGGGGCGCTCCTGTCGATGACCGTCCATATTCGCCTCCTGTCTCATGAGACGAATATGCGGTCGGCGACTGGCGGGTTTTCACGGGGAAAGCGCGTGGAAATGCGCGGCGTCACAATAAAGAAGGCCCGCATCCTGAGATGCGGGCCTTTTCTAATCTCGGAATATCGGCTCTTCACCATCAAGACCGAGCGGCCCGCCGCCCGGATCGCAACGCCCTTCCTGAAAGCGCTGCTGCCAGCAGGCATAGACCCAAATCCGGTCAATGATCGACGTAAAGTGTTTACGGACATTCTCTTCCGTATCCGGCTCGCCGATTGTCGCCAGGAACCGGCGGGCGACCGCCACATGGCAGGGCGGGACGGTGATTTCGACCGTCACCGTTTCGTTATGATCGCAACAGGACATCCGTCGCCTCCTTTCCTCTGAAATGAAGATAGCGGTGCTCCGGCGGGCCATTCCTCGCCGAAACCCCGCGAAACCGGCCCGGCGGCAACCGGGCCGGCAGGCCGGCATTAGAACCGCGGCGCGGGCGCCTGCTGCCGCTGGCGGATCATCCGACTGACGGCATCGAGGCTCGCGACCGCGTGACGGTGCGCCTCCGTGCCCGGTTGCGCGTGGGCCAGTGCAAGCTGCACCTGACGGTACAGGGCATGCAGTTCGGCCAGGGATTTGTGGCTGAGTTCGCTGACAGTGATGATGCGGGACATCGCATTCTCCTTCTTCTCGGAGGCCCCGACCATCAGGGCCTCAACGGCCCCGGTCACACACATCATCGACGGATGAGGTCCCTGTGGTCGGGCGGAGAGGAGAAGCGGGAAGAAAACGGCGCGCAGCGTCGCGGCGGCGACGGGCGCGGATCACGGCCGGACGCATGCGTGGCGACAGGCGCAGCACGCGCGAAGACGAGCGTTTGTGCGGGTTTGAGGGGTTTTGAAATTTGATTGGAGGGCTGCGGCCGCGATATAATTTAAGAATAGTGAGAGTGATTTCTAATGACGATTATTTTGAGTGTTTGGATGCAGATAAGGATACTCGGCGAGATGAGTTTCGCCGAAATGCGTCAGGCGATCTTCGAGACCTTCCATGAAATTGAAGATGAATACAGGGTGTGCCGCACCTTCGGCGTGGTCCTGTTCATCAATCCGATCGACCAGGTGGGCGAGAAAGTCATTCCTCGCAACCGTCGCGGTCGTCCGGTGACGAAGGTGACGAAGAGAGGCGCCTACCGCTCTGCCGCTGAAGAGTACGATCCGCGGTAGCGACAGGACGCACGGGAGACAGGAGAAAAAGGGGGCGCGGATGCAAATGCCGCCGCATTATATCGGCCTTGAACAGGCGCGGCAGGTGCTGGCCGAAATGGGGGTCGAACTGACCCCGCGCCAGATGAAGCGGGCAGCCGACAAGGATGCCGCCGGGTGCCGCAAGCTGCCCTTCTTCGTCGACCCGATCGAGGGAACCCTAAAGATCGAGCGCGGTACACTGGTGAATATCTACCGGCAGCTGCAAATAGACGCGGAGAATCAGTACAGAAATAAGAATTGACTTATAAGTTCACTTTTTGTTCTATATTAAGAAATAACAATAACAATTGTTTGATTATGGCAGACATCAGAAAAAGAAAAGGGCGATCCGGCGTTGGCTGGCAGGTCCGGTATAAAGAGCCGGTGTCAGGGCATATCCGCTATAAATCTTTCGCGCGGCGCATGGACGCCGACGCCTTTGTGGCAACGCTCGGTCATCATGATTTCCTCCATGATCGCGATACGGTCACTATTTCCGAAGCGGCCAGCCGTTGGCTGGATGTGTGCGAGAACACAGGCCGCAAGGGTCGCGAGCCCGTAGAAGGTTCGACACTGAGAAAGTACCGTGAGCACGTCGAGATCATCGCGGCCCGGATCGGCAATGTGCGGCTGAACCAATTAACGCCGGTCACGTGCGATGAGTTTCGTGACAGTCTCTTGCGGGATTTTTCGCGCAAGTACGCGAAGAAAATACTGACTTCCTTCAAGTCGATACTGGCGCAAGCCCGGACTGATGGGCGGCTTCGGAGTGACCCCGCAGAGAGCACGGCCATTCTGATCTCCCAGCGTCACGAAAAGCAGGAAGATATGGCGATTCCCAGCCTCGCAGAGGTGCGGGCCTTGTTGGCCAAGGCGCAGGAGTTAAGGCACAGCACCAATCGTCAAACGGCGAAAGCCTGGGCGCGATACGAGCCATTTTTCCTTGTTTTGGCTTACTCCGGCATGCGCCCTTGCGAGGTGATCGGCCTGCCCTGGAGGGACGTGAACTTCGAGAAGCGCACGATCACTGTTTCGCAGGATGCCACGGAGACGCGGGAGATTGGACTGCCGAAGTCAGCATCCTCCTACCGAACCATTCATATGCCGGACCTCGTCATCGATGCTCTGCGGGCCTGGAAAGCCCACTGCCCGCATAGCGAGCTTGATCTGGTCTTCCCGACCGGAACCGGCATGGTCGAGAGCCACGGCAACATCACCAATCGCGGCTGGTACGTGTTGCAGCGCGCCTGTGGAATCGTTGATTCCGCTGGGCGGCCGCGCTACCCGCTCAAGTCATTGCGGCACGTGCGGGCGTCCCTGGAAATTCACAGCGGCGCAACACCAAAAGAAGTACAGGCGCTGATGGGGCATTCTTCTGTCAAGATAACCTTCGACGTCTACGGCCATTTGTTCTCGGATCACACGCATTTGCGGGCCGAAAGAGCCAACATCATAGCCGCACAGCTTTCTGCGTGTGGCGAATTTGTGGCAAGCGCATAGCGGAATCTATCTATATCAAGCACTTAATCGACGTTTTTCGGGGATTGAAAATCCCCGTGTCGGCGGTTCGATTCCGTCCCTGGGCACCACTTTAAAATCAAGCAGTTAGCGGCAGATTTCGTTTTCATAACCGCCAAAAACGCGCCACATCCCGCCACTTTCAGAATCCGCTGTAGCCCGCAGAAATCCTCGATTGTCCGAGGCGATCTTTTTCTGCGTGTGGCGAGTTTGTGGCAAGTCCCTTTGTTCGTTATGGCTTTTTCCGTCTGCGGCCCGAGACCCCGGCCTGGGCCTTGATGGCGTCCAGCACACCGGCATCCAGCTCGCCCCTGATGACCCGCAGGGCGGTGATGACGGTCTCCTCTATATCGGCGGTGAATGAACTCCGCCCGACGACGTTTTCCAGCAGCCAGGCGGCGAGGTCCGCATCGAGGCTGATGGTGACGTAGTGCTGGGGCCGCAGGTAGCCGCCGGCGACGGCGGGGGTCTTCGCCCTCTGGCGCGGGTTCAGCGCCTTCCATTGCTCATAGCTCATCATCTGTTTGCTCCTTCCCTGCGCGGTCCCACGCCGCGGATCGTTTTGCATCCTGCCTTTGCCGCTCCTTCAGGCGCGGTGGTTCTCAAGGATCGACGCGAGTCCTGGCCGGGCGCGCCGGCCGCTCAAACCCCGCCCGCACCACTCCCGCCGCTTGAGCGCCGGGACCGTGTTAGGGCCTGACCGTCCGTCTCGGCCGCCCGTCCTTCCTTGCCGCGTCTTGAGGAACCCCGACGCAAAGGAGACAGGTCATGTCGGACAAAACGCAAACCCCGCGGCAGGACATCTACAGCCGCATCACCAACCAGATCATCGCCGCCCTTGAGCAGGGCGTGAAACCCTGGACCCAGCCCTGGAACGCCGCCCACGCCGCCGGGCATGTGTCGCGGCCCCTTCGGCACAACGGCCAGCCTTATGCCGGCATCAACGTCCTGACGCTGTGGGCGTCCGCGATGAGCGGCTCGTTCAGCGCGCCGATCTGGATGACCTTCCGCCAGGCGATCGAACTGGGCGGCCATGTCCGTAAGGGCGAGAAGGGATCGCCGGTGGTCTACGCCAACACCATCACCCGTGCCGAGACGGATGAGGCCACCGGCGACGATATCGAACGCACCGTCCCGTTCCTCAAGGCCTACACGGTCTTCAACGTCCAGCAGATCGAGGGCCTGCCGGGCCACTTCTACGCGCTCGCCGAGAGCAGCCGTAACCCGGACGAGCGCATCGCCGACGCCGAAACCTACTTCGCGGCCACGCGCGCCGATATCAGGCATGGCGGCGACAGCGCCTATTACAGCCCTGCGCTGGACTACATCCAGATGCCGCCCTTCGAAGCCTTCCGCGACGCGCAGGCCTACTACGCGACGCTCGCCCACGAGGCGACGCACTGGACGCGCCATGCCACCCGGCTTGACCGCGACTTCGGGCGCAAGCGCTTCGGCGATGACGGCTACGCCCGCGAAGAGCTGGTCGCCGAGCTCGGCGCCGCGTTCCTGTGCGCCGACCTTGGGCTGGCGCTGGAGGATCGCGCCGACCATGCCGCCTATATCGGGCACTGGCTGGCGGTGCTGAAGGACGACAAGCGCGCCGTCTTCACCGCCGCCGCACACGCGCAGCGCGCGATCGATTACCTGCACGGGCTCGCCCGCCCGCAGGAGGTCGCCGCGTGAGCGGCGGCCTTCCCACATTGCGGCGCGCATCTCAGCCGCCGCCGCAGAGCGCGATCAGCACGATCGCGATCACGACCCAGCCGAGCGCGGACGAACCGCCCGCTGCCGGGGCCGCGCTGCGGGCGCGGCTGCCGCGCTCGACCTCCCGCGCCGCCTTGGCGGCGAGCGCCGCCGGGTGGCTGGGGATGTAGTGCGGGTCAAGCTCGGTCAGCCATGCCTGCTGCATGGCATTCCTGTCATGGATCATCTTCCTACTCCTTTCCCTCAGGCGTGCTCCGGGATGTCGCCCGGCTGCTCGCCCCATTCCTGCGCGGGGGTGAGGGCCACGCCCTTGCCCTTGCGCGCCTGCGCTTCGACCACCTCGTCACACGCCTTGAGGCGGGCGAGGATCGCGAGCGCTGTCTTGCGGCCATAGACGGCCATCAGGTCATGGCGCTGGCCGAGATATTCGAAGGTGACGATGTAGGACTCCTGGTAGTAGGGCGTCCGGAATTGCGGCCGGCCCCGCGCCTGGTCGACGCGCTGCTCATAGTCGTGCTCTGCCTGCTCGCGCCGCGCCTTGTCGTGCGGCACGAGCGCGAAGCGGTGGGCGTGGCGGCGGTCGAAACGCTCCCACCGCCCGAACCGGCGGCGCTGCACCGCGAAACTGTCGGTGGTGATGGTCATCAGCGCGCGGCGCTCGAACATCTCCCCGATCCAGCTGCGGATGATGCCCTGGCCGGCGAGCGCGCCGCCGGTCATTACGATGGTCCACCACGGGTTGGCTTCGCGGATGCCGAAGACCACGCCCATCACGACGTGATAGGCGATGCACACACCGGCACAGCCATCGGCGATGCGGGCGCGCAGGGGGGTGAGCGCCCGCGCCTCGATGGTGAAGGCGAGATTGCCGTCGGCATCCTCATACTGGCGCGTCCACGGCGCGCCGTCGAACGGCGATGTATAGCGGGCCATGCCAGCGCTCCTTTCTTCGTAAGGACTTGTCTTTTGCTGCGTCTGAGCGAAAAATAAGCGCGATTGCGGCTTGTATTCCTCGCGCAAACCGCGTCGGGCGGAGCCGGACATGGAGTATGGAGATGCCATCATCAGGCGGCTGCGGGACCGCCTGCTGCGCTATCGCAGTGACACCCGCATGGGCGGGCGCAAGCGCCCGTGGCACCAGGTCGCGCTGGATATCGCCGACGCCGAGTCCGTGCCGCGATCCTTCTATGACCGGGAAGACGACTTCGCCGTGCTCGGCGAGGCGCTGCGCCGCTTCGCGGCCGGCACGCAGGTCCTGAGCCGCGAACGGCTGGACGCGACCACTTCATTCCTCAAGGAAAAAGGCTACGTCACCGACGCCGACCTTCAGCAGGTCGAGGCGCCGGTGCAGGTGTTGCACGGCCTTGCCGCCTTCTTCGGCAATGGCAGCCTGCCCGACCCGCAGGGGCTGTGCGGCGATTACCTTGCCGTGCGGCACGCGCCGGGCGGGCGTAACGAATACCGGCTCCTGACCATCGCCCTGAACGGCAGCGGCGCCCTGGAGGCGGAGGAAGTCACCCATGTCACGACGGCCCGCACCCATACGCGCCACCCGGTGGAACTGCGCCGCTTCTTCAAGGTGGCCAGCACCGCGATGACCCGCTGCGACGGCTGGGCGGTGGCGCTTGCGGGCGGGCAGGCGCTGATCCTCGTGCGCGACCGGCTGAGCGGCGCGGGCGCGCTGCGGACCCTGTTCCCGGCCGACGACAGTGACGAGCAGGGCAGCGCCCGCGCGCTTCACATATTAGAGCACGGCCCCTTCGCCCCGCCGCGCGGCATGATCCGCCTCGGCGGTGACGCCAAGGGGGAACCGGCGCTGCCGGAACTGGTCGCCGCCTGGGCGCAATGGAACAGCTGGCGGTTCGAGCGGCAGGAGCCGGTGCGATGAGCGATGAGACCGAAGCCCGCCGCACACCTCTGCCGCCCGCCTTCATCGAGGCGGTGCGCACCGGCAATGTCGGCGCCGTCAAGCGCATGATCGCCGACGGCTATCGTGACTTCGACCACCCGGAGCCGGAGACGGGCCTGAGCGCCGTTCACTACGCCGCTGCCCGCAACGCCGTCGCGATCCTCAAGCTTATGATCGCCGCGGGGCCGTGCGACTTCACCCGCAAGGACCGGCAGGGCCGCACCCCCGCCACGCTCGCTGTGGAGGTGGCGGACAATCCCGTGCTGGGCCGCTATCTCTACGACCAACAATACCGCCAGAACCCGCACGCCCAGCCCGCAGGCGACGCGGCGTCCATAACGCGCAAGGATCGCCGCGCCCGCTAGGCCGGGTCATACTTCCCGGCGAACAGCGCATGCAGCGGGCTGGTGGCGTCGAAATACTCCACCCGCTGCAATATCATCGGGTGGTAGCCCGCCCAGATCACCAGCTGCCGCTTCAGCCGGTCGGAGCGCGCGAACAGGCGGCTGACTTCCTCCGGCGTCAGCAAATCGTGCAGCTCGATACTCTCCGAGCGGCCCGAAAGGCCGGCGGCACTCTGGTCCGGGCCGACTTCGCCCTCGCGGGTGACGGCGACCATCGTCTTGCCGAGCCGGCGCGAGACATACTCCATCGTCATCAGGTCATTATTGCCGAAGAACTGGAGCAAGCCGGCATTGCCGGCGAACGTCTCCCAGCGCTCCCCATACAGCGCCTTGCCCTGGCCCCAGTCCTGCAAGAACACCCACAGCTTCACATCGAACGATGCGATCTGCCCCGCCGCATCCTCCAGCTGGCGCATATGGCCCAGCACCGGGAACTCGTCGAGGCAGACGAGCACCGGGGCGGCGGGCTTCGCGCGCTCGCGCTCCATCGCGTCGAGCAGCTGGTTGACGAACAGGCGCAGCCAGCGATTGCACAGCCCCATGCGGCTGGCGGGCAGGCAGAGATAGAGCGTTTGCCCTCTGGCCGCGCGCTTCAGGTCGGCCAGGTCGAAATCGTGCCCCGACAGCACCCGTCGCATCGCCTTGTAGTCCAGGAACTTCGTGTGCCGCCGCGCGGTCGAGAGCACACTCGCCCGTTCCCGGTCGGGCTTCTCGTAGAACTCCCGCGCCGCGCTCTCGATCGCATTGGCGAGATCGTCGGTATCAGCATCCCGCGACAGGCGCTCGGCATTGGCGAACATCGCGTCTTCGAGGGCGAAGGCCTCGTCATCGCCGTCCGTGGCGATCATCGCATCGCGCAGCAGGTCGCGCAGTGTCACCAGCGTCCGCCGCCCCTCAAACGACGCGTCGCTCGCGATATGCAGGATCAGACCTTCGATGAAATTGCGTGCGCTCTCATCCCAGTGCGGGTCCTTGCCCGCGGACGGCACGACCAGCGCGTCCGCGATCATCCCCGCATCCTCGATCACCGTGTCGCTGTCGATACGCAGCATCGCCAGCGGGTTGTAGCGCTTGCGGTACGGCGCGACATGGTCACGACAGGTGAGAAACGGGTCCAGCACATGCACATCCTGCCCCAGCGCCGCACGGCGGCGCGCGGTCAGGTTCGCCAACTCCCCCTTGGGATCGAGCGCCAGCACGCTGCCGCGATAGAACATCAAATTCGCGACCAGCATCACCGACTTGCCCGCCCGCGACCCGGCGACGGTCAGCATATGGCGGTTGTCCTCAATGCCGATCAGCCTCTCGCCAAGCGCCCCGACCAGCACCTTCGCGCCGGGGCGGTTACAGTCGTATGCGACAGCAGGTGATCGCGCCAACTGCGCCGGGTCCTGCCACCGTGCTTGCGGCACGCTCTGTTGATTGAGAAACCGCGTGGCGATGCCACGCGGGATATCGCGGGTGAAGTCGGTGAGAGAGTGGGGCATGGGTGCAGACCATTCGATACTTCTCCTCAACTTAATTCCACGAGAGGCCACAAATCCTCGTCTAAACCCCGCGCCTATGATTACCGACCGTTTCTGTAAACCCTATTTTGGTTGATAAGTATATTTTTATCTGCAATTATCTTGATCAATAATAACCGTCAACTACAATAACTTCTCTCATTATGCGAACAACGAAAAGCACCAGAATATTACTTTTTGTCTATATCATTTTAGCCATATCCATATACGTATTGTACGTTCAGCAATGGACATATATGGGCGGAGAAAGGGAACGAAATTTTCTTTCCAAAATAGAAATGCATTTCGCGACCAATCAAAATTCAATACTGATATCTGAAATACACACAAACAACTGGGATCGTTTGTGTCTGGTACAGATTCTTGATACCGACCGTCACATGCGGCCACGCACGCGTTCACCAGAGCAAATCGAAGAGCTCTTAAGTGTAGATCTAGACTCTTCGCGACGCCCCATTCCGATACTTGAGCCGACATTTGAGCCGCCTTGGCCGACTCCTTTGTATCGTCTTGTATTGCTATTCATTAATGATCGATCAATAGTCGACATTCTTGCATTTAAAGACTCCAGTGTTCGCGTCAACGGACAACGACTAAACATCATTAACTGGAAAAAGCCGATCCAGTGCCTCGGAATAAACGCCTCTATTTCAATATCAACAGATGAAAGCTACTTACACATTCTATAGTTGGGAGGATCTTATGACTTGTGTTACGAAAGAACAATTTATTACCGCTCAGCAATCCGCTGCCGCAACTATTGCACTTATATCCGGAGTTGGCTCTGGGGGCATATCACTCATGCTGCTATCTGACCACTTTGGGAAACAGGCCGATGCATACATCCAGCAGAATCATCCCGAGTTGGAAGGAACCTGGGATCATGATGTTTTTAAACATGCATATGTCGCCGGCCGCATGAGTCAGATGATCGGAGAAGACGTAACAGTCCTTCTTGGTGACCACCGCGAATACTTCCAAATATGGTCTGAGAGTCTCATTGGATGGGTGCGCCGGACCGGAGATGATGGTCATAACGACGAATTAATGGACATAATTAACAACAGAGTTGCTGCCGACAAATATGAAAGTCGGCCCCCGACCAATTATCTAACGACTGACACAGGGCTTGCGCAGGACATCATGACGGATGTTGACGCTGGCGACGTTTATGTAATGGACCCCAGTGAAGCGCAAAATTTTTCGCCCCCGCAAAATTGCGATGTCGCGGAGGACCTTTTTGATTATCTTGGTGAGACAGAGAACATTCCCGGCTCGCACCCATCCGACATCGGACCGGGAGCGCCCCCTGCGAGACGGCCCGACAACGATCGAGCGAAGGACGTTGAAGAGAAATTCGGCGATGGGAAGCAGAAGGGTTCTCCGCTGGTATTGGATCTAGACAATTCTGACACGATTGATCTGATCAGCTTTTCGAATAGCGGCGTGTATTGGGATGTCGATTTAGATGGCTTCATGGAAGCTATGGGCTGGGTGTCTTCGGGCGACGGACTGCTGGCAATCGATCTGAATTACAATGGTATAATAGATAATAACGCTGAATTGTTTGGCGCAGTTGATCAAGACGGCTTCACCATTCTCGCTCAATACGATTCCAACTCTGATGGCTTTATAACAGCAGAGGATGCTGTTTGGGGTAATTTAATCGTTTGGCGGGATGACAATGAAAACGGGTTTTCAGAGACTTCGGAACTCTACGACCTTTCCGCTTTCCACATTATCAGTATTGACCTGAATGCCAGCCCCACGACGGAAACCAATGAGGGGCATTCTATATCACATGTCAGCACATTCACCGTGGATGATGGTATTAATCCTCCCGATACGCGCATCGTTCAGGATGTTTGGTTTCAGTATGATGACGTAAACACCGTCTACGGCCAAGACTTCACGCCCGATATTCGCGTTGCGTTCCTACCAGACATACGAGGCTATGGCCTGCTGCCCGATCTGCTTGTTGCAATGTCGCTGGACAACAGCGGCTCAGGCAACCTTCTCAATCTTGTAAAAGAAATAAAGTACACGAGTATAGAGGATATTTTTACTTCTGACGACAGCGTGAGCGATGCAGTTGCGGCGATAATGTACCGATGGGCTGGAGTGGATGGCATCGCGGTAGGCGCGCGCGGACCCCACATTGATGCCAGAAAGGTGGAGTTTCTAGAAGAGATGATGGGCCAGAGCTTCGTACAGCGTGGCGCACATAGTAATCCGTATTGGAATGCGGCCGCTGATCTTGAGAATGCATTTCATATAGCTCATCAGCATTTCTATGCCCGTCTGGTTATTCAAGGCTCCGGCGGGGACCTGTTTAACGGGGATTGGCGTTATGACAGTTGGTCCGACACATTTGTCGGCATCTCCGGCCTGAACACCAGCACGATCGACGACCTCGAAACCACCGCTACCGGTCTTGCCAACACGGCGGAGCGGACAACGTTTTGGGGGAATGTTGTGCGGGCGATCGAGTTTTCGGTTGGCACATCCAATCTCCCGGGTGGGGATCAGACCTATCTGGACGATGCGATCACAGCCAGCGATTCCACGCTCGACCTCCAGGACATCCTCGATTTCCTCGACTTCTCGACCAATGTCGGCAGTACGTATGACGGCACGTCCGGCAACGATACGCTGAACGGCAGTGCTGCGGACGATACGCTGAAAGGCCTCGCGGGGGATGACACGCTGAACGGCCAGGGCGGCAACGACACGATCTATGGCGGCGCGGGTGATGATGTGATGAACGGTGGCGCGGGCGGCGATTACCTGCTCGGCGGCGATGATGACGATACCTACACCTACGAACTCGGCGGCGGCTGGGATGTGTTCAGCGAGCACACCGACCTTGCCGGCAACGGCAACGGGACCGACACCGTCCTGCTCGGTGCGGGGATCGATAGCGGCGACGTCACCCTGACGCGCCAGGGTGAATATGACCTTGTGATCGATATCGATACGGGGACACAGACCGGGCGCATCCTGCTGGAGGATCATTTCCGCACCAGCGATTCCGGGTTCGAGACCATCGAGTTCAACGATACCTCGACCATCGACCTGACGACGATCGACTTCTCACTGACCGGGACCGCCGGCAACGATACGCTGCATGGCGTTCGGTACAATGGCGGCGCCGACGATACGATCTATGGCAATGGCGGCGATGACAAAATCTACGGCTATGCCGGGGATGACACCCTCTATGGCGGTGACGGGAATGACTGGCTCTACGGCCACACCGGCATCGGCAGCAGCACGACCGATACCATGTATGGCGGCGCGGGCGATGACCGCATCGAGGGATCGTCGGCGGTGGACATCATCCACCCCGGCACGGGCAACGACCAGGCCTGGGGCGGTACGGGTAACGACGAATATCACTACGAATCCGGCCACGACACCTATTACGAGCTGGGTGGCACGGATGAGATATTTCTGCCCTCCGGCTTCAGCAGCGTGGGGACCGTCTACTACCGCATCACGGATGACATGCGGATCGTGCTGGACGCGAACAACACGATCACCATCAGCGATTTCTACGCCTCCACCAGCGCGCGGATCGAGACGCTGAATTTCGACAGCGACCCGGCGGTCGACCTGACCACCGTGTCGGCCATCGTGCAGGGGGACAGTGGCAACAACACGCTCAGCGGTACGACGGGCAATGACACGCTGTATGGCTTCGGCGGTAATGACACGATCTCCGGCAACAACGGCAACGACGCTCTGTATGGCGGGACCGGCGACGACTCGCTGAACGGCGGGGCCGGAGATGACTTACTGGACGGCGGCGCCGGCGACGACTCGCTGATCGGCGGCTCGGGCAATGACACCTACGTCTATGTCAGCGGCAACGACAGCTTCAGCGACCAATCCACCGGCGATACGGAGACCATCCTGATCACCGGGGGCTGGACGCTGGAGGATTTGAAGTTCGAACGCCATGTGGCGGCAATCAACAACCCGCTGATCTACATCAACGCCGCCAACTCGATTGAGATCGTCGGCGGGTTCAGCGCCAATGGCCGGATCGACGTGATCGAGTTCGAGGATACGAGCACGATCAACATCGTCGACCAGCAGTTCACGACCTACGGCAACAGCAGCAACAACTCCATCTCCGGGCTGACCTCATCCCAGGCCAGCATCAACGACATCATGTACGGGTATGGCGGCAACGACACGCTCTCCGGCGGGGTCGGCGACGACGTTCTGTATGGCGGTGACGGCAACGATCTTCTGAACGGCGGCAACGACAACGACACGCTATATGGCGAAGACGGGGACGATACGCTGAACGGCGACAGCGGCAATGACACGCTGCGCGGCGGTGCGGGGGACGACACGATGAACGGCGGGTCGGGCAACGACCTGTTCATCTACGATTCCGGCCTCGACACCATCACCGACAGCAACAACACGACCGACGTGTTGTGGATCACGGGCGGCGTCACGATCAACGACATCAGCGTGTCGGACCACAGCACCTATCACACCAAGATCGTGATCGACAGCGCGGTCGATGAGATCACGATCAACAACCAGCGTAACGGCACGACCTACCGTGTGGAAACGATCAAGTTCGACGACGGCTTCGAGACCAGCCTGCTGACCTATAGCGGCTGGCTCAACGGCACGTCCGGGAACGACATGGTCGCGGGCAATGCCAACGACAACACGCTGATCGGTTTTGCCGGGAATGACAGCATGACCGGCGGGGCCGGGAATGATGCCATGCATGGCGGCGCGGGCAATGACACGGTCGAGGGCGAGGACGGCGACGACCTGCTGTACGGCGGTGACGGCGACGATACGCTCTATGGCGGTGCGGGCCTCGATACGATGCATGGCGGTGCCGGGGCGGATACGTTCGTGTTCGAGCTGGCGAGCGCCTTCAGCAATGTCGACGTGATCCGCGATTTCAGCGTCGGGGACGACGACGTTATCGACCTGACCGACATTCTCGACACGGTCTACGACCCGCTGACCGATGCGATTGCCGATTTCGTGCAGTTCACGGAGAGCAGCGGCAACACCTTCGTCGAGGTCGATCGCGACGGCACGGGCTCGACCTACAGCTTCGCGCAGATTGCGAAGCTGGAAGGGGTCACGAACCTCGCCTCGCCGGAGCTGCTGGAGACCAACGGCAACCTGCTCGCGGCCTGATCGCCGTTCCGCCTGTACATCTTGCGCGCCCCGCGGCCTTGCTGCGGGGCGTTCGCGTTGGGGGCAGCGCTTTTCGCGTGCCCATGACCCTTTCGCTGGCCGTCCCTTGGTGTTCGCCGCGCCCCTGCCGGGCGGCGCCTTGGCGTCAATGGCCGGCCCGCGCCGGCCGGCCGCCTGATGGCGGCGGCCCGTGTTGGCCATGACGCCGGCGGCTGATGCCGCCCGGCCTTTCGTGCCGCGTCCTGCGGGACGCCCACAACGAAAGGAGAAAATCATGGGACTCGATATGTATGCCTGCACCCTGCGCGAAGCGCCCGCCTCGCCGGTGGACTTCAAGGCCGAGGAGGTGTCGGAACTGCATTACTGGCGCAAGCATCCGAACCTGCACGGCTGGATGGAGCGGCTCTACCGCGAGAAGGGCGGTACGGACCCCGACTTCAACTGCGTTAACCTGCAATTGACCGCAGAAGACCTCGACCGGCTCGAAGCCGCGATCCGCAACCGGACCCTGCCGCCGACCTCCGGCTTCTTCTTCGGCGCATCCGACGGCAGCGAGAGCGACGACGATCTCGCTTTCGTCGCCAAGGCCCGCGAGGCTCTGGCCGCCGGGCTGAGCGTCTTCTACTCCTCCTGGTGGTGAACACCACCGGCCGGGACGGCCGTGCCGTCCCGGCTCACGCCTCATCGGGCAGGTCGTCCTCCCCGATGTTCATTTCCACGCGGAAGCTTTTGATCGCGGCGCTGCCGTAGCGCAGGCGCTCGCCCTGCATGACCATGAAGCGCAGCTTCTCCGCGGTCGCAAGCGTCAGCAGCAGCGGCAGCGCGTCGGCCGGCATCGACAGGATGCCGTCCATCCGTGCCTTGCGCAGGTTGATATGGCCGATCGAGACCGGCCGGTTCTGTTCCCGCACCCCTTCATCGAGCCGCTTGTCGGGCAGGATATGCAGCTCCACTTCCTCGCATTTGAGCTTCGCGGGGCGCAGCAGCCTGCCGCGCAGATTCAGGTGACGGTAATCGTCATACGGCCCGTTGCGCTCCGGCATATTGCTGACCCCGAACCAGAAGCCCCAGTCCCAGTCCTCGACCGCGACGACGTAATAGACGGGGTCATTCTTCGGCCGCCCTCGCGGCCGTTTGCGGCGGGGCGGTGATTTTACCTTCGGCTTGTCCATACGGAAGCTTACAGCCTGATCTCCCCTTTGGTCAGCCGGGGGCGCGGATCGGCTTGCGCCTGTGATGGTTTCTCCGAAGCTGGGAAACGACGGGATGCCTTGCGGAACATGTTTGAGCGGGAGCCGCCTTCACCTTCGTGATCGAGAGGGCGGCAAACGGGTCCGGGAATGCGCCTTTGCCGATGGTCGTGCCCGCAAGAGCTTGGACATGGGCTGTGGGGCGGTGGTCATGTCCTGCCGCTGCGGCGGCGTGCCGTGAGACGCTCTTCGTCCTTTCGCCGGGGATTTCCCTCGACTGAACACGCCGGAACCTGATCGGGCGCGCGGCCGGTTCAAGGCCCTGCGGCCCCTGCGGGGTGGCGCACTTGTGTCCCCGCCTTTCGCTGCGCTGCAAGGCGGGTGATCCCCCTCCCGTGCGCCAGCCGTGAACCCGCCGCTTTTCCGCCCGCTCCAAGGTGAGGCGTGTCGAGGAAAACCCAAGCGAAAGGAGCTTACATCATGGCACGCTACAACAACCGCAACAGCAAACCCGCCCGCGAACCCAAGGCCCCGGCCTTCATTGCCTGGCACGTCGACGAAAAAGGCGAAAAGTCCTTCTGGACCCGCATCGGCGCCGCCTGGGATCACAAGGACGGTGAAGGCTACACCCTCCAGCTCGACCTGGTCCCCGTCAATGGCGGCCGCGTCATCCTCCGGGCCCCGGGCGAACAGACCGAACAGGAGGCGGGCGCCTAGGCGCCCCCTCACTGTCCCGGAAAAGGAGGAGATCATGAGCTGTACCGTACAGATCACCGCCGCGCGGGCCGCACTCGCCCGCGCCGCCTGGGCCCGCGGGGTCGCGCCCTATTACGACGCCGATGCCATCACCGACCTGCTGGTCGATATCAGGCACTGGTGCGCGCAGGCCGGCATCGACTTCGCCGCAAGCGAGCAGCTGGCGGCGCGCATTTACCTCAACGAAGCCGGGGGCGCGTCATGACGCGCCTCCGCGAAACCCACACCATCCACTGGCGCGGAATCACCATTGAAGTCCGCTACGAAGAACGCTGGCTCGGCGCCGACGGCCCGTTCAGCACCGCCCATCTGGAGCTGGAGAGCATCGCGCCGGCAAGAGCACCCTTGCCGGTGACGGAGACCGGCTACCGCTCGCACTTCACCCCGGCTGCGGTCATCGCCGCAGCCGGCGGCGCGGTGGCGTTCGCCACCGCGTGGCTGGAGCGCGAAGCGGGGGCGCAGGCCTGGAAGGCGCAGGAGGAGGCCGCGCGGCAGATGACATTGTTCTAGCCGCGCGCTGCGGACATGCGAAAACGGCGCGCCCCGTGCGGGGCGCGCCGTCCTGTTCTGGTGCTGTTGCTTTATGCGCCGGGGGTCATGGCGACCATGTGGTCGCCGCAGACGAGCTTCGCGTCATGCTTCGCCCAGGCCTTGAGGTCGCAGTCCGGGCAGCAATAGCGCACGCGCTTGCCGCTCTTGTCGGCGGGCTGGGCTGCGCCTTCGCCCGGCTGTTGCGGGGGCAGCTTCACTTCCTTCCAGATCAGGGCAAAGTCCTTCGCCGTGAGCTTCTTCGCGGCTGCCTCGAAAGCACCGCCGGGGACGATCATATGACCGACGCGCTCGCCGGTCTCGTTACCGTCTTCCGCGCTGTTATCGGTCGGGTGAAGACCGATCGCCTTCATCTTCTCCGCCCATTCGCGGTTGTGATAACGCCCGCGTCCCGGTGTGCCGTGATGGTGCTGCCACAGATGCACCATCTCATGGACGAGGGTGGCGAGGATGTCGGGTAAGCCCCGGTCGGCGAAGCCCTGCGGGTTGAGGGCGATTTCATCGGCGGGCTGGCCCGCGTCATTGCTGAACTTGCGTCCCGCGAAATACCCGAACGTGCCCTTGCGGCGCTGCAAGGTAATGAGCGCGTTCGGCAGCGTGCCGTCGAACAGCGCCTTGTTGAAATGCTCGTAAGCCTGCTGGAGCCGGTCATAGGTCTCCCGCGTCGGCTTTAGGGTGAGGTCAGGGGCGGCCTGCTGCTGCCCGGTTCCGGACAGCGCATCGGCCTGCGTATGGATGTTCATGAGGGGCCATCCTTTCCGGCGGCCGTCCCCGGTCCGGGATGTACATCACAATCAGCACCAGGCCCGGGATCGAGACCGCAGATGAGAGATGGCTTCAATATCGGCTGGTTTACGGCCTATCTTCCGCGCGCAAACCTCGTGCAGTCGTGATCGTGGTCATGTAATGTGCATGACGATCGCTTGTGAGCGGCGTGCAGATTTCCAAAGCATCACGCTCCTCTGGTATAATGAGAGTATAACAGGGGAAGTCCGGATAGGCTTTTGTACAAGGTGTGCGTGGTACTACCACGCGCACCTTGCCGGGGGGATTTCACATCCCCCGCGGACCCCCCGGTGGCATCCGTAAGGCTTGCGTCTCCGCTTGCGGCGGAGTCGGTCCAACGGATGCGGTCAGCCGGACGCTTGGGCTGGCGGGTATCGAACCCGCCCCGGCTGAGGCAACGTTTCGCCGTTGCGTCACGACCGGGAGATTGCTGCTCTCCCTGGACCCATCAGGCAGGGGCTTCCGCGCCCCTTGCAACCACGGCCAGGGCTGTCGCGCCCTGGACCACGACCGATGTTTCGGCATCGGCTTCGACCAAAGGGCGGATGTCGGCTCTCCCTTTGGAAACCCATCGACGCAGGGGATGACGCTCCCCTGGACCCTCGTTTTGGTGTCGGCGGGCGGCGGTGGGTGGCGATGGCGGCGCGCGGAATGCGCGCGGCCCGTGATGCGGCGGCGCATTTATGTATGTGCGCATGACGGAGAAGAAACGCGATGCCCCGATTTCGTATCGCCCCCCGGAAGCCCTCCGCGAGGAATTCCGGGCGCGGGTCGAGAAATCCGGCCTCTCCGTCAGTGCCTTCATCACGCAATCCGTTTTCGCCGATGATGCCCCCCGGCAGGCAAGGCGCGCCCCGATCGAACAGCAGCAGGTCGCGCGTCTTCTCGCCGAGACAGCGGCCCTGCATGATCGCCTGCGCGCGCTCGGCGATGCGGATCGGGTCGATCCCGCGCTGTTCGATGCGGCGGTCCGGGACCTGCATGACATCCGCGCCGCGCTGCTGTCGGCCCTAGGGCGACGACCGTGATCCCCAAGGCGAGCCAGCGTGCCGGCGGGCAGGACCTCGCCACCCATCTGCTCAATGGCTTCGACAATGAATATGTCGAGCTGGCGGAGGTCCGCGGCGCGGTGGCTTCCGACCTGCATGGCGCGTTCGCCGAGTGGGAGGCGATCGCCCATAACCTGACCAGGTGCCGGAATTACCTCTACAGCCTGTCGGTCAATCCCGATCTCGGCCAGGGCCAGCTCAGCCGGGCGCAGTATCTCGACTACGCCGACCGCGTCGAGAAGGCGCTCGGGCTTGCGGGCCAGCCGCGCGCGCTCGTCTTTCATATCAAGGACGGGCGCGAGCATTGTCATATCGTCTGGTCGCGCATCGATGCGCGGGCGGGCAAGGCGATCCACCAGCCCTTCGACCATGACAAGCTGATGATGGTGACGCGGGAATTCGCCCGCGATCACGGGCTGGCGCTGCCCGAAGGTTATGCGCGCGGTGGTGATGAGCGGAAGAAGAAGACGCTCTACGAGATGCAGCAGCAGAAATCCTCCGGCATTACCAAAGAGGAGCGCATGGCGGCGGTCACTGCCGCCTGGAAGCGCAGCGACAGCCCGCGCGCTTTCGTCCGGGCGCTCGAAGAGCTGGGCTATGTCCTGGCCACCGGTAGCCGGCCCTATGTGCTGGTCGATCTCTACGGCAACATGAACGCATTGCCGAAGCTGATCGACGACCGGTCGGTCCGCACCAAAGATATCCGCGCCTTTCTGGAAGCTGAATTCCCGCCCGAGTCCCTGCCAAGCGTTGATGAGGCAAAAGCGCTGGTCGCGCAGCATCGCCAGGCGCGCGAGGATTTCGCCAGAAGCCAGCGCGACGGTAAGGCGCTCGACAGGCTCAAGGCTGCCCAGGCCGCGCGGCGGCAGAAGGTCGAGGCCGCGCAAGTAGCCTTGCGGGCGCGCCAACGTGATGAGCGGGCGGCGCTGGCGCGGGACCAGCTTGCCGCGCGGCAGGCGCTGAAGGCGCGTTATCTCGCTGAGGTGCGGCGGGTGAAAGCGGCGCGCGCGGCTGCCAGGCCGACCGGGCTTGCGGCCTTTCTCGGGCGGGTGACGGGCGTGTCCTTTGTCATCGCGAAGATCCACAAGCACCGCGACGCGCAGCGTCATGCGGCGTATCAGGTGGAGAAGGCCGCGCTTGCGGAGCGGCAGGCCGAAGACAAACGCGCACTCGCCCACCGCCAGGCGTTGCAGGCCGTCGATATCGCGCGGGAAGTGCGGGCGCTGGCGCAGATCGAGGCGCGCGAGCTGAAAAGCTTCGAAGTCGCGCAGCGCCGCGAAGAGCGCGTGCGCCAGCGCGCAGGCCACGACCACATGCCGGCGATGAATCTGGCGCTGAAGCCCAGAGGCCGGTCCGCCGTGCCGCACAAGGCGAAGGACCGCTATCGCAAGCGCGATCATCAGCGTGATGATGATCGTCATGATCGTCATGCTGATCGCGGGGTGCAGGATCAGGAGATCGTCATCACCGTCGATCGGCAGGAGAAGGAAAAAGGCAGCGCGTTGCGCGCGGCCTTTGCCGGCTCGGTGCGGCCGGCGGTCAAAGAGGATCAGCGCGGCGGGCGTGAGGAGGGCGAGCGCGGTGAGAGAAGCGGCGGTCGCGGCGGTGATGATGGTCGCCGCCGCCGACGGCGACGGCGGGCGCGGGAAGTGGCGGCGGAGGTGCCGGTGCAGCGCGGTCCCGATCCGGGCACGCCCGCCACCGGCCTGCCGGAGGTGCACTGGACCGAACTGCCGCTCGCCGACAAGTTCCGGGACGCGGCGCGGGACCGTGATGGCGGCGGCGATGATGGCGGGTCCGGCGGGCGGCGGATCAGGCGCTCACGTTCTGCCCGCGGGCCGGAGCGCGGTGAGGACGGGAAGGATTTTGAGCGGGAGCGGTAGGCTTTCGCCGGGAACCCCGGCGCCGGGGAATACATAATCAGTCCCGTGTGATGCAGGCGGCGTGACACGCATGGGGACGCCGCAGGCCCGGTCGTTGCAACCGCCGGAAAAGAACAGCTACAGTGTTTCATCCGCCAGGGGGGCGCATGACACTATTTTCGGATTGGCAAGGTGACCTGGTGCTGCCGCCGTTACCTGAGCGCAAGATCAAAATCGGCGGCAACCTGATTTGCCAGCGTTCGTTTCGCGGCGCCCGGTGTCGCGCACAGATTGCCCCGTCGCAATACAAGGGTCACGACCTCATAAAGACTGACCTGGCCGCGCCCTTCGACCAGATACTGCTGCGCCACAAAGGCGCGCGCCGGGTGGATTCGACATTGCCGGTGCTGAATGCCGGGCAATTATCCGGCCTCGCTGATTTGACTGACAGCACCGCGCTGCTCTGGGACAGTCCGGGTGCGCTTGAGGATTATGCCGCGACTCCCGAGCAGGTTCTCGCGCTGTGGCGCAATAAGTTCACGTTCCGCGTCGAGAACGAGGAAGAGCAGGAGCCGGGGCTGCGGATGCCGCAGATCGGTGCGCTGCACGCGATCGCGGCGCATTTCGCGGTGGGCGAGCAGTTCGAGCCGGCCACGGTCGTTCTGCCGACCGGGACCGGCAAGACCGAAACCATGCTGGCAACGCAGGTCTACAGGCAGTTGCCCCGGACCCTTGTGCTTGTGCCGTCGGATGCGCTCCGGACCCAGATATCCGAGAAGTTCGTCACGCTGGGCGTCCTGCCCGATGCCGGCGTCGTCCCCGGGCAACTCCCCGGCCCGCACGTCGCAAAGATCACCACAGGCCTGCAATCGATCGAGGAATGCCGCGCGCTGATCGAAAATGCCAACGTGATCGTGACGCTGCCCGACAGCCTGCGCACCTTTGCGCCCGAAGCTCTCGACTACCTGCTGGACCAGTGCAGTGACATCTTTGTCGACGAGGCTCATCACGTCACCGCCTCGACCTGGGCGGCGGTGCGGGACAGGTTCCTCGACAAGTGCATACTGCAATTCACCGCAACCCCGTTCCGCCGGGACGGCAAGCGCGTCGATGGCAAGATCATCTTTAATTACAAGCTCGGCGACGCCCAGAAGGCCGGCTATTACCGGCCCATCAATCTGCACACGGTCGAAGAATATGGCGATGACTCCGCCCGGGATCGCGCCATCGCCGAGAAGGCGGTCGCCGTCCTGCGCAAGGACCGCGGCGAGCTGGGCCTGGACCACCTGCTCATGGCCCGCACCCGCAACAGGGATCGCGCCGATGTCGTCTGGGCCCTGTATCAGGAGCTGGCCCCCGAACTTCATCCGGTCATCGTCTATTCCGGCCCCGGGCGGCGGCAGATCAATGCCGCCGCGCTTGACAAGGTCCTGGACCGCAGTGCGGACGGTGCGCGTATCGTGGTTTGCGTCGACATGCTCGGCGAAGGGTTCGACCTTCCCAATCTTAAAATCGCCGCCCTGCACGACACGCATAAGTCGCTGGCGATCACGCTTCAGTTCATCGGGAGATTCACGCGCAAGGGCGCCACCGGCACGATCGGGGAAGCGACCGTCGTCGCGAACATCGCGGACCCGGAAGCGGAAGCCAAGCTGGCCGCTCTTTATGCCGAGGGGGCTGACTGGGACGTGCTCATCAAGCGGCTCAGCGAAGAGCGCATCCACGAGGAACTGCGGCTTCAGGATGTCGTGATGAGCCTGAAGGAACGGGGCGATCTTCATGCCCAACTGTCGCTCTGGAATCTTCGCCCGGCCCTGTCGACCCAGATATTCCGCACGAAATGTGAGGATTGGTCGCCGCTCAACTATGCCGAGGTTCTGCCGGGCGACGCCGAGAGCTGGTACGCCCTTGATGAGGAAAACAACCTGCTCGTCGCGGTGGTGCATCGTACCTCGACCGTCGATTGGGGAAACTACCAGAACCTGGAGAATTCGGTCTACGATCTTCTTCTCGCCCGGTGGGATAAGACCGCCGGCGCATTGTTCATCTATGCCAGCGATTACCAGGGGCTGCGCACGGAGCGGATGGCCCGGGCGATCACCTCCGATGAAACGGAGCTTCTCAGCGGCCCGGCGGTCTTTCGCATTCTCAACAATGTCGAAATGCCGCTCGTCAAAAGCATGGGATCATCGCGCATCGGCGCGATCAGCTTCACGTCATATTTCGGGCCGAACGTAACGGAAGGTCTGGCGAGTATCGAGAAGGCGGAATCGCAGCTCAACAACATCGCCTGTCTGGGCTACGAGGACGGCGAACGGGTTCTTTGGGGCGGCACGCAGCGCAAAGGGAAAATCTGGCAGCAGAAATCAGGCACCATCTCCACATGGATGGAATGGTGCAATCGCACCTGGACCAAGGTGTCTTCGGACGTCGAACTGGACTCCAACATTACGCGTGACTTCCTGCGACCCCAGAAGCTGGCAGCGCCATACGGCGCATATCCGATCGCAGTGCAATGGGGCGAACAGGCGCAGATGCGCTTTAGCGACAGGCAGTTCATGCTGTTTGACAGCACCGAGGTGCCGGTCTTCCTGATCGACCTTGGCATCGGAGCCGTGGGCGACGACGGCGCGATCGATATCGACATCGCAACCGAGGGCTCGCGCTCGACCTATCGGCTACGCATCGCGGCGGACCTGCCCGGCGGATACAGCCACGACTGGGTCTCCGGTCCCCGCCTGAAATTCAAGAGGGCGCATGCGGCAGAGGCCGTGCCGCTTGAGGAATATCTCCTCACCGATCCCTTCATCGTCCGTTATGCCGACGGCACGCACTCCTACAACTGCTACCACATACCCACCCCGCTCGAACCCGCGACCTATCCGAAGGAGTCACTGGAGGCCTGGGACTGGGCGGGTATTCCGCTCAACCGGGAATCGATGAACAGGGCCGGAGACCGGGACACGATCCAGTGTCGGGCCTTTCAGCATATCGAGGACGAGTTCGACCTGATCTTCAACGATGACGGGCACGGGGAGGCCGCCGACCTTGTCGCCCTGAAGGATACCGGCGACGATATCAGGCTCTGTCTCATCCATTGCAAGAATGCGCATGGCGGGCGCATCTCGGCTGACATCCGCAATTTCTATACGCTCTGCGGCCAGGCCCAGAAGAGCATGGCGGTCAAGCATGGAGGGCTGCCCCGCCTCTATGTCGATCTCAAGCGGCGGCATGAGACATGGTCAAAGCAGGGCGCGTCGCGCTTCCTGAAGGGCGATATGAAGCTGCTTTCCTATTTCAAGGAAAAGGCCCGGCGCGCGAAGGTCGATTTTGAGGTTGTGCTGGTGCAGCCGGGGGCGAGCGCCGAGACCGTGACCCCGGAGATATTGCGGTTGCTGGCCACGACGGAACTGTTCCTGACCAAGACGACGCAGGCGCGGTTCCGGGTGGTGGTCTCCCGCGCCTAGCCGCCGAACAGATTCTCCAGTTCCGCTCGCTGCGCTTTGTGCTTGGCAGGGTTTTCGTCCTTGAGCTTGTTGAGATTGAGTAGCTTCCAGCGCACGGCCGGTAGGGTTTGTGCCTGCGGCAGGCCGATGGCGGTGAAATCCGGTGCGCCGTCATGCAGGCTCAGCAGGAATTGTCGCGTCGTGTCGTCAAGGCGGTTGCGGATATCGGCGATCAGCTGGTCGCGGGTGGCGGCAAGCTCGTCGAGGGTGATCGGGATGGTCGTCATGCCGATGAATTCCCTGGCGAAGGGCTCGTCGAGAGCGCTCAGGCTCGGTGACAGCAATTCATGCGCGGGGCGCGGGGAGCTCGCCACATAAACCAGGAAGGTGCGGAACAGCGCGTCGGTCAGCCCTTCATTCTCGTAGAGCAGCTTCACGTCGAACAGGTCGCGCGGATGCTGGCGGTCGACGGCCGCATGGAGCTTGCCGCCGAACAAATCCTCGAAGGAGACAATGTTGATGGCGGCGTAGCCGAACTCATCCTCGACGGCCGGAGAGACGCCCCGGCGCTCCGGGTCATGGACCACGCCGCGGGTGACGGGCGAGGTCTCGATCTTGACTTCCGCGCCGTCGAGCCGGGCGCGGATGCGGGTGGCGCCGCCGCCGCCGCCCTCGATGCGTTGCGCCTGGAGGCGAGGGATGCTTTCGATGGCCGCACTCATGATCCGGTCGAGCGTCGCGTTGATCTCGGCAAGGCTTCCGGCGCGGTCCTTGACCGGCAGGTAGGTCAGGTCGATATCGACCGACAGGCGCGGCATGTCGCGATAGAACAGATTGATCGCGGTCCCGCCCTTGAGGGCAAAGACCGGTTCCGTCGCAATGAAAGGCAGCAGGCGCAACAGCAGCGCGACCTGCGCGGCATAGGCGTCACGGGCCATCGGTTGCTCTGTCTGTTGTGTCCACGAAGTCCGGCGGGACCATGATGCGGTAGCGCGGGTGGATTTTGCCCCCGGCTATCAGCGCGCGGTCGCCCGTGCCGAGGTTGAAATCTTCCGGATTGAGCCGTTCGCGCCAGGCGTGTTTGTGGCGGTCGGCGAAGACGAAAAACAGACGCCGGACCTTGATCTTGCGGCAGCTGTGCAGCAGCGCCGTCAACGGGCGGGGGCGCAATGTCGTGAGCCCTTCGAACACCATATCGAGATTGTGAAAACTCTCCTGTTCCGGCAGCTCGTCGAGCGCTTCGAGGACGGCGCGCTCCGGGGTGGACAGGCGCAGGGTCCAGCCCCAGGGCAGTGTCGTCGTGCTGCCGGTCTGGTTTTCCGTTAGGCCGAGCGCCGGGTCGCTGAACAGGGACAACGGGCGGCATATGAGCGGTGCGTCGAGTGTGAGGCGGGAGAGCCAGGGCGGCGTGTCGTCGCCATAGAGCCACATGGGCGGTGGCGCGCCGAGCGGCAGATAGTGGCGGTAACCGTGAAGGCCGAGGGCGGATATGCCGCCGACGTGGACCTGATAGTGCATGATATGCTGGAGGGACAGCACGCAGCTTTGCCAGTCGAGCGGCGCGGGCTGCGGCGCGGGGCGGCGGAAGACTCCGCGCTCCAGGCGTTCGAGCCAGCCGCTCTCTATATAGCGGCGGGTCAGGAAACGGCTGACGCCATGTGTTTCCAGCCAGCGCGCGTCCACGACGAAGCCGGCGGGGACCGCTTCCAGAACGCTCTTCAGCTTTTCTTCCCGTTGTGCACTCATAGTACACATTATAGCATAATATCAAAGAGCGCGGCAAGGCGGCTTTGGCCTTTAAGGGTTTCGGGTACTTTGAGTACACGGATACGGGGAAGTTCAAAGAGAGTCAGGGTGCGTCCGGCAGGCCGGACCAGGCTCTACACTGGCCGCGTCATGGCTGGCGGCCAGCGCCAAGCCCCGCACAGCCCACGCGCACCAGTCTCGTAAGTCCCTCGAACTATTGGCGGCGCGGGTCTTGGCCCATGCGGGTGACGATCCTGCGCGCGGATTAAGAAGGGCTCGGGAGCCCACCAGACAAAGCAGGCCGGCCTGCTGTCCGGATCGCCGCCGCCCCGCCCATTGTGAGGGCGACGGACGGCTCCGGACGAAGCAGGGGTACGTAGGGCGCAAGAGCAACCCTTTGGAAATCATGTCTTTTCATAATCCAGGACATGGCCAAAAAAGTTGCGTTTTTTGGTATCGTCTGCAATCTTCAGGTCGAGTTGAAGGGGGGTGTAATGCAGGAAAGCGAAGCTCAGGGGAAGCACGAGCCCATCATAAAAGAGATCATCGAACTGCAACGGTCTTATTTCTTTGAAAAGCGAAATGTGAAAACTGAAAGACAGCGAAAGCTCAAGGACATCATCGAGAGACATACTCAAATGATGGGCGGCAGCGATGAT
Organism: Devosia marina; assembly: GCF_009758415.1. Classification (GTDB taxonomy): domain Bacteria; phylum Pseudomonadota; class Alphaproteobacteria; order Rhizobiales; family Devosiaceae; genus Devosia; species Devosia marina. The sequence goes on along the minus strand of NZ_WQRF01000003.1, from coordinate 266,742 downwards.
TCTTGATGAAATAAGGCTTCAAGATTTCCGCTGCTTTTACGGTGAATGCAAGATCGCATTCTCAACCGACAAAGACCGGAACGTGACGTTGATTTATGCCGAGAATGGAGTTGGCAAGACGACGTTGCTCAACGCACTGCTGTGGTGCTTTTATGGAGAAACCACCAGCCGCTTTGAGAAGCGAGAGGACATCCTCAATTATGACGCTAAAAAGGAAGGGCGGAGTCTCGCGTCCGTAGAGGTGCTATTCGAACACAACGACAATCACTACATAGCCAAACGCTTTTTCCGTACGGGCAACGCGGAAGGCCGAAACTTCGTAGTTGCGCGGTTTGATCGTGGGGGGCAGGTGGACGTTCCTTCCCCGGACACATTCATCAATACCGTAATCCCGCGCGAAATGGCTGCGCATTTCCTCTTTGACGGCGAGCACGCTGAGGTCTTCCTAGGAGAGAAGAATCGCTCCTCCATCCGAGGGGCGGTACGAGATATATTAGGCTGCTCTCTCATTGAAACGGCCATTGATGACTTGCAGGCGATCTCCAGTCAGTTTCGCAAGCAGATACCCTCGACGCCGGCCACTCAGAAAATTGAGCAGCTAAACAACCGGCTCGACGCACTCGGCTCACAGATCGATGCAGCCAAGAGCGAAATCGAACGGCTCGAAAAATCAAGGCAGCTGACGGAAGAGCAAATCAACGACATCGACAACAAGCTCCGCAACACGGCCGCGGCGAAGGAGTTGCAGCGCAGCCGCGAACGGTTGACCGAGCAAATGCGCCGCGTCGAAAAGCGTCAGAAGGAATCTTCAGACGATGTTTATAAATGGCTTGGCGAGAACGGTCGCTTTATCGTCTCGAAGAAGATTACCGCTGAAACGTTCGATTTCTTGAATGACGAGTCCCACCGTGGACGCATCCCTTCACCCTACAACGAGGAATTCGTCAAGGACGTCTTAGAGGCTGAGTCTTGTATCTGTGGCGCGCATTTGCCGCCCGGCAGCGAGGCCGCAAAACGGGTTGCGCAGCTTCTAGAAAAAGCAGCCAATCAAATCATGCGCGACAGGGTCACGCGCGTACGTGGGAGGCTTGACGAGCTCAGATCGGAACGCGCGAAAGCGCCGAACCGTCTAGTCAAAGCCAAGGAGCGCCTCGCGGACGCGAACGAGGAGCATGCGACCATTGAAGCTCAGCTCGGGGAAATCCACGATAAGCTTAGGGGCATCAATTTCGACGATATTGCCTCGCGCGAGGAGCGACGGGAGACGCTGCGAAAGGAACTATCCGACATCGACCGTAAAATCGGAGCGCTGCAAACGGGCATCGGCAATGCAGAGCGCGAGCGCGCGCAGATTGATAGAGATATCAACGATCTTGCGCGACAGGACACACAGACTGCCATTTACGCTAAGCGTCGTAACCTTTGCGAATCGATAAAGGGAACCCTGGAACTTCAACTCGTTGAGGAAGAGGAACAGGCGAAAAAAGTGCTGAGGGCAGGCATTCGACGAATTCTGGAAGCGACAACGCGTAAAGTGCTCAACCTTCGCATGTCTGATGACTACGGCATCAGCCTTGTCAACTCGGACGGTATGGCCTTGCCCAAATCCAGCGGCGAAAACCAGCTCCTTGGACTTGCCTTTACCGCTGCGCTAGTGGAGTTCGCAAAAATCAGACAGAACGCGCAAGATTATAAGCTTCTGCCCGGCACGATTGCCCCGTTGGTGCTTGATTCACCGTTCGGCCAACTCGACGAGTCCTACCGCCGGACCACCGCCGAGTTCATCCCCAAGATGTCGCGGCAAGTTGTCTTGTTGCTATCGCGCTCACAAGGCTCCGAAGAGGTGCTGTCAGCACTTCAGGGGCATATCGGCGCAGAATACTTACTAGTGCGGCACAATCGGGCAGCTGCGGGCGAACGCAAACCCGAGAGTCGGTATTTCAAAGGCGAGGAATACCGTACGGCCGTCTTCGATTCAGCCTATGACGGCACCGAAATTGTAAAGGTGGCGGCGGCATGAGCAACAGAGCAGCAAATATTCACCGAAGCCGCATTCACGAGGACATGGTGCAGCGGCTAGCCATGACCAAGCTGCCCGGCACGGACCGAACGTTGTTTCCGACGATTCGAGAGTTGCTCTGTTTTGCAGCTTTGCTCGGCTACTCTGAAGGGCGGCGGGTTCCGCTCGACCGCAGCGCGGGAACTGAAGACGTTTCTTATCAACAGTTTGAGCGAAGGGACGCGGAGGACCTAATCTTCCTCATTGCGCTTGCCGATTCAAAGGACCCTGAAATTCTCAAGGACGGAGAGGAGGGCCGTTGCGCGGAGATCTTCGAAGAGTACGCCAATGGCGGACTTCAGGTTCTTCGCGATGCCATGCTGCGCAGCGGCGGTGAATATCCCGACCGAGACATTCTGGAGCTGCTGAAAAAAAGCGGCTACCTCAATATCGAGGAGGCCGAACCCGACATCGACGGGATCAACTTCTAGATGCTGCGCGATCTGCAATATCAGGGAGTTTACAAGTCCGATCTCGACAACATCTTAGAGGACTTCTATCTCCCGGCGCTCTCGGTTGCGAACAGCTATGACCGCGCCGTCGGGTACTTTTCAGCGTCCACGATCAGCTATGCGGCACAGGCGCTTTCGGTTTTTGTGCGCAACGGCGGGCAGATAAGACTGATCCTAGGCGCATTCTCCGACGCCCAAGACATCGAAGCGGTGCGAGAAGGACACCGGCTGCGCGAGATTTCGGAAAAGATCGGTTCTGAACTTCTCGATCACATAGCCAATGTTAGTGATGAGCTTTTTCAGAACCGCTTTGAAACGTTGGCTTGGCTCGTAGCGCACGGAAGGCTTGAAGTAAAAATCGCGCTGCGCGAGCGCGGCATGTATCACGACAAGATCGGGATCATCGGCGACACGGCCGACGACAAACTTGTTTTCTCTGGCTCGGCCAATGAAAGCACGCATGCGCTTCTGCCGACCTTCAACTACGAGTCGATCAATGTGTTTCCGACCTGGCGGCCGGAGCTGGAGGCTTACTATAGGCCGCATATCGAGAGTTTCGATCGGCTCTGGCGTAATGAAAGCCGCGCCACCGCCGTCATCGATATTCCGACTGCCGTCAGGGAAAAGCTGATCTCGACCGCAAGGGCGCTGACTTATACGCCCGATCCCGAAATTGAGGCCGGGATCGCGGCGCGGGTGCGTGACAAGATTCATGGCACGACGAGTACGACGACTTCCAAGCCTAAAGAGCCGGCGACCATCAACGGCCGTCCTTTCAAGATGCTCCCGCACCAGATCGAGGCGCTCGATGCGTGGAAGGCCAAGGGTGATTTTCAGGGAACTTTCGACCTCGCGACCGGTGCGGGCAAGACGATCACCTCCATTCATGCGATCGTTAAGCTATCCGAGCGCATCGACGGGCTGGCATGCGTGATCGCGGTGCCCTACCAGAACCTCGCCGACCAGTGGGTCGATATTCTCTCCTCGTTCAACATCTACCCGGTGCGCTGCTATGTCTCGCGCGCGAACTGGGTTGAGAAGCTGCGGAACGTCGTCCACGAGCTGGTCATGGGCAGCAGGAAATTTGCAGCCATCGTCGTCGTGAACCGTACGCTCAAAAGCCCTGAGTTCCAGGAGTGCCTCAAGCAGATTGCCGGCAATCGCTTGCTGTGGATTGGCGACGAGTGCCATCACCATACCTCAAAGGCCTATGAGGGCTTTCTGCCAGAGCATGCCCGTTTCCGGATCGGCTTGTCGGCAACGCCACAACATTATCTCGACGAAGAGCGCAACGAACGGCTTGCCGAATATTACGGTGAGATCGTCTCCCGCTACACGCTCAAGCAGGCGATCACCGACAAGGTTCTGACGCCCTATATGTATTATCCGCGCGTCGTCGAGCTCACCAAGGGCGAGGCTGACGAGTTCGTCGACCTCTCTGAGCAAATCGGCCGGATCATGGCGCGGCAGGACGGCACTAAAGGCGTGGCGTCCAATCCCCAACTGACGGCGCTGCTGATGCGGCGCGCGCGGCTCGTGGGTTCGGCCGCCAACAAGATGGCAGCGCTCGACAAGGCGCTCGAAGGTGTGAAGCCCAATCCTCACACTCTATTCTATTGCGGCGACGGCACGGTCGAAACCGATGAGGAATCCGACCAGGATTCTGAAACCGAAAGCACCGTTTCCAGCCAAAGGCAAGTCGAAGCGGTCAGCTCACTCTTGCATAAGCGCGGCTGGGACGTTTCGCGCTTCACTTCGCGAGAATCTCGAAAGGAACGGGACTCCATTCTGGAAAATTTTCGGATTGGTATCATCGATGCAATGGTCGCGATCCGCTGTCTTGACGAAGGTATCGACGTACCCGCATGTAACACCGCCTACATCCTCGCTAGCTCGCGTGATCCGCGTCAGTTCGTGCAGCGTCGCGGCCGTATCCTGCGGCGCTCGCCAGGCAAGGAAATGGCGACGATACACGATTTCGTCGTGGTACTTCCGCACGACTACGAAACCGACTCCGATTACGCCAAGCGCCTGATTAAATCGGAGCTGGGAAGGGTGGCAGAGTTTTCGTCACTGTCGGAAAACCGCGCGGAGGCTTACGAAGTCCTTGCGCCCTTCCTGAGAGAGTACGACCTCGAACACGCGATCTAGCGGAGGAGCAGGGGTCACACAACCTTCTTAGGAAGCGCCGCGTCCTCGTCACCGATGCCGCGCTGATACCGGCCAAGGACAGTGTCGTCCTTCCATTTGGAATCGCCGACCATATAAAGAAGGACTTCGCGCAAAGTGACGCGGTTGGTGTTGTCGATGCGCTGGCTCGGTGAATCCCACATCAGCCCCTCAAACGGCACCGCCGTCAGCATATGAGGCAACTTTCCGGCCAGCTCGATGGATTTTTTCAGCGTGCGCGTTTTGCTAAGATGCGCAACGATGTCTGTGAATACTATCAGGCCGATCGGCCGGAAGAGTGCGCTTCCGCCATGACTGCCGCGGTATTTTTTGACGACGGGATTGGTGTCAGTAGCGGCAAAAAACTCCGATAGCGGCGTAAAACTCGCGGCCATTAGTTCAAAATACTGCTTTGCGAGCTTAAAATAGGCTTCAAGGGTCTTATCATCCGGCCGCGCACGCTGAAGTTCAGCTTTTTCGGCTTTAAGATCAGTTTCAACGCGGGTGAACAAGGTGGTCAGTATGTCGTACAGATTGCCTATCGTGGTAAGACTTGTCGTGTTCTGAACCGGCATGTTGTTGCTGGCGACGAAGGCCACGCGCACTCCGTTAAACAGCGTGCTTTCCTCAATCAGACGCCTTACGCAGATCGCCATGACATCGTCCTCGTCGAGCGCGATGATGTCGCCTTTGGAAACCGGCTTCGCCGTCTTGTTGAGCGTGGTGAAGAGCCTGCGGGTCTTTTCCATGCCCTTCGGCGTCGTCTTGTGGGCCACAAATATGACCGATAGGTCGTCGGGTGGGTCTTGTTCCAGACCTTCTTTTACGGCCTTCTTGATGCCCGAAAGCCGGTGCTGTCCGTCCAGCGCAAAGAGCTTTTCTTCGCCGCTGAGCGATAGGAAGCCGACTGAGTTCAACGTCTCCTCTGACAGTTTGTCGGCGATGGCGTTTTTGCTTTTGCTGCTGAGTCGGTCGATGCCGCTCCAATTCGGCTGCCCCCCATACGTAGCCACGACAAGCGAATTAAAGAAGCGCTCCTCCTGCGTCTTGATGTAGTCGGCAATCTGCGCGCTGCGAGCCGCCTTGAGGCTACGCTGGATCATGTCGGAGAGCTTCTTGTTCTTGTGAATCTCGTCGGCATAGCTGACGCGCCGGGCAATCTCGTCGATGCTCATCAGGCAAGTGTAATAGACCCAATTGCCCATCACGCCCCGCAATGCCGGAAGTATGATTTCCTTGGTCTTGACCCGCGTCATCTGAAAGCCCTCCTTTGCTGTTTGATTCCGGCTTCCAGGTCGCCCTCGGCAAAGGGCGGGAGAAGAGTGCTGTTAAGCTGTTTCTCTAGCTCCTCAAGTTGAGCGGATGTCACGGCGTTGTCGACGGGCGCGAAGTAGAAACGCAACACCGGATGCCAAGTCCCGATCATGCGCGCGATGCGCTCGCGCTTCAGAACTTTTTTCGTGTTCAAATAGTCCCTGTAACGGGCGCGAAGCGAACGGGTTGATCCCCCTTTGCCGGCGATGCCGATATAGAGGACGTAACAGTGGGGCGGGAGTACCGCGCTCGTCTTGCAAATCGCAAAGGCATAAAGGCCGCGGCGATCATTGGGAACGTTGGCAATCGCGGCATCATCGGCGTAGCCGATCGATTCCCAATGAAGGGGATCGATGACAAAATCCGTCCGGCCAAACTGGTCAGTAGACAATATGAAATTGAGGTTGAATTTCGCTATCGCGTTGACCGCATCGCTGGCGAAATCCTCAAGTGCCGCAGTATTCAAGAAGTCCCCCCGAACTCAATTATTTACCTTCTCACTATTTATGGCACGCAAGGCATGCTTTGGCCTGGCCGTAAAGATCATCGATATCGAGCGGCTCGTCATCAGGTCGTAGCGGATTGACGCTGACTTTCGCCTTCGACCTACGCACACGCTCGGCATGGTCTTTCTTAATCTGCTCGACACGCTCGGGCCGCTCCAGCTCGTCGAGCGACTCGCCTTGGCTCCAGGTGAACGGGGAACCGCCGTTCAATGCGGTCTTTTCGTACCGCTTGGCCTCCTCAAAGGCATCGGGATGCTGTTCGCGCAATCTGACCCACTCGATCTTCTGCTGAAAGAAGCAGAACGTGCAGCCGCTGCGCGTGCGCCAGTTATAGTATTTGGGCAGCCCGAGCCCTGACGAATCCAGCAGTTCGAGTACGCCCGCCTTGTCGATACCGGCTTCTTTAAAGGGCAGACGCACGACGAGATTTTCGTGCTTAGAGGTATAGCCTTCGCGGTATTCCTCATCGCTGCGGATGGCGACATAGGAATAAACCTTCGTTCCCTCGGCAAGCATCGGCTTGATCCAGACCTCGAACGGCCGGAGTTTGAGCTGCCTTGTGCACCAGCGCGTTTGCGCTGAGGGCAGGAAGGAATTGTACTGTTTCAGCCAGAAATCGAAGTCTCTGTCGGGATTGAGTCTCTGGATCGGCTTGCCGAGCACGCCTTCAAGCCGCCCAAGAAACTCGTAGACCTCTGGTAATTCCTTACCCGTGTCCGTGAAGAAATATTCGATGTCGATCTCGGGGTGGTAGTGGCGCATATAGACGGCCAGCGCCGCACTATCGCGTCCACCGGAAAGACCGAGGACATGCCGCTCTGACGCCGTCATCGAGCTGCCGCCTGTTCTTGTTTGGTCTTGTCCGGATTATTGCTACTGATGACTTCCGCCGACATTTCGGCGAGCGCTGCAAGTATCACTGAACGCTTCGCCGTCTGTTGTTTGTTCAGCACCTTGCGCAGCTCACTGACCACTTTTTGGACGTTTTCAAGATCGGCATCTGTGACATCGAACTCATCAAGCAGCGGCGCTGGACGTCCGCCGAGACCGACGACGACAGCCATTGCATGACGTTTGTCGGGTCGTCCCTTTACGCGCGCGAAGGCTTCTGACTTGTTGAAGCTTTGGGCGTACTCGACAAGCTTGATTGATGCTTTGTCTAAATCGCTATCGATCCAATCTTTAGATGGTTTGCTTACGGCAAAGCCTGCCAACCCTTCGATATCGGTAAGGCTGCCCTGATACTCACAAATCCGATTAACGAAAGCATTCAGATTGAAGTCACCGCCAAGATCCCTGATGTTTTCAGCGCGTGCGCGCAGGTCCGCGAGCGCTTGAGACGAGCTATTTGGAACTTGCAATTCGGCAAGAGTGACGTCTGCCAAGCGCTCCAGCATCTGCGGATATGCTCTCACCATTTCCTCCAAGGCATCACGGACACGGCCGATAATGCGCTGAAAACCGTCTTCTGTTTCCAGATCGCGGTCGGAACCTGCGAGCTGTGGAAGATCGTTGAAAATAAACTGGTTTGGATCTCTAGCCCGCTTGAAGACGTCGCGGATTTTGATCGCGTTCGCAGACAGCCTCATTGTCCGCTGCGTCCAGTGCGGCAAACTTGTGTAGATCGAAATTAGGCCGCGACCGACATCTATGGGCTCAAGATTCTGAAGGCTATTTGATTGATCGAGGTCGCGTACGATGTTGGCGAGACCGGAAAGCAGGCGGCGGGCGACATCGCTCAGATTCATCCATCGCAGCTGAATGTCGCGCGGGTCTTTGGCTAGATAGTCGACATCAAGATCGGTGAAGCGCGCCTGGAATACGCCCTGCCGGTAGAGCGCCACATCGTTTCTTCGGGACAGAATGTAGGATACCGCCAAGACAGGCATCATGCCGTCTTTGATACCGAACGGCGCACCGCGCCACAGTTCATAGACCTCCGAAAGCGAGACCGGACGCTCCTCGCGCTCCAACAGGAATTCGGACGTCGCGTCCCAAACCGGACGAAGCCGCGCTTTATCCGATTTCGCGTCCGGCTGCACAAATCGCCATCCGTCTTTTGTCTTGGCGTAAAGACCTGAGTCGCTGAGGACTGATTCAAACATGCCGCCTTCTGCCGGATAGCCGGTGATCCCGAGCCTTTCCTGGCCTTCGAAATCGACCATTCTACGGAGCAGCGCGTTCTGGCCGGCGACCGCATTGGTCGAAGGTTTGACGCGGTTCAGAAGTTCGTTGTTGAGCACAGGGCTAAGTGGGAACCTCTTATCTGCAAGATCGGAAGCAAGGCCGTTGAGCTCGTCCTGCATGAGCTGTTTGGGACTGTGCTGCTTCTGGAACCATTGAGCGCCGTCGAAAGCGCGTTGAAGCTCCTGCTCAAGCTGCGCTTGCAGACTGACTATGCGGGCATTGATTTCGCGCCGCGCGACAGGATCGCCCTGTAACTCGGCATGTCCGTTTCTGACGTGCTCAATAGCGAGCAGTTCACGCGACAGGTTGTGTATCGACCATGAGCGCGATGAAAGCCCCACGATGATGTCATGCTTTCCTGAACGGCGTGCCGCTCGCTTGCATAGCTCCTTGGCGGTATCTTCGCTTTCGCCAAAAGTTGGGATCGCGAGCAGGAAAAGGCCGATTGTGCTAGGTCCCGGCTCGAACTCAGCCGCATATTGTAGGACATCGGCGAGGGGTGCGATCTCTACATCGAACCAGCGTAGGGCGCCGGTTTCGTGATAGTGACGCTTTGCCATCACCGGCTGAAGGCTCGCGAGCGTCCGCAACTGCTCGAAATCCACACTCTCAATGTCCCCGAGCGCGCGTTCGGTCGCGGCTTCGATATCGAAGTCACTCCCGGCATATACGGCGTAGCCGCCAAGAAACTTGCGGTAGGCAATAAGCGACCAGTCCCTAAGCTGCTTCAGCATCGAACGGAGAGCTGAATTAGAAAGGCTCGGAAAGGCCGCTGTAAGCAACTCTTCGCTTGCGACCAAGCCTGACCGCTCTTTAAAAAGGTCGACTAGCGATATCACTTTGAGAAGCTGAATTTGTGCTCCGTCGCCGCCGATCGCCTCGCATCGCTCAATGGCCTCCACAGCAATTGACCAGCGATGGCCGTCGGGCGAAGCAAGTATGGACGGCTCAAGATTAAGCTGAAGGTAGTCCCACAGACGGTCCGGTGAATATAAATCGCCGTCTTTCGCGCTTTTGAGAAAATCCTGAAAGCCGTTCGGCTCTGCTGAATTAAGGAAACCGAAGATGCTGCGCTGATTCTGCCCGAATCGGCGCCTTGAGATTGGGCCAAGGAGCGCGGCGACGATAGGATGGAGAGGCCAACATTCGGCCAGCGCCGCATCGAGAAAGCCTGATGTGCCCACCTTACGAGTCTGAATTTCTTTGGCGATCCTGCCAGCAAGGCCTGCATAGGATTTCGGCGTAGCTTCGGACGCAATTGCACGGGAGATAAGGTCAATCTGCTCTTCGCCCGCCGCGTTTACGACCAGATCAATAAATCGGCCTTGCACTTTCGACCATTCATCCCGGAAATCTCGCGACAAGCGATTTGCGTACTCTTCAAACGCTTGATGCAGGACACCCACGACAATCAGCCGGCCGCCGCTTCGGGACGCGGCCTCGGCCAATTGCTGGAACAAATAGACATCACTCTCGCCTTGGGCCGCCCCTTCGAGGAGCTTGCCCATTTCGTCGATGAAGAGGATAACGCCCCCGCGCGTTTTGTCGGCCGCGGTTTCTGTCAATGCTTCGATGATCGATACGCCGTCCCACGGCTTCCTCCGGCGCGATGACGCAAGCCCCGCCGATACCAATCCTTCTCCGATAACACGGCAAGCATCGTCACGACGCCCAACCGCAGCGATGGCCTTCCATCCCCTTTTTGTTGCACCGAAACCGGATCGAATTTCATTCGCGGCCGCTTCGCCAATCGAAGCCATCGCCAGATTGCGCAGTGGCTTGTCTGCGCCAAGCAACGCGCTCAAGGCAACAACAAGACTCGACTTCCCGCTTCCGTAGGGGCCGGTCCACGTAAATGCGCCTTGCCTCGTATCGGCGACATGCCGCGCCATCGCCAAAAGAACATCGACAGAGGATTTCGGGCACATGAAGCCGTCGAGCGATTCCTGCTGCCCAAGGTCAACATCGATGCGAATGGCGCGCTGAAATCGTGGGGCTATATAGACCTTGTCAATGAGGCTCATTACGCCACCTTCATTCGCTCGCGCACACGGAAGTCAGCGTCTACGAGGCCAAGCGCTGCCTCGACATTGAGGTCTGCTGACCGAATGACCTGCTTCAAACCGGCCGTCTCCGACCAGCGCAAAAGACCTTCGGTCGCATCTTCGATCTCTGACAGGCGATCGGCGAGGTCACCTTCATCCAAGGCGAAAACGCGCCCAGGGGAGCCCGGGCCATGAGCGATCGCTTCGAACGACAAGGTCTTGGATTTCGAATATCGCTGCCAGAACTCAATCAAAGCATACGCAAAGACCCCGTCACCCAGACTAGACTTTGCCCCTCGGACAAACCGAAAACCGTCCTTTTTGCCCGTTGCACGGATCAAGCCTAACTCAGTCAGCGGAGACTCAAGTGCTTCTTCATGGGAAAGTTGAGCGGAAGCGGCTTTGGCGGCGTATGTTCGCACGAAGCATTCAACGTCTCGCTTTACTGTCGCCGCAGAGACCCGAGGCCAGCCCCTCTCATGGGCAATAGCCAGCAGACCCTTACTCAGGGCGTCGCGCTCAAAGGTCAAATGGGAGAAATGATTAAACGCCCAAAACCAGGTCGTTCTGTCCGCCCGACCGCAAAGTCGCCAATGCAGTATCCACAAGGTGGATGGCGATTCCATATATGGGTCTAATCCGGAGGCTCCAAAGAGTTTATGGCCAAGAGCTTTTATGCGAATCTGATTTCCGGGAATATCTTCGATAATTTCACATGCCGCCGCCCAATACCGCATGGACGAGACCATATTCTTCCCAACTCCGAATCTCGCGATTGCAGTATCATCAGAAAATATGGATTTACTTGCGATGCCGTCATCGTGACTCGCAACTGCGTCATATACTTTCTTGAGCCATCCATAGCGTAGCGGAAAAGTTTCATGGCCGGAAAAAAGCGGCTTATAGCCGTTCTCAAATAATGGTCCCCTAGACATTGCCCCTCGCTGGATCGTCCGTCCAGCTCGACTCTAGCCCCTTTCCCATGATAGGGTCAATGAAAAGCTGGAGCGGTCCTCCAGATAGGCGACGTAATCGCCGCTAAGTGAGGTTCATCAACAACTTTCGGCGTAAGCATTTGTCATTTCATGCAAAATTACATGCCCATCTATCTTGACTATCAGGCGTCAACGCCGGTCGATTCCGCTATTCTGCGGACAATGTTACCGTACTTTACCGAATCGTTCGCCAATCCCCACTCAGCGGGTCATGCAGCGGGATGGGACGCTGACCGCGCCATTGAGGCGGCTCAGATAAGAATAGCAAGTTATATATCCTGCGATCCAGATGAAATTATATTTACGTCCGGAGCAACAGAATCAAACAACCTTGCGATACTCGGATTACGGAAACTATTGGTCGGAGGAAATCGTAATAAAATTGTCACCACGACCATTGAGCACAAGAGTGTCCTCGATCCGTGTCGCGTTGCGGCAGAAGACTTTGGGGCGGTGATCAATAGGTGCAACGTTGATGAAGATGGGTACATTTCCGAGGAGGAGCTGGAAGCCGCTACGGATGAAAACACTCTTCTAGTGACTTTCGGATCAGTAAATGGAGAGATAGGAACGATTCAGCGGGTTGATAAAATTTATAAACGCGCTGCGCGTTTCGGGGCATTGGTGCACTTGGACGCTGCGCAAATGCCAGTAGCGTCGGACATGTCCGCGATCACTTCGTGCGCGGACTTGATAAGTCTGTCGGGGCACAAGATGTACGGGCCGAAGGGTGTCGGATGCCTCTATGTGAGGCGAGAAATTCAGAACATGATTGCGCCGCTCATTTTCGGAGGAGGGCAGCAGCGCAATATTCGATCTGGAACATTACCCGTACCTCTTTGTGTTGGAATGGGCGCCGCCGCAGAAGTGTTTGGGAGCTGTCAAGGCGAGCGGGAGAAACTTCGGGCTAAGACAGCAAAATTCTGGAATGGGCTTAACACTCTTGGCTTTGATATCTTGCTCAACGGTCCTTCCTTGAGTGAACGGCATCCAGGAAATCTCAACGTCCGCTTTCCGGGCTATGAGGCGGAAGATATCTTGGCCGCGCTTCAACCTCATTTAGCAGCCTCTACAGGATCCGCATGCACATCCGGAACACCGCAAGCCTCACACGTCTTACGCGGTATTGGGCTGACGGAGGAGGAGGCGCGGTCATCGCTGAGATTCAGCGTCGGGTATGTGACCACTGAGGAAGAGATTGTTCGAGCCATCGAGTTGGTTGGGTCTGCTTTACGGCGCCTTGGAAGCGTCAATTCGCAAGTATGGGGCTGAGTCCGGGTTCTGCTTGGAAACCGAAACTGACGGATGGTCCTCTCGGCGTACCAGAGGACACTACGGCCTTTCCGGTGGGTGCCTCAACTTCGGCTTCTTTGACGAGTCCTTTCGTAGCTGGTCTCCTATTGCTTGATCTGTGAGCACCTCATCGTCTCTCGGGCACATCCGTACTGACTTCGGATAGACCGCATAGGCCATAACCGTTTCCCGCCGTTAGCTCAATTCATGCCGCCATTGCGGCCGGGCGCGCCGCCCGGTCAACGGCCCGCCCGCACCACCCCGGCTGGCGCCGGGCCGTGTTGGCCGTAGCCGCGTGCCGCGGTGACTGTGCGGCTTGTCCGCCCGTCCTTTCTCCCTGGCGTCTTGAGCCAACCGACAACAAAGGAGAAAGTCATGACCGAGACGCAATCCATCCCTCTAAACAAGCTCACCGTCTGGACCGGCAATGGCCGCAAGACCGGTGCGAGTGAAGCAATCGACGAGCTTGCCGCATCGATCGAGGCGCACGGGCTTTTGCAGGCGCTGATTGTCCGCAAGGCCAAAGGCGGCAAATTCGCCGTCGTCGCCGGGCAGCGCCGGCTGAAGGCATTACAGTTGCTAGCCTCGCAGAAGCGTATCGCCCCGGATGCTCCCGTGCGCTGTGATCTGGTCGCAGCAGAAGCTGATGCTGGGGAGCTGTCCCTTGCCGAAAACGTCGTGCGGGTTGCCATGCATCCGGCCGACCAGTTCGAGGCCTTCCGCGATCTTGTGGATCGGGGCCTTGATGTTGCCGCCGTAGCCCGCCGGTTCGGCGTTAGTGAAAGCGTGGTTCTGAAGCGACTAAAACTGGGTCGTCTCAGCCCGGTCGTGCTGGACGCTTACCGCAACGGCGATATCGATCTGGAAGAAGCACAGGCTTTCGCAATCACAGACGATCATGCGGCACAGGCACGCGTGCTTGGAGACCTGCCGGGATGGAACCGCAGCGCACGGACGATCCGTAACGCTCTGACGGAGGGCGAGATTCCGGCATCTGACAGGCGGGTCCGTTTCGTCGGGCTGGATATCTACGAACAGTCCGGAGGTGGCGTAAGGCGCGACCTGTTCGATGATGCCCATAGCGGTACAATCCTCGATCCCGTTCTGCTTGACCGATTGGTTACCGAAAAACTCGCAACCGTCGTTGAGGAGGTCCGCGCTGAAGGCTGGGCCTGGGTCGAACTGGCCGATGCGTTCGAGGACGTGAACGCGCAATGTCGCCGCGTCAGACCCGAGCGAATCGCACTGTCCGGCGAACAGCAAGCCGAGCTTGAGGCCCTGTCAGCTGAGTACGACGAACTCGCCGACTCACCCGAAGCCGACGAGGGCGACGAGACGGTTCTTGCACGCCTGGACGCTATCCAGGACCGCCTTGACGAACTGGACGCGGCTCAGGAGTGCTGGACGCCGGAAATCCTGGTATCAGCGGGCGCGATTATTAGCATTGACTGGAACGGCACGGCGACGGTCGAACGCGGATTTATCCGGCGTGACGCGTCCCGGCAGACTGAGACCCTTGAAGATCATAAGCCTGCCCGAGACGCTGCCATCTTGCCGGCAACGCTTGTCACCGAACTGACGGCACGCAAGACCGCGGCGCTCCAGTCCGTAGCCGGTGAGAACGTGCAGGTCATGGTCGCGGCTGTCGTGCACGCGCTGGCATTGTCCGCCTTCTACACAGGTGCAGGTGACCTGTCGTGCCTGAGGCTGTCGCTCAGCGGGTCGCGCCCGGAGTGGCATTTGCCCGACCCGGAGCCGATGCCCGTAGTGCAGGCATTCGCCGATGCCGAGACACGCTGGACGGAGCTTCTGCCCGAAGATCCGTCCGATCTGTGGGGTTGGTGTCTTTCGCAATCGCAGGACACGTTGCTCGGTCTGCTCGCCCATATCGGCGCACGGGCTATTGATGCGGTGCGCCAGAAGGTAGATCGTCCCGAAGCCGGACGCTTCGCCCATGCCGACATGGTTGCGGACGCAATCGGTTTCGACATGAGCAAACAGTACACGCCGGACGTGTCGACATATTTCAGTCGGATCAACAGCAAGCAGATTATCGCTGCCCTGTGCGAAGCGAAGGGCGTATCGCCCGCACCCGCATGGTCACGCATGAAAAAGGCGGAATTGGCTGCACTTGCTGCACGCGAGCTTACCGGTACTGGTTGGCTACCGGCGGTTCTTCGCGGTCAGGATCAACACATTTCCGTAAAACAGGCCGCGTGATCGCGACCGACTGCGCCGGTCGCGCCCGCGAGGCCGCGGCCGGCATTATACACGATGGCAGGTACTCACACACTTCGCACGTGGTCGACCATTGGAATAGGTTGAACGGCGTGAGCAGAGGAGAGAAAGTTATGACAGAAATGGATAGCTACGGTCGGCATGAAGCTCTTCACATGGCGTCGTTTCTGAGCCGGGCCGTCGCCAGCGAACTGTGCGAGCATCAACAAGTTCAAGCGAATCCTGACTGGAAAGCGCTCGCCGATGGTGCGGCAGAGTCTTTATGGGCGCTTTATCAGGCGATCGCCACCATCCATCTGGAAACGGGGGCCGTTAAGGGGTCCGGTATTCCGGTATCCGATAAGGACGAAGGTTAGGATGGGCTTCGCGAACGACGCGCGCGGGCTGATCCTTGCCGGCACCGATTTTGTGTATCTGGACGAAGGCGCCTACGGCATTATTTTCGTGAGCCGGAGCCTTGGTCGTGTTCGGAAAGTCTATCGCCACAGTGCCGACGAACGACATGCGTGCGCTGTGTTCCGGTCCGAGATTGAAGCATATGCGCGCGCGTCAGCGTCAACAGAGTTGATGACCCTCATCCCGGAGGGCTTTCAGATTTGCTCCCCTCAGCGGGTATTTGATCGCTATGGCGCTGATGTTTCGAACGAGTTTCTCCCGGAACTGGCATTTGAAATGGAATTTGTAGATTCTCGATTTCAAAAGATCGGCACGATTGCTCAGGATGAGGCGCAGCGCGTCCATGCGCTTTTTCGTAGCGTTGGTATCCTTCATACTCTTGATATGTCTGTCGCGCTTGCAGAGGACGGGTGCGTTGCCAAAGTAATTGACTTTGCCATGATAGAGCACGAGGTCTGGCATCAGGGCTGAGTGGTTTATAGTTCAAAAACAATCACATACGCGTTCCCAGTTTCATCCTCTCCGGCGCGCCACTTATTTCAATTACTTAGTGGATCTTCCCGCTTCAGTGCGGTCGACGGTTTGCAAAATCTGTGCTGCTTGCGTTCTCAAACTTGGTCATCGCTGACTTGGCGAGCGCCCGCGTACGCGACATGTATTTCTCGATTATCGTGTGCACAGACTTGCGAAGATCCCCCTGACGCTGTCCTGTATGCAGCGCTAGGATCAGCGCACGTTGCATTTCTACGGACGCCTCGCTCATGAATGCTTCAACGTGCTTTGGCAGCCAAAGCTTGTCCGACCGGTCGGTCTTGTGCAGCCGCGCAATTCCAATGGCGTGATTGTGCCAAATTCGAGTGCGATCGACCGCCCAAGACAACAGAGTGCTCAGGATTGATATCCGATTGTCTGCTTCCCGAGGTCCCGACACTGACAAGACCTCGTCGCGCCAATCCATGAAGTCGCCGCGCACGCGCTTGTCCTCGAGGGCCGCGATTGGCATTGTGCCAAATTTTTCTTCAACCTTGGTCAGCATGCGCCGATATTCTTTTTGCGCGCTCTCTGCCCGCTTGCTGAACTCCGGAGACAAGGTGAGGTCACGGACCAGCCCGCCGAGGGTTCCCGTAATGCGACTGAAGTCTAGAGTTTTCGGTGTGCAGCCAGGGTGAATGACAGGGGCCCGATCACGTTGTTGGTTTCAATCGTTTTAGATCATCGCCGCGCTGCCGTTGGCAAAGATACGCCTCCCTGTCGGGGTAGGCCGCGATCGAGAAGCCGACGCTACACAGGGTCGCAGACCGATATCTATTCGAGCTGGTCGCGCAGTAGCGGAGCAATTCACCTTCGATGCCCGGGAGACCTGTCAGGCTCTAACGGGACGTCTATCGCACAGTCTCTGTGGTTTTGACCTATATTCCCTTCGCATCGCGCGCTAGCTTGGAGCCATTCGATGCGGGCGTCACCCGTGATGCACTAGCGCGAAACCGTCTTGGGTGAGCGCGCAGGCCTTTGGGGCAGCGAGTCGGCTGACGCCGGAGAGTTTGGGATGAATGTGGGCAAGCCGATTGCGTTCAGGACGCGCGGCCTCACCAAGACATATGGCGAGGGTCGCTCCACCGTGCACGCGCTGCGCGGCGTAGACCTCGATATCCCGCAGGGCGAAATTGTGGTTCTGCTCGGGCCGTCCGGGTCTGGCAAGTCGACCTTGCTCAACATCGTTGGTGGGCTGGACAGTGCCACCCAGGGTACGGCCCATTTCCTGGACCAGTGCCTGACGGAAATGAGCAGTTCCGCACTTACCCGGTATCGGCGCCAGCATGTAGGCTTCGTTTTCCAGTTCTACAACCTGATGCCGAGCCTCACCGCGCGCGAAAACGTCGAACTTGTCACCGAGATCGCCTCCGATCCCATGGATCCCGACGACGCCCTTGCTCTCGTCGGCCTGAGGGAACGAACCGATCACTTTCCTGCACAGATGTCGGGGGGTGAACAGCAGCGGGTTGCCATTGCCCGAGCAGTCGCCAAACAGCCTGACGTTCTGTTCTGCGACGAACCCACGGGCGCGCTGGACAGCGCCACGGGCCGGACCGTGCTGAGCGTGCTGCGAGACGTCAACGAAAAGCTGGGTTCCACCGTTCTGGTGGTGACCCACAACGCAAACACGGCAGCCATGGCTGATCGGGTCATTCATTTCGCCGACGGCAATATTCGGGAGGTGATCGAGAACAACAGCAAGCTGGATCCGGCGGCGATCGAATGGTGAGCCCGCTCAACCGGAAATTGTTGCGCGATCTTTGGCGCATCAAGGGGCAGGCGACCGCTATCGGCGTGGTGATCGGCGTCGGCGTGATGCTGCTGGTCATGATGACCGGGTTGACGGCCTCGCTGACGGAAACCCGCGACGCCTATTACGACCGATATCGGCTGGCCGATATATTCGCACCCGCCAGCCGCGCGCCTGAGCGCCTCACCACTCGGCTGGCGGCCATCCCGGGGGTAGCTGCCGTGCAATCGCGGGTCCAGGGCCGCGCTCTGATCGACATCCCTGGCCAAGTTTTACCGGTGCAGGCGCAGGCCGTATCGCTGCCAGACCGAGGACGTCCCGCCATCAACGATGTCTATCTCACCGATGGCCGGCTTCCGGCGTCGGGCAGGCCAGACGAGATTCTTCTTCTGCAGAGCTTTGCGCTGGCCCATGGTCTGCACCCTGGAGATCAACTCAACGCCACCATGAACGGGGCGAGACGCAGCTTTGATGTGGTCGGTCTCGCCCAAAGCCCGGAGTTCCTCTACACGACGGCGCCAGGTGAACTGATACCGGATGATGCACGCTTCGGTGTCATCTGGATGAGCCGTTCAGGCCTTGCCGCGGCCTACGACATGAATGGCGCCTTCAACGAGGTGCTGCTCAGTCTGACCCGCGGCGCCAATCTGGAGGCGACACTCACGGCTGTCGACCGGCTTCTGGACCCCTATGGCGGCTTTGGTGCCTATGCGCGAGCCGACCAGACATCCAATCGGTTCGTCACCGAGGAGATTTCCGGGCTGGTTGCCGCCGCCATCGGCGTACCGCCAATTTTCCTGCTGGTGGCGGCCTTCCTGCTCTATATCGTGATTGGTCGCATTGTTCAGTCCGAACGCGGTCAGATCGGTCTGATGAAGGCCTTTGGGTACACCGACGGTGAATTGGGCGCCCACTACTCCAAACTCATCCTGGCCATTGCCCTCGGTGGCGCGCTGGCGGGCTGTCTCGCCGGCATTGCCGCGGGACGCGCGCTCGTGGGAGTCTACACCGACTACTTCAAATTCCCCTTCCTGGTGTTTCAGCTTGAACCGAGCTCCTTCCTTTTGGGAATCGCAGTGAGTCTGCTGGCCGCTTCCGCCGGAGGCTTCATGGTTTTGCGCCAGGTTTTTGGACTTTTGCCTGCCGCCGCAATGCGACCACCGACCCCGCCCGATTTCAGCCGCGCCGGGCATCTGAGCGGGGCGCTGGGGCGCATTCTCGATCAGCCTTCGCGCATGGTGCTGCGCCGCATAACTCGACAGCCCGGTCGCATGGCCGCATCCATGCTGGGCATAGCCCTCGGGATGGCACTCTCGGTGGCAATGATCACAATTTACGCTGGTTTCGATCGCACGATCGACCTGTCCTTTTCAGTCGTGGACCGCAGCGATGTGCGCGTTGGTTTCACACACCCGGTAAGCACCAAGACGCTATTCGAACTCGATCGCCTGCCTGGCGTCGTACGTGTCGAGGCGACGCGCACGGTTCCAGCGGTAATGAGTAACGGCTTGCACACTTATCGCGGCGGGCTCATCGGCATTCCGGCCGGCGCCGAGCTCAGTCGTGCAATCGATCGCGAACTGGAGCCCATTCTCCTGCCCCCACGCGGCGTCGTCCTGTCCTCGGCGCTGGCCCGTATTCTGGACGTTGAAATCGGCGATGTTCTGGACGTTGATGTACGCGAAGGACGGCAGCCGGTTCTGCAACTCGCCGTCGCCGGCATCGCCGAAACCCTGCTTGGTTCACCCGCCTTCATGAGTCTTGAAGGCATGAACCGTGCCTTGGGCGACACTCGGCGCGTCTCAGGCGCCTACCTCATGATTGACCAGGCTTATGCCGACGACATCTATATGGCGTTGCAGAACATGCCCACAGTCGCAGGCGTGAGCCTGAAATCGCAGGCGCGCGACGCCTTCGTGACATTGATGAATACCGGGGCCGGCGCCATTCGTTACGTCATGGGCGCGATAGCCTTCATCATCACCTTCGGAATTGTCTACAATGCGGCCCGGATCGCCTATGCCGAGCGCGCGCGCGATCTGGCCAGCCTGCGAGTAATAGGTTTTACCAGGGCAGAAACCGCCTTCGTTCTGCTTGGCGAATTGGCGGTCGTCACCCTGGTGGCGCTACCGGTCGGAGCGGTACTGGGATACTACCTGTCCTTCGGCATCGCAGCCGGCTTCTCGACCGATCTTTACCAGATCCCGGCCATATTCGATGGGCCCAGCCATGGCCAGGCGGCCCTCGTGGTCATGGCGGCTGCAATTGTTTCGGGCCTATTGGTCAAGCGCGACCTTGACCGCTCCGACCTCATCGAAGTGCTCAAGACCCGGGAATAGTGAGATGTCAAAAGCCAGAAAGCATTCGCGTCTCATCGTCACCCTGGTGGTGCTTGTCTTAATCGGCGCGGGCCTGGCCGCTGCCTTCTGGCCGCGTCCGGTGATGGTTGATCTGGCCGAGGTGACCCGAGGCTCGATGATGGTGACCATTGATGAAGAAGGCCGCACGCGGGTCCGCGAGGCCTATGTGGTATCCACTCCAATTGCCGGACGTCTGCAACGGGTGGAGGTTAATCCCGGTGATCCGGTCATCAGGGGGCAGACGGTCGTGGCGCAGATGCTGCCCATCAACCCCTCGGCCATGGATGTGCGTACAAGGGAGCAGGCGCAGGCCGGACTGCAGGCGGCAGATGCAGCCTTGCGGGTCGCCAAGGCAGACCTGAATGCTGCGCTCGCCGGTCGCGACCTGGCTGCAGCGGAACTCGAACGGTCCGTCCAGCTTTCAGAACGGGGGCTGATCAGCAGCGCCGCCTATGAGCGAACGGAGCAGGGTTTCCGGGTTGCCGAAGCAGCAGTGGAAACGGCCGAGGCGGCCATCTCCATGCGCGAGGCCGAAGTTGCCAATGCGCGTGCGCAGCTGGTGGAGTTCGGCGAACAGAACACGTTCTCGACGATGGGAACAGGCAACGGTGGTGGCATCCCACTGCTAGCCCCGGCGGACGGACGTATCCTGCGCATCATGCAGCAAAGCGAGACCACCCTGCCCGCAGGCGCCCCGATCATGGAGATTGGTGATATCGATGGAGAACTCGAAGTCGTTGTCGAGCTGATTTCCTCTGATGCGGTGCAGGTAAATATTGGCGACCGCGCCATCATTGATGATTGGGGTGGGCCTGTCCCGCTTCAGGGGCAGGTGTCACGCATTGATCCTTTTGCCATTACCAAATTCTCGGCGCTTGGCGTCGAGGAGCAAAGAGTGCCCGTGACAATCACCCTGACCGGTCCGCCCGACGAACGCGACGCGATTGGGCATGGTTATCGGATCGAGGCGCGGATCGTTGTTTGGCAAGCAGACGAGGTCATCCGTGTTCCCTCCAGCGCCCTGTTCCGGTCCGGCGAAGTCTGGTCGGTGTTCGTTGACCGGGACGGCACGGCCAGCTTGCACCGCCTCGAGCCGGGACGAAACAATGGAACGTTCGCCGAAGTCGTCGGCGGACTGGAGGCCGGCGAGCGCGTGGTCCTTTATCCGCCTTCCGGGCTGGAGGACGGTACGATGATCGCTCCGCGTCAGACAAGGTGAACTGGCTCCAGGGTGGCCCGTCATGCCAGCCCCGGCCAATGACTGCCGAGGCCAGGACTTGATGAGCGCCTTGATGGTATCCGAGCGGCTGATCTGGCCTACAAGCATTTCATCCGCGACTAGGGGGAAACGCCGATAGGGGCTGGCAAGATAGAGACAGCTCTGGCGCCGGCCAACTGGCGGTGCGGCTGTGTAGACCTAGAGCGCCCGGCGCGGGGCCGGGCTGGATTGCGTCCTTGTTTTTGCCTTGGGGCTCAAGTCAGGACCTCTATCGTCACGTCGGCAGTGCCGGGGCCGATCATATCAAGCGCACCGGCCGCGCTTCGAGGCAGGTCGATCACGCGCTTGCCAACGTAGGGACCTCGATCATTGATCCTAACGACAATGGACTTTCCATTGCTGTTGATTTCCGGCGAGAAGTGCCCCGGGGGGATGCGGACGAAAACTTGGACCGGTTATGCTGTAATGCGAGGCCTTTGGCGGTATTCGCCGGGGTTAAGAGAGCCAAGGGATACTTTGATGCGTTTCTCATTGTACCATCGGATGTAGGAATCAACTTCTTTCACGAACTGCTCGACCGTGGCCGCCAGGCGTCAATCTCTGCCAGAACCGGACAGTTCGCTGGCGGCCCCATTTCAGACTGGGAGGGGCTTAAGCGAAGCATGGAATCAGTGGCGGAGCAGATTTATCTATTGATTTCAATGCAGTAGGTGTTCGCAGTTTTGTTCTGAGCGGCGCGCCGTTTCGGTGCCGAACTGCAAATTTTCCCCTGGAGAGAGGCTGCCGCTGTGTGACTGGACCACGGTTTGTGACGCATGGGCATTTCCCCGTGTGGGAACCCGAGCCGATTTCAGGTCTGTTGGGATCCGGGCAAGAAAATGGCGGCTGTCCGGTCGCGTGGACGGCAAGGCTGGGTGGCAATGCGTGGATCGGAGTTGCTATGTGCCGGGCAAGGTGGTGCGCGGGTCAACCGGCACGCCATCCTGTGCGGCTGAGGCCTTGATGGCGTCCCACAGCCGGGCGAACCGCACGCCATTGGCGACGGTGGACGGGTTTTCCAGGGTGCCGCTGCGCACGGCAAGGAAGGTCTGCATTGGCGTGGCACGGGTTTCCTGCGTCTCGCGTTGCCCGGCAACGCCGTCGCGGGAAATCTGCCGCCAGCCGCCCCAGGCATCGATGGCAACAATGGCCTGCGAATAGAAGAAGGTGATGGACGAGGCACAGCTATCTGGGCCTTCGCCGGCCGCGTTGAGGGTCACGAGGGCACCGTTTTCAAGCCGACCGGCCACGGCTGCCGCCAAATCCACCGCGATGCCGCGGTTGTCCATATAGGCCGAGAGGCGGGCAAAAGGGCTGTCAGCCAGGACGCAGACCGTGTTCATCATATGCGCGCCGGTATCGAACATGAAGCCGCCGCCCGCAATCTCCGGCACCTGCTTCCAATTGCCGGTATAGCTTTTCTTCCAGCCCTCCCAAATGGTGGCCGAGACGCTGACCAATTCGCCGAATTCACCGGCCTGTGCCCGCCGGCGGGTGTCATGCACCAGCGGTGACAATCCCCCTTGAAAGGCGATGACGACGGTCTTGCCGGTGCGGGCCTGTTCGGCCTCCAGCGCCAGTGCCTCGGGCACGGTCGTCACCATCGGCTTTTCCAGCAACAGGTCGAGTCCGGCGGCCAGGACAGACAGCGCGTTCCGGGCGTGAAAAGCATGCGGGGTAGAGACATAGACCGCGTCAAGCCGGCCCGCCTCGGCGGTCAACATGGCCTCGGCGCTCTCATAGGCGCGTGGTGTGGCGGCTCCCGCGGCCACACAGGTGGCGGCGAAACGGTCGCGGGGGGTGGCACTGACTTCCGCCATGGCATCGATGGAAACCTCGGCCATGCTTG
This sequence comes from Devosia marina, assembly GCF_009758415.1. Classification (GTDB taxonomy): domain Bacteria; phylum Pseudomonadota; class Alphaproteobacteria; order Rhizobiales; family Devosiaceae; genus Devosia; species Devosia marina. Next base: position 243,337 of record NZ_WQRF01000003.1, on the reverse strand, counting down.
CCCAGCTCCGCGCATAATCCGCAGCCTTCAGGCCCGCTCCGATCACGCCTAGTCTCAGCATCGCTTCTTCCCCAAGTCCGATGGTACGGTGTCAATCAGGCCAGGGCGGGATTGTGCCTGGCGCGCGCCATCTGTCGCTCGATTTGTGCCAGCAGTCCAGGCAGTTCACCCTGGGCGCGGATGGTATAGCGCGGCACTTCGTCTGCATGTGCCGGCACCCGGCTGCGCCGATGCGAGCAGCTCCGCCAGATGCTGATGATACCGAGCTGGTTGGCGCTGCCCATGTCGCGTTCAAGATGATTGCCGACCATGACAACGCTTCCAGCGTCATCGGGTCCCAATCCCATGCCCTCCAGCGCCGCCTCGAACATGCGGCAGTCCGGCTTCTGGCAGCCTTCGGCTTCCGAAATCACCTTGACCTCGAAATGCCGGCGACTACGACCTCGTGCCCGCCACGAGCTGCGTCCAAAACACTGACGTTAGGGGTCTGCCGGTCAACCATCCCGACTCGATCAAGGCCGAAGTGCATGGTTCCGAGGATTTCCGCGCCGGCCTCTCGCATACCATCAATCGCCAGGAAATCATCGACGCGGTCTATCTGGGGCAGGGCGTACCCTTCCAGCCCGCTCCACTGAAACCCCGATAAAGCGCCCGATGGGATGTCGGTGCACGCGCATGCGAACAAGCCTTTACGGGGTCGTGGGGACAGGCAAATTACAGGCGCATGAGAAAATGACGTCGGTGATGGGCTGGGTTGCCCAATGCCCTCTGGGAAACCGAGGCGCCGGGTTATTGACTGCAGAAGCAAGGATACTCGGCCTGGAGGTTGCCTGAGCGACGGGCAAGCCGGGACGGCGCCGTTTGCAGCTTGGAGCGCGTGCTGCGAGGCGAGGATCGGTCGCGTGCTGGCTTGTGTTTGGCGGTATCAGCTGCGCCGATGTGTGCTTTCCCTGACGATCAGTTCGGGGTCGATCAGGGTGACGCTGGGCTCGGGCAGGGCGCCTTCAGTGCCGATCAATTCGATCAGGCGTGCCACGGCCAGATCGGTCACCAGCCGGATTTCGTAGTTGACGCTGGTCAGTGGTGTCGCGGCGTGTTCGGCAAATTCGATATTGTCGAAGCCAACAATGGCGACGTCCTCGGGGACGCGCAATCCGTTCTTCTGTGTCCAGCGCAGGGCGCCGATGGCAAGGGAGTCGTTGGCAGCGAACACGGCGGATGGCCGCTGGGAAAGGCGCATCAGCTTGTCCATGGCCCAGTAACCGCGAATGACCGAGTGCCCCTGCGGATCGGCCGACAGCTGGGGGTCAACCGCGATATTGGCCTCATGCAGGGCAGCGTCGTAGCCCTCGCGCTTTTCATGATTGCCCAGGAGATTGGCGCTGTCGATGATGCCAATCCGCTTGTGCCCGATATCGATCAGGTGGCGGACGGCCCGATAGGCGCCGCGCCGCTCGTCGATCGAGACTGCATCGACCCCGGCATCGGGGTCGGCCACGAGCAGCACCACCGGATAATTGGCGCGACGCAATTGCCGGATATGATCGAGCTCCCGGTGGCTGCGCGGGTAAATCAGCATGCCATCCACCTGGCGGGACTGGAACATGGCGATGACCCGCTTTTCCTCCTCCAAATCATTGTTGGACGTGGCAAACAAGGTGGAATAGCCCAGCTCGGCCAAGGCCAGCTCGATGGACTGGGCGGCCTGGGTCAAGGCCGGGTTGGTGATGTCGGTCAACACCAGCCCGATTGTCTTGGTCTCGCGGCTGACCAGGGACTTGGCCACCTGATTGGGCATGTAGTTGAGGGCACGCGCCGCGTCGCGGATGCGCATGGCGGTGTCCTCGGGAATGCGGGGGCTGCCGCGCAAGGCCAGACTGACCGTGTTCACAGAGAAACCGGTCTTGTCGGCAACATCCTTTAGTCGAACAATCGGTCTGCCCAAGGTGTGCCACCCCCCAACTTTCGGTTTGATTGAATGGATTACGCGCGCTCTTGGTGCAAGCGGCGAATGGCCTGTAATTGCAGGCAGTCTTGCGCCATTTCCATTAATTCGATCCGGTTCCCGTCCGGGTCCTCGATCCAGGCTTGGCGGTTGCCATCAAGGCCCGGCTTAATCTCGGAGGTCAGGGCAATACCGGCCGCCTTGATCCGCTCGGTCGTGCCGTCCAGATCTTCAATCGTGAAACACATGTGGTTCACGCCGTTGGCATCCCAGCCAGGGGCGCGGTCATTCTCGGCGCCGGGAAAAATTTCGAGATATTGATCATCGGTGATGCGCAAATAGACCAGCCAGGTCTCGCCATTGTCGTGCTTAAGGCGCAACATTTCCGGAAAGCCGAGGCGGTCGCGATAAAAGTCCAGCGACCGTTCCAGATCGGTGACCTTGATCGCTACGTGGCCAATGCCGACAACACCAAGCATGATATCCTCCTGACCCTTCAGGCCGTTGTAAACAAGGTCAGCTTCACTGACGTTGTATGATCGTTAATACGTCGCGTCATGGCAGTTTGAATTTAGCGTGTCAACGTGCTGAGGCTAGTCCCAGTCTGGCCCCCAGTCGGGTGCGATGGCCCTCAGGTTGCGATCCCGAGTCTCGATCAGCGCGATGTCTTCAGGTGACAATTTGAGGTGCAGGGCCGCGAAATTGGAGGCAATTCGTTCGCGCTTTCCGGAGGTGGGGATGGCCGCATAGCCCTTGGCCAGTTCAAATGCGAGGGCGAGCTGCTCGGGGCTGGCATCATAACGGCTCGCCGTGTCGACCAGCACGGGATCATCGCCCAGTCGTCCGTGTGCGATCGGTTGATAGCATGTCACCATAATGCCGTGATCGGCACAGTACTGCGCCAGTTTTTTGTTCTGAATGAATGGGTTGAGTTCGACCTGATTGGTTGCAATGCGTCCTTCACCGGCAATCGAACGGGCCTGGTCAAGCAGGGCGATGGTAAAGTTCGAGACTCCAATATACTTGGTCAGTCCGCGATCCTGCGCATCCAGAAGGGGTTCGAGATAGGCCGCCAGCGGCTGGGCGCCATTGGGGGAGGGCCAGTGCAACAGGGTTAGATCCACCTGATCGACTCCCAGGTGGGACAGGCTGGTTTCCAGTGATGGAATCAGCCGGCCTTCGGCATAATTGTCCGTCGAGATCTTGGTGGTGAGGAAGATTTCGGCACGCGCTAGGCCAGACTGCTCGAGCGCTGTTCCTACTTCGGTTTCGGTGTCATAGGTCTGGGCGGTGTCCAGATGGCGGTAGCCTGTTTCCAGTGCGCACAGGATGGCTTCGATGCCTTCGGCCTTCCAGCGCCCATAAGTGCCAAAACCGAGGCGCGGCATAACTTCTTGAATTTTCATAATTAATTCCTCCCTAAGCGCGTGACTTTCGTAGTCTTCAGGTGCGCGCTTGCTGCATTTTTCCACTTGGCCAGTTGACGTTCAGCGAATTATGCCTTTAGATTAACGATAATACAACACCCGGAAGAGAACTCTGCACACAAGGGCGACCGGGTTAATGGGAGGAGTTTCATGCGCTGGAGTCGCATTGCGCCCCAACTTGCCCTGACGCCGGCCCTGGCAATCACAGCCGTGGCCTTTGTCGGGTCAATTGGCTGGACCATTTATCTGTCCTTCACGCGTAGCCGCCGTCTGCCCGAATACGGCATCGACTGGTCGGAATGGGGGCGTCAGTATGACCGTCTGTTCCGCGATGCTGGGTGGGAAATTTCGCTCCGCAACCTGATCGTGCTCGGTCTGGGCAGTGCGCTGGCCATTGTCTTCGGCTTCATTCTCGCGGCGATGATCGACAAGGAAAAGCGCGGCGAAAGTTTCTTTCGTACGGTCTTTCTTTATCCGCTGGCCGTCTCGCTGATCGTTACCGGCGCCGCATGGCGCTGGATCCTCAATCCCACTCTGGGTGCGCAGAGCTTCCTGCGCAGCCTGGGTTGGGAGGTCGATTTCAACTGGCTCGCCCAAGGCGATACGGCCATGTATGCGATCATTCTGGCTTCCGTCTGGCAATCGGCCGGTTTTTACATGGCGCTGATGCTGGCAGGCCTGAAAGGGATCAACACCGAAATCTGGAGTGCGGCCAAGCTTGATGGCGTGCCGCTCTGGCGGGTCTATATCGAAATCATCATCCCGATGATGAAGTTCACCTTCATTACCTGTGCCATCCTGCTCTCGCTGGGGGTCATCAAGGCCTATGACGTTGTGGTGGCGATGACCAATGGCGGGCCGGGACAGAGCACTTGGGTGCCGGCCTATTTCACCATCAATGCTCTCTCGGCCAAGTCCAATCTTGGCTACGCCTCGGCGGCCGCCGTAATGATGCTGGTCATTACCCTGGTCGTCTTCATTCCATTGGTTGCCCTTACCGTGTGGCAACAGCGCAAGCGGGAGGCCACCCGATGAGCCAGGTTTCCGTTTCCGAACGCGCAGCCGCGGCCGGTGAAGTTCCCGTGACCCGCGCGCCCTATTTCGTGCGCAGGAAAAAGGGCATCACCCCACGGTCCATCGCGGTGCTGGTCTTCCTCACCATCTGTGCCCTGTTCTTTTGCGTGCCGCTTTATGTGGTGGTGGTCACCTCGTTCAAGACCATGGACCAGATTCGTGAAGGCGCGATCTTCACCCTGCCCCATATCTGGACGCTGGAAGCCTGGGACCACGCCTGGAACCATGCCTGTTCGGGCATCAAATGCGACGGTCTCAAGGTAGGCTTCTGGAATTCGGTCTCAATCCTGTTCCCCTCCCTGATCCTGTCGATTTCGCTGGCCATGGTCACCGGCTTTGCCCTGGCCTTGTGGAATGTGCGCTGGGCAGGGGGCTTCCTGTTCCTGCTGTTCATCTGCGCCTTCGTGCCGTTCCAGATCATCATGTATCCGCTGATCGTGATGACCACGACTACCAAGATCTACGGCACGCTCTGGGCCGTGGCGGTGATCCATGCGGTGCTGGCCATGCCGGTGCTGACCCTGATCTTCCGCAATTACTACAAGGATATCCCGACCGAGATCATGTCGGCGGCGATGATGGATTCGGGATCGTTCTGGCGGATCTTCTTCGAGATCATCGTGCCCATGAGCGGCAATATCCTGATCGTGGTGCTGATCCTGCAGATCACCAATATCTGGAATGACTACCTGATAGGGGTGACCTTTGGTGGCCTTACCGGCCAGCCCATGACGGTCAACCTGGCCAATCTGATCACCATTTCCACGGGCACGACCAACTACGCCCACAACATGGCGGCCGCTCTGCTTACGGCCATTCCACCCCTCGTCGTCTATTTCCTTGTCGGCAAGCTCTTCGTTCAGGGCGTAACCGCCGGCGCCATCAAGGGTTAGTGTCAATGCCTGCCGTTAGTTTCGAACATATCGTCAAACGTTATGGCACAGTCACTGTGCTGGACGATCTGAACCTTGCCATCGAGGATGGTGATTTCCTGGTGCTGCTGGGGCCCTCCGGCTGCGGCAAGACCACCTTGCTCAACCTGCTGGCCGGCCTGCTCGAAGTCAGCGACGGGCGGATCATGATCGGCGAGCGGGATGTCACCGAGCTCGATCCAAAGGATCGCGGGCTAGCCATGGTGTTCCAGTCCTATGCGCTTTATCCGACCAAGACCGTGCGGGGGAACCTCAAGTTCGGCCTTGCCGCGAGCAAGCTTCCTGCCGAGGAAGTCGAGCGCCGCATCGCCTGGGTCGCCAAAATGCTGCAGATCGAGCCTTTGCTTGATCGCAAGCCGGCCCAGCTTTCCGGTGGACAGCGCCAGCGCGTCGCCATTGGCCGTGCCATCATCAAGAAGGTCGATGTCTTTCTCTTCGATGAGCCATTGAGCAATCTGGACGCCAAGCTGCGCACCGAGATGCGGCTGGAAATCAAAAAGCTGCATGACGAGTTGAAGTCCACTGTTGTCTACGTCACGCACGACCAGATCGAGGCCATGACCATGGCAACCAAGATCGCGGTGATGGATGGCGGGGTGATCCAGCAGTTCGGTACGCCCGACGAGGTCTATGAACAACCGGCCAATCTCTTTGTCGCCGGGTTCATCGGTGCCCCCGCCATGAACATGCGGTCTGCCACGCTTGCCGTAAAAGGCAGCAAGGTCGCAGCGGTGTTCCAGTCCGGGGCCCGTCTGGACGTCTCAGACTATCCCTTCCAGGCCCCGGCGAAGGACGGATTGCCAGTGGTTATTGGGATGCGTCCCGAACATTTCACACTCGGCGAGGCGGCCAGCGACGGCACCGCCCAGTTTTCACCGCCGGTGCTGTCGGCTGAGCGCACCGGATCGGACGCGACGCTTTACCTGACCTTTGAAGACGAAATGCTCGCGCTTCGGGTTGCCCCCGATCTCGCAGCGGGCCTGCGGGTCGGCAGCACCGTGCCGGTGCAGTTTCAGGCCGGCAAGGCCAATCTTTTCGACGCCCAGACCGGGCGGCGGATCTAGCCAACATCAATAGGGAGGAAACCAAGATGTTGAAATCGATCCTGGGTGGCGTCACCGCTGCTCTCATGCTCAGCTCCGCGGCAAGCGCCACAGACCTGATCATCTACCACAACTGGTCTTCGGGACCGGAAGTGGCGGCGCTTAACGTCCTCAAAGATGGCCTGGAAGCCAAGGGCCACACCTGGACTGACATCGCCATTCCGCACAATACCGGTTCCAACGTGAACCTGATGAACCTGGTCACCGGCGGCACCCCGCCCAATGTGTTCCTCGAATCCAGCCCCGGCGTCTATCGCGACCTAGCCGGACTGGGCCTTGCGCGGCCACTGACCGAGTTCTTCACCGAACAAGGGATCCTTGAACAATATCCCTCGTCCGTGGTCAGCTCGATCACGGTCGATGGCGAGATCATGAAGATCCCGACCGCCATCCATATCGACGGAATGGCCTATTACAACATGGAAGTGGCCGAGGCTGCCGGCGTCGATCCGGCTGCCTGGGATTCGCTCGATGCCATGTTTGCCGATTTCCAGAAGATCCGCGACGCTGGTTACATCCCGCTCGCTATCGGTGGCCAGCAATGGCAGGTCGGCTATCTGGTACATGCCTTGGCGGCCGCCACCGGTGGACCGGAGTTCTACAACGCCGTTTATGGCGGCGAGCCAGATCCGTCGGTTCTCGACAGCGCCGAAATGCGGACCCTGCTCGAAACGCTGCGGCGCTTCCAACAGGAAGCCGATGAAGGCTCAGCCAACCGTGAATGGAATGTGACCACCAACATGGTGATCACCGGCCAGGCCCTGATGCAGATCCATGGCGACTGGATGAAGGGTGAATGGAGCGCTGCCGGTAAAACGGCAGGGACCGATTTCGGTTGTATCCAGATACCGGGCGCCAAGGCGGTGCCGGTGACCGTCGATAGCTGGGGCATTTTGGGTGGCCAGTCCGAAGAGGTGGACGCAGCCGAACTCGATTTTGCCGCAGTGGTCGCCGATCCCCAGGTACAGGCCGACTTCGCCAGCGCCAAGGGCTCGACGCCGACCCGGCTCGATGCGCCTTCTGAAGTGCTGGATGCCTGCTCGGTCGAAGTGCTGCGCATCCTGGAAGATGCCGATCACCAGGTGCCGAATCCGCATTCGACGGTCGATGCCGACTGGCAGAACTCGATCTGGGATGTCGTGTTCAACTTCTGGAGCGACCCGTCCATGAGCGTGGACGATGCCATCGCGCAGATCCAGGAAAACTACGAAACCATCCTGGGCTGACCCCTCCCAACTCATCCCAGCGACGGCGCGACCCGGGGCCTTAGGGCTCCGGGCCGCCCGGCACACGCCAACCCAATGGACAAGACAATGGACAAGCGCCTGCTTGATGAAGACGAAGTGATGCAGATCTGCTTCGTCACCGACGATGTGGTCAAATCGGCCAAGTGGTTTTCTGACCTGACCGGCAAGCCCATGCCCAAAGAGGGTAAGGCAGCAGAGCCCGACGAGGCCAAGGCCATCTACCACGGCAAGCCAGCCGAGGTCGGATGCCGGATCATGATGTTCCAGTTCGGCAATATCGATGTCGAGTTTCTCCAGCCCGGTCCGGAAAAGAGCGCCTGGCGCGACCTGCTCGAAGAAAAAGGCCCAGGCTGCCACCATATCGCCTTCCGTACCCGGAACCTGACCAAGCGCGATGCCTATCTGGAATCGAAGGGGCACAAGCTGCTGCAGCGCGGCGAGTTCGACGGCAGCCATGGGCGCTACGCCTACTATGACACCGTCAAGGACCTGGGCGTGATGGTCGAACTGCTTGAATTCGACAGCGACAAGGAAGCCCAGCCCTGACCTGCCCGAGGGCGTCGCGTGAAAGCGGCGCCGCCACATCTTTAGCCGGAACGACCGATGACCTACCGCAAAGCCTATCAGCTTTACTCCTCGCGCAATTTTCCGCCGCTGGCCGATCAGCTCCCAATTCTGAAGGAGATGGGATATGACGCCATCGAACCCTGGCTGCCCGCTTATGAGACGGACCCGGCATTGTTCCGACGCCAGCTCGATGATGCCGGCCTTGACTGTTATGGCTTTCACATGCCGCTTGCGGGTCTGGTCGATGAGCCGGACCGGTTCGTCGACATCGCCCAGACACTGGGCGCGACCTATCTCATTCCCCCCTATGTGACGGCCGAAGAGCGCGAGCCAACTGTCGCCTATTGGCGCAGACTAGGCGAAAAGCTGGCGCGTGGGGCCGAGGCGGCTGCCAGGCATGGTCTGCAAGTTGCCTGGCACAACCACGATTTCGAGTTCGTCCCCCTCGACGATGGCTCGCGTCCGATCGATCATATTTTTGATGCCGGCGGCCCGGGGGTGAAGTTCGAGATCGACTGCGGCTGGATCGTACGGGCGGGCGCTGACCCCGCAGCAGAGCTGGAAAAGTTCGCCGACCGGATCGTCGTCATCCAGACCAAGGATACTGCCCCGCTCGGCACCAAAGAAGATGATGGCTGGACCGCCACTGGCGACGGCATTATCGACTGGGCCGGGTTGGTTCCGCTGTTCCGCAAGACCAAGGCCGACCACATCGTCACCGAACACGATAATCCCAGTGACTGGCAGGCCTTCGCCCGCCGCTCGATCGAGCATCTCAAGGCATTGGGACTGTAGCCGCCAGACGGGGTGGCATAGCTCGCATCGTCAACAAGAGGAGGATATCATGGCCAAATCAACCGAGTCCCACTGGTCCAGGCCCAATGGAATGCTGCCCAACAGCCGCTTTCCGCTCCTGGTTTACCGCAATGGTGTCGAAGGTGGCGGCGAGGACGCTGTGCGGGAGCGGTTCCGGGCCAATGGCTGGCTCAACAACTGGCGCTATCCGGGCATCTATGATTATCCCCATTTCCATTCGACGACGCATGAATGCCTCGGCGTGGCAAAGGGCTGGATGGTGCTGGACCTGTTCGGCCAGGGCGGCAAGCGCATCAGGTTCTCTGCCGGCGATGTTGTGCTGATGCCTGCCGGGGTCTCCCATGCCATGGTCGATCAGTCTGACGATGTCATGGTTGTCGGTGGCTATCCGGAAGGGCGCGATTGGGACAATATTCAGGAAAACCACATCACCGAGGAAACCCGCCGCGCCGCGGCCAAGCGCATCATGATGCTGCCCATACCGGCGCGCGATCCGGTCTTTGGGGAAGCCTTGCTTGAATGGATCGACGCACCCTCATCGGTCGACGCCGACCTCAACGATTTCCGCGATGGCCTCGATCCGGTTTAGGCCGCATCGTCATCCCCAGACTGCCAGGACAAAATATGAAATTCAGTTTTCCCCGCCGGGGTCGCAGCCTCGGTCAAGGCCAGTCCGCAGAGTTGACGATCATCGATCTGGACGGCAACCAGCAGGTGATCTTTACCGCAGAGGAGGTGATCGAAGCCCCCAACTGGACGCCGGACGGCAATTGGCTGGTGTTCAATGCCGGCGGCAAGTTGTTTCGCATTGCCGTCAGCGGTGGCGAGCCAGAGCTGATCGATACCGGCGAACTGGCCGACCTCAATAACGACCATGTGCTTTCGCCCGACGGGGCGACGGCCTATGTAAGTTCGGACGATGGCCACCTTTATGCGGTGCCGCTTGCGGGCGGAACGCCGCGCCGGGTGTCAAACGAGCACGCCACGCCGCATCACTACTATCTGCACGGCATCTCACCCGACGGCCTGACCTTGTCCTATGTCGCCGTCGAAAGTCCGGCAGGCGAGCGGATGGTCAATGTCTTCACCATTCCCGCTGCAGGTGGTCCAGACCAGCGTTTAACGAATGTGAGTGTGCCGAACGACGGCCCCGAATATTCGCCGGATGGTGTCTGGCTTTACTTCAATTCCGAATTGGCGGCCTCCCAGCCCGGGCATGCGCAGATCTTCCGAATGAAGGCTTCCGATGGCAGCGAAGTTCAACAATTGACGTTCGATAGCCGCGTCAACTGGTTCCCGCATATCTCGCCGGACGGCCAATGGTTGGTCTATCTGAGCTATCCCGAAGGCACTATTGGGCATCCGCCCGACAAGGATGTGGAATTGCGCCTTCTGGCCCCGGACGGCGGTGACCACCGCGTGCTGGCACGTTGTTTCGGCGGACAGGGGACCATCAACGTCAATTCTTGGGCGCCGGATAGCCGGCGGTTGGCGTTTGTTTCCTACCCAATGCTAGCCTGACGCGGGCGCTTTGGGGGAGTGGTAAGGTTGGCGTTGTGCCATTCGGGCCAAGTTATGGGGCGCGAGAACCTATAGCTTGTGTACTTGGCGCCAGGGCGGACTGTGGACACGCAACAGGAAGCGGCGTCGGAAATTGCGCAGCTCAAACTGAGCCTGGAGCTCTATGGCCGACAATATACGGCCTCGGCGACCTCCATGTCCGAGCTGAACGCAACGCTGAAGGGGCTTGAGAGCCGCTTGGCCGGCCTTGAGGAGAACCTGGCCGCCCTCTCAGCGGCACCTGGGGGATCTGTTGACGCGCTGACGCAGCGGTTGTCCGCGCTGGAAGACACCCAAATTGAGAAGTTTGTTGAGGAGACCGTGGTCCCGGAGCCGCGTCCGGACTCTCAGGCAAGGGCAGCAGAAAATCGTAGCGATTGTGTCTCGCAGAACAGCCCATTCCTTGTGGCGGCGGGTGACATCTTCCCAATTTGCGGGACCGGCGGCTGGGTTGCGGTGGCCGATGTTGGCGAGCAACGCATCTCGTTCTCCGATGGCAGCGGGGCTTATGTCGGCCGCTCCGTTCCCTTGGCCGGCACCAACTGCACACTGACGGTGCGCTCGGCCAATGCGACCTGGCTGGCCGGCTATGGCGAGTTGCAGGTCAACTGCTAGAGCCAGTTTCACACCCGACCGGGTGATGGATTATCCGGCACACGTCCACGGCTGCCAGTGAACCAACGGCTTTCGACGGCATTGTCGATTTTCAGGCGACATGGAGGTGCACTTGAGTGCCGCACCGATAAGGGGCAGGTGACCGTGCATGCCGATCCGGCCGTCGTTTCGGCGATGGGCGAGAACAAGGCCGATCTCGATGTCTGGAGTGCCTATGATGCGAAAACTTCGGCGCCTGCTGATCCGTGGCGAACACACCGACTATTGCGAGTGCCATCCGCATGCGGGGCTGCCCACGGCTTGTGACCATCTTCGTTTGCGGCCACGCGCCAACCTTGGCGAGCAGCGCCCAGACTGAGGTGCTTGGCGCATTTCTTTCGGTCTGGACCTGCGTGTTTGCCGCGCCCAATCAGGAAAGCCACCCGATACGGGTTGCGAATTGCGCCATCAGGTCACATAGAGTCGCTATGGAGCGCCATTTCCAGGGGTAGTCTGGGTGAACCGGAAAGTCGGGATCAAGGATATTGCCGCGCGCGCAGAGGTTGCGGCGTCCACAGTGTCCCATGTGTTGAACGGTACCGCGACAATTTCGCTGGAAGTGCGTGAACGTGTTCTGGGCGCCGCAAGGGAGCTGGGCTATCTGGCGCGGCGGCGCGAAAAGGCCACTATTGCCGTGCTGCGCAGCATCATGCTGGCCGTGCCGAGTGATACGCTGCCGAACAATCAGCACAATCTGTTCTCCTGGACGCTGCTGAGCCGGCTGATGCGCGAATGCGAGCGGCGTTCCATCCGAGTGCTGCCGATCGAGGTGGATACGCCCAATTTCAGCGGTGCCAAATTGGTCGAGCAGGCCCGTCAGGCCGAGGTGGATGGCATCCTGCTGCTCAGCGATGACCGGGCCGATCTGCTCAGGGCAATCGCGGGTTCCCGTATTCCGGCCGTACTGATGAACGGCGAAGACCATGAAATGCAGATCGACAGCGTTACGCCGGGCAACCGGTTTGCGGCACGCTATGCCACCAACTGGCTAATCAAGCAGGGGCATCGCTCGATCATGCACCTGACCTGGGAGGGGCGTGGTACTGTCAGGCGGCGCCGTGATGGCTTTCTCGATGCGTTCCGGGCCAATGAATTGTCCCTCGAGACGGCTTATGTCCACTATGCCGAAGGCTATTTCCCCGACATGGGTGCGGCCGCCATGCGGCGCTGGATCGACAAGCATGATGGTCTTGGCGGGGTGACAGCCATCTTCTGCGCGGCTGACAATCTGGCACTTGGCGTTATCGGCGCCTTGCAGGAGGCCAATTATTCGCTGCCCAATGATATTTCGCTTGTCGGGTTCGACGGTGTGGCGCTGGGCGAATTCACCTCGCCCACACTGACAACGGTCAGCGTGCCACTCGACTATATTGGCCTGGCGGCGCTCAACCTGCTGGAGCAGCGTATTGTGGCGGCCGATCCAGGGATGCCGGCCAATCGCCTGGAGCTGGGTTGCCGACTGACCGTTCGGGGCAGCGTTCGTTCGCTGCGCTGAGATCGTCCATTGCCAAGACACAGGATTTGAAGAGGCGGAGGCCGGGTGCTCGGCTACGCCAATGTCCTCGCGAGCAGGTATTGCCTGCCCTGGAATAGCTGGCCGAAAAATTATTTTCAGACTGTTGCCGCACCGGTCGTCGACACGGAGAGTTTTTCTAAGGCATTGAAACCCCAACAAGTCTTGTATGGAAGAACGTACCTCAGAGACCGCGAAAAAGTGGCTTTGAGAGTTTAGTGAAAATCTTTTCATATTGCACTTGATGAAATCGGCGGCAAATATGCTCCCGTCACGATGACTGTTGCCACAAAAACCAAGAAAAACGGCACTTCATTCTGAACGTGACAGGGAGAGGTGAGGGGTCGTGCAAAAATTTTTGCATTCACTGTCATCTGCCTCTCATGGCTGAATTATGCGCTGTGCCGCCCCGGCGGCTTAAGGCGCTGGAGTTGAGGAGAAGTCTATGAATGCCAAGAATTGGGTCGCGGCGATTGCCCTAGCGGCGCTGTCGTCAACGGCAATGGCCGGTTCGGCCTGGGCCTTCCAGGAAGCCCCAATGTTGACCGAAATGGTAGAGGCGGGGACCCTGCCACCGGTCGATGAACGCCTGCCGACCAACCCCACGGTGGTCGAAGCCCTGAGCGTCGGCGAATATGGGGGCGTCTGGCGTCGCGCCTATAGTGGTCCGGGCGACCGCTGGGGACCGACCAAGCTCATGGAAGAGCGCGTGCTCAAATGGACTGCGGATGAGAACGGCACGGCAGTGCTGACCCCGGGCTATATCGAGAGCTATTCGGTCAACGAGGATTCGACCGAATTCACATTCACACTTCTCGAGGGCCTGAAGTGGTCCGATGGCATGCCGGTCACAACCGAGGATGTCGAGTTCTGGTACAACGACGTTTTCCTCAATCCTGCACTGGTGCCGACGATTGACCCCACCTTTGCCCCGGGCGGCGTGCCGCTTGAGCTCGAGGTTCAGGACGAGCGGACCTTCACGATCAAATTCGCCCAGCCTTATGTCTATTTTCTGCAGATCCTGGCCAAGGATTCGACCGGCGAGCCCAGCCTTGACCGGCCCAGCTTCCTGTTTCCCAAGCACTATCTGAGCCAGTACAACGATAAATATGCCAGCCAAGAAGAGCTCGCGGCAGCAGCCGAGAAGTACAATGTGGCGGCCTGGACCGATCTTTGGGGCTCCAAGGGCGCTCTGACCGGCTGGTGGAACAATCCGGAGCTGCCGGTCATCACCGCCTGGAAGATCGAAACGCCGGCGCCCGCCGAAACCGTCACCATGGTGCGCAACCCGTACTATTATGCCGTCGATCAGGAAGGGAACCAACTGCCCTATATCGATCGCATCGAGCACCGGCTGTTCCAGGACCCCGAAACGCTCAACCTGATGGTGGCGCAGGGCCAGATCGACATGCAGGCGCGCTATATGGGCCTGGATAACTACACCTTCTACAAGGAGAACGAGGAGCGCGGCGGCTATCACATCGTGCCGGGCCTGGACTCCAATGTGTGGTCGCTGGTGCCCAATATGAACACCACCGACGAGGTTCTGCGCGGGTTGTTCGAGACCGAGGCAGTACGCCATGCCATGTCAATTGCCGTGGATCGGGAACTGATCAATGAGCTGACGCAATCGGGTTTGGCAAAGGAGTTGCAGACCGCGCCAGTGATGGGGTCGCCCTATTACAGCGAGGAACTGTCGACCCACTGGACTGAATACGACCCCGATCTGGCCAACGAACTGCTTGATGAAGCGGGCCTGAGCGAACGCGATGGTGCCGGCTTCCGCCTGCGGCCCGATGGGCAGCGGTTCAGCCTGGTGGTGGAGGCCAATGACGCCGCTCACGCCAAAACGCTCGAACTGCTGGCCGAAAACTTTGCCGATGTCGGCATCGAATTCCTGCCCCGCGTGATCGACCGGACCCAGTGGGACAACAATCGCGCCAATAACGACTTCCAGATGCACTGGATTCCGTTTGACCGCCTGACCTATGTGCCGGCCGATCCGCGCCGCATCATGGGCTCGGACGGCTACGCCAACCAGAGCTTCAAGTGGTACAACACCAAGGGCGCCGAAGGCATGGAGCCGAGCGCTGAACTGCAGCAGATCTATGATCTTTGGGATCTGGCATCGCAGTCGGTTTCGGTGGAAGTCGCCGATGACTATGTCTCCCAGATGGCGGAAATCTTCGTCAATCAGGGCTGGGTAATCGGTGTCTATGGTGCCGGTACCGTGGTCAATATCGTCTCGGACAAGATGCACAATGTGCAGGCAAACCTTGTGCAGGACGACATCTTCCGCGGTGTGGGCCTGGCGCGCACCCAGCAGTTCTGGATCGAACAGGACTAAAGCCAAAAGACCCTGTCCGGGACGGGCTCGCCCGTCCCGGCTTGCCGTGGCGCCATGTGAGGATGGTGTCCGGCCCGGAGACCCCACACCATGCTCGCATTCATCGGCAACCGCGCCCTTCTGGCGATTCCGACGCTGATCTTCATCTCGTTCATTTCGTTCGTGATCATTCAGCTTCCGCCCGGCGACTATGTCACCGCCTATGCCGCGCAATTGCGCCATGCCGGAGAGTACATCTCGCCGCTGCAGGAAGAGATGATGCGCGACCAGTTCGGGCTCAACGACCCGATGATCGTGCAATATTGGCGCTGGATCAGCGATATCGTGCTGCGTGGCGATTTCGGCTATTCGCTGGAATGGAACGCGCCGGTTTCAACCCTGATCTGGGACAGGCTGATGCTGACCCTGGCGATCTCCTCGGCCAGCCTGGTGCTGACCTGGGCAATCGCCATCCCGGTCGGCGTCTATTCGGCGTCGCGGCAATATTCGTTTCTGGATCACCTGTTCACGGTGTTCGGCTTTCTGGGCAAGGGCATTCCCGATTTCCTGCTGGCCCTGATCCTGATGTGGTTGGCCTTCGCCTATCTCAACATGGATGTGGGCGGGCTGTTCTCGCCTGAATATCAGAATGCCCCCTGGAGCCTCGCCAAGCTCGGAAATCTCCTCAGCCACCTTTGGATTCCATTGGTCGTGCTGGCGACGGGCGGTGCAGCGGGACTGATCCGCGTCATGCGCGCCAATATGCTGGACGAGCTGGGTAAACCCTATGTTGAAACCGCCTATGCACAGGGTCTGAGCGAGGCCCGCGTTGTCTGGACCTATCCGGTTCGCGTGGCGCTCAATCCGTTTATTTCGACGGTCGGCTGGGCCTTGCCGGCGCTGTTTTCCGGTGACGTGATCACGGCCGTGGTTCTCAACCTGCCTACCACCGGACCGTTGCTGCTCCAGGCGCTCAAGATGCAGGACATGTATCTGGCGGGCAGCTTCATTCTCATTCTCAGCGTCTTCACTGTCGTGGGCACGCTGATCTCCGACATCCTGCTTGCGTGGTTCGACCCGCGCATCCGCAACGCGTGAGGGATTGGCCATGACCGATCAGACCATCAACTCGACCGCTGCGCCTGCCAAGGACCGCAAGGAAGATCTCTATACCGCAACGCCCGCTCAGCTTATCTGGCGCCGCTTTTCCAAACACGCCCTGGCGGTCATCTCGCTGTGGTTTCTGGTCATCCTGGCGCTTTGCGCGCTGTTCGCGGACATGGTGGCCCCATACGCACCTTTCGAAGTGCAGCGGTTGCGGACGCTGGCCCCGCCCACCGGTATCCACCTGTTCCATGAAGGCAAGTTTGTCGGCCCCTTCGTTTATGGCCTCTCGCGAGAGCGGGACGCAGAAACTGCACGGGTGCTCTACGAGACGGACCCTGAAACCGTGCTGCCGATCCGGTTTTTCCATCAGGGCGACGACTACAATTTTTTCGGCCTGTTCCAGTCCAATATCCACCTGTTCGGCGTCGATGACAGGCGGCAGCAGATCAATCTGCTCGGCACCGACGATCTGGGGCGCGATGTGTTCTCGCGGCTGATGCATGGGGGCCGGGTGACGCTGTCGGCCGGGTTGATCGGGGTGGTTTTCGCCTTTGTCCTCGGCCTGACGCTTGGCTCGATCTCGGGCTATTTCGGTGGCTGGATCGACAATTCCATTCAGCGTCTGATGGAACTGATCCGGTCGGTGCCCACAATCCCGCTATGGATGGGACTGGCGGCGGCGCTGCCGATCGCCTGGGATCCTATCGTGGTCTATGTGCTGATTACGCTGATCCTGGCTTTGATCGGCTGGACGCATCTGGCGCGCGTGGTGCGCGGACAGTTCCTGGCCATCCGCAATGAGGACTATGTGATGGCGGCCCGGCTGGCCGGAGCAACCGAATACCGCATCATCACCAAGCACATGCTGCCCTCGATGACCTCTTATATCATCGCGGCGCTGACCCTGGCCGTTCCAGAAATGATCCTGGGTGAGACCGCGCTGAGCTTCCTCGGCCTGGGCCTGCGGCCGCCGGTGGTAAGCTGGGGTGTGCTGCTGCAGGATGCGCAGAACCTTCGCTCAATCTCGCTGGCCCCCTGGTTGCTTTCGCCGGGCGCGGCGGTGGTTCTCACCGTCCTGGCCTTCAATTTCCTCGGCGATGGCCTGCGCGATGCAGCCGACCCCTATGGGCAATAAGACCATGACCAGAACCAACATGTCCCCAGAGCGGCTGCTCGATGTCGACAATGTCCAGGTCCACTTCCCCTTGCGCGAAGGGTTGGTGAAGGCGGTGGACGGCGTTTCCTATCATGTCAACAAGGGCGAAGTGCTCGGGATCGTCGGGGAATCGGGGTCGGGCAAGTCGATCACCGCGCGTTCCATTATGCGGTTGCTGCCCAAAAGGGCGCTCGACGCCGGCGGGCGGGTGGAGATGCAATTGCGCTCCGGGGAGCATTTCGAGCTTTCCTCCTATGGCCGCAACAGCCGCGCGATCCGGCAGGTGCGCGGCAAGCATATTGGCATGATCTTCCAGGAGCCGATGACGGCGCTATCGCCGGTCCATACGATCGGCAGTCAGATCATGCGTACGGTGCAACTGCACATGGGCTTGAGTCGCGCTGCTGCGCGGGAACGGGCCATTGACCTGTTGGCCAAGGTGCAGATGCCGCGGCCCGAGCAATTGGTCGATGCCTATCCACATCAGCTTTCGGGGGGCATGCGGCAGCGCGCCATGATCGCCCTGGCTATTTCCTGCGATCCGGCGCTGCTGATCGCCGATGAGCCCACCACGGCGCTCGACGTGACGACGGAAGCGCAAATCCTTGAACTGCTCAAGCAGTTGCAGTCCGAGTTGGGCATGGCGATCATTTTCATCACCCACAATTTCGGGGTGGTGGCCGACATCGCCGACCGGGTGTCGGTGATGTATCTGGGGCGTATTGTCGAAACCGCGACGGTCGACGATATCTTCTATGCCCCGAAGCACCCCTATACGCAGGCCCTGCTGCGCTCGATCCCGCGGCTGGGTGTCGATCAGGGACGTCGCTTGCCGACCATCCCTGGCATGGTACCGGATCCATTCAGCGTGCCGCCCGGCTGCGCCTTCAACCCCCGTTGCAGCCATGCGCTGGCTGGGTTGTGTGACGTGCAGGAGCCTCCGGAAAAACGCTTCGGCAGCCAGATGTCGCGCTGCCACATCGCAGACCAGTTTGCTCAGGAGCCCGTTCATGCCTGAAGCTGCCACATCCCACGCAATGCCGCAGGTCGGCGAAATGCCCGAAGACGTGCTGATCTCGGTGCGCCGGCTGAAGAAATACTTCCCCATCCAGGCCGGCTGGATGAAAAAGACCGTGGGGCACATCAAGGCCATCGACGATGTCTCGCTCGATATCCGCAAGGGAGAGACCTTCGGCCTGGTCGGGGAATCAGGCTCGGGCAAGTCGACCGTGGCGCGGCTGATGCTGCGGGCCTATGACCTCACCGATGGGCAGATCCTGTTTCGGAGAGGCAATGGAGAGGTCATTGATCTCTCGGACCTGACGGACCGGCAGATGCGCACTATGCGGCGCGAGATGCAGATGATCTTTCAAGATCCGTATTCCTCGCTCAATCCGCGTATGACGCTGCTGCAATTGGTGGGCGAGCCCATGTTGATCCACGGTGTGGGCAGCCAGGGCGAAATCCGCGACCGGGTGGCCGAATTGTTGCAGGTGGTCGGGTTGCGTCCCGAATATATCAACCGCTATCCGCACGCCTTTTCCGGAGGGCAACGCCAGCGCATCGGTATTGCCCGGGCATTGGCGCTTAATCCGAGCTTTATCGCTGCTGACGAGGCGGTGTCGGCGCTGGACGTTTCGGTGGCGGCGCAAAACATCAATCTCATGCAGGACCTGCAGGAAAAGTTTGGCCTGACTTACCTGTTCATCACCCACGATCTGGGCATGGTGGAGCATATCTCGGATCGAGTGGGCGTGATGTATCTGGGGCGGTTGATGGAGACTGCCCCGACCGACCAGCTATTCGCAAAGCCGTTGCACCCTTATACCGAAGCGCTGATGGCGGCAGTTCCGCAACCCGATCCGCGCGGCAATCGCACCCGCAAGCGCGTGCCGCTCAAGGGTGAGATTGCCAATGCGGCCAATCCGCCCAAGGGATGCACATTTCACCCGCGTTGCCCTTATGCCCAGCCGGTGTGCGGCACCGACGAGCCCGCGCTGCGCGCGGTGGCCGGTGGGCGGCAGGTCCGCTGCCATTTCGCGGAGGAGTTGACGCTGACCGGAGTGACGACGTGAGCGCAGATCTGCCGTTGAGTGACGCGGAAATCGCCGCCAGATATGCGCCGGTCTTCATGCTGGACAGCAATGAGCCCTACCTGCCGGTAGCGCTGGGGCAGACTGTGTTCCGCAACGTGGCCCCCTCGCCCTCGTCCAAGTTCACGATCGAGCCCGCTGGCGAGCTTACCATCGAATATGCGGTCTACTACGACTGGGATATCGGCCACCTCTACGACCTCGAACATGTGTGGGTGCATGTCGATCATTCCGGTGCAGTCATACGCGTGGACGCCTCCTCCCATGGCGGCCGGCTGGTCATGGACGCTGGCGCAGGCTCTGCCCAGATGTCGCATGGCCGGCCGGTGATCTATGTTGAAGCGGGAAAGCATGCACACTGGGCCAGCCCGGACCACATGGATGCCGGATCGCGTCGTCGGCTGGAGGCGGTTTGCGGCCCGCTGGCAGGCGAAGAGGGCGTGCATCTGGGCAATGATTTCGCCAAATCGGGCAAGTATTCCGCCTCGGCAGCGGACCACCGCCGTGCTCGGCTCAAGATGCAGGGAGACGCCTTTGTACCGGCTCACGCCTACCGCCGGTTCGAGATGGATCTGCCGATCCTCCCGTGGCCCGAGCTTGCGGCCGAGATTCCCAAGCGGGTCAAGAGCGAACTGGCAAGGCTTTCAGAGCAACTGCCCCATTTTGGTGCGATCCTGCTCGATTGCGGCGACACGCTCGTGGACGAGCGCACCGAAATCAAGGAGCCGGGGAGTGAGGTGGTGCTGCGAGGCGAACTTATCCCCGGCGCGGCGGAAATGATGCATGCTCTCAAGGACGCCGGGCACAAGCTGGTGCTGGTGGCCGACGGTCCGCGCCAGACCTTCAAGAATGTTTTGAGCCAGCACGGCCTGTGGGATCTGTTCGATGCCCATGTGATCTCCGGCGATGTCGGCGTGCTCAAGCCCGACGCGCGCATGTTTGACGTCGCGCTGGAGGCCGCTGGCCTCACGCGCGCAGACGCCTGGCGCTGTGTGATGGTGGGCAACAACCTTTCCAGGGACATCAAGGGCGCCAATCGGTTGGGGATCACTTCGGTCTTCATGGCGTGGTCGAGCCTTCGTCCCCATGCGCCCGCCGATGCTGAGGAGGTGCCGGACTACAGAATTTCGGCACCTGCCGAGCTGCCGACCCTGCTTGAGCGGCTCGAGGCATTGCTGCCTTACCGGCTGCCGACCACACAATTCGTCTGACCGTTTCAACAAGGTTTCTCATGTCGAGCCCTTTGCTGACCATCGCCCGCGGCGACAGTCTGACCGCCTGGGAACTGTCCGAGGTTGAAGCCGAGTATTTTCCGGGGGAGCCCGCTCCAGCGAGCGATCCGCAGGACTACAAATATGTCAACGGTTTCGTGGATGTCGGCGATCTGCCCTGCCGCGTTGCGATCTGGAAGGACGTGGCGAGCCGCAACGTTGCCTTGCGCACCGACTGGGCGGTCGAGGCGCTGTATCTGCCGGGCAACAACCGTCGGGTGGAGTTCAGCCAGTTCCGGCACCGGCCGACGCGGCTGGCGCGGTGGTGCCGCACGAAGGTGAGCAGCGCGGTCGACCGCTATTGCTCGTTCGACCTGCACACACGCGGTGGCATGCATATCTGGGTCGACGGTGAGTTGGCCGGGCGCTTTGAACCATTCACACGCAATGCGGATCAGCGCAGCGTGGTGCATCTGCCCATCAAGGCAGGTGGCAGCGAGATCATCGTGCTAACCGAGGATATGGCAGAGCGAGATACCAACTGGTTCTTCGAACTGGTGCTGCTCGACGATGTAGCGCTCAATGTCTATCTGCCCGGCGCGAGCCTCGGGGCGCATGTCGAGACGTTGCGCGAGCTATCGACCCAGGTCCGCACACGCGGCGATGTCGTGACGGGCGACGATGCGCTGACCCTGTTGTTCGACACACCGGCTAGCCTGGCGGTGCGTGTTCGTGCGGTGATTGCTTCGACTTCGCACACCAAGGCCCTGCTGCTCGACGAAGAATTTGATCTGCCGGCTGGCGCGACCGAACTGGTGTTGTGCCAGGGCCGGGACCTGCCGCAGGGCTATCACGATCTGCGGCTGACCTTTTCGGCGGGCGATAGCGTAGTTGAACGCAGTATCGGCTGCGCCATTCTGCAGCAGGCTTCGGCAATGGCACTAGGGGGCGACCTCCCCAGCCGCAAAAGACTGGCGCTCGAGAACGCGATTGCCCATGGCGAAAGCCGGATGGGACTGGTCGTGGCGCTTCTCGAAAGCGGCAGGACCGACGATCCGCGGATTACCGGCATTATCGAGGAAACATTGCTGGCTATGGCGGAACGGCGCGACTGCGCCGATTTCATTGCGGTGCCTTTGCTCTGGGTCTGGATCCGCTGCCGCGAGGCGCTGCCAACTGCGATGCAAGATCGCATCCGCCAGACCCTGCTCGATTTTCGCTACTGGGTGGATGAGCCGGGCAATGACGCGATGTGGTTCTGGAGCGAAAACCACGCGCTGTGTTTTCACGTCGCGCAGTTGCTGGCCGGTCAGAGTTTTCCCGAGGACATTTTTTCGGCCTCAGGGCGGATCGGGGCAGAGCAGGCGGAACTGGCCGCCGGGCGGCTGGCGCGCTGGTTCGACGCGGTTGAGGAAGACGGGTTGGCCGAGTGGAATTCGGCTGCTTATTACCCAGTGGATTTCATCGGGCTGCTGACACTGGCCGAGCTTGGGCCGGTGGATCTGGCAGAACGCGCCCGGGCCATGTGCGACCGGATTTTCACCATGGTTGCGCTCCATGCGCTCGAAGGCGTCCCAGCGGGGTCTATGGGGCGGGCCTATGACAAGGAATTGCGCGCTGGTCCGCTGACCGAGCTGGCGCCCTTTGCGGCAATTGCCTTTGGCAAGGGGTGGCTGAACAAGGGAGTCGCTTCGCTGCCTCTGTTTGCGGCGGGCCGCTATGAGCCGCCCGAGGGGCTAGCGCGCTATGCCTGGCCGGAGCCGGGAGAAGTGATTTCCGCGCGCTACCTGCAGGGCTATGGCCCGGCGGCTTCGCTGGGCCTGTACAAAACGCGCGATGTCCAGCTTTCGACCAATAGCGGCGCCAAGGCGGGCGGCTATGGTCACCAGCAGCATGTGCTCGACCTGCGCTTTGCCAGTCATCCCATGGCGCGCGCCTGGATCAACCATCCGGGCGAGGACGATCCCTGGGGCCAGCAGCGTCCGTCCTATTGGGCCGGCAATGGCACGCTGCCGCGCGTGGGCCAGCACGAGAATATTGCCCTACTGCAATATCGGCTGGGTGCCCAAGCGCGCCTCAAGTTCACCCACGCCTATGCGGCCCGTGCGGGTCTGATCCACCACCACCATGGTGACACGCTTATTTTGGAAGGCGGGGAGGGGCTGGTTGCGCTCAAGGCGACCGGACCACTGCAGGCAATTGCCGAGGGGCCCGCAGAGGGGCTTGAATATCGTTGCAGCGGACCGCTACAGGGGTGGGCCGTCATTGTTGCGCAGGGCGAATCCCTTGCCGATTTCATCGAACTGATCGCGCGATGCCGGCTGTATTTTGATGGCGGAGACGCGCTGGTGCTCGAGGGGCCGAGCCTGGTGCATTTGCGCCTCGACTGGCAACAAGGTCTGCTGGTCAATTCAATCCCGCAGCCGCCACCGGCCCATGGCGTGACGCCGGACATCACGATCAGCACCCTTTAGGGGCAGGACGAACGACATGCGTATCAAGAAACTGGACCACCTTCTGTGTCGCCTGCGCGCGCGTATTTTTACGGAGATCGCGACGGATTTGCCGCTGCGCTTCCGGCGCGGCCTGCCTGAGCAGCGCAGCGATATCGTTGGCGAGGACCCGCAGGGCTGGGAGGCGGTCGGTCCCGAGCTGGTATGGGGGGAGCCGGAGAGCTATTTCTGGTTCGCGACGCGCTTTGCCATGCCGCAGGCGGCGGACGGGCAGCGGGTGTTTCTCAAGGTCAATGCGCAGTTCGGCAATACGCGTGGCCGTTCGGACCCGCAATGCCTGGTCCGGGTCAATGGCCGGATCGCCCAGGGCGCCGATGGCAATCACCAGGAAGTGCTGCTGAGCACTGCTGCCAAGGCCGGCGAGATGTTCGACATCCTGATCGAGGCGGGCACCATCGAGGATCGCCGGCAATATGGCATGTCGTTCTCGTTGCTGGCGCATGACGCACTGGTCGAGAAGGTGTTCTACGATCTATCCGTGCCGCTCGATGTGGCGCGCCTGCTGGCCGAGGACGACCCGCGGCGGCACCATATTCTCAACCGCGTGGATGCGGCGCTGGCGCTGATCGATTTCCGGCCCGGTGATGCGGCGCGCTTTGCCGCATCGCTCGAACAGGCTGAGGCGATTGCTGAAGAAATCTACGCGGCCAAGGACTTCGAGGACAAGCCAGTTATCACGGTTACCGGCCACACTCATATCGATGTTGCATGGCTCTGGCGCGTGCGCGAAACCCGCCAGAAAATGGCGCGCTCAATGTCGACGGCCCTGGCGCTGATGGAGCAATATCCCGATTATCGCTTCATGTATAATCAGGGCGTGCTGCTGGACTATCTGGCTCAGGACTACCCCGAAATCTTCGAGCGGGTGCAAGAGCAGGTCGAGGCGGGCAAGTTCGAGATCGAAGGGGCGCTTTGGCTCGAACCGGACGCCAATATCACCAGCGGCGAGTCGTTTGCCCGGCACATCCTGCATGGTGTGGCCTATCACGAAGACACCTTCGGGGTGACGCCGCGCGTGTTCTGGCTGCCCGATACGTTCGGCTATTCGGCGGCCCTGCCGCAGATGATGAAATTGGCCGATGTCGACATGTTCGTCACTCACAAGATGAGCTGGAACGACACCAACCGCATGCCCAACGAGACTTTCCACTGGCAGGGGATCGATGGCAGCACGGTGGCCGCCTATTTCATGACCACCCAGCCCTATACCGCGACGGGTTTCGGCACGACCTACAATGCCGACATCAAGCCTACATTCGTGATGGGCACCTGGAAGCGCCACGCCCAGCAGGCGCTCAACAAGGAACTCTTCATGGTCTATGGCCATGGCGATGGCGGTGGCGGGCCGACCCGCGAGATGCTGGAAAACATCCGCCGCATGGAAAAGGGCATTCCCGGCTGCCCATCCATCCGTCATGAGCACATGCGGCCCTATTTCGAGCGGCTCCTGAAGCGCATGGCGGAGCGTCCGGGGGACTACCCGACCTGGGTGGGGGAGCTTTATCTGGAATATCACCGCGGCACGCTGACCTCGGTGGCCAAGAACAAGCGCAATAACCGGCTGGCTGAACAGGCGTTGCGCGAGCTCGAAGTGCTGGCCGTTCTGGCGCAGGAACAGCTTGGCGTGCCCTACCCGGCGGAGCAGTTGCACGATCTGTGGCGCATCGTGCTGCTCAACCAGTTCCATGACATTCTGCCCGGCACCTCGATCGGCGGTGTGTTCGATGACAGTGATCGCGATTATGCGCAGCTTTTTGAAATTGCCGAGCGGCTGCGCGGTGAACTGACAGGTGCGCTGGCAGGGGCGGGAGGCTTTGGCCTGCTCAATGCCCTGGGTCGGTCGCGCGATGGGTTGCTCGAGTTTGACGCTGAGCGGCCCTCCAGCCTGACGATTGGCGGACAGACATTGGTCAGCCAGCTCATTCATCGGGCCGATGGCCGGACGCGACAGGCTGTGCTGGTCAAGGACCTGCCGGCAACCAGTGTTGTGACAGTTCAATGCGCAGAAGCGGATCTGGCCGAGGGCACTGGCGGGCTCGGGGTCTCGGCGTATCATCTGGAAAACGCCTTGATCGCCGCACGCTTCAACGACAAGGGACATCTGGTGTCCCTCTTCGACAAGCGGCGTGGGCGTGAGACCATCAAGCCCGGGCAGGCGGCGAACCGGCTGCAGGCCTATCGCGACATGCCGGTCGAATATGACGCCTGGGACATTGACGATAGTTTCGAGGATCAGATCTGGGAAATCGACGCTCTGGTCAGCGCCGAGGTGGTTGAGACCGGCCCGCACCGCGCCGCGATCCGCTTCGAATGGCGCTACGAGCGCTCGCGCATCGTGCAGATCGTTTCCCTTGAGGATGATTGCGACCGGCTCGACTTCGACAGTTTCGTGGACTGGCATGAACACGATACGCTGGTGAAAGTGGCGTTTCCGCTCGATGTGCTGGCCCAGGAAAGCACCGCGGAAATCCAGTTCGGTCATGTCCGTCGCCCCAGCCACGCCAATACCTCATGGGATCAGGCGCGCTTCGAAACCGTCATGCATCGCTGGGTCGATGTTTCCGAACCCGATTTCGGCGTCGCGTTCGTCAATGACTGCAAATATGGCTATGACGTGCGTGGCAGCACGGTGCGGCTGACGCTGCTGAAGTCACCGGTCTATCCCTGGCCCGAGGCCGATCAGGGCGAACATCATTTCCGCTATGCGGCCATTGTGCATCATGGCCTGCTGGCCAGTGATGTGCCCGGCCGCGCCGAGGCCTATAATCTGCCTCTGAGGCTGATGGCGGGGCAGGGAAGTGAGGCCGCCACCGGGCCACTGATGGAACTGGACGGGCAGGGCGCGACGCTCGAGGCGCTCAAGCGCAGCGAAGACGGCACGGGCCTGATTGCGCGCATCTGGGAAACGCACGGACACAGCAGCACTGTGAGCGTGCGCCTGCCCGACGGCACAAGGCAGGCTGAGATCGTCAATCTGCTCGAACGCGATCCACAGCCCCTGACGATCGAAGATGGCAAAGTGCAGTTGGCACTGGCACCGTTCCAGATTGTGACCCTCAAGTTGCAGACAGGGACCGGCGCGTGATCCCGGCCATCCCCGCTTCGCTGCCGCCGCTTGAGGCCCGAGAAGGGGTCTGGCTCAAGGGTGACTGGCATCTGCATTCCCGGCACAGCACCGATTCATCCAATAACCCGATCGGAAAGATCATCGGCTTTGCCGAGAACCAGGGTTTTGACTATCTGGCCATCACCGACCACGACGTTCATGTCATGGGCGCGGTGGCCAGCCATACCTGGGCCGATCCCGAGTTTCATTCGGATACGCTGCTGCTGTTCCACGGGGCCGAGCTGACGGCCAATCGCGGTCACATCAATATCCTCTCGACTGGTCCTTATGACCACCAGCGGGTGTTCGACCATCGTGATGATCGCGACTGGAACCTGCTGGCGGTCAAGCGGGAACTGGGCGTGCATTTTTCGGCCAATCACCCCAGCACCAAGAACCATTACGGCTTTTCGTTCGACCTTGCGGATTCGGTGGAGATCTGGAACGGCAGCGTTTGGCCCAAGAATGTCCCCGGCGTTCGCATCTGGGATGATATGCTCAAATCGGGGCGCATGCTGGGGGGACGGGGCGGCAGTGACGCCCATCACGGCGTGCCCGATGCGCCCGAATTGACCACGCCCCACTCCATCGAGGCGACAGCCAACTATGTCGGTACACCGACGACCTGGGTCCATGCGCGGGAGCGCACCAAACAGGCCGTGCTGGAAGCCATGGCGGCGGGACGCGCTTCTGTCAGCGCCAATCCGTTCAATCCGCGTGTCGAACTGGTCGCCGATCACGATGGGGACGGGGTGATGGACATGATGATGGGCGACAATGTCAAACCGACTGGCGCGCCGGTGACCTTCGAGGTGCGCCTAGCCGGCGGTGGCATCGATAAGGCGAGCTATCGCGTGCGGGTGGTCCGCAATCGGGACGAATTTGCGACGCTGATTACCGACCCTGAGACGCGCAGTGTTCGCTTCGTCGATACGCCCGGTACAGGCGAACGCAATTATTATCGCGTCGAGATCGAGGGGCCGCAGGCCCCCTATCCGGCGGTGCCCAACTCCATGGCACTGAGCCAGAACATGGTTGCCCTCTCCAATCCCCTCTACTTCAACTACAACCCGGCTTTCTAGGCGTTTGATTGGTCAGCTTGGTCTGCGTCACTTGACAATCGAGCGGGCCGAACGCCACTAGCAGGCATGAACAAGGCAAAGTCCATGCTAGTCCTCAACGGCGTCACGCGGCATTTCGGCCGCGTCGCGGCGCTTGAGGATGTTTCGCTCGAAATCGGGGCCGGACAGGTGTTGTGCCTGGTCGGGCATTCGGGTTGCGGAAAGTCTACGCTTCTGAGGACCATTGCCGGCATTGAAACGCTTGATGCCGGTAGCATTATGATCGACGGCACGCCGGTCTCGGGGCCGGGCGTGTTTGTCGAGCCGGAGCATCGCCGAGTTGGCTTCATGTTCCAGGATTATGCTCTGTTTCCGCATTTGAGCGTGCGCGACAATATCGGTTTCGGACTCGGCCGGCTACCGCGCGCAGAGCGCCGCGCGCGCATCGATTCTATCCTTGGTAGCATCGGTATCGAAGCCCTGGCGGACCGTTATCCGCACATGCTCTCCGGAGGCGAGCAGCAACGAGTGGCTCTGGCGCGGGCTCTGGCGCCGCAGCCGCGCCTGCTGCTGATGGATGAGCCGTTCTCCAATCTGGACCGCGGGCTGCGTGATCGGGTGCGGCACGAGACCCTTTCCATCGTGCGCGAATTGGGCATGACGGCAGTGGTCGTGACCCATGATCCGGAAGAGGCCTTGGCCATTGGGGACATGGTGGCGCTGATGCAGAAGGGGCGCCTGGTCGAAATGGGAAGCGGGGAACGCATCTATGACGCGCCCTGGACCGCCTATGCGGCCGCGTTCTTTTCCAGCATGAATGTCATCCCTGCCCAATTGATAGCCAATGTGCTGGAGACACCATTGGGGCGCTTTCCGGCGCCTGCCCTAAAGGGGGTGCCAAAGGTGTTGCTGCGGCCGCAGTCGAT
Organism: Devosia marina; assembly: GCF_009758415.1. Classification (GTDB taxonomy): domain Bacteria; phylum Pseudomonadota; class Alphaproteobacteria; order Rhizobiales; family Devosiaceae; genus Devosia; species Devosia marina. Next base: position 215,000 of record NZ_WQRF01000003.1, on the reverse strand, counting down.
CACATTGAGCGAAACTGGCCTGCCAGCACAGGTTCTCGACAGGTCGATTCTGGGCGAGATCGAGGAACTTCTGCTGGCCGTCGAGGGTATGAGTGAACCGCTTGTCATGCGGGGCACGGCGCGGCACGACGTTCGGCAGGGCGATGCGGTGAAAATCGCCGTAAATGCGCATGAGGTCTTGATATTTCCATCGGAAAGCGAAGCGGTCTGATTATTGGGCACAATCAATAGTTTAGACCCATTCTAAGGTGGCCTGGAATAACTTGACTTCTATTATCCAATATGGCTTTTGCGGCGTCGAAGAAGGTGTGGCGGACCGTTCCGGGCACCTCATCGACGTCGCAATGGGAGTTCGATTATGCGCAAGCTTTTCAAGAGTTTTGGTGTTGCCAGCGTGCTGGCGATGGGTGTGGCCGTTCCTGCGCTGGCCCAGGAAGTCAATATCTACACCACACGTGAGCCGGGCCTGATCCAGCCGATTCTCGACGCCTTTACTGCGGAAACCGGTATTGCAGTCAACACGGTGTTTCTCGAAAGCGGCCTGATCGAGCGTGTGCAGTCGGAAGGCGAAAGCTCCCCTGCCGACCTGTTGATGGCTGTCGATTTCGGTGCCCTGATCGATCTGGTCGAGGCCGGCGTGACGCAACCGGTGGATTCGGACGTGCTGGAGGCTGCCATTCCGGTCTCGCTGCGGGACGCCGAGGGCAACTGGTTTGCGCTCTCAGGGCGCGCCCGAGTGGTCTATGCGGCCAAGGAACTCGACCTCGACAGCATCACCTACGAGCAGCTCGACGACGAAGAATTCCGTGGCAAGCTGTGTATCCGCTCGGGGCAGCACCCCTACAATACCGCAATGTTCGCGGCCTATATGGCCAAGTATGGCGAGAACGCCACGCGGAGCTGGCTCGAAGGCATCAAGGCCAATCAGGCGCGTCCCGCCGCTGGTGGGGACCGTGATGGCGCGCGCGACATTGCGGCCGGTGTCTGCGACATCTCCGTAGCCAATTCCTATTATTACGGACTGATGGCCAGCGGTTCGAGCGGTGACGAGCAAAAGGGCTGGTCCGATGCGGTCAAGGTCATCCTGCCCACCTTCGAAGGTGGCGGCACGCTGGTCAATATCAGTGGCGCGGCCGTAGCGGCTCATGCTCCCAATCGCGAAGAAGCGGTCCAACTGCTCGAATATCTGGTATCCGACGCGGCACAGAAGCTTTATGCCGAAGCCAATTTCGAATACCCGGTATCCACCACGGCCGAGGTTCATCCGATCATCGCGGAATTTGGCACACTGGAACCTGATAGCCTCTCGCTGACCGAGGTGCTGCCGTACCGCGCACGGGCCAGCGAGCTGGTCGATGAAGTCAATTTCGACACCTTCAGCAACTAAATCAGTGGCGCGGCGTCCGAACGGACGCCGCTCTGTCTTATGGCCGACATGAACCAAGGACGCCGACGAGGCCGTCCTGACATTGCAATCAGCCCCTGGGCCGCCGTGGCATTTGTCGCGGCGGCTCTTGCGCTCGTCCCTATCGTGGCGATTGCGGCCACGGCGGTGGCCGATACTGGAGGGTTGTGGGGCCATATCTTTCAGTTCGTCCTGCCGCAATCGACCTGGAACACGCTGGTGCTGCTGGCTGGTTCTGGACTGATAGCGACCATGGTGGGCACCGGCGCGGCGTGGATTGTCAGCGCCTATGATTTCCGCGGGCGCGGCGTCCTCGAATGGGCACTGCTGCTGCCTTTGGCGGTGCCGACCTACATTATGGCCTATGCCTATCTCGATATCCTGAACCCGTTGGGGCCGGTTCAGGGCGTGCTGCGCTGGATGCTTGGCTATTCCAGCCCACGCCAGTTCCGCCTGCCCGATCTGCGGGCGATGTGGGGCGCCATCCTGGTGTTCGGCTTTGTCCTTTACCCTTACGTCTATCTGACCGCGCGGGCCATGTTCCTGACCCAGGCGGCCAACGTGACCGAAGTTGCGCGGACGCTCGGGGTGCCGCGCTCAGCCATATTCTGGCGGGTGGCTCTGCCATTGGCGCGCCCGGCCATTGTGGTCGGCGTTTCGTTGGTTCTGATGGAAGTGCTCAACGACGTCGGCGCAGCGCAGTTCCTTGGCGTGCGCACCTTGACAGCCACTGTATACACAACCTGGATCGTGCGGACGGATCTGGCCGGGGCCGCGCAGATTGCCATTGGCATGCTGGTGCTGGTTGTGGCCGTGTTGATGCTGGAGCGCTGGGCGCGGCGCAATCGGCGGTTCGCGTCCACGGCGCAGAATGCGCGGCAGATGCAGCGCTTTGCGCTCAAGGGGCCGGCCGCCGCGATTGCCTTCGGTCTTGGTGTGGCACCGATCCTGATCGGGTTTGTGGGTCCGGCCATCTACCTGGTGGTTGCTGCCGTGCGGCGGCTGGAATTTGCAGGGCTCTCCGACTCATTGCTGCGCGCGACGTTCAATACGGTCAGTGTCTCGGCGATTGCGACATTGGCCATTCTCGCCATTGGCTTTGCGCTGGCCTATGCGGCCCGCCTGCATGCCTCTGCCTGGACCAGCGCGGCGATGCGTATTGCCGCGCTGGGCTATGCCGTGCCCGGGACCGTGCTGGCAATCGGCATTCTGGTGCCGGTGGCGGCACTCGACCGGACGCTGGGGGGATGGTGGACGGCCTGGACCGGTCTGCCGGGCGGGCTATTGCTGCTCGGGTCAGGATCGGCGCTGGTCTATGCTTATGCGGCGCGTTTCATGGCGATTTCCGCTGGGGGTATCGAGGCCGGGTTGAGCCGCATTCCGCCCGCCTATGACCACGCCGCCCGCACACTGGGACAGTCATCCAGCGGCACGCTGCTGCGCGTTCACCTGCCTTTGTCGCGGTCAGCGCTGACGGCGGCAGGGCTGCTGGTCTTCGTTGATTGCATGAAGGAGCTGCCCGCCACCCTGCTGCTGCGGCCGTTGAATTTTGAAAGCCTGGCCACACTGCTCTATGGCGAAGCGGCGCGCGGCACCTATGAAGATGCCGCGCTGGCCGCTCTTATCATCGTGGCTATCGGTATTCTGCCGGTGATCCTGCTCGCGCGCACGTCGAACAGGATTCGGTGATGGGCTGCTCCATGCGCTGGTGCTCGAGCTAGATCAGCCGGGCGCGGATGCGGCGGGAGATGGCGTCGATTATCGCCACGGTCACCAGGATCATCAGGATAATGAAGGCGGCTTCCTGCCAATTGTTGATGCGGATGCGGTCGGACAGTTGCAGGCCGATGCCGCCGGCCCCGACAATGCCCAGAATGGTGGCCGAGCGGACATTGGACTCGAAAAAATAGAGCACGTGGCTCATCATAACCGGAAAGACCTGGGGGAAGACGCCGAGCCGGACGACATGGATGTTGTCGCCACCGGAGGCCCGCACGCCGTCCACCGGCTTGTTGTCGACGTTCTCGATGGCTTCGGCAAAAAGCTTGCCGAAGACCATGACGTCGCCCACGGCAATGGCCAGCACCCCTGCAAATGGCCCAAGACCAACAGCGGACACGAAGATCAGCGCCCAGACCAGACCATCGATGCCTCTGAATGCGTCGAAGAAGCGACGTAGCCCGAAATGGAACAGCCAGTTAGGGACGATGTTCTTGGCGCCGAGAAATCCAAGCGGCAGCGCCACGACAAAGGCGATCAACGTGCCCAGAAACGCCATGGCGAGGGTTTCGAACATGGCATAGATGTAGTCCCATAGGCCATCGCCGGGCCAGGGTGGGATCATCAGGGTGACCAGCAGTCCGAGCTTGTTGAGACCATTGGCGATGCGCATGGGCGAGGCATCGATCCACCACAGTCCGAAGGCGAGAACAGCCAAAAAACCCAACCACAGACCCCATGTGCGCAGGCGCTCATGCAGGGGGGCGGAAAAGATCTGGGGATTGGTGCGCCTGAGGCGCGCGATGTCGGCGGTCAGCGTAGCGTTCATGGGTCAGGCAACCTGTGTCAGGGTATGGCCGATCAGGCGATGGCGGATGGCTTCGCAACTGATGTCGATGACCGAGGTCGTCAGGATCAACAGCAGCATGATGGCCGAGATGTCGGTGTATTCGAACTGGCGGATAGCGACGTAGAGATCCTGGCCAATGCCGCCGGCACCGACGAGACCCAATGCCGAGGCGCCGCGCACATTGATCTCGAAGCGCAAGAGCAGATAGCTGGCATAGTTGGGCAGGGCCTGGGGCACGACGCCCAGGCGCATGATCATGGGCCAGTTGCCACCGGAAGCACGGACACCCTCGATGGGGCGTGGGTCGACGTTCTCGTTCACTTCGGCGAAAAGCTTGCCCAGCGCGCCTGCGGTGTGTACCGCGATGGCGAGCACTCCGGCGAACGGGCCGAGGCCAAAGGCAAAGACAAAGATCAGCGCAAACACCAGTTCGGGCACGGTGCGGAAGAATTCGAGCGTGCGGCGCGCGGCAAAATAGATGCCGGTATTCTCGACCAGATTGCGCGACGCCGGGAAACTCAGTGCGAGGGCGATGACACCGCCAAGGACGGTGCCGACGAAGCCCATAAGGATGGTCTCCACCAAAAGGCGCAGCCAGAAGCGCAGGCCCCAGTACCAGTCCGTCATGTCGGCCCAGAAATTCTCGAAGGTCAATCTGGGCATAGTGCCCGCGATGTAATTCCAGGCCATCGGCAGGCCCTTGATGAGACCCGGGATGCTGAAATCGCTGACGGCTACTGACCCGATCAGCGCCGCCAGAAACAGTGCACCATAGAGCAGGGTCCAGTTGCGACGAGTGAACTGCTGCTGACGATAGCGCTCGTCAAACGACAGCATTCGTTCTTCCCGCGTCGTCGAGGTCAGCCGACCATTGGTTGGGGAGAGTGTGGACACGCGCGCCTCACGAAAAAAAGCCGGTACGCGGGATGCGCACCGGCCAGGAAGGGATCAGTTGCCGTTCTTGCGGCGCTGTTCGGCGTTGAACTCGGTAATTGCCACAACATCGAGATAGTCTTCATGGGTGGCTTCGACATAGCCGCTGGAGGTGCCGCGGGTGTATTCGGCGAAACCTTCAGGATCCTTTTCCGGGAAGGCCATCAGGACGGTCTTGAATTCGTCCTGCAGCTCCTGGGGAAGGGTGGTCAGCATCATCACCGGGGTGTTGGGGATGACGGGCGAGGTCCAGATGATCCGGGTCGAGCCTTCCTCGATCAGACCCTTGTTTACCATGGTCTGAATATTGCCAGCTTCTTCATTCCGCCAATGGGTGGCAACCGCATCGAAGGTGCCGTTGACCAGGGCCATGACGCTCTGCTCGTGACCACCGGAGAAGGCGACTTCGCTGAAGTAGTCACTGGCTGAAGTGTTCAGCTCTGTGGTGAGATAGTAGGAGGGGACGGCATAGCCCGATGTGGAATTGGGGTCGGCGAAAGCAAACGACTTGCCCTTGATGTCTTCCAATGACTGATAGGGACTGTCGGCGCGGACCGCGATGATCGAATAGTAACCCAGATTGCCGTCGCCATCGAGGGTCACGGCGACCGGTGCAATGTCTTCGCCCATGATCTTGCGTGCCAGGGCGTAGGCGGCCGGACCAACCGAGGCGATCTGCACGTGGCCCGAGCGCATGGCTTCGATCACAGCTGCATAGTCGGTGCCGCGCACAATATTGACCGGCACGCCCAGTTCGCGGCTGAGATAGTCGGCATAGGGCTGGTTGCGGGCGATGGCGTCGGTTTCGTTTTCGCTCGAAGAGATACCGATGGTCAGTTCCGGGAACTGCTCGCGCCAGTCCTGGCTGAGGGCGGGGGAAACCAGGGCGAGCGAAACCAGCGCGGCCACAAGGCCACGGCGCGTCAGGGTAAGCATTGATGTAGCTCCGAGTTCGGGGAAGTGGGGCGGCTAGTGGGCCGCCTCAAGGTGTCGTTTGCCGGCTTGGCCTGCCGTGCCGGTGGCAGCGATGGTCGAGGTCAGGCTCTCGTCCACGGCTGTTTCGTGCTCGTCACCATAGATCTGCTGGATCATCGAACTGGTCAGCATGTCCGGCGTGCCGTCGAACACGACATGGCCATGGGCCATGCCGATGATGCGATCGCAATAGGCGCGCGCGGCGTCCAGCGTGTGCAGATTGGTGATGACGGTAATCTTGTCCTGCTGGTTGATGGTGCGCAGCGCTTCCATCACCAGTCGTGCATTACGCGGATCGAGCGAGGCGATCGGCTCGTCGGCAAGAATGATGGTGGGCTTCTGCATCAGGGCGCGGGCGATGGCCACGCGCTGCTGCTGGCCGCCCGAAAGTGTGTCTGCGCGTTGCAGGGCCTGAGAAAGCAGGTCGAGGCGGTCGAGCGCCATTGCGGCGTTTGCCCGGTCTGTTGCCGAGAAGTGTTTGAACATAACCGGCACGGTGCCGGCATTTCCGATCCGGCCGATCAGCACATTGGTCAGCACATCAAGCCGGTTGACCAGGTTGAACTGTTGGAAAATCATGGCGCAGCGGGCGCGCCAGGCGCGCAATTGGGTGCCGCTGAGGCTGCGAACGTCAATCTCGCCCGAGGTGATCTTGCCTTCATCAGCGGTGGCGAGGCGATTGATCAATCGCAATAGGGTGGATTTGCCGGCGCCGGAGCGCCCGATCACACCGACCATCTGTCCGGGTTCGAAATTGGTCGAGACATTGTTGACCGCGATCGTGTCACCGAAGCGTTTGGTGACGTTTCTCAGTTCCAGCATTTCCCACCTCGTGGCGTTGCTATGCAGAGACCCTAGATCAGCTAGATGACAGCGTTAACTCATTCGAATGACATGCTCGTGACGTCTGCCAACCCCGGAGACATCGAGGGTGCCATCGGCATGCACGATGCGGCCGCGTGAGAAGGTGGCATGTACCTGGCCCACGCCGGTGCGGGAGGCGATAGCCAGGTCAGCGCGGAGGCCGACGCGGATTTCGCCGCGATCCTCCAGGCCCAGGGCCCGTGCCGGATTTAGGGAGGTCAGGCGGGCGGCGCCAGACAGGCCATCGGGATCGGTTTGGGCCAGCACCAGCACTGCGGGCAGCATAGCCGAGGGATGATAGTCGGCGGCGAGCAGATCAAGGACGCCGGCCGCGTGGGCATCACGGGCCGAGAGATTGCCCGAATAGGATTGTCCGCGCAGGGCATTGGGTGCGCCCATGGCATTGAGCATGCCGCGGCGATGCGCTTCCTCGGCGGCTTCCAGGGTCACCGGAAACTCAGAAATATTTGCCCCGAGCTGGTCCATCAGCGTGACCTTTTCGACCGTGTCGTCGTCGTGGCTGGCGACGGGCACACCATGCATGGCGCAATATTGGGTGATGGCGCGCAGGGTTTCGGTCATGTCGCCGGCGGTTTCCTGGCGGTCACGAATACGCTGCTGGAGCTGCTCCATGGCCGCTTGTGGCGAAATGCCCTTGTTCCTGGAGATATTGGCGGCCTGCAGATCGAGGTCGCGATACTGACCCTGGCCGGGTGTGTGGTCGCACAACGAAACCAGGTCCACCGCGCCTTCGCTCACTAGTTCCTTGACCACCGAGAGTGCCGCCGGAAAGGTGACCTCGAAACGGGCATGGACGCGGTGGTCGATCAGCAGATTGGGGCGTGCGGCGACGACAGCGCGGATCAAGGCGCTGGTGAAATCATAACTGCGCATATGGCCGTAGGTGGAGCCGGGCGCGAAAGAGAGCGAGGCATAGGCGGTGGTGATTCCGGCGGTTGCCAGTTTCATGTCGAGGTCGCGCAACCCCATATCCATGGGCATGCGCACGCCGGGGCGCGGCTCGATTTCGCGCTCGATCATGTCACCATGCATGTCGATCATGCCGGGCAACAAGATGAGACCATCGCCTTCGATATCGGCATTGGCAACCGGCGTTTCGTTGATCTCGGCAATCAGCCCGTCCTCAATGCGAAGGGCGCCACGCTCGATGACGCGATTGGACAGAACGATTTGAAAGTCAGACAGCCACATGCTCTTCCTCGGCGCTCTGGTCGGCGATGACCCTGGTGTTGAGGTTGATTTCGCGGTCAATCAGTTCGGCCACGTCTCCGGGATGGTGGAACACCCCAATGATGGCGACACCGTGGGCCTTGAGATCGGCCAGGCGCCGGACCAGTGCAGCGCGGGCGCCGACGTCGAGCGAGGCGGTAGGCTCGTCGAGCAGCAGGAGCTTCTGCGGCAGGATCAGGGCGCGCGCCAGATTGACCTTTTGCTGTTCGCCGCCCGAGAAAGTGCTGGGGTAAGCGCGCCAGAGTTCGGGACGGACGCCGAACTGATCGAGCCAGTGGCGGGCCTGATCGAGCGCTTCGGCCTGGGTGGCACCGGCCAGACGCAGCGGTTCGGCGACGATATCCTGGGCGGCAACGCGGGGCCGGGCATTGAGGAACTGGGTGACGAAGCCGATTTCCTCGCGCCGGAGCAGGGCAATATCGACATCTGCAGCGTTGGCGAGGTCGATTTCGCCATGGCTCGAGGCATAGAGCACCTGACCGGCAACGGGCAGATAGCTGCGCCAGATGGTGCGCAGCAGCGTCGACTTGCCGGCGCCATTATGGCCGCGCAGCAGCAGAAACTCGCCCTGGTAGAGATCGAAGCTGATGTCCTCGAAGGCATGCAGCATGCTGTCCAGGTGATACATGCGGAAGGTCTTGGTGAGACCCTGAACGCGCAAGAGGGGCGTGGTTGTCATGGGGTCACCTCAGAGCTTGGCGTGGACGAGTTGCTGGGTATAGGGGTGTTGAGGGTCCTGGAAGACCTGGTCGGCAAGGCCCTGTTCCACCACTTCGCCATGGCGCATGACCATGACCCGGTCGGCCATGGTGCGGATGACGCCCAGATCGTGGCTGACCAGCACCATGGTGATCCTGCGATCGCGCTGCAGGCGCTTGAGCGTATCGAGCACCAGCGCCTGGACGGAAACATCAAGGCCGGTGGTCGGCTCATCGAGCAGGAGAAGGGCCGGTTCAAGAGCGATGGCCTTGGCCAGTTGCACGCGTTGCTGCATGCCGCCGGACAGCTCGATGGGCCGGGCGTCCATGCGGTCGAGCGGGAATTCGGACGCGTCGAGCGCTTCTCGCGCCTTGTCGCGCAGGACTTCGAAGCTGCGCTCGCCGGCGATGAGCAGGCGCTCGGCGACATTGCCGCTGGAGGAGTGCTTCATCAGCAGGCCAAGATGCGGGTTCTGATAGACAATGCCGATATTGCGAGCGCAAAGCATGCGGCGCTCATAGCGGGTGAGATCGAACAGGTTTTCGTTTTCGCGGCCGGGCAGCCGCAGCGTGTAGTCGCCGCTGTCGGGGGTGTCCTCAAGATTCATCATGCGCAGCAGGGTCGACTTTCCCGAGCCGCTTTCACCGACAATGCCCATGACTTCGCCGGGATAGACGGCCGCATCGACATGGCGTAGGGCGCGCACATTGCCATAGGACTTGGAAATGTCGCGCATGTTCAGGAGCGGTTCAGTCCGCATGAGGCGGGGGGCCGCGCGCTCCAGCGCGGGAAGTCCGAGGTCGAGGCTCATGCTGAATACTCCCCGTTGCGGTACCAGGTTTCGCCGATTTCAATTGCGGAACCTTCAGTCTTGTCGATGGCCTTGATCCCCAGATTGCTGTCGGACACTTCAAATACCGAGCCGCCGCCATCCTGGGGTAGTTCGTTCATGAAGAAGCCCCGGACTCCCGAACGCCGGCAGGTCAGATCCGCATGATCCTCCACCTGGTAGGGCCGATCGGAGAAAACCAGCGGTTCAACCCGCGTATAGGGCGGCACGGCATGGAGCCGTTTTTCGCGGCCGGCGGAGAGAAAGGTCAGGTGCTGAGCCATATTTAGCTTGGGCACATCCCAGCGCGGGATGGGCGAGGGGGTCATCACGTGACGGCCATTGACCATTGCCGGATAGGAGGCGCCCTGCATGATGCGGCCCTTGCGCACGATCTGCTCGTAAAGCGTGAGCCAGAGCTTGCCGTAATCGGCATCGGCATGCATCTGCCGTGCGATCGAGATGTTGGGCTCCACACCGCGCAATGGTTCAGGATTGGGCACCTGGAGCACCAGGACCTGGTCCTCGCGCATGATTTCTTCGGGGATGCGGTGGCGGGACTGCACGATGGTCGCGTCCAGCGTATCCCAGGTTTCCGACGCGCCGGAAACGCGGGAAATGAAGCGGCGGATCGAGGCGGCATTGACGCCGTCATCTGCGCCCTGATCGATAACTTTGACGACCGAGGCCGAATTGACCAGGGTCAGTGTCACCTGCAGGCCGCCGGTGCCCCACCCCCGCGCCATCGGCACTTCGCGGCTGGCATAGGGCATCTGGCAACCAGGGACGGCGATGGCCTTGAGCATCTTGCGGCGCAGTTCGCGCTTGGCCGAGGCATCGAGAAAGCCGTAGCTGGTGGCGGCCCAGTCTTTGGTCAGACTTGCAAGGCTCATAGGACGGGTTCCTCTTCGGGTTCGCCGAGATAGACTTCGCCGGCGGCCTCCGCTGCAGCTCGTTTGACTTTGGCGTCTCGCATGGCGTCCAGTATCGACTGGAAAGTGACGTAGTGTGGAAGTTTGAAGTGAATGCAGAAGCCCGAGGCTTCCACGCTTTCGGTATGGTAGAGGTAGAATTCCTCATGCACCGGTGAGCCGACGGGGGCGTCATCGGAGTTGAGATCGAGCGTGGCGGCGGCAATCACCTTGACCTCGTTCCAGCCGAAAGTGGCGGCAAAGCCGAGTTCGAGATAGCCGCCCTTTTCCTTGGAGGTCACTTCTGCCTGGCTGACCCGCACGCGGCCGGCCGAAAACTCCGTGCCGCGCGGATGTCGGACCACCACGTTGGCCTCGCCCAGGCGCAATTCGTTGACCGTGGGGTGGGCATTGCCATAGCCGCGCATGGCCGCATAGCCGAGCGCCAGCACGCCGCCGGTTTCGGCACGGGCCAGGCTTTGCAGACGGTGGGCGCGCGAGGCCGGGAACAGCAAGGGCTCGCGCGTCAGGTCCGGAATGTCTTCCGGCGAAACCGCCGACGGATTGGCCGGAGCGACCAGCCCCTGCTGGCGCTGCCAATCGGCCAACGAGGGCTGTTTTGCCGGAGCCGAGCTCGCGGCCTTGTCGACGGCGGGTGGCGCGAAAGGCTTGCCTTCGAGCACGTCGGTCGCAAGCACACGGTGGGAGTAATCGAGCGTCGGCCCGAGGATCTGGCCACCCGGAATGTCCTTGAAGGCGGCGGAGATGCGGCGTTGAGTCAGGACTTCGTCCTGCTTGACCGGTCGGGCAATGGCGAGTCGTGGCTGGGTAGTGCGCCAGGCACGCAACACCAGCACGGCTTCGGAGAGTTCACCGCCGGTTTGCGCCAACGCCAATGCGGCCAGTTCTTCATCATAAAGTGAAGCTTCGCCCATCACCCGGTCGATCAGATAGGGCATGGTGGCGCGAATGGTCTCGACGCGCTGTGCATCGATCGTGCCAAGGTCCTGTCGGAACAGCCGCTCTGCCTGTTCGATGGCCTTTTCGCCTCCGCGGGTTGCAACATAGGCCATGCTAAAGCACCTCCACCTTGGTTGAGCGCGGGATGCCGACGACCTTGTCGCCATCGACGAAGAAAATGTCGAAGCCCTCGGGATAGAGGCAGAGCATCTCGCGCATGGCCCAGAATTCGGGCGACACAGCCAGGGTTATTTCAGTTGTTTCCTGGATGCCCGGCCCGGTCAGCCGCACGCGATTGCCCAGATGTGCGGCAGCGGCGATCAATGTCGCGCCGTCGTCGGGATAGAGCGCGGTGCCGCATTTGATCTCGGCCAGTTGCTGACCGGCGTGCTCAAGCGCAGTGATAAACACGTAGTCGGCGGCGCCGATCCTATCGGACAGGTTTGCGCCGGTTGCAAGGATGCGCTCGCGCATGGCAGGCGTATCGGCATAGGCGCTGCATTCGAGATCGACCAGGGTTTCGGAAATGGCGTCAAAGCCTGCTTCGGGCAGAGTGCGGATATCGCCGGGGCGCGACAGGGCCCACATCAGCGCTTCGAAGGTGGCGTTCGAGCGCAGTTCGACGGTGTCGGGAGGCGCGACGGTGAGCATCAGAAAGTCTCCATTTCAACGCGGGTGGCTTCGACCTGGCGCATGCGCTCTTCGTCGACGGCAGCGAGATGGGCCCGTTCCTGTTCGAGAAAGTTGGCTGTGATATCGTCTTGACCTCGCGCTGCGACGCTAAGGTCAATCACCGCCATGGCCATGGCCCGTTCGAGGTCGCGGCCGGTGACCATGCCATAGCCGACATGTCCGGCTGCATCGGCGATGTGGGCTTCGCTCACCAGCACTTCGCCGAGATGGAAATCGACGTTCTTGACTGTGTCGCGCATGGGCACCATGACGAGGCCCGTGCGATTGGCGATGACATTGATCTCGCCCAGGGCGGTCAACAGTGTTTCAGCGTGTTGCTTGAGGCGATTGGGGCGGGCGCGGGCGAGGATGTCGAGCATCTCGCCGTGCCCGGGGCCGGCGGCTGGGGTCTCGTTAAACATGGGAGGCGTTCTCGGTGGTCATGACGGTGGGTTGATCGGGTTCGAAGGTGAACTGGACGCGATCACCGGCCCAGACGGCTTCGGAGAAGCAGATGGGGTTGCGGTCGAGATCGGCGTCGATCTTTTGCACCACAAGGACGGACTGGCCGGGCCGCAGCATGAGCATGCCGGCCTCGTGCTCGGTGGCCATACGGGTGAAGACAGTGGTGCGCTGGCGGTGGTAATCGGTGATGCCGTAGGAGCGGTACACCTCGGTGATAAAGGGGGTGTGGTGGCGACGTTCCTGCAGGTCGGGGAAGCGCGCTGCGTCGTGATAGGCCCAGCCCATGCTGATCGGCAGGTCGTTGGCAAAGCCGCGCCAGGAGCGAGCAAAGACCGGCGCGTCCTTGTCGATCCCGAGCGCCCTGGCAACACGCTCGCTGGCCAGAATTGTCATTTCGGACAGCGTCTCACCCGAGGCCGTCAGCCCCTGCGCCATGAGATTTTCGCGGAATCGGGTGCGTGTTCCGATGACGTAGTTGAGCAGAGGCGCGCGCTCGACAAAGGTGCCGCGGCCGTGTTCAACCCGCAGCTTGCCTTCAGCGACAAGGGCGGCGAGAGCCTTGCGCAAGGAATGGCGGCGGGCGCCATAGAGCACGCAAAGCTCGGGTTCCGAAGGCAGTTTCGAGTCCGCTGCCAGACGTCCGGAGGTTATTTCTTCACTGATCCTGTCCCGGGTCTCTTCCCAGGAATGCCCTTGACTGCGCATATCACCAACTCATTCGAATGAGATGGTTCTAGCGAGCCGAAGTGACATTGAAATGACGGTAGCGTTTTCCTGCGACAGTAGGGCGTCGACACATTCGAATGTCATCGCCGGTTGTCGTTTGCCTGTCACAGAGCCTGAGTAGGGGAAGAACCAAGGAGACGCCCATGACTGCCATCGGACTTGACCAGACCATTCTGACAAATGCCCGCATTGTGCTGGCCGATCAGGTGATGGAGGGGAGTGTCGAAATGGCAGGCGGGGTCATCACCGCTATCGGGTCGGGCAGTTCGCGCGGTGTCGACCTGGAAGGCGATTTCCTCATTCCAGGGCTGGTCGAGCTGCATACAGACCATCTGGAAACCCACTATGCACCGCGCCCGAAAGTGCGGTGGCATCCGGTGGCAGCGGTGCAAGCGCATGATGCGCAGATCGCGGCTTCGGGCATCACCACGGTGTTCGATGCCATCCGGGTGGGTACAGATGAACACGCCGATATGGGCGCTGCGGAACTGCAGGTTCTGGCCGATGCTGTGACGGCAGGTGTCCGGGCCCAGCGGCTTCGGGCAGACCATTTCATCCATCTGCGTTGCGAGGTTTCGGCGCCGGATTGCCTTGAGGCTTTCGAGGCAATCATGGATCATCCACTGGTGCGACTTGCCTCGCTGATGGATCATGCGCCGGGGCAACGCCAGTTTGCCAATCCGGAGGCCTACAAGGCCTATTATCAGGGCAAGCTCAAGATGAGCGATGCGGAGCTGGCCGAATTCATCGCGCGGCGCTCGCTGGAATCGATCACATTTTCCGATCGTCATCGCAAGGCACTGGCCGAATTGAGCCACGCGCGCGGTATCGCGCTTGCCAGCCATGACGACGCGACGGAAACGCATGTGGACGCAGCGCTGGAGTTGGGCATTCGCATTGCTGAATTCCCGACCACGCTGGAAGCGGCCCGCGCGTCGCGGGATGCGGGGCTGGCCATTCTGATGGGTGGGCCGAATCTGGTGCGCGGTGGTTCGCATTCGGGCAATGTTTCGGCGCGGGCGCTGGCTGCAGCTGGTCTGTTGGATATTGTCTCATCCGACTACATTCCATTTTCCATGCTGCAATCGGCGTTTTGTTTGGTCGATACGGTTGAGGGTATCAGTGTGCCCGAGGCGATCGGCCTGGTAACAAGACGTCCGGCCGAGGCCGCAGGCCTTGAAGATCGCGGCGAGATTGCGCTGGGCAAGCGGGCGGACCTGGTTCAGGTTCGGCTCGATGACGGGGTGCCGATCGTGCGCACGGTGTGGCGTCAGGGTAGGCGGGTGCTATGAACGGGGTCTTTGTTGCCGTTGTCGGCGCCAGCGGTGTTGGCAAGGACAGTCTGATCAATTTTGCGCGCGACCATCTGGCCGATCAGGTCGCCGTGGTGCGCCGGGTGGTAACCCGGGCGTCCGACGATGGCAGTGAGGATCACGACAGCATGACGCCGGACGGCTTCGCCGCCGCCGAGCAGCGGGGCGAATTTGCCCTGAGCTGGGAAGCGCATGGTCTGAAATATGGGCTGCCGATCACGCTTGATGACGATCTGACCGCCGGTCGCGTGGTGATCGCCAATCTCTCACGAGCGGCCCTTCCTCGGGTGCTGGCGCGCTACCCGGCGGCCCTGGTGGTTGAAGTGACAGCGGCGCCGGAGATCATCGCCCGGCGCCTGGCGGGTCGCGGTCGTGAGGACAGTGAGGAAATCCGCCGCCGCATGGCACGGGGCGCCGGTTTCAGACTGCCGCCCAGCACGGTGCAGATCGATAATTCCGGGGTGCTAGACGAGGCAGGAGAGCGCTTCGTTGGGCTGTTGCGCGATCTGCTCCGGCAGCCGGCCTGAGGACCCGAAAATGAAGAAGCTGAGCGAAACACCCTTCGTCCACGAGACGGCCAGGGTGAGCCAGTCGACATTAGGGCGCTATACCGAAGTCGGGGCACATTGCCATGTCGCCTATTCCACAATGGGTGACTACTCCTACTGTGTCGGGGGCACCCAGATCGCCTATTCCACGATCGGCAAGTTCTCCAATATTGCGGCGCATGTGCGTATTTACGCTTCCATGCATCCCATGGAACGCGCCTCGCTGCACCATTTCACCTATCGTTCAGCCCAGTATTTCGAAGGCGAAAGCGACGATGCCGCCTTTTTTGAGTGGCGGTCGGGCAATGACATCCATATCGGGCACGACACATGGATCGGGCATGGTGCGGTGATCATGCCAGGCGTGAAGATCGGCAATGGCGCGATTGTCGGTGCCAATGCCGTGGTGACCAAGGATGTTGCGGACTTTGCCATTGCGGTCGGTGTGCCGGCGCGGACCATTCGCCAGCGCTTCAGTGACGATGTCGCCAGCCGGCTTGATGCGCTCAAATGGTGGGACTGGGGTCACGAACAGCTGCATCGGGCGCTGCCGGATTTCCGCAATCTGGGCATCGAGGCCTTCCTCGAAAAGTACGAAGGCTGAAATAGCCTCTCATTCCCTCTGAGGCAAAAAGAGGTCGGAGTAGACCGTCGCGTGTCACCTCAAGATCGGCACGGCGAGCCAGTTTCCTCGAAATATGCTCTTATAAACAGCGGTATAACGCGTTCATCGAACTGTCGTTTGACTGTCGTGCCGTTGTTACGGCGCCCCTCTAGGTCATTGAGCGAAGACCAATGGGGGCGCCGGCATGCTGAAGATTTCGAACGTGACGCGACGATTTGGCGACAAGGTCGCAGTCGATGGCGTGACGCTGGAAATCGCCAAGGGTCAGATGGTGGGGATCATCGGCCGATCCGGGGCGGGCAAGTCGACCCTGTTGCGCATGATCAATCGGCTGACCGATGTCTCGGAAGGCACGATAGCCTGCCAGGGTCAGGCTGTGTCAGAGCTGAACGGTCCGGCCCTGCGCAACTGGCAGCGCGACTGCGCAATGATTTTCCAGCAGTTCAACCTGGTGCCGCGGCTCGATGTCATCACCAATGTGATGCTGGGGCGGCTGAACCAGCGCAATACGCTGATGTCCATGCTCAACCTTTTTCCGCGCCAGGACATCTTGCGGGCTATCGAGATTCTTGAGCGGCTCGGCATAGAAGAGCACGGCCCCAAGCGCGCCGAGGCGCTGTCCGGTGGCCAGCAACAGCGCGTCGGGATTGCCCGGGCCTTGATGCAGGATCCGCGTATCATCCTTGCCGACGAGCCGATCGCCTCGCTTGATCCGATGAACGCGCAAGTGGTGATGGACACGCTGCGCCGCATCCATGATGAGGATGGGCGGCTGGTCATCTGCAATCTGCACACGCTCGATACGGCGCGGCGCTATTGCGACCGGGTCATTGGCATGCGCGCGGGGAAAATCGTCTTTGACGGCCGTGCCGAGGAGCTGACCACAGCCGTTGCCCGCGAGATTTACGGCGCCGACGCGGATTTTTCCGAGGAAGCCACATCCACCAGCATCGAGACGCTGAGCCGTCCACGGGGCGCTGCGACCCGCAGGCCAGAACTCGTCGACTGACCACAGAAATCCCCGGCATCAAGCCGGGGCGGACCACCACCCCACGGGAGACTGAAATGAACAAGTTTGCTGCAGCGCTGCTGCTGACCTCGACGTTGGTCGCGCCGACCATGGCCCAGGAGATCACCGAATTCCGCATCGGTATCCTTGGCGGTGAAAACGCTCAGGACCGCCTCACCTCGAATGAATGCGTGCGCGCCTATGTAGAAGATCTGCTCGGCGTTGAAACCAAGATCTTCACCCCGGCGGACTATGACGGCGTGATCCAGGGCCTGCTGGGCGGCACCATCGACATGGCCTGGCTTGGTGCTTCCGCCTACGCCAAGACCTACCTGACCGATCCCGAAGCCGTGGACGTCGTGCTGGTCAAGACCAATCTCGACGGCTCGTTCGCCTATCATTCGATCGGTATCGCCCGGGCCGATAGCGGCATCACCTCGCTGGCCGATATGGAAGGCAAGACCTTTGGCTTTGGTGATCCGAACTCGACTTCGGGCTACCTGATCCCTTCGGTGGAAATCCCGCAGGAAACCGGCGCTTCGATGGAAAGTGGCGACTATTTCGGTGAAGTGCGCTTCACCGGTGGCCATGAGCAGACCATTGTTGCCGTCGCCAATGGCGATGTCGATGCCGGCGTGACCTGGGCCGACGGCCAGGGCGACTGGGCCGATGGCTACAATTCGGGTGCTCTGCGCAAGGCTGTGGATTCGGGCCTGGTCG
This sequence comes from Devosia marina, assembly GCF_009758415.1. Classification (GTDB taxonomy): domain Bacteria; phylum Pseudomonadota; class Alphaproteobacteria; order Rhizobiales; family Devosiaceae; genus Devosia; species Devosia marina. The sequence goes on along the minus strand of NZ_WQRF01000003.1, from coordinate 197,526 downwards.
ACATGAACGACCTGGTCGAAATCTGGAAGTCCAAGCCGATCCCGGAAGGCCCGATCGTGCTGCGCCGCGCGCTGCCGGAAGACGTCAAGGCCCAAGTGGTCGAGTTCCTTTCGGGCCTGCATGCCAAGGACGAGCAGTGCGCCTACAACATGGCTGCCGGTGAGACCGCGGGCTTTGCTCCGATCACTCATGACGCCTACCAGACCATGATCGATCTGCGTCAGAGCCAGGAAAACTAAGTCTGGCTGAGCCAGGCCCGAGGGTCGGACGCCGAGTGCGCCCGACCCTTTTTGTATCACCGGGAGCCTCGTGACCATGTCGGATGTCGCCATCAGCGGTCGAACCGCCCCTCAGCCCCCCGACCTTCGTGCGTCCTATTTGCGGGATCTACAGCGCCGCAGGCTCTATTCGGGTCTTTTGTTGGCGCTGTTCGCACTGCTCTTTGTGTCCGGCTTTATGCTGGCGGACGATCGCAATGCAGGTGGCTTCTGGGACGGACTGCCGAAGGTTTTCGACTTTCCGAGCGAGCTGGTTGCCGAGGCCGTCGAAAAGGCGGCCAATCTGCCCGGCCATTTTGTGCGTTACTTCCCCTCGCTGCTGGAAACTATCAACATTGCTGCCGCCTCGACCCTGGTCGGGGCGATCCTGGCCAGCGTGATCTCGATGCTGGCGACCCGTGGGTTGGCGCGCTGGCCTGCGTTGATCCCACTGTTCCGCCGCATCATGGACATCATGCGCGCCGTGCCCGAAGTGGTGATCGCCCTGGTGCTGATCTTCGTGCTGGGCGGTGGGCCGGTGGCGGCGATGATCGCGATCGCCTTTCACACCACCGGCGCCCTGGGCAAGCTGTTCTCGGAAGTCAATGAAAACGCCGATCTGCGGCCGGTCGAAGGGCTGGCCTCGGTGGGGTCGACCTGGACGCAGCGCATGTGGTTTGCGGTGCTGCCGCAGGTGGCGCCGAACTATCTCAGCTACGGCCTGATGCGGTTTGAAATCAATATCCGCGCCTCTGCCATTCTCGGCTTCGTTGGCTCGGGGGGCATTGGCTATGACCTGCGCAATGCCATGAGTTGGGGCAAGGGGCGCTATGACGAAGTGGCTGCCATCTTCATTCTGCTGCTCACCACGATCGTGATCGTGGATCAGATTTCAAGCCATTACCGCAATCGGCTGGTGCGAGGGGTATGACCATGGCGCTCTCGGCAACTGGATTGGACCTGCGCAGCGAGGCATCGACACTGTTCCGGCGCAAGCGCCTGATCAGTATCGGCCTGCCGGCGCTGGTGCTGGCCTACTTCGTCTATATCTTTTTCAGCTTCGATATTGCCGGGATCGCCGAGCGGGCGCGACCGGACAATGCGCGGATCCTGCTTTCCGATACCTATAGTTTCAAAACGCATGTCACCCGAAATAACCGGTCCGGTGATTTCACCGTGGCCATTGAGGGTGAAACCAAGGGGACCTATGCACCGGGCGTGGCGCCCGACTGGGTGTCTCTCAATGGTGAAGATGCCGATGTGCGCCTCGATGCCGGCTCCGTGGTGCGGTTCCGCGGCGATATGGTCATTGTCGATCTCCCCGACTTCGGCACGATCGAGTTGATTTCCGCTGGCGGCGATATCGAGATGAAATTGCCGACTGACGAAGTTCCCGAATGGATCAGCGCCTCGGCGACACGCGTATCGCTGACACTGCCGGCAGGCCGTGTGCAGGTGACACGCTCCAAATCCGAGGTCTTCCGCTATGAAGGCGGGTGGGAGTTGTTCTTCTTCACGCTGGACAGTCCATTTCATGGCCGCAGTTTCGGTGAACTGGCCTCGCTGGCGGTGTCGCCCGAGGAAATCGTGCCCGGCAAACCCAATGCGGTCGCCATGGTGGAGGGCTTCTGGACCAATACCATGTGGCGCCATGGCGATGTGTTCTGGGCGCTATGCGAGACCGTGCTGATGGCGTTTCTGGGTACGTTCGGCGCGGGCATGATCGCCCTGCCCATCGCGTTTCTGGCGGCATCGAACTTCACCCCTGCACGCCCACTGCGCTTTGCCATGCGTCGCATTTTCGATTTTCTGCGCGGCGTTGACGGGCTGATCTGGACAATCATCCTGTCTCGCGCCTTTGGACCGGGGCCGATGACCGGCGCATTGGCGATTCTGCTCACCGATACGGGCAGTTTCGGCAAGCTGTTCTCCGAGGCGCTGGAAAATGTCGATGACAAACAGATCGAAGGTGTTCGTTCGACCGGCGCCAATGCCTTGCAGCGGCACCGTTTCGGGGTAATGCCGCAGATCGTCCCGGTGCTGATCAGCCAGCTTCTGTATTATTTCGAATCCAATACGCGCTCGGCTACCGTGATCGGTGCGATTGTCGGCGGCGGTATCGGCCTGTTGCTGACCCAGGCGATCAGTACACAGAAGGACTGGGAAGAGGTCACCTATTACATCGTGCTGATCGTGCTCATGGTCATGGCCATGGATACGCTGTCGGGATGGCTGCGCCGCGCCTTGATCAAGGGTGGACAGTGAGGGCAGGAGAACCGTCGCAGAAGGGCGGTCGGGCTAATTCCAGTCATGCCCGAAGCGGGAAAGGCAGTCGCATAGGGCATCCTCCAGATCTTGGGGCGTGACCCCGTTTGCAGAACGCGCCTCCTGCCAGTGCGCCTCAGCAAACTCAATTCCGGCGGGCAGATCGGCGGTCGCGAGGATGGTCCCAGCCTGGTCGACGACGTTTCCGCTGTCGAGCTGGAAGGCCGCGAAGTTGAGGGTGCAGTTGATGCCCTTTTCGATGAGGTTGTGCCGCTCATCCTTGAGAGCATTGGCGCGATGATCCCGCAGCAGGACGTGGCATATGAGCGTGCGTTGATACTGATCGAAGTGACCGCGACCGCTTGAGTTCGGGTAGGGCCACCATTGTTCGGCGGACGCAATCGGAGCCGACATCGCCAGCATAAGAAGCAGGGGAGCGGCCACGGGATGGCGGCTGGCAGGGCGTGGACTTCGGGTGTTGGCGTGCGCCAGGGCCGGGTTCATGGCCAGGCCGGTGGCGGAAGGGTGTCAAGGCAGACCTCGGGCTGAAAAACGCCACGCGGCACCGGGTCCCGATCCGCGGCGGGATCGTCCGTCAGGTCGCCCGCGCCATACCACAGCGCCAGGCCAATTTCGGGCACCATGACATAGGCCGGTGCAGGTTCGCCGGACATGGGGGGCTCGAAACAGAAGGTGAAGTCTTCGTCCAGCGCATAGAAGCGCAAGGCACGCAGGACGTCGTGCATGGCTTCGTCGTTGCTTGAAAGATCGATCAGTTCCTGAGGGCCGTCCGGTTTGGCGTCGGCACGTGTTGGGTCGGTCACCGGCAGCAGGGTGATGCCGCTATAGCCGTTCGAAACCGAGAAGGTGAACCAGTAGGTGCGTTGCGTGGTGGTCAGATAGAGGTAGAGGTTGGAGGCGATGGAAGCATAGTTCTGCGCGCGGGCAAAACCGAGCTCCAACCGGCCATCTTCGGTGTCAGGACTGTAGAGGGCGCGTTCTGCGGGACATTCATCAGCCAAGAGGGCGACCGGAAAGAATGGCACAAGCACTATCGCAGTCGCGGTGGCCAGTCGGGTGAAAGCCTTGAACACGGCATGTCTCCAACAATTCAGATGATGAATGGGACAAGCAGGCTAAGGGCGAGCAAGGGCAGGGTCAGAAGCCCCAGCCGCCATCGCTGGGAGGCATAACGCGGTGCGGTAAAGCCATGCCGGAAGGCCTGCAATGTCGCCGAAGGTCCGGGCACAGTTTGGCCGCTGCGCGCAACGGCGTCGGCCCTGAGGTCAAAGAGCCAGCGAAAGGCCAAAATAATCCAAAGCAGAAACAGGATCGCCTGCGCACACAGAACCAGGAGAAGGTGGAGGGGCATGGCGGTCCTGGTGTCGATCGGCTTTGTGCAAACCGACGGCCGCGGGATAGAATTAGAACGGCGCGTTCTGTTTGGCGTACAGGATGACAGCTGCAATACAGGGTTAAGTCCCGCATTGGTCGATGCCATCCGCGAGACGGTGGCCGGAGGCAGCTGGCCGGGGCGCCGGCAACAAGAAATCTGATGCATAGGATCGCTTCGACGCTGCCATGAAATGCGGTCGCGATCTGGTCTTTCAGGTCGAGCTGCCCAAACGTGAATTCCGCTCTGCTGTTCATCGTGTCGGCGCCTGGCCGGTCTTCCGGTCACGAACTCTTGGATATCATGTGTCACAGAACCGTTGCGTCAGTCGAAATGATGTGCTTAGTTCCATATTGCATACGAATGCAAAATGCATGATGCATACGTATGCAGAGGGTTGGAACGTCAAATTGAGCTTGGTGCCGCCAGCGGTGCTGCCAAGAGGGTGGGTACGGAAGTGCCCAAAGACAGGAGAACTAAAATGAAGCCCATTCTTATGCTTGCCGTCTCGGCGGCTGCCTTGGCCCTTGGAACGGGCAGCGCCTTTGCCGATTGTGGCGTGGAGACCGGGTCGGTACGCATTCTGAGCAATGATTTTGAAGCGTTGCGGATCATCAATGCGACCGCGCAGGAATGCGCGACCGATGCGGTGACTGTGACGGCCAATGCGACTGCCGAGCACAAGGAAATTCAGGTGCCGGCACTGACGATCAATCCTGCTGAATACTCGGTGGCTGTTGTTGCCAACAACTCCATCGTGCCGCTGCTCAATGAAGATCTGATCCGTCCGCTTGACGATCTGGTGGCAGAATACGGCCAGGACTTGCTGCCAAGCCAGCTCGTCAGGATCGACGGCAAGATCATGGCCATCGCCTTCATGGGCAATGGCCAGCACATGTTCTATCGCAAGGATATTCTCGAGCAAGCCGGCGTCGAGCCCCCAACCAGCTATGACGATGTGCTGGCTGCTGCCGCCGCCATCAAGGAAGCCGGTCTGATGGACTATCCGCTTGCGGCTTCCGTCAAGCCGGGCTGGGACCTGGCCGCCGAGTTCGTCAATTCCTATCTTGGGACGGGCGCTGAATTCTTTGCGCCGGGCAGTGCCGAGTTGACCATCGACAATGAGAATGGCCTGGAAGTGTTGCGTGTCATGCGCGACATGACGGCGTTCATGGATCCGGACTATCTCACTTTCGACGCCACCGAGATCCAGAAGGAATACGAAGCGGGCAATGTCGCCATCATGAATGAATGGGGGTCGCTGGGCGGTGCCATTCTCGATGATGAAGGTGCGGTCGAAGGAGTGGTAGAGAACACCGTCCTGACAGCCGCTCCGACCATCGGTGGTGGTTCCATTCCGGCAGCAGCTCTGTGGTGGGATGGCTTTACCATCGCCAAGAATATCTCCGATGAAGATGCCGAAGCGTCCTTCCGCGCCATGGTGCACGGCATTAGCCCGGAGATGATGGCGGCCAACAAGAATGCGGCAACCTGGCTGATCGCCGGCTATGAGCCTGGTCCTGCGGCGGTCGGCGTCATTGCCAATGCCAATGGGGGCGCCCGCGCCTATCCGATGCAGCCCTATATGGGCCTGCTGCACACAGCGCTCTCCACTGAACTGGCCGAGTTCGTGGCGGGTTCGGAAGATGCCGAACAGGCCCTTGCCGACGTCAAGGCCGCCTATGACACAGCCGCCCGTGAGGCCGGTTTCCTCCAGTAGGTCCTCCCTCGGACAAGCTGCGCCTCCTCCCGTAAGCGGGGGGAGGTGATCGGATCAATGTTGCCCGCCAAGCGATGAGATCCGCATAACCGGAATTTGCCTTTGCGCCGCGTGCGGGGCCGTTCCATTCTCTTTGCCGTCAGGCGAAGCGCATTGAGGAGGCAGGCAATGCCGAACAAGACATTCTTTGCTTTCATCCTGCCATCGCTGATTGCCATGGTGCTGTTCATCGCACTGCCGATCGTGTCGGTTGTGGTGCAGTCGCTCCATGTGAGTCATGAGCAGATCCTGGTGGAAGTCGAGAATTGCCAGCCCTTTGGTGGCTGTTCTACCGAACTGCGGGTGGACACCGCGGCGACTGCGGCACTGCGTGAAGAGCAGCCGCTGGGGCGGTTCAACGGCCTGGGCACTTATGTCAATCGCGCGCATCTGGCCACGAGCGAGCTGGGTGTCATTCTGTCCAGTGAGCGCAGCATTGGCGAGAAATGGGCGCAGATCCTCAATCTGCCATTCTACAAGGCGCTGATCTTCACTCTGGTCTACTGTTTCGTAGTGACGCCGCTGGCCATGGCACTGGGTTTTACCATTGCGCTGGCGGTCAATGCCTTGCCCAAGGTGACCAAAGGCCCGATCATCTTCTTCTCGCTGCTGCCCATGATCATCACGCCGCTGATTGGCTCGCTGATCCTGTATTGGATGCTTAGTCCCAATGGCATTCTGGGCGCCACCATCCAGCACATCTTCAATGATCCGACCTTGTCGCTGCGCGCGTCTCCCGCGCTGACCTGGGGGGCTTTGCTGACCTATGGCGTCTGGACCAATGCGCCGTTTTCTTTCGTGGTCTTCTATGCAGGTCTGCAGACGGTTCCCGGTGATACGCTGGAATCGGCGATGATCGACGGTGCCTCGCGCTGGGAGCGCATTCGCTATGTCATCATCCCGCATCTGGCCCCGCTAGCGACCTTCGTGGCGCTGGTGCAGCTGATGGACAATTTCCGTGTCTTCGAGCCCATTGTCGGCTTTTCAGCGGAGGCCAATGCGACCTCATTGAGCTGGCTGATCTACAACGATCTGACCGGGGATTCGCAGCAATTTGGTTCAGCCGGCGCGACTTCGGTTCTGACCATTCTGGGTGTTGTCATCCTCCTCTCGCCGGTGCTGCTGCGCACCTGGCGCGAATTCAAACACAAGGCGGTGTGATCATGTCCGAAGCAATGGCCCACAAGCGCCCGACTCTGCTCAATGCCTTCATCTACGGCTTCATCGTCCTCTGGCTCGTATTGGCCGCCGTGCCATTTCTGTGGACGGTCTGGGGCTCCTTCAAGGTGGAGGCCGATTTCTTCTCCCGCGAGAGCTGGTGGAACGCCATTTTCGGGACGGCCACGATCCGTGAGACCGGCGCGGCGTTCACGGGGGACGGCTATTACGGCGCCTGGATTACCCGTGATTTCTGGAAGGCGGCGTTCAACACGATCATTGTTACCATCTGCGTGACCTCGATTTCGCTGACCCTTGGCACGTTGGGTGGCTATGCGCTGGCCCGCTCGGGCAAGAATTATGCGTTCTGGATCCTGATCGCGGCACTGGTCTTTCGGGCCATGCCGCATATCACGCTAGTCTCGGGCTATCTGCTGCCCTTTTTCCAGCTCAATATCTGGGGCGTACTGCCCACCTCGATCATCGTGTTGGTGGCTATCAATCAGCCGTTCACATTGTGGATGCTGCACTCCTTCTTTCTCTCGATCCCCAAGGATCTGGATGAGAGCGCAATGGTGGATGGCTGCACCCGTTTCCAGGCGTTCCGGCTGGTCATCATGCCGGTGATGTGGCCGGGCGTGGTGACAACCGGGCTGTTCAGCTTCCTACTCGGCTATAACGACTTTGCGGTGACGGCCATGCTGCTGAGCGCCGACAACCAGACCATGGTACCCAAGATTTCGAGCTTCCTGGGCTCGATCCAGGAAACCGGCAATGTAATGTTCGCCGTTGCTGCTGTGGTGTCGGCCACCGTACCGCTGTTTATTCTCGTCCTCTTCTTCCAACGCCAGATCGTCAGCGGCCTGACCGCCGGCGCTGTGAAAGGCTGATCCAAAATGGCCCAGATCCGTCTCAAGAACGTTTCCAAGCGCTGGAACAAATTTATCGGCGTCGACAATTTCAACCTCGATATTGCTGACCAGGAATTCCTGGTTTTGCTGGGGCCTTCGGGCTGTGGCAAGACCACGACGATGCGGATGATCGCGGGGCTGGAGGATATCACCGAGGGTGAAATCTGGATCGGCGACCGCATGGTCAACAAGCTCGAGCCCAAAGATCGCGATATTTCGATGGTGTTCCAGAGCTATGGGCTCTATCCGAACATGACGGTCTACGAGAACATCCGCTTCCCCCTGAAGGTGCGCAAGGTGCCCAAGGAGCAACACCATGAACGCGTCATGGCCGCGTCCAAAATGGTGGAACTGGACGACTTCCTCGAGCGTCGCCCGGCGGCGCTGTCCGGCGGGCAGCGGCAGCGCGTGGCGCTCGCCCGTGCCATCGTGCGCGAGCCCAACGCCTTCCTGATGGATGAGCCGCTCTCCAACCTCGATGCCAAGCTGCGTGTCTCGACGCGCGCCCAGATCAAGAACCTGCACCACACGCTCAAGCGCACCACGGTTTACGTGACCCACGACCAGATCGAGGCCATGACGCTGGCTGACCGTGTTGTGGTGATGAACAAGGGCGTGGTGCAGCAGGTCGGCACGCCGATGGAAATCTATGACCGGCCGGCCAATACCTTTGTTGCGAGCTTCATTGGCTCGCCGGCGATGAACCTGGTCAGCGGTTCAATCGAGAACGGTGTTTTCAGCAGCGATGGCATCCGTATCGAAGGGTTGCCGCATCGTGCCAGCGGAGCGGTGACACTGGGGTTCCGGGCCGAGGACGCCACTCTTGCCGAGGCCAATGGACAGATCGAGGCGCCGATCTATACGGTGGAATTGCTCGGAGAGGCGACCATGCTCTCGATGCGGGTGGCCGGAGAACTGGTTTCGATCAAGGTCGGCAAGGACTATCGTGCCGAGATCGGTGAGTTGGCGCGGATCGCCATTCCGGCTTCAGCCTGCCATATCTTTGACCAGTCAACCGGCGCACGGATCGAGGCCTGAGTCATGATGCGGGACAGCGCTCCCAAGAGCCGGATCGAGGTTGCGTTGGAGCGTCACGGGCTAAAGGTGTCGGCCAAGGAAGCGGATGGCCTGACGCAACTGGCGACCTGGATGCATGAGGGGCTTTCCGGGCCCGTGCCGTTATCGCCCGCACCGGTCGGCAGTGATTGCCTGGATTTGCCGATCGCCGAGCTTGCAGCGCGACTGCGTGACGGGCGGCTGACCTCTGTGGCGCTGACCCGGGCGACGCTGGACAGGATAGCGGTTCGCGACAAGACCTATTTGAGCTTTTATGCTGTGCTGGAAGAGGCGGCACTAGCTGATGCCGCGCGCGCTGACGAGGACCTCGCAGCGGGTCTGGATCGGGGGCCGTTGCACGGGATCCCCGTCGGTATCAAGGATCTCATCGACGTCGCCGGGGTGCCGACCACTGCGAATACTCCGGGTCGCGCAAAGACGGTCGCGGCGCAGGATGCTGAGCTGGTCCGCCGCCTGCGTACTGGTGGTGCCATCATCATCGGCAAGCTGGCGACCTATGAATGGGCGACGGTTGGCCCGGACAAGTCGGGGCTGTTTCCGCCTGCGAAAAACCCGTGGCGGCTCGATCATATTACCGGCGGGTCCTCGTCGGGCTGTGCCGCGGCGGTGGCCGGTGGGCTGGTACGCACCTCGATTGGCACGGACACGGGCGGCTCGGTGCGCGGGCCATCGTTCTATTGTGGGACCGTGGGGTTGAAACCGACGTTTGGCTTGGTCCCGACCTCGGGGGTACTCGATCTGGCGCCGAGCCTGGACCATGTCGGGCCAATCAGCGCCTCTGTGGCCGAAGCTGCGATAACGCTGGATGTGCTGAGCGGACGCAATGGCGAAGGCCGTGCAGCAAGCCGGCTGGGCGAGCCGGTGTCCGGCCTGCGTATCGGATATGCGCGCAACTGGTTTGCTCACGACAGCCAGACCATGCCCGCCGTGACGGCGGCGCTGGATGCAGCCGTCTCGGTGCTGTCTGCACAAGGGGCTGTGGTCAGTGAGGTCGAGATGCCTGACCACGCAACGATCGAAGTCGCAGTGGCGGCAATTCTTCACGCAGAAAGCTTCAAGCTGCATGCCAAAGCGCTTCGCGAGCATGCGGAAAGCTATGGTCGCCGAGCATTTCTGAGCCTTGCCGCAGGATTGTCGCTGTCCGAGACAGAAGTGGAGAAGGCCCGCGCCATAGGGGCTTCGTTCCGGCGCGACGTGGATGAACTGCTCGGATACCATGATGTGCTGATTACAGCCGGTGCGCTGACCACGGCGCTGCCTGCCGCACCCTTCGAAGAGGAAGCGGTGTGGACGCCGATGCGCACGATTGGCTTCAACGTGTCGGGTCATCCAGTGCTGGCTGTGCCGGTCGGGTTCCATGATGGCCTGCCGATTGGCATGCAGATCATCGGGCGCCACTATGCGGAAGCGCGAATCGCGCAATTCGGCCATGCTTTCGAGCAAGCAACCGATTTCAGCGTGCAGCGACCATTGCCTCCGTGAATAGGGCGAAGGTCGTGCTTTCGCGCGCCACAAACTTGCTGTATTGCATACGTATGCAATTTTGCGAAACTGCTTAGAGAGGGGAGCACCCATGCCAGTCTGGCTGAAACGCGGAAAAGATGTCGAGGAACGGGCCGAGGCGGATCGGCAGGTCCGGGCGACGGTCGAATCCATACTGGGCGATATCGAAAAGCGCGGTGATGAAGCTGTCCGCGAACTCTCGCTCAAGTTCGACAAGTGGGATCGGGCCGATTTCCGGCTGAGCCAGAAAGAGATCGATGACTGCAAGGCGCAACTCACCGATCAGGATCTGGCCGATATCGAATTTGCCCAGACCCAGGTCCGGAACTTTGCCCAAAAACAGAAAGACACCATGGTCGACCTGGCCGTCGAGACGCTGCCGGGCGTAACCCTGGGTCACAAGCATGTGCCGATAAACGCGGTGGGCTGCTATGTGCCCGGTGGCAAATATCCGCTGCTGGCCTCGGCGCATATGTCGGTACTGACGGCCAAGGTTGCCGGCTGTCCGCGCGTCATCACCTGTGCGCCGCCATTCAATGGCAAGGCTGCGCCGGCTATCGTCGCCGCTCAGGCCATGGCGGGTGCCGATGAGATCTACGTGCTGGGCGGCATCCAGGCGATCGGCGCCATGGCCATCGGCACACAAAGCATCGACCCGGTCGATATGCTGGTGGGGCCCGGCAATGCCTTTGTGGCCGAGGCGAAACGTCAGCTCTATGGTCGGGTCGGCATTGACCTGTTTGCTGGTCCGACCGAGACGCTGGTCATTGCGGACGAAACCGTTGACGGCGAAATCTGCGCCACGGACCTTTTGGGGCAGGCCGAGCATGGCCCGACCAGCCCGGCGATCCTGCTGACCAATTCGGAAAAACTTGCCCGCGACACCATGGCTGAAATCGAGCGGCTGCTCGAAATTCTGCCCACAGCCGACATGGCGCGCAAATCCTGGGCCGATTATGGCGAAGTGGTCGTGTGTGAAGACTACGATGAAATGCTGGTTGAGGCCGACCGGATTGCTTCAGAGCATGTGCAGGTGATGACCGATCGCGATATGTGGTTCCGGGACAATATGACCAATTACGGCGCGCTGTTCTTGGGCCCGCGCACCAATGTGGCTTATGGCGACAAGGTGATTGGCACCAATCATACGCTGCCCACCATGAAGGCGGCCCGCTATACGGGTGGCCTCTGGGTTGGCAAATTCCTCAAGACCTGTACCTGGCAGACCGTGACTACCGACGCGGCTTCGGCGATGATCGGCGAATATGGTTCGCGCCTTTCCATGCTGGAAGGTTTTGTCGGCCATGCCGAGCAGGCCAATATTCGCGTGCGCCGCTATGGCGGACGCAATGTGCCTTATGGTACCGCTGCAGCCCCGAACAGCAAGACCGACCACTAGCATGCCTTTGCCCACGACCCCCAGCTTTCGTCTCGATGGCAAACGTGCCCTGGTCACCGGGGGCACGCGCGGCATCGGGCTGGGGGCCTCGGTGGCGCTGGCCGAAGCGGGGGCGCATGTCACCGTGGCGGCGCGCACCGCCGCCGATATCGAGCGGGTCGTCAACGAAATGGCAGCGGTGGGTCGCGCGGTTGAGGGCGTGGTGCTCGACATTACAGATTTCGAAGCGGTGCGGGACTTTGTCGCTGACAGCGCGCCGTTCGATGTGCTGGTCAATTCGGCCGGCACGGCGCGCCATAGCGATCTGGCTGGTGTGACGCCAGCAGACTATCAGGCTGTCATGCAGGTAAACCTGGCCGCAACGCTGTTCGTGACCCAGGCCGTGGCCGGAAAATTGCAGGCTGCGGGGCAGGGGGGCTCGATCATCAATGTGTCCTCGCAGATGGGACATGTTGGTGGACCCAATCGAGCGGTCTATGCGGCAAGCAAACATGCTGTTGAAGGTCTGACAAAAGCCTTGGCCATTGAGCTCGGGGCCAGCAATATTCGGATCAATACGGTCTGCCCGACCTTCATAGAAACCGAGTTGACGGCGAAGAACCTGAGCGATCCCGACTTCCGCTCGTGGGTTCTGTCAAAAATCAAGCTGGGGCGGCTCGGGCGGGTGGAGGATATCATGGGGCCAATTGTATTTCTGGCCTCAGACGCGGCGTCGCTGATCACCGGCACGGCGCTTCTGGTGGATGGCGGATGGACGGCGGAGTAAAAAAGTCTGGGGTGACCTCCTCGCAGGTCGCACGACGCGCAGGCGTCTCGCAGTCTGCTGTCTCCCGCACTTTTACGCCTGGCGCCTCCATCTCCCCCAAGACCCGCGAAAAGGTCATGGCCGCGGCGCAGGAACTGGGCTACCGGCCCAATGCCATCGCCCGCTCGCTGATTACCAATCGCTCGCGCATCATTGCGGTGGTGATGGCGTATCTGGAAAACCTGTTCTATCCCGATGTGCTTGAAGAGCTGGGGCGCCTGCTGGTCAAGGAAAACTACCGATTGCTACTGTTCACCGGTCATATGGATCGGGACAGCGACCCGGTGTTCGATCAGTTGATGCAGTATCGGGTGGACGGGATCATTCTCGCCTCGACGACGCTGTCCTCGCATCTGTCCGAAGAGTGCGCCACGGCGGGCATCCCGGTCGTGCTGTTCAACCGTACAACCGAACGCGATGCAGTCTCGAGCGTCACGACCCGCAACCGCGAGGGCGGACGACGTATCGCGGAATTCCTGATCGCCGGCGGGCATAGACGCTTTGGCTATATTTCGGGCGTAGAAAGCTCCTCCACCAATCGGGACCGCTTTGCCGGTTACCGGGAGGCGCTGGCAGAGGCCGGGCACGATGACATAGTCATAGGCGTGGGCAATTATGATCGGGCCGAGGCCGAGGCTGCGGCTAGAGAGATGTTTTCGCGGCCAGACCGTCCCGACGCCCTGTTTGTTGCCAATGATCACATGGCTGTCGCGGTTATGGACGTCGCCCGTTACGAGTTTGGCCTATCGATACCCAATGATCTCTCGATTGTTGGCTATGACGACGTTGGCCCGGCGCGCTGGGCTTCCTATGGTATCACCTCGATGAGCCAGCCGATGAAGCGGATGGTGGAAGCTACCGTCAATATTCTGATGGGCCAGATTTCCAGTGGGGAGATCGAGGCTGAGCACCGCATTTTGAGCGGCGACCTGATCGTGCGGACATCCGCGCGCTTGCCCAAGACTGGCGTGGTCGAAATCGACGGCCGCCGAATCTACAAACCCGGCAAAAGCTGACGAATTGTCCATGCGGACATGGCTTTGCCACATCTGAAACGCATATTGCATACGAATGCAAAAATGCTATCCTGCTGAGCGAAAGGGGATCTAACCATGACCCAGAAGACTTGGACCCAAGCCGATATGGAAAAGCGTCTGGTGCGCTATGCCGACCTCAAGGGGCTGCGCAACGCCTTTATCGATGCCCGCACGCCGGGGTCGGATCGGAAGGAAAATTTCACGATCATCGGGCCGGGCGTATCCGAAAACCCGGCGCAGGTGGTGCATATTCCCGAGGCGCATGGGTTCAATGTAGGCGCGGCGCGTCAACCCTTCGGCTGTACCAATTCCCAGCACAGCCACCTGACCGCCGAGACCTTTGTGGTCCATACAGGAAAATGGCGTTTCGTCTTTGGCCCGGACAAGGACGAGGGCTATATCGATGTTGAGCCGGGCGATGTAGCAACCGTGCCGACCCATATGTTCCGCGGCTTCGAAAAGCTCGATGAAGGCACCGGGTTCCTGTTCGTCGTGCTGGGCCATGACGATCCGGGCAAGGTTGTCTGGGCGCCGAGCGTGTTCAAGATGGCCGAGGACTACGGTTTGAAGCTGCTCAAGGGCGGCAAGCTGGTCGACACCACATTGGGCGAGACCGTGCCGGAAGGCGCCGAACTGGAGCAGCCGCCGAGCGCCGAAGTGCTCAAGGCGCTCGCCACGCCGCCGCTGGAAGAACTTGCCAAATACGCCATCAAGGCGAGCGACATCAAAGGCGATCCGAACTCGCCGCTGGCCGGTGAAGGCGTCGAGGAAGCCGCCGTGATAGGCGATGTGGATGGGCAGGATGGCATCAAGGCCGGTCCGATCATCGGGCACTGGAAGCACGACTTCACCCTGCGTCGCCTGAAGCTGGAAACGGGCGCCGTTATCCCTGCCCATGCCCGTGCGGAACAGGAAGTGATCTTTGTGCAGTCCGGCACGCTGGAGTTCACCTGGGACGGCGGTTCGCTGGTCCTGGGTGCGGGCGACACGCTGACTGTGCCTGTCGGATTGATGCATGGTTTCCGCAACCCAGCCTCGGCTGATGCGATTGCCTTTGTCATCCGTGGTGCGGCGGCTCCGGCAGCGCCGGTGTTTGCGGCGGCGCAGGCAGCGGAGTAGCAGAAATGCCCACCATCACCCTCGGAACGCTCGCCGCTCTGCGTAAGGCGGATACGCCAACCGTCTGCAATGCTCTTGAACATGTCATGGGCGGACGCACGGCGGAGGGTTTTACCAAGCAACCTGTGGTCTGTGCTGATCCGGCTCTGCCGCCGGTGGTGGGTTTTGCCCGCACGGCGAAGATCCGTGCCTCCTCGCCGGCCCAGAAGCCGGCAGCGGAGGTACGGGCGCTGCGCATGCACTATTACGAATATGTCGCGGCAGGAGACGGCCCCAATGTCGTGGTCATTGAGGATACCGACTGGCCTCATGTGATCGGCGGTTTCTGGGGCGAAATGCAGGTGGCCCAGCACAAGGGGCTGGGCGTTGCCGGTACGCTGACCAATGGCGTGTTGCGCGACCTGGGCATGCTGGACGAGGGCTATCAGGTGATCGCCGGGGCAGTGGGCCCGAGCCACGCCTTCGTGCATGTGACCGAGCTGGATTGTCCGGTGAGGGTGTTCGGGATGAGTGTCCGGCCCGATGACCTGATCCATGCGGACCGGCATGGTGCGGTGGTCATTCCGGCCGAGCATATCGAGCGCATGCCTCAAGCCATCGATGTCGTGATGCGCAAGGAAGTGCCGATTCTGTCAGCAGCACGCGCGCCCGGGTTCACAGTGGAGAAGCTGCGGGCGGCGTGGGCAGAGGCCGACGAAATCAAGTGAGGCGCTGTCGCCTTGTCATACCCACATGAGAAAGGGCCGGCGTCTCCACCGGCCCTTCCTTTTTTAGTTGGCCTTGGCTTGCATGCGGTCGAGCCGCAGTTGGGCGGCGCGGCGGTGGCCTTCGAGCCCTTCACTGGCTGACTGGCGTGCGGCGGGCGGCGCGACTTGGGAAACACCGCGTTCATCGAGCCACTGGTGGGTGGCGATCTTGACATAAGCGCCGACCCAGAGCCCGCCCGTATAGCGGCCCGCGCCCATGGTGGGCAGGGTGTGGTTGGTGCCCGAGCACTTGTCGGAATAGACTACGCTGGCCAGTTCCCCGATGAACAGCGACCCGTAATTGCGCAGCTTCTTGGCGAACGCCCTGGCATCTGCGGTGTGCACCTGCAGGTGCTCGGCAGCGATCAGGTCAGAATAGGCGATCATGGCGTCTTCGTTCTCGCAAACGGTGATCTCGCCATAGTTGATCCAGGCTTCGCGGGCAGTATTGGCTGTCGAGAGCGTTTCAAGCTGGGCCTCGACCTCCTTCTGCACGGCTTCGGCAAGGGCCTTGTCGGTGGTGATGAGGCCGACGCGTGTGCGGATGTCATGCTCGGCCTGGGCGAGCAGGTCGGTGGCGATCATTTCTGCGTCGCCCGTTGCGTCCGCGACCACGAAGATTTCGGAGGGGCCGGCAAGCTGGTCGATGCCGACGGGGCCAAACACCTGACGCTTCGCCTCGTTGACGAAGGCATTGCCGGGGCCGACGATCTTGTTGACGGCCGGAACGCTCTCAGTGCCATAGGCCATGGCGGCGATGGCCTGGGCCCCACCGATCTTGAAGATGCGGTCGGCGCCGGAGAGGTGACAACCGGCGATCATGGCCTTGTGGGCGTTGGGTGGCAGACAGGCGACGATCTCGTCGACACCGGCAACCTTGGCCGGAACGATGGTCATGATCGGAGCGGAAAGAAGCGGGTAGCGCCCGCCCGGGACGTAGCAGCCAACGCGTTCGATGGGGATGACGCGGTGCCCCATATGAACCCCAGGCAGAGTCTCGACCTCAAGCGGTAGAATAGTCGCAAGCTGCGCTTCGGCAAATTTGCGGACATTGTCGATGGCGAATTCGGTGTCCTTGCGGGTCTGCGGGTCGAGTTCGGCCAACGCCTCGGCGCGCTCCTCGTCAGTGACTTCGAAGACCTTCAATTCGGCCTTGTCGAACTTGAGCGAATAGTCCCGGACGGCAGCATCCCCATATGCACGCACATTGGCGATGATTTCACTGACCAGCGTTTCCACGGGCGCGTTGTCGCTCACAGAGGAGCGCTCGGGTGCCTTGACGTAGATTACGCCGGGGAAGGGCGAGGAAGCGGGGGCGGTCATTGCAAACTCCAAAGGCGATGGATTTATGCCGCGGGACTGGCGCGTTCTGCTTTGCGCCCGCCCGATCGGCAGTTCTGAAATTCGATCTTGCATACGTATTCAAAATTTGCCAGAGTTTTTTGCGGGAGAGGGATCGATCTTTCGTCGATGCCCGACGACACGGATCGAGGAACGGACACGCAGTGCCAGCGGTGAGAAAAGCAAGCGATGAGGTGGCGGTGATGCCGCTATTGCTGCTGCCGGGCACAGTCTGCGACGCACGTCTGTTCGGACCTCTGATGGCAGAACTGGGTCATCCGGACATGCGGGTCATGGACATGACCGGCGCCCAATCGACGCCGGAGCTGGCCGGGAAACTGCTGGCGGAGGCGCCCAAGCGGTTTGCATTGCTGGGTTTTTCGCTGGGCGGGATCGTCGCGCTCGAGATGATGGCGCAGGCGCCCGAGCGGATTGAACGCCTGGCGCTGATCGATACGACACCCCGTCCGGACCCCCCAGAGAATGCCGCGGTTCGACGCGCATCCGCCGACAAGGCGCGGCAAGACGGCATGGACGGCTACATAATCGATGGCTGGGAAAAACTCGTTTCACCGGTCAATGCCGACAATGCCGCGCTTCGCGCCACAATCATGGCCATGTCGCGCGATGCCGGCGCGGAGGTGTTGGCCCAGCAGTCCGAAGTGGCGATCCACCGTGCAGACAGCCGGCCGCGTCTCGGTGCCATCAGCGCGCCGGTACTTGTCCTCGCCGGGGCGGACGAAAAGGTCTGCCCAATTGCGGCCCACGAAGAACTGGCCCAGGGGATTCCCGGCGCGCGTTTCTTCACCATTCCAGACGCTGGGCACTTCGCCCCGCTTGAAAATCCTGCCGCAGTGGCGCGTCATATGCGCGACTGGTTGGGTGGGACAGATGCACACCATGCCGCGCAGGCAGCAGACCAAGGAGTTGAGATGAGCGCGAACGACAGCACCGGCAAGGGCAAGGCGATGCCCGCCACCGGCAAGGAAGAGGTGCTGCAGGTCGAGCGCCATGACTATGTCGACCTGGCACCGACCGACCGGCCGCGTGGCCAGTCCATGGAGGGGTTCGACGATATCTATACTGACATTGTCGACTACATCATCCGCTGCACCCACAAGATCTGGGATGAGCGCGATATCGGGCTGATCTACACCCACTATACCCATAATTGCGTGCTCTATGGCACAACCGGCACCATCTACAATCGTGAAGACATTGTGCGCGACACCATTCAGCGGCTGGTGAGCTTTCCAGAGCGGCGCGGCATGGGCACGCATGTGATCTGGAACGGCAATGACAAGGAAGGCTTTTTCACCAGTCACCTGGTGACCGGTTCCGGGCGGCATACCCAATACGGCCATTTCGGTCCGCCGACCGGCAAGCCGTTTGTCAGCCGCACCATTGCGGACTGCATGATCTTCCAGAACAAGATCTACCGGGAGTGGGTTGTGGCCGACAACATGGCCATCATCCAGCAGTTGGGCCTCGATCCGCATGCCTTCGCTATGCGCACCGCCAAGGCCAAGTTCGATGCTGGGCTGCTCTCGCTTGATATCGGAGAGAACCGCCGCTTTGTCGGCCAGACCCCGCCGGCGGAAAAGGCCGATACGTCACTGGCCCACAATGATGTGGAAGCCCAGACTATCGAAATGCTGCATGAGATCTTTACCAAGCGCATGTTTGGCCGCATCGCACAGGACTATGCGCCCAACGCGCAATATCACGGTCCGCTGATGAAGGAGCTCTATGGTCACGCAGCCATCATTCACCAGCATCTGGGGCTGATCGGTTCGCTGCCCGACGCTTCCTATGAAATCCAGCATGTGGCATCGAATCAGTGCGACGAGGGCGGCACCAAGGTCGCTGTGCGCTGGGTCATGGAAGGACACCACCTCGGCTATGGCATTCTGGGCACGCTGGGGGATCCGACCGGCAAGCGCGTGCAGGTGATGGGGATGAGCCACTATCACTGGAAGAATGGCAAGATCGTCGATGAATGGACAGTCTATGACGAGCTGAGCCTGCTCACCCAGGTCAAGCTGGGGCAGTTGGCCGACGGCGCCGAAACGGAATAATACGAAAACGGGAGCGGCCAGACCGCTCCCGTTCTGGTTTTGAGGCTGACGTTCGGACTGACTATTCGGGGTCGCGTGTCGCGCGTGAGCGCAAGGCGTCGACTACCTGCTGGCTGGAGATCGAGCCAATCTCCTTGCCGTCCTCATCGGTGACCCCAATGGTATCTGCACCATCAGACAGGGCGTCGATCACATCGGCGACCGGCGCGTCGGAAACGACCTGAACCTCGTTGTCCGGGGTCGTGGAAGGCGCATCGGCGCTGGCGAGCATAACGTCCGAGGCCTGCAGCACCCGCAGCGGATTCATGTGGGTGACGAAATCCTCGACATAGGCATTGGCCGGATTAGCGGTGATTTCCTGGGGTGTGCCGGCTTGGGTGATGCGCCCACCATCCATAATGGCGATGCGATTGCCAAGCTTGAAGGCCTCGTCGAGATCGTGGCTGACGAAGATGATCGTGCGCTTGAGCTTGGCCTGAAGTTCAAGCAATTCATCCTGCAGGCGCGTACGGATCAGCGGGTCGAGCGCGGAGAATGGCTCGTCCATGAGCAGGATCGGCGCTTCGGTGGCGAAGGCCCGCGCCAGTCCGACGCGCTGCTGCATGCCGCCCGAAAGCTCGCCGACCTTGCTGTCGGCCCAGTCGGACAAGCCGACCAGCTCAAGCTGTTCCTTCACCTTGGCTTCGCGTTTGGCTCGGCTCATGCCGCCCAGTTCGAGGCCGAGGGCGACATTGTCGGTGACATTGCGCCAGGGCAGGAGGCCGAATTGCTGAAAGACCATGGCGACGCATTCGCGGCGCAGGCGCAAAAGGTCGTCCTTGCTGCAACTGCCCGGATCGCAGGTCCAATCGCCGATATTGACCCGCACATTGCCGCGCACCACCGGATTGAGCCCATTGACGGCCCGCAAAAGGGTGGACTTGCCCGAACCGGACAGGCCCATCAGGACGAGGATTTCGCCCTCCTGTACCGACAGCGAGCAATCATGCACGCCCAGTATCTGGCCGGTTTCCTGCTGGATTTCGGCGCGGTCCCGCCCGGCATCCATCAGCGGCAGGGCCGTGTCGGGATGATCGCCGAAGACGATGCTCACATTGTCGAAGACGACAGCGTCACTCATTTCTGTTCACTCCCGATGCGCAACATGCGGTCAAGGATGATGGCCACCACGACGATGACGAAGCCGCTTTCAAAGCCGAGGGCCGTGTTGACCGAGTTGAGCGCCCGCACCACGGGAACGCCAAGTCCGTCCGCGCCCACAAGAGCGGCGACCACGACCATGGACAGCGAGAGCATGATGGTCTGATTGAGGCCCGCCATGATCTGGGGCAGTGCAAAGGGCAGTTCGACCTTGATCAGTTTCTGCGTGCCGGTGCCGCCAAAGGCATCGACCGCCTCGAGCAAGGGCGTCGGAGTGCTGGAAATGCCCAGATAGGTCAGCCGGATCGGGGCGGGCAGCACGAAGATGACGGTGGCGATCAGGCCGGGCACCATGCCGATGCCAAAGAAGACGATGGCCGGAATGAGATAGACGAAGGTGGGAAGGGTCTGCATCAGGTCCAAGACCGGCTGCAGATAGCGATACAGTGTGGGGCGGTGCGCAACAAAAATACCGATGGGCACGCCGATGGACATGCAAACCAGACAGGCGCTCATCACCAGGGTAAGGCTTTCGGTGGTTGCCTCCCAATATTCCTGGTTGAGGATGAACAGGAAACCGACCAGCACCAGAAGGCAGGTCTTCCAGTTGCGCTGAAGGATCCAGGTCAGGCCAACGAATATGCCGATGATAATGAGCGGGTGGGGGGTCTGTAGCAGCCAGAGCAGGCCCTCGATCAGGGCCTCGGCGCCGTCGGCCATGGCGTCAAATACGCCGGAAAAATTGTCGCGTAGCCAGTCGAAAAAATTACTGGCCCATTTGCCGATCGGTATCTTGTTGTCAGTCAGCCAGTCCACAGCCGTGCTCCCTCGAAATGTCCAGCCACGACAGATGGCCGGGCCGGCCAGGAGAGTGACCCCGGCATTTATGCCGGGATCACTCCGGGTCAGAGTTTAGTTGCGTGTCAAAGACGCGGCTATCCTAAAGGCCGAATTCGGCCTTGACCGCAGCAGCGCCATCGCCACCGTCCAGCGTGGTTACGCCCTCGACCCAGGCCAGTACGACGTCAGGGTTGGCCTGCATCCAGGCCAGCGAGGCGTCGCCGGCGTCTTCGCCGTCATTGAGGATGGCGCCCATGATTTCATTTTCCATGGGCAAGGAGAACTTCATGTTCTCAAGCAGCTTGCCCACATTGGGGCATTCCTCGGCAAAACCCTTTCGCGTAACGGTCTGGACGATACCTTCGCCGCCGAAAAAGTCTTCACCGCCGGGCAGATATTTGATGGGGAAGGCCGAGTTCATCGGATGTGGGGCCCAGCCGAGGAAGACAACATCTTCGCCGTCGTCAACGAGGCGATTGACCTGGGCGAGCATGCCCTGTTCGGAGCTTTCAACAACATCGAAGCCTTCCAGACCATGGGTGTTGTTTTCAATCAGTTCGACCAGATAGGCATTGCCCTCGTTGCCCGGCTCGATGCCGTAGATCTTGCCATCCAGCTCTTCGCGGAAATCGGCGATCTTGCTGTAGGAGGTCAGGCCCTTCTCGAAGGTATATTCGGGCACGGCCAGTGTGTAGTTGGTGCCTTCGAGATTGGTGGTGATCACCTCGATCTCGCCGCTTTCCAGATAGGGTGTGATGGCGCCGGTCTGAGCGGGCATCCAGTTGCCGAGGAAAATGTCGACATCATCGCTTTCGAGCGAGGCGAAGGTGACCGGCACGGAAAGGACCTTGACGTCCACATCGTAACCGAGAGCCTCGAGCACCTGCCGCGCAGCGGCGGTGGTGGTGGTGATGTCAGTCCAGCCGACATCCGAGAAAGAGACCGATTCGCACTGACCGGCGGCGAAGGCGGACGTCGACATCAGCGACACGGCCAGAGCGCCCGTCAGCGTGAGGATAGGTTTGATCATGGATTTGCTCCAGAGTGCGGGTTGGAATTTTGTTGATTGACTGTTCAATCAAAACCTACATGATGGGCAATGTAAAGCCCAGAAGCGGGAAAACTGCCCAGATGCCGAAAATTGGAATGCAACCTTTGCGCCGACAGGCAATGATCCGCGCGACCATTTCCGAGATTGCTGCGGCAGGGTCTCTCGACGTTACTGTCAGCCAGATTGCCAAACGGGCTGGAATGTCTCCGGCCCTGGCCATGCATTACTTTGGCACCAAGGATAAAATCTTTCTAGCGACGATGCGGCATGTGCTTGAACTGTATCGACAGGCAGTCAAAAGGCGGCTTGATGGCGTCTCTGACCCCTATGAACGCATTGTCGGGATAATCGACGCGAGCTTCGAGGCGAGCCAGCTTGAGCGCGAAGTGGTGGCAGCCTGGCTGGCGTTCTATGTGCGCGCGCTGCAGTCGGGCGAGGCCCGGCGGCTGCTCAATGTCTATGCCGGGCGGCTGCAATCCAACCTCCGGTTCAACTTGCGTCAATTGTTCGACGAGGCGACGGCAAGGCAGATAGCGCAGGGCCTAGCCTCGCTGATTGACGGCTTCTACATCCGTCACGCCTTGCAGGATCTGGTCCCGGATCGGGACGAAACCAGAGCCCTGGTTCAGGACTATCTCGAACTGTGGCTCGAAAGGAAAAAGCGATTTGGCTGACAAGCCCAATATTCTTGTTTTCATGGCCGACCAGCTCAACGGGACGCTGTTTCCCGATGGTCCGGTCGAGTGGCTGCATGCGCCTAATTTGAAGGCTCTGGCGGCCCGCTCGGTACGCTTTGCCAATGCCTATACCGGCTCGCCGCTCTGCGCGCCGGGGCGGGCAAGCTACATGTCCGGCCAGTTGCCGCACCGCACGCGGGTCTATGACAATGCGGCTGAGTTTGCGTCGGATATCCCGACCTATGCGCATCATCTGCGTCGAGCCGGCTATTCCACCGCGCTATCGGGCAAGATGCATTTTGTCGGCCCCGACCAGATGCACGGTTTTGAAGAGCGTTTGACCACCGATATCTATCCGGCCGATTTCGGCTGGACCCCCGATTATCGCAAGCCGGGCGAGCGGGTGGACTGGTGGTATCATAATCTCGGTTCGGTCACCGGCGCTGGGATCGGCGAGATATCCAATCAGCTCGAATATGACGACGAGGTGGCTTATCACGCCACGCGCAAGGTCTATGATTTAGGCCGGCGGCAGGACGAACGACCGTGGATGCTGACGGTAAGCTTCAGCCATCCGCATGATCCATACGTGGCGCGACAGAAATATTGGGACCTCTATGAGGATTGCGTGCATCTCGATCCAGAGGTGCCAGCCTTCGACCTGGCCGATCAGGATCCGCATTCGCGCCGCCTTCTCGAGGCGAGCGATGCCAATTCGTTCGACATTACCGAGGACAATATCCGTCGCTCGCGTCGCGCTTATTTCGCCAATATCTCCTATATCGACGACAAGATCGGGGAGGTACTGAGCGCGCTTGAGGCAACCGAGCAGTCCGAAGACACGATCATCGTGTTCGTGTCCGACCATGGCGATATGCTGGGCGAGCGCGGACTGTGGTTCAAAATGAGCTTTCTCGAGGGCTCGGCGCGCGTGCCGCTGATGATCGCGGCGCCCGGTCTGCCCGCGGGGCGGATCGAAACGCCGGTCAGCACCATGGACGTCAATCCGACGCTAGCCGATCTGGCGGGAATTGACCTGGGTGAAATCCTTCCCTGGACCGATGGGGAGACGCTGGTGCCGCTGGCCCGGGGCGAGGCCCGGACGGCGCCGGTGCTGATGGAATATGCCGCTGAAGGGTCGGAAGCGCCGCTGGTGGCGATCCGGCAGGGGCAATGGAAATACATTCATTGCGAGCTCGATCCGCCGCAATTGTTCGACCTCGATGCCGACCCGCATGAGCTGCGGAACCTGGCGCAAGACGCCGATTATGCGACCGAGGCGGGCCGGTTTGCGGCCATGGTGGGAGAGACATGGGACCTTGCCGGATTCGATGCGGCGGTGCGTGAAAGCCAGGCCCGTCGGCTCATCGTCTATGAGGCGTTGCGCAATGGCGCCTATTTCCCCTGGGATTTCCAGCCGCTGCAGCGGGCCTCCGAGCGCTTCATGCGCAATCACATGGACCTCAATGTCCTTGAACACAATCAACGCTATCCGCGAGGCGAATGAGCATGCGTAACGCCCAGCCCCAGGCGAGCCATTTCATCGATGGCCAATATGTCGAAGACCTGGCCGGTTCCGAGATCAATTGCGTCTATGCCGCAACCGGCGAGACCATTGCCGTGCTGCATTCGGCCACGCCCGGTATCATCGACAAGGCATTGAGCGCGGCAGTGCGCGCACAAAAGCAATGGGCGGCGCTGCGGCCTGTTGAGCGCGGGCAGGTGCTGCGCAGGGCTGCGGATATCATCCGCGCCCGCAATCAGGAATTATCGGAACTCGAAACGCTGGATACGGGCAAGCCGATCCAGGAAACACTGGTGGCCGATGCGCTTTCGGGTGCCGAGGCGCTGGAGTATTTTGGTGGCATTGCGGCCGGCATCACGGGCCAGACCGTGCCGCTGGGCGAGGATTTCGTCTATACCATGCGCGAACCGCTGGGTGTTTGCGTCGGGATTGGCGCATGGAATTATCCAACCCAGATCGCCTGCTGGAAGGCGGCACCCGCGCTGGCCTGCGGCAACGCCATGGTGTTCAAGCCCAGCGAGATGACGCCGCTCGGCGCGTTGAAGCTGGCCGAAATACTGATCGAGGCCGGCGCGCCGGCCGGGCTGTTCAATGTGGTGCAGGGCTATGGCGATGTCGGGGCGGGCCTGATTGCCGACAAGCGCGTCGACAAGGTGTCGTTGACCGGTTCGGTGCCCACGGGGCGTAAGGTCTATGCCGCCGCCGCCGAGGGCATGCGGCATGTCACCATGGAACTGGGGGGCAAGTCGCCGCTGATCATCTTTGAAGACGCGGACATCGAGAATGCGGTGAGCGCGGCGATCAATGCCAATTTCTATTCGACCGGACAGATCTGTTCCAATGGCACCCGGGTCTTTGTGCAGCGCGATATCCGGGCAAAGTTCGTTGCGCGCCTGGTTGAGCGCAGCAGACAGGCGGTGGTCGGCGATCCGCTGGATCCCGAGACGCAGATCGGGCCGATGGTGACGGCAGCACAGCGCGAAAAGGTGCTGGCCTATATCGAGACGGGCAAGGCCGAGGGCGCGCAACTGGTGCTGGGCGGCGGTGTGCCACAGGGCGACCGCTATGCGCAGGGCAACTATATCGACCCGACCATTTTCGATGGCGTGACCGACGAGATGACCATTGCCCGCGAGGAGATTTTCGGGCCGGTGCTGTCGGTTCTTGAATTCGGGGATGAGGACGAGGTCATCGCGCGCGCAAATGCGACCGAGTTCGGCCTAGCGGCGGGTGTGTTCACCAGGGATATCAAACGTGCCCATCGGGTTGTGGCCCGATTGGAAGCCGGTACCTGCTGGATCAATACCTACAACCTCACCCCGGTCGAGGCCCCCTTCGGCGGCGTCAAGATGTCGGGCGTGGGCCGGGAAAATTCACGCGCGGCCATCGAGCATTATTCGCAGCTCAAATCGGTCTATGTCGCCATGGGCGACGTCGAGGCGCCTTTCTAAATCGGAAAGCCGCGGCATGCGTGCCGTAGCAGGGATAGTTCAATGCAAGCAGATTTCGTCATCATCGGCTCGGGTTCGGCTGGTGCCACCATGGCGGCGCGCCTGAGCGAAAGCGGGCAGCACTCGGTGATCGTGCTCGAATTTGGTGGTTCCGACATCGGGCCGCTGATCCAGATGCCGGCGGCGCTGAGCTATCCGATGAACATGGCGATGTATGATTGGGGCTACAAAAGCGAGCCGGAACCGCATCTCGGTGGCCGGCGGCTGGTGGTGCCGCGCGGCAAGGTGGTCGGTGGCTCGTCCTCGATCAACGGCATGGTCTATGTGCGTGGCCATGCGCGCGATTTCGACACCTGGGCGCAGAGCGGGGCGAAGGGCTGGAGCTACGCCGATGTGTTGCCATACTTCAAACGGATGGAGAATTGGCACGATGGCGGCCATGGCGGGGATCCGACCTGGCGCGGCGCCGATGGTCCGCTGCATGTGACGCGCGGCAAGCGGGACAACCCGCTGTTCAAGGCTTTCGTCGAGGCAGGCACGCAAGCCGGTTTCGAGCGCACAGATGACTATAATGGCGAAAAGCAGGAGGGCTTCGGCCCGATGGAGCAGACGGTCTGGAAGGGCCGGCGCTGGTCCACCGCCAATGCCTATCTCAAGCCGGCGCTAAAGCGGCCCAACCTGGAGCTGGTCAAGTGCTTTGCCCGCCGCGTGGTGATCGAGAATGGCCGCGCTATCGGCGTGGAGATCGAGCGCGGTGGCAGGATCGAGATCGTGCGGGCCAATCGCGAGGTGATCGTGGCGGCGTCCTCGATCAACTCGCCAAAACTGCTGATGCTCTCGGGCATTGGTCCTGCTGCGCATCTGGCAGAGCACGGCATCGACGTGGTGGCTGACCGGCCGGGTGTCGGGCAGAACCTGCAGGACCATCTTGAGCTCTATATCCAGCAGGCGTCGACCCAGCCGATAACGCTCTACAAGCACTGGAACCTGTGGGGCAAGGCGCTGGCTGGGGCGCAATGGCTGTTCTTCAAATCCGGGCTGGGCGCCTCGAACCAGTTCGAAAGTGCCGGATTCATTCGCTCACGCGCTGGCGTGGAATATCCCGATATCCAGTTCCATTTCCTGCCCATTGCGGTGCGCTATGACGGACAGGCAGCGGCCGAGGGGCATGGCTTTCAGGCGCATGTGGGACCGATGCGCTCGGCCTCGCGTGGCGCAGTTACACTCACCTCGGGTGATCCACGACAGGCGCCGTCGATCCTGTTCAATTACATGTCCGATCCACAGGACTGGGCGGACTTCCGCCATTGTATCCGGGTGACAAGGGAGATCTTTGCGCAAGCGGCCTTTGATGCTTTTCGGGGGGCGGAAATCCTGCCCGGGGCGGCAGCGCAGAGCGATGACGAGTTGGATGCCCATATAAGGGAGCACGCCGAAAGCGCCTATCACCCCTGCGGCACCTGCCGCATGGGTGCGGCCGATGACCGGCAGGCGGTGGTCGATGAGGAGTGCCGGGTCATTGGGGTTGATGGATTGCGGGTGGCGGACAGTTCGATCTTTCCCACCATTCCCAACGGCAATCTCAATGCGCCATCGATCATGGTGGGCGAAAAGGCGTCCGACCATATTCTGGGGCAGGGCATGCTGCCGCCGGAACAGGTGCAACCCTGGATCAATCCGCGCTGGCAGGAATCTGATCGCTAACTCCGCTTGGGGCCGGGGACCGTCAGCCTGAACTTTGGTTTCGATTGTCAGCCATCGTCGACGTTTGCAGCCCAATCGTCCGGACGGTGGCTCAAAGTCCCAGCCGGTCTCTGAGCGCGTACCACCAGGAGCCTAGCGTCGAATATTGCGCGCGGAACATGCGGCCGCCGGGGAAGGGAATCCAGGGGAGGCTGGCAAAGGTGTCGAAGCGGGTCATGTCACCCCGTACAGCCTCGGACAGGATGCGGCCGAACAGGTGCGAGCCGGTGATTCCGTGGCCGGAATAGCCGTGGGCGAAGTAGATATTCTTGCCCAGGCGGCCGAGCTGTGGGACGCGCGAGAAGGAGAGGGCGAAATTGCCGCTCCAGGCGTAGTCCACCTTCACGTTTTTGAGCTGCGGGAAGACCTTGACCATATTGGGCCGCAGCTTGGCCTCGACATCGGCAGGGTCGGTGCCGCCATAGACCACGCCACCCCCGAAGATCAGCCGATGATCGGCCGAGAGGCGGAAATAATCGAGAATATAGCGCACATCCTCGACGCACATGTCGGTGGGCAGCAGGGCCTTTGCGCGTTCTTCGCCCAGCGGCTCGGTGGCCATCATCTGCGTCGAAACGGGCATGACCCGTGCCGTCAGTTCAGGCACGACATTGCCGAGATAGGCATTGCCGCAGATCAGCGCCGTCTTGGCCCGAACCTGGCCCTTGGCCGTTGAGACGGTCGCTCCGGAAGCGTCCTGCTCGACCTTGGTGACGGGCGAGCGCTCAAAAATGACCCCACCCAGGCTTTCCAGTGCGGCAGCCTCGCCCAGAGCCAGGTTGAGCGGGTGCATGTGAGCACCCGAGTGATCGATCATGCCCCCTTCATAGACGTCCGAGCCTATATGCTGGCGGATCTGCGCCCTGTCGAGCAGTTCATGGTCATCCATGCCATGGTTGCGCCAGAGGGCCTGCTTGGCCTTGAGCTCGTCCATGTGCTTTGGGGTATAGGCCGCATAGATATTGCCGCGCTTGAGATCGCAATTGATGCCATAGCGTTCGATGCGGTCATAGATGATACCGGCGCCTTCCTGGAGCAGGCCGCCAATGAAATTCGCCGTCTGCTGGCCATAGCGGCGCTGGATGGTGCCAAGGCTGGCGTTGAGGCCGTTGACGATCTGGCCGCCATTGCGGCCAGAGGCGCCCCAGCCGACCTCGGCCGCTTCGACCATAACCACCTTGAACCCCTGTTCGGCCAGGCTGATGGCCGCCGACAGGCCCGAATAGCCGGCGCCGACGACGCAGATGTCGGCCTCAACCGCGCCCTCAAGCACCTGAGGCTGGCGGACGATATTGCGTGAGGCGGCGTAGTAGCTGGGCGGATAGGCCGAGTTGGCGTTTGGCGTTTCAGACATCACACAACCTCAAGATAGGCAGAAAATTCAAGGTCGGTGACCTGGGAGGCAAAGCCGGCGTTTTCCTGGCGCTTGCAGGCGACGAACATGGATTGCAGCGTGTTGTCGAAAATGCGCGGCACCATATCGCCATCCTCGAAGGCGTTGATGGCAGAGGCCCAGTCCGCCGGCAGCTTGGGCAGACGCTCGGAATAGGCACGGCCCTTGAACGGCTTGGGCGGCTTGATCTGGTCTTCAATGCCGACCAGGGCCGCGCCCAGAATGCCGGCCAGCACCAGATAGGGATTGGCGTCGGCGCCCGAAACACGGTGTTCGATGCGACGCGCCTTGGGGTTGCCGCCCGGAATGCGCACGGCGGTGGTGCGGTTTTCATAACCCCAGGAAATGGCGCTGGGGGCATGGGTATCGGGGCGCAGGCGGCGGAAGGAATTGAAGTGGGGGGCAAAGAGCAAGGTGGTTTCGGCCATCCCGGCCAAGAGGCCGCCCACGGCGTGGTGCATTACCTCCGAACCGCTTTCAGTGCCGTCGTCAAAGACGTTGTTGCCAGCTTGGTCGTTGAGGCTGAAATGGACGTGGAAGCCATTGCCTGAGCGTGCGCCATAGGGCTTGGCCATGAAAGTGGCAACGAGATTGTGCTTGCGCGCGACGCCCTTGACGATGCGCTTGAACAGCACGGCGTCGTCGGCGGCCTTGAGCCCATTGGTGTGCAGCAGGTTGATCTCGAACTGGCCGATGCCGTTTTCGGCCACGGCCGTGTCGGCCGGCACGTTCTGTTGCTGGCATTGGAGATAGACGTCGCGGAAGAACTCGCCGAAATCCTCCAGCTCATCGAGCGAGAGGATGGCGTCGGAATCGAGCCGCTTGCCGGTGTAGGGTGAGATCGGGGGCTGAGCAGAATCGGGGTCAGGATCGACCAGATAGAATTCGAGCTCGGTGGCCACCACAGGTTCGAGGCCAAGCTCGGCATAGCGCCGCAGCACATGGGCCAGGGCCTGGCGGGGATCACCGAGAAATGGTGTACGGGCGTCTTGGAACAGCCAGAGCGGGATCATGGCGCTGGGGCGCGTGGTCCAGTTGATGGGCAAGGCACCGCGCCCGGTGGGGCTGCAGATGCCGTCGGTATCGCCGCTCGAAAAGACCAGCGGATTGCCCACGATATCCTCGCCCCAGACGTCGACGCCGACAATGGAGAGCGGCATGCGGATGCCGCTTTCGGCCACGCGCCGGGCCTGATCGATGGGGATGCGTTTGCCGCGCAATATGCCGTTCAGATCGCAGACGGCGGTATGCAGCACTTCGATCTGTGGATTGGCCGCCAGCCAGGAGACAATGTCTTCGTTTGCGATCTGATCGGAACTCATGCCTGTGCGTCGCCCTTTTTGTATGACATAGCATCAGACTAGCAGGTGCTGAGGCGTTGCGGGAGGCTGTCCAGAGAGAATGCCAACAATGGATGCACAAAGACTTCGGCATCGCCCGGTGATCGGGGTGATTGCCTGCGGACGAGCTGTGGAAGGGGAACCGGCCCAGGCAGTCAAGCACCGCTATCTCGAGGCGGTGGAGACACATGCGGATGCCATTCCCCTCATCGTGCCGTCAAATCAGGACGTCACGCATGCCGCCGACATCGTTGCGCGGCTCGATGCAGTCATGCTGACGGGCAGCAATTCCAACATTGCGCCGCATCACTATGGGTCCGCCCTTGACGGTCAGGCGCCGATTGATGATGGCCGAGATGATTTCAGCCAAGCGCTGATCCATGCCGCGATCAGGGCGGCCAAGCCGGTTTTCGGCATCTGCCGGGGATTGCAGGAAATCAATGTGGCTTTGGGCGGTACGCTGCGGGACCTGCGTGAAGCAGGGCAGGGACACGTGCATCATGCCCCGCCCGATGTATCGCTTGAGGACATGTTCGGGTTTGCACACGAGATTGACGTTGCCCCGACCGGCCTGTTGCATCGGGTCGTGGAAGCCGACCGGCTGCGGGTCAACAGCGTGCATTTCCAAGCTATCGACCGCCTCGGCGAGGGGTTGGTGGTCAATGCCAGTGGTCCGGGCGGTATTGTCGAGGCTGTGGCGGCCAGTCACACGCCGGCGCCTGTGTTTGCCGTGCAGTGGCATCCGGAATGGCGGCCCGAGGGGCGGGCGCATGACCTGGCCTTCTGGAATTATCTGAGCGAAGCGGCGCGGGCACGCTACATGCCTGCCCCGGGATCGGAGTTGAGTGCATGAGTGAAATCAAGACCCGCCTGTTCATCAATGGCGCCTATGTCGAGGGCCAGGGCAAGGTTGAAACCGCCTTCGAACCGGCCTTGGGCAAACCATTGGCCGAGGTTGCCTCGGCCAGCGATGCGCAGATCGACGAGGCTGTGATGGCGGCCGAGACGGCCTATCGGTCCTGGTCCAAAACCACGCCGCGCGAGCGCAGCGCGGCGCTGCTGGCCATTGCCGCCGCCATTGAAGCCAAGGCGAACCAGCTTGCCGTGGTCGAGTCGCGCAATGCTGGCAAGCCATTGCGCTTCGTCAAGGCGGGCGAGTTGGCCAATGTCGCCGATGTGTTCCGTTTCTACGGCACGGCGGTGCGCAACATGCCCGCGCCGGCGGCGGGGAACTATCGCTCCTCGACCCGCACGAGCCTGGTGCGGCGCGACCCGATTGGCGTCATCGCCCAGATCGCACCCTGGAACTATCCGCTCTTGATGGCCGCCTGGAAAATCGCGCCGGCGATTGCGGCGGGCAATGCCGTGGTCATCAAGCCCTCGGAAATGACCCCGCTCAGCCTGTTGGCGCTCAGCGAAATCTTTGCAGACTTGCTGCCTCCGGGCGTCGTCAACGTGATCTGCGGCAATGGGCCGGAGGTGGGCAATAGGTTGATTTCGCACGATCTGGTGCGGATGATCTCGCTGACGGGCGATGTGCGCACGGGGCGCGCCGTGTTGCAGGCGGCGGCCGGCAATACGATCAAGCGGACCCATCTTGAACTGGGCGGCAAGGCGCCGGTGATCGTCTGCGCGGATGCCGATCTCGACAAGCTGGTCGAGACCTTGCGCGAGGCCAGCTTCTATAATGCCGGGCAGGACTGCACGGCCGCCTGCCGCATCCTGGCGCACAAGGACATTGTGCAAGAACTGACCGACCGGCTGGAAACCATGATCGGCTCGCTGGTCTATGGCAGGCCCGAGCGCGACGATGTGGAGTTCGGCCCCGTGATCAGCGCGCGGCAGCTGGAGCGGGTGGATGGGTTCGTGTCGCGGGCGCGCAGCGAAGGCTTTGAGGTGATGCAGGGCGCGGCGCCCGATGCCGATGGATATTTCTTTTCGCCCACGCTGGTGGCCGCGCCAATCGAAGCGGAGATCGTGCAGAAAGAAGTGTTCGGGCCGGTGCTGAGCATTACGCCATTCGATGACGCGCAGCAGGCAGTCGATTGGGCCAATGCATCCGAATACGGGCTCGGATCATCGGTCTGGTCACGGGATGGCAGCCAGGCCATGGCGATTGCAAATGCCCTTGAATATGGGGTGACCTGGGTCAACACTCATGGCGTCATGGCAACCGAAATGCCGCATGGCGGCATGAAGAATTCGGGCTATGGCTCGGACCTCTCCATGCAGTCGCTGATCGACTATACCCAGATCCGCCATATCATGGTGGAGTAGGGCCCGGACGACCGGGCACTGTGTTGGATCAGTCGGCGAACGCATCGAGATCGCTGCCGGAAATGGCGGAGAGCGTAGATTTTCCGCAACCATTGGGCCGGATCAGGATGGTGACCTGACCATCGGGATCACCAGATCAACCAATTTGAGGATGGTGTTCTCGGTATGGCCGGCCTGGATTTGAAGTGCTTCAAGCCGGCTCATGCGACCCTCCATCAGGCTCTAGCGGGTGCTTTCGAGCCCATAGACATTTTCGATGTCGTCGAGCAGCAGATTGCCTGCGATGTAGCCGCCGGCGGTGTTCCACACCGCGTCTGAGACCTCGTGCACCCTGCCGGCCTGCACCACGG
Source organism: Devosia marina (assembly GCF_009758415.1). Taxonomy (GTDB): domain Bacteria; phylum Pseudomonadota; class Alphaproteobacteria; order Rhizobiales; family Devosiaceae; genus Devosia; species Devosia marina. The sequence continues at coordinate 164,891 of NZ_WQRF01000003.1, read as the reverse complement.
CAAGGTTTTGCCAAAGCGGATCGTTGAGCCAGTCCTCGGCCTGGGTGTTGCCCTCGCCATTGCCGGTTTCGTAAGTGAAATAGAACAGCCGGTCGCCCTCGAATTCCGGGATGCGTTCCTTGGTGATCTGCTCGGCGAATTCGGGCTTGTCCTGAGTGGCCGGACGGGCAAAGCCAATCTGCTCCAGCGTCAGGCCGGAAAAGCTGTCCTTGAAATAGATGCGGGTCTGGCCGCCCATGAACCGGGCGATGGAGATCTCTTCGTCGAGACTATCGCCCAGTGCCGCGGAGATCGCGGCGATGCGGGCATCATAGGCATCGAGGGCCGCCTGGCCTTCTTCGCCTTTGCCGATGGCGTCGGTGTAGAGCGCCATGTTGATCTTCCAGTCGCCGCGCAGACGCTCTGAAACAACCGTTGGGGCAATGGCCGAGAGCTGTTCGTAGATGGCTTCGTGGCGCGCCTTGTTGGCCAGGATCAGGTCTGGCTCGAGAGCCACGAGCAACTCAAGATTGACCGCGGATTCTTCGCCGACATTGGTGACGTTGGCCATCTGATCGGCAATATGATCGTACCAGGGTTCACCCAGCCAGGATTTGGCCGCGCCGACCGGGGCGACACCGACAGCCAGCAGGGCTTCAGTGCCTTCGTTGGTCAAAACGACTATGCGTTGCGGATCGTCAGGTACATCGGTCACCCCCATGGCGTGGGTGATGTCGCGGGCGTGTGCCGGCATGGATATGGTGCCAGCAACGATGATCGCGGCAATGAGCAGGTGAGGACGCTGCATCTTTCTCTTTCCTAACTTGACAAGAAAGCTCTTAAATTGGATGGCTTCATCCACCAGAATTTAATCTGACTGTCAATATCAAGATAAGAGGTTGTCGTGACCAGCATGGTCGAGGGCATGAGCCGTCCGGTTCAAGCGGACAGGTCGCGCTGGCCGGTCTATGCCGCTCTCGCGCTCGGACTGTGTGTCGCCATGCTGGCCAGCCTTACCCTGGGCTATAAGCTCTATGGGCTGGATAAAGTCTGGGCGGCGCTCTTCGCTCATGATGGTTCTGAGACCGCCACTGTGATTGCCGGGCTGCGCCTGCCGCGCGCCTTGATCGCGCCGCTGGCTGGTGCGGCCTTGGGCATGGCCGGGGTGATGGTGCAGACCCTTTCGCGCAATCGGATCGCCTCGCCCGATACGCTTGGCCTCAACGCCGGTGCGTCGATGGCCGTGGTGTTGGCAATGGTGGTTTTTGGTGTCGGATCCTTGGGGGGCCTGTCGTTGGCAGCCGCTATCGGTGCGCTGTTGACCAGCATCATCGTTTTTGGCGTGGCGGCCGGCGCAGGTGGCCTGTCGCCGCTCAAGATCGTGCTTGTGGGCGTGACCTTTGCCGGGCTTGCCCATGCGGTGGTCGAAATCGTGCTGACCAGCAATGAAGCACAATTGCAGCAATTGCTGTTCTGGCTGTCCGGCGCCTTTGTCGACCGGCCCATCAGCCTGTTCTTCAACGGCTTGCCCGTTGTGCTGGTTGGGGCGGCGCTTGCCTTTACGCTGACTTCGGCACTTGATGCACTGCAGGCCGATGATGCGACAGCAGCCAGCCTCGGCGTGCCGCTGTTGGCAGTGCGGGGGCTGACCTTTGTCGCGGTGTCGCTGCTGACCGGCGCGGCTGTTTCCATGGCCGGACCGGTGGCCTTTGTGGGCCTGGTCGTACCGCATGCCGCTCGGGGGCTGGTGGGGCTGCGCCATCGGCACCAACTCGCTGCCGCCGCCTTGGTCGGCGCGATCTATACCACGCTGGCCGATGTAGCTGCGCGTTTCGTGATCTATCCGGTCGAAGCGCCGGTGGGTGCGATTACTGCGGTGGTCGGCGCTGGTACCCTAGTGGTGTTACTGATGCGGAGGCTCGCATGAGTGAGGTCGTGGCTATGCGCCGCCGGACGATGCCAGGGTCCACGACCATTGCCCTCCTGGCCGTGTTCGCCGTCTTTGTTCTGCTGTTCCTTGCCGGCGTCGGTTTCGGTTCGACCTGGATTGGGCTCGATACCGTCACCGGCGTCCTGCTGGGTGGGGGTGACCGGACCGACAGGCTGGTCGTATTGCAACTTCGCCTGCCGCGCGTGCTGGCGGCGGCGATTGCCGGAGGCGCGATTGCCTATGCCGGCTATCTCTTGCAGCGCATCACCCGCAACGAACTCGCCTCGCCCGGGGTACTTGGCGTGGTCGATGGCGCAGCGCTGGGCGTGGTGCTGTTCCTTGCCATATTTTCCAATGAGTCCAATGCGCTCACCGTGCCGGTGGCCTGGCAGCCACTGGCTGCAGCGCTCGGCGCGATGACCGCGATCGGACTGGTTTTCCTGCTCTCGGGGCGGCAAGCGTCCTCTGCCATCCGGCTGATCCTGTTTGGTATTGCCATTGCGGCGGTCGCCAAGGCGCTTACTACCATTTTCATGCTGATCGGGCCGATCTATCAGGCGGCCCAGGCCGCGCGCTGGCTGGCCGGAGCGGTCAACACCATCAATTGGAGCGAAGTCCAGATCATGCTGATGGTGCTGGTGCCGGTGGGCATAGTTGCCGGTATTGCGGCGCGCAATCTGCCGCCGGCCGACCTGGATGATGCCTCCTCGCGCAGCATTGGCCTCAACCTGCCGGTCTATCGCATCATCATGTTCCTGCTGGCGGCCTTGCTGACAGCGGGCGCCGTTGCCTTTGCGGGTGGCGTCGGGTTTGTCGGGCTGATAGCGCCGCATATGGCCCGGCTGCTTGTCGGGCGCGGGCGGATGGCCGGCATCGTCATGTCGATCCTGCTTGGGGCAATCATCCTGGTCGGCGCCGACCTCCTGATCCGCGTGGCCTTTGCGCCGCTTGAGGTGCCCGCCGGCACGGTGACCGCCGTCATCGGGGCCCCCTATTTCCTTTATCTGCTCATGCGCAAGGACAACAGCAATGGATGACCAGATGGCCAATCGGATCGAGGTCAAGGCGTTGAGCCTGAGTTACGGGCCCGAAGTCGTGCTCGATGCGCTCAGCCTGCCGATTCCGAGCGGCCAGATCACGGTGCTGGCCGGTCCCAATGGTTGCGGCAAGTCCACCCTGCTGCGTGCCATTCGCCGCCTGCATGCGCCGCAATCGGGGCAGGTGCTGCTCGACGCGGAAGATATTTCCAAACTCAATGGCAAAGCGCTGGGACGCCGCATTGGCCTTTTGGCGCAAAGCCCCAGCGCTCCGCAGGACATGACCGTGGAAGAGTTGGTGCGGCTGGGCCGCTATCCGCATCAAGCAATGATGCAGCCCTGGGGTGCCGGCGACGATGCAGCGGTTGCCGCGGCCATGGTGGGCACCGGGGTGGCCGAGATGCGGCAACGGCGGATCGGCTCACTGTCGGGCGGGCAATTGCAGCGGGCCTGGATCGCCATGGTGCTGGCGCAGGAGACAGATGTGATCTGTCTTGATGAGCCGGTCAATCACCTCGACATGGCCCATCAACTCGATTGTCTCGAATTGGTGACCCGACTCAACAAGGAGCAGGGCCGCACGATTGTCCTGGTGTTGCACGATCTCAATCTCGCCGCCCGCTATGCCGACCAGCTGGTATTCGTTGCCGATGGCAAGGTACGCGAGCGCGGCACGCCCGAGACGATGATGCGCTCAGACCTGATCGATGAGGTGTTCAATGTCACCGCCGAGATCATCATCGACCCGGTGCATAAACGCCCGATCTGCATTCCGCATCGACGCAGCTAGAGCCGATAGATTCTCTTGGCATTGGCATTGAGCAGTTTGGCCTGCTCGTCCGGGCTGGCATCCTTGATGATCTCGCGCGTCGCGCCGACCCAGTCGGTCAGGGAGCCGCCCAGCGTAACGACGGGGTGGTCCGAGCCCCAGACGATGCGGTCCCAGCCAAAGCTGTCGATAACGTGCTCGACATAGGGGCGAATGGCTTCGAGCGTCCACTCCTTGCCGGCATAGGCGATGATGCCGGATATCTTGGCATTTAGATTAGGTCGCCTGGCAATCTCAGTAATGTGCTCACGCCAGGGAGAGAAACCGCCCACCGTTATGTCCTGGGCGCCGCAGTGGTCGAGCACGAACGTGACATCGGGGCAGCTATCAACCAGGGTCTGGCCAATGGGCAACTGATTGTGGCGCACGCAGAGGTCGAAAGTCAGGTCATGGGCCGCGAGGCGCCGGATGTTCGCGGCGAAATGGGGTGTCTGGCTGAGTGCATCGGGTGCCTGATGCAGGACGCGCCGTAGGCCGCGAACACGCGGCACGGCGGCTAGGCCTTCCAATTGACTTTCGAAGTCGGGTTTTTCCGGCCGGCATCCAGCGATGGCTCCGGCGATGCCGTCCAGTTCCAGCACAAAACGCGACTCGGCCTCGATATCGCCCTCGTCGACATCGACTTCCATGTGCAGCGCCGCTTCAATACCGAGTGGGCGTGCTTCGGCCAGATAATCCTCGATGCTCCAGGGCCGGTTGATCGCCGGCGCACCCGAAAGCCAGGGATAGGCGAAGCGGTCCGGATAGATCAGGTGCAGATGGGTATCGATGATCGGGATCATGGCCTGGCCTGGGTCGGTGTTGTCTTCGTCTTCGAGTGCCGCATTGACGGCACGGCGTCAACGCCGGACGCCGAGACGGTTCATCTTTTCGCTCAGGGTCCGGCGCGGCACCTGCAAGGCGTCGGCGGCTGCGGCGATGGCGTTGTCGTGGCGGTCGAGCTCGGCCTCGATCAAATGCCGTTCATAGGCGGCCACGCGCTCGGCGAGGCTGATCCCAGCGCTGGCAGGCGCCTTGTGGCCCAATATGTCGCCGATCGAGCGGCCTGTGGCGCCCAGTCCAAGCGCAAAGCGATCGGCGGCGGCCTTGAGTTCGCGGACATTGCCGGGCCAGGCATGGGCCAGCAAGGCGTTGATGTCGGCCGGGTGCAGGGCAGGAGCGTGGCGGCCGAAGCGGCGAGAGGCTTCGGCCAGAAAATGGTGGAAGAGTATGACGCTATCGTCGCCCCGGTCCCGCAGCGGCGGCAGGTCGAGGGTCGCCATGTTGAGGCGATAATAGAGATCGGCGCGGAAGCGGCCAGCCTGGCTTTCTGCGTTCAGGTCAACTTTGGAGGCGGCGATGATGCGCAGGTCGAGGGGGATCTGCTTGTTCGAGCCGAGGCGCTCGACCACGCGCTCCTGAATCACGCGGAGTACCTTGGCCTGGGCGAGCAGGGGCATGGATTCGATCTCGTCGAGCAACAACGTGCCGCCGTGGGCATATTCAAACTTGCCGATGCGCTGGCCCGAGGCGCCGGTGAAAGAGCCTGATTCATGGCCGAACAGCTCGCTTTCGATCAGCTCGGCCGGGATGGCGGCACAATTGACGGCAACGAACGGGCCCTTGGCGCGGGGGGAGAAGTCATGCAGGCAGCGGGCGACGACTTCCTTGCCGGTGCCGGTTTCGCCCAGAAGGATGATGTCGGCCGGGATCGGGGCGAGGTCGAGAACCGCGTGGCGCAGCGCCTGCATGGCTGGTGAAGCCCCGACCAGGCGAGTGGCCAACTCGTTTTCGCCACCATCGAGCCGGCGGCGCAGGTCGGCGAGCTCGCGCTTGAGACGAGCCTGTTCGGCCGCGCGGGTGATGGAATTGACCAGTTGGTCGGGCACATAGGGTTTTTGCAGGAAATCAAACGCACCGGCGCGCATTGCCTCGACGGCCATGGGCACGTCACCATGGCCGGTTATGAGGATGATTTCGGTGGGCAGGCCGCGCTCGGCAATCGAGCGCAGCAGGTCGAGACCCGAAAGGCCCGGCATGCGCACGTCGGTCAGTACCACATGGGGACGAATATCATCGATGCAGGCGAGGGCCTCGTCTGCATCTGCCGCGGTAGCGGTCGCGAAGCCGGACAGGCGCAACCATTGTTCAAGCGCGGTGCGCATCATTTCTTCGTCGTCGACGATCAGAACGATTGGTGCATTCATGCGGAAGCTCGTGCGGCGGCACTGGCCGCCAGGGAAAGGGAGATGGTGAAGGTGCTGCCTTGGCCGGGCCTGGATTGCACATCGATGGTGCCTCCGCTGTCGCGGACCAGGCCAAAGGAAATGGCCAATCCCAGGCCTAGGCCTTTGCCGGTCGGCTTGGTGGTGAAGAATGGATCGAACAGGTTCGATATCTCCTCTGGCGCTATGCCGGTGCCGGTGTCGGCGATAGCGATCTCGACCGCGCCGCAGCGTTGGGCGACGCCGATGGACAGGATGCGCATGGGCGTCTGCTGCATGGCGTCGGCGGCATTGGCGATCAGGTTGATCAGGACCTGTTCGAGATGCACGGGATTGGCCGTGACCGCGATGGCAGGACGCGGGCGGCGATACTCGATATCGACACCGACCTGGCGCAGACGGTGATCGGTGAGTTCTAGTGCATTGGCGATGGCCGTGCCGATATCGGCCTGCATCGGCTCGCGAGTCTGCTTGCGGGCGAAAGTCTTGAGATGGCCGGTCAAGGTAGCAAGGCGCTCGACCACCTTGTCCATGGCCGCCAGCACCGGGCCAATTTCACTGCCGCCGCGCCGCTGGTCCAGCAGGCGGGCGCTGGCAAGATGGGTGGTGAGGGCCGCTACCGGCTGGCTGACTTCATGAGCCACACCGGCCAGCGCCTGACCGAGGCTGGCGAGTTTTGCGGCTTGCACCAGATGCTCGCGGGCATCGTGTTCGGCTTTCTCAGCGCGGACGCGTTCGGCAATTTCGGCGCGTAGCTGCTCATTGGTGGTGTGCAGGTCTTCGGTGCGCTCGGCCACACGCATTTCGAGCTGGTTGTGATCGGCCAGGCGCTGGGCAACCAAGCGCCGTCGTTGTTCGAGCAGCACGATGATGAGCAGGATCGCCGCGCAGCCCAGGGCGGCGGCCGTCGCCATGGTGACGGCGCTGCCATAAAGAGGGGTGAGCGGCGAAAAGGAAAGAATCCGCCAAGCATGCTTGGGCAGGCGCAGCTCCTCCAGGACGAAATAGCCCGAGGTTTCCGGGTCGCTGCCCGAGAGCAGGGCAAATTCGGCCCCGCGCGACTGCCAGCGATCAATAATAATGCCGCGATTTTCAACACCGTTCTCGCCATAGCGCTGCTGGCCGATGATAGCGGCGAACTGGGTCAGCGGTATGGTCTGAAGCGGGCGATAGCGCCAATCTGGCCGGGTGGAGAGGATGACAACATCATTGAGGTCGACGATGCCGATCAGTTCGCCCGAGCGCCACCAATTGGCTTCGATCTCGCCCAGATTGATCTTGATGACCGCAACCCCAAGCGGACCGTCCGGACCCTCGACGCGCTGGGATAGAAACAGGCCCGGTACCCTTGTGGACATGCCGAAGGCGTAGAATTCAGCGCGGCCGCGCGCCATGGCGTCTGCAAAATAAGGGCGGAAGGAGTAATTCGTGCCAACCAGGCTGGTCAGGGTCCACCAATTGCTGGCAGCGACGACTGCGCCGGAATTGTCCATGAGAAAGATTTCGCTGGCACCGGCGGTTTCATTGATCTGGCTGAGAAAGCCATTGGCCGCTTCGACTGCACCGTTATCGCTGGCGCTTTCCAGCACCATGCGGGTTTCCCGGGCCTGAGAAATGGCGACGGGGAGATAGTGGAAGCGTTCGATAATGGCTTCGAGCGTGCGGTCGAACAGGGCAAGACGCCGCTGCGCCTGCTCCTCGGCGTCGCGCACGGCGGCGTTCAGGGTCAACTCGAACGCGACCCAGAAGACCATCAGGACAATAGCCAGTCCCGCCGCGACCAGGGCGAGTTGGCGTCCTCCGATCCAATTGCGCGTCAATGCGGCGATAGCCTGTCCTCCTCATTTCATCGACTTTGGCAAGAAGTTGCCAGTCGAGGTGGGACTTCTCGGCAATTTCTTGCCGAAAGTGTTACCACGCTCGGCAACAATTGCATATCTGCCTTGCAAGTTTCGCGTGGCACGGCGTTTGCAAGGGGTGTCAGGCCTGGGGGAGGACTTTCCGGGCCAATTCAATTGGGAGGATATCCAGAACATGAAGACCCTCGTGAAGATGATTGCTGCCGGTCTGGTCGCCGGTTCTGCCCTGAGCGCTGCCGCCGTTGTGGCGCAGGACTATCCAAAGCAGCCGGTGACCATCGTCGTGCCGTTCTCGGCCGGTGGCCCGACCGACACCGTCACGCGCCTGGTCGCCGCCGCCATGAGCGAGGATCTGGGCCAGCAGGTGGTGGTGCAGAATGTGGGTGGCGCCGGCGGAACGCTGGGTGCCGGTCAGGTGGCGGCGGCCGCCAATGACGGCTACACACTGCTTCTGCATCATATCGGCATGTCGACTGCCCCGGCGCTCTACGCCAGCCTGCCCTACGATCCGATGACCGATTTTGCCCCCATCGGGCTGGTCACAGAAGTGCCCATGACCATGGTGGCGCGCAAGGACTTCGAGCCGGCAACGCTCGAAGACCTGATCGCCTACGTCAAGGAAAATGGAGAGAACGTCACCTATGCCAATGCCGGTATTGGTGCGGCGAGCCAGCTCTGCGGCATGCTGTTTCAGGATGCGCTGGAGACCAAGCTGACAGAAGTGCCCTATCAGGGTACCGGCCCGGCCATGACCGATCTGCTTGGCGGCCAGATCGACATGATGTGCGACCAGACCACCAATACCACCAGTCAGATCCAGGCCGGTGAGATCAAGGCCTATGCCGTAACCACGTCGGAGCGTATTGCCGTTCTGCCCGACGTGCCGACCATGGCCGAGGGTGGCGTCGATAACTTCAACCTCTCGATCTGGCATGGCCTTTATGCACCGGCCGGCACAGACCAGGCCATCATCGACCGCCTGACCCAGGCTCTGCAGGCCGCTTTGGCCGATGAGACGGTGGGCAACAGCTTTGCCGAGCTGGGCACCTATCCCGTGCCGGCCAGCGAGGCCACGCCCGATGCGCTTGCCGAAAAGCTCGAAGGCCAGACGGCCCTCTGGGCTGAGGTGATCGCTGCTGCCGGCGTTGCCGCGCAGTAAGTCCGAACTGGAGCTCCCGGCCCATTCGGGTCGGGAGCTTCTCAACTGGGGAGGGGGACGCATGGCACTCAACGCGTCGCGAAACGATCTGGCATCGGGGGCGATCTTCATCGCATTTGGCGCCTATTTTGCGCTGGAAGCCCTGCGCTATGATTTCGGAACGCCATTTCGCATGGGCCCCGGCTTCATGCCGGTGGTGCTTGGGGGCATGCTGATTGCGCTGGGCATAGCGGTGGCCGCCAAGGGGCTGGGCAAGCCCGATAAAGAGGCGGCGCCGCCCTGGCCGTTGCGCGGCATCGTGCTTGTGCTGGGCACAATCCTGTTTTTCGCGGCGACCATTCGCGGGCTCGGGTTCATTCCGGTGGTGCTGATAGCCGCCTTTGCCACCGCCCTGTCTTCGAGCCGGAACACCTGGCTTTCAGCGCTGGTCATCTCGGTCGGCTTGTGCGTTCTGTGCCTGCTCGTCTTTGTGGTGGGGCTGGGCATGATCGTGCCGCTGATCGGCCCCTGGCTGCGGTTCTAGGAGCGATATGATGGACCTTTTTGCGTCGCTCGGGCTCGGCTTTTCGGTCGCCCTCGATCCCATCAACATTCTCTACTGTTTCATCGGCGTGCTGCTGGGCACATTGGTAGGTGTGCTGCCGGGCATCGGGCCGACGGCCACCATTGCCATGCTGTTGCCGATCACGTTTTCGCTGAACCCGGAAACCGCACTGATCATGCTGGCGGGCATCTATTACGGCGCCCAATATGGTGGGTCGACCACCGCCATTCTGATCAACTTGCCCGGTGAAAGCTCGGCGGCGGTGACCGCGATCGACGGCTACCAGATGGCCCGCAAGGGCCGTGCCGGTCCGGCGCTGGCGGCGGCGGCACTCGGCTCATTCTTTGCCGGGTCGGCGGCGACTTTCCTCCTCGCGGCCTTTGCGCCGCCGCTGGCGCGGGCCGCGCTCAATTTCGGGGCGCCGGAATATTTTTCGCTGATCGTCCTGGGCCTGCTGGTTTCCATTGCGCTGGCGCATGGCTCGATCATCAAGGCGCTGGGCATGATCGTCCTGGGGCTGCTGCTGGGCATGGTGGGGCAGGATATCTATACCGGCACGCCACGGTTCACCTTTGGCCTGCGCGAATTGTTCGGTGGGCTCAATTTCGTCGCCGTGGCGGTGGGCGTGTTCGGGGTCGCCGAAATCCTGCGCAATCTCGAAAACGAACATGAGCGCGAAGTCGGCGTCAAAGCGGTCAAGAACCTCTGGCTGACGCGCGACGATCTCAAGCGCATCGTCATGCCGGTGCTGCGCGGGACCGGTATCGGTTCGTTGCTGGGCGTGCTGCCTGGTGGCGGGCACATCCTTTCGTCCTTCGCCTCATACTCGGCGGAGAAGCGGCTGTCGAAACACCCTGAAGAGTTCGGCAAAGGCGCTATCGAAGGCGTGGCCGGGCCGGAATCGGCGAACAATGCCGCTGCGCAGACCTCGTTCATTCCGTTGATGACACTGGGCATCCCTGCACACCCAGTCATGGCGTTGATGATCGGAGCCTTTATCCTGCAAGGCATTACGCCGGGACCCAACGTCATCAATGAACAGCCGGCGCTGTTCTGGGGCATCATCGCCTCAATGTGGATCGGCAATCTGCTGCTGGTCGTGCTGAACCTTCCACTGGTTGGGCTGTGGGTGAAGATGCTTTCGATCCCCTATCGGGTGCTGTTCCCGGCCATCGTGTTGTTCGCCTGTATCGGGACCTTCTCGATCAACCAGAACATCTACGACATCTATGCCATCGCCTTCTTCGGCATCGTGGGTTATCTGCTGATCCGCTTCGGCTGCGAGCCGGCGCCGCTCTTGCTGGGCTTCGTGCTGGGGCCACTGCTGGAAGAGCATTTGCGGCGCGCCATGATCATTTCGCGCGGCGATCCATCGATATTTATCACGCGGCCGATCTCGGCAACTCTGCTGGTGCTGGCTCTGGCAGCCGTGCTGGTGGCTGTGCTGCCTTCGATCCGCAAGAAACGGGCCGAAGTGTTCGTCGAAGAGGACTGAGATTCCGACCCTCCCCTTCGCAGGGGAGGGCCTTGTCTGCTTCAGCGAGGGCCGACGCGTGAGGCATCAACGGAATTGGGGCGGCCGCGCAGTGACAGCGCGCTTTGGCGGCGCGGTGCGGATGCAATCACCTTGCCCGATTTAATGACGGCCAGGCGAGCGGCCTTGAGCCGGATGGCTTCGATGGGGTCGGCCGCCTGGAGCAGAACCATGTCGGCCTTGTTGCCGATCTCGATGCCATAGCCATCAAGATGCATGATTTCGGCCGGGCCGTTGGTCACCAGGTCAAAGCAGGTGCGCATGGCGTCGCGGCTGGTCATCTGCGCCACATGCAAGCCCATCGAGGCGACTTCAAGCATGTCGCCCTGACCCAGCGAATACCAGGGGTCCATGACACAGTCATGGCCGAAGGCGCAGGTGATTCCGTAGGTCAGCATTTCGGGAATGCGCGTCATGCCGCGCCGCTTGGGGTAAGTGTCGTGGCGGCCTTGAATACCGATATTGATCAGCGGGTTGGCGGTGGCGCTGACGCCAGCTTCCGCCATCAGCGGGAGAAGTTTGGAAACATAGTAATTGTCCATGGAGTGCATGGAGGTGAGGTGCGAGCCATTCACGCGTCCGGACAGCCCCAGGCGCTGGGTCTCGTACGTCAGCGTTTCAATATGGCGGGACAGCGGGTCGTCGGTCTCGTCGCAATGCAGGTCCACCAGAAGGCCACGATCGGCAGCGATTTCGCAGAGCGCTTTCACGCTGGCCGCGCCATCGGCCATGGTGCGTTCGAAGTGTGGAATGCCCCCGACCACGTCGACACCCATGTCGAGCGCGCGATTGAGCAGGTCCACCGCGCCGGGAGAACGGAAATAGCCATCCTGCGGGAAGGCGACGAGCTGCAGGTCGATATAGGGCGCGACCTGTCTCTTGACCTCGAGCAAGGCTTCGACGCCGAGCAGGCGCGCGTCGCAGATGTCGACATGGGTTCGGATGGCGAGCAGGCCCTGGCTGACCGCCAGGTCGCAATAGTCCAGCGCGCGCTGGATGACGGCCTCCTGGGTGAGGAGAGGCTTCAGCTCGCCCCAGATCTGGATGCCCTCGAGCAAGAGGCCGCTTTCATTGTGGCGCGGCAGGCCGAGCGAGAGCGTGGCATCCATATGGAAGTGACAGTCGACAAAGGGCGGGCTCACCAATTGCCCGGCGGCGTCGATTGTTTCGCTGGAATCACCGGCCAGATTGGGCTCAAGCGCGGCGATGCGGCCGTCCTGGATGCCGATATCGATGCCGGTGCGGCCGTCGGGCAGGGTAGCGTTGGTGAGCTTGAGGTCGAACATAGATGGTCCCGCAGTTAGTGGCGCTGCCCTTTGGTCCAGGGCTGAAGCAGGGCCCTTGGATAGTCGGCTTTGCGCGCGACCAGTACCAGAGCCAGGATGGAAAGCAGATAGGGCATCATCAGGAAGACCTGACCGGGCACGACCTGTCCGATCTCGGCCTGCAATCTGATCTGGAACGCGTCAAAGGCGCCAAAAAGCAGGGCGCCAAGCAGCGCCTTGCCGGGCTGCCAGGAGGCAAAGACCACCAGTGCAATGCAGATCCAGCCGCGGCCATTGACCATGCCGAAGAAGAATGCATCAAAAGCCGACATGGTGAGGAAGGCGCCACCGAGCGCCATCAGGGCCGAACCTATTACCACCGCTCCGATCCTGAGCCCGCGGACCGACAGGCCCTGCGCTTCGACCGAGGCCGGGTTGTCGCCAACCGCACGGATGGCAAGGCCCAGCGGCGTGCGATAGAGCACGAATGCGACAATAGCGACCAGCACCAGGGCCAGCCAGGTTAACAGGGTCTGCTGGAACAGAGCCGGGCCGATAAAAGGCAGGTCGGACAGGCCGGGGACGGCGATCGGCTGGAATGGTGCAATGCGCGGCGGGGAGGACACGTCGGGTAGTGTGGTGCGGTAGGTGAAATAGCTTGCGCTGGTGGCAAGCAGGGTAATGCCGATGCCCGAGACATGCTGGGAAAGGCCCAGAATGACCGTGAGGAAGGCATGCAGCAGGCCGAACAGGGCGCCTGCAAGCGCTGCAATCAGCACGCCGCCCCAGAGGCCCGCACCGAGATAGACGGCGAGCCACCCTGCCATGGCCCCGGCGACGAAAATGCCCTCGATGCCCAGATTGAGCACGCCGGCGCGTTCGCAGATCAGCGCACCCAGCACGCCGAAAATCAGCGGGGTGGCGATGCGGATGGCTGCGGCCCAGAAGTTGGCGGACGCGAAGATATCGAGAAGGACATCCATGGCTCAGGCCTCCTGCCGGGATTGCCAGCGCAGGCGGAAGCGCAGGAAGAAGCCGCCAACCAACACACAGAGCAGAGACAATGCCACCACCAGGTCGGCGAGATAGTTGGAAATGCCGGTGGCGCGGCTCATCGAGTCCGCGCCCACGAACACGGCGGCAATGAATATGGCTGCCAGGACACTGCCGATGGGCGAGAGGCCAGCCAGCATAGCGACGACAATGCCGGAGTAGCCGAAACCGGGCGAGAGATCGGCTGAGAGATAGCCCTTCACCCCAGCGACTTCGCTAACGCCGGCCAGCCCTGCCAACCCGCCAGAAATCAGCGCGACCTTGAGCATTGTCGCATCTACCGGTATGCCGGCAAAGCGGGCCGCTGCCTTGTTCTCCCCCACCGCTTTGATCTCGAAGCCGAGCACGGTGCGCTTGACCATGAGCCAGAGGATAAGCGCGGCGACCAGGCCAACGATCAGGCCCCAATGCATGCGCAGGCGCGGGATCAACTTGTCGAACCTGGCTTCTGCGACGAGCGGGACCGATTGTGGCCAGCCCATGGCCAGCGGGTCCTTGAGCGGGCCTTCGATCAGCATCTGGATGAAGAGGATGACGACAAAGTTCAGCAGCAGGGTGATGACCACCTCGTCAGCGCCGAAGCGCTGCTTGAGCATGGCCGGGATCACCATCATCAGGCCGCCAGCAAGGAATCCGGCCAGCATGATGGCGGGGATGGCGAGCGGGGCCGGCAGCTGGAGAAATCCCGAGCCAACCATTACGGCTGCAAGGGCACCCATATAGAGCTGGCCTTCTGCGCCGATGTTCCATAGCCGGGCGCGAAAGGCGACGGCGGCGGCGAGGCCAGTGAGGATGAGCGGGGTAGCGCGATTAAGGGTTTCAGACAGGGCAAACATCGAACCAAAGGCGCCCTGCGCCATCAGCAGATAGGCCTCGAATGGGTTGGCGCCCGCTGCCATGACCGGAATGGCCACCAGCAGCAGGGCGGCCAGACCCGCCACTAGGGAGACAAGCAGGCGCAAGAACAAGGGGGCGTGTTCGCGGGGGTCGAGGCGGAGGCTCATTGGGCAAGGGGCTCCGTGGTGTGGGACTGGCCAGCCATCAACAGGCCTATGGTGGCGCGGTCCAGGGCGTCGGCGGGACCGGCCTCCACCACTTCTCCGGCATGGATCACCAGAAACCGATCGGCCAGTGCGAAAAGCTCGTCGAGATCTTCGGATATGACAAGCACTGCGGCGCCCCGGTCGCGGGCCGCAAGGATGCGGCGATGCACTTCGGCCTGGGCGCCGATATCGAGACCGCGCGTGGGCTGGTTGGCCAGAATGATGCGGGGTTCGCGTTCGAGCACACGGGCGAGAATGAGCTTTTGGACATTGCCGCCCGAGAGCAGTCGCGCCTCGGCGTCGGGGCCGGGACACCGCACATCATAGGCTGCAATGGCACTTTGCGCGCGGGTCTGCATGGCATTCCGGTTTAGAAAGCCAAAGCGTGACAGCTCGGGCGATCGCACATCCTCGATAGCGATATTTTCCGCCACGCTCATAGTGCCAACGACGCCATCATGTTGACGATCCTCAGGCATTCGGGCAAAGCCAGCCTCCACAAGGCGGCGTGGACTGGTTCTGGTCATGGGCTGACCATCAAGACGGAGTGTGCCGCTGTCGGGCACGGCGAGACCCGAGAGCAGCGCAGCTATGGTTGTCTGGCCATTGCCAGAAATGCCCGCGAGGGCAACGATTTCTCCAGCCCGAAGTTTGAAGCTGACATGACTGAGGGCGGTGCGGGTTGATGGCTTGCCCAGACAGACGTCGTCGAATTCGAGCAATGCCTTGCCAATACTGCCGGGCGTGCGCGTCACTTCGGCCACCGCCTTGCCGACCATGAGATCGGCAATAGCGCGGCGGTCGGCCTGGGCAGCGGTCAGCTCACCAGCCTTTTTGCCTCCGCGCAAAACCATTATGCGGTGCGAGACAGCCAGCACTTCGCCCAGCTTGTGCGAAATGAAAATGACCCCAAGGCCATTGGCCGCCAGCCGCCGCAGCACCACAAACAGCCCCTCGGCTTCCTGCGGTGTCAGGACGGCGGTGGGTTCGTCCAGAATGAGGACGCGGGCGTCGCGATAGAGTGCCTTGAGTATCTCGATGCGCTGCTTCTCGCCGACGGTGAGGTCGGCAACGCGGCGGTCAAGATCGACCTCCAGCCCGCTTTCGGCGATGATGGATTTGATCCTGGTGCGCGCCATGGCGCGCCGTCCCAGGGAGAGCAGAGGCTCCGTACCGAGGCGGATATTGTCGAGGCCGGAGAGGTTCTCGGCCAGGGTGAAATGCTGATGGACCATGCCAACGCCGGCAGCCAGGGCCGCGCCGGGAGACCCCGGAGGCAAGCTGTTCATGTCCCCGCCATTGCTCCTGACGCGGACAAGCCCCTCATCCTGCACATAATGGCCGAACAGGATGTTCATCAGTGTGGTCTTGCCGGCGCCGTTTTCGCCCAGAAGCGCGAGGATTTCGCTCTCGCGGAGGTCGAGGGAAATGGCGTCGTTGGCGACAAGGGCGCCGAAACGCTTGGTGATGTTATCCAGGGAGAGGAGGATTGCGGGGTCCGTCATGGGTTCTTGCTCCTTTGGGGAGACCCCCTCGTAACCTCCCCCTGAGAGGGGGAGGGACCACATCGCGTTGAATTTAGGGCTCGCGGAAACCACGAACCCGCTCCTCCCCCTGTCTTTTCAAGGGGAGGAGCGGGTTGAGGCTAGCTTACTGCGTCGAAGTCGGCTCACTGTCGTTGATTTCGACGGTGAAGGAGCCATCAAGAATAGAGGCTTCGACGGCCTTGGCCGCCTCGACGGCTGCGGCGCCGGCCAGTTCTTCATCGACTACCATGGACGAGCCGCCATATTCCATGAAGGCGTAGATGCCGTAATCCTTGGCCTCGAAGGAGCCGTTCTTCACGTCGGCAATGGCCTGGTCGATCATCGGCTCGCCATGCCAGAGGGCGGAGGCGAGGATGGTGCCGGGATAGTCGGCTGCCGTGTCGATGACATTGCCGATAGCGAAAATGCCGCGCTCCTTGGCGGCGTCGGAGACGCCAAAACGCTCGGCATAGAGGATGTCGGCACCCGCATCGACCATGGCGAAGGCGGTTTCCTTGGCCTTGGGCGGATCGTACCAGGAGTTGATGAAGCTGACCGAGAAGGTCACGTCCGGATTGACCGAGAGGGCGCCGGCCATGAAGGCGTGCATGAGGCGATTGACCTCGGGAATAGCATAGCCGCCCACCATGCCGATCTGGTCGGTTTCGGTCTTCATGCCGGCGATGATGCCGGTGAGATAGCTGGGCTCGTGGATAAAATTGTCGAAGGTGGCAAAATTCGGCTCTACTGGCGGCAGGGACGACCCCATTAGGAAGCTGATCTCGGGATAGTCTGCGGCGACGGTACGAGCGGGCTGCTCGACACCAAAAGCCTCGCCGACCATCAGGGCAATACCCTGTTCGGCATATTCGCGCATGACGCGCTCATAATCGGTATTGGTGATGTTTTCCGAATAGACATAGTCGATCTCGCCGCGATCCTCGGCGGCGACCAAGGCGTTGTGCAGGCGGCTGGCCCATTGCTGTTCGACCGGCACGGTCCAGATGGCTGCCACCTTGGGCACGTCCTGGGCCCAGGAGGCGCCGGTGAAGCTAAGCGCGGTGGTCAGCCCGAGTGCCGCGACCAGAGTGCGACGATTGAGATTTCCCATTTTCGTTCCCCGTTTTTGGTTTCTTGTTCATTTTCGCCTCCCTGTCGTCATTTAGACGTCACAGAGCGGTTTGTGGAAGTGGTCTTAGCATCCTTCCCCAAGTGTTCGCGCTTCCCAGCTCGCGACAAGGCGTTGATGCCAATACAAAAAAGGCGCACCATGCGGCGCGCCTTTTCCAAAGTTCAGCGGAAGGCCGGAATGACGTGCCTTCCATAATTGGCGATGATTTCCTCCTCATCGCCGCTGTCGAGATAGATGTTGAACTGGGTGACCCCCGCAGCCTCCAGTTCATGCAGCTTCTTGATGTGGTCCTCGGGTTCTCCGAGCACACAGAAGCTTTCCACCACATCGTCGGTGATGAAATCGAGATAGGGATTATCGGCCTGCCCGTGCTTGGAATAGTCGTAGCCACGGCGCTTTTCGATATAGCTGGTCAGGCTCGACGGCACCTTGTTGCTGTCCGCGCCGTATTTCTCGACAATGTCGGCGACATGATTGCCCACCATTGCCGGGAACCACTTCACATGCTCGATGGCGCGCTTTTTCTCGCCGAAATAAGCCGGGGCGGCGGCCATGGAGCGGAAGCCGGACATGTCCTTGCCAGCCGCCTTGCCCGCATCGATGCATTGGTCGGTGAACCATTTACACAAGCCCGGATCGGCGATCTGCAACACGACGCCTTCGGCGTGCTCTCCGGCCGTCTTGAGGGCCAGCGGGCCATAGGCGGCGATCCAGCTCGGCATTTCGTGGCCGACCGCCCAGGGGAATTTCACCGCCGCGGGGATCTCGCCATAGGACACTTCCTCGCCACGCACCATGGCCTTGGTCTTGTCGATGAATTCGGCCACGCGCTTGAGGGTGGCGGGCTTCTTGCCCATGACGCGCATCGAAGAATCGCCGCGCCCGACGGCGAGATCGAAGCGCCCGCCGGACTGCTTTGAAAGCGAGCCGAAAATGGAGGCAGCGACCGACCAGTCGCGGACATCGGGATTGGTAACCAGCGGACCGAAACGCATGTCGGTGGTGTGTTCCATGCACATGGCAATGGCGGCGTAGCAATCGCGCCAGAGAATATGGCTGTCATAGAACCAGCAATAGGAGAAGCCGGCATATTCGGCAGCGCGAACCAGATAGCGGGCGCGCTCATGCTCGATAAAGCCCTTGAAGGTGATACCGAATTCCATTGTGTCCCTCTGCGCTCCCTTTGATCTGGAAATTTGACCAGTCGATCAAATTTTTGAGTGCCTGAGGCACGATTGTCAATCGGGTATTTGCGCGTCGCCCTCGGCAATCGCCTCGTCGTAGACGATCAGGGGGCGGCCATTGGTAGTGTCGGACACCAGCCTGGCAGATACCCCATAGACCGAGCGCAGCAGTTCCGGGGTAAGGATTTCGGCTGGTGAACCCTGGGCGGCTACGCGGCCATTGGCCAGCACGACCAGGTGGTCGCAGAACCGGACCGCCAGGTTGAGGTCATGCAGGGCCACCAATATGGTCATGCCGGCCCCGGCCTTTTGCCGGAGCAGGGCCAGAAGCTGAAGCTGGGCGCGGATGTCTAGATGGCTGGTCGGCTCGTCGAGCAGTAGCAGGCGGGGCTGCTGGGCCAAAGCGCGGGCCACATGCACGCGCTGCTGTTCACCGCCTGAGAGGGTGGTAAACCGTCTTGAAGCAAAGCCCGTGGTGCCCGTGTCAGACAGGGCCTTGTCGATGATCGTGTCATCTTCCGGGCTGGGTTCCGATTGCCATGCGGCCTCGTATGGTATGCGGCCAAGAGCGACAACGTCGCGCACGCTCAGGCGCTCTTCGGTGGCAGCGGATTGCTCGACGAGAGCCAGCAGTCTTGCCCGGTCACGTCGGTTCAACCGTGGCAGATCGTAACCCTCAAAGGCGATGTGTCCATTGGCCGGAAGGAGGCCGAGCAGGGCAGAGAGCAGGGTCGACTTGCCGGCGCCATTGGGTCCGATCAATCCGGTAATGCGCCGGGGCGGTGCGGAAAAGCCGACATCGGACAGGATGGCTGTGCCAGATTTCTCGACCGATAGGGCGGTGACCGAGAGGCTCATGTGATCCTCCGGTAGCGCAGCAGGACAGCCAGGAAAACCGGCGCGCCGATCAGGGCGGTGATAATGCCGACGGGCAGTTCGCGCGGATCGAACAGGGTACGCGCGGCCGTGTCGGTCCAGAGCATGAAGATGGCGCCGGCCAGCAAGACGTGGGGTAGCAATTTGCGGTGCGCCGACCCGACGGCGAGGCGTACGGCATGGGGCACGACGAGGCCAACAAAGCCGATGGCTCCACCAATCGCCACCATGATGCCGGTCAGCAGAGCCGTTGCCCCCAGCAAGGTCCAGCGCAGGCGGGGCACATCGATTCCCAGGCTCGCTGCGGCCGTATCGCCGAAGGCGAAGGCGTCGAGCGCCCGCCCATTGGCCAGGATGATCGGGAGGCAGGCGGCCAGCGCCAGGCAGACCAGGCCAGCATCTGACCATGTCGAGCCAGAGAGTGAGCCCATCAACCAGCTCAGGATTTCGCGATAGCTGTCGCCTGTGGCGGACCAGAAAATGAGAAAAGAGGTGGCGGCCGAGGCCAGGGCGGCGATGCTGATGCCGGCGAGAATGGCCCGGCTGGGGGTGGCGCCCCCAAGCAGTTGGGCGATGAGCAGCGCCAGCGCCAGTGCGCCCAGACTTCCGAAGAAGGCGCCGAGCGGCATGAGGAGAGTGAGCCCCAGCAACAGGAACAAGACCGCGCCCAGTGCTGCACCGGAAGACAGGCCGAGGAGATAGGGATCGGCGAGCGGATTTCTGGTCAGCGCCTGCATTACGGCTCCGGACAGCGCCAGACCGGCCCCGACCCCAAGAGCGGTCAGCACGCGGGGCAGGCGCAATTCCCAGACAATCGCATCACGCAGCCGCGAAACCGGGCTTTCGGGAAAAATGCCAAGATGGTGCGCGATGGCCAACCACACCTCGCCCGGTGTGATGTCGGCCGGTCCAAAAGTCACCGCAGCAATAGCGCTGGCGATGAGCAGGACGGCAAGGGCCGGCAGGGAGAGACGATGCGTGATCGTCATTCCCCAAATGTCAGCTTGGCCAGTTGCGCGGCCATGTCTGCAGTCGCCGGGACGTTGCGGATGCCAGCCTCAGAGGCGGGAAACGGAATGACCAGGTAGCGCTGGTTGATGACCGCGTCGAGCTGGCTGGTGATCGGGTTTTCTGCCAGCAGTGTCTTTTTCTGCTCGGCTGAATTCCAGGCGGCGTCGACCAGAACGATGACGTCGGGATTGGCGTCGACGATGGCTTCCCAAGAGGCAGAGGTCCAGCCTTCGTCGATATCGGCATAGATGTTGGCGATGCCAAGGGCCTCCATGATCATGGCCGGCGCATTGCTGCCGGCGCCCACATAGGGGGTCTTGGTGCCGGAGGAATACCACAGTGCGGTCAGGCCGCGCGGGTCTGGTGTGACGGCATTGAGGACCGCCTGCTGTTCGGCGACGAGGCGAGCGGCCGCGTCGCCTGCGTCGAAGATGGCGCCCAATTCGTCGATTTGGTCAAAGAGGTGATCGAATGTCAGCTTGGCCGGTTTAACCGAACGACAGGCTGCCGGAGCGACATAAGTGGCGACGCCGAACGTTGCGAGTGTCGAGCGCTCACCGGCGCCGTCGGCGGCGAAATTGCTCTCCCAGCCGCCATAGATGAAGTCAGGTTCGGCCTCCAGGACGACTTCCTGGCTGGGCAGCTTGTCGGAGAGGACCGGCAGGCCCGCGCCGGCCAGTGCCAGATGCGGGGGCAAGGGGCCGTCCTGGAAGCCGACGCCGACAATGTGGTCGCCGAGGCCCAGGGAAAGCAGCATTTCGGTTGCCGTGGATTTGATGGTGACGACCCGTTCAGGTGCCTGGTTGATGGTGATCGTATAGCCGCAATTGTCCAGGGTCAGGGGATAGGCGGCAGCCTGTGCGGGGAGGGCCAGGAGGGTCAAGATGAACGAAAAACGGCCAAGGTGACGCATGGTCAGTCCTGCTTTTGCTTTTTGCGTGAGTTCATTTCCGCCATGGCCGCTTCATAGCCAAGACGATAGGCTTCGGCGGTGCCGAAACGGAACATGTCGTCATCGCCCGTGCGGCTCAAGGTGCGGGCGCCGGGCGCATCGGGGGGCGTTACGAAGCGGCCAAGCCCGCGCACCACGGCTACAGGGATGCCAGTGGTCTTACCCTTGACCAGATCGGCGGCCCCGGCGATTTCGTCGACAATGACGGCCTGGGTGACATGCAGGGGCCGGCCGTTGGCGTCGTTTTCGCCGCGCAGATCGTCGGTCAGTTGCACGCAAGCAGCACCAATGGCCATGTCGGTCTGGCCGATGCGCCAGGCGCGGCCAATGGTGTCGGTGACGATGATGCCGATTTCTACGCCGAGCCTCTCGCGCAAGCCCTTGCAGAGCGCGCGGGCGGAAGCGTCCGGATCGGCGGGGAGACGCAGGGCGGTACCCTCTGGCACATTGGACATGTCGATGCCGGCGGCGGCCATGACCAGGCCCTGGCGGGTCTCGACGATGCGGAAGGTGCCCCCTGGATGCACGCGTTCGGCCACCACGCGCACAGTATCGGCCGCGATGGCCTGCTCGCGCTCGGCGGCCGGTACCTGCATGCCCTCGGCCTTGGAGACGATTTTTGAGGTGACCACGAGGATGTCGCCCGATTGCAGAGCCAGATCCGGGTCGGTGGCGGACTGTGTCGTGATCGCCTCGGCAATCAGCGCAACGAGGTCATCATTGGGGGCGATCTCGGGGATGCCGGTGATGCCCCAGACGGAGAAGCGTGGAGTCATCCGATCAGCGTCCGCAGCCTTGGCAGAATCTCTTTTGCATAGAGCCCGAGGAAACGGCTCTGGTCGGTGCCGGGGGCGTGGAAAACCAGATGATCAAAGCCGTAATCGATATAGGTCTTGATCTGCGAGACATGCTCGTCAGGGTCGGAGGAGACGATCCAACGCTTGGCAACACGTTCTATGGGCAGGGCGTCGGCCAGGCGCTCCATTTCCTCTGAATCCTTGACCGAATGCTTTTCTTCGGCGGAGAGGGAAAGGGCGGCCCAGTTGCGCGTATCCTCAAGGGCCCGGGCGGCATCGGTGTCGAACGAGACCTTGACCTCGATCATCCGCTCGAACGGCTTGTCCTTGAGAGCGCTTTCGGCCCGACCGGTGGCCACATTGGGCAAAAGCTGGTCGACATAAAGTTCGGCGCCCTTGCCCGAGGTGCAGATGAAGCCGTCGCCAGCACGACCGGCATATTTGGCGTTGAGCGGGCCGCCCGCCGCAATATAGATCGGCACCGGCTCGGCCGGCTTGTCATAGATGGTGGCATTGACGGTCTTGTAGTATTCGCCCTCGAAGCTCACCCGGTCCTCGGACCAGAGCTGGCGGATCAGCCGAACCGCTTCGCGCAGCCGGGCCGAGCGCTCCTTGAGTTCGGGCCAGTCCATGCCGGTGGCGGGCACCTCGTTGAGTCCCTCGCCGGTGCCGACGCCGAGGATGACGCGACCAGGAAACATGGCGCCCATTGTGCCAAAGGCATGGGCGACCACGCTGGGGTGCAGGCGAAAGGTCGGGGTGAGTACGGAGGTGCCCAGCGCGATCTTTTCAGTGCGGGCCAAGACGGCGGACATCCAGCCTGGCGCAAAGGGGGCGTGTCCGTCCGTGTGCTTCCAGGGCTGGAAATGGTCGGAGACGAAGACCGAATCGAAGCCGGCCTGCTCGGCTTCAACGGCGAAGCGAAGAAGGTCATTGGGTCCGAACTGTTCGGCCGAAGCCTTGTACCCGAAACGCATGGTGGTCCCTCTCGCTTGCGACAATCGATTTTTGATCGTTTGGTCAAAAACTATCGATAGTCAAGCCGCTTCATGCTAGGGCACCGGCGATACATTAGAACAACAAGGGATATTGCCTATCCCGAATTCCGGTTCAAACGGCCGGCACGAAAGCGAACGAGACGATGAAAGTCATTTTTGATACCGATCCCGGCATCGATGATGCCATGGCACTGCTTTACCTGAGCAAGCTGCCGGAAATTGACCTACTAGGCATTACCACGGTGGTTGGCAACGCCGACCTGGCCACGACCACTCGCAATGCGCTGTTTCTCAGAGAACGTTTCGGGCTGTCCGCGCCGGTGGTGCGGGGGGCAGGCAAGACGCTGGATGGCGTGGAGAAGGCCGAACCGGTCATCGTTCACGGCGTCAACGGGCTTGGCGAAATCGAGATTCCGGCCGTGGACGAAAGCGGGTTGGTGCCCGGCGACGCCAGCCAGTTCATCATCGATACACTCAAGGCTCATCCGGGCGAAGTTACGATCATTGCGGTCGGGCGCATGACCAATCTGGCCCTGGCGCTGCGCGCCGAGCCAGAGGTGGCCAAGCTGGCCAAGCAGGTGATCATCATGGGCGGCGCGTTCGGCTATCAGGGCCGCAGCGGCAATATCACCCCTGCGGCGGAAGCCAATATCCATGGCGATCCGGTGGCCGCAGACGAGATTTTCGCGGCGGACTGGCCGGTCGTGGTGGTGGGGCTGGATGTGACCCACGACATCATTCTGGACACTACCTATCTTGAGACCTTGTCGCGCGAAGTGGGCGAGAATGGCGCCCTGCTGGCTCAGATGTGCGAGCATTATGCCCGCTTCTACAAGGAAATGATGGGGCTTTCAGGCGTGGTCGGGCACGACCTCCTGGCCGTGACCTATGCGCTGCGTCCGGAATGGTTCGAAACGCGCCGGGGGCCGGTAATCGTGGTGCGCGACGGGGTGGCGGTTGGCCAGACGATTCAGATGCCCGAATCCCGCAAGGGTGGGCATCCTGATTGGGCAAATCGGCCAGCCCAGACCATCTGCACGGGCGTCGATGCGGGAAAAGTTCTTGAGCACTATCGCGAGACGGTCGGGCGGTAGTCTCTGTCATCGATAACACTGGGACAGTGGGCAAAAAGCCCATTGTCACTGGAAGAAAATCGCCTAGTGTTTTCCCCAATGGGGGAACGACGGTGGCGGATAGAGACCGTTCAATTGGCTTCGCCGAAGGCGTTCAGCGCGGCTTTGCGCTGGATGATGCCGTCCCATTCCGGCAGTTCATGCTGGAAATCTACGACTATCGCTGCGCCGTGACCGGCCAGGCCTATGCCTCCGACGAAGCCGATCAACATCTTGAGGTCTTCCTTTTCCAGCCGCTCGGCCATGGCGGGCAAATGGCGCCGGGCAATGCCGTTGTGGTGGACCCCGTTGTGGCCGGCCTGCTGGGCAAGGGGCATTTGCTGATCAGCGATGACTATCGTGCTTATACCTCGCACCCTGAAATCGTCTCCGAGCCGGTGGAGCCAAGCGACGCGCATGGCCGCAACATGGTGCTGCCGGGCAATGTCTCGCTCTGGCCGCAGCGGGACATGGTCGGCTATCACCGCAGCCTGTTCCGCGCACAATAAGGTCTGCGTATCGGCCTCTGCGGGCTGGATAATTCGATGCGCAGAAGGCAGATTGCCAGGGTTATCGTCAGCCCTATGGAAACAATATGCCCTTTCCCGACCTCGTCCATCCGGCCCTTGATCTTTATGAAAGCGCAGTGGATCTGCCCGACGATTTCGCAGCGTTCTGGGATGCGACCCTGGCGCAAGCGCGGCAGGCTGGCGGGGCTGTGGAGGTCGAGCCGGCGCAGACCACGCTCAAGCTGGTCGAGGTATTCGACGTGACCTTTCCTGGTTTTGGCGGGCATCCGGTCAAGGGGTGGCTGGTTTTGCCCAAGGACCGGCAGGGCCGGCTTCCGCTGATCGCACAATATGTCGGTTATGGCGGGGGACGGGGCTTTCCCCATGAATTGCTGCATTGGGCGGCTTCGGGATTTGCCTATTTCCGCATGGACACGCGCGGGCAGGGTTCGGGCTGGAGCACCGGCGCCACGCCGGACCCGGTCGGGTCGACCAGCCAGATTCCGGGGGTGATGACCAAGGGAATCCTCAATCGGGAAGACTACTATTATCGGCGGCTGTTTACCGATGGCGTGCGCGCCATCGACGCGCTGGTCGGCCAGCACTTCGTCGATCCAGACCGCATTGCGGTCTGCGGCGGCTCACAGGGTGGCGGTATTGCGCTGGCGGTGGCCGGGATCGACGCCAGGGTGAAGGCGGTAATGCCCGATGTTCCCTTTCTCTGTGATTTTCCGCGCGCAGTACGCGTGGCTGGGCGCGACCCCTATGGCGAAATCGTGCGGTTTCTGGCGCAGCACCGGGACAAGAAGGACAAGGTGTTCGAGACGCTGCGCTATTTCGACGGCGTCAATTTCGCCCGGCAAAGCCAGGCAGCGGCGCTGTTCTCGGTGGCGCTGATGGATGACATCTGCCCGCCATCGACCGTCTATGGAGCGTTCAAGGCCTTTGCGGGCACCGACAAGACCATCATCGATTATGAGTTCAACAACCACGAGGGCGGCGGGCCGTTCCAGGATCGCCAGCAGATGGCGTGGTTGTGCGAGCGCTTCGGCGTCTAGCGCCTTTCAGATGTGATCGGGCAGCGCCGGAACTTCGGTTCAATGGCGCCGTTGCAGAGCCAGCGTCATCATTCCAATGCCAACTGGAGCTGAAGACAAATGGCTGAAAAGCAACTGGACGATCTGTTTTTCGATACGCTCAAGGACATCTATTTCGCCGAGCGGCACATTCTGAAAGCCTTGCCCAAGATGGCCAAGGCTGCCGTGTCACCCGACCTCAAGGCCGGGTTCGAACAGCACCAGGCCGAAACCGAGGTGCATGTCGAGCGGCTTGAGAAAGTGTTCGAACTGCTCGGCAAGAACCCGCGCGGCAAGACCTGTGATGCCATTCTCGGCATTATCGAGGAGGGCAAGGAGATCATGGACGAGTTCAAGGGCACCCAGGCGCTCGATGCCGGACTGGTCTCGGCGGCGCAGGCTGTTGAGCACTACGAGATCGCCCGCTATGGCACGCTGGCGACCTGGGCCAAGCAGCTTGGCCATACCGAGGCACTGGATCTGTTCCTTGAGACGCTCAAGGAAGAAGAAGCCACTGACGAGAAACTGACCAAGCTGGCCAAGAGTTCGGTGAATTTGAAGGCGGCGGCGTAGTCAGAGCGTCCGTACACAAGAAGACGGGCCCGAGAGGGCCCGTTTTTGTATTGTGCAGGTGGAGTGGTAGGCCCTTCGACCTGCCACTCGACCGCAAGTCTCGTGGCCAGCATCTATAATTGCTCCACCGGCGCAAATTTGCCCTTGGCACGGTGCGCAGTCTGCGGGCCTGATCGCCTAAAATCTCCCCACTGGGGGGGGTGCTGCCGAAGCGGTGGCTCGCCTTTCGAGCATAGCTCTCAAGGCCTGATGATCGGCCGCCCTTCTACCATAGGTCTCCGGGCCCGAAGTCCTCAAAACCCTCCACTGGAGGGTTTTGACGCCGCGCCGCGGCGCCGGACTTCAGTCCTTCGCGCGTTCGACGTAGGAATTGTCTTCGGTGAGGATGACGATGCGGGTGCCGGTGCCAATATGGGGCGGGACCATGACGCGCAGGCCGTTGTTGAGGACCGCAGGTTTGTAGGACGAAGAGGCAGTCTGGCCTTTCACCACCGGCTCGGTCTCGACGATCTCGAAGGTCAGGCGCTGGGGCAGTTCCATGGAAAGCGCGATGCCTTCATGGGTCATCAGGTGTACCTTCATGCCGTCGGTGAGATAGGCTTTCTGGTCGCCGATCACGTCGTCGGGGACGGTGATCTGCTCATAGGTCTGGGGCTCCATGAAGTGGTGGCCCTCGCCGTCGGAATAGAGATAGTCGTACTCGCGATCGTCAACGTCGGCCTTTTCGACCATTTCCACAGTGCGCCAGCGGCCAACGACCTTCACGCCATCAGTGATGCGGCGCATGTTGACGTTGGTGATCGAATTACCCTTGCCGGGGTGAACGTTTTCCGCCGTCAGCACGACATGCAGATTGCCGTCCTGCTCGACGACATTGCCTTTGCGTAGCGACGAGGCGATGACCTTGACCATATTTCTTCCTTGTTCGTATCGTTGGCGCGGGCTAGAGGCAGGGCCGTCCGGGCGCCGGAATATGTCTATGTGGTGCGCCCGATACCCTATTCCGCGCCCTTTCGCCAGACCGGACGGCAAGAAACCCATCAATGACGGCATCCCAGACATCGCCCTGGTGGCATCCTGACCGCCATGCCGACCGGCGGCCGGCATTGCTGGCGCGGGCGCGTATCGAGGCCCGGGTGCGCGGCTGGCTTGCCGAACGGGACTTCCTGGTCGTCGATCCGCCGGGCCTGCAGCGCTCGCCGGGAAATGAGGCGCATCTGCATGCCTTTGGCACGCAGATGATCGGCAATGATGGGGTCGGGCAGGGCATGTATCTGCACACCTCGCCCGAATTCACCATGAAGAAGCTTCTGGCCGCAGGGGAAACCCGGATTGCGAGTCTGCAACATGTCTGGCGCAATCGGGAGCGCAGCGCCTTGCACCATCCCGAGTTCACCATGCTCGAATGGTATCGGGCAGGCGCGCCCTATGAGACAATTATCGCCGATACGCTGGCCATGATCCGGCTGGCGGCAGAGGTGACCGGGATCAGGCAGTTTGAGTTTCGCGACCGGGTCTGCGATCCGCTTGCCGTAGCGGAGCGGATCAGCGTTGCCGAGGCGTTCGAGCGCTTTGCGGGCATCGACCTGTTGGCGACCATGGATGCCGACGGCGTGCCGGACGATGCGGCACTGGCCGAGCAGCTGTTGCGAGTGGGCATGGCGCTGCCGGAGGACCGGCGCTGGAGCTATCTGTTCACGCATGTGCTGGTGGAGAAGGTCGAGCCGGCCCTGGGCAATGGGCGGGTGACGGTGCTAGACCGCTATCCGGCCTGCGAGGCGGCACTGGCGCGGCGGGTGCCGGGTGACCATCGCGTGTCTGAACGTTTCGAGGTCTATGCAGCCGGAGTGGAACTGGCCAACGGTTTTGGCGAATTGACGGACGCAGCCGAACAGCGCGTACGGTTCGAGGCGGAAATGGCCGAAAAGCGGCGCATCTATGGGGAGCGCTACCCGATCGACGAGGATTTCCTGGCAGCGCTAGAGTTCATGCCCGAGGCCAGTGGAGTTGCCCTCGGGTTCGACCGGCTGGTGATGCTGGCCACCGGCGCGCAGCGGATCGAGGCGGTGTTGTGGGCGCCGGTGGCGGAATGAATGGTTCTTCGGTCAAATCCGTGGCGGATCTGAAGGCGGCGAGGCTCGTTGCGCCAGATGCAGAGCTCGGTGCCGTCGCCGAAAAATACGCTATTGGCATTACTCCGGTAGTGCTGGACCTGATTGATCCGGACGATCCGGATGATCCGATTGCGCGGCAATTCGTGCCCACGGCCAGTGAGTTGACCACGACACCGGAGGAGCGGACCGATCCGATCGGCGATCTTGCGCATTCGCCGATGGAAGGGATCGTGCATCGCTATCCCGACCGGGTTTTGCTCAAGGCGGTGCATGTGTGCCCCGTCTATTGCCGGTTCTGCTTTCGGCGGGAAATGGTGGGGCCGCAGGGGCTGGGGACGCTGACGGCTGCCGAGCTGGATGCGGCCATCGGCTATATCGCGACGCATCGCGAAATCTGGGAGGTGATCCTGACCGGTGGTGATCCGCTGGTGCTGTCGCCGCGCCGGTTGCGTGACCTGATGGAGCGGCTGGCGGGCATTGAGCACGTCAAAATCGTCCGCTTCCACACGCGGGTGCCGGTGGTGGAGCCCGAGCGGATTGATGATGAAATGGTCGCGGCGCTGACGGCGAGCGGCAAGACGACCTATCTGGCGGTGCATGCCAACCACCCGCGCGAATTGACGGCGGCGGCGAAAGCCGGGTTCGACCGGATGCTTGCAGGAGGGATTGCGCTGATCAGTCAGAGCGTGTTGCTCAAGGGCGTCAATGATGATGTCGAGACCTTGGCGGCGCTGATGCGCGGTTTTGTCGAAAACCGTATCCGGCCCTATTACCTGCATCACCCGGACCTGGCGCCGGGTACTGGGCATTTTCGTGTCGGCATCGAGGAAGGACAGCGCCTGGTGCAGGCGCTGCGCGGCCGGATTTCCGGGCTGTGCCAGCCGGTCTATGTGCTCGATATTCCCGGCGGCTATGGCAAGGCAGATATCGGCGCGGCCTCCATTACCGGGTCGGATGGATGTTTTACCGTGCGCGACTGGCAGGGTGACCAGCACGAATACTGGTCAGAGTAGGATACCTCCACCCAACCTCCCCTGACAGGGGGAGGGGCCGTTCTGGTGGTCGCCGAGGATACTGAACAGACCGATCTTTCCCTCCCTTTTCTTGGGGGAGAAGGGAAGGTGAGCGTCGTTCAGTCCACCACGCGCGGGTCGACATCCTTGGAGTAATCCACGCCGCCAACGGCAAAGCCGAACAGGCGCATGAATTCTTCGCGGTATTTCGGCAGGTCGGCGAGTTCGGCGAGGTTTTCGGTGTTGAGCACCGCCCAGCGCTTTTTCAGTTCGGCCTGCATGGCGTCGGATAGTTCCCAGTCATCGACGCGGATACGGTTGTCGTCGTCGAGCACGATGGTGCCCTGCAGCTTGTCGCGGAACAGGCGGTCGATCTGGTGGATCGGGCCTTCGCCCAGCCCCATTTCGTCTTCGACCTTGATGAGCAGGGTACCGTAAAGGGGTACCACCGGAATGGCTGAGCTGGCCTGGGTGACGACGGCCTTGAGCGCCACGACATGGGCGGCCTGGTCGCCATGGGCGGCGCGGATGGCGGCGGCGGCGCGGTCAAGGTCGCCCTTGGCCTTGCCCAGAGTGCCCTTGTGGTAGATCGGCCAGGTCAGCTCGCTGCCGAGATAGGTGTAGTTGAGCGAGGCGAAATCGTCAGCCAGCACGCCTGCTTCAGACAGGGCAGCGATCCAGAGTTCCCAATCCTCGCCGCCCATCACCTTGACGGTCGCGGCTGCCTCTTCCTCGGTGGCCGGCTCCACAGTGACCTCGGAGACTTCGCCGGTGCCGGTGTTGAGGGTCTTGGAGGTGACCTGGCTGCCATAGGGCTTGATGGCCGAGCGATAGGTGACGCCGTCCTTGGGGTCGGTGCGGACCGGGGAGGCCAGCGAATAGACGATCAGGTCCACCTGGCCGAGCGTCTCCTTGATGGCCTCAATGGTCTGAGCCTTCACTTCATTGGAAAAGGCGTCACCCTCGATGGTGACGGCCTTGCTGCCGGCGGCGCGGGCGCGATTTTCGAAGGCCCGGTTATTGTACCAGCCGGCCGATGCGGGCTTGGTCTCGCCCGGCTCGCGTTCAAAGGACACACCGACAGTATCGGCGCCAGAGCCAAAGGTGGTGACGATGCGAGAGGCGAGGCCATAGCCGGTCGAACAGCCTAGCACCAGAACGCGCTTGCGCCCGGACGGGATGGGGCCCTTGATCACCACATGATCGATCTGGCGCTGCACATTGGTGGCGCAGCCGGTTGGATGGGCGGTGGTGCAGATGAAGCCGCGGATCTTGGGTTCGATGATCATGGGATTTTCTCCTCAGTTTGACCAAGGCAATAGCGGGAATGGCGGCGGAGGGCTAGGGGTTGAGGCGGAGTACCCCCACACTAGCTCCCCCTTATCGGAGGAGGGGTGGCCTCGGCGAGTGCCTCGGAATTTGGACTTAATCCACCTTCGCTGGCCCGGCCGGAAAGATGCCCGACATGACGGTGAAGCCGGGAATACGGCGCACCCGGTCGGTCCAACGCCGGAGGGCTGGGTAATCCTGGCGCGAAATGCCGCCTTCCTCGGAGAGCATCACATAGGGAAAACAGGCAATGTCTGCCGTGGTCGGGTGGGACGGAGAGCAGAGCCAGTCACGCCCCTCGCGTTCGCCGAACCAGAGATGCTCATCGATCAGCCGGAAAATGCGATGGGCGCCGTTCTGGCTCTTCTCGATGTCGAAAGCATAGTCATAACCCAGCGCCAGGCGGGCCGCAGAACTGGTGGAGGTGATGTCGTCGGCGACGGCATGCCAGCGCAGAATTTCGGCGGTGATGGCCGGATCGTTCGGGAACCATTGGCCGGAGGCATCGTATTTTTTCGCCAAGTAAGCGAGGATGGCGCCAGAGTCGGACAGTACCAGATCGTCGTCCTTAAGCACCGGCAATTGCCCGAAGGCATTGAGCCGCAGAAACCAGTCGGCCTTGTGCTCGCGGCCGGGGAAGAAATCCACTGGCACGATGTCATAGGGGAGCCCAAGAATGCTCATCAACAGGCGCAGCTTGTAGCAATTGCCGGAGAGCTCGAAGTCGTAAAGGGTAATGGCCATGGGTCAGATATCCAGCACCAGGCGCGCCGATTTCGCACGGCTCACACAGGTCATCATGCAGGTGTTGGACGCCTTCTCGCTCTTGTTGAGATAGACGTCCTGATGGTCGACCTCGCCCTCCATGACGGTGGTCAGGCAAGTGCCGCAGGCGCCCTGTTCGCAGGAGGAAGGGACAGACAGGCCAGCCTCGCGCATCACCTCGAGAATGGTGTGGCCGGCCGGCACATGCAGCGTCATGGCCGAGCGCGCCAGTTCGATATCGAAGGCGGATGAGGCGTCGATCGTCTTGTCGTTCTGGAAGTATTCGAAATGCACTGCCTCGTCGGGCCAGCCGAGGCCGGACGCTGTCTCCTGTACCATTTCGAGCATGGCGCCGGGGCCGCAGATATAGACATGATTGGCGAACTGGTGTGGCCCGAGCACTTGATTGATGGTGCCCTGGATCGCGTCGCGGGCGAGACCGGTATGGATGTGGACCGCACCATGCAGCACATCCAGTTCGCTTTTGAACGCGACGCTTTCCCCATTGCGGGTGAAGTAGTGCAGCTCATAGGGCAGGCTCGACTTGTCGAGAAAGCGCGCCATGGAGAGCAGGGGGGTGATGCCGATGCCACCGGCTATCAGCACGGTGCGGGTGGCGTCGCGGCGCAGCGGGAAATTGTTGCGCGGCTCGGAAATGGCCAGCACATCGCCCTCGCGCACGGTTTCAACCAGCACCTTGGAGCCGCCTTTTGAAGCGCTCTCCTGCTTGACGCCGATGACATAGCTGAGAAGGTCGCCGGGGCCATTGGTGATAGAATATTGCCGGACCAGCCCGTTGGGCAGGTGCACATCGATATGGGCGCCGGGCTGGAAGGTGGGCAGGTGGCTGCCGTCGCGGTCGGCCAATTCGAAGCCGATGACGCCGTCGGCGCTCTGCCATTTGCGCTTGACCACGACATTGAGCGTATTGCCGCGCGGCACGGCAATGTCGGGCATTGTCGCAAGGTCCGCCGAGACCTTTTCATAGATGGGCTGCAACGGTTCGGGCGCGGGCTTTTTCGCCGCGGCGCGTTCGAGCCGGTCGCGCAAACGGGTCAGCTGTTCGTTGTAGTGGCGCAGGGTCGCCAGTTCGTCGGTCGGGGTCCGGGGCAGGAGGCCGCGGATCACGGCGCGTCCGGCGTCGATAGGCTGGACGAAATAGACCACGTCGCCGAGGCGCACCGTCATGCCCGGCAAGAGGTCCGCCGGCTGATCGTCGGGGGCAAGACGGGCGAGGCCGGCTACCACATCCCCGGGTGCCGCATTGACCGGCATGGGCCGCAGGGCAAACCAGTCTTCACCGACGGCTCCCGGGAAGGGCACAAAGGGCTTTTCGTCATTGGCCGACGACCAGATCAGCCCGTAGGCTTCCTTCACCGGATATTTGCGGTTTTCGATGCGGCGGGCCGGGGCATCGGCGGGGTGGGCCGGAATATAGGTGCAGCCTGCGGATTGGTTGGCGTAGCGCCAGCCATGATATTGGCATTTGAGTTCCTGGCCTTCATTGATGCCGATGGAAAGGCGCACGCCGCGATGCAGGCACCGGTTTTCCCAGACATTTACATTGCCATCGTCGGCCCGCCAGACAGCGAGCTCCCGGCCAAGCAGCTGGCCCTGATAGACATGGCGGAAGGGCAGGTCCTCGCTCGAGGCGATGGGATACCAATTGGGGTCGGAAAGGCTCAGGGGCATATGGCTTGTCCGTCAAGGCCGGCAGTCGCGCCACGACTGCAGATATTGTGGACTGGTTGCCGGGGGCCCTTGGCGTACGAGGCGGCAACCTGGGCGATCAGCTCGCTTGAGGGATCACGCCGTAAGTAATGCCCTTCTGGCTCAGCCAGCGGCGATAGGCGATGGCGCTCTTGTCGGCGCGGATCGGGGTTTCGGCGCGCGGGTCGAGCGGCAGTTTCTTGGGATATTGATTTTCCAGGATCGGCTTGTCCTGGCCAAAAATGGTCTGCTGGAAGCGCCGCAGGTCGGTAATGGTCGAGGTCGAATCGATCATCGACTGCAACAGATGGGCGCGGCAGCGTTCCTCGGTCATGGGCTGGAGGAAAATGCCGATCACGTCGCGGCGGCTTTCATCCTCGGGGCAGGACTTGTAGAGCACCGCGCAATACGGGTGCGGCACGCGATAGACATATTCCACTTCCATGGCCTGGGTCGCCGACTTGGCCGCACGGGGCTGCATAAACCTGCATCTGGTGGCCAGCACCTCGTCGCGCTCCTCGGACACCTCGACGTCGTATTCCTTGACCTCGGTGTGCGGTTCAGAGCCCAGAATATCGGTGTGGACGTAAGGGAAGTGGCCCATATCAAGGAAGTTCTCGACCGCCCGTGGCGCGGAGACATGAATGCCGATGGAGCCACAGCTCATGTTGACCCGGTCGGGTTCGGCAAACTCCGGAATCGGGAAGAGGTCATCGGTCGGGGTGCCAAGACAGGTCCAGGTATAGCCATAGGCAGTGCGGACGGGCAGGCGTTCGACGATCGTCTCGGCGTCGATCTCGTCGCCTTGCTCCTCATCGCTGCGCAGCCAGACGACGGGCTCGCCATCATTGCCGCGGGTCAGCGCCAGGGGAGTGTCGAGCAGCAGCGTGGTTTCTATCAGGCCGATCGGCAGTTCGTTGGTGGCGGCAACAACGTGCCAGAGATTGCGGGTAATCGGATCGATGGCGTTTGGCATGGGGCAGTCTCAACTTTGTTGTCCAAGCATAACCCGGTGGGCGGTCAGTGCCAGCACAAAGTTGGGTATGGGCCATGCGTCTGAGGCATGATGGTGGACACGCAATACGCCAAGACCGCATGGTGCATATCAAAAGGCTCAGATTGAGGTCTATGAGGATGATGCGTCGTGGAAAGTGAAGCCCCCCGTTTTACCGAAACCCTGCTGGCCGAGCGCGTCGAGATGCGCCTGGCCGAGGCAGGCGCCAGTGATGCCTCAAGGGCAGCGGCGACCAGAGCCATGCTGCATGCCTCGCTGGTGGGTGTCGACAGTCATGGCGTGCGGCTGACCGGGCATTATTGCCGGATGCTGGCCGGCGGCCGGCTCAGCAAGGATCCGCAGCTTGGCGTGGACAAGCGCGGTGCGGGCAGCGCCATGGTGGATGGCGCTGACGGGCTGGGGCATTACGCGGCTTACAAGGCCGTCGAGGTTGGCATGGAACTGGCGCGGGAGGCCGGCGTAGGGGCGGTTGGTATCAAGAACTCCTCGCATCTGGGGGCGGCGGGGGCCTATGCGCTGGCGGGGGCCGAAGAAGGCTTTGTCACCTTTGCCACCACCAATACTGATTCCATGGTGGCGCTGTTTGACGGCGCGCAGAAATTTCACGGGACCAATCCGCTGGCTTTTGCCGCGCCCGTGCCGGGGAGCAGACCGTGGCTCCTCGACATGGCGACCAGCTCCATTCCGCTCAACCGGGTCCTGCTGCATCGTTCGCTCGACAAGGCTTTGCCCGTAGGTGTCGCAGCAACCCCAGATGGCGAGATGACCACCGACCCGCATGAAGCCGACATGCTGCTGCCGCTGGGGGGCACGGATTACGGCTATAAGGGCGCGGCCCTCGCCGGGGTAGCGACGCTGTTCTCGGCGCTGCTCACAGGGACCACGCTCGATCCTGATTTCATCCCCATGTATGGCGGCGATGATATTTCGACGCCACGGAATATGGGCCATTTCGTGCTGGTGATCGACCCGGCCAAATTTGCCGGCCGGGCCGCTTTTGGGGCGGCGATTACCACCTATCTGACGGCGTTGCGCGGTTCCCCGGTGCGCGAGGGCGGGCGCGTGATGGCGCCGGGCGACAGGGAATGGGAAGAGCTGGACCGGCGGCGCGCCGAAGGCATTCCCGTCGATCCGGATACGGTGGCGTTCCTGGGGCTCTAGCTTATTGCTCGCGGTAGATGTCGAACGGTCCAATCGCCTGGGTGGTGGCCATGAGCTGGATCTTGTTGACGTTGACGTGTTCGGGCAGCGACGTGGCCCAGAAGATGGACTCGGCGATGTCCTCGGCAGTCATGGCCTTGGTGTTGGCATAGACATTGCCCGCCTTATCCTCATCGCCCTTGAAGCGGACCACGGAAAATTCGGTTTCGGTCAGCCCCGGCTCGATATCGGTGACGCGGACATTCTTGCCCTGCAGGTCCGAGCGGATGGCGAGGGCGAAGTGCTTAACGAAGGCCTTGGAGGCGGCATAGACCGAGCCGCCGGGATAGGCAAATTCACCCGCCACCGATCCCAGGGTCACCACATGGCCGCCGCCGCGAGCGATAAGTCCCGGCAACAGCAGGCGCACCGTGTAAACCAGCCCTTTGATGTTGGTGTCGATCATGGTCTCCCAGTCATGCAAGTCCGTCTCGGCCGCCGGCTGCAGGCCGAGAGCCAGGCCGGCATTGGCGAGCACGATATTGATCTGGTCGAAGGGTGCGGGAATGGCGGCGATGGCCGCTTCCATGGCGGCGCGGTCGCGCACATCGAGCGGGATGATGTGGCATTTGTCATGGCCAAGTTCGTCGCGCAGTGCCAGCAAGCGGTCCTCGCGGCGACCGGTCGCGATCACCTTGCCGCCTGCAGCGACATAGCGGCGGGCTGCCGCGGCGCCGAAACCGGAAGTGGCGCCGGTGATGAAGACAACGAAGCGGCTGGGATCGAGCAGCGAATACATGATGGGTCCTGGAGGGGTGGTCAACAGTTGGCGCGCAGGGTGGACCGCACTTCCTGCCCGCGTCAACATTTCCAAAGTTTAATGCGCCTTACCCAGTGCTAACGTGAATTTGCCACCCATTGGGCTTATGGGAAACGCATACTGACTCTATTTGGGCCATTCCGAGCCATGAAGCGTTTTGTCAATTTCCTGCTTGTTCTGATCCTCCTGGGCGGTGGTTCTGCGGCGGGCTGGTGGTATTTCCTGGCCCCGACACAGGCCAGCACCACGCCCGATACGGTGACAGTCGGGCGCGGGGATATCGAGACCACTGTGTTGGCCTCGGGCGTGCTGGAGGCGAGCGCGCTGGTCAGCGTGGGCGCGGAAGTGTCTGGCAGCATCAAAGCGGTGCATGTGAGCCTGGGCGACAATGTATCCCGTGGCGATCTGATCGCCGAGATTGACAGTCTCAATCAGGAAAACGCGGTGAAATCGGCCGAAGCGGCGCTGGCGGGCATACAGGCGCAGCGACGCAATCAGGAGGCCATTCTGGCCCAGGCGGAAACCGCGCTGACGCGGCAGCAGCAGTTGAACGCCAATAGCCTGGTCTCGCAGACGGCGCTGGAAACAGCGCAGGCCGCCGTGGAACAGGCCAGGGCGCAGATTGACCAGCTTGACGCGCAGATTGCTCAGGCGGAACTGACGGTGGAGTCCGCCGAACTCGATCTGGCGCGCACCCAGATCGTGGCGCCGGCCGATGGCACCGTGGTCGCCTTGCTGGTCGAGGAAGGGCAGACGCTCAATGCCAATTCGGCGACGCCGACGATTGCCAAGATCGCCAACCTGGACACCATGGTCATCAAGGCCGAGATATCGGAAGCCGATGTGGTCAAGGTCAGCGCTGGCCAGAAGGTCTATTTCACCATTCTGGGCGAACCGGACCGACGCATCGAAGCGACGCTGCGCGAAATCGAACCGGCGCCGACCTCGATCGCCAATGACACGTCCAGTTCGGGCAGTGCGGTCTATTACAATGGGCTGTTCGAGGTGCCCAATCCCGATCATCGCCTGCGCATTTCGATGACGGCATCGGTGACCATCGTTCTGGCGGAGGCGCGCAACGTTCTGTCCCTACCCTCCGGCCTGGTTACAAGGCAGGGGCCGGATGGCGGCGCGATGGTCACAGTCTATGATCCGGCCAGTGAGGAGATGCGGCGGGTGCGCGTGGAGGTAGGGCTCAACAACAACATCAATGCCGAAATCGTTTCTGGCCTCGAAGAAGGAGACCTTGTCGTCAACGCAACTGGCGCGCGTCTGAATTCCAGTTCGGGCGGCCCAGGTGGACCCAGTGGCTCTGGCGGGCCAATGATGATGCGGCGCGGAGGCTAGGCGGGCCATGAACCGTCCTCTCAGCAACTCCGACAGGCTGGGCGCCAGGCCGGTCGAGGCCGGAACGCCGATCATCTCGATCAACGGTCTCGTACGGCGCTTCCAGGCGGGCCCGGAATCGGTGGCCGTCCTCAAGGGCGTTGATCTTGAAATTCACGGTGGCGAGATGGTTGCCATCATCGGCCAGTCCGGTTCGGGCAAGTCGACACTGATGAACATCCTTGGTTGTCTGGATCGGGCGAGCGAAGGCAGCTATCGCTTTGCCGGCCAGGATGTCAGCAAGCTCGATGCCGATGCGCTGGCCGCGCTCCGGAGGGAGCATTTCGGTTTTATCTTTCAGCGCTATCAGCTTCTCCCCGATCTCGATGCGGTGGAGAATGTCGAGGTGCCAGCGGTCTATGCCGGTGTCGACGCGGCCGCGCGACGCGAACGGGCCATTGCGCTGTTGACCCGGCTGGGGCTGGGCGAGCGTCTTGACCATCGGCCCAACGCGCTTTCAGGCGGGCAGCAGCAGCGTGTCAGCGTGGCGCGGGCGCTGATGAATGGCGGCGAGGTCATTCTGGCCGACGAGCCTACTGGCGCGCTGGATTCCCAGTCGGGCAAGGAATTGATGGCTTTGCTCAAGGAGTTGCATGCCGACGGGCACACCATAATTCTCGTCACGCACGACCCACAAATTGCTGCACAGGCCGAACGAGTGATCGAAATCGCCGATGGCGAGATCATTGCCGATCGGCACAATGTCGAGCCGCGCCAGGTCGAAAAGGCCGCAACCGAGATGAAGGTCGCGGCAAGCTGGCGGCGCGGTCTGGATAGTACCGGAGAAGCCCTGCGCATGGCCTTGCGGGCCATGGGCGCGCACAAGCTCAGGACGTTCCTGACCATGCTCGGCATCATCATCGGCATTGCCTCAGTGGTGGCGGTGGTGGCGCTGGGGCAGGGGAGCCAGCAGACCGTGCTGGAGAATATTTCCTCGATTGGCGCCAATACCATCAATGTCTATCCCGGCTCCGGCTTTGGGGACATGCGCTCGGGGCGGGTGCGGACGCTGCGGCCGACCGATGCCGAGGCGCTGGCCGAACAGGATTATGCCGACAGTGTGACACCACAGGTCAGCGCCAATGCCACCGCGCTTTATCGCAACACCGCGACGAATGCCTCGGTGACGGGGGTGGGCACGGAGTATTTCCAGGTCAATGGCCGCAGCTTCACCGCCGGTTCCGGCTTCGGTGAAGACAGTGTCACCGCCATGGCCCAGGAAGCGGTGATCGACCAGAATGCGGTGGATTCCATCTTCGCCAATGGCGGGGATCCAATCGGCGAAGTCATCATGCTGGGCAAGGTTCCGGTGCGGGTTATCGGTGTTGTAGAAACCAGTTCCGGTTTCGGGCCGGGTGGCAATAACGCCAATGTCTATGTGCCCTACACCTCGGCCATGAGCCGCATTCTGGGCCAGAGCTATCTCAATTCCATCGCCGTGCGGATTGCGGACGACTACGATACCGCGCAGGCCGAGGTGGAAATCACCGAATTGCTGACACGGCTGCATGGCGGGACGCAGGACTTCTTCCTGCAGAATACCGACACGATCCGCGAGACCATCCAGTCGACATCGGCGACGCTGTCCATCCTGATCTCCACCATTGCGGTGATTTCGCTGGTCGTGGGTGGCATTGGGGTGATGAACATCATGCTGGTCTCGGTTTCCGAGCGCACCAAGGAGATCGGCATTCGCATGGCCGTGGGCGCTCGCCGCAGCGATATCATGCGGCAATTCCTGATCGAGGCGATCCTGGTGTG
Organism: Devosia marina; assembly: GCF_009758415.1. Taxonomy (GTDB): domain Bacteria; phylum Pseudomonadota; class Alphaproteobacteria; order Rhizobiales; family Devosiaceae; genus Devosia; species Devosia marina. The sequence continues at coordinate 125,656 of NZ_WQRF01000003.1, read as the reverse complement.
CTTTGCCGGCGGGGCTGCCGGGGTGGCGCTAAGCTTTGCGTTGGGCCAGGGGCTGACGGCTATCGTTTCGGGCGCCCGGCTGGCCTATTCCACCGAGTCGATCATACTGGCGATCATTTCGGCCAGTGTGATCGGCGTGGTGTTTGGCTTCATGCCCGCCCGCTCGGCGGCGCGGCTTGATCCGGTCGAGGCACTGGCGCGAGAATAGGGCTTGGTACCTGGATATCGAGCCAATCGAGCATAGCTCTCACGGGCTTCTCACCTCCAATCATGCCACTGGCATGATTGGCCGTGCGGTTCGGCTCGTCGCGTTGCGCTTCGGCCACGTCCTGGCAATCAAAATCGAACAAATTCAATGCAAAGGCTGTTCGGCTGAGGCCGGAGGCCCTAAACTCGCCACGAAATCTTCGCCTTTTGGGCGGGAGCAGAACAGGGCGGGGAAGGATTAACGCAATCTTTCCGTCCATGCGGCAATCTTGGTTTCAGCCCGGTTTGGTTGAAGCGTAAAAGGGCGGGATAGACCACTGCAAAGCGCGCGTCTGGTAACGAGTATTGGCGCCTTGTGCATCGCCATGGCCCTGTCGGCTGCGGCGACAATGCCTGCTGTCGGTTTCGAGCTTTTTGGCATCAAGTTCTTTGAAGACCAGTCCGAGATCGACGCCGATGCGGTGATCGTTGATCCGCAACCCTATTTCGTGACCTTCACCTCCAGCGAGGGCGGCGCTGTCGAAGCGGCGCTGCGCAATGCCTCAGCCTTGCTGGCTGACGAGGCAGAGCCGGCTTCGGGCGCGGCCGGGCTGATCGCCAAGGCGCGCGGTGACTATCGGCGCCTGCTGGCCGCGCTTTATGGCGAAGGCCATTATGGCGGCGCCGTCAGCATCCGCATTGGCGGCCGCGAAGCCTCCAGCCTGGCTCCTGACTCCAGCTTGCCGGACCCGGTCGATGTTACCATCGCGGTGACTGCCGGGCCCCAGTTCCGCTTTGGCGATGTGGTGATTGTCAATCAGGCGCCACCGACACTGGACCCCTATGACCAGGTCGACCTGCCCGTGTTGCGCGGCTTTGGCGTGGGGCAGGTGGCCCGTTCGGCGGTGATCCTGAGGGCCGAGCAATTGGCGTTGCAGGCCTGGCGGCAGCAGGGCTACGCCAAGGCAGAGATCGTGTCGCGCGACGTGGTGGCCGACCATGCCACCAATACGGTGGCGGCAACGATCACGGTTAATCCGGGGCGGCTGGCCGCCTTCGGCCCGGTGCGCGTTACCGGCACGACCAATATGAACCCGGCATTCGTTGCGCAGCAGACCGGTCTGGCGGTGGGCCAGGAATATGACCCCGATGATCTGGAGCGCGCGCAGAAGCGCCTCGACCGGCTCGATGTGTTCCGCGCGGCGCGGCTGGAAGCGGCCGACAGCATCGGCAGCGATGGTTTGCTGCCCTATGACCTGATCGTGGAGGAACTGCCGGGACGTCGGTTTGGTCTGGGCGCAACCTTCTCGACGGTCGATGGGCTGGGGCTAGAGGGCTACCACCTCTGGCGCAATCTGTTCGGGCAGGCCGAGCGGCTGCGGCTCGATGCCCGCGTGGCCAGCATTGCCTGGCCGCTCGACACCGCCCAGTTCGACTATTTTATCGGTGGCACCTTCACCAAGCCGGGCTTTTATCACCCCGATGTCGATCTGGTGGCCACGGTGTCGGCCGAGCGAACGATCTATCCAAAATACACGGAGACCTCGGCGGGCAGCAAAGTCGGGCTGAGCTGGTTCTTTTCCGACGAGCTGACTTTCGAGGGCGGCGCCAGCTTCGAAATCGCCCGGTTCGACGACAGTTTCGGTACCCGCGACTTCCAGACTGCGGGGCTTTATGCCGGCGTAGTCTATGACGGCCGTGACAGCAGCGTCGATCCGACCGAGGGCTGGTACGGCTCGGCCAATATCGAACCCTTCTACGATCTCTTGGGCGGCACGCCGGGCGGGCGGCTTGTGGTCGAGGGCCGCACCTATTTCGGCTTTGGCGAGAATGATCCCTTCGTGCTGGCCGGGCGGCTCAAGGCCGGAGCGGTGGTGGGTCCGGCGCTGGTCGACATCCCGCCCGACAAGCTGTTCTTTGCCGGGGGCGGCGGCTCGGTGCGTGGCTATGGCTTCAAGTCCATCGGCGTCGACGATGGCAAGGGCAACATCACCGGCGGCCGCTACCTGCTCGAGGGTTCACTTGAGGCGCGGGCCAAGGTGACCGACGATATCGGCGTGGTCGGCTTTGTCGATGGCGGCTATGTGGCGGCGGACACCTTCCCGGGTCTCGACGATCTGCGGATTGGGGCGGGCCTCGGCGTGCGCTATTACACCGGTCTGGGGCCCTTGCGGCTCGACGTGGCCGTGCCGCTCAATCGCAAGGCGGGTGATCCGGACTATGCGATCTATGCAGGTATCGGGCAGGCGTTCTGATGGCCAAGTTTTCCGCAACCAACCGCCGTCGCCTGATGATCGCTGCATTGCTGCTGGCACCGGCAGCTGTGCCGGTGGCGCTGGTCGCGCAGGACATGAACAATGAGGAGCAGAAGGATTTCCTGACCGGCTTTGTCGAAGGCCAGCTTTCGACGCCCGAACGGCAGATCCGCCTGTCCAATATTGACGGCATTCTCGGGTCGGATGTCTCGATCCGCGAGATCACCATTTCCGACGCTGAAGGGGTCTGGCTGCGCGTCAACGATGCCAGCCTCAACTGGAACCAGGCGGCCTTGTTCGGCGGCCGGCTCGAGGTCAACTCGCTGCGCGCCGAATCCATCGAATACATTCGCAATGCCATTCCGGTGGAGGGCGCAGTTGATCTGCCGCCGCCCGAGGCTGGGTCGCTGGAGATTCCAGAGTTTCCCGTCGCTATCCAGATCGGCGCACTGGCTATACCCAGCGTGACCTTTGGGGAAGGCGTGTTCGGACTGGGTTCCGAGATTGCGCTCAATGGTTCGATGACGCTGGAAGGCGGCAATCTGGATGCGGTGCTCGATGTCGAGCGGCTCGACGGACCTGGCGGCACGCTGGACCTCGACGTGGTCTATCGGCGCGAGGACGCGACCATCGATCTGGGCCTGTCGCTGGTTGAACCGCCCAATGGGGTGCTGGCGAACCTGCTCAACATTCAGGATCGCCCCGCCATGACGCTGACGCTGGATGGTGAGGGGCCGGTTGCCGATCTGACCACGCAGATGCAGTTGCTCGCCAATGACCAGACCGCGCTGGCCGGTACGGCAACCATTGCGCAGCAGGCCGATGGCTTTGCCATCAACGCCAATCTGGGCGGCCCGCTTTCCACCCTGGTGGCGTTGCCCTACCGCGAATTCTTCGGCGCCGAGACAAGGCTGACGACGAGCGCGCTGGTCAAGAGTGCTGGTGGTATCGACATTTCCAATCTGACGCTGAGTGGCGGGCAATTGGGCCTGACGGCTCGCGCCCGGACCACGGCAGATAATTTCGTCAGCCTGCTCGACCTGACCGCGACCATTGCCGACCCCGAAGGGGACAAGGTGATCCTGCCGGTGCCCGGCAGTTCGACCCTGGTGCAGGGCGGGCAGGTTCGCGTGTCTTTCGGCACCGAGGCCAGTGACCAGTGGCAGGCGCGGATCGATGTCGAGGGACTGGAGACCGATGGCTTTGATGCGCAGACCTTCGGGCTGGGCATTGGGGGGGTTGCGCGCGATCTTGAAGACCCGGCCAGCCGCATGGTCACGTTCAATGGCGATGGCGCCGTGTCCGGCATTTCGGCCGATCCTGGCGTCGAGGCGGCGCTGGGCACTTCGGTTGGGCTGGGCGTTGCCGGGTTGTGGACTGCGGGTGCGCCGATCGAACTGGCGGAATTGCGGGTGGTGGGACAGGCGCTGACCGCGGCCATGGCTGGTGAGATAGACGGCACCGATTTCGACGGACAGATCCGGCTGGCGACGGACAGCATTGCGCCCTTCTCCGCGCTGGCCGGGCGTTCTCTTTCCGGCGGTCTTGAGTTGACGGCGGACGGACAGATTTTCCCGCTCACCGGTGGGTTTGACCTGGTGTTCGATGGCACGGGTACGAATTTGCGGATCGATGACGCGGCCGCCGATGCGCTGCTCGCGGGGCGGGTCGACCTGTCGGGCCGCCTGGCGCGTACCGAGGCCGGCATTTCGGCCGAAGACTTCCTCATTGCCAATAATCAGGTGCAGTTCAGCGCCGATGGGGTTTATGCCAGTGACGCGGCCGATTTCAACATTGCGCTCGACTTGACCGATCTCGCGCTGATCTCCGAGGAGGCCAGCGGCGCGTTGGCGGCGCGGGGCTCGGCACGACTGGCAGCGCCAGAAGATCCGCTGGTATTGGTGCTGGACGCTCAGGTGCCCAACGGCACTTTGGGTGACTACACCTTGCGTGATGCCAAGCTGGGTGTGGCGGCGACTCTGCTCGAGGGTTCGCTTAGCGGCGACGTTACAGGCGCTGCCATGCTCGACGGCCATCGCGCCACGCTGGAGACCAATTTCGAGACAGATGCCGAAATGCAGGCGCTGTCCGATATTGCCTTCGAAATCGTCGGCACGCGGATCACCGGCGGGGTGACCCGCATGGTAGAAACGGGCCTGCTGGACGGCCGCCTGGACGTGGCCGCCAATGATGTTTCGCTAGCTGCGGCACTGCTGCTGACCGATGCTTCGGGTGCGGTCAATGCTGCCATTGAACTGACGCCGCAGGATGATAGGCAGGGGGCCGGGGTGACGGCCAATGTCGCCGAGCTGCGGGTCAATGACATCTCTGTTGGTCGGGCCGATATCACCGCAGGCATTTCAGACCTGTTCGGTGTTCCAGTGGTCAATGGTACCGCCACGGCTGGCAATGTCGTCGCCGGCGGCGTCGTGGTCAATGCGCTGAGTGCGCGCGCCAGACAGTCGGGTGACACCACGAGCTTTGATGCGCAGGCGAAGCTTGCTACCGGCACCGACCTCGATCTGGCCGGGGCACTGAGCCCGGTGGATGGCGGTTATCGCCTGGCGCTGGATCGCGCGAGTCTGGAACAGGGGAACCTGGCGGCGCGGCTTGCCAATCCGGCCGTGCTGATGGTGCAGGGCGAGAGCGTCTCGCTCGATGCGCTGCGCTTCAATGTCGGCTCGGGCAGCATTACCGCCACGGGGACAGCCGGGCAGGCGCTCGACATGGTGGTGGATATTGCCGAACTGCCGCTTTCAATCACCGATGCCGTGGCGCCCGATCTGGGTCTGTCCGGCACGCTCAATGGTCGGGCTGTTGTGTCGGGCCAGGCCGATGATCCGCAAATATCCTTCGAAGTGCGCGGCGGTGGCATCGGCGCCACGGCCATTGCGCCATTCGGCATTGCGCCGCTGGCCTTCAACGCATCGGGCAGCTTTGCTGACGAGGTGGTGACGCTCGACAGTCTCAGCGCCAATGGCAGCGGCGGGTTGGCCGTTTCCGGAGCAGGCCGGGTGCCGCTGACCGGCAATGGTCTCTCCGTGGCGCTCAATGGCTCCGCACCGCTCTCGCTGGCCAACCGCTTCGTGGCGGATCGTGGCGCGCGCGTCTCCGGCACGGTCAATTTCGACGCGCGGGTGGGCGGCAGTCTCACCAGCCCGCAATTTACCGGCAGCGCCTCCACGAATGGGGCGGAATATGTCGATCCCGAGCTCAATCTGCGCCTTACCGGCATTGCCGGGCGGGTGGCGCTCAACGGCACCAATGCCGATATCGAGAGCGTGACGGCCAATCTGGCGACCGGTGGCAGTGTGTCTGCATCGGGCACGGTCGGCCTGACGGCAGCTCTGCCGGTCAATCTGGCAGTGCAGATCAATTCGGCCCGCTATGCCGATGGCGATCTGTTCGTCGCAACCCTGTCCGGCGGCCTCAACCTGACTGGTAATCTGACCGGCGCGCCGCTGCTGGCGGGCAATGTGTTCGTTGAGCAGGCCAATATCACCGTGCCAGAGGGCCTGGGTGGCGGTGCGCAATTGATCGACGTCGAGCACAGGCGCACCCCTGCCGATGTGCAGCAAACGCTGGATCGGGCCCGGATCAATGAGCGTACGGGTGTCGCCGCGGGTGGTCGCGGACCGCAATTGCAGCTCGATATCAATGTCAACGCGCCCAACCAGATCTTCATCCGCGGTCGCGGTCTTGATGCGGAAGTCGGCGGATCGGTGCGCCTGACCGGTACACTCAATGATGTACAGCCGGTAGGCGCCTTTGATCTTATCCGCGGACGGCTATCGATATTGGGGCAGCGCGTCATCTTCGAGACCGGCACTGTGACCCTGGTAGGCGATCTCGACCCGCAGCTCAATTTCGTGGCGCGCACCGAGGGCGATGGCATTACCGTCTTCGTGACCTTGTCGGGGCGCGCCTCGGCACCCGATATCAGCTTCAGCTCCAATCCGACCCTGCCGCAGGACGAGGTGCTGAGCCGGCTGATTTTCAACCGTTCGATGGGCGAGTTGTCGCCGATCCAGTTGGCGCAACTGGCGGCGGCGGCGGCCGAACTGGTTGGTGGCGGCGGTGGCGGCGGGCTGGTGGATAGCCTTCGCGGCGCCGCGGGCCTTGCCGATCTTGACGTGGTCACCGATGACGATGGCAATGTTGGAGTGCAGGCGGGGACCTATATCCAGGACAATGTCTATCTCGGCGCGACGGTCGGGGCGAATGGCCAGTCGAAGGTGACGATCAATCTCGATGTGACCGAAGACCTGACTATCCAGGGCTCGGCTGGCCAGGATGGCAATTCCAGCATCGGCGTGTTCTTCGAGAAAGACTACTAATCGCGGGTGGCCATGAGCTTCTGGGACGAACGCTACGCTACCGACGAATACGTGTTCGGTGAGGCGCCCAATGCGTTCCTCGCGTCGCAGCGGGAGCGGCTGGCCGGTTACGGCAACGCACTTGCGATCGCCGACGGCGAAGGCCGCAACGGCGTCTGGCTGGCGGAGCAGGGGCTGGCGGTTACCTCTGTCGATGCATCGCCTGTCGGGCTTGAAAAGGCGCGACGGCTTGCCGAAAAGCGCGGCGTGGCCCTCACCACGGAGCTGGCCGATATCGAGGACTATCCTTGGCCAGAGGGCGAGTTTGATGTCGTTGTGGGCATCTTCTTCCAGTTTGCGCCGCCGGCCATGCGCGATGCCATCTTTGCGGGCGTGATCCGGACGCTGGCGCCCGGCGGCCTGCTGCTGGTCGAGGGCTATGGCCCCAGGCAGATGCAGTACAAGACGGGCGGACCAGGCATTCTCGACCAGCTCTACACCGAAGAGCTGCTGGCCGATCGTTTCTCCGCGCTCGATATTATTGAGCTGCGCAGCTACGACGCCGAGCTGGCCGAAGGCAATCGCCATAGCGGAATCTCAGCGCTGGTCGATCTGGTGGCGCGCAAGCCCAATTGAAAAGGGCGGCCCATGAGCCGCCCTTTGCCTATCGTGCTGTTACTCCGCCGGTCCTTGCGGCCTTTTCCTCGTCCCACCACCACAGCGTCGGGAAGCCGGAGGAAAATTCCGGCAGTTCCTCGGGGTGGCTAAAGCGGTCCCAGCGGGCCGAGCGTGTGGTGCGCAGTGCATAGCTGGGGATAACGATGTGCTTGTTGAGCAGCACGCGGTCCAGCGCCTTGGTGACGGCTTCCTGGGTCTCACGATCGTCGGCGACGATGAGCTTTTCGATCAGGGCGTCGACCGCCGGGTCTGCTACGCCGGCGTAGTTCTGCGCACCCTGCTGATCGGCGGTGGACGAGCCGAAGAAGAAGCGCTGCTCATTGCCCGGCGAGAAGGACTGGGCCCAGCCCGAATAAATCATGTCATAATCGAAGCTGCGGGCCCGGTTAATGAATTGCGGGCTGTCGACTGTGCGAATGGTGGCGGTAATGCCGATCTGGGCCAGATTGGTCACCAAATTCTGCGCGACTGGCTCGATGGTGGGGCCGTTGAGCAGGATTTCAAAGGTGAAGGGCTGGCCGCTGGGGTCGAGCATCTGCGTGCCCTCAAGCGTGAAACCTGCCTCGGTGAACAGGTTCAGCGCCGTACGCAGATTCTCGCGCAGCTTGGTCGGATCGCCGCTGACCGGATTGGTGTAGGGCGTGGTGAAGACCTTTTCCGGGATCTGGTCGCGCACGCTTTCAAGGATTTCCAGTTCCTCGCCCTCGGGCAGGCCCGTGGACTTGAAGGGCAGGCCGAAGAAGAAGCTGTCGATACGCTCATACTGGCCATAGAACAGCGTGTTGCTCAATTCCTCGAAATCGAAGGCGTAATTCATCGCTTCGCGCACCAGTGGGTCGGCAAACTTGTCGCGCCGCAGGTTCATGATGAAGCCGACCAATACGCCCGAGCCATTATAGTCCTGCGGGAACAATTCCCTGATAACGCGTCCATCCTGGACAGCGGGAAAGTCATAGGCCGTGGCCCAGCGACGGGCCTGGTTCTCGCTCCACCAGTCGAACTGGTCACCCTTGAAGGCTTCGAACATGACGGTCAGGTCAAGGAAATATTCGATGCGGTACTCGTCGAAATTGTTCTGCCCGATTTGAGTCGGGTGATCGATACCCCAATAGTCCTCGACGCGCTGATAGGTGATCGAGCGGCCGGCATCGAAGCTGGCGAGGCGATAGGGGCCTGAACCCAGCGGCGGCTCGAGCGTCGATTCGGCAATCGAGCGGGTCTCGCCTTCGGCATTGGTGCCCTCCCACCAGTGCTGCGGCAGCACCAGCAATTGCCCCAGGATCAGCGGCAATTCGCGATTGTCGGTCTGGTTGAAGGTGAAGGTGACTTCGCCGGGCGCCGTGACTTCAGCCGAGGTGACATTGGCATAGTATTGCGCGCGGTCCGGATTGACCTCGATCAGCTTTTCGAAGGTCCAGACCACGTCTTCGGCGGTCACCGGTTCGCCGTCGTGCCATTTGGCGTCCGCATCCATGCGGAAGGTCACGGCGCCATAGTCCGGGGCAATCTTCAGCGCCTCGGCCAGATGCACGTAATAGGTATTGTTCTCGTCAAAGGACGGGGTCATCAGCGTCTCGTAGAGCAGCCCGATGCCGCCAGCCACCTCGCCTTTGGGCAGGATGGGGTTGAAGGTATCGAATCCGCCCATGTCGCCCAGCCGCACGGTGCCGCCCTTGGGCGCGTCGACATTGACATAGTCGAAATGAGGGTAGTCGGGCCCGTATTTGGGCTCGCCTTCCAGGGTGAAGGAATTGACCCAGGTGCCGGTCGGCGTTTGCGCCTGGGCCGGGCTCACCATGCCGGCGGCAATAAAACCGATGGCGAGGAGCGAGGAGAGCTTAAGGGGCAGCGTCATGGCGTGGCTCCGAATGGGACAGTCGATCAAGAGGTTATTCGGTTGTATGGGGCGGCGGCAATCGATCATCCGTCACATTTGACGGCGCGGCGAGATCGAAGGCGGCGGCAAGCAATTGACGGGTATAGGCTTGCTGCGGGTCCGCAAAGATAGCGGCGGCTTCGCCCTGTTCGACGACCTGGCCATTGCGCATGACGATCAGGCGGTGCGCCAGCGCCTTGACCACGCGCAGATCGTGGCTGATGAACAGATAGCTCAACTGCCGGCGCTGCTGGATGTCGCGTAGCAGATCGATGATCTGTGACTGGATGGAGACATCGAGCGCGGAGGTCGGCTCGTCGAGCACCAGAAAATCGGGTTCAAGCACCAGGGCGCGGGCGATGGCGATACGCTGTCGCTGTCCGCCGGAAAACTCGTGCGGGTAGCGGGCGGCCGTGGCAATGTCGAGCCCGACTTCCTTAAGGGCGGCCGCGACCTTGCCGTCCCGCTCCTGGGCTGACAGTCCGGGCATGTGGACCTTGAGACCCTCGCCGACAATCTCGCCCACCGACATGCGCGGGCTGAGCGAGCCGAACGGGTCCTGAAAAACGATCTGCATGTGCTTGCGCAAGGGTCGCAGCGCATTCCAGGAACGGGACTGAACCTCGTTGCCAAGCAGCACGATGCGGCCGGTCGAAGGGATCAGGCGCAAGAGGGCATAACCGAGCGAGGATTTGCCCGAACCGCTTTCGCCGACCACACCCAGGGTTTCGCCCTTGCGGATGCCCAGATCCACGCCGTCGACGGCGCGGATGTGTCCGACCGTGCGGCGCAACAGGCCCCGGCGTATGGGAAACCATACCTTGAGGTCCTGCGTGGACACCACATTGCTGGTTTCAATCGGAAAGGGTGCCGGATCGCCCGCCGGCGCGGCGGCCAGCAATTGTCTGGTGTAGTGGTGTGAGGGCGCTGCGAAGATGGCCTCGGTGGGCCCCGTTTCCACCATCTGCCCATTTGTCATCACACAGACCCGGTCGGCAATGTGCCGGACGATGGAAAGGTCATGGGTGATGAACAGCAGGGCCATGCCATGGGCCTGCTGCAGGGATTTGAGCAGGTCGAGCACCTGGGCCTGCACGGTGACGTCAAGCGCGGTGGTCGGCTCGTCGGCGATCAGCAGCTTGGGATCATTGGCCAGGGCCATGGCGATCATGGCGCGCTGGCGTTGTCCGCCGGAAAGCTGGTGCGGATAATCGTCGATGCGTCGCAGCGGATCGGGGATGCCGACGGCATCGAGCAGCTCCAGTGTTCGGGCCCGGGCGGCAGTGCGGCGCAGGCCCTGATGCACGCTGAGGACTTCCCCGATCTGCTTGCCGATGGTGTGGACCGGATTGAGCGAGCTCATCGGCTCCTGAAAAATCATGCCCACCTGATTGCCACGAATGGCACGCAAGGTTGCCGCATCGGCGCCAACGAGCTCGGTGCCGTCGAAATGGACCTGCCCGGTCACCGAAGCTGTAGGTGGTTGCAGGCCGAGCAGGGAAAGAGCGGTAATCGATTTGCCAGAACCGCTTTCGCCCACCAACGCCAGGGTCTCGCCCGCCGTCAAGTCAAAGGACACCTTGTCGACAGCGGCATTGGCGCCGAAGTGGACGGAGAGGTCGCGGACCGAGAGGAGAGGGGCACTCATCTGAACGTCTTTCGCGGATCGAAGGCATCGCGGACGGCTTCGCCGATAAAGACCAGAAGGGTCATCATGATGGCGACGGTGAGGAAGCCGGTCAGGGCCAGCCAGGGGGCGTCGAGGCTGGATTTGCCTTCCGCCAAGAGGCGTCCCAGCGATGGTGCGGTGACGGGCAGGCCGAAGCCGAGGAAATCCAGCGAGGTCAGGGTTGCAACCGAGCCCGAGAGAATAAAGGGCATGAAGGTGAGCGTGGCGACCATGGCGTTGGGAAGCAGGTGTCGCCACATGATCCGCCGGTTGGAGACGCCCAGGGCGCGGGCGGCGTTGACATATTCGAAATTGCGGGCGCGCAGAAATTCGGCGCGGACGATGCCGACCAGGCTCACCCAGGAAAACAGCAGCAAGATGCCGAGCAGCACCCAGAAGTTTGGGGCGATGACCGAGGAGATGATCAGCAGCAGATAGAGCGAGGGCACCGAGGTCCAGATTTCGATGAGGCGCTGGGCGATGAGATCGATCCAGCCGCCGAAATAGCCCTGCATGGCGCCGGCAACCACACCAATGATGGAAGAGAGGATGGTCAGCACGAGGCCGAAGAGGATGGAAATACGGAAGCCGTGGATCAGCCGCGCCAGCACATCGCGTCCTGCGCCATCAGTGCCCAGCCAATGGTAGTTGCCCGGCACACAGAATGGGTCTTCGGTGCCCAGGGGATAGCGTTGGCAGATCTGCTCGAGGGTCAGCAGCCAGCTTGGTGGATTTGCGCCGGGAAAGGCGACGAAGCTGTCCACGGTGTTGTGGTTGTAGCGGATGGGCGGCCAGAGCATCCAGCCATTGGCCTCGATCTCGTCGATATTCACCTTGTGGCGGAAATTGGTGACGCCGAGAAAGCCGCCGAATTTGGATTCGGGATAGTCGACAAAGGCAGGGGTCAGCAACTCGCCCTTGTACATCACGAGGATTGGCCGGTCATTGGCGACGAATTCGGCGCCCAGCGTCAGCACGAAGAAGAGCAGGAAGATCCAGAAGCTCCACCAGCCGCGCTTGTTGGCGCGAAAATTGGCCAGACGCCGCTGATTGAGCGGGGAGAGGCGAGGCGGCCTGATGCTTTCGGTTGCCCCGCTCATACGTCGCGGCTCTCGAAGTCGAGGCGCGGATCGACCCACATATAGGTGAGGTCCGAAATCAGGCCGATGATGAGACCCATCAGGGAGAAGATATAAAGCGTGGCAAAGACCACCGGATAGTCGCGATTGACCACGGAGAGGTAGCCCAGCAGGCCCAGGCCATCGAGCAGGAAGATGGTTTCGATCAGCAGCGAACCGCCAAAGAACACACCGATGAAGGCGCCGGGGAAGCCGGCGATGATCAGCATCATGGCGTTGCGGAAGACGTGGCCGTAGAGCACCTGGTTTTCGGTGAGCCCCTTGGCCCTCGCGGTCACCACATATTGCTTGCCGATTTCATCGAGAAAGGAATTTTTGGTGAGCAGGGTCGCGGTGGCAAAGGCGCCCAGTCCCATGGCGAAGATGGGCAGGGCCAGATGCCAGAAATAGTCGAGCACCTGCTGCCACCAGGGGAAATTCTCCCAGCCCGGTGAGGTCAGGCCGCGCAGCGGAAAAAATTGCCAGAAGCTGCCGCCGGCAAAGAAGACGACCAGCACGATGGCGACCAGAAAGCCCGGCACGGCATAGCCGATGATGATGATGGTCGAGGTCCAGACATCGAAGCGCGAGCCATCGCGCACTGCCTTGGCAATGCCCAGGGGGATGGAAACGCCATAGGCAATCAGCGTCATCCACAGCCCCAGCGAAATCGACACCGGCATTTTTTCCAGGATGAGGTCGATCACCGAGATGTCGCGATAGTAGCTCTCGCCGAAATCGAAGCGCAGATAATTGCCGAGCATGGAAAAGAAGCGCTCAAGCGGTGGCTTGTCGAAGCCGAACTGCTTTTCGATCCGCTCCACCAGTTCAGGCGGCAGGCCCTGGCTGCCGCGATAGCTTGAATTGCCGCCCTGGACCTGCTGACCGGCAAAATCGCCCCCTTCGCTGCCGGTGATGCGCTCGAGCGCGCCGGTGTTCTGTCCCGACAGGTTGGCCAGCGCCTGCTCGACAGGGCCGCCGGGGGCAAATTGGGTGATGAGGAAGCTGACGGCCATGATGCCGAAAACGGTTGGGATCATCAGCAAGAGGCGGCGGATGATATAGGCGCCCATTCCTGCTCCGGCGATCCCGTTTCACTGTGTTTTCGGCGGTCTTGTCCAGCGCAAATCACTGGATGACCGGATTTTTCACAATGCAACATTTCGATGACTGCTTGGCAAGCCACGGGGCACCAACATTGCGTGATCTGCGCGAAAGTCCTTGCGGGGATGGATTTGACTGGTCACGATCCAGCCTGACAAGGAGCGTATCGCGTGAAATTTGCCCCCATTATCCAGGTAAAAGATCAGTCCATGGCCCGTGTGCTGATCGTGGCGCTCAAGGCGCATGGCTTCCATCCGCTGGAGCCACGGGAAGGCGGCTTGCCCGGCGTGCCGAACCTTTTCGGCCCGGAAGGGTTCATAGTGGAAGTGCCCGAGGATGAAGTGGCGGATGCTACCGTGCTGGCGCAGGATCTGCTCAAGGACATGGTGGATCGCTCGGCATGACTGGCGCGCTGCCCTGAAAACGGCCACATTGGTGTGAAACAGGTCCGATGCGGGTCGGGCAATTGAACAGGGTGGAGGCTTTGGGTATAAGCCGCCACAAGTGTTAATGTGCATTAAGCCTTTGCGGCAGGAGTGATCAATGCAGGATTGGAAGCGCGGCGCTTCATCCGTAATCGGCCTTGCGGCCCTCGCCCTTCTGGCGGCGGCTTGCTCCCCGTCCAGCCGGACCAACACCGCCAATCTCAATGTTGTGGGTCAGCCCCAGCAATTGCAGCCGGTGCAGAACTCGACCGTTCAGCAGTCGAGCCTGCCGGCAATTGGCGCAACCGGTACGCCGGCCCCGGGCCTTTCGGGCCAGCCGGTACTTGGCGGTCAGACGACCACGACGGCCAGCGCAACAACGGCGGGTACGGCGACGGGCACCAATAGCTCGATCGTTTCGGTCGGCACGCCATTGACGACCGGCGTTTCGACCGGTCCGGAAGGCGCCTGGAATGTGGTTGCAGCCGGCCAAACCTGCCGTCTCAATCTGCCGCTCACGGCCAAGACCGGCACCAATTACTATCGCGCCTCGGCTCCGGGCTGTACCGTGCCGCAGATTGCTTCGGTGACCGGCTGGCAGCAGGTGGGCAGCCAGCTCCAGCTCTATGATGAGAACGGCAATATCGCCGCCTTCCTCGCGCCCTCCGGCGGCCGCTATATCGGCACCATGGGCGGTGGCCAGGCCGTCTCGATGGCCCGCTAGGATTTTTTTGGTGAAGCCGGCCTGCAAGGGCCGGCTTTTTTCTCAGACATTTTCAAGCCCTGTCCGCCCTTGGGTCTGGCCCGAGGAAAGGCTCCGGATTACTTCATGTCTTCCAGCACCACTGCAACCCGGTCCCCCGTCCGCGCCGCCTATGACGAGCTGGTGACGCGCGGCACGCTGACGTCCGACCCTGCACAGATTGATGCCGTCCGGGAACTCGATCGGGTGCTGGCTGATCTGCTCGCCCACAAGCCCAAGCGCCTGTTCGGGTTTTTCGAGAAAGCGCCTGTTGGGGTGCGCGGGCTCTATCTGTATGGCGATGTGGGGCGCGGCAAGACCATGCTTATGGACCTGTTTTTTGCCGCCTGCCCCTTTCGAGAGAAACGCCGGGTTCATTTTCATGAGTTCATGGACGAGGTGCATGCCGGTATTGCCACCTTCCGCAAGTCTGTGCGGGGCAAGGACGAGGATGCCGATCCAGTCGAGGCGGTGGTCAAGCCCATCCTCAAGGGTGGCTTGCGCCTATTGTGCCTGGATGAATTCCACGTGCACGATATCGCCAATGCCATGCTGCTCGATCGGTTGTTCTCCAAGCTGTTCGCTGGCGGCGTGACGCTGGTGGCGACGTCCAATGTGGTGCCCGACGGGCTCTACAAGGACGGGCTCAATCGCCAGCTCTTCCTGCCCTTCATTGCGCTGTTGAAGGAAAAGACGGTCGTTGCCGGATTGCCGAGCGAGCAGGATTACCGGCGGCTGAAGTTTGCTGGCCAGCAGGTCTATGCGTTCGGCTCGGGGCCAGCAGTGCGCGAGGCCATGGACCAGATGTGGCTGCGCATCACCGGCGGCGAACCGGGCGCGCCGGGCGTGGTGGAGAGCATCGGGCGGCAAATTCCGGTACCGTTGACCGCTATGGGCGCGGCGCGCTTCGGATTTTCCGATCTGTGCGAGAGGCCACTGGGCACCCGCGACTTCGTGCGTATTGCCCATCAGTTCGATTCCATCGTGCTCGACGATGTACCCCAGATGGACCGCACCAAATCTGACGCGTCCAAGCGGTTCATCCTGCTGATCGACTCGCTCTACGACCGCGGCGTCAAACTGGCTGCAAGCTTTGCCGTGCCGCTCGAAGAGCTGGGTGCCGACGACAAGACGGCCTTCGAGTTCCAGCGCACCCTGTCGCGGCTGACCGAGATGCAATCGGAGGACTATCTGGGCAAGGGTTTGCGGGACGCGGCGCCGGCGGAAGCTGCCCAATAGTATGACCAATGCCCAACCGGCACCGCCCCTTCGCCCATCAGCATGAGCTAAAACCCAATTACGACGAAGGGTTCACTTGCCCGCATGTCCCGACAGGGTTAAGACGTGCGCCAATTCAACGCAGTCTGGGATGAGGATTTATGGCGCGCAAAAAGATTGCCCTTATCGGTGCAGGTCAGATTGGCGGGACGCTGGCCCTGCTGTCGGCGCAGAAGGAACTCGGTGACGTGGTGCTGTTCGACGTGGTCGACGGCGTCGGCCCCGGCAAGGCGCTCGATATCGCCCAGTCGGCAGTGACCCAGTCCTTCGACGTCAAGATGAAGGGCACGTCCGAATACAAGGACATTGAAGGCGCCGACGTGGTCATCGTCACCGCCGGTGTGCCGCGCAAGCCCGGCATGAGCCGCGACGATCTGCTCGAAATCAACCTCAAGGTGATGGAGCAGGTGGGTGCGGGCATTTCTAAATATGCCCCCGACGCACTGGTCATCTGCATCACCAATCCGCTCGACGCGATGGTCTGGGCGCTGCAGAAATTCTCCGGCCTGCCTGCCAACAAGGTGATCGGCATGGCCGGCGTGCTCGACAGCTCGCGCTTCTGCCACTTCATCGCCGATGAGCTGGGCGTCTCCATCGAAGACGTCAACGCCTTCGTGCTGGGCGGCCACGGCGACACCATGGTGCCGCTGCCCCGCTATTCCACCGTTGCCGGCATTCCGCTCACCGACATCGTCAAGATGGGCTGGATGAGCAAGGAAAAGCTCGACGAGATCATCCAGCGCACCCGTGATGGCGGTGCTGAAATCGTTGGTCTGCTCAAGACTGGTTCGGCCTTCTACGCCCCGGCGGCGTCGGCGATTGCCATGGCTGAGAGCTATCTCAAGGACAAGAAGCGCGTGCTACCCTGTGCAGTGCAGCTCAATGGCGAATATGGCGTCAAGGGCACCTATGTGGGTGTGCCGGTCGTCATCGGCGCCGGCGGCGCGGAAAAGGTCGTCGAGATTGCGCTCAACTCTGCCGAGCAAAAGGCCTTCGACAAGTCGGTCGGTGCGGTGGAAGGCCTGATCGAGGCCTGTCAAAAGATCGCGCCGAAGCTGGCGTAACTCTTCAAGCCGCTGGCCCTGCCAGCGGCTTTTGGCTTTCCGGCTCCAGAAATGCCGGAACATTGTCTGCCCACCCAAGGGGAAAAGAATGAATATCCATGAACATCAGGCCAAGGCGCTGCTGAAGGAATATGGCGCGCCGGTTGCCTCGGGCGTTGCCATCTTCTCGGCGGACGAAGCCGAGGCGGCTGCCAAGTCGCTGCCCGGTCCGCTCTATGTGGTCAAGAGCCAGATTCATGCCGGTGGTCGCGGCAAGGGCAAGTTCAAGGAGCTCGGGCCCGATGCCAAGGGCGGCGTGCGCCTGGCCAAGTCGGTCGAGGACGTGATTGCCAATGCCAAAGAAATGCTGGGCAATACGCTGGTGACCAAGCAGACCGGCCCGGCCGGCAAGCAGGTCAATCGCCTCTATATCGAGGATGGCGCCGATATCGCCCGCGAGCTCTACTGCTCGTTGCTGGTCGATCGTGCAACGTCCCGGGTCTCCTTCGTCGTCTCTACTGAAGGCGGCATGGACATCGAGGCCGTGGCTGAGCATACGCCTGAGAAGATCATCACTGTCGCCATCGACCCGGTTGCCGGCGTCACCGCTGACGACGTCGCCAAGATCAATGCGGCGCTTGAACTCGACGGCGCGGCCGCCGAAGACGGCAAGACCCTGTTCCCGATCCTCTACAAGGCGTTCACCGAGAAGGACATGAGCCTGCTTGAGGTGAACCCGCTGATCGTAATGACCGATGGCCACCTGCGCGTGCTCGACGCCAAGGTCAGCTTCGACAGCAATGCCGGCTTCCGTCACGAAGAGCTCAAGCCGCTGCGCGACCTGACCGAAGAGGACGCCAAGGAAATCGAAGCGTCCAAATACGACCTCGCCTATGTGGCGCTGGACGGCAATATCGGCTGCATGGTCAATGGCGCGGGCCTGGCCATGTCCACCATGGACATCATCAAGCTCTATGGCGCCGAGCCGGCCAATTTCCTCGACGTTGGTGGCGGCGCCTCCAAGGAGAAGGTGACGGCGGCTTTCAAGATCATCACTGCCGATCCGGCAGTGAAGGGCATCCTGGTCAACATCTTTGGCGGCATCATGCGCTGCGACGTCATCGCCGAAGGCGTGATTGCCGCGGTCAAGGAAGTCGGCCTCAAGGTGCCGCTGGTGGTGCGTCTGGAAGGTACTCGCGTCAAGGAAGGCAAAGAAATCCTCGACAATTCGGGTCTCGACGTGATCTCCGCGGACGACCTGGACGATGCCGCTCAGAAGATCGTCAAGGCGGTGCAGGGCTAAGCGGATGCGCGTTGGCCTCGCACTCGCTCTGGCGCTGGTGTTGGCAGCTCAGCCAACGCTGGTCCAGGGCAAGACCAAGTCGTCACCGGCCGAACAGGCTGTGGCGGCTCTGGAGATGTGCGAGGCATTCGCCAAGGGTGACGTGCTTGCCCTCGAGACGGCCATCGGTGCCGGCTGGGACGCCTATGAGGATGAATCGGAAAGCCCGTTCATTCGTTCTTATTCGGCCGGGCGCGAGGTTCCAGGCATCGGCTGGGGCGACATGTTCGCACTGGTCGAAACCTATCCGGACCGTACGCTGGGCTATTGCCGCATCGATATTGCCGAGCCCAGAGGGCAGGGCGAAAGCGCCATCAAGGCGCTGGCCGCGCTCGATGGCTACGAGGGTGAGATGGCCAGTGAAAATGGCGGCACCTATGCAAGCCTGATTGGCACCGGCGTCCTCGAGAGCCTTCTCATCACCCATTGGGACGCTGTGGGCTTTGTTATCCAGCTTACGATCCTCACGCCGAACACCGCCACGAGCGAACATTAAACCGCCCCGGATTTGCGGGCATGAATTGGCGCCTGGCGCCGAAAGACGGAAGAGAAACAGATGTCCATTCTCGTCAACAAAGACACCAAGGTTCTTGTGCAGGGCCTGACCGGCAAGACCGGCACCTTCCACACCGAACAGGCCCTGGCCTATTTCGGCACCAAAATGGTCGGTGGCACCCATCCCAAGAAGGGCGGCGAAGTCTGGTCCTCGGGTGTCGACGGCACCGAATTGCCAATCTTTGCTTCGGTTGCCGAAGGCAAGGAAAAAACCGGCGCCAACGCTTCGGTAGTCTATGTTCCGCCCGCCGGCGCTGCCGCCGCCATTGAAGAAGCCATTGATGCCGAAATCGAACTGATCATCTGCATCACTGAAGGCGTGCCGGTCATGGACATGGTGCGCGTCAAGGCGAAGCTGGAAAAATCCAAATCGCGCCTGATCGGGCCGAACTGTCCTGGCGTCCTGACCCCGGAAGAATGCAAGATCGGCATCATGCCGGGCTCGATCTTCTCCAAGGGTTCGGTGGGCATTGTTTCGCGCTCGGGCACGCTGACCTATGAAGCCGTGTTCCAGACCACCAATGAGGGCCTGGGGCAGACCACGGCCGTCGGGATCGGCGGCGACCCGGTCAAGGGCACCGAATTCATCGACGTGCTGGAGATGTTCCTGGCCGACGAAGCCACCAAGTCGATCATCATGATCGGCGAAATCGGTGGCTCGGCCGAAGAGGAAGCGGCCCAGTTCCTGATCGACGAGGCCAAGAAGGGCCGCAAGAAGCCGATGGCCGGTTTCATTGCAGGTCGTACCGCTCCTCCGGGCCGCACCATGGGCCACGCCGGCGCCGTGATCTCCGGCGGCAAGGGTGGCGCAGAAGAAAAGATCGCGGCCATGGAAGCGGCCGGGATCAAGGTTTCGGCCTCGCCGGCGCGCATCGGCGCGACGCTGGCGGATGTTCTGAAGGGCTAAGTTTGCACCCCCACCTGACCTCCCCCGTAAGGGGAGGCATGTTGGGATGGGCCGACGCGTGTGCGACCAATGTCGGTCGCGCTTCGGTCACGGTTCGGTGCTAGTCCGGACCACAATGTGTTTATTACACAGATGAGTGAGCCGTGGCGCCTTGTGGGGCGCCGCCAGACTTAACAAGATACAAAGGAAACGCGGTCAATATTCGGCCCACTTTATGGATGACCGCATTTGACACCGGACTGGATACTCCAGGCCGGTTCGTTGAGAAGGATGGCAGGGCGCAAGGCCTTGCGACAAAAGCGATGACACGACAGGAAAAGAACGACACGTTCTTGCTGACCTCGTTCCTCTATGGGGGGAACGCCGACTACATCGAACAACTCTATTCCCGCTTCAAAACCGATCCTTCCAGCGTCGATCCGACGTGGTCGAGCTTCTTCTCCAGGCTCGACGACAGCCAGGCCGAAGCTCAGAAGAATGCGGATGGTCCGAGCTGGGGCCGCAAGGACTGGCCACCTGCCGAAAGCGGCGAGCTGGTCAGCGCGCTTGACGGCGACTGGGGACAGGCCGCGCTCAAGGTTGAGAAGGCCGTCTCCAAGAAGGCCGCGGCTGAAGGCAAGCCGGCGCCGAGCGCGACCGATGTATTGCAGGCCACGCGCGATTCGATCCGCGCCATCATGATGATCCGGGCCTATCGCATGCGCGGGCATCTGCATGCCGATCTCGACCCGCTCAAGCTCAAGACCGACGAGCCGGCACCGGAACTCGATCCGAAGAGCTATGGCTTCACCGACGCCGACTACGATCGCAAGATCTTCATCGACAACTATCTGGGCCTGGAATACGCGACCATCCCCGAGATGCTGGCTGTTCTCAAGCGCACCTATTGCGGCACGCTGGGCATCGAGTTCATGCATATCTCGGATCCTGAAGCCAAGCAGTGGATCCAGGAGCGCATCGAGGGGCCGGACAAGGAAATTACCTTCACGCCCGAGGGCAAGAAGGCAATCCTGAGCAAACTTGTCGAGGCAGAAGGCTTCGAAAAGTTTCTCGATGTCAAATACACAGGCACCAAGCGCTTTGGCCTGGATGGCGGTGAGTCCACCATTCCGGCGCTCGAGCAGATCATCAAGCGCGGCGGCGCGCTGGGCATCAAGGACATTGTGCTGGGCATGGCCCATCGCGGGCGTCTCAATGTGCTGACCCAGGTGATGCAGAAGCCGCATCGTGCGCTGTTCCACGAGTTCAAGGGCGGCGCATTCTATCCCGAAGATGTCGAGGGATCGGGCGACGTGAAGTACCATCTGGGCGCGTCCTCGGACCGCGACTTCGATGGCAACCGGGTGCACCTGTCGCTCACCGCCAACCCCTCTCACCTGGAAATCGTTGACCCGGTGGTGCTGGGCAAGTCCCGCGCCAAGCAGGACCAGCACATTGCGCCTGACGGCAAGCTGGTGAACATTGCCACCGACGGCAAGCCGGACCGCTCAATGGTGCTGCCGCTGCTGATCCATGGCGATGCGGCCTTCGCCGGTCAGGGCGTGATCGCTGAATGCCTTGGGCTTTCGGGTCTCAAGGGGCACCGTACCGGTGGCTCGATCCACTTCGTGATCAATAACCAGATCGGCTTCACCACGAGCCCGATGTACTCGCGCTCCTCGCCGTACCCGACCGATGTCGCCAAGATGATCGAGGCGCCGGTGCTGCATGTGAATGGCGATGATCCTGAAGCCGTTGTGTTCGCGGCCAAGGTGGCTGTCGAATATCGCCAAAAATTCGGCCGTCCTGTCGTCATCGACATGTTCTGCTATCGCCGCTTTGGCCACAATGAAGGCGATGAGCCCAGCTTCACCCAGCCGACCATGTACGCCAAGATCCGTGGTCACAAGACCACGCTTGAGCTCTATGCGGAAAAGCTGATCGGCGAAGGCCTGGTGACCGAGGCAGAAGTCGAGAAGCTCAAGGCCGACTGGAAAGCCAATCTCGAAAACGAGTTCGAGTCCGGACAGGACTACCGCCCGAACAAGGCGGACTGGCTCGATGGGCAGTGGAAGAGCTTCAAGCCGGCTGAAGATGAAGGTCCGCGTCGTGGGCAGACCGGTGTTGATCTCGACAAGCTGGTCGAGATCGGCACCAAGCTGGCCCAGGTGCCGGATGGTTTCAACGTCCACAAGACGGTGAAGCGCTTCATGGACAACCGCCTCAAGGCGATTGAAAGCGGCGAGGGTATCGACTGGGCAACGGCCGAGGCGCTGGCCTTTGGAACACTGGTGACCGAAGGCCATCCGGTGCGCCTGTCCGGCCAGGATGTGGAACGCGGCACGTTCAGTCAGCGACACTCTGTGCTCAACGACCAGCAGGTTGAGAACAAGACCTATACGCCGATCAACAATCTGGAGCCCGATCAGGCCCGCTACGAAGTCATCAATTCGATGCTGTCCGAGGAAGCCGTGCTGGGCTTTGAATATGGCTACTCGCTGGCCGAGCCCAAGGCGCTGACCCTGTGGGAAGCCCAGTTCGGCGATTTCGTGAATGGTGCGCAGGTCGTGATCGACCAGTTCATCTCCTCGGGCGAACGCAAGTGGTTCCGCATGTCGGGTCTGGTGATGCTTCTGCCCCATGGCTATGAAGGCCAGGGTCCTGAGCACTCCTCGGCGCGCCCCGAGCGCTTCCTGCAGCTCTGTGCCGAAGACAATATGCAGGTTGCCAACTGCACGACGCCGGCCAATTACTTCCATGTGCTGCGCCGGCAGCTCAAGCGTGACTTCCGCAAGCCGCTGATCCTGATGACGCCCAAGAGCCTGCTGCGCCACAAGCGCGCGGTGTCGGGCCTGGTGGAAATGGGACAGGATTCGTGCTTCCATCGCCTGCTCTGGGACGATGCC
This sequence comes from Devosia marina, assembly GCF_009758415.1. Classification (GTDB taxonomy): domain Bacteria; phylum Pseudomonadota; class Alphaproteobacteria; order Rhizobiales; family Devosiaceae; genus Devosia; species Devosia marina. The sequence continues at coordinate 103,277 of NZ_WQRF01000003.1, read as the reverse complement.
GAGGCACCCGGCGCACCCAAGACCACGATCAAGCTGGCGGCCGACGACAAGATCCGCCGCGTGGTGCTGTGCACTGGCAAGGTCTATTACGATCTGCTGGAAGACCGCGAGAAGAAGGGCATCAATGATGTCTATCTGCTGCGTGTCGAGCAGCTCTATCCGTTCCCGGCCAAGGCCGTGCTCGATGAACTGGGCCGCTTCCCCAATGCGGATGTGGTCTGGTGCCAGGAAGAGCCGCGCAATATGGGGGCCTGGGCGTTCATCCAGCCCTATGTTGAGTGGGTCTTCGACCAGATGGGCCGAGGCGGCGAGCGCGTGCGCTATGTCGGTCGTCCGGCCGCTGCGTCGCCGGCAACAGGTCTGATGCGTACGCATCTGGCTCAGCTTCAGGCATTCCTCGACGACGCGTTCGCGCAGTAACCCGATCTAGAAGGACAATTCTCAATGTCGACAGAAATCCGCGTCCCGACCCTGGGTGAAAGCGTTACCGAAGCCACGATTGGCCAGTGGTTCAAGAAGGTGGGCGACACCATTGCAGCCGACGAACCCATCGTCGAGCTCGAAACCGACAAGGTGACCATCGAGGTGCCGGCGCCTGCCGCCGGTGTGCTCGAAGCCATTGCCGCCCAGCCCGGTGACACCGTCGATGTCGGTGCCTTGCTTGGTGCCATCGGCGCTGGCTCCGGGGAAGCGGCGGCCGCGCCTTCGAGCCAGGATTCGAGCTCGGCTCCCGAGCCTTCCGCTGACAATCCGGTCAACGTCAATCCGGAGCCGATACCCCAGCCACGGACCGCGAGCGATCGGGCCCCTGCACCCTCGGCGCAGAAGATGATCAACGAGAAGGGCCTGAACGCAGACAATATTGCCGGTTCGGGCAAGGCCGGCCAGGTGCTCAAGGAAGATGTGCTGTCTGCCCTTGCCAAGCCCGCTGCGGCCCCGGCCGAGGCCAAGCCGGCCGCCGAGGCCAAGGCACCTGCCGCCCCGCGTGCGCCGGTTGCTGCGGACGATGCCGAGCGAGAAGAGCGGGTCAAGATGACCCGTCTGCGCCAGACCATCGCACGCCGCCTCAAAGACGCGCAGAACACCGCCGCCATGCTGACCACCTTCAACGAGGTGGACATGAAGCCGGTGATGGATCTGCGCAGTTCCTACAAGGAGCTGTTCGAAAAGAAGCATGGCGTCAAGCTTGGCTTCATGGGCTTCTTCACCAAGGCCGTGGTGCATGCGCTCAAGGAAATCCCGGCGGTCAATGCCGAGATCGATGGCGATGACCTGATCTACAAGCAATACGCGCATATCGGCGTGGCCGTGGGTACCGACAAGGGTCTGGTCGTGCCGGTCGTGCGCAATGCCGACCAGATGAGCATTGCCGAGATCGAGAAGGAAATCGGCAATCTGGGCAAGAAGGCCCGCGACGGCCAGCTGTCCATGGCCGACATGCAGGGCGGCACCTTCACCATCTCCAATGGTGGTGTCTACGGTTCGCTGATGTCGACGCCAATCCTCAACGCCCCGCAGTCGGGCATTCTGGGCATGCACAAGATCCAGGAACGTCCGGTTGTGGTCGGCGGCGAGATCGTCATCCGCCCGATGATGTATCTGGCGCTGAGCTATGACCACCGCATTGTCGACGGCAAGGAAGCGGTGACGTTCCTTGTCCGCGTCAAGGAAAGCCTTGAGGCGCCCGAGCGTCTGGTGCTTGATCTCTAAGACTTGCCACATTTGTGCGTTTGAAGGCCCGCTTCGGCGGGCCTTTTTCGTGTTCACCCAATGGTGTGTGGAGCACGGGCGCACGGTAAGGTTCTGTTAGCATTTGGCCCCGATATGCAGAGGGGCGTGGACGCGCGAACAAGGCGTTCTGGAGACGTGACGTTGAGAACTGGACTGATGGTTTGGGCGGCGATGGCACTGATGGCTACGCCCGGTTTTGCGCAGGAGCGGGCGGCTGCCGATACCGAGCTGGTCGGTGAACTCATGGCCTTCCATGGCTCAAAGGCCATTGTCGATGTGATGACCACGCATTGCTATGAGACCACGGGCCTGGACAGCGCCTATGAAGATGCCGCGGCCAATTGGTACCTTCGGAACATCGGCTATCTCGATCTTGCCGACCGCGTGATCGAGCGGCTGGGTGGCGGCAGCGAGGGTCAACGGCAGGCGGCCGAAACCTATGGCGGCAGCCAGATCATGTCGGCCTACAACCAAGCGGCCTCCAAGGAACGATTCTGCCGCGCCTTTCTGGAGCAGATCGAGAGCGAAGCGCTCGATATCGATCAGCAACTGCCAGACGTCCTGAAGCGGGCGCAGGACATCTCTGCGTCCTAGAAATGTTCAGCTAAACTGTTGGCTATCCGACTTAATTATGCAATTCATGCCGCGCTGCTGGCCGTGGTTCCGGCAGCACATGGAGCATGGCATGAGCGTTGAACTGACCCTTTTGATCTGGAGCGCCGGGCTGGCGTTTGCCTACCTTGCCGTCCAATCGGCGGCGTATCGCCTGGATTATGGGATCGTTCATGCCGGCACGCAGCGGGACAATGAGCGTCCGCCGAACAAATGGGCGGCGCGGGGCAACCGGTGTCTGCGCAATTTTCTCGAGACCTATGGCATTTTCATTGCCCTTGCGGTCGCGACCGAAATCTCCGGCCGGTCCGACAGCCTCACACAATGGGGCGCACAGATCTGGTTCTGGGCGCGTTGGGCCTATCTGCCTGCCTATTTCATCGATGTGCCGCTGATGCGCTCGTCGTTCTGGATGGTTTCGCTGGTCGGGTTGCTCATGCTGTTCGTGGGTGTTGCCGTCTAGCGTGTGCGCCCTTGCCTATCGGGCAGGGGTCAATCTCATGGTCCGCGTTGCCCGGGGGCGCCTGCTGGTGTAACCGTTAGCCCGTTATCTTGCGGCGGTGGCGACTTATGGACTTCCCCTGGTTCGAATTCCTGGGCCTGATGCTGGCCTTCGGCATCAATGCGATTATTCCCGGTGCCGATTTCGCCATGGTGCTGCGCCAGGCCGTGGTGCATGGACGGCGCGAGGCGCTGTTTACTTCCGCGGGCATTGCCACCTCGATCCTGGTGCATGGCAGCTACACGCTGCTCGGCGTCGGCGTGATCGTGGGGCAGTCTTTGCTGCTGTTCAATATTCTCAAATGGGCCGGCGCGGCCTATCTCGTCTGGCTGGCGATATCGGCGCTGCGCAGTGCGCCGCCGCAGCCGCCCGAAATGTCGGAACAGGGCGCTGCGCGCAAGGGCGACATGGCCGCGTTTGCGCTCGGGTTCCTGACCAACCTGCTCAATCCCAAGGCCGTGTTGTTCTTCCTGGCGCTGTTCACCACGCTGGTGTCGGTGCACACTGGCGGGCAGACCAAGGTGATCTATGTGGGCAGCATGGCCCTCATGCTTTTTGCCTGGTTCGCTTTGGTGTCGGTATTCTTTACGACCCCCAGGGTGCGACTGGCGTTTTTCCGTTTCGGCCGGTGGTTTAATCGGGTAACCGGCATTACATTCCTGGCGCTGGCTGTGCGTGTTGCACTGGCTCAGCAGCGCTGACCAACATCTGAGGCTTTAGGACAATGGCAGACCAATTCGACCTTACCATCATCGGCTCGGGCCCGGGCGGCTATGTCTGCGCGATCCGCGCGGCGCAGCTCGGCATGAAGGTGGCCGTGGTGGAAAAGTGGGCGACCCTTGGTGGTACCTGCCTCAATATCGGCTGCATCCCCTCCAAGGCGCTGCTGCATGCTTCGGAAATGTTTGAAGAGGCCGGTCACGGCTTCAAGTCGCTGGGGATCGACATTCCGGCGCCCCAGCTCAACCTCAAGCAGATGCTCACCCACAAGAGCGAAACGGTCGCGTCCAATGTCGGCGGCGTCGATTACCTGTTCAAGAAGAACAAGATCACCGTATTCCGCGGCATCGGTTCCATTCCGGCCGCAGGCAAGGTGCTGGTGACGCCGCAGACCGGTTCGCAGACCGAAATCGTCACCAAGAACATCGTCATTGCCACCGGCTCGGTCTCGGCCAATCTGCCGGGCATCGAGATCGACGAAAAGCAGATCGTCACCTCGACCGGTGCGCTGAATCTCGAAAAAGTGCCCAACAAGCTGGTCGTCATTGGCGCCGGCGTCATTGGGCTGGAGCTCGGCTCGGTCTGGATGCGCCTGGGCGCTCAGGTCACCGTGGTCGAATATCTCGACCGCATCCTGCCCGGCATGGACAGCGAAGTGGCCCGCCAGTTCCAGCGCATGCTGCAAAAGCAGGGCATGGAGTTCAAGCTTTCGAGCAAGGTTGCCGGCGTCGAGAAGCAGGAAGACGGCTCGCTCAAGATCAATGTGGAGCCGGCAAAGGGCGGCGAGGTCGAAGTGCTGGATGCCGACGTGGCGCTGGTGGCCATCGGCCGCAAGCCGCACACTGAGGGCCTGGGCCTTGACCTGGCTGGTGTTGCGCTGGACGAGCGCCGCCGGGTGCGCGTCGACGGGCACTATAAGAGCTCGGTCGATGGCATCTATGCCATTGGCGATGTCATCGCCGGCCCGATGCTGGCGCACAAGGCCGAGGACGAGGGCATTGCCGTTGCCGAAATCCTCAGCGGGCAGGCCGGTCATGTGAACTATGCCGCCATTCCGTCAGTGGTTTACACCAATCCCGAAGTGGCCTCCGTCGGCAAGACCGAGGACGAACTCAAGGCCGATGGCATTGAGTACAAGATCGGCAAGTTCCCCTTCACCGCCAATGGCCGCGCCAAGGCCATGCTGGCGACGCAGGGCTTCGTCAAGATCCTGGCCGATGTCGAGACCGACCGCGTGCTGGGCGCCCATATCGTGGGCAAGAATGCTGGTGAAATGATCCACGAGCTGGTGACGTTGATGGAATTTTCCGGTGCATCGGAAGATCTGGCGCGCACCACGCATGCGCACCCGACCTTGAGCGAGGCCATTCGCGAGGCGGCGCTGTCCCTCGGCGACGGCGCAATTCATATCTGAGTGGTACCAGTCGCAGCCGAAATTCACAGAAGCCCCGGGGGTCAGCTCCCGGGGTTTTCTTTTGTTTGCAGCGGTTTGTAGGGTCTCCGTAGAGTCATCATACAACATACGAATTATTGTATGTTGACTTGTCTTTTTAACTTCCATACCAGTTTGCACAAGGTCCGTTGATTGACAAGATCACAACGGGCCGGCGGCAGGCGATCTGCCGTTGCGGCCGGGAGGGACAAATGCCCGGCCTTTGAGACACATTGGGAGGACAACCATGTTTCATCTGCCTAGGATGGCGGCTGCTGCCGTCGTCGCATCCACACTTATGGTTTCGGCCGCGAGCGCCCAGACGGTGCTGCGCTCATCCGATACCCATCCGGATGGCTATCCGACCGTCGAGGCCGTCAAGCGCTTCGGCGAATTGCTTTCGGACAAGACCGATGGCCGCTACTCGGTGGAAGTGTTCCACTCGGCCCAGCTCGGCCAGGAAGCCGATACGATCGAGCAGACCCAGTTTGGTGTGATCGATCTCAATCGCATTTCCATCGGCGCTTTCGGCACCCAGGTGCCTGCGGCGACCGTGACCCAGCTTCCCTATATCTTCCGCTCGACCGAGCACTTCCACAATGTGCTGGATGGCCCGATCGGCGATGAGATCCTGGCCGCCTTTGAGGCAGTGGATGTCATCGCGCTGGCCTATTACGACGGCGGCGCCCGCTCGTTCTACAATAGCCAGAAGCCGATCAACACGCTGGCCGACATGGAAGGCATGAAGTTCCGCGTCATGGGTTCGGATGTGTTCGTGGACATGGTGGCGGCGCTGGGCGGCAATGCCACGCCTATGCCCTATGGCGAAGTCTATTCGGGTATCCAGACCGGCGTTATCGATGGCGCTGAAAACAACTATCCCAGCTTCGACACCGCCGGGCACGCGGAAGTCGCCCAGTATTACTCGCTCAACGAGCACCTGATGGTGCCCGAAGTGCTGGTGGTCTCCAAGATCGTCTGGGACGGTATGACCCCCGAGGATCAGGCTGCCATGCGCGAAGCCGCCAAGGAATCGGTTACCTATCAGCGCGAACTCTGGGCCGCCAAGGAAGTTGAGTCCAAGGCTGCCGTCGAGGCTCTCGGGGTCACGATCAACGAGGTCGACAAGGCCCCCTTCATCGAAGCGATGAAGCCGGTCTACGAGAAGTACGTCACCGATCCGATGCTGCAGGATCTGGTCGCCCGCATCCAGGCCACTGAGGGCTAATGCATCCTGCCGGGCCGGCATTCACGCCGGCCCGGCGATATGTTTCTTGGGAGATTGAGCCGATGAAGAACGGCCTCCTGGCAGCCAGCCGCGTGTTCAGCGCGATCTCGACTGCCGCCTTGTGGCTCGCTGGTGTGGGCCTTGTCGCCATGACCTCGCTCGTCGCCTACCAGGTCTTCATGCGCTACGTGATCAACTCGTCGCCATCATGGACCGAGGCGGCATCGATCCAGATCATGAGCTGGTTCATCTTTCTTGGTGCGGCCGTCGGGGTGCGCGAAAAATTCCATATGGGCTTCGATGTGCTGCTCTATGCCCTACCAGACAGCGCCCGGCCCTGGCTGCGCAGCGTCAGCGATGTCGCCATGTTCGGTTTCGGCTTCGGCATGGTCTGGTTTGGGGGTGAACTGGCTATCCGCGGTGCGAGTGTGCGCATCCCGGTGCTCGGCATGCCCCAGACCATCACCTATCTGCCCATCGTGGTTTCAGGCGCGCTGATATGCCTGTTCGTCCTGGAGCGCATGACGCTGCGCCTGGCCGGCGAACCGGTCGATACCGAAACCACTGAACGCGCTATTTCCGAGGTCTGATTTCGATGGAATACTGGGTACTATTCGGAGTTTTCGGCGGCCTGATGTTTGTCGGCACGCCCATCGCCTTCTGCCTTGGCATCGCCAGCCTCGCCACGATCATCTATCTCGGGCGCCCGCCGGTGGTGGTGTTTCAGCAGCTCAATTCGGGTGTGTCGGCCTTTACGCTGATGGCCATTCCCTTCTTCATCTTTGCCGGCGACCTGATGATGCGGGGCGGCATTGCCGCGCGCATCATTGCGTTTGCCGGCTCAATCATTGGGCATGTGCGCGGCGGCCTGGGGCAGGTCAATATTGTGGCCTCGACCCTGTTCGGCGGCATTTCGGGCTCGGCCGTGGCCGAGGCGGCCGCGGTGGGCGGGATCATGATCCCGCAGATGAAAGCGCGCGGCTATGGTGCCGATTATGCGGTCAACGTCACCTCGATGTCGGCGCTGATTGCCCTGTTGCTGCCGCCCAGCCACAACATGATCATCTATTCGCTTTCGGGCGGCGGGCGCATTTCCATTGCCGACCTGTTCACGGCCGGGATCATTCCGGGGCTGCTGCTCGCCCTGGTATTGATGATTACCGCCTATATCGTGGCACGCAGGCGTGGCTATCCCACCGAGCCGTTCCCCGGCTTTGCGAGAGCCGCGCAGTTTTTCGTCATTTCCATACCGGGCCTGATGCTGATCGCGATCATCTTTGGTGGCGTGCGTTCCGGCATCTTCACCGCCACGGAAAGCTCCTGCATTGCGGTGATCTACGCCTTCCTGGTGACCCTGCTGGTCTATCGCTCCATGGACTGGTCGAACTTCGTTCACTGCGTCATCGGCGCCGTGCGGACGACCGCCATGGTGCTGTTCATCATCGGCGCAGCAGCATCCTTTGGTTGGCTGATGGCCTATATGCGCGTGGCGCCGATGCTCACCGAGATGGTGACCCAGCTCACCAGCGACCCGTTGATGGTGCTGTTGCTTATCAATGTGCTGCTGCTGCTGCTCGGCACCTTCATGGATATGGGACCGCTGATCATCATCACCACGCCGATCTTCCTGCCCATGGTTTCCAGCTTCGGCGTCGACCCGGTGCATTTCGGCGTCATCATGATCCTCAATCTGGGGATCGGGCTCAACACACCGCCATTGGGACCTGTGCAGTTCGTGGCGGCGGCGGTTGGCAAGATTTCGATCTGGGCCGCCATGCGCAGCGTCTGGCCGTTCTACATAGCGGGGATCATTGTGCTGGGGCTGGTGACCTATATTCCAGCGTTGTCCTTGTGGCTGCCCAGCCTGTTCCGGTGATCTGATGGCCTTGATTGAAGTATCCGTCCCCGCCCGCAAGCCCAAGCTGGCACAGATGGTGGTCGATGCGCTGCGCAAGCGCATCGGTGCCGGCGAGTTCGGGCCTGGCGAAAAGCTACCCACCGAGAGCCAACTGACCACCCATTTCGGTGTCAGCCGGACCGTGGTGCGCGAGGCGATCGCCGCGCTGGCCGCCGACGGCATGGTACAGCCCCGCCAGGGCGCCGGTGTGTTTGTCATGGCGCAGGCCAGTTCGGCCTTCAGCGCCATTGCCGGCGAGCGTTCGAACAAGATCTCGGTGGCGCTCAACGTGCTTGAAGTGCGCATGGGCATCGAGATCGAGTCCGCCGGTCTTGCTGCGGGGCGCCACAGCACCAGCCAGGTTGCGGCCATTCAGGAGGCCTGGAACGAATTCGGCCGGCTGCTGGACGAGGGCAATCCGACCGGCAGGACGGATTTTTACTTTCACCGTGCCATCGCGGCGGCGACGAACAACCCCTTCTATCTCGAAGTGCTCGATGCCCTGGGCAGCCGCACCATTCCGTGCGACGTGGCATCGCCCTGGGGCACGGAGAGCGTGCTGACCTATGAATATCAGGTCGGCCTGCACGAAGAGCACAAGCGAATTCTCAATGCGATCTCCGCCCGTGACGCCGATGGAGCGCGCGAGGCCATGCGGGATCATCTCTCGCGCAGCCAGGACCGCTACCGCGCCCGCCTGGCTGAACAAGGCACAAGTAAACAGGACTAGACCATGAGCACCGACTTCGACATTCGTTTCGCCATTGACCCCTCTACGGCAGCAGCCATGGGGACCGATGAGCTGCGCGAAAATTTCTTGATCGACGATCTGTTTGCCGCCGGCGAAGTGCGCTGGACCTACACCCATTACGACCGCATGGCGGTCGGCGGGGCCGTGCCCAATGGCGGTGCGTTGGCGCTCGAAGCGATCAAGCCGACGGGCACGGCGAATTTCCTCGACCGGCGCGAGCTGATTGCCGTTAATATCGGTGAGGCCGGCACGATCTCGGTCGATGGCACCGATCATGCAGTTGGGCCGCGCGACATGCTCTATATTGGCATGGGCGCGAAAGACGTGCGCTTTGCTGGCGAGGGGGCCAAGTTCTACCTATTGAGCGCGCCGGCCCATGCCAGCCATCCCACGACCCTGTTGCAGAAGTCGGGCGCCAAGCGGCTCGACCTGGGCAGCAACGAAACCGCCAATGAGCGCTCGATCTTCCAGTATGTGAACGCCGACAGCGTAAAGACTTGCCAGCTTGTGGTAGGCCTTACCCAGTTCGCGCCAGGTTCGGTGTGGAACACCATGCCGGCCCATGTGCATGACCGCCGCATGGAAGCCTATCTCTATGTCGACCTCAAGCCCGACGCTTTTGTGGTGCATCTGATGGGCGAGCCGGACGAAAGCCGACATCTTATCGTGCGCAACGAACAGGCGATCCTCTCCCCGCCCTGGTCGATCCACTGCGGCGCGGGCACCGGCGCCTACACCTTCATCTGGGCCATGGCTGGCGACAATGTCGACTATACCGATGTCGAGAAGGTGGCCATGGAGGATCTGCGCTGATGGACCTCAGCGCGTTCTCCCTTGCGGGCAAGACCGTCATGGTCACCGGCGCCAATACCGGGATCGGACAGGGCATTGCGCTCAGCATCGGTCGGGCCGGTGGCCGGGTGATCGGCGTTGGCCGCTCGACCATGGATGAGACGGCGGACCTGATGACCGCCTCCGGTGCCGAGCTGGTGGCCGTGCAGGCCGACCTGGGATCAACCAGCGACGCACAGGCCATGTTCGAGGCGGTCTGGGACAAGCACGGGCCTATTGATGGGCTGGTCAATAATGCCGGGATCATCAAGCGCGTCGATGCGGTGGATTTCACCGAGGATGACTGGGACGCGGTGATGGACATCAATCTCAAGACGATGTTCTTCCTCAGCCAGTCCCTGGGGCGCAAAGCGATCGAAGCGGAGCGCGAGGCGCGAATTGTCAATATTGCCTCGATGCTGAGCTTTCAGGGCGGCATTCGGGTCGCGAGCTACACCGCCTCCAAAAGCGGAGTGCTTGGCATTACCCGATTGCTGGCCAATGAATGGGCGGCCAGGGGCATCAATGTGAACGCAGTAGCGCCCGGCTATATCGAGACCAACAATACCGAGGCCCTGCGCAACGATCCGGACCGGTCCGCTGCCATTCTCGGGCGCATTCCCGCCGGGCGCTGGGGCGTGCCATCCGACATTGGCGACGCGGCGGTGTTCCTGCTGGCGCCCGCTTCCAACTACATGCACGGCGCCGTCATTCCGGTGGATGGCGGCTGGCTCGCGAGGTGATGAGATGACTGAACAGAGGCTTTTTGCACAACCCGGCGCCACCGAATGGACCGAGCTGGCCCCGGGCAATACCCGAAGGGTGCTAATCCATATGCCCGAGTTGATGCAGGTCGAGTTCGGCTTCGACAAGGGCGCGGTCGGCGCACCGCACAGCCACCCCCATGTCCAGGTCAGCTATGTCGCCGAAGGCCGTTTCGAGGTGACCATTGACGGGGCGACCGAAGTGGTCGGGCAGGGCGGCAGCTTCATTGTCCCCTCGGGGCTGGTGCACAGCGTCGTTGCCCTGGAGAAGGGGCGGCTCGTCGATGTGTTCACGCCGATGCGGGCGGACTTCGTCTAGCCGATCTCTTTCAGCATTTCCGCATAAGCCGCCTCATGCCGCCCGGCCCAATTGGCCATGCCCGGCTTGGTCAGCCGGCCACGCCGGGGTGGGATGAAGCTTTGAATGCTGCGGGTCGGGGCCTCGTGCCATTGCAGGTTGAAGGCCGCGAACTTGGGAAAGAACTCCATATCGGAATAGGGCAAGTGATCGTGTATCCACCAGGCCAGGGCTTCCCAGTCGCCTGTCCGCTCATAATAGGGAATGAAACGGTTGACGATCACGCAGGCCGTGGCGCCCATATGGCCGTTGGCGTCGCGCCGGTCCCAGATATGGCCGGCAAAGTTCTTTTCATTGGTGGCGCAATTGAGCTTGTTGGCATTGCCGAACCCGTTAACCTGGGGCGAGCGATAGGCCGAGCGCACCGAGATGCGGCCAAACCGACGCTGAAGCGGTTCGAGCAGCTCCTCGCACAGGTGTTTGCCGGCGGCGATGGCCAGGTCGGGGTTATCGGGCAGATTCTGGAAGCCGTTGATGGTGGCGATCTCGGAATAGAGAAAATCGCGCATGAAGAAGCTTTGCGAGAGGCGCGTTCTGCCGAATTCTTCGAGGAGGCGGACGGTGCGGGGCTGGCGCATGGGGCTTGTTTCCGAAGCGAGCGACGGGCAGATGGTGATGGCGTAACGTTGTCCGGACAACCCGGTTTCGACGCATCTGGAGACCCGCGCCATGCTGACTATCGCCTTTTACATCGCCATCACCGTGGAGGCGATGACCGCCGCACTGGCGGCTGGGCGGCGCAATATGGACTGGTTCGGGGTGTGCCTGATTGCCTGCGTCACGGCGCTGGGTGGCGGCACCATGCGCGATATCCTGCTCGATCACTATCCGCTGGTATGGGTCAAGAACCCCTATGTGCTGCTGCTGGTCTGCGGCGCGGCGTTGCTGACCATTCCCCTTGCGCGACTGGTGGACCGACTGAAGTGGCCCTTCCTCTTGCTCGATGCGCTGGGGTTGGTGGTGTTCACCGTGATCGGCTGCAATATTGGCATCGAGGCGGGCGTCCATCCCATCATCGTCATCGTGGCGGGCATGGTGACGGGAACGGCTGGCGGCGTGCTGCGCGATGTATTGTGCAACGACATTCCGCTGATCTTTCAGGGCGAACTCTATGCCACCGTGTCGCTGATTACCGGGGTAATCTACTTTCTTGGCCTGACCAACGGCATGCCCGGCGATCTGATGGTGCTGATTGCCATTGCCGTCGGCTTCACCCTGCGCGTTTTGGCACTGGTGCTGAAATGGGAAATGCCCAAATTCGTCTTCGATCGGAATATGCGGAAATGAAACCGGCGCGCATTGTCCTGTCCCGCAAGGCGGGGTTCGATCTGCAGGCCGTGTCACACGCGCTCAACGGCCTGCCGGCCCAAACGGTAGCGCGCCCCGGTCGCTGGGGTAACCCGTTCACGATCGCCGCTGTGATGGCTGAAACCGGGCTTGAGCGGGATGCCGCGCAGGCCGAAGCGGTGGCCCGCCATGCGCGCTGGTTGGCAGGGGAGATCGAGGCCAACCGGCCGCGTCCCTCCCAAGCCGAAATCCGCACGGCACTCAGCGGCAAGAATCTGGCCTGCTGGTGCCGGTCTGGTACGCCGTGCCATGTCCAAACTCTGCTGGCGCTGGCCAATGATTGAGGCTTTCGGCGATACGCTGAATATGGCAATGAGCTTCCATACAAGAGAGGAATTTTGACTTGCGACAGACGTGGCGGTGGTTCGGCCCCAAGGACCTGACCAGTATTGACGATATTACCCAGGTCGGTGCGGCAGGTGTGGTGAGCGCCTTGCACCACGTGCCCAATGGCGTGGTGTGGTCGCCCGAGGAAATTGCCAAGCGCCATGAGGAGATCGCGACGCGGAAGGACGGTTCGGCGTCGGGGTTAACCTGGGACGTGGTGGAAAGCCTGCCGGTCACCGAAGACATCAAGAAGCAGAAGGGCGATTGGCGGGAGCATATCGCCAACTACAAGATCTCGATGAAGCATCTGGCCGATAGCGGCATTGAGACCATTTGCTACAACTTCATGCCGGTGCTGGACTGGACCCGCACCAACCTGCGCTGGACGGTGCCCAATGGCGGCTCCTGCATGCGCTTCGACATCAATGATTTTGCTGCCTTCGACATCCACATCCTCAAGCGTCCTGGCGCGGCTACTGACTTCACCAACGCCATTGCCGACGAGGCAGCGCGACGCTTCGAAGCCATGAGCGAGGACGAACAGAAGCAGCTTGGGCGCAATGTCACGATGGGGCTGCCGGGCTCCACCGAATCCATGTCACTCGAGGACGTGCAGGCGCACCTCGATGAATATGGCGCCATCAGCCGCGAGCAATTGCGGGTGCATTTCGTCAATTTCCTGGAAGAGGTGGTGCCGGTGGCCGAAGATCTGGGGCTCAGGCTCTGCTGCCACCCGGACGATCCGCCATTTGCGCTATTGGGTCTGCCGCGCATCATGTCGACCGAGGAAGACTACAGATACATTCTCGAGGCCGTCGACAGCCCTGCCAATGGCATGACGCTGTGTTCCGGATCGCTCGGAGCGCGGCCGGACAACGATCTGCCCGGCATGATGGAGCGCTTTGGCCCCAAGGTGCATTTCCTGCACCTGCGCAACGTCAAGCGAGACAGCGACGACATTGCCGGTTCCTTCTTCGAGGCCGAGCATCTGGGTGGAGACACCGACATGGTGGCGCTGATTGCCGCCATCCTCAGGGAAGAACGGCGTCGCAAGGCTGAAGGCCGCGCGGATTGGGAAATCCCGATGCGGCCGGATCACGGTCAGGACATTCTGGACGATCTCGGCCGCCGCTCGCAGCCGGGCTATCCGACCATCGGCCGCATGAAAGGCCTGGCCGAACTGCGCGGCGTGATGACTGCGCTCGATCATGCGCAATGGGGTCTGGCGCGTAGCGAGCGTCAGTCCTCCAGCAGGTAACCACCAGCGCGCGTGGGCAGAATATCACTGCCCACGATCTTGGCCACAGAAGATCCGGGCACGACATATTTTGCGCTGGCGCGGGAGAGGATGAAACCATCCGTGCCAGCCCTCAGCGGCGTGCGCGCAAGGAACGCTTCGGGGCCATCCATGGCGATGATATCGGCAACGACATCGCCCTTGTTCACCTTGTCCCCCAACGCAACGCGATAGGCCAGCAGGCCGGGACGGTCGGCGCGCAGCACTTCGGTGGCTTCGAAGGGGGTTGGGCCCGGTGCGGGGCTGGCGGGCGCGGGTCTTGCGTCGATCAAGCCGCGGCCGGCCAAGAAGTCGAACAGGCCCTGAGCGTCTTCGCGGCCGAGGTCATCATGCGTATCGGCCTGGCCCCGATATTCCAGCGTTGCGGTTTCGGCGCCCATCGGGATTGGGAAGTTCGAATTGGCGCGCTGGGCCTTGCGATAGAGGTTGGGCAAGACCTCATCGAACGAGCCGCCGCCGCTGTCTTCGGCGGTCAGGGTCGCTGCCACCTGCATGCGGTCGGCCAGATCCTGCAGGCCGGGCATCAGGTTGGGCGAAGTGAAGATATGTTTCAGGCTCTCGTCGTCGCAGTGCAGGTCGAGCATGATATCGGCATCATGGGCGGCCTTCAGGATCAGCAGGCGCAGATGCTGGGCGGCAGTTGCCGGCTGCTGCTGATCGATCCAGGTGCCGACGGCTTGGCGGATGGTTCGCAAATTGGCTGTCGCATCATCGGTGAATTTGCCGGCGACGGCCTCGGCAATCAACGGGTAGAGATCGGGCCAGCGGCGGTTGAAATTGACGCCGGTTTCGAGGTCGTAGCGGCCGATATGGCGGCGCAGAAGACGGGTGGCCAGGCCCAGCGGATTGACCGAGGGAAAGACCACGAACCGTGCCTTGAGCGAATTGGCGGCATCGGCGTCGCGCAGCATGGGCAGCAAATGGTGCAGCGCCATGGTGCCGGGCTGTTCGTCGGCATGCAGCGCGGCCTGCAGATAGATCTTGGTTTCGGCCGCTTCTGGCCCGGCGGTGTACCAATAGATTGTGGTCGAATGGCCGGGCGCATCGCCGGCAAGCTGATGCTGATGCTGAGTAAAGGTCATGATGGGCTACTTCAGGCGAGACGGGCCAGCTTGTCGGCCATGCACTGGGGTTTGTCGATACGGGTCGAGAAATGCATGGTGCAGAAAATGCGCTCGACGCCCATCTCATGCAGGCGCGCGCAACAGGCCTCCACCGCGGCACTGACATCGGCCATCTCGCCTTCGATATTAGTGCCATTGGCGTGCATGTCGTGGGTGAGGCCGGTGGTTTCCAAAACCTCGCGCACGGCCTCGATATAGGCGGACACCGATGGGCCCACGCCCATCGGGACGATGCAGAGATCGGCGATGACTTTCATGGCAGTTCCTCGTCTCAACGCAGCCATTTGGGCGCAAAGCGCAGGCCCGGCTGGGCCGGCAGATGGCGCATCAGGCGCTGATAGACCAGGCCGAACAGGAAGAACACCACCAGCGAGACCGCAAGGAAGTAGAGCGCGGCCACAGAGAAATGCAGGAATGCATTGAAATCGCGTTCGAACAGGGTCTTGGCGGTAATCATCAGGTCAGCCTGCGGGCCGACAACGGGCAGGGCAAAATAGACGATGGCCGTGGCGTGGAACAGAAATACCACCTCATTGGTATAGGCCGGCCAGGCCAGCCGGATGAGATTGGGCCAGACCACCCGGCGGAATTGCTGGCTGCGGCTCATGCCGTAGGCCCTGGCCGCCTCGACGGCGCCGCGGGGCACGGCGCGCAGCGCGCCATAGAAGATCTCGGCGGTGTAGGCGGCAGTGTTGAGCACGAGCACCAGCGGCCCCATGAAAAGGGGATGCAGCACGAAGCCGGAAATGCCGAGCGGCCGCCACACGGTCAGGTTGAGCGAAAGCGCCAGCGAATAGAACATGAAGAACTGGATGAACAGCGGGGAGCCCCGAAAGGCATAGATATAGCCGCGCGAGAGCGCATTGATCAGCGGATTGGACGAGGCCTTGCCCAGCGCCAGGAATACCGCCATCACAAAGCCCAGCGGGATCGAGGCCAGGGCGAAATAGATGTTGAACACCACCGCCGGGGCCATGATGGCCAGATCGTTGAAGAATGCCTCCATCAGGTCCGCACCTCGGACAGGATGCCGCGCCCGGTGCGGCGCATCAGATATTCGAAGGCGCGTTCGGACAGCCAGGTGACCAGAATATAGAACACGAACAGCACCAGGTAGTAGCGCCAGCGCCAGTCGTCATGGACCAGGCCCACCGTGGGCAGGAAATTGGGCGCGCCGAGCCGGTCGGCCCAGAGCACGATATCGGCGATCTGCAGCAGGGAGAGCAGCGAAGTGGCCTTGACGATCAGCATCCACACATTGGAGAGGCCCGGCAGGGCATAGACCCACATCTGGCGGATGTGGACGCGCCAAAGCACCTGGGTGGTGCTCATGCCGTAGGCGCGCGCGGCTTCGAGCTGACCGGCCGGAACGGCGCGCATGGCGCCATGAATGACATTGGTGGCAAAGGCGCCATAGACGAGCCCCAGCGAGACGCTGGCGAGCAGGAGATATTCAGTGGTGCCCAGGAACCAGTTTGCTTCGCGGCAGGGCGGCCAGGGGGCCGTCTGGGCGGCAATCGCCTCGGGCGAGCAGACCTGGGTGGACACCAACCATTCCACGCCCTGCTCGAAGGCCAGTGGGAAGAACAGGAAGAACAGCACATCGGGCACGCCGCGCACGATCGACGAATAGGTCGAGCCGACGAGGCGCAGCACGAAGAAGCGCGAATTCTTCAGCGTCGCGCCGGTCAGGCCGAACACCACGGCCAGGGCGCCGCCGAGCAGGGCAGCATAGATCGTGAACTGGAAACTGGCGTACCAGGTCAGATGCTTGCCATTGGTGATGTAGCCGAGCCAGAAGGCGAGGTCTTCGAACATGCCGCTCTTTCGCGGTTGGAGCATTTCCTGCAAAACTGGCAACGGTTTTACGGTTCGGAAATGCGTCAATACAAGTGTCCCTCCCGGTGCCGGGAGGGACAGGATTGGAGCCGGATCGGCTTATTCGGAGAAGAACGGACCCATGCCGTCGAACCACTGGGCGATCAATGCGTCCACAGTGCCGTCGGCCTTGAGCGTGGCCAGAGCCTCGTCAACGGTGGCCTTGAGTTCAGTGTCTTCCTTGCGCACGCCGGCACCCACGCCGCCGCCGATCATCACGTCTTCACCGACGAATTCGAGTGCGCCGTTCGAGGCGTTCACGACCGGCTCGAGATAGGCGCCGTCGGCCAGGATGGTGTCGAGATTGCCGGCGGCCAGGTCAGCCATGGCCTGGTCAGCGGTCGAGAAGGTGACGATGGTGTTGGCCCCGCCCAGGTTTTCCTCGGCATAGCCGGCCTGGATCGTGCCGCCCTGAACGCCGACGCGGGCGCCGGACAAGGCTGAAAAGTCGAGACCAGCGCCGGCAGCGGCGACGAACTTGGACGGATCGGGCGGGAAGTAATTGTCGGAGAAGTTGATGGTTTCGAGGCGTTCATCGGTGATCGACATGCCGGCCATGATCAGGTCGTAGTTGCCGGCCAGCAGATTCGGGATGATGGAGTCCCAGTCATTGATGATCCACTCGCAGCTCAGCTCCGCGGTTTCGCAGATGGCATTACCCAGATCGATCTCGAAACCGGCCGGTTCGCCAGCATCGTTGAGGAAGTTCCAGGGTGCATAGGCGCCTTCCGTGGCGATGCGGACAGTGTCCTGGGCGAAGGCGGGGGTGGCGAGGGCCAGAACGGCGGCCGCTGCCAGCATAGTCTTTTTCATTCTCGTTCTCCGTTTGCTTGTTCGTGTTGTCATTGCGCCCGGTTTTCCGGGTCGTTTTCCATGCAGCTCAGTCGTGGCTGGCCGCATTGAGAAATTGTTTGAGGCGGGCCGATTTGGTGGCACCGAACACCTCGTCGGGCGCGCCTTCCTCCTCGATCAGTCCCTGATGGAGAAAGATCACCCGGTCGGACACCGAGCGGGCAAAATCCATGTCATGGGTCACCAGCACCATGGTCCGGCCCTCGTCAGCCAGGAGCTTGATGACGCGCAGCACCTCCACTTCAAGCTCGGGGTCGAGCGCAGAGGTGGGTTCGTCAAACAGCATGACGCGCGGATTGATGCAGAGGGCCCGCGCGATGGCGGCGCGCTGCTGCTGTCCGCCCGACAGTTGCGCGGGATAGGCATCGGCCTTGTCACCGATCCCTACTTTGTCGAGCATGGCGCGGGCTTCGGCTTCCACCTCGGGGCGCGCGCGCTTTTGCACCACCAGCGGGGCTTCCATGACATTTTCAAGAATGGTCATGTGCGCCCAGAGGTTGAACGACTGGAACACCATGCCCAGCTCGGAACGGATGCGGCGGATCTGGTGTTCGTCGCCAATGCTGCGGCCCTGGCCATTGCCCTTGAGCACAATGGCCTCGCCGTCGATCAGCACATCCCCGCGATCGGGGATCTCGAGCATGTTGATGCAGCGCAGCAGCGTGGATTTGCCTGATCCGGAAGACCCGATAAGGGAGACGACCTGCCCTTCGCGCGCGGTGAAGGAAATGCCCTTGAGCACTTCCAGGGCGCCGAAGGACTTGTGAAGTTCGCGCAGTTCGACGACCGGCGATGGCTCCGCTTTTGCGGGCGCTGCCTGCTTCATGCTCACCATTGGCCCGTTATCGGGCGCTTCCTGACTGGCGATTGCCTTATTAATCGATTGGCAATCTTGACCGTCTGGTAGAAAACCAGAAGCCTGTGAGATAGCAAGCGAAAAAGCGGGTTTTGCCCGCACCGCGCAAGGTAGGGTGGGCATGTTCTTTGTTGTCTCGAAGCTGTTTTGGCTGGTGGCGCAGCCGATCAGCATCGTGCTGCTGCTCATTGTGCTGGGCAGCCTTCTGGTGGCGTTCGGGCGGCGGCGCCTGGCCCTTGCTGCGCTGGTTCTGGCGATTGGCGTGCTCGGGCTGGCCAGCCTGACCAATTTCGGCGCGGTGATTATTCGACCCCTGGAAGAGCGTTTTGCTGTCCCGGTCCTGCCCGAACGGGTCGATGCCATCGTGATGCTGGGTGGCGCAACCGTGTCGCGTATCAGTGGCGCGCGGCAGACCGTCGCCATGAATGATGCCGGCGAGCGGCTGAGCACTACCTTATGGCTGGCGCTGCGCTTTCCGCAGGCGCGCATCGTGCTCTCGGGTGGAGGTGGTCTGCTCAGCGCGGAGGGCGAGAGCGAAGCGGAGACCGCCCGCCGGTTCTTTGTTGGATTGGGGATTGATGAAGAGCGGTTGGTGCTCGAGGGACAGTCGCGCAATACGATCGAGAACGCCCGCTTCACCCAAAGCCTGCTGGCCGAGACTGGCGGTACCACCGTGCTGGTGACTTCGGCCTTTCACATCCCGCGCTCTGTGGGCCTGTTTCGTGCCGAAGCGGTCTCGGTCCTTCCGTGGCCCACCGATTTCCGCAGCACAGGCAAAGAAAGTTTCGGTTTCGATCTGGCCGATTTGGGGCGCAATCTCGATACGACCTCGACCGCCATGCGCGAGTGGATCGGACTGACGGTCTATTGGGCCACCGGGCAGATCGACACCTGGTTCCCTGCACCGTGAACAGAAAGAAGCGGCGCCCCTTGGGCGCCGCTTCTTTCTGTTGAATTCGACTGTCGGTCCTATGTGCCCCTGCGGAACAGACCAACCACCAGCGAGATCACGAGGAACGCCAGGAACAGGAAGAACAGGATCTGCGCGATACCAGCCGAGGCGCCGGCAATGCCACCAAAGCCCAGCACGCCAGCGATCAGCGCGATAACCAGAAAGACCAGTGCATAATACAGCATGGTAAACTCCATGTTTTGATACTTGCACTGACAACGCCGCTGTTCGCTGCAAGTTCCGGACGCAAAGAAAAAGGCCGGAACGTGCCGGCCTTATTCTTCAATCGTGTGTGCCTGGATCAGGCTGCGGCGCGCGAGCCTTCGTCGAAGAACAGAGCCTGGCTGATCAGGGCCTTCACCATGTCGGGGTTGAACGGCTTGGTGACCAGGAATGTCGGTTCGGGCCGCTCCCCGGTCAGCAGCCGCTCGGGGAAGGCAGTGATGAAGATCACCGGCACCGAGTGATTGTTGAGAATGTCGTTGACCGCATCAATGCCTGAACTGCCGTCGGCAAGCTGGATGTCGGCCAGGATCATGCGGGGCTGGGTCTGCGCAAACAGGCTCAGCGCTTCCTTGTGGGTGCGGGCAACGCTGACCACCTTGTGGCCGAGGCTCTGCACCATCTGCTCGATATCCATTGCGATCAGCGGTTCATCTTCGATGATCATGATCTCGGTGGCTACCTGACGGGAAATGTCGGTGGACGCCTGGTCGAGCAGGTCGGCGAATTCGTCCTCGCTGGTCGAGAGGATCTCGGCGGCCTGGGCGTGGCTGAACCCTTCCACGGCCACCAGCAGAAAAGCCTGGCGGGGCAGGGGCGCCAGATTGGCCAGGTTGGCGGCGGCGCGCTGTTCCCAGGCAAAACTCGAAGCCGGTTCCGGCACTTTCACCGCAGAGGATGAAAACAATGCGGAGAAAAGTTTGTAGAGTGCAATGCGGTCATTGCTGGCTTCGGGGAACAGGGAGATATCGGCGATCAGCGCTTCGAGCGTTGCGGCGACATAGGCGTCGCCTGAGGTCTGCGAACCGGTGACGGCGCGAGAAAACCGCCGCAGGTAGGGCAGATGCGGTGCGATCCGCGTGGACAAGGACATAGACGAAAACTCCCGGGTGACGCTTGTTGTACTGTACCTCACGATGGCCCAAAACGTGTGTTGCCGAGAAAAGTTCCGGCAGTTTGGAACTTTTGCAGCTCTCCGGGCATTTGGGGCACGGTACAGCGCGACAAATCAAGACTGAACGGTCAAATTGGGAATGAAGAAGGAAAATCTGGTGACGCAGCAACGTGTGCGCATGCAGGCGGAGCGGGCGGAAGATGGGCTCGGTCCGACTTCGGACATCGGGTCGCGTCTGCGCGCCCTTTATGGAGCGGTTCAGGACGAGGGCGTCCCCGACCAGCTTCTCGACTTGCTCGAAAAGCTCGACAACGCCGAACAGGCCCAGAGCGACAAGTCCTCCAATCGCGGTGGGGAGTAACGGCATGAGTGCCGAGGGAACGTCCTTCAAACGTGAAATGCTTGCGACCCTGCCCAGTCTGCGCGCCTTTGCGGTGTCGCTGACCGGCAAGCATGACAAGGCCGATGACCTGGTGCAGGACACGGTGATGAAAGCCTGGGCCAAGCAGTCCAGCTTCGAAATGGGCACCAACATCAAGGCCTGGCTGTTCACGATCCTGCGCAACGAGTTCTACAGCCAGATGCGCAAGCGCGGGCGCGAAGTGCAGGACAGCGATGGGGCCTTTACCGAGCGTCTTTCCGTGCATCCTTCCCAATATGGGTCGATGGATCTCGAGGACTTCAAGGCAGCGCTCTCCGAGCTGCCGGATGACCAGCGCGAAGCCATCATTCTGATCGGCGCTTCGGGCTTTTCCTATGAAGAGGCGGCCTCGATCTGCGAATGCGCCGTTGGCACCATGAAAAGCCGGGTCAGCCGCGCGCGCACGCGTCTGACCGAGCTGCTCAAGGTGAGCGGGGAGTCCGACTATGGTCCCGATGCCGTCTCTGCGCAGGTGACGTCAGGCAACCACGGCTTCTGAGCGAGGCGGACCTTTACTGCTTCGGCCAGGTCCGCATCCGGAAATGGCTTGAGCAAGATCGGAGTGCCGGGCAGGCCCGGCACACCCTCCGCGCGAAGGTCATCGGCGCTGATGCCGATGACGGCCACTCCGCTTCGAGCCAATTGTTGGGCAAACGCGATCAGCTCGGGCTTGTCGGTTTCGATTTCGACAATTGCGAGCGCTGCCGATGTCCAGTCAGACATATGCTGATTGGCTTCGTCAGGGCTGCGCGCCAGAACGACATGAGAGGCCCCCATGGCCTGCAGGGCGCTTTGTATTCCCAATGCGATGATGAATTCGGTCTCGAGGACGAGAACCGTGCGGCCGTTCAGCATGGGCGTGCTTTCTGTTCGTGTGGCCCCCCGCCCCTGATCGGCTCATCTGGCGCGTCTGTCATTTAACTATGACATGTCGGGAACGCGCCATGCCCACATAGCGTTCGGTATCTCGACTTCTAAAAGCGTCAGGAAATCAATTGAGTTTGGTCCTTCCCTCTTCCGGGCGACGCGTGTCCTGCGAGCAATGCCCGCTTCGCACGCTGCCAACGTTTCGCGACTTTTCGGCCGGTGAGCTGAAATTCGTTTCCAGTTTCAAAACCGGCGAAATGACCGCCGAATCCGGAGCCGTCTTCCTCACCGAGGGTGCTCATAGCGCGCAGTTATTCACCGTGCTGTCGGGCTGGGCGTTTCGCTTCAAGATGCTCGATGACGGGCGGCGGCAAATCCTGAACTATGTGCTGCCCGGCGATCTGGTCGGGTTGCAGGGCTCGGTGATCGGGGAGATGGAGCACTCGGTCGAAGCGCTTTCGCCCTTGGTGCTGTGCGTGTTTCAGCGCGATCGGCTCGATGAGTTGTTTGCCAACCACCCTGGCCTTGCCTTTGACGTCACCTGGCTGGCAGCGCGCGAAGAGCGCATGCTGGACGATCATCTGCTCAGCCTGGGCCGGCGCTCGGCGCTGGAGCGGGCCGCCTATCTCCTGGCCTTCCTCCATGAACGGGCGGTCTCGGTGGGGTTGGGCAAGGGACAGGGGCCGGTATCCATCCCGCTGACCCAGCAGCATGTCGCCGACACGCTGGGTCTGTCGATCGTTCACACCAACAAAACGTTGCGCAAACTGACAAACAAGGGTCTCATCCGCTGGCTTGGGCGGAGCTGCGAAGTGCTCGATGCAACTGAGTTGGCGCGCGTGGCCGGGTGGGAAGGTCTGGGTGAGCCGGTCCGTCCCCTGATTTAGCCATGTCGGCCTCATTGCTGCCATCGCTGGAAAGCATTGCTCGGGCACAGCGGCCGCACCCGTCGCAGGAGCAGGAGATGAGCGTCTTGGTTGACGGGCTCAAAAGTGTCGAGGGACCGCATCTTGTCCGGCGGGGCACACGACGCCTGGCGGTGTGGGTTTCGCTCGGCCTGGTGTGCCTGGCCGCCGTTGCGGCGCTGATGCTGATGCAGGGCATCGACCGACAGCTTAACGACATCAACAAGACCTATGCGGTGCGCAATGCCGCACGCGAGCTGACCCATGCGCTGAGCCAGGCCGAGGCCAGTCAGCGCGGTTTTTTGCTGACGGCCGATCCGCAGTTTCTCCAGCCCTATCGAGAAGCGGTCTCCAGCCTGGATCGTCGCGTCGCCGCCCTGATGGACATGACGACGGATGATCGCGGGCAAAGCGACCGCGTGGCCAGCATTACCGGTGACATCTCAAGCAAGATGGCGGAAATGAACCGCACCGTGGAGCTGGTCTCGACGCGGCGCAGTGAAGAGGCCCAGACGCTGACCGAGACCGGTATGGGCGCGCGGTTGATGGCCGAGGTTAGCGCAACCTTGGAAGAGTTCATCGCCGAGGAAGATGCCAAGCTGGCGGATCGCAACCAGCAGATCGACCAGACCCGAACGGGCTTGGTCGCAGCGTTGATTGCCGCGCTCGCTGCGGCGGCGATCCTGGCCTATGCCTTGTTGATGCGCACCCAGAAGCAGGTTAGCGCCTTGGCCCAGCGCCATCGCGGGCTGTTGAGCCAGAACGAGGCGCTGGAAGAAGAAGTGGCCGAGCGCACGCGGGATATCGAGGAAGCGCGAGCCCATGCCGAGCGCGAACGCCAGCGGGTCGAAGCGCTGTTGCAGGACACCAATCATCGCATCGGCAATTCGCTGGCTACGGTCTCTTCGCTCCTGGCCCTGCAGGTCATGCGCACCCAGTCGGACGATGTTCGCGCGGCGCTCGAAGCGGCGCGGCTGCGTGTCCATGCGGTGGCCTCGGCCCATCGCCGCCTTCGCCTGGGCGATGACCTTGAAACTGCGCGTGCCGATGAATTCCTTGCAGCGGTTCTCGAGGACCTTGCCGAAACCCAGACCGATGGCGGGCGGATCGCAGTACATGGCGAGCTCTCGCCCATTGAAGTGAGTGCGCGCGATGCCACGACGCTGGGCATTCTGGTCGGAGAGCTGGTGACCAATGCGCTCAAATATGCCTTTCCGGACGCGCGCAGCGGCACCATAACTGTCACCTTGGCGCCCGACGATGAAGACGTGCCGATGCTCCGCGTTAAGGATGACGGCGTGGGCATGCGGGAGGGTGATGATGCAACCGAATCCGGGCTGGGCTCGGTTATCGTCAGACAGCTCTCGGGCCAGTTTGGCGGGGAGCCGCATTACGCCCCAGCGGATGGTGGTGGGCTCGAAGTGAGGGTTCGGCTTCCCGAACTGGGCCGCACCAGGACAACAACCAAGGATGATATTCTTTGAAAATCCGGGCCATTTTGAACAAGGACGGCGGGACCCTGCGCACCATGGATCTCGACGAGATCTGCGCTATGGCAGCGGACCTGTTTGCGCGCGAGGGACACGAACTCGACTGCACGATCGTTGCGGGCAAGGATGTCGAGCAGGCCCTCAAGGCCGCTGCCAAAGATCCGTCCGTCGAGGCGGTGATAGCCGGTGGTGGCGATGGCACGATTTCGGCGGCGGCGGGCATTGCCTTCAAAAGCAACAAGCCTCTTGGCGTTTTGCCGGCCGGCACGATGAACCTGTTTGCGCGTGCCCTGGGCATGCCCCTGGAGCTCGATCGCGCCTTGGCTGCCATCGCGCGCGGGGAGGTCGACCGCATCGATATCGCCACGGCCAATGGCCGGCCTTTCGTGCATCAGTTCGGGGTCGGCATTCACGCGCGCTTGGTGCGTATCCGCAATGGCATGGTCTATCGCAGCCGTGTCGGCAAGATGCTGGCCAGCCTGCGCGCAATCCTGGCAGCAGCGGTCAACCCACCGCGCTTTGAGGTCGAGTTGCACACAGAAAAGGGCGACAGGACGGTAACCGCGACGGGCGTGGCAATTTCCAACAATCCGCTCGATGACAGTCCTGTGCCGGTGGCCATGACGCTTAATTCAGGGCGTCTGGGTGTCTATGTGGCACACAGTGTTTCCACCCGGGAATTGCTCAACCTGGCGCTCGATGTGATGAGCGGAAGCTGGCGCGCCAATCCGGCCGTCAGCGAAACCGAAGTGCGCGACCTGATCCTGCGTTTTCCCAAGCGCAAGCGGGGCACCCATGCCGTGGTCGACGGGGAACTGATTGATTTGGAAAACGCCGTGGATCTGCAATTGCATCCACTGGCCCTGCCGGTGATCCGGCCCCCCGCAGACATGCGCACCGATAGGCGCTGACGCTGTCGCGTCAGGCCTCGTCCTCTTTATCGTTGTCACGCAGGAGGGCAATGGCGGCTATGGCCGCAGCAGGCAGCCCGATGCGCAGCAACATGGGTGATTTGGTCAACAGTGGCAGGGCGGTAAGTGCGGCGGTGGTCAGGAACGTACTGGTTTCCTTGGCCCTGCGGCGCTCCGCCAGTTCCCGCTGCCGGTGGCTGCGGCCGATCAGCGAGCCCAGATAGACAGCAAGAGCAAGGACCAGAAACGTGCCTGCCAGAATGAGGGCAGCGATGATGGGCCCGACAATGTCGGCCAGTGCCATGAAGCCGGCCGCGATCAGGAAGCCGATGGCGATGGCGCAGGACAGCGCGATCAGCCCCCAGACCAGGGCGGCGGCCTTGGCCTTGGATGCAAGGCCTTCAACCTCCAGCCCCAGCAGGGAGGCAAGTGGCGAAATCAGACCCATAATTAGTGCCGGGTGAGCAGGGCGAAGACGAAGCCAATCCCGGCTGCCGCGGCTACGGCCGTCAGTGGCTTTTCGCGGATTGTATCCTTGAGCTGCTTTTCGGCCTGGGTCACCTGGTCCTGTGCGTCGTCCAGCAAGTGCTGGCCGCGAGCCTGCAACTGCTTGACCTCATTGGTCGCCAGCGCGCGGGCCTCGCCGACTTTCTCGCCGGAGAGCTTTCCCAGCGTGTCGGAAATCGCCTTGATGTCGGCCTGAAGCTGGGCGACCTGCGCCTCCAGTTCCTGCTCGCGGGTCTCGGTCTTGGCCTTGGCGGCCGCGCCACCATTGCCGGCCTTGCGACGGGTTGGGGCCATATCGGAAGTCGTAGCCATTGGACGCTCCTTGTTGAGTCGTCGGAACAACGCCAGGGACCAGCAGGAGTTCCGTGGTGAGTGGGGTGAAAAAAAGAAGTCCCGACAAGCCCTTGGCCTGTCGGGACAAAAGGTGCGGATCGAAAGGGGGGCGACCGTCGATCCGCAAGGGCACAATCCATTTTCAAGGAAACCAGAGGGACCTGGCGTGCCCGTTTGGGTTTAAGCGGTGGCTAGATGCGACCCATCAGGACCAGGATCAGCACCACGACCAGAACGACGCCGAGAATGCCTGAGGGGAAGTAGCCGAAGCCCCGTGAATATCCCCAGGTCGGCAGCGCGCCGATTAGCAACAGAACAAGAATGATAAGAAGTATCGTACCCATTGAACCCTCCGGGATCTGTTGTTGGCTGGTGCGCCATTTCGACCCTAGAGAAGGGCGACCAGCAGAGCGGTGGCAGTCGCCAGGATGAGGGAGGCGGGAAGCAGAGCTAGTGCCACTTCGGCGAAGCGCGACTGGTGATCGTAAAGATCGTCGCTCCAGGTGGCTGCGGTGACCCGGCTGTTGCCATCATGGGTTCTGAACTGGGACTGGTTCATCGTCGTCATCTCCTGCGATCCGGTTTGCCGGACCTTTCCTGGCGGGGCTGCTCTGCCCGCGTGCCAAAAGAACGAGGTGATGACGATTTTGGTTCCGTTACCGGGTCACTCGACGCGCAGCACGTCCACCGATTGCTTGGTCTCGTGCGACCCATGGGTGCGCAGAACGCCGACAATGGGCGAGATGTCGGAATAGTCACGCCCATGGCCGGTCGAGATATGGTCGGGCCCGGCAATCATGGCATTGGTGGGGTCGAACTCGACCCAACCCAGATGCTGGCCGCACCAGGCCCGCACCCAGGCGTGCATGGCGTCAGCCCCTTCCAGGCGCGCCTGTCCTTCGGGGGGATTGGTCCTCAGGAAACCCGAGACATAGCCTGCCGGAATCCCAAGGCCGCGTAGTCCCGCAATCATCACATGGGCGAAATCCTGGCACACGCCCTTGCGCAATGCGAAGGCCTCGGCAGGACGGGTTTCGACATCGGTCGCCTTGGGGTCGTATTCGAAGTCCTGGTGGATCGCCATGCAGAGTGCAGTGGCAACGCCCAGCGTCGTAGACGCGTTCGCTGCCGCGCCGCGCGCATAGTCGGTGATCGCAGGAACGATCTGTACGCGGGACGAGGCGGCCAGGAAGTGCTGCGGGCTGGTGGACGCCACCGACCAATATTGCCCGATC
Organism: Devosia marina; assembly: GCF_009758415.1. Taxonomy (GTDB): domain Bacteria; phylum Pseudomonadota; class Alphaproteobacteria; order Rhizobiales; family Devosiaceae; genus Devosia; species Devosia marina. The sequence goes on along the minus strand of NZ_WQRF01000003.1, from coordinate 76,032 downwards.
TCGCGGGAGAGTTGCGCCAGTGGCGGAGACAGGTCGGCGGGCGGCGAGAATTCCTCGATCTGCACACGTGCGGTCAGGCGTATGGTCAGCTTGTCATGCGGATCGGTCATGGTGATGGCGGTGACCGAATTGCCGAAGAAGTCGAGAAAGCCGCTCTGGCGCGCCGGCGCCGGTTCAATGGCCAGCGAGGAGGCAATCACACGCTGCAGGCCGGGCACATTGGCCGGCGCCACGCGAATGTGGTGGCGCCCGCCATGCACCGGGGCGTCATAGTCATATTCCAGGGCCAGGCGGATATCGTAGAGCATCTGTCCTGCCTCTAGGTGAAATAGGCTGCGGCGATCAGGCCGGACAACATGCCCACATCGTCTGCCAGCCGGTTGAGCCGCGCCGGTGTCATGCCGCTGGCTTCGGCGATGACCAGATCTGTGTGGATCTCCAGCGCCAGCTTGGCGGCAGGAGATAGCTGTTCATCGTCAATGCCGCCGGGCAGGGCCTCGATCTGGTCTCTCAGGTCGGCGAGCTGAAACAGCACCGAGCGTGGATTGAGCGGGTCGAGCACCAGAAGGTCGACGGCACTCAACGCACCGGCCGTCACCGAATAGCGGCGCCGGTGTGACATCACGCTGTCGCCGATTTCGAGCAGCATTTCGACCGACCCGTCGGGGGCTTCGGGGGCCGTCAGCCAGCCGGTGATGCGCGCCAGTTGCATGGCGCGCTCCAGGCGTCGACCCAGTTCCAGAAAACGCCAGCCGGCGAAGCGATACATGTTCTCGTGCACCAGGCCCGAGAAGCCGGCAAGCTTGCGCAGCAGCACCGTCATGGCGCGGGTGGCATCGTCGCCTGTGTCGATGCGCGAGGCAAAGCGCTGGGCGGTCTTTTGCAGGTCGGTCAGGGCCAGCCAGCCATCGGGAGAGAAACGGTCGCGGATCTGTCCGGCGCTGTGCACGGCGCTGTCGATGGAGGCCAGCAGTCCCTGCGGCATGGCTTCAGCGGCGTCGACATCGAGCGTTTCAAGCAGCGCCGCGCAATGCGTCAGGATCGGCAAATCCGGCTTGGAGAGCTCGGCCAGCCGGGCATTATAGGCGCGCAGGATCCGCACCGAGGCTTCGCAGCGCTCAGCATAACGCCCCAGCCAGATCAGATTGTCGGCGGCGCGGCTGGGCAAATTGCCGGGGGCGTTGCGCACCAGCTTTTCGCCCTCGCGCGGCAGCAGCGAGACCTGCTCGACCGGCTTGCTCGACAGCACCCAGACGTCGGCCGCCTGGCCGCCGCGTTGCATGGCCAGGGCCGTCGTATCGGTGGTGGAACCGACGCGGGCAAAGCCGCCGGGCATGATCGTCCAGCCTTCATCGGTACGGGCGGCGTAGACGCGCAGCGTAATGGGCCGCGGTTCGAGCTTGCCATCAACATAGACTGGGGCCGTGGAGAGCCGGACTGGCTCCTGCCCGACATAGGCGCCGCCATCATTGGCAATGCGGGATTTGAGGTCTGCCTTCTGCTCGGCGGTCATGCTGGCGCCAAGGGCGGTGCCGCGCAGATCGTCGAAAGGCAATTGTGTGGAAAAGGCGGGGCCGATCATGAGCTGATCGAAATTGTCGAGCACGAATTCGCGCTCGGCGCCCTGGCCGCACCACCAGGTGGCGATTTCGGGCAATTCCAGCCCGGTGCCCAGCAGATGCTTGCACAGGCGTGGCATGAAGGCGGCCAGCGCCCTTGTTTCCATGATGCCGGTGCCCAGCGCATTGATCATCGAGATCGAGCCGGCGCGGAGCGCCTCGACCATGCCGGGTGTGCCGATATGGCTGTCATAGCGCAGTTCGAGCGGATCGGCGAAACTGGCATCGAGCCGCCGCCAGAGCACGCTGACCGGCTTGAGGCCGGCCACGGTTCGCACCATAACCTGCCCGTCCTCGACCACCAGATCCTCGCCCTCGAGCAGCATCAGCCCGAGATAGCGGGCGATATAGGCGTGTTCGAAATAGGTTTCGTTGAGCTGGCCGGGGGTGAGAATGCCGACGCGACCGCCATCGCGTTGGGCCTGGTTGAAAAGCGCATCGCGGAAGCCGCGGAAGAAACCGGCCAGCCGATTGATATTCAGCGAGGCGTAGATTTCGGACAGGGCACGGGTCGTGGCTACGCGATTTTCCAGCGCGAAACCCGCACCCGATGGCGCCTGTGTTCTGTCACCCAGCACCCACCACGATCCGTCCGGCCCGCGTCCCAGTTCGAAGGCGCAGAAATGCAGATAATGCCCGCTGACCGGTCGTATCCCGACCAGGGGGCGAAGGAACTCGCTGTTCTGGGCGATCAGCTCGGGTGGCAGCAGGCCTTCCTGCACCAGCGTGTTGCTGCCATAGATATCGGCGACAATGGCTTCGAGCAGTTCGGCGCGCTGGGTCAGCCCGCTCGAAATCTGTACCCAGTCGGCCTCATTGATCAGCAGCGGGATATGGGCCAGCGGCCAGGCGCGTTCCTTACCCTCGGCCCCGTCATATTTGCGGTAGAACACCCCGGCATCGCGCAGATACTGGTCGGCGCGCTCGACCCGGGCGGCCAGTTCGGAGGGGCCCAGTGCATCGAAGGCCGCCATGAGTTTATCCCAGCCGGGCCGTATGGCGCCGGACGGGTCGATCATCTCGTCCGGCACGCCGGGCAACAGGCGGTAATCAGCAATGATGCTGGGGCCGGCTGGGGGCTTGCCGCGGGTCTGGTGATTCCGCGAACTCATGGCACTACGTGAACCGCGCCGGCCGTCTGAGGTCAAGCGTCAGCGGAAACTCATCCGCAGGCTTTTCGGGCGTGAGGCGATATCCACCCGGTGTGTAATTGTGCGGCACGAAGCGCGCGAGGCGCCGGGCCTCGGCTTCATTGCCATTGACCGGGAAGGTTTCGTAATTGCGTCCGCCCGGATGGGCCACGTGATAGGTGCAGCCGCCGATCGGCCGACCAGTCCAGTTGTCGTAAATGTCGAACACCAGCGGCGCGTGCGCCGGTATGGCCGGATGCATGCCAGAGGCCGGCTGCCAGGCCTTGAAGCGAACCCCGGCCACCGCTTCGCCTATAGCACCGGCGGGTTGCAGCGGCATTGGGCGCTGGTTGCAGGTCACCGTGTAGCGGGAGGGATTGGCGGCCTCGAGACGTACCTGCAGGCGCTCCACCGAGGAATCGACAAAGCGCACTGTGCCGCCGATCGCGCCCTGTTCACCCATCACATGCCAGGGCTCAAGCGCCTGGCGCAGTTCGAGCCTGACCCCATCCACTTCGACTTCCCCGCAGAAGGGGAAGCGGAATTCTAGCTGGGCGGCGAACCATTCGGGTTCGAAATCAAATCCGTGCTGGCGGAGGTCCTCCAACACACCGAGGAAATCCTGCCATACGAAACTGCCAAGCATAAAACGGTCGTGCAGGCTGGTGCCCCAGCGGGTGAAGTCGCCCGAGAGCGGCTTGTCCCAATAGCGGGCAATCAGGGCCCGGATCAGCAATTGCTGGGCGAGCGACATGCGCGCATTGGGCGGCATTTCGAAACCGCGGAACTCCACCAGCCCCAGCCGCCCGGTCGGGCCATCGGGGGAATAGAGCTTGTCGATGCAGATTTCGGCGCGATGCGTATTGCCGGTGACATCGACCAGCAGATTGCGGAACAGGCGGTCGGTCAGCCAGGGCAGAGGCGGGGTGCCTTCCCCCGGCGCCGGCACCTGCGCCATGGCAATTTCGAGCTCATACAAGCTGTCGTGGCGGGCCTCATCCAGGCGCGGGGCCTGGCTGGTCGGGCCGATGAACATACCGGAGAACAGGTAGCTCATCGAGGGGTGCCGCTGCCAATGCAGCACCAGCGACTTCAAGAGGTCCGGCCGGCGCAGGAACGGACTGTCATGCGGCGTGGCCCCGCCGACGACGACATGATTGCCGCCGCCAGTGCCGACATGCTTGCCATCGATCATGAACTTGTCGGCGCCGAGGCGGCATTGGCGTGCCTCCTCATAGACCGCTTCGGTCGTGGCCACGCAGTCATCCCAGCTTGAAGCGGGATGGATATTGACCTCGATGACACCCGGATCGGGTGCCACGCGAATGACGTTGAGACGCGGGTCCTGCGGCGGGGCATAGCCTTCAAGATGGACCGGCTGGCCGATTTCTTTTGCCGCTGCCTCAGCCGCTGCGATCAGTTCGAGGAAATCTTCGAGCTTCTCCACCGGCGGCAGGAAAATGCAAAGGCGATGCTCGCGCACTTCGGCGGTGACGGCGGTACGCACCTCGCCCTCGATTTCGCTGATTACCTGCTCGGTGATGTCCTGTTGCTCAGTCGCTGCGGTGAAGTCGGCAGCGGCCTGGGCGCGCGGATCGGTTTCAAGTCCGGTCTTGCTGCGCGCGAGGATTTCTTCAGGATCGGGCAGGGGGCCGCGCGGCACACCCGGGTCCTGGGGCACCACATGCGGATAGTCAGTAGCCTTCAAATGCTTGAGCGAGCTCAATGGCAGACGATAGCCCGCCGGACTGTCGCCGGGCGCCAGGAACAGCTTGCCGCGCCTGGTTTTCCATTTTTCAGTCAGCCAGGGGCTGGAGGCCTTGGCATTCCAGCGTTGCACGGGCAGCACATAGCCGGTGGGATGGGTCAGGCCCCGCTCGAATACCTTGGCAATGCGCGAGCGCGCCTCGGGATCGGCCAGTTCGGAATTGGCCGGGTCGACATTGGCCGGCAGGTTGGCTTCCTTTAGCAGCCATTCGCCGGGGTCTTCATAGGCCTCATCGATGGTTTCGCCCGTCAGGCCGAGATTGCGCGCAAAAGCATCGAGGAATCTTCGCGCATCCTCATGCGTGGCATCGGTCTTGATGCCCTCCTGGGCGATCAGCTTTTCATCCTGCCACACCGGCTTGCCGTCGACCCGCCAATAGAGTGAGAAGGTCCAGCGCGGCAGGGTTTCGCCCGGATACCACTTGCCCTGGCTATGATGCAGCATGCCATTGGGAGCAAAGCGCTGGCGCAGGCGGCGGATCAGCTGATCGGCCAGGCGCCGCTTGGTGGGGCCGACCGCGTCGGCATTCCACTCACCGGCCTCGAAATCATCGATGGACACGAAGGTCGGCTCGCCGCCCATGGTGAGGCGCACGTCCTGCTCATTGAGCTTTTCGTCGACCTTTTTGCCCAGGGCGTTGAGTCGCTCCCAGCTTCCGTCGGAGAACGGCTTGGTGATGCGTGGATGCTCGGCGATCCGGGTCACCCGCATGTCGAAGGCGAAGTCGACTTCGGCAAAAGAGGCAAAGCCGGAAATCGGCGCGGCATTGCGATAATGCGGCGTTGCTGCCAGCGGCACGTGGCTTTCGCCGGTCAGCAGACCAGACGTGGGGTCAAGGCCAATCCAGCCAGCGCCGGGCAGATAGACTTCCGCCCAGGCATGCAGATCGGTGAAATCGTGGTCGGTGCCCGCCGGGCCATCGAGGGATACAATGTCGGGCTTGAGCTGGATCAGATAGCCAGAGACAAAGCGCGCGGCCAGGCCGAGGTGGCGCAGGATGTTGACCAGCAGCCAGCTCGAATCCCGGCAGGAGCCCTTGCCGTTGCCCAGCGTTTCCTCGGGCGTCCAGACGCCGGGTTCGAGGCGAACGATATAGTTCACCACGCTTTGCAGATGGGCGTTCAGATCGGTCACGAAGGTGACGGTGTTTTTCGGGCTTTTGTCGAGCTCATCAAGGAACTTTTGCAGCAGCGGCCCGGCCGGCTCGGGCCTCATATAGATCGTCAGATCGTCGCGCAGATCCTCGGGATATTGGAAGGGCCAGGTCTCGCCGCTCTCCTCGACGAAAAAGTCGAACGGATTATAGACCGTCATGTCGGCGATCAGGTCGACTTCGATCTTGAGTTCGGTCACCGGCTCGGGAAACACGAAGCGCGTCTGGAAATTGCCATAGGGATCCTGCTGCACATTGACGAAGTGCAGGCTAGGGCTGACCCGCAACGAGTGGCTGAGCACCTTGGTTTTGGAATGCGGCGCCGGCTGCAGACGAATGACCTGCGGCTGCAAGGTGACCGGACGGTCATATTTGTAGTGGGTCAGATGATAGATGGCGGCTTTGATCGACATGCAGCTTCTGTCGCTCGCTTTTAGGCCACGGATTTTGGCTTCCCGGAAAGGAGCTTATCGGGGATTGCGACGCGTGGATAGGCGCTGCATGCGCCGGGGCATCAGCGGCCGCCAATGGCGGCGCTAGTCTAGTGCGTCGATGACTTGGCGCTGTTTGAGCATTTCAAGGAAAATGCGGTAGTCGCGGTCGAATTGCGCCCGAGCTTCGACCTTGGGCGCGCGGGCGGTGCCGCCTTGCTGCATGGCCAGACACGCCTGATCGAGGCTCGAATAGAGCCCGGCTGCATTGGCGGCGACCATGGCCATGCCGAGCAGGGTCGCATCCGGCGTCGAAGGCTCGACCACGGTGCAGCCGGTTGCATCGGCGTAAAGCTCCATCAGCAGCGGGTTGCGGGTGTGGCCGCCGGTGATGTGCAGCGTGTCGATGGCATAGCCCTTGGTGTTGAGAGTATCGAGAATATGCCGCACGCCCAGCGCAATGGAAACGCAGCTGCGCCAATAGAGCCTGCAGAGGCTGTCAAAGTCGCTGTCGAGTGTCAGCCCGGAGATCACGCCCAGCGCTGACGGATCGCCCAATGGCGAGCGATTGCCGTGAAAGTCCGGCAACACGTGCAGGCGGTCAGCCAGGGCCAGCCCCTCGCTTTCTCGCAGTTCCATCACCCGGTTGCAGATCGCCAGATGCTTGTCGCGGGTCGGCTCACCCCCGGCGCTGTGCCAGAGTATGATGTGGTCGAGCAGCGCGCCGGTGGCGGACTGACCGCCTTCATTAAGCCAGACACCTGGCAGCACGGCGCCGTAATAAGGACCCCAGACGCCCGAGGTCGGCCGGTCCTCGGCCGAAAGCGCCATGACGCAGCTCGAGGTTCCGGCGATCAGCGCCAGGTGCCGGTCGATGGTCTCGACATCGGCGGTGAAGGCGCCGAGCACCCCCAGGGCTCCGGCATGGGCATCGATCAGGCCGGCACCGACCCTGCAGGTCGTGGTGAGGCCGAGCTGATCTGCGGCCTCGGGCGTCAGCGGTCCGAGATCGGTGCCCACCGGGCTGGCTTTTTGTGGCAGAGCCGCCTTTTCCAGCAGGTCTTCAAGTCCGACCCTGGCGAGAAAATCCTGCCGCCAGCTTTGTGCATCGTGGCCCAGATAAGTCCATTTGCAGGTGAGGGTCGATTGCGAGCGAGCCAGTGAGCCCGTTGCTTGCCAGGACAAGAAATCGGCCAGGTCGAACATCTGCCCGGCGCGGTTCCAGCTTTGTGGCAGATGCCGCTTGAGCCACATCAGCTTGGGCACTTCCATTTCCGGCGACATGACGCCACCGGCATAGTGCAGTACCTCATGGCCGGTGCGGGTGCACTCGTCGGCCTCGTCAAGCGCCCGATGGTCGAGCCAGACAATGGTATCCCAGCGGTCTTCGCCATCACGCGAAACAGTGACCGGCGCGCCGGAAGCGTCCCGCACCACCAGCGAGCAGGTGGCATCAAAGGCGATGCCGGAGACATTCTCGGGCTTCACATCCGCTATCGACATGGCCTCGCGGACTGCTTCACACACGGCCTGCCAGATCTGGCCACTGTCATGCTCGGCGAAATTGGCGTCGGTGCGCCGCATGAGAATAGGCACTTCATGCCGACCAAGGAACTGGCCATCGCGCGTGAAGACACCGGCCCGGGCGCTGCCGGTTCCCACATCCACACCCACCAGGAAGTCCTGCGACACGCCGCCCTCGTATGTTCGGTCCGGGCGGACCATAGCGAATGGGATTGACAGCGACTAGAGGGAGAGAGGCAGAGGCAAAACCTAGTGCTGATCCGCCAGATACCGCTCGAGCGTCCGTGCGGTGCCCTGCATCCACAACGCGTTCAGGGCCTTGGTGAACGCGGCAACAAAGTCAGGAGCCTTGGCCAGATCACCATAAATGTCGGCCATTTCGAGCCAGGCTTTGGGGTTATCCTTGGCCTTGATGGCCTGGGCGTTGAGCCGGTCCCAATTCGGATCGTTCGGCTCGATTACCGCGCCGCTATCGGTGGTGCCGAAGCAGTAGCGGCACCACAGAGCCGAGACGAGCGCCAGGCCGGTCACGCTCTGGCCGTCGCGAATACGATCGAGCGCCGAGGGGATGATGAATTTGGGCTGCCGGTTGGAGCCATCGAGCGCCAGGCGCCGCACTGTGTCGCCGATCTTGGGATTGGCAAAGCGTCGCTCGCAAAGCGCGAAATAGGCGTCGAGATCGGTATCGGGCACAGGCGGCACGACTGGAATGATCTCTTCGGCTTCCACCTTCTTGAGAAAGGCGGAGACCAGCGGGTGCTCCATTGCCTCGTGCACATAATGAATGTCGAGCAGGCCAGCCGGATAGGCAATGGTGGCATGGCCGCCATTGAGAATGCGGATTTTCATATGCTCGTAGGGCGCGACGTCGGGCACGAACTGCACACCGACCTTTTCCAGCGCCGGGCGCCCGGCGGGAAAATTGTCTTCGAGCACCCATTGCTTGAAGCTTTCGCAGAACACCGGCCAGGCGTCTTCAATGCCAAAATTATCGGCGAGCAGTGTCTTCTCGCGGTCCGAGGTGGCGGGGGTGATGCGGTCCACCATGCCATTGGGGAAGGCGACCGAGGTCTTGACCCATTCGGCCAGCTCCGGGTGGATCAGCGTGGCCAGACCGGCGACCGCATTCTCGGTGACGTGGCCATTGCCCGGAATATTGTCGCAGCTCATTACCGTGAAGGGGACAATGCCGGCCTCTCGACGTTTAACCAGACCCGCCAGGATCAGACCGAACGCGGTTTTCGGCGCGTCGAAATGGGCCGCGTCATACGCAATGTCGGGATGCGTTGGATCGAATGTCTGGCTGGCCGGGTCGATATAGTAGCCGCCCTCGGTAATGGTCAGCGAGACGATGCGGATGGCCGGATCCGCTAGCCTGGAAATGACGGCGGCGCTGTCGCCGGGCGGCAGATAGTCGATCATGGCGCCGGTGACTTGCGCCGTGCTGGTCTCCGCCTCTTGCTCGACCACGGTGGTGAACCAGTCCTGCCCCATCAGCTTTTGCCGCATTGCCTCATCGGCTGCGCGCACGCCGGCCCCTACCAGCGCCCAGTCGTGCCCCTCGCCCAGATTGAACAGCGCGTCGAGATAGACGGCCTGATGAGCGCGATGAAAATTGCCGACGCCGAAATGCACAATGCCGGCGGTGAGATCGGCGCGGTTATAGGCCGGGGTGACCGCAGTCTTGATCGCTGGAAGCGTTGCAGTGGAAAGCCTGGTGGTCATGTCGGTTAGTCCTGGAGTGCCAGCCCGGCCGCGTCGAAGCGGTAGATGCGGTTGGCGTCGGGCGTGAGATAGACCTTGTCGCCATGGCGGAAGGTCTGTTCGCCATCGGTACGAACCGTCATCAGGCCGAGGCCCTCGACCTCGACATGCAGGAAGGTATCGGAACCGAGCTGTTCGGCGACATTGACCGTGCCGGCCCATTGCCCAGCTCCGGCGGTGGTCGAGAGCGTAAAGTGCTCAGGCCGTACGCCGATGGAGTGTGCATTGTGCTTTTCGGCCTCGGGACCATCGACGAAATTCATCTTGGGCGAGCCAATAAAGCCGGCCACAAAGCGGTTGGCGGGCCTCTTGTAGAGTTCGAGCGGGGAGCCGAATTGCTCGACATTACCCGCATTCAGCACCACGATCCGGTCGGCCATGGTCATGGCTTCCACCTGGTCGTGGGTCACATAGATCATGGTGGTCTTGAGCTGCTGGTGCAGTTCAGTGATTTCGAGCCGCATGTTAACGCGCAGCGCCGCGTCGAGGTTCGACAAGGGCTCGTCGAACAGGAACGCCTTGGGTTCGCGCACGATGGCGCGGCCAATCGCAACGCGCTGGCGTTGGCCACCGGACAGGGCCCGCGGGCGGCGGTCGAGATAGGAGCCGAGATTGAGCGTGCGGGCTGCATACTCGACCTTCTTGTCGATCTCGGCTTGCGGCATCTTGGCCATTTTGAGCGGGAAGGCGATGTTGTCGCGCACGCTCATATGCGGATAGAGCGCATAGGACTGGAACACCATGGCCAGACCGCGCCGGGCGGGCGGTGCGCCGGTGACGTCCTCGCCATCGAGTTTGATATGACCCGAGGTGGTGTCCTCAAGCCCCGCGATCAAGCGCAGCAGGGTAGATTTGCCGCAGCCCGAGGGGCCGACAAAGACAACGAATTCGCCGTCCTCGATTTCAAGCGAAATGTCGGGGATGATTTCGACTTCACCGAAGGACTTGTTGACGTGTTCGAGCGTGATGGAACCCATTTCGTAAAGCCCTTTACTTGACGGCGCCGAAGGTGAGGCCGCGGACGAGCTGCTTCTGGCTGAACCAGCCCAGCAGCAGGATTGGTGCGATGGCCAGGAGAGACGCGGCCGAAAGCTTGGCCAGGAACAGGCCCTGGGGTGATGAGAAAGACGAGATAAAGGCGGTCAATGTGCCGGCCCGGCCCGAGGTCAGGGTGATGGTCCAGAAGGCCTCGTTCCAGGCCAAAATCACATTGAGCAGCAGGGTCGAGGCGATCCCGGGAATGGCCATGGGCACCAATACATGGACGATCTCGTTCCACAGCTCGGCGCCATCCATGCGGGCAGCTTCGAGAATATCGACCGGGATTTCCTTGAAATAGGTGTAGAGCATCCAGATGATGATCGGCAGGTTGATCAGCGTCATGATGATGGTCAGGCCATGCACGGTGTCGAGCAGGCGCAGATCGCGGAAAATCAGATAGATCGGGATCAGCACGCCAACGGCAGGCATCATCTTGGTGGAGAGCATCCACATCAAAATGTCCTTGGTGCGCTTGGTCGGCGCAAAGGCCATCGACCAGGCCGCCGGAATGGCGATGACGAGGCCCAAAAGGGTCGAGCCGACCGACACCAGGATCGAGTTCCAGGCGTGCTTGATATAGTCCGAGCGGTCCTGCACATCGCCGAAATTGTCGAGCGTAAAGGTCAGGGGCAGGAAAGTGGGTGGGGTGGCGATCGCTTCGGCCTCGGTCTTGAAGGCGGTGACGATAGTCCACAGGATGGGCGAAAACAGCAGCAGGGCCACGGTCCATGCAAGCACTGTGAAGCCGACTTTGGTCTGAACGGATGCGTTGCGGGCCATGATCGTGTCTCCTTACGCGTCCAGGTTCTTGCCGACGGCGCGCATCAGGAAGATGGCGACGATGTTGGCGATGATGACCGCGACCACGCCACCGGCGGAACCGGCGCCGATGTCATTGGACAAAATACCGGTGCGGAACACCAGGAAAGCGATATTGGTCGAGGCATAGCCCGGCCCACCGCCGGTGGTGACGCGGATCTCCGCAAAGATGCCGAGCAGGAAAATGGTCTGGATCAGGATCACGATGGTGATCGCCCGGGCCATGTGCGGCAGGATGATATAGCGGAAGCGGTTGACCGCATTGGCGCCATCCATTTCGGCGGCCTCGCGCTGCTCCTCGGAGAGCGACTGCAATGCGGTGAGCAGGATGAGCGTGGCAAAAGGCAGCCACTGCCAGGCGACGATGACGATCACCGAAAACAGCGGATATTGCGCGAACCAGTCCACCGGCTCGAGGCCGAGGGCCTTGAACAGGTGCCCGAGCATGCCATAGCCGGGATGCATGAAGCCGTTCTTCCAGATCAGCGCGGCGACCGGCGGCATGACGAAGAAGGGGGAGATGACCAGGATGCGCAAAACGCCCTGGCCCCAGATCGGCTGATCGAGCAGCAGCGCCAGGAACGTGCCGCCGATCACGGTGATCAGCAGCACCCCGCCAACCAGCAGAAGCGTATTGACCAGCGCCTGGGTGAAGCTGGGGTCGCCTATGACGTATTCATAGTTTCCCCATCCGGCAAAGCCGGTCATCATCGGGTTGATCAGGCTATAATTCTGAAACGAGAACCAGATGGTCATGGCCAGCGGCACGGCCATCCAGATCAGAAGCACAATGACGGCTGGTGCCATCATGGTGCGCGCCAGGGTGCGGGTTTGCCGGGTCGCCATCCATTCCTCCCAGGGCCGATCAGGTTGGCCCGATTTGTTCGGGTCCATCGGTCCTCATCGGATGGTCACCTTGAGGTGGCCATCGGATCAGGCCCGCCAGCCTGCGGCGCAGCCGCAGTGCCGGGGATGGAGCCGTCCGGCGTCCTGAGGGGGACGAGTTTGCCGGGCGGCTCCCGTTCGGGACGCAGATGCAAGGGAGGACGAACAATCCGTGCATAGGGTCCGGAAGAGGACGGCCGAAAAGAGGTTCCGGCCGTCGAGGCTTTGGAGGAAGCCTTATTTGATATAACCGGCGCGGGTCATGTCGCGGGTTACGGCGTCCTGGGCCTGGGCCAGGGCGTCATCGGCGGACATCTGACCGGCGAGCGCTGCCGAGAAGAGCTGACCGACATTGGTGCCGATGCCAGCAAATTCGGGGATGGCCACGAACTGCACGCCAACATAAGGCACCGGATCGACCGTCGGATTAGTCGGATCAGCGGCGTTGATCGAGTCCAGGGTCATCTGCGCGAAGGGCGCGGCTTCCTGATAGTTCGGATTCTCATAAAGGGAAGTTCGCGTGCCGGGAGGCACATTTGCCCAGCCTTCTTCGGCCGCGACCGTTTCAAGATAGTCCTTGTCAGTTGCCCAGCCGATAAACTGTTCGGCAGCATCTGCGTTTTGTGAAGATGCTGGAATGGCCAACGCCCAAGACCAGAGCCAATTGGCGCGTTTGCCCTTGCCAGTGTCTGGGGCCAGCGCGAAGCCGACCTTGTCTGCCACCGTGGATTCTTCAGGGTTGGTGACGAACGAGGCTGCAACGGTAGCATCAATCCACATGCCGCACTTACCCTGCTGGAACAGGGTCAGGTTCTCGTTGAAGCCATTTGAGGATGCGCCGGACGGTCCCGCATCCGCCATGAGGCTGAGATAGGTCTCTATCGTCTCTTTCCACTCAGGGCTGTCGAACTGCGGCTGCCAGTTTTCATTGAACCAGCGCGCCCCGAAGGAATTCGACATGGTGGTCAGGAAGGCAGTGTTTTCACCCCAGCCTGCCTTGCCACGCAGGCAGACGCCGTTGATGTCGTTATTCCGGTCGGTCATGGCGCGTGCGGCTTCACCGATGAACTCCCAGGTCGGTGCTTCCGGCATCGTGAGGCCCGCTTTTTCCATCAGATCGGTGCGATACATGATGAAGGAGCTCTCGCCATAGAACGGTGCGGCATAGAGCTTGCCGTCAACGCTCAGTCCGTCGCGGATCGGCGGCAGCAGGTCGTCAACATCGTATTCGGCGTCCGCCGTCAGGCCATCGAGTGGCTTGAGCCAACCCTGCTTGGCCCAGATCGGGGCCTCGTAGGTGCCGATGGTCATGATGTCGTACTGGCCGCCATTGGTGGCGATGTCCGTCGTCACGTTCTGGCGCAGTGTGTTCTCTTCCAGAACCACCCAGTTCAGCTCGATGCCGGTTTCTTCGGTGAAGGCGCTCGACAGGCCCTGCATGCGGATCATGTCGCCATTGTTCACGGTGGCAATGGTGAGCGTCTGTGCAGAAGCGGTGCCGACAAGGGCGAGCGTCAAAACGCCCGCGAAAAGCGGTGTCAGTTTCATGAATATCCTCCCAGATACGAGACGGGCATTTGTCTCTTATGTGAGCAAATGTTCACTTTATTGGCGTGCGAGTCAAGCAGGCTTTTACGCAGATTCATGCCGTACGTGCGTCAGATGGCCCTGAAACGCGGTTCTTAGCAGCTGAGGCCGGGGGTATGAGCAAAGTCGCTGTTCGACGAGCTTATGCCCGGTATCGGGATGTCTTAATGCTGGGGAGCCACTTGGACCGTGGGTGGGCGCGAGCCCGTCAGACGTGACCTTCGAGCTTGCGGCGTGGGCTGCGAATTTTGCTGACGGCAGTTTGGCGAAAAGCGGCTTTGGTAGCTTCTTTGGCCCAAGTGCGCACTGTTACTCAGCGCCTGTACGGGTGGCTGCCGGATAACGCTCAATTATGCGTGTGCAGAAAGCCTTGCGCTCACGATTCGGTAATCGTGGCGATGGATGTCGTCTCAGTGCACCAGCTTCGACTGCGAGGAAAAAGGACTAAGACCCAACCAGGTCTGCATTGTGCTCGCCATTGCGGGATCACCTTCAAATTGGATCTTGTCTCGAACTTGCTCTACTCTTGCCAGACCCATCCAGATTTCAGTCATGGTGCGCAGGTTCGTTGTCACCCAGAGATCGACATCGTATCCAGGATCGGTCGAACAGAGGTCAACGGCACCGAAGGGCTCTACGACCAGCCACCAGTGTCGCCGGCCAGCCGCAAGCTCAGGGTAGAGAAAGCTGATCACCGTCCGGCGGTCGGGCAAGGGAGACGGGTCGAGGTTGCGGCGCATGTCCCACATCAGCAGCGATGGGTCCAGGTTATCGAGCGTTGCTTGCGTCTCGATCCATTTTTGCCCCCATATACCGAAGGCTTCAACAATAGACTGCAGGTCGTGCCCGGCCTTGGTCAGGCGGTATTCCTGTACGCTCGGCTCGTCATCTGCGGGGCCACGCGAGACTATTCCAGCCACTTCGAGCTCCTTCAGCCTTTGGGATAAAAGGCTTGGGGACATGCGAGGAACGCCGCGTCTCAAATCGTTGAACCGGGTGGAGCCGGCCACCATTTCTCGCACCAGAACGATGGTCCAGCGCGTGCAGAGCATTTCGGCCGCCATCGCGACCGGACAGAACTGTCCGTAACTGCCGATAGTCATCTTGCAACTCCTCCTCTGGAGAAAAGCCCGCTACCGCCCACGCTTCAACCTAGCACGATTTCACCCTTCGCCCGTCAGGAAAAGGCAGGTTCAGTTTCAGGACTAGTTCACCCTCATATTGGGGCGCAGTCTGCCAATAGTCCGAAAACCTATTGGAGCAATCGCCATGACCGTAGCGCTAAAAGAGCTGAATGGTGGGACCTTGGAGGTCCTCGACGAGAGACTGGCAGAATTGAGGACCGCGCTGGAGGGCCAGCTGATCGGCAAAGACGATGCCGGCTACGACGAGGCCCGATCACTTTGGAACGGCATGATAGATCGGCATCCTGGTCTGATCGTGCGCGCAACGGACCGGAGAGATATCCAGCTCGTGGTGAATTTCGCGCAGCGCAACAGCATCTTGCTAAGTATTAAAGGCGGCGGCCACCAGATTGCGGGCCATGCGGTGGCTGATGGCGCGCTGCTGCTTGATCTTTCGCAGATGAAGGGCGTTCACGTCGATGCTGATGCGGCTACAGCAACTGTCGAGCCCGGCTGCCTTTTGTCCGACGTGGATAAGGCCACCCAGGCTCACGGATTGGCGGTGCCTCTGGGCATCAACTCGACAACCGGCATTTCGGGTCTGACCCTTGGTGGTGGCTTTGGCTGGATTACTGGCAAACACGGGCTGACGATTGATAACCTGCTATCGGCTGAAGTTGTCTGCGCCGATGGCGAGATACGAACAGCAAGTGCCTCGCAAAATCCTGATCTTTTCTGGGCGATCAGCGGGGGAGGGGGCAATTTCGGCGTAGTCTGTTCGTTCAAGTTCAAGCTGCATCCGATCGGTCCTGAGGTTTTGTCTGGGCTGATAGTGCACCCGTTGTCTGATGCGCGCGGTCTCTTGCAGAAATATCGTGATCTCTGTGCCCGCGCGCCTGATGAACTGACTGTCTGGGCGGTTATGCGGCAGGCACCTCCGCTTCCCTTCATCCCGCCGGCCTGGCATGGCAAGGAAGTTCTTATTTTCGCTGCATGCTACGCCGGCGACATGGAGCAAGGCATGCAGTCAATGCAGGAGTTGCGGGCACTTGGCGAACCGATTGCCGATGTGATCGCCCCACACCCCTATGAAGGGTGGCAGCAAGCTTTCGATCCACTCCTCACCCCAGGTGCGCGCAACTACTGGAAAAGCAATGACTTCCTTGCTCTGCACGATGAGGTCATCGACGCGACCTTGTCGGCGGTTGCCGAATTGCCTGACCCGCAGACAGAGATATTTATCGCACATCTGGGCGGTGCGATGACACGTGTTGATCCCTCCGCCACACCGTTTCCTCAGCGCAAGCGCCACTTCGTGATGAATATTCACACGAGATGGTCCGACCCTGCACAAGATCAGTCATGTATCGCTTGGGCCCGCGAGCTTTTTGAGCAGACTGCCCCTCACGCCGCCGGTACCGTATATGTAAACTTTTTGCCCACGGACGACGAGGGCAGAGTATCGGAGGCCTACGGATCGAATATTGAGAAGTTGCGCGGCATCAAGGAGAAGTACGATCCGCAGAACCTTTTCCGATTGAACCACAATATTGTGCCGAAAGCGGATGTGGAGCTGATGTCCGCTTAAGGTCCGGCGCATAAAGCCACGGCCAAGCGGAGTGAGTTCGAGAAGCTGGCCCGAAATTTAATCCCCGCGCCCAAATCCTCCCCCATACTCCGCCCATCTCTCCCGAGATGGGCGGACTGCAGCGAACAGTTGCGGGAGGAGCCGGTTGGGTGCTGGGTCGCTCCAGGGCCTGCCTGCTGGTCGGGTCACCTTGCGACGAGCGATCAAAAGGGGCCGCGACAGCAGGAGAAACCCGGCGTTCCGAGGCGGCGACGTCTCTATTACTTAGTTTTACTGAGACGCACGCGCCTCGGGACACGTCCAGGTTCAACCGGAGGCTACAAGGGCCGGCCGGCGGTTCAGCGCGCCCTTTTTGTAAAGGAATTCAATAGGCCATGAGCGATCATGCTGTCACGCCAGCAGCAGTTCCGCCGTCTGTTCGTCGGTGATGATGCCATTGGCCAGGCGCCGGGTCAGGGCGGCGCGGATGGCGGCGGCCTTGGCGGGGCCCATGGCCAGGGCAATGACGCGGCCATTTTCGCGGCTGGGAATGGGGGCAGAGGCGACCCGGTCATTGGTCTGGCCCTCGATCAGCCGGCCCTCGGAATCGAATACCCAGCCACAGATTTCGCCGACCGCGCCGGCCTTTTGCAGCGCCTTGTGTTCGGTTTCGGAAATGAAGCCGTCGAGCAAAAGAGGCGCATCCGGGCCCAGATGGCCGATACCGACAAAGGTGATATTGGCGCGGGCCGCCAGGTCGAGCGTCGAGGCGATCATGGGCTGGGTATGGAGCATTGCGCGCTCCTTGGCCGAGGAGGCGATAACCGGCAAGGGCATGGGAAAGCTGCGGGCCTTGACCGTATCGGCCACGTTAAAGATGACGTTGTAGAATGCGGCCGAGCCGTCCGGGGCGATATTGCCGGTCAGCGACACCACCGTGTGGTGCGGGCAATCCATGGGCTGGAGCTGTTCGATCGCGGCCTTGAGGGTGCGGCCGGTACCGATGGCGATGATCACCGGGTCCGGGCTGCGCAGGCACCGTTCAAGCTCGGCGGCCCCCGCTTCGGCAATGCCAATCGTGGTCGAGGAACTGGCCGTGTCGGAGGGTACGACCTCGCAGTGGTCGAGCGCGTAGCGGGTGCGCAGCCGTTCGGCCAGGTCCAGGCACCGGCCGATGGGGTGGTCGAGCCGGACCTTGATCAGCCCTTCGCTCACCGAGAGCGAAACCAGCCGCTGCGCCGACTGGCGCGAAATCCCCATCTTGGCGGCGATTTCCTCCTGCGTATTGCCGGCAACATAATACAGCCAGCCGGCGCGCGCTGCATCGTCCAGCCGGGTTGCAGAAGTCTCGTTACGCGCAGCCATATGCCCTCATCCCTAGTCGCTCCCGCGATTATTCCGATGCAGCGGCCCACCGCAAGGGGCAATGGCGGAAAGGGTGGCGCTCCTATCCGCGGCCGCCGAATGGACATTGACCTTTCGATTTATAGTAACAATAAAAGTTACATATAAGAATGGAGGTGATGATGACCGATTTCGCCAATGTTGCACCGCGCTATGCGGACGGACCGCCCAGGCAGGTGCCAGGGCTCGATGGCCTACATCGCATGACCGATTTGCTGCTGGCTGAACGCGTGCCCGAGGCGGGCCGGGTGCTGGTTCTGGGCGCCGGTGGTGGCATGGAATTGGGCAATCTGGCAGACCGCCATGCGGGCTGGCAGCTCGACGGGGTGGACCCGTCCGCGCAGATGCTTGAGACCGCCCGGGTGGCAACAGCGGCCCATGCCGATCGGGTACATTTGCACGAGGGGACCATTGATGTGGCGCCGGACGGGCCATTCGATGGCGCCACGTGCCTCCTCACCTTTCATTTCATTCCCTTGGGCGAGCGGCTCGAAACCCTTGCGCAATTGCATCGCCGGCTGCTGCCGGGCGCGCCCCTGGTCCTGGCGCATATGAGCTTTCCGCAGGATCTGCAGAGCCGCGACATCTGGATGCGGCGGCATGCGGCCTTTGCAGTATCCAATGGGGTCGATCCGGCCCATGCCGAAAATGGCCGGCGGGCCATGCTGGAACGGCTGCATCTGCTTTCGCCGCAGGATGAGGAGCGGATGATGGCGGAAGCCGGATTTTCCGGCGTGAGCCTCTTTTATGCCGGGTTCGATTTCCGTGGCTGGGTCGCCTATGCCTGAAGGCGGGTCAACTCTCCACCTCGGCATCGTCTCGGGCGCCCCATTCGGCCCAGGAGCCGTCATAGACGGCGACCTGCTTTGCCCCGGCCCGCTCGAGTGCCAAAGCGAGCGTCACGGCGGTGATGCCGGAGCCGCAGGAGGTGATGATGGGCTGGTCCAGGCGCACCCCGCGTTCGGCAAAGATCGCCTGCAGCGTTTCCGGAGATTTGAGACGTCCGTTTTCCGTAACAAGGCTCACCGGGACATTGGTGCTGCCGGGAATGTGGCCGGCCTTAAGACCCTTGCGCGGTTCGGGCACTTCGCCATGAAAGCGCGGGGCAGGACGGGCATCGACCACCTGCGCGGCGTGGCTGCGCAGATTGGCCGAGACGGCTTCGAAATCAACCGCCGCATCGGGGTCGAAATTGGCCTCGAAGCGCCGCTTCTCCCGGTGCTGCAGGCCGGTTTCGGTGCCACGCTTCTCCGCGCGCCACTTCGGCCCGCCCCCTTCGAGCATCACTACATTCTCCGCGCCAAAGCAGCGGAACGTCCACCAAACGCGCGGGGCGCTGAACAGACCGACCTCGTCATAGACGACGATCGTCATGTTCTGACTAATTCCCAGGGCTCCAACTGCCCGAGCGAATTCCGCCGGGCTGGGCAGCATGTGGGGCAGGTCGCTGGAGGTATCGGCAATACCGTCGATGTCGAAAAACACCGCGCCGGGAATGTGGCCGGCCAGATATTCGGCCTGGGCATTGCGCGCACCGTTTGGCAGGTGCCAACTCGCATCGACCACAACAACGTCAGGATCTTTCAGTTGCTGGGCCAGCCAGTCGGTGGTGACGAAAGGTGACGTCATGGGGAACTCCGTGCGGCGTGTTGCTGCTAGTGGTAACGTTGAGCGTTGCTGCGCTTCAAGCGTCAATCGGTTGGTGGCGCACTGCAGTGGGTCAATGCGGCAGAATCAAGAGGGCGCTTCTGCCCTCTGCCGTTATCCCTTTGGTGCAGGTCCTGAGCTTTCGCGCAACACCAGTTCCACCGGCCAGAGCTCATGTACGTCGGCCAGCGGTTTGCCCGCCAGGATCTGCATGATCAATTCGGCAATCCGGGTTCCGGCCTGGCGGATCGAGGAGCGCGTCGTCGACATGGTGGGGTACATGTTGTCGGCGTTGAGATAGGGGAACACGTCGTCATGGGCGATCATGGAGACGTCGGATCCCAATTCCAAACCCGCCTGGCGAATGGCGCGAAAGACACCCAGCGCCGTCATCATAGAGCCGGCCAGAAAAGCGGTCGGGCGGGGGCGCTGTTCAAGCATGGCCTGGGCCATGCGAAAGGCGATTTCGTCGGTAAAGACCGAATTGCCCACAAGTGCTGGATCGACTGTCAGGCCGCGAGCGGTCAATGCAGTGCGGTAGCCGATTTCACGGTGCTGGGCAAATGTACGGCCCTTGACCCCATTGAGCAGGGCGATGCGCCGATGCCCCAGATCGAGCAGATGGCTGGTGGCGCGTTCGAGCGCGCTGGTGTTGTCGATGTCGAGCCAGGCCACAGGGTGCCCGATATTTGTCCGTCCATGCAGCACGAAGGGGATCTTGAGGTCCATCAGCAGTTCGGCCCGCTCGTCGCTGATGGTGGGAGAATGCAGGATCACCGCATCCACCTTCTGGCTGGCGGCGAGACGGCGATAGGCGGCCAGCTCCTCTTGATGGCTGGCAACGGTGGAGACCAGCATATCGATTTCCTGGCTGGCCATATAGCTGCCGACGCCAGAGAGAAATTCGGACATGTGCGGGCCCAGCTCGTCGGCGCCGCGCAGCACAAGGCCGACGGCACCGGCCCGTCCGGTGGCCAGGCGCAGGGCGCTGGCATTGGGGCGATAGCCGAGCAGATTGGCGGCCTCGGCAACACGGCGGCGGGTGGCCTCGTTGACTTCAGGATAGCCGTTGAGCGCACGGCTGACCGTGGTTTGCGACAGACCGAGATGCTCGGCGAGGTCTTTCAGTCTCATTGCGGCGTTACGGCCCATAGGGTTTTGAGCTCCGGTCGCTTGTCCGCATTGGTGCGGAAAAGCCGGTCGCTACAGCCATTAGGGCAGGCTAGTCCCTTTGAACAGGGAACTTTGCCATTCTCCTCCCAAAGCCATTCAAAGCGATTTCAAATTTTGAGGCAAGCCCTGGAAATCGTTTCAGAAAGTTGAGGTTCGTACATCAACGTTTCAGGCGGTGATTTTTGCCGTTGGAAAGAGTTGGCTCTGTTAATCCTATGAATCAGAAAGGTATTTTTTGTTACCGACGGAAAAGTTCTGAAAATCAACGAGGGCGACGCTTGACAGTTTTTCAAGCCTCTGTTTCCTTAACTTCCAAAGCGCTTTCAAACTGAACGGCAAAAACGGTTCGGTAAGGTGCTTTTGAGGGGGAGGAGATTTGATCCGGCGCTTTGGCGCGGGGTCGATTCAATGCGCCTCCTTCGCCACATGTTTTTCGGGAGGATTTCCAATGAAGATGAAGTTATTGCTCGCCGGCCTGCTGACGAGCGTGACCTTGGTCGGTGGGGCTGCTCAAGCGGCCGAGCTGTCCATTGTCTCCGGCGACACAGGCAGCGGCCTGGCTTTCCTGCGCAGCCAGCTTGATCGTTTCGAGGCAGACACCGGTCACACTGTTACCGTAGTGCCCATGCCTTCTTCGACTACCGACCAGTTCGGCCAGTATCGCCTCTGGCTCGCAGCGGGCAATTCAGACATCGACGTATATCAGACCGACGTGATCTGGGCGCCGCAACTTGCCGATCAGTTTCTTGATCTGAGCGAGGCTGCGGCTGATGTTGTCGGCAACCACTTCCCCTCGATCATCGAGTCGCAGACGGTAGATGGCAAGCTGGTTGCTCTTCCCGCCTTTACCGATGCTCCAGCGCTCTATTACCGGACGGACCTGCTTGAGAAACATGGCAAGTCGGTCCCGGAGACGTGGGCCGAGCTTGAAACGACTGCCATGGAGATCATGGAAGCCGAACGTGCAGAGGGTAATTCGGAGATCTGGGGCTTCGTGTTCCAAGGCAACGCCTATGAGGGCCTGACATGCGATGCCCTGGAATGGGTCATGTCCAATGGCGGCGGCCAGATCGTCGAGCCTGATGGGACCATTTCGATCAACAACGACCAGGCCGCTGCTGCGATTGATCGTGCCGCCGGCTGGGTCGGAACCATCGCGCCTGAAGGCGTGCTGGCCTATATGGAAGAAGAAAGCCGTGGCGTCTGGCAGCTCGGCAATGCCGTGTTCATGCGCAACTGGCCCTATGCCTACGCACTGGGCAATGGCGACGACTCGGCAGTGAAGGGCAAGTTTGACGTTGCTCCGCTGCCTGCCGGCGACGGCGAGGGTGCCCGCTCTGCCGCTACCCTGGGCGGATGGAACGTCGCGGTGTCGAAATATTCGCCCGATCCAGAAGCTGCGATCGAGCTGGCCAAGTTCCTGGCGTCAGAAGAGGTCCAGAAGGAGCGCGCGATCCAACAGTCAAACCTGCCGACCATCCCCTCGCTTTACGAAGACGCCGATGTGCTCGAAGCGTCGCCGTTCATGGAAAACTGGAAGGCAATCTTCGAGCAGGCCGTGCCACGTCCGTCCGCTCCGACCAAGACCGACTATAACGAGGTTTCCTCGTTATTCTGGAGCGCCGTCCATGACACGCTTTCCGGCAACGGCTCTGCCGCAGAAAACCTCGAAATTCTTGAGGCCGATCTGCAAGACCTGAAGGGCGACGCCTGGTAGTCCTCCCGGCGGCCTGAGCAGGGCGGATGGCTGGGTTCCCGGCCGTCCGCCCTGCACTTTTAGAATTTGTTGTGGGAGGAGAACGAGTATGGCGACCGACGCCATGGCCCCTGTAGGGACGGCGGCCACACCCAAGATCAGGTCGGAGCTGATGCTGCAGCGGGTTCGCGCTGCGCGCTGGTTCCTGGTTCCGATGATGATTGCCCTGGCGATCGTGGCTGGATGGCCGCTGACGCGCTCGATCTGGTTCTCTTTCACCGATGCTACGCTCAACGACCTGTACGGTGCCGAGTGGGTTGGTTTCGGCAACTACCTGCGCTGGCAGGTGCTGGAAAGCGGCACCGTGCGTTATCGTGGCGTGCTCGCCGATCCGGATTGGTGGAATGCCGTCTGGAATACGGTGCGCTTCGCGTTCTGGTCCGTGCTCTGGGAAACCGTTCTCGGCATGATCGTGGCTTTGGTGCTCAACGCCGAGTTCCGTGGCCGTGGCATCGTCCGGGCCGCTATTCTCATTCCCTGGGCCATTCCCACCATTGTTTCTGCCCGCATGTGGGGCTGGATGCTCAATGACCAGTTCGGCATCATCAATGATCTGGGCATGAAACTGGGTTTGCTCTCCGCTCCGGTGGCCTGGACGGCCTCGGCGGATACCGCAATGACGGCGGTGCTAATCGTTGATATCTGGAAGACCACTCCGTTTATGGCGCTCCTGATCCTGGCCGGCCTGCAGATGATCCCCAAGGATATCTATGAAGCCGCCGACATCGACGGTGTGCATCCGGTCAAGCAGTTTTTCAGGATCACACTGCCGTTGGTGCGACCGGCGCTGATGGTGGCGATCATCTTCCGCGTCCTAGACGCGCTGCGCATCTTCGACCTGATCTATGTGCTGACGCCCAATTCGCGCTCGACCAAGACCATGTCGGTACTGGCACAGGAGAACCTGTTCCAGTTCAACAATTTCGCTGAAGGGTCGACCCAGTCGACGCTGTTGTTCCTGCTGATCGCAATCTTCACCATCCTCTATATCTGGATCGGCAAGGTGAACTTCGAGGGGGGAGACCGCTGATGGGCGCGACCTTCGACTATTGGAAACTGACCAAGACGGTGCTGTTTTATGCGCTGGTGCTGGTCATCGTGGTGGTCTCGGTATTCCCGTTCTACTACGCGATCCTGACCAGCCTGAAATCAGGTACGGACTTGTTCCGGGTTACCTATTGGCCGACCTCGATCAGCTTCGATAACTTCCGGCAAGTGTTCAGCCAGGGCGCTTTCCCGCGCAATCTGCTCAATTCGGTCTTCGTGGCTTCGGTCACCGTGATCCTTGCTCTGTTCCTGGCGGTGACGGCCTCGTTCGCCTTAAGCCGGGTTCGCTTCCGTGGCCGTGGCCTGTTGCTGATGACGATCCTGGCCGTTTCCATGTTCCCGCAGATTGCTGTGCTCGCAGGCCTGTTCGAGGTGATCCGGTTCCTGGGCATCTACAACACCCCTTGGGCACTTATCTTCGCCTATACGATCTTTACCCTGCCGTTCACTGTATGGGTACTGACCACCTTCATGCGTGACCTGCCGGTTGAAATCGAAGAGGCCGCTATCGTCGATGGGGCCACGCCCTGGGTCATCATCACGCAGGTGTTCATGCCACTGATGTGGCCAGCACTGGTGACAACCGGCCTACTGGCCTTCATCGCGGCGTGGAATGAGTTCCTCTTCGCGCTAACGTTCACCGTGTCGAACGAGACCCGCACCGTGCCGGTGGCCATCGCGCTGCTTTCGGGCGGCTCACAATATGAAATTCCCTGGGGCATCATCATGGCGGCATCGGTCGTTGTGACCGTTCCGCTGGTTGCCCTGGTGCTGGTGTTCCAGCGTAAGATTGTTTCCGGCCTCACCGCCGGCGGCGTCAAAGGATAAGGAGAAGCCAAAATGGCATCAATCGAACTTCGCAATATCCGTAAGTCCTTCGGCGCTGTGAACGTCATCAAGGGCGTCGACCTGGAAGTACGCAAGGGCGAGTTCATGGTCTTTGTCGGGCCTTCGGGTTGCGGCAAGTCCACATTGCTGCGCCTGATCTCCGGACTTGAGGACATCACGTCGGGCGAAATGCTGTTCGACGGCAAGGTGGTCAACGCCCTGACCCCGTCAAAGCGTGGCATCGCCATGGTGTTTCAGTCCTATGCGCTCTATCCGCATATGACAGTCTATGAAAACATGGCGTTCGGGCTGAAGCTGGAGAAGGGCAACAGCAAGGAAGCTATCCGGGAGCGCGTGGAGAAGGCGGCTGATATGCTGCAGATCCGGCAGTATCTCGATCGGCTGCCCAAGCAGCTTTCGGGCGGTCAGCGGCAACGCGTCGCCATTGGCCGGGCCATTACCCGGGACCCGAAAGTCTTTCTGTTCGACGAGCCACTGTCAAACCTGGATGCTGCCCTGCGTGTGGCGACCCGCATCGAGATTGCCAAACTGCATGAGGGCATGCACGATGTCACCATGATCTATGTGACACATGATCAGGTGGAGGCGATGACGCTGGCCGACCGCATCTGTGTGTTGCGCGATGGCCTTGTCGAGCAAGTGGGAACGCCCATGGAGCTCTACGAGAAACCCGACAGCATCTTTGTTGCCGGCTTTATCGGTTCACCCAAAATGAACTTTCTGACCGGTGAGAAAGCTGAAGCCTTCAAGTGCGCGACATTGGGCGTGCGTGGCGAGCACATGCTGGTCAAGCCTGATGGCATCTGGGAAGGCGAAGTGATCCATACCGAAAATCTTGGCGCGGATACCTATGTCTATCTCGAAATGGGCCAGGAGGAGCCCATCGTGGTTCGTCTCGAAGGCGCCATGCAGCATCCGAGCGGCTCGAAGCTGCGCGTTTCCCCGATGGAAGATCGCGTACACCGCTTCGATGAAGCAGGAAAGCCGATTCGATAGGGGCAATTTCAATGCGTGGCGGCCCCGTTGCCGTCACCTTTTCCCAACACCGTGTCCCTCCTGGCGGGAACCTCAGTTGAGCAAACAGGGGTTCCCGATTTTGCGGGAATGACGCAGAACCCAGAAACACCCGGCGCCTCCCTGCCGGGATATTGATATTAGGAGACTGTCATGCCGATCCGTACCCTGGTGTGGGGCGAAAACGTTCACGAACAGAAGAACAAGGTTGTCGCCGAAAACTACCCAAATGGCATGCATAACCAGATTGCCGCGCTGCTGCGGCAGGATGCCAATCTCGAGGTCAAGACCACTACCTTGCAAGAGCCCGAGCATGGCTGCACTGAAGAGGCGTTGGCCAATACCGATGTGTTGCTGTGGTGGGGCCATGCGGCCCATGACAAGGTCGACGACGCTGTGGTCAAGCGCGTGATGGAGCATGTCTGGCAGGGCATGGGGTTGATCGTGCTGCATTCGGGCCACCACTCCAAGCTGTTCAAGGGCCTGATGGGGGCGCCCGCAAACTTGCACTGGCGTGAAGCAGGCGAACGCGAACGCCTGTGGGTGGTCAACCCCGGGCATCCGATCGCCAAGGGACTGCCAGCATATTTCGAGCTGGAATATGAAGAGATGTATGGCGAGCCCTTCACGGTGCCGGAGCCGCTTGAGACAGTATTCGTCTCCTGGTTCCAGGGTGGCGAAGTGTTCCGCTCGGGCCTCACTTATCGGCGTGGCGCGGGCAATATCTTCTATTTCCGTCCCGGCCATGAAACCTACCCGACCTACCACGACGCCAATGTCGGTCAGGTGTTGCGCAATGCCGTCAACTGGGCCTATCAGGGCGATCGTCACGCGCACCTGATGAAGGCGCCGAACACGCCGGTTGCCGAGGCGATCGAGAAGATCGAGGAACGCGGTGCCAAGCTGAGCGCCGCCGACCATGCGGGTGAAGTGAAGAGCTAACCGACCTGCGGCGCTGGTCCCGCCAAAGCAGGATGCGCCGTTTCAGACACAAAGGCATTCCCGCCGTGAACGGGAGTGACCTGCACAGAAAACAGACGAGCGGCCGTCGGCGACGGCCAAGGATTTGACATATGCGTATCCTCATCCTGGGTACCGGCGGCATGGCCAATACGCATGCCAAGAGTTTTGCGAGCATTGAAGGGGTCACTCTGGCCGGCGGGGTTGATGTCGACCCTTCGCGGGTCGAGGCCTTCTGTGCGGCACACAATATCGAGCGGGGCTTTGGTTCGCTCGATGCGGCCCTGGGCTGGGGGCAGTTCGATGCCGTGGCCAATGTGACGCCCGACAGTGTGCACTATCCCACGACCATGGCTGCTCTGGCTGCAGGCAAGCACGTATTCTGTGAAAAGCCCTTGGCGACCGATCACGCGCGGGCCATGGAAATGACCGAGACGGCTGAACGGCTGGGTCTGGTCAACATGGTCAACCTGACCTATCGCAATGTTGCCCAGCTGCAGAAAGCCCGTGAAATCGTGCAGTCGGGTCAGGTTGGCACGGTCAAGCATTTCGAGGCCAGTTATTTGCAGAGCTGGCTGGTGTCTCGCGCCTGGGGCGACTGGCGGACGGAGAGCCAGTGGCTGTGGCGCCTGTCCAAGAAGCACGGCTCAAACGGCGTGCTCGGCGATATCGGCGTGCACATTCTCGACTTTGCCGCCTATGGCGCCGGCAGTGACTTTTCCAAAGTGTTCTGCCGGCTGGAAACCTTCGACAAGGCACCGGGCAACAAAATTGGCGAATACGACCTGGACGCCAATGACAGCTTCGCCATGACGGCGCAGCTTGAGAACGGCGCGCTGGGGGTGGTGCATGCCTCGCGCTGGGCGACGGGGCACTTCAACGAACTTCGCTTAAGGGTTTATGGCGAACTCGGCTCGATCGAGGTGCAACATCGCCACGATTGGTCAAAGCTCTATACCTGCCTGGGTCAGGATGCCGAAACCGGGACCTGGACCGAGGTCGAAGTCGATCCGGTGCCCACCAATTACCAGCGCTTCGTTGATGCGTGCCGTCAGGGCCAGAACCTGGAGCCAAGCTTCCGGCATGCCACCAACATCCAGAAGGTGCTCGATATGGCGACCGTGACCGAGCGGGAACGCGCTGAGCATGCCGTCTAGCGGCAAGGAAGGGCCCCGGCTGTAGCCGGGGCCCACCAGGGGTTCTCTTCAGTAAACAATCAACCGCGATCGTCGACATAAATGATGACCGAACCGTCAGCCTTTGTCTTTACGCTGACGACGTCCTCGATCGCATGGCCTTCAGCTTCAAGCTTGGCCGAGATCGCCGCATTTCCTTCAAGTCGGGAGTGCAGGCCAGCCTGCGCGTCGGCGTTGGCCGACAGCTCAGCGTCGAGCGAAGCACTTTCAGTGGCTGCATCGCCCTGAAGGGACGAGAGCAGCACGATGCTGATCTGGGACTCATCAGTAATGCTGGAGAGGTCCAGATTAGCTGAACTCTTGATGGACGCCATTACCGAGCCATAGGTGTTGTCGGCCATGTCGCCGGCATTGGCGTTGGCGTTTGCGCCGGCATTGGCGCTCGCCTTGCCATTGGCGCCGGTATTGGTGTCGGCACCTGCATCAACGTTGGTGTCGGTGCTTGCGCCAGCGTCGAGGCTTGGGGCGTCCACAGACGCACCCGCGCCTGCGTCAACGCCGACAGTGGCGTCCTGAGCAATTGCGGTGGAAGCGAGAAGTGCGGTAACTGCAGTTGCGATAATGGTCTTTTTCATTTCAGTACTCCGTTTGTGGGATGTGCCCCCCACTTGGACAGCCACACAACGAAGCTTTTTGCTTTGGGTTGCGCAGTTCCAGATCACAAACGGCGATCAAATTTTTCGCCCCTGTTGCAACCGGCTGAGGTGATGCCAATTTCTTTGTGAAAGCAGGAGCGTGATATGAGCATTGTCTGGGCCGTGGTGGTCGGTTTCTTCGCTGGACTGATCGCAAAATGGATTACGCCGGGGGACCGAAAGCCCTCGGGTTTCATCCTGACGACAGTCCTGGGCATCGTCGGTTCGGTTCTGGCGACCTGGCTCGGACAGCAGATCGGTTGGTTCGGACCCGACGACAATGCCAATTTCATCGGCGCTATCGTTGGTGCGGTCATTATTTTGCTGGCCTGGGGTCAGTTGGCTCGTCGCACCTGATTGAATATGGCAAAGAAAAAGGGCGCCCGAGAGCGCCCTTTGCTGTGGTCTGGCTCTCACACCTACTCGATAACGGTGATGCGGCCATCGGTGTAAGGGGTGTATTCGCCACCAAGGGCGGCGATGTAGTCGGCAACGACCTGTTCCAGCGGCGGGCCGAAATCGTAAGCGTTGTCGCCTTCGGCGAAGGTGCCGTAACCGTCGCCACCGCCACGCATGTAGTTGTTGGTGACGATGGTGTAGGTGGCCTCTTCGTCGATCGGCACCCACTCGTCGCCTTCACCCCTGACCAGCACATCGCTGATGCGATCACCGACCGGGTTGGCGAGGGTATAGGAGTACTTCAGACCGGCAACCTGCGGGAAACGGCCTGCGCCGTTCTCGATGTCGGACACACCATTTTCCAGCGCGTCGATAACATCGGCGCCGGAGATATCAACGGTGGCCAGGGTGTTGGAGAAGGGCAGCACGGTCAGCACTTCACCCATGGTGATTTCACCGGCATCGATGGATGAGCGGAGCCCGCCGCCATTTTGGATGGCGATTGTCGCACCGGAGGAAGACGCGGCATCAAGAATGGCGTCCGCAACCAGGTTGCCCATGGAACACTCGACCACGCGGCAGACTTCACGCGAGCCTTCAATGGCTTCGGTCGCGGTGCCGATGACTTCTTCCATCAGCGCGTTGATCGGCTCCTGAAGCTCAGCCAGGCGGGCAACATAGCCTTCGTCGGGGGTGACCGATGCGTCCATGATGATCGGAGC
Source organism: Devosia marina (assembly GCF_009758415.1). GTDB lineage: Bacteria > Pseudomonadota > Alphaproteobacteria > Rhizobiales > Devosiaceae > Devosia > Devosia marina. The sequence continues at coordinate 46,818 of NZ_WQRF01000003.1, read as the reverse complement.
GCCTTCGGCCGAGATGACATTGCCCTCGTCATCCCAGGTGACAACGAGGTCACCGAGATATTTCGCATAGGCGCCGGCGGTGACGACAGGCACTTCATTGCCGGCGGGCCCATTGACCATTGTGGGGTATGGGCCCACAGCGTTTTCGTCAGTGTTGGAAAGCAGCGAGTGGGAGTGGCCGCCCACGACCACGTCAATGTTGGGAACATTGGCAGCGACCTGCAGGTCCTGCGAGTAGCCAATATGTGTCAGCGCGATGATCTTGTTCACACCGGCCGAGGTCAAGGCTTCGGCCTGAGTGGTGAGGCTGGTGATGGTATCTTCGAACTCGACATTGTCACCGGGAGACGAAGTTTCGTCGGTGTCTTCCGCCAATGCTGAAACAAAACCAATCTTCTCGCCGCCAATCTCCAGAACCAGCGTGCCCGGCACGCGACCGGCCAGCAGGGGTTCGTTCTCGACATTGGTATTGCCCGAAATAATCGGGAAATTCACCGCATCGAGCAGCTTGGCAAGTTCTTCGGGGCCGTCGTCGAACTCGTGGTTGCCCACGGCCATCACTTCAATGCCCAGATCATTGGCGAATTCGGCAATGATCTCGCTACGATACTGGGTGTAGAAAAGTGACCCCTGGAACTGATCACCTGCATCGACCAGTACGACGTTTTCGCCCTCAAGGGCGGCGCGCTTGGCGTCGATTGCGGTCTTGAGACGGGCAATGCCGCCAAAGCACTCGCCAGCGGCATCGTCTTCTGCGCTGCAGTTAGAGTCCGTGCCAGTGATCGGACCAAATCGGGAGTGGAAGTCGTTGATGTGCAGAATGTTCAGGCTGAACTCTGCATGAGCGGCTGTTGAGAAGCCGGCGCAGAGTGTGAGCGCGGTTGCGCCCAGAAGCAGTTTCTTCATCCCTGATGTCCCTTGTACTTGTTGCAGTCGTCAGTGCATCTGCCAATCAGCCCGACGCCTGAAGGGCCGCCAGCAGTGTCATAAAACAACTAATCAGCTAATTGTGACAGTGGAAAGTGGACCTTTTGGTCAAATTTCTGACCGCGTTTCTTCGGGTGGGGTTCGCGGCTGGGACTGTAACGCGGTTGCAAGGGTTTAAATGTAAAGCTGGGTAATCGACCCGCCTGCAAGAACCGCTGCTAATGAGTGTTGCCCTGGAAAGTCTGATGCATGTGAACCCTGAGCAGCGGGCAACGCGCCCGGCCGGTGGTGGGGTCCTGATGTTCTTCGTGATCGGCGCCTGCGCTGCTGCCAGCTTTGTGGTGGCAAGCACGGCTTTGATCTGGGTGCTGCCCATGGTTGAAAGCTGGCTTCTCAGCACGTTCTGCTATGCAGCATGCATCGTCCCGGTCTACCTGCTGCACCGGCGCTTCAGCTTCTGTTCCGAAGCGCCGCATGGGCTGGCGCTCCCGCGATATGCGGCGGTGCAGATAATGGCACTGGCGCTGGCCAGCGTGTTCAGTTTCCTGCTCCATGGGACGTTCGCCCTGCCCAGCCTGATGGCGGCAATCCTGGTGATCGCGCTGACCTCCGGACTCAATTACCTTGTGCTGCGCAAATGGGCCTTCGGCCGAGACCGGCGGCTCGACGTTAAAGCGGCATGAGCATGCAGTCCTGGAGCAAGCGCCTGCTTAACACTGTCCACGGTGCTTTGATCTTCAGGCGGCGCGTCGAGGCGCTGGCGGATAGTCTGGCTATTGCCATTCCGAGCGATGCCATCCGGGTGCTCGATCTCGGGTGCGGCGACGGGCAGGTGGCCAAGGCAGTTATGCGACGGCGCCCTGAGCTCGTGATCGAGGGTGTCGATGTGCTGGTGCGACCGGTGACGCATATTCCAGTCACCGCTTATGACGGGGTCAGGTTGCCATTTGCCGACCGGCAGTTCGATTGTGTCACTATCGTCGATGTCCTGCACCACACTGAAGCCCCCAGCCGCGTGCTTGCAGAGGCGGCGCGGGTGGCTTCCGGCAGCGTGGTGATCAAAGACCATTTGCGTGAGGGCATATTGGCTGGACTTACGTTGCGATTGATGGATTGGGTCGGGAATCGTGGGCACGATGTACGGCTCAACTACAATTATCTCGATGCCAATCAATGGACCGAGCTCTTTGCTATGGCGGCGCTCAAAGAGACGTACAGGCAGGCAAAACTTGGACTTTATGGCCCGCCGTTGAGTTGGGCGTTCGGGCGGCGTCTGCACTTCGTGAACAGGCTTGCCCACATCAATCGCGCCTGATGGGCTTTCAATACCAGCCCAGTCGGGTATTCTCCGCGCCGTTTGATTTGCAGGGGAAATGCTCATGCGCAGTGCTTTGATTGTCTATGGTGGCTGGGAAGGTCACGACCCGGAGGAATGCGCCACCATCTATCGCCGCTGGCTGCATGAGGACGGCTACTCGGTGCGGACTGCGACCGAGACCAGCGCCTTCGCCGATCCTTCGATCGCTGATCTGTCGCTGATCATTCCGATCTACACGATGAGCAAGATCGAGAAGGAGGAGGCCGAGAACCTCGCCAATGCCGTACGCGGTGGCGTCGGTCTCGCCGGTCATCACGGTGGAATGTCCGACGCCTTTCGCGAGTCAGTCGTCTACCAGTTCATGATCGGTGGGCAGTGGGTGGCGCATCCTGGCGACATTCTCGATTATACCGTCGATGTAACCAAGCCAGATGATCCGATCATGGCAGGGATCAAGTCCAGCTTCCCCTATACGTCCGAGCAGTATTACATGCATGTCGATCCGATGATCGATGTGCTGGCAACCACAACGTTTAGTGGTGAGCATGCGCCCTGGATCGAGGGTGCCGTAGTACCCGTGGTGTGGAAACACCGATACGGTCAGGGACGAGTCTTCCACTCGACCTTGGGGCATTCGGCCAAGGAGTTCGAGAACCCCAACTTCGCTACCATCATGCGCCGTGGCATTAACTGGGCAGCGCGGGACGAGTAGTCCCGCCCGCTACCAGCGGAGCAGGTATCGCCCGATGATCGCGCCCAGGAGCGCGGTCAGGGCCACGCCCAGAGAATACCAGGTTGCCATGAACATCATGCTGGTTTCGCCGCAATAGAACGCATAGGTCGCTGCACCAAAGCCCCCCGACAGCAGGCCTGCGGCCAAGCCCGCCATTGTTGGCGAAGAGGGCGCAAAGCGGCGCATCACGCTGAGTAGTACCGCCAGCAACGGCGCCGACGTGACGATAATCAGCCAAGGGCACACCATGGCAGTGCCGCCCATCAGTACGGGCATGGCCCAATCCGACTGCATCCAGCCCAAGGTGCCGACAATCAGGGCCAGCACAGCCAGCGCACTGGCAAGCAGCAGCGGCCAGATGCGATACTGGTCGGGACGGGACAAAGCCGGCACGGCGATCAGCCCAAGACTGCCCAAGCCCATGGTATAGCCCAGCTTGCTCCAGAACATGGAGTTGCCCCAGGCGCCGCCAAAGGGGCGGCCGACCAAGAGGTCGAGCACCAACGGGCCGACGAGGATAGTGGCGAACAGCCCGATGGCCAGAGCCAGCCAAATTCGCTTCTCCAGCGCCCGCAACGGTATCGGCTTGAGGTCGGAGGTCAGGCGGTCGATCAGTTCATTGGTCATTTGCTGCCTCCCGCAAACCTGTTCATCAGGGATTTGAGGCCTCGGTGGATCGAGACCTTTGCAGCAGTTTCACTCATGCCGTGGCGAGCGGCCGCCTCGGCGATGCTGGCACCCTCGATACGGGTCTGGCGGATGAGATCGGCGGTTCGTTCGGGCACCTCGGTCAGCACCGCATCGACATCTCGGCGGTCGGCAGCGTGGGCGCTGTCGTCGAACGCAAATATAGGCGCGTCGTCATCAAGGTGGACGGTGGGACGGATCGCGTGGCGACGGACATGGTCGACAAACTTGTGATGTGCAACAGCGTGCAGCCAGGCGGTGAAGGGCCGGCTGCGGTCGTAGGTCGAGCGTTTGGTGTGCAAGGCTAGTAAAGTTTCCTGCACCAGATCCTCCGCGTGCGAAGCATGGGACGGGCTCAGGCGTCTTGCGAACCAGGGTCGCAAATAGCGCGTGAGTTCGGCCAGCAGCCGGCGATAGGCGGCTGCGTCGCCGTCGAGTGCGGCGAGCATCAACTCGCGCATCCGTTTCTCGGTCGCATCCGCCTGCATTGGTTCTCCATTCGCGCCGCCTGTTCAGGAGGTTACACAGCGGGAACAAAAAAGCGAGCGTCGAACACGGCTGCGTGAACAGGTAACCCGGTATGAGGCTGACGCGAATATGTTGATGTCGGCAGTGCGGGCCTAGAATACTGTGCTGACCACAATAACATCGACGTGATGGCGACCCTCTGCCCGATGCGCTACCGTTACTGAAGGCAGGAATGAATTTTATCCGCCGAGGGGAAAACATGACAGAAGACGAGGGCCTGCCGCCCGCAAAAGGTCCGCTGATCTATCGCCAGTCCATCTGGACGCGGCTGACCCATTGGGTCTGGGCGATATGCCTGTTCTTCCTGCTTCTCTCCGGTCTTCAGATCTTCAATGCCCACCCCACCCTTTATATCGGCAAACAATCCGGCTTCGAATTCGACAATTCAGTGCTCAGCATTGGTGCTGTCAACACGCCAGATGGGCCACGCGGGCAAACCACAGTGTTCGGGCAGACCTTCGACACGACCGGCGTTCTAGGCATGAGCGGACCGGCCGCCAATCCAAGCTTTGTCGGCTTTCCCGGCGCGGTAACGATCCCGTCCTTCCGCGACCTCGCGACAGGGCGGGTCGTGCATTTCTTCTTCGGCTGGATTTTTGTCGCGGCCTTGTTCATCTGGTTTCTGGCCAGTTTCATCAATGGCCATTTGCGGCGGGATATCCTGCCCAAGGGCCGTGACTTTACGGGATTGCCACGGGATGCCCTGGACCATGCGCGGCTGCGTCTGCACCACGGCCGGACCTATTCGCCGCTACAAAAGCTGAGCTATTTCGCGGTCTTCTTTGTTCTGTTTCCGCTGATCATTCTGACGGGTTTGACGATGAGCCCTGGCATGGATGCTGCCTGGCCCTGGCTGCTGGATATTTTCGGGGGGCGGCAGACCGCGCGCACTATCCATTTCGTTGTGATGGTGCTGCTGGTGCTGTTCTTTGTCGTTCACATCATCATGGTGCTGCTGGCAGGACCGCTTAACGAGCTCCGCTCCATGATTACCGGCTGGTATCGCACCAGCCCAGGCACGCCCAGCGAACAGGGAGACAAGCCATGAGCCGCCTGATCGTCAATCGCCGCAAGTTTTTGGTGGGTTCGGTGGCGCTGGGGTCATCCCTGGCCATGTCGGGCTGCAGCCAGTTCGACTTTCTCGGGCAGCGCGGCAATCCGGTGCGCCAGGCGTTGGAGCAGGCCAATGTGCTGACCTATCGGGCGCAGCGTGCGTTGATCGGCGATCAGGTGCTGGCACGCGAATATGCGGAAAGCGAAATCCGCCAGGGACAGCGCCCCAATGGCTCGACTGATCCCACAACCGCAGAATACTTGTTCCTCAAGCAGGCCAATTTCGAGCCTTACCGGCTGACCATCAAGGGCATGGTGGATCGTGAGATCAGCTTCTCACTTGCCGAGTTGCGCAATATGCCGGCGCGCACGCAGATCACCCGGCACGATTGTGTCGAAGGCTGGAGCTGCATTGCCAAGTGGACCGGAACACCCTTGGGGCCGGTCCTCGACCAGGCCGGAGTGAAGCCGGCTGCGCGCTATTGCGTCTATCACTGCTACGACAACATTCAGCGCGGTCTGTCCGGGGACATTCTGTACTATACCAGCTCGGATCTAGTGGATGCCTATCATCCACAGACCATCCTGTCTTATGGGCTTAACGACGCGGTCTTGCCGGTGAGCAATGGTGCCCCGGTTCGCCTGAGGATCGAGCGGGCGCTGGGCTACAAGCAGCCGAAGTATCTGCATACCATCGAGTTGGTGGACGACTTATCCCCATTTGGCGGCGGCAAGGGTGGCTATTGGGAGGACAATGGCTATGACTGGTATGGCGGCATCTGAGAAAGGGCAGCGGCGCAGCACACCACCCATGCGTCCAGCACGCTTGCCTTTTTCCGCCAATTCCCCCATATGAACGCGACGTCACGGCAAAATGGCCGTGGATGGACTTCCCTTCTTACTCAAGCGGTGAGCGGCGAAGTCGACCCGGATACCCCCTGAATGTGCGGTCCGGGTTTGAGCCAGCACCCGCGCGATAATCCCATCGCCCGATTGCAAAGTTGATAGAAGCGCCACCCGCGTTGCGGCTTGGCGCATGCGCGGTTTTGCGCAAGATGAAAGATAAGAGTTTGAACGATTTTACCTCGCTCGGCCTGCCGACACTGATCACCGACAGCCTGACTGCCGGCGGCTTTACCGAGCCCACCAAGATTCAGGCCCAGGCCATTCCCAAGCTGCTTGAGGGCCGGGACATGATGGGCATTGCCCAGACCGGTTCTGGCAAGACGGCAGCCTTTGGCCTGCCGATCCTGGCTGGCCTTCTCGAGCTGACCGGTCGTCCCCGGCCGATGACGACCCGTGCGCTGATCCTGGCACCGACGCGCGAACTGGCCGTGCAGATCGACGAGAATATCCGCAAGTTTGCTGGCTCGAAGATGAAGCTCGATACGGTTCTCGTGCTGGGTGGTGTGTCGCGCTACCACCAAGTGCAGAAGATCGCCAAGGGTGTCGATGTGATCGTGGCCACACCGGGTCGTCTGAAGGATTTGCTAGACGACAATAAGATCCGCCTCAACGAAACGCGCTGGTTGGTTCTGGACGAGGCCGACCGCATGCTCGATATGGGCTTTATCGCGCCGGTGCGGGCTATTGCCAAGGCAATTGGCCTGCGTCGCCAGACCATGCTGTTTTCTGCCACCATGGCGGCGGAGGTCGAGGACCTGGCAAAATCGCTGCTGAAGGAGCCAATCAAGGTCGAGGCAGCGCCGCAGGGCTCTACCGTGGTCAAGATCGACCAGCGGGTGATCATGTCCGGATCCAAGGCCAAGCGCGGCGTGCTCAACGATCTGCTCGGCGATGAAGCTGAAGGTATGGAGCGGGTTATTGTCTTTGCCCGCACCAAGCATGGCGCCGACCGGGTGGCCAAGAACCTTGCCATTGATGGGCATGATGCCGCTGCCATTCACGGTAATAAAAGCCAGAATGCCCGCCAGGCGGCGCTCAAAGGCTTTGCGAGCGGCGGCGTGCGCATCTTGGTTGCGACCGATATCGCGGCGCGCGGCATCGACGTCAAGGACATCACCCATGTGGTCAATTATGACCTGCCGGATGATCCGGAAAACTATGTGCACCGCATTGGCCGAACGGGCCGTAACGGCGCCTCGGGCATTGCCATTACGCTGTGTGATGGTACGGAAAAGTCCAAGCTACGCGATGTCGAACGGCTGATCCGCCGGACACTTCCGGTGTCGGGCGATCTCAACCTGGTTGAAGAAGCGGCAGCGCCGCGTCAGCAGCGCAGCAATGCCGGTGCTCCGGGTGGCGCCCGCACGGCCCGCAACCCGAAGTCCAAGAACCCGCGCAAGTTCAACACGCCGCGTCCGGGAGGCGAGCGCAGCAAGACTGGCGAAGGCATGCCACATTCCGCCCGGCCAGCGGGCAGCAAGCCGGCCGGCGCCAAATCGGGCAAGCCGCGCTGGAACAAGGGTCAGCGCGATGCTGGCCGTGTCCGGCGCGCTTCAGCCAACGCCTGAATTACATTTTTAGGTTAGATAAGTGGGCGGCCTTCGGGCCGCCCACTGCATTTCTGAAGGGATTGCCATGATTTCCATCGCCATTGTCGGGCCGGGCGCCATCGGGGGCACCCTTGCTGCCTGGCTGGCCCAGAACGCAGCCTTTGATGTTTCGGTCTGCGTGCGCACGCCGATCACCGATCTGGAGGTGGAAACGCCGCAGGGTGTGATCACGTCCACACCGAAAATTCTGACAGCCCCCTCACAGGCCCGGCCGGTCGACTGGGTGCTGATCACGACCAAAGCCTATAGTGCCGACGCGACCGCGCCATGGCTCAAGGCTCTAACCGGGCCGGAAACGCGGGTGGCGATCATCCAGAACGGAGTGGAGCAGGTGAGCCTGTTTGCTCACCTTGTGCCGGTAGACCGGCTGGTGCCGGTGATGATCAACCTGCCGGCTTCGCGCAGCGCGCCCGGTCGTATCGTCCAGAGCCGGAATGGCATCATCGCGGTCCCTGCAGGGCACAATGGCGAGACGTTCGCGGATTTATTTACCCAGACGGAAATCGAGGCGGCAGCACATGCCGATTTTGTGTCCCAGCTCTGGGTCAAGTTGACCAGCAATTGTGTGGCCATTGTTCCGGCGCTGACCTTGCGGGCCACCGGGCCGGTCTGGTCCGATGACATGGAGGCCATCGTTCGCGCTCTGGCTGAAGAATGCGCCGCTGTTGGACGGGCAGAGGGCACAGAAGTGCCTCAATCGGTGGTAGAGGACACCGTCGAGAACATGCGGACCATGAAGGAGGGCGCGATAGGCGGCTCGATTCATGCTGACCGGCTGGCGGGCAATCCCATGGAAATCGAAGCCCGCAACGGGGTCATCGTGCGGCTGGGCGAAAAACATGGCATCGCCACCCCGGCCAACCGCATGCTGGTTACACTACTGGCGGCGTCGGGGACCCCATGGCGTTCGGGGGCGTAGCCAACTCGCTCGCGGAGCCGAGATAAAGCACGTCGCGCGTGGCGCTGGGCTTGTCCGGCCCACCCTGAGTCAGATGGTTGAGGAAGCTCACTGCCCAATCATCGACATTGTGCTTCTGCGCGGATTTCATCAGAGCCGCCCAACGCTGCTTGCGCTCATCGAGTGGCATGTCGAGGGCCATGCGCAGGGCCTCGGAGGTTTCGTCCGTATCAAACGGATTGACCAGAAGACCTTCGGGGAAGATCTCGGCCGCACCGGCAAAGCGCGACAAGACCAGCACGCCTGGGTCTTCCGGGTTCTGGGAGCCTACGAATTCATGTGCCACCAAGTTCATGCCGTCGCGCAACGGCGTGACCAAGGCCACACGAGCCATGCGGTAAAGCCCGGCCAGGCTTGGTTGACCATAGGCGCGCTTGACATAGGTCAGGGGCTGCCAGTCGGGTTCGGCGAAACGTCCCATGACCCGGCCGCACATTGCATCCAGCGTATCGCTGGTTTCCTGGTATTCCTTGATGCTGTCGCGCGATGGCGGCGCCACCTGCAACATATGCACGGATCGGCGCAACCGGGCATTGTTGGCGAGCAGCTTTTCATAGGCTTCGACGCGTTGCGGCAGGCCCTTGGAATAGTCGAGCCTGTCCACACCCAGGATCAGCCGCTGATCGCCCAGAACCCGCTTCATACGATTTACCATCTTGGTGGCGGCAGGGCTGACGGAGAGCCTGGCAAAGGCATCCGGGTCCGAACCGATGGGGAAGGCCTCTACCTCGGTGCGGCTGAAGTCGATCGCCTGCACCTTGTGGCCACCAAAGGTGGAGGGCGCTTGGTGTTCGGCAAATTCGGTGAACGCTGCGACGTCGCGCTTGGCCTGCATGCCGACCAGATCATAGCGCGACAGGTCGCGCATGAGTTCTTCATGGTGCGGAATGGCATAGAGCGCGTCAGTCGTGGGAAATGGAATATGCAGATAGAAGCCGATGCGGTTGCGCGCACCGAGCTGGCGCAATTCTGACGCTAAGGGGATCAGGTGATAGTCATGCACCCAGACCACGTCATCGAGCTTGAGTAGCGGCAGCAGGGCTCTCGCAAATTGCTGGTTCACCCGGCGGTACCCCTCATACCAGTGGCTTTCAATCGTTGCCAGGTCGAGGCGCAGGTGGAAACTGGGCCAGAGAATGGAATTGGAGAACCCCGCATAATAGGCGTGGTGATCTTCACGGCTGAGATCGATCTGTGCGACCTCGAGGCCATCGATATCCTCAATGCGGGCTTCGCGGGCGGGTTGCTCCGTCAGCTTGCCAGACCAGCCGAACCAGAAGCCCTCCCTTTCGCTCAGTACCTTGCGCAGCGCGACGGCAAGCCCACCGGCAGCGGGACCCTTGCCGGGCGTACGGTTCGATACGATGACGATGCGGCTCATGTGGCTGGTGCCCCCGTGTCTGGTTGAACATAAATGTGTGCCGGCAGGGCCGACGGTCGTCAGGTCAGTGTGCAGTCGTCTCTGCCAGGATCGGCGTTTCGTCTGCGAGGTTGCTGGTTGCCTGCGGCCCAGTAACGATTTGGGTCAGGCCCTCAAGCAGCGCATATACAGATGCAACGTCGGCGATGCGCATGCGAGCAATCGTCTTGCCTGGCCCGAGCTTGATGCCGATGCCTCCGAGCTCCTGCGCGGCGCGAAAGCCATCCTCATCGGTTGTGTCGTCGCCGATGAATATTGGCGTGCGGCCGGCAAAAGGCTCTTCCTGCATGAAAGCCTTAAGGGCGCTGCCCTTGTCGAAACCAGAGGGCCTGGCCTCGATGACCATTTTGCCCGGCACGAGTGCGAACCCGGGATGGGCTGCAGTGGCCGCCTGCATGGCGAGCAGGCAGTCTTCTTCCAGCTCCGGCGCCTGACGGAAATGCAGCGCAACGGCGCCGTCCTTGGGTTCCAGGATCAATTCGGGATGTTCTTCAAGCAATGGTGCCATTGCTCCGGCGATGGCCTTGGCTGCGCTGGTGATCTCTGCATCAAGCGCCAGAAGCGTGCCATCCGCTTTGCGCCTTTGGGCGCCATGCGCGCCGGCGACTGGCAGGTGCAGTGGGGACAGAAAGCGGTCGATATCGGCAATCTCACGTCCGGTGATCACCGCAAATGCATGATTGAAGTCGCGGGCAGTCCGGTCCAACTGGTCCGCCAGATCGGCGGGGACGTCGACGGCGTCAGGTGTTTCGGCGATTTCAACCAGCGTGCCGTCGAAATCGGTGAAAATGGCGAGCAACGGTGCCGCGCCGCCAGACTGTGCGATCAGTTCGGACATGGCTACCCCTTTGGTTACATTAATGGTCATAGCTTGCAACGCGCGGGGGCGTAAAAAGTTCGGGCCTCATGGCTGGTATGCGCCCGGCGGGATTTATGAATGACACATTAATGGTGCATAGGTCCTGCGTTCAAAGCGGCCTGCGTAGAAGGAACCGAGAGCGGAACGGGGTGAGCCCGGACCGCCACGAATAGAATGAGGGTTCTTCACGTCATGTCACAGCTCTTGCTTACCGCGTTGTTCGCTCTGTCGATCAGCTTCCTGACCTTTGCCGCCTCTTTCGCCGAGGCTCCGCGCAGCGAATACATGCCAGCTGTCACCGTGTCCCTCGACTAGGGCAGCGGGATGCCCTTGCCGCCCTTGTCCTTCTGGTAGCGTTCGGACAATTCGGCATAGAGGGCGTTGAGGTCGTCGATGCGCGCCAATAGCGCCTCACGATTGCTGCGGGCGAGCCCGGCGATCATGTCCTGCAGGCCATGGCTGGTCCAGAAATCATTGCTGCGATTGTATAGGTCGCGCGCGGGGGACACGGTGCCGGTCTCGGGCTCTGGCACCGCATAGACGGACTTGAGGATCTGGATATCGTAGGGGATGGCGAAACCGTCGCGGCTGTCCTGATGGCTGAACAGGTAATAGAAATTATCAAAGCCTGACCAGGTTATGCCGGAAAGGCAAAGCGAGCAGGGCTCGTGAGTCGCCAGAAACAGGCAGTCGCTGGTGGTCGGCCGCTGGTCGGCGGGCAGTTCGAAAAAGCGCTTGATGGCATGCATTTCACCATGCCAAAGCGGATTTTCGATCTCGTTATTGGTTTCGGCCACGATCACCGAAAGATCGGACTTCTTCAGGATGGCTGCGCCGAACAACTTGTTGCCGCGTGCAACACCCTTGGCGGTGACGGGGGCAATGTCCTTCTCGATGACGTCGAGCAGGCGTGAAATCAGTTCAGCAGTCTCCAAGCCAATCTACTCCGTGGTGCGTACAAGCCCGATGAGCGGTACACCGGCCGCATCGAGCAGCCGCAGTCCCTGATCATCGAGTTCATACGATGCCACGGCGGACAGCGCCGTGAAATAGGCGTTCTCTTCACTCATCAAGTCCGGTGCGCAGGCCATGCGGGTTGCCGCAGCTGGACCGAATGTCAGTGCCTCAGTGTCTATGCTGGCTTCGGTGAAGTAATTGTTGCACCCGCCGAACCCACCTGCGCGATGATCCGGCGCAATCGAGAGGGTCGGTGGTCGCGGCGCAGCGACCGGCCGGCCGCCGATGCTGGTGACCGTCCAGAGCGTGTCGAAGAGTTCTGGTGGTGTGACGGGAATGGGGGGCTCCGGGCTGGGAGGCTGGGTTCGCGTTCGATAGACCATGATCGCGGTCGGCGCGCTATCTCCGATGGTTACGGGCACGGGAACAGCCGTGCGAAACAGTACCTGTCCGGCACTTGATATCTCGGCTTGCAGTCCATAGGCACCATTTGACGCTTCGATGTGCGAATGCACATTGAACGCAAAGCCAATTGGCACCTGGCCCTTGGCGGGAATGCCGGCTGACGCCCCCACGACAGGGGCCATCGTCGCCAAATCGACCAGGGTGACGCGGAGCCAGGCGTCAGCCGGCAGGGTCATGCGCTCGCGATAGGTCACGGTACCGTTGAGCGTGGTCGCGGCCATGGCTGGCGCCGACAGGATCATCAGTAGCAGTGCAATGGCCTGGATAAGCCTTGAAAGGTGCATTTCTGCCTCCATCCCTTTGCTGCACAAACTACAGCAAGCGCCTGACGGTTGCGAGACATGGACCGTTTCAAGGTTACTCGCGGCGGTCTGCCACGATGGTCCAGGGATGCTTGAAGTGGTGCTCTTCGAGGTTGTCTCCGTCGCCGCCGCGATCAACCACGAGAAATTCGCTGGTTCTCTCCAGAGGTGTCAGTACGCCGTGCCAGACATTGATGGCGATGTTGACTCCTTGCCCGGCCACAGGACGAAAAGCGCGAAGTCGCGTTGGTTCGCCGCGATTGTCCTGCGCAACAATCACCAGCCAGGGATGACCCGTGAGGGGGAAGAATGCCTGGCTCCCCAGGGGATGCCGTTCCATCATTAGCAAGTCGAGCGGCAGGGCGTATGGGCGTCCGCGGAATATCGAGATCAGGGGCCGGGCTCCGTCGCCTTCCAGTTCAATCCGGGCCAGGTCGTGAAAACGCTCCGTCATGCCCAGATTGATCGGATAGTGATCGGCGTTCTCGGTCTGGATAACCTGGCCGAAGGGTGCGAAGGCTTCTGCGGTCAGGGGCTCGGTGAAGATCGTGTTGTGGGCTGGCATGGCTCAAAACGGCAGTTTGGCGTGGCGGTTGACGTCCTTGTAAAGCAGGTAGCGGAACCGTTCGGGACCGGCGTAGCAGGCTTGGGGGCAGAAGGCGCGCAGCCACATGAAATCGCCTGCTTCCACTTCCACCCAGTCGCGGTTGAGACGATAGACCGCCTTGCCTTCGAGCACGTAGAGACCATGCTCCATAACATGGGTTTCTTCGAAAGGAATGACCGCGCCGGGTTCGAGCGTAACAATGTTGACATGCATGTCGTGCCGGACGTCATCCGGCTCGACAAAACGCGTGGTGCCCCAACGTTCATTGGTGTCGGGCATCCAGCGGATCGGCTGGTCGTTGTCGCTGGAGACAAAGGCTGCGGGCGTGGCGATACCCTCGACCGCTTCATAGCGCTTGCGCACCCAATGGAAGCGCACAGTTTCGGTGGATTTGTTCACAAGGCTCCAGGCGCAGCCCGGGGGCAGGAACGCATAGCCGCCCGCTTCGAGCAAATGGGTCTTGCCTTCGATGGTGACGGTCATCTGTCCTGACACCACGAACAGGACGCCTTCGGCCCCGGGATTGTCTTCTGGCCGCTCGCTCCCACCGCCGGGCGACACTTCCACAATGTACTGGGAGAACGTCTCGGCAAAGCCGCTCATGGGGCGGGCAATGACCCAGAGCCGCGTATCGCGCCAATGGGGCAGGCAGGAGGTGACAATGTCGCGCATCACCCCGCGTGGAATAAGGGCGTAGGCCTCGGTGAAGGTGGCGCGGCCCGTGTGCAGGTCCATCTGACCGGGCAGGCCGGCACTGGGAGAGGCGTAGGAAGAGACCATGACTTGCTTCAAATTGTGTCGTGCTGGCTCGAGTTTAGAGGTTTGCGAAGGCCGAGGCTATGGGGTGGCGCCTCGGGCGTCGACCCTGTGCTTGAGTTTGCTCAGCATGGCGGCGGCATAAGCCGCATAAGGCCCGATCCAGCGTTCGTGAATCGCGTGGACGGGCAGGGCGTCGAGATGGTTCCAGCGCTCGCGCCCTCGCTTTTCAGCGACGACCAGCCCGGCTTCTTCCAGCACGCGCAGATGTTGCATCACCGTGCAGCGGTCGATCTCGGGTATGAGGTCGCACAGCATACCGGTGGTGCGGGATTCCGCTTTGAGCAGGTCGAGAATGCGCCTGCGCACCCGGTGCCCTAGGGCCTTGAAAATTAGGTCATATGCATCGTCGTTTGACATGTTATATAATTATAACATATGATCTCAGACGTCAAGCAGATGGAGGGTCTGATGGCCTATGAATTTACCGTTCGAGGGCGCATTTCGCGCCCGGTGCATGAGGTGTTCGACGCTGTCGCCGATCCGACGCAGCTCTCGCTTTATTTCACCACCGGTGGTGCCAAGGGGCGGCTGGAAACTGGCGCAACGGTAACCTGGGATTTCCTCGATTTTCCCGGCGCGTTTCCGGTGAATGTCGTGGAAGTCGTGCCCAACAAGAAGATCGTGCTGACCTGGGACGCACCGCCGGATGACGACCCGGCTGGCAACTACCAGACAACGGTTACAATGGGTTTTGAGTCACTCGAAGACGGGCGGACCTTGGTTCCGATCCATGAGGCAGGTTGGCGCGAGAACGAGGCCGGGCAGAAGGCGTCATATGGCAATTGTGAGGGCTGGACCGGCATGCTCTGTGCCATGCGCGTGTGGGTGGAGCACGGCATCAATCTGCGCGAGGGGTTCTACAAATGACGTGCATTGCTGGCGGCGTGAATATCGCCATGAAAGTGCCCGCGCATCAGTACGACGGGGTTGTCGCTTTTTACCGCGAGACTCTGGAATGCGAGGAGATTGAGGGGGGAGCAGATGTGTCGTTCAGGTTCGGCCCGAACCGGCTTTGGATCGATCGCGTCCCCCAGCTCAGTCGTGCGGAAATCTGGCTCGAACTGGTGAGCAAAGACTTCGGGGCGGCGGCGCAGAAGTTGGAGCAGGCGGGTATTGTCCGCGATGATGGCATTGAGCCACTGCCCGAGACAATGACGGCCGGCTGGTTCTTCAACCCAGCTGGTATTGTTCACTTGCTGCGTTTGGATACAACACCCTAGGGCAGGATGGCCTGCAGGCGCAGCAGCGCGATGCGCTCGACTTGCGCGCAGGCCGTGGCGAATTCTTCGGCGGCCGTATTGGCGATGCGCTTCTCGAAGTTCTCCAGAATTGACTGCTTGCTGTGGTCCCGGACGGCAATGATGAACGGGAAGCCGAATTTTTCGACATAGGCGTTGTTGAGCGTGGTGAACTTGTTGCGCTCGTCATCGGTCAGGGCGTCGAGACCTGCCGAAGCTTGTTCGGCGGTAGATTCGGCGGTCAGGTGCTTGGCGGCGGCAAGCTTGCCGGCAAGGTCCGGGTGGGCTTTGAGGACAGCCAGGCGCTCTTCGGGTGTGGCCATGCGGAACTGGGTTCGCAAAGCAAAATGCAGGCCAATTGCCGTGTCATTTGCCGGCCCCATTTCGGCCTCCCAGGCCCGCTCGGCAATCCAGGGCGAGTGTTCGAAGATCGAGCCATAGCGGGCAATGAACTCAGCGCGGTCAAGTTGGCTGGGGATCACTTCAGGCGCCTTATAGGGGTGCTCCTTGGCCCAGTGCCGGGCGATGTCGAGGCGGGTGGGGATCCAGACCTTGTCGAAGCCCGTGATGTAGTCGATGAATTTCTTGAGGCCCTGATAGCGGCCGGGTTGACCGATCAGTCGGCAGTGCAGACCAATCGACATCATTTTGGGTGACCCTGCCTGGCCTTCGGCATAGAGGCAATCGAAACTGTCCTTGAGGAAGGTGAAATACTCCTCCCCATTGTCGAAGCCGGGCGCCGTGACAAAGCGCATGTCGTTGGCGCTGAGCGTATAGGGAATGATGAGCTGAGGCTTGCCGCCGATCACCTTCCAATAGGGCAGGTCATCGTCATAGGTGTCCGAAATATAGGCGAAGCCACCGTGGTCGGCCACGAGGTCAACCGTGTTGAGGCTGGAGCGGCCGGTGTACCAGCCGAGCGGGCGCGAGCCGGTGGCGATGGTGTGCAGCCGGACCGCTTCGGCGATCTGGGCGCTTTCTTCGGCGGCCGGCATGTCCTTGTGCTGCACCCATTTCAGGCCATGGCTGGCAATTTCCCAGCCCGCTTCCTGCATGGCTGCAAGCTGGGCCGGCGCGCGCATCAGGGCCGTCGCAACGCCATAGATTGTCAGGGGCAGGTTCGCTTCGGTGAACAGCCGATGCAGCCGCCAAAAACCGGCGCGGGCCCCATATTCATACATGGATTCCACATTGGCATGGCGCTGGTCCGGCCAGGGTGCCGCGCCCAGCACGTCGACCAGGAAAGCCTCCGACGCATCGTCGCCATGCAGGATGTTGTTCTCCCCACCTTCCTCGTAGTTGAGGACGAACTGCACCGCGACATGGGCGCCACCAGGCCAATTGGCATGGGGCGGGGTTTGGCCGTAGCCATGCATGTCGCGGGGATATCGGTTCATGGATGAGTCTCTTCTGCGTCAGGCGGGAGGCTCAATGGTAAGCAGAAGCGCCGCCCCTGCGCTAGACTGAAGCGGCGCTTGTCTCCACAGAGGGACGTCAACCGCCGATCGCTGCAACCGCTTCCAGCTTCTCGAGGAATTGCTTCCAGCCGGCATGGGCACCGCCATAGGCCTGCTTCTGCTCGGTGCGGAATCCAGCCCGCTCCACGCGCAGAAGGGTGCCGGTATCGGTCGGGGTCAGGGTGTAGGTAACCACGCTTTTGAGTGCGTAAAGTGGGTCGTCATTATCGTGATCCCAGGCGTATGAAAGAGAGCGTTCCGGCTCGAAGGAAAGTACCTCGCAATCGAGAACGCCGCCCCATACGCCGCGGAGCTTGAATTGGTGGCCGACCCTGAGATCAAAATCATTGGCCATCAGCCATTCCGAGATCAGGTGTGACCGGGTCAACGCCTTCCAGACTTTGGATAGTGGCTGGGGGATTTCGCGCTCGACGATGACGGAGCGGGTTTGGGTTGCGGTGGTCATGCCAGAGATCCTATTTCCGGGCACGTTTGGAGGCAGCTTCGCCATTGGCCATAGCGGCGGCCTGAATCAGTGCCTTGAAGGCGGGTTCGTCGATGGCCTCGCTCTCGAAGAAATCGATGGCACGGCGAACATTGCCTTCGAGGCTGGCATTGAACAGGTGATCTGGATCCTCAAGCGAGGCACCCTTGGGGAAAGTGGATTTCACCGCCGCCTTGTAGACTTCGCCCGTGCACAGGATCCCATTGTGAGACCAGACGGGCTTGCCCCATTTCCATTCTTCTTCCACATCAGGCAGGGCCTCGTGGATCAGCTTGCGAATCTGGGCCAATTTGCCGCCCCGCCAATCCGGCAGGTCGGCAATGCGCTTGTCGATCAGCTCGCTTGGCGTTGCGCCGGTGGCAAGATCTGCGGCGCTGTTCTTGAAGAATGTCACAATCCAACTCCTTACACCTTTTCGCCGGGCAGCTTGCTGGCCTGTCTCACCCAGTCGGCGAACTGATCTTCGTCCAGAGTGTCGTTCTCATAGATGTCGAGATAGCGCACCTTGGCCTGTTTCGAAGTACCTGGCGGCAATGGGCGCAGTTCCGCGCCATTGTGGAAGGCCACTTTCACGTACTTGGTCATGCAGTGGTAGCTGACGAAGTAGATGTCCTGCTCCAACCCGTAGAAAGGCGTGTTCCATTTGACCGCCTTCTGGATGCCGGGAACTGTCTGCTCGATGATGGCGTCCAGTTTACGGCCGACATCGCTCTGCCAGCCGGACATGGCGTCGATGTATTTCTGAACCACTTCGTTGCCATAGCCCTTGGCGATCTGGGGATTGCCGCCGGAGAGCCGGACGATGCCGTCAGGCCCAGGCTTGAGCGGCGGACGCTTGGGTTTGGCATCAGACATGGTTCAGGCCTGCGCGGCGGTGCGCATAGTGCTGGACGAACATGAACAGGCCCGAGAACAGCAGGAGGAAGAGCGGCAGTAGCGGCGAGAAGGTCACAAGCGGGGGCACGCCGGCCTGACCCAGGAAGCCGATGGCGACGAAATTGGCGATCACCGTCAGGGTAAAGATCATCGAGGTCCAACGGTGAAACGCACGGATGAAACGGGTCATTGATCCATCCTTGTGAGCAAATTTTCGAGGGCATCGAGCCGTGCCTCCCAGAAGTTTGTCATTTCCTTGGTCCAGTCCATCAGCGGCGCGAGCGCCTGGACCTGCGCGGAATAATGGGTCTGACGGCCTTCGTGGCGATCACGCACCAGACCGGCCTGCTTGAGCACGGCTAAATGTTTCGAAACGGTCGGCTGAGCGACGCCGGCAAAACCGGTCAACGTGCCAACAGTTTGCTCGCCTTGCTTGCAGAGCTGTTCGAAAATGGCGCGCCTGGTGGGGTCGGCCAGCGATCGGAACAAGGCATCCTGATGGTTGTTCATTTCAATCCATTCATGAACGGCTATGGATTAAACCAATAGCTCATTGGCTATGGATGTCAATCCCGACTGCATTCAAATGGCGCCTGGGAGCGAAAGGCCTTCGAAGAAGGTCTTGGCGTGTTCAAAGAAAATCGCCGGTGCGAGGTGGAGGGCGCTGCCTGAGCGCACCAGAATCCCAAAACGGTTCGTGGGCAGACCATCATCGTGCAGTGGCCGGAACAGGAGCCGGCCAGCCGCGATCTCGTTCTGCGCGCCGATCGGGGTCATGATTGAGGCGTAATGGCCACCCAGGGCGAGTTCGACCAGCAAGCGGATGGAGTTTACTTCCACCAAAGGCGGTGTGATGTTTGCCGAGGAATGGAGGAAGGGTTCAATCACTTCGCGGATCGAAATTTCTGGCTTTCCGACGGCGAGGGGATGCTCGAGGCACTGCGCCATTGTCAGGTTTCTGACGCCCGCCAGGGGATGATCGGGCGCCATCACGGCGCCGATGGAAACATCGCGGCGAAAGGCCACGTCCACCTGCCGGGGCGGCTTGGCGATGAAGCCAAAGCCGATATCGATACGCTCCTCGACCAGGCGCTCGACCACTTCGGCCGAGGAAATGATGGAGACATCGAGATTGAGACGCGGGTAGCGCTTGCCGAAATCGCTTATGAGTTGGGGCAGGAAGGACAGACCAACGCTTTCGGCCGTTGCGATGCGGACCGAGCCGGCCCTGACACCGCGGAGCAATTCGATCTCCGATACAGCCGCTTCCATTGGGGCGGCAAGGCGGCGCGAATGGCGGAACAGGATTTCGCCGGCGGGTGAGAGGCGCAGGCGCCGCTTTTCGCGCAGGAACAGTTCGATGCCCAGCGCATCCTCGAGTTGCGCGACCTGCCGAGTGACGGCCGATGAGGCTATGTTGAGCCGCCGCGCGGCCTCGCGGATGGACAGATGGGTGGCGACGGCGTTGAAATAGATCAGCGATGGCTGGTGGAAAACCCGCGCCAGCAGGCTTGCCGACAAAGCATGCTCGCGCGGTCTTTCCGGTGGTGTGCGCGGGTCCATGTCATTGTCCTCTTGTTGCCAAATTGGCAGCATAATGCTCCCAATTTGAGAGTATCAAGAGCAAGTGCCCGTGCTATTGTGGCTGTCGGGGAACCAATACGGAGCAGCAAGATGGGCGGAGCCCTCACCACCCATGTCCTTGATACCATGCATGGTCGCCCAGCGCGCGGTATGCGTTTGGAGCTGCATTATGTGCATGGCGATCACACCCATCACCTGCTGGACAGCTATACCAACGCGGATGGGCGGGTGGATCAACCGCTGCTGAGTGAGGAGTTTCAGCACGGCGAGTACGAAATCCGTTTCCATGTGGGGCAATATTTTGAACGTGTCGGCGTAGAGATCGAAACTCCATTCCTGGATGTGGTGCCGATCCGCTTTACCATTTCCGAAGACAAGCACTATCACGTGCCGCTGCTGGTCAGCCCCTTCGCCTATTCTACCTATCGGGGGAGCTAAGCCATGGTCGAAGTCGCCAATGCCTTGAAATTCCTGCTCAATGGGGAAGAGGTGACACTGACCGATGTGCCGCCTGACCTGACCCTGCTTGACTGGCTTCGGCTGGAGCGGCGGCTGCGTGGCTCCAAGGAAGGCTGTGCCGAGGGAGATTGTGGCGCCTGCACGGTGCTGGTTGGACGGCTGATGGATGACGAAGTCATCTATGACTCAGTGACTGCCTGCATCCGCTTTGTCGGCAGCCTGCATGGTACTCATGTGGTGACCATCGAGCATCTGCGCGGCGAGAACGGTGCACTTCATCCGGTGCAGCAGGCCATGGTGGATCATCATGGTTCGCAATGCGGCTTCTGCACGCCGGGTTTCGTGATGAGCCTTTACGGCCTCTGGATGCGCAATCCCGAACCGTCGCGGGCGGCCATCGAGAGGGCGTTGCAAGGCAATCTTTGCCGCTGTACCGGCTATGCGCCAATCATCCGCGCTGGCGAGAAGATGGGCACCTACGGCGGACCGGAGGGCGATCCGCTCTTGGCCGAACGCATCGCGGTCAAGGAAACGCTCCAGGCAATGCACGATGGTCGCCGCGTCGAAATCGGCGAGGGCAGCAATCGCGTCATCATACCGGCTTCGCTCGATGATTTCGCGGCCGTATACGAGGCAAATCCGGAAGCTCGTATCGTTGCGGGATCGACCGATGTGGGCTTGTGGGTCACCAAGTTCATGCGCGACATCGGGCCGGTGATCTTTATCGGGCATCTGCAGGAGTTGAAGCGCATCGCCGAGAATGACAGCGAAGTGCGATTCTATGCCGGGGTATCCTATACGGAGGCGCTACCGGTCATCGCGTCAAGATTTCCCGAACTGGTGGAGTTGTGGGACCGTATTGCAGGCGAACAGATACGCAATATGGGGACAATTGGGGGTAATATCGCCAATGGTTCGCCCATCGGTGACACGCCGCCGCCCTTCATTGCCCTGGGTGCCAAGCTGCATTTGCGCAAGGGTGTGCACCGGCGCGAAATCAAGCTCGAAGATTATTTTCTGGCCTATGGCAAACAGGATCGCCAGCCGGGTGAATTCGTCGAGAGCATAACTTTGCCCTTGTTGCCCGCCGGGGAGAAGTTTGCCACCTACAAGCTCTCCAAGCGGCGCGAGGAGGATATTTCGGCGCTATGCGGTGCGTTTCGGGTCTTCGTCAATGATGCCGGCCGGGTGGGTATGGCGCGCATTGCGTTCGGCGGTATGGCGGCGACGCCCAAGCGTGCCCGGGCGGTAGAAGCGGCACTGATTGGTCAGGCCTGGTCGATGGAGACCATCGAGGCGGCCATAGCTGCCTTCGCCGAAGATTATCAGCCGATCAGCGACATGCGCGCATCGGCCGATTATCGCATGCTTGCAGCACAGAACCTGCTCAAGCGTTTCTTCCTGTGGACACAGGAGCGGAGTGAGCGTCTGGCGAGGGAGGTGGCGTGATGAACAAGCAGAGCGATATCTCTCTCGCCACACTCCATGTGCCTACGCGACACGACAGTGGTCCGAAACATGTAACCGGCACGGCTGAATATATCGACGATATGGTCGAGCCGGTGGGCACGATGCATGCTTATCTGGGGCTTTCGACCAGGCCGCATGCCGAGATCCTCGGTATGGACTTCTCCGAGGTATTGGCAGCGCCCGGTGTGATCGGCGTGCTGACCAATGACGACGTGCCAGGCGAACTCGATATCAGCTCGGCGCATGTGCATGACGAGCCGTTGTTTGCCAATGGCGAAGTGCACTTCTGGGGACAGCCCATATTCGCGGTGATCGCCGAAACGCGTGACCAGGCGCGCCGCGCCGCGCACCTGGCCAAAGTTGACTACCAGGATTTGCCTTTTTTCACGGACGTTCGTTCGGCCCAGGCGGCCGGTGGGCAGCAGGTGACCAAGCCGCTCAAGCTCGAACGGGGCGACGTCGAGGCAGGCCTGGCTGCCGCGCCGCACCGCGCCAAGGGTGCCGTCGCCATTGGCGGGCAGGACCACTTCTA
This sequence comes from Devosia marina, assembly GCF_009758415.1. Lineage (GTDB taxonomy): Bacteria > Pseudomonadota > Alphaproteobacteria > Rhizobiales > Devosiaceae > Devosia > Devosia marina. The sequence continues at coordinate 24,548 of NZ_WQRF01000003.1, read as the reverse complement.
TCTGGAAGGCCAGATCGCGCTCGCAGTACCGGGCGAGGATGAAGACGTTACGGTGCATTCCTCGACCCAGCATCCGAGCGAAGTGCAGTTGATCGTGGCCCATGCGCTGGGTATCCGGCAGAACGCCGTGACCATCAATGTGCGCCGCATGGGCGGCGGCTTTGGCGGCAAGGAAACCCAGGGCAACCTGTTTGCCGTGGTGGCTGCGCTGGCGGCCAAGAAATGGAACCGGGCCTGCAAGATCCGTCCTGACCGCGATGACGATATGAGCGCGACCGGCAAGCGGCACGATTTCGTGGTCGACTATGATGTCGGCTATGACGAGGACGGCAAGATCCTTGCCGTCGACGCTGTCTATGGCGCGCGAGGCGGGTTCTCGGCCGATCTGACCGGTCCGGTGACCGATCGGGCGCTATTTCATTGCGACAATGCCTATTGGTATCCGGCAGTGCGGGCGCGGTCCGAACCGCTCTATACCAATACGGTGTCCAATACCGCCTTTCGCGGATTTGGCGGCCCGCAGGGCATGGTGGCGGCCGAGCGCTGGGTAGAAGACATCGCCTATGCGCTGGGTAAAGATCCGCTGGAAATCCGCAAGGCGAATTTCTACGGCACGGATACCAACAATGTGACGCCCTACCACCAGAGGGTGGAGGACAACATCATCCATCGGGTGGTGGAAGAGCTGGAGGCGTCTTCTGACTATCAGGCCCGGCGCCAAGCCGTGCTGGACTTCAACAAGTCGAGTGCCGTGCTCAAGAAAGGTATTGCGCTGACGCCGGTGAAGTTCGGCATCTCCTTTACCGCCACCTGGTACAACCAGGCAGGCGCGCTGGTGCATGTCTACAGGGACGGTTCGATCCATTTGAGTCATGGCGGCACCGAGATGGGGCAGGGGCTCTATATCAAGGTGGCGCAGGTGGTGGCCGAGGCATTCGGGGTCAACCTCGATACCGTCAAGATCATGGCAACCTCGACCGGCAAGGTGCCCAATACGTCTGCTACGGCCGCCTCGTCCGGCTCGGATCTCAACGGCATGGCGGCCTGGGATGCCTGCGAGCAGATCAAGGCACGCATGCTGACCCATGCGGCAAAGCTGTATGACGCAGAGGAAGCCGACTGTCGCTGGGTCACCGGTGGGCTGGATGTCGGCGAGAGACACGTTCCCTTCGCCGAACTGGCAGCCTCTGCCTATATGAACCGGGTGCAGCTTTCCGCAGCCGGCTTTTACAAGACGCCGAAAATCCACTGGGATCGGGCAACCGGGCGCGGCCACCCGTTCTATTATTTTGCCTATGGTGCATCAGTCAGCGAGGTTACCATCGATACGCTGACCGGAGAATATACGGTGGACCGCGTCGATATTCTGCACGATGTGGGCAAATCGCTGAACCCGGCCATTGATATCGGCCAGGTAGAAGGCGGGTTCATCCAGGGCATGGGGTGGCTGACCACAGAAGAGCTGGTGTGGGATGACGAGGGCCAATTGCGCACCCATGCGCCATCGACCTACAAGATCCCACTAGCCTCCGATGTTCCTCCGATTTTTAATGTGCAACTGGCCGAATGGTCGGTGAATAGAGAGCCGACCATCGGCCGTTCCAAGGCGGTTGGAGAGCCGCCTTTGATGCTGGCAATCAGCGTTGTCGAGGCATTGGGCATGGCGGTTGCAAGTGTGGCCGACTATGCCATAGCGCCCCGGCTCGATATGCCGGTGACGCCAGAGCGGGTGCTGATGGGCGTTGAGCGCATGAGAAAGGCCCGGATCAGCTGACATGACCGCTTCCGCCGCCCTTGAAGTCTTTTTCGCTGCCAATCCTGATGCGATTGCGTGCGAACTGACTTCGGTGCGTGGGTCCTCGCCCCGGGAGCAGGGCACTTTCATGCTGGTAGGGACAGGGGCGATCTTCGGTACCATCGGGGGTGGTGCGCTCGAATATATGGTCATCGAGCACGCACGGCGCTTGATTGCTGAGGGGCGGGCCGGGGAGGCCATGGATGTGCCGTTGGGGCCCGAGATCGGCCAATGTTGCGGCGGACGGGTGACGGTCACGCTTCGCTATGTGGACGATGCCGTCCGGCGCAATGCAATAGCCAGGGTAGTGGACGAAGACGCCTCTGCTGCTTCAGTCTATGTGTTCGGTGCCGGCCATGTCGGACGGGTGCTAGCGCAAATCCTTTCGCTACTGCCGGTCAAGGTCGAGGTGATCGACACGCGACAGGACGAGTTGGATGCGTTGCCGCCCGGCATCCCCCATAGGCGAGTGGCCATGCCGGAGGCGGTGGTTAGGTCCGCGCCAGCGGGCAGCGCCTATGTCATCCTGACCCATGATCATGCGCTGGATTTCCTGATTGCCAATGAAGCGCTGGCGCGCCCCGATTGTCCTTATATTGGCATGGTGGGCTCACGGACCAAGCGCGCAAAATTCGCGAGTTGGTATGTCGAGCAGGGGGGCGGTCGGCAGAATCTGGAACGTCTAATTTTACCTATTGGCGCGCAAGGGCTTGGGGATAAACGGCCTTCGGTTATTGCGGCACTGGCGGCGGCTGAAATTATGGTCCACATTGGGGCAAGGGAAGTTTCTGTCGGGCAGGTGTCCACCCCCAAAGGTTTGGGGGTGACGAGTGGATTTTGATATGCCCAACCGGCTCGAGTTGCGCGGCATCACCAAGCAGTTTCCCGGCGTTCTGGCCAATGACCATGTGTCGTTCGCGGTCAAGCCTGGTGAAATTCATGCTCTGCTGGGCGAGAATGGCGCGGGCAAATCCACCCTGGTCAAGATGATCTACGGCATCATGCAGCCCGATAGCGGGGAGATCCGCTGGAATGGCGAGCCGGTCCTGGTGCCGAACCCCAAGGCGGCCCGCCGACTGGGCATCGGCATGGTTTTCCAGCATTTTTCGCTATTCGAAGCCCTGACCGTACTAGAAAATATCGCTCTGGGGATGGACGCGAAAATCCCGTCTCGTGAGCTTGAAGCCCGCATTCGCGAGGTCATGCAGACCTATGGCCTGCTACTCGATCCGCATCGGACGGTAGCCACTCTCTCAGTCGGCGAGCGGCAGCGCATCGAGATCGTGCGGGCGCTGTTATTGAACCCGAAATTGCTGATCATGGATGAGCCAACCTCGGTGCTCACGCCGCAGGAGGTGGATCAGTTGTTCACCGTGCTGCGCCAGCTCGCCAGCGAAGGCTGTTCGATCCTCTACATTTCCCACAAGCTGCATGAAATCAAAGCCTTGTGCGATACCGCCACGATTTTGCGGGGCGGCAAGCTGGTCGATACCTGCGATCCGAAGGCCGAAACTAGCCGCTCCATGGCCGAGAAGATGATCGGCACGGGGTTGAAGGATATCATCAAGCCTGAGGGGCGCCGCTTTGGCGAACCGAAACTGGTGGTGAACGGGCTGACCACCAGAAAAACCGGCGATTTCGACGTGCCGGTGACGGATGTCAGCTTCACCGTGCGATCGGGGGAAATTCTTGGGATTGCCGGGGTGGCAGGCAATGGGCAGAACGCCCTGCTCGATGCGCTTTCGGGCGAACTCAAGGGTGAGGAGCGTGAAGCCATTTCCATCGACGGGCGCGCCATTGGTCTGATGGACACCACGGAGCGCCGCCGGCACGGATTGTGTGCCGTGCCAGAGGAACGAAACGGTCATGCCGCGGTGGGCGATTTCTCCCTATCGGACAATTCAGTGCTGACCGCGCGCGATCGGCTCGGCATGGTGATGCTGGGATTGATCAACTCTGGCGCTGCCAATACCTATACCGGCAAGGTCATCGCCGATTTTGCCGTCAAGGCGCTGGGTCCGGCGGCGACCGCCGGGTCGCTTTCGGGCGGTAATCTCCAGAAGTACATCATGGGTCGGGAAATCCTGCAGAAGCCGACTGTGCTGGTGGTCAGCCAGCCGACCTGGGGGGTCGATGCGGGTGCAGCGGCTGCCATTCACCAGGCGCTAGTTAATCTGGCCACAGCTGGTTCGGCCATCGTGGTAATCAGCCAGGACCTCGACGAATTGCGGGCGCTCAGCGACACACTGGCCGTCATCAATATGGGGCGCTTGAGCGCAAGCCGGCCGCTTGGCGACTTCAGCGTCGAGGAGATCGGTTTGCTGATGGGCGGTGTTCACGGCGAGGAGGCCGCATGATGCAATTCCGCCTGGAAAAACGCCGTGAGCCGTCGCGCTTCATGCTCTATGCCACGCCCGTCGCGGCAGTTTTTCTGACGATGGTCATAGGGGCCATCATCTTTTCCGCGATTGGCTTTGACGGGATCGGCGCGGTACGGGAAATATTCCTGACGCCGCTGACGAATAGCTACAAGTGGCAAGACCTTGGTGTGAAAGCGGCGCCGCTGATCATCATCGGGGTGGGGCTTTCCATCGCCTACCGCGCCAATGTGTGGAACATCGGTGCCGAGGGCCAGTACATCATGGGCGGGTTGGCTGCGACCTGGGTGGCGCTGGCCAGCCATGGATCTGGCGGCTGGTGGACCTTGCCTGCAATGATGCTGGCCGGGATGGCCGGTGGCGCTGCCTATGGCGCTATTCCGGCGCTGCTCAAGACCCGGCTCAATGTTAATGAAATCCTGACCTCGCTGATGCTGACCTATGCATCGGTGCAATTGATCTATTATCTGGTCCGTGCGCCCTGGAAGGACCCTATGGGCATGGGCTTTCCGCAGACGCGGCGTTTTGCCAGCGAGGCGCTGTTGCCCAACATCTTCCCCGGAACAATCGTCCACGCGGGTGTTCCAATCGCCGTCATCGTTGCGCTGATCGCCTGGTTCATCATGTCGCGCTCGGTATTTGGCTACCAGATGCGCGTTGTCGGGGCGGCGCCGCATGCGGCCCGCTATGGCGGGTTCTCGGAGAACAAGACGATCTGGCTGGCCTTGCTCGTCAGTGGTGGATTGGCAGGGCTAGCGGGCATGCTCGAGGTGGCCGGACCTTTTCAGCGCATGGTGCCGGGGTTCCCGACCAACTATGGCTTCACCGCAATTATCGTTGCGTTCCTAGGCCGGTTGAATCCGCTGGGCGTAATCTTTGCCGGTATCGTCATGGCCATCACCTTCGTAGGTGGTGAAGTGGCTCAAACCACAATCGGACTGTCGAACTCGGCAACAGGCGTGTTCCAGGCCATGATGCTGTTCTTCTTGCTCGCGGGGGACATTCTGGTGCGCTATCGCCTCAAGCGGGTGGTGCCGCAGACGGAGGCGCGAGTATGACTCTGGAATTGACCATTGCCATCATTATCACCGTGGTCGGCGCATCAACCCCGATCCTGATTGCGGCCCTGGGCGAACTTGTTGTCGAAAAATCCGGCGTGCTTAACCTGGGCGTCGAGGGCATGATGCTGGTGGGTGCCATTACCGGCTTCGTCGTGGTTTTCACTACCGGCAACCACTACCTGGCTATCCTGCTTGCGGCCGGAGCTGGACTGGCAACGTCCATGATCTTTGCCTTTCTCACGCTCAGCCTCTCGGCTAACCAGACCGCAACGGGTCTCGCCCTGACCATCTTCGGCACAGGGTTTTCCGCTTTGGCGGGACAGGGCTATTCCGCTCGGCCGGTGACGTTGCTAGGGCCACTATTTCCTTCGGAACTGGCGACGCATCCGATCTGGCGGGTGCTCTTTGGCTATTCCGCACTTGTCTACTTTTCGCTCGCCATGGTCTTTGCGGTCTGGTGGTTTCTGAAGAAGTCGCGCGCTGGCCTGATCCTGCGTGCGGTGGGGGAGAATGACCATTCTGCCCATTCCATCGGCTATTCCGTGGTCGCGGTGCGCTATGGTGCAGTAGCCTTTGGGGGCGCCATGGCTGGAATTGCCGGGGCTTGTTTCCCCTTGCTTCTGACCCCGCAATGGGCGGAGCGCATGACTGCCGGGCGGGGCTGGATTGCCGTGGCGCTGGTTGTGTTTGCCAGCTGGAAGCCGTTCCGGCTGCTGGCCGGCGCCTATCTGTTCGGACTGGTGATGACCATGGAGCTTTATGCCAAGGCTGGCGGTGGGCCACTGTCCGCCATACCGGCCGAGCTCTGGGCTGCCATGCCCTATCTTGCCACCGTCATCGTGCTGGTGCTGATATCGATCCGGCGTGATGCTTCTTCCAATGCACCGGCCTGTCTCGGCAGGCCATTCTTGCCCAGCAATTGAAATGGCGAACAATGACCGTTTCGATGAATAAATGACGTCAATCAGGAGAGAACAGATGACCCTAAACCGTCGTAACCTGCTCAAGATCGGTGGTGCCGCTGCGGCCCTGCCGCTGCTGGGCTCTAAGGCCTTTGCCCAGACTGAGCCGCTCAAGGTCGGTTTCGTGCTGGTCGGCACAATCAACGACAATGGCTGGAACTACGCGCACAACCAGGGCCGGCTCTATCTTGAAGAGCAACTCGGCGATGCGGTCGAGACGGTTTATGTCGAGAACGTGCCGGAGGGCCCTGACTGCGAACGCGTGCTGCGCGAATTGGCTCAGCAGGGTTGCAAGCTCATCTTTGCCACCAGCTTCGGATTTGGTGACTCGGTGATCAAGGTGGCCGAGCAGTTCCCCGACATCACCTTCGAACACGCCACCGGCTATATGCGCGCGGATAATGTGGGCACTTACAATGCCCGTTTCCATGAAGGCCGCGCTGTTTGCGGCACCATTGCGGGGCATATGTCGCAGACCGGCAAGGCCGGCTATATCGGTTCGTTCCCGATCCCCGAAGTGGTAATGGGTATCAACTCATTCGTGCTCGCCGCGCGCAAGATCAATCCCGATTTTACCATCACGCCGGTCTATATCTCGACCTGGAACGACCCGGCCAAGGAAGCCGACGCGGCGCGTGCCATGATCGACCAAGGCATCGACATTATCGCCCAGCACACCGACGGACCGGCCGCGCTGCAGGTCGCTGAAGAGCGCGGCATTGTCGGCGGTTTCGGCCAGGGTGCCGATATGAGCGCTTTTGCACCGCAGGCGCAGCTCACCTCGATCATCGACAATTGGGGCCCGCACTACGTCAAGACCGCACAGGCCGTTCTCGACGGCACGTGGGAAAGCAAGGATAGCTGGCCGGGGCTGGCCGAAGGCGAAGTGCAGATCGGGCCTTATGGTCCGAAGGTACCCGAAGCTGTGATTGCCGCCGCTGAGGCCGTCAAGAACGGCCAGATCGACGGATCGTTCAACATCTTCACCGGTCCGATCAACGACCATACCGGGGCCGAAAAGGTCGCCGCCGGCGTCACGCTGACGGATGCCGAACTGCTCAGCATGGACTGGTATGTCGAAGGCGTCATTCCGCCAGCTTGATCGAAGCGCTTGTCGGGCCGGCGGAAGCGCCGGCCCATTCTTCTCCCCATAGGAGAGAAGGTGGCGCGTAGCGCCGGATGAGGGGGATGCTGCCATGGGTCTAGCGCGCGTGGAAACATCCCCCTCGCCGACTCGGCCTATGGCCGAGCCACCTCTCCCCGAGGGGGAGAGGTGCTAAGGGGATTTGGACATGGGCGATCTGGCGATATTCTACGAGTGGACAATGTTTGCGGCGCGCTGGCTGCATGTTGTGACGGCCATCGCCTGGATCGGATCGTCCTTCTATTTCATTGCGCTTGATCTGGGGCTGCGCAAGACTCCGAGCCTGCCGCCACTGGCCCATGGCGAGGAATGGCAGGTGCATGGCGGGGGCTTCTATCACATCCAGAAATATATTGTGGCGCCCGAATTCCTGCCCGAGCATCTGACCTGGTTCAAATGGGAAAGCTACGCGACTTGGCTATCGGGCGCGATGCTGATGGCGCTGCTCTATTATGTCGGGGCCGACCTGTTTCTGATCGACCGCAACGTGCTGGACGTTCCGAGCTGGGTGGCGATCCTGCTTTCGGCCGGCTCGATCGTGCTGGGCTGGCTGCTCTATGATGCGCTTTGCAAGTCGCCGATCGGGCAGTCCACGACCGGGTTGATGCTGGTGCTGTTCGCCATTTTGGTGGCGATGAGCTGGGGCTATACGCAGCTTTTTACCGGCCGGGCGGCCCTGCTGCATATGGGCGCATTCACCGCGACCATCATGACGGCCAACGTCGCCATGATCATCATTCCAAACCAGAAAATCGTTGTGGGGGATCTCAAGGCAGGCCGAGTGCCCGACGCCAAATATGGCAAGATCGCCAAGCAGCGCAGCCTGCATAACAACTACCTGACGCTGCCCGTCATCTTCTTCATGCTTTCGAGCCACTACCCGTTGGCGTTCGCCACGCAGTGGAACTGGATCATTGCCAGCCTGATCTTCCTCGTCGGTGTAGTCATCCGGCACTATTTCAACACCCGCCATGCGCGCAAAGGCAATCCGCACTGGACCTGGGCGATCGCCGTGGTGCTGATGCTGATTATTGCCTGGTTGTCGACGTCGCCAAAGCTGCCGGGAGCCGATAGCGAGATGCTGGTGACCGCGAGCGGTGAAAAGTTCATGGCGACCGAGCATTTCGCGTCGGCCAGCCTGGCAGTCCAGACGCGTTGCGCCATGTGTCATACCGCCGAGCCCGTTTGGGAGGGCGTCTATGGAGCGCCCAAGGACGTTATTCTCGATAATGATATCTCCATTGCCAACAACGCCCACCAGATCGCCATTCAGGCTGGTTGGAGCCACGCGATGCCTCCGGGCAACGTTACCGAAATGACCGAGGCAGAGCGGGCCTTGGTGGTTGAGTGGTATCGTGAAGGATCGGGGTCATGACGCGCACCATTTTGCGCGGGCGCGTACTGAGCTTTCTGCGTACCCCGCGAGCCGTGGGCGATGTCGAAAGCTATCTTTATCTTGAGGATGGTGCCGTCAGCATGAAAGACGGACTGGTCGAGGCTGTCGGCGATTTCGCCGCAGCCGAGACCGCAGGGGCCGTCATTATCGACCATCGTCCAAACCTGATCATGCCCGGTTTCATCGATCTGCATCTGCACTATGTGCAGAGCCAGATCATGGCTGCCTATGCCGGATCTCTGCTGGAATGGCTCAATACCTATACATTTATCGAGGAGCAGAAATTCGCCCAGCAGGGGCATGCCGACGCTGTTGCGGTGGATTTCTATGACGCGCTGATCCGGCATGGGACGACAACGGCGGTGGCATATTGTTCAAGCCACCCACGCTCTGTGGATGCGTTTTTCGCGGAAGCCCAGCGCCGCAACATGCTGATGATTGGCGGCAAGGTTTTGATGGATCGCAATGCCCCGGAGGGGCTGTGTGATACGGCCCAGTCCGGGTACGACGATACCAAGGCCTTGATCGCGCGCTGGCACGGACGAGGGCGGGCCCTTTATGCGATCTCGCCGCGTTTCGCAATTACCTCCTCTCCTGAGCAGATGGAGATGGCACGTACCTTGGTGCAGGAGCACCCCGAGTGCTATCTGCAAACACACCTCAGCGAAAACGACGCCGAAATCAGCCTTTCAATGGAGCTCTATCCTGGCTCGCCGGACTATACCGGCATTTACGAGGACTACGGGCTGCTTGGGCCCAAGACTCTCTTGGGCCATAGTATCCATCTCAATCATCGCGAAACCGGGGTTCTGGCCGAGACCGGCTCGGTCGCGGTGTTCTGCCCTACGTCAAATCTGTTTCTGGGTTCCGGGTTGTTTGACCGCGAACGGCTGACGAACAATGGCGTGCGGGTCGGCATTGCAACCGATATCGGCGGTGGTACGAGCCTGTCCATGCTGCGCACGCTGGACGAAGGCTACAAGGTGCTGCAATTGCGCGGTCAGCGGCTCAATCCGCTTGCCTCGTTCTACATGGCGACGCGTGGCAATGCCGAGGCGCTGGGGTTGGCTGATACCATCGGCTCGATTGCGCCGGGCCGGGCAGCGGACCTGATTGTGCTCGATGCCGGGGCAACGCCCACGATGCGGATGCGCCACGCAACGATCACCACGCTGGCCGAGGAGCTGTTCCTGCTCCAAACCATGGGCGACGATCGGTCCATTGCCGAGGTCTATGTGGCTGGCGCAAGGGCGAAGTCCACTTTGGTCGGGTTGTAAGCCAAGGCCGCTATGGCCTACACCTTCATCACAATTGCGATTGGAGAGCCTTCCGCCATGAGTGACTACCTGACCAAATCCGGCCTGTCCGTTCATCCGCTTCTCGTTGACTTCGTCGAGAAAGAAGCGTTGGCGGGGCTGTCGGTAACGGCGGATCAGTTTTGGGAAGGGCTGGCAGGTCTGGTGCGCGAGCACGCGCCGACCAATATCAAGCTTCTGGCCAAGCGCGACGATATTCAGGCCAAGATCGATGAGTGGCATCGCAAATATGGGCCGGTGTCCAATAATGCGCAGGGCTATGAATTCTTCCTCAGGGAGATCGGCTATCTGGTCGAAGAGCCCGCCGACTTTTCCATCGAAACCGAGGGACTGGATCCCGAAATTTCCAGCATTTGCGGGCCGCAACTCGTGGTCCCGGTGTCCAATGCTCGCTATGCGCTCAACGCCGCCAATGCGCGCTGGGGTAGCCTGTATGATGCGCTCTATGGCACAGACGTCGTCAGCCGCGACGGTGATCTGGCGCCGGGCAAGGCCTATAATCCGGCGCGGGGCGCAGCCGTGGTGGCGCGCGCCGCGCAATTCCTGGATGAGGCCTTCCCGCTGACCACCGGCAGCCATGCCGATGTCACGTCCTATGTGGTGGCCGAGCAGGGCGGTCTGGCTAACCTCGTGATCGATACCAAGGCCGGTCCGGCGACGCTCAAGGATGGCTCGGCTTTTGTCGGATATGCCGGGGAGGGCGAGAAGGCCGAGATCGTGCTGCGGCACAATGGGCTACATGCGGTGCTGGTGATCGACAAGTCGAGCCCAATTGGCAGCACCCATGCTGCGGGGCTCAGCGACGTCGTCGTCGAATCGGCGCTGACCACCATTCAGGATTGCGAGGACTCCGTCGCGGCAGTGGATGCCGAGGACAAGGTAGGTGTCTACCGCAACTGGCTCGGGTTGATGCTGGGTAATCTTGAGGACACTTTCGAAAAAGGCGGCAAGACGGTCACCCGCAAGCTCAAGGCGGACCGGGTCTATCGGAGTGCCAATGGCAGTGAACTCGTGCTCAAGGGGCGGTCTTTGCTGCTGGTGCGCAATGTGGGTCACCTGATGACCACGGACGCCGTGCTGCTCGATGGCAAGCCGGTGGGCGAGGGGCTGATGGATGCGGCGGTCACCGCTCTTTGTGCCATGCACGACAAGGGTAACAATTCGCGCAATGGCTCGATCTATGTTGTCAAACCCAAGATGCACGGCCCAGAGGAAGTGGCGTTCGCCTGCGCGATCTTTGCGTCGGTAGAACACTTCCTGGGCCTGAAGCCCAATACCATCAAGATCGGCATCATGGATGAGGAGCGGCGGACCTCGGCCAATCTCAAGGCCGCGATCTATGAAGCGCGGCAACGCGTGTTCTTCATCAATACCGGGTTCCTCGACCGCACGGGTGATGAAATCCACACTTCGATGGAAGCGGGCCCGGTGCTGCGCAAGGACGAGATCAAGTCCGAAAAGTGGATCAACTCCTACGAAGACCGTAATGTGCTGATCGGCCTTAGCTGCGGGCTCTCCGGCAAGGCACAGATCGGCAAGGGCATGTGGGCGCGACCGGACGACATGGCTGCGATGATGGACGCCAAGATAGGTCACCCGAATGCCGGCGCCAATACGGCCTGGGTGCCCTCACCAACGGCAGCGACACTGCATGCGCTGCACTATCATCAGGTGGACGTGTTCGAGGCCCAGAAACGCCGGCACAATCAGGCGCTGCCGGGGCTGTCCGACCTGTTCTCGATGCCGGTGCAGGCCCCCTATTCATTGAGCCGCGAGGAAATTACGCGCGAGCTGGAAAACAACGCGCAGGGCATTCTGGGCTATGTGGTTCGCTGGGTGCAGCAGGGGGTTGGCTGTTCCAAGGTTCCGGACATCAACGATGTCGGGCTGATGGAAGACCGTGCGACCTGTCGTATCTCGAGCCAGGCGGTGGCCAATTGGCTGCGTCATGGCCTGGTCAGCCGCGATGAGGTGACCTCGGTGTTCGAGCGCATGGCCAGTGTCGTGGATGCCCAGAATGCAGGTGATCCGCTCTACCGTCCGATGGCCGAGAACTTCCAGTCGGTCGCCTTCCAAGCGGCGCTGGACCTGGCATTGCATGGTGCCGATCAACCCAGCGGCTATACCGAGCCATTGCTGCACGCCGCGCGCCGCAAGGTGAAGGCGCGCGACGCCCGATAGAGATGTGAGGCCCCGCCGATGGCGGGGCCCTTCTTCTACTGGCACACGAAGCTGTCGTGGTCCATTTCGTCGCCGCCCTGATAGCGGGCAATGGCAGGATAAGGGCAGAGCTTGCGTGTGGCGTCGGCAAGCTCGGGCAGATAGGGGTTGTCAGGCGTCGTGGTGGCAACCAAGTAGTCCGGCTGTTCGCCATTCTCGACCCAGTCGACCAGGGCGTCGAATGCTGCAAATTTGTCGGTGGCCGGCCCGCCAAAGCCATGGTTCATCCCCGGCACGGTGTAGAACATGACGAAGTCCTTGGCATTGCCGCCATTGTTGGCGTCGAGCTTTTCGTACCATTCGATCGTGTCGAGAGCCGAGAACACCGGATCGCTCATGCCATGGAAGACGATCATCTTGCCCCCGGCTTCCCGGAAGTCAGCCATCTCGGGATCCTCGACATCCGTCGGGGTCATGAACTCCATGGGCGCTTCGGGAAACTCGGCGGTGCTGGCGTCGATGGTGACGTCAGTATCGAAGTCATAATCGAGCAGGAAGCTCACCAGCGAGTCCGGATCGCCCCCGACGTCTTGGGGCGGGTTGGAGAAGACCATGGCCAGCGACGAAGCCCCCAGAGTTGCGATCCGCGGCAGGTTGTTCATGCGCTCCGATCCGCTATTGAGCTTCCAGGCGGTCCAGCCGCGACCTTCAATGCCGCGGTCCCATGCCCAGTCCGAATAGAGTTCTTCCCCTGCCGAATTGACTGGTCCTGCATGAATCCGGCGGAGTGCGTCTACCTGTGTGGAAGTGAGGCAGTTGTTCGAAGTTTCGCCGCAAGTGAGCGATGAAATGTCAAACGTCTGCTGACAGGCCTGGCTATCAGCGACAATGCCATCGGCCAGTCCGTCCAGTGCATCGCAGGCCTCCAGCACGGCCTCTGCAACCAGCTTGAGCTCGTCATTGCTGAAAGCCTGAGTCACATCATCGGACACTGCCTTGAAGCTCTGGATGTCCCAAGCGTGCTGGACCGCCGCCTTGGGCAGGTTCAGGCCGGGGTAGCCGGCAAGGATGCCATCGAAGGCCTCGGGAGAGCGCGTCGCCTGTACAAGCCCATGGCGACCACCATTCGAGGTCCCAACGCCGTAACTGTATGCGATCCCTTTTCCGTAATAGTCTTCCACGATCTGGGTGGCCACCGGATTGAGCTTCATGACGGCGCTGTAGCCGTAGTCGCTTCGGGCTTCCGGGTCGAACCCGAACTTGGTGCCGCCGGCGAAGCCGGCGTCGGGATGCGCGGAGCCGTCGTGCCCGGCATCGCTCGAGACCACTGCATAATTGCGGGACAGGGCATTGTCGCTGTCATCCGCGTTGAGCAACGACCCCATCGCGGGGACGACCCGGCCATCGTTGCCGCCGTTGAACTGGTGCACGAAACGCTCGTTCCATTCATCAGGCAGGCGCAATTCGAAGCTGATCCTGTAGGTGTTGCCGTCGGCGCCTGTGCGCTCGCCAATGTGTCCCTGCACGAGGCAGTGCGGCACCGGTGACCCTTCGCCCTCTGGCTCGGCGCTGGCTGACCCGATCACCAACCCGTCGATGCCGAATTCATGAGTGGTGAGTTCGGCGCAGTCCAGTTGTCCGGCGCTAGCAGAACTGGCCCAGCCAGTCGCAATCATCACCGCGCTCAGGGCTACGGCGTTCTTCCATTGCAGTCGCATCTCATCTCCTCCGTTGAGCATCAAGCTGCGTGCTAATTGTTATGCAGGATAACTAAAGTTGCAATAGGCAATCTTGGCTTTGTCAACCGGATGGAGCTCTGAAGGGGGATTCTCTCTTATTATTCAGGAGCTTAAGGGCGAGGCTGATCGCGGCTTCAGCCTCACTCCAGATGATAGGTTGGCAAAGTGATATTGAGCGAGGATCGGACAATATCAATGTCATTGGCGACCATGGTGGTTGCCGTGTTGATTGGCTCATCGGTGCCCAGATTGCGGGCATAGCGCGGATGCGCTCCTGAGGCGATGAGCAGGCGCAGGCAGTGACCGGAGCGGAAACTGTGCGCAGTGGCATGCAGGGGGATGGTCAGGCGCCAGCTCCCATCTGATTGCCTTGGGGTGTCTGGCGTTACCCGGACGAAACCGTCACAGATGTTTCTGGAGATGCCGTTCGGGTCAACGTCGTTGAGCCGAACGAAGACGTCGGTATGCGGCACGCGTGCGTGGGCTTCGAGCGTGACGGTGCACTGGCCGATGATAGACAGACCGCTAGTCAGAACGCGGCTGGTATAGGTCAGAACGTCGGGGCGGGCCTCAAGGGGAGTGTTGTCGACGGCTCCGGCGCCGGTAAAGGCAAAGATCGCGCCGCCCAGATTGGGCGTCGGGTCTGCGGGGTCGTAGTGATAGCGGTCCATACCCTTGGCGCGTTGGCCGGTCTGACTGAGCTTTCCTTCGGCTGAGATATGCCAGTTGGAGGGTTGGGATGGACCCGGCGGATAGGCATCGAATTCATGCCATTCTTCCAGCCCCGATATGTGTATTCGGACCGGCCGTTGCCGCAGACCGGATTTGTCGCCCATCAACCATGCTCGCATCCAGGTCAGAGTTTCGCGCAGATTGTCGCGTTGCAGTTCCTCGGCTACGTGGAACCAGGTTCCAATGGTCAGATAGGGTTTGTGGCCGAGGGAAACCAACTTCTGATAGTCGGCCAGCAGCGGGTCGAGCATGAAATCGTACCAGCCCGAAATGAAGTGCACCGGTGGGGTCTTTTCGGTCAGACGGTGGCGGTGATCCAACTCGGCCCAGAAGGCGTCGTTGCCGATGGCATGGTCAAACCAGTGACGCCAGAACGCGACCTTGTGGCGGACGGCCATCTTGTCAGCGTCGATCAAAGGCAAAGCGGCGGCTGCCTTTTCGGTACGGCGCTCGATGTCGCCCGAAAACATGCGCGCGGCGGTGGTCAGCGGCTTGTTGCGCAGACCTTCAATGACCTGAAGCCAACTCAGCCAGAGATTGAGATGAAAGGCGCCGGATGGAAAGACAACGGGACGAAAGTTTGCCGTTGTTACCTTGGTGGCCATTGCGGCGGTTGGGGGCAGGGCATCGCTGATCGCCCATTGCGCATAGCCCAGATAGCTTGGACCGGTGAGCCCGATACAGCCGTCAAACCAGTCCTGTTGCCTGATCCATTTGAGTGTGGCCAGACCGTCGGCGCGCTCATTGGCAAATGGATCGAAATCACCCCCCGATTTTTCGGTGCCACGGCAGGCCTGGATGACGACATGAAAGCCGCGTTCGGCATAGGCTTCGGCAATGCCGCCAAAGCCGCGCCGGCCGTAGGGCAGTCGCATCAGGATGGTCGGATGCGGCCCCGGCGTGTCCGGGGCGTAGTGGTCGGTCTTGAGGATCACCCCGTCATCCATGGCAAGGGAAAGACCGCGACGCCGGCGCACCCCATTGAGGCGCGGCGGCAAGTCTTCCACCCAAGCCAGGTAGAGAGATGAGAGGCTCATTGCCTCAACTCACGAAGTCGAATTTGTCGACGTCGAAAAGGCCTCTATCGGTCATTTTAAGATGCGGGATCACTGGTAGGGCGAGAAAAGCCACCTGCAGGAAAGGTTCGGGCAGCACGCAGTCGAGCGCCTTGGCGGCGTCGCGCAGGTGGTGCAAATCTTCAGCAACTTCCTCGAAGCTCTTGAGGCTCATCAGGCCGGCAATGGGCAGTGCCAGTTCCGCCGTCACCTTGCCGCCGTCCGAGACGACGAAGCCTCCCCCCAGTTCGATCAGCCGGTTGACCGCAATGGCCATGTCGGCATCGGTGGCGCCGACCACCGTGATGTTGTGGCTGTCGTGCCCGACAGAGGAGGCAATGGCGCCGCGCTTCAGGCCAAAGCCGGTAACGAAGGAGCGGCCAATATTGCCGTTCTTGCCGTGGCGCTCGATGACGGCAACCTTGATCACATCGGCATCGACATCGGGCTGTAGTCCCTGATCGGTCGAAGCGAGGCTGGCTTCTTCCCGGAAGGTCAGGATCAGACCCGGACGAACGCCAATGACTGGCACACGGTTCTGGCCCGGCCTGGGTTCGGTGATGAAGGCGTCGGACGTGACCTGCTTTGCCTTGACGGAGTGGATCCCGACCGGAGCGACATCACCCCGTCTCTCGAACAATTCGGGCGTCACCAGGCGGCCGGCCGCGATGACATCGGAGACGCGGCAGTCTTCAAGGCTATCAAGAATGGCAATATCGGCCCGCCAGCCGGGTGCGACAAGGCCGCGATCCTTCAGCCCGAAAATGCGGGCGGCGGATTGGCTGGCGGCGCGATAGACATGGTGCAGTGGCCGGCCCATGGCGATGAGGCGACGAATCGAGCTGTCCAGATGGCCTTCTTCGGCAATATCGAGCGGATTGCGGTCATCGGTGCACAGGGCCACGAAGCTTGAGCTGTTTTCGTCAAGGATTTCGGCCAGGGCGTTAAGGTCCTTCGACACCGAGCCTTCGCGGATAAGGATGGCCATGCCTTTGGCGAGTTTTTCGCGCGCTTCAGCGGCGCTGGTGGCCTCGTGGTCGGTGCGGATGCCGGCAGCCAGATAGCCATTAAGCGCTTCGCCCATCACCAGCGGGGCGTGACCATCGATATGACCGTCCTGAAAGGCGACAAGCTTGGCGATGATGCCCGGATCGGCGTTCAGCACGCCGGGGAAATTCATCATCTCGGCCAGGCCGACGACCTTAGGGTGGCTGCGGAAGGGCAGGAGGTCGTCGATTTCGAGCTGTGCGCCCGCTGTTTCGAACGGGGTCGCCGGCACGCATGACGAGAGATTGACGCGTACATCCATGACGGTGCGCTCGGCGCTGTCGAGAAAATAGCGAATGCCCTCGGCGCCCAGCACATTGGCGATTTCATGCGGGTCGCACAACACAGTGGTCACGCCATGGGGCAGTACGCAGCGGTCGAATTCCAGCGGCGTCACAAGCGAGGATTCGATGTGCAGATGGGTATCGATAAAGCCTGGTACGGCAAACCGGCCGGTGCCGTCGATGACTTGCGCGCCCTCGTAGGATGCATGGGTGCCCACGATGCGGTCGGCGACAATGGCAATATCGGTGGTAGCTACCGCTCCGGTGATGACGTCGAGCAGGCCGATATTGCGGATGACCAGGTCCGCCGGCGCCTTCCCCTGTCCGGCCAAGATCATATGGGTGAGCAGGGCGGCACTGGTCATGGAATTGTTCTCGTTATTGTTCATGCCGAAAAGTCGGCCTCACGGCAGGCGCCGTCAAGTCCCTGTGAAGACAGAATAAGGAACCGCATTGCCCGGCGTTCGTTGGTCTTGATCGAACAATAATAGGAGCGTCACATGGAAACCTATGATCCGGACAAGAACACCACCGAAGTGCGCCAGGCCAACCCCCGCAAGATGAACCTGCGCGTGCTGGTCGTCTCGCTAATCGGAATCGTGGTGCTATTTGCCATTGTCTACCTGGTACTGGGCATGATGCAGCCGGCGCCGACCCCGGCCAGCTAGAACGGCGTCATAGTTTCCACGCTTTCGCCTGGGAACCGCCGCAGGCCCAAGGTGTTGTGACACAAGCGTTACAAGTCCGGACAGGGTCTCATGGATGTCGGTAATTCAATTGGTTGGGTGGACAGCCATCTTCCCGCCCATATCATGGCGATCCGCTTGGCCATTGCAGCCATTCTTGGAGCGCTCATCGGCTTTGAGCGGGAGGTTAATACTGCAGAGGCGGGACTGCGAACGCACATCTTGGTGTCCGTGGCGGCGGCCCTCTTCACCATTCTGGCCTTCGAGATATTCCACACCATACAAGGCGCCAGCCAGACCAATCCCGATCCGATCCGCGCCGTCGAAGCGGTGACGGCCGGCATCGCTTTCCTCGGGGCAGGCGCCATTTTTCGGAGTGGCGCCGGAGTGCAGGGGCTCACGACCGGGGCCGGCATGTGGCTGGCCGGGGCGGTAGGGGTCGCAACCTCGCTGGGATACTACCTGATCGCGGCTGGGGTGGCCCTTTTGGCCGTCATCGTCATGGCCGCACTGCGCGCCTTCGCGCATCACATCGTGCGGGGCGACGAACCCAAGTCGGACTGAACCTGAAGAGGGGCGCGGGGAGAAGCAACAGGCGTGCCTTCTGACGCTGAGGGACATGCGTCTCCGGCAATTTGCTTCTCCCCCCGTGCGGATGTGACCGGGAGGTGTCACATCCGCGCCCAGGCGTCGGGTCCACAAAAGGCAGGGACCGCGCGTGAGGGTTGGCAGTGGTGCAGACCGCCAACCTTTGAGGTCGGCGGAGAGGATACTTGGGAATGCATGCCGGTCCGGGGACCTGCGCGCAGCATCACTCTCCGCCTAAAGGCATGCAACCTGTGGACGCAGGAGTTACATGCCAACCGCATCCAGGCGCTGATTGCGCGCCCAGAAACTGACAATGGCCGCCGCCTCGCGCCGATAGGCTTCGAGTTCGGCTTGCCGGAAAAACACTACCGCGGCGCCTGCATCCTGCATCGCCTGACGGTCGGCCCGGTCGGTGGTCTGCATCATCACGGCAAGGGGAATGCCCTTTTGCCGCAGCAGAGCCTGGTGGCGGGTGACAAACTCCAGATTTGCCCCGCTATGGGCCTTGAGATCCACGATCACCAAGCCCGGCCATTCGCGTTCAATGTCGGAAAGGCACTCGAGGAGGAACGCTTCTCCCGCCTCGGACGAGTCGACATGTATGACCTGCGGAGACCCGTTTGCCGTCAGCATACGGGTCAGCAAATGCGCGGAATGGCCGTCATCATCAACCAACGCGATGAAGGGCATATCGTCGGTTACAACGTTCAAAGGTCACCTCTTCCCCGCCGCAAAGTGGGTGTTACGCAACAAAGCGCCAACGCTGTCCGAGGGCCGCTGAGGAACTCGGGCAGGTGGTGTATTCGATTTGTAGAACTGGTCTGGCGGGGCCTGACCGCCTGGTAAACATGTCGAGATAGTGACGTCGACGGAGGGGCGTATGCTTGATGTCGGCCAAGTCCGGGAGGCAAAATCGGGTAAAACAGGGGTAAGCCGCCCTTGTGTTTTACATGTAAAGCGCGTCACAATAACGAAGGTAGCACTGGAGGTTTTGTGTGTGGCGGAGAATCCGGACCGGCAGGGGGTAAATCGGGCGCTGGCCCGCTTACTTGACTGGCCCGAGATTGCGCGTTCGCCACAACTGGCCCGATTCCTGTCATATATCGTTGAACGGCAACTGGCCGGCGAAGGGCAATCGATCAAGGCTTATGCCATCGCCGTTGATGTTTTTGGCCGCCCGTCCGACTTCGACCCGCAGGCAGACCCGATCGTCCGTGTGCAGGCCAGACGGCTGCGATCCTTGCTCGACCAGTACTATCGCGGCCCTGGGGCCGATGACGAGATTCAGATTCAATTGCCGATTGGGCGCTATGTCCCCGAATTTGTCACGGCAGAGAGGGCGATTTCGTTCGAGGCTGCGACTGAGGCTCCCGATGCGAGCTCGACAGCGGTGGCGGGAGAAGAAGATCTCACCCAAGCAGCCAAGGCGCCGGCACCGCGCGGGCATGTCACAGTGTCATGGTTTGTCCTCCTGGTGCTGGCCGTTGGCGCAGCGGCGCTCGCCTATTCCCTCTCCACTGTCGACACGCGGCGCGAGCAGACAGTCGTGGCAAGTGGTGCCCTGCAGCCGCCGCGCCTGAGGGTCATGGAGTTTCAGAACCTGACCGGGGATAGCAGCATCACTCCGGCCATTTCAGCTCTCGCCGTCGAGTTGGTGACAGATTTCGAGTCCTTGCTGATCGTGGATGGTTCTCTGGGCAGCCGGTCTGGTGGAGAGGGTACGGCGGACTTCTCGCTGACCGGAATTGTGCGTGGCGATCCCCTCTCGCCGCAGAACTACCAGGTGGGGGCGATTCTGATCGAGGTGGCGACAAACTCGATAGTCTGGAACTGGTCGATGTCGGTTCCGCGCGATCAATTGACGCGCAGGGGTGGTGTTGATGCGATCTCGCGGGAGTTGATCCTGCTGCTGGGTGGAACGCGTGGACCGCTGCATGACCGGGCCAGGGAATTGCTGAGCCAAGGCAGTATCGAGGGGCGGGAGAATTTCTATCTGTGCGGCGTGCTGTTCAGCATGTACCGCACCACGGGATCGGTTGGGCTGGCTGAACGGGTTCGTTCCTGTGTTTCGGGGTTGCCGGAGAGTGAGCGCGACAATGGCAATGTGATCGCCGGGTTGGCCAGCCTGATTGCCGAGGGCGTGGGCGAAGGTGACAATGCCCTGCTGACACTGGATGACCGGCTGGCCGAAGCCGATGAACTGATGGACCGGGCGGTGCTGGCTGATCCGACCAGCAGCTTTGTCTGGGAGCAGCGGGCGCGGCTCGACGAGATGCTGGGCCTGCACGATATTGCAGAATCGTCCTATGGCACGGCTCTGCAGATCAACCCGTCCAATATCGATGCAATGGCGGCCCATGCGCGACATTTGGCGCTGATCGGGCGACTGGACGCGGCAACTCGGGCGGCCCAGCGAGCCATATCGTCGGTGCCGCAGACGCAAATTCCGGATTGGTACTACTGCGTGCCTTCAATGGCGGCGCTGTACGAGGCCGAATATCGCCGGGCGTTATCCTATGCCGAACGATGTGCAAGCAGCGATGTGGAGCTGGGGAGCATTCTCGCACTGCTGGCGGCGCAGGGGACAGGCGATGCGGGCCTGGTCGACCGGCAATTGCCGCGGGTTCTCGAAGTGCCGTCGTTCCGGCAGGCCGGGATCCTGTCGCGGATGCGGGAGCGGGCCACCGATCTTGCGCTGATCGAGCGGATCGCGACGGGCCTCCGGCAGGCCGGGGTTCCGGAAAGCTCGCTGGGCTCCCCCTATTGACGCGGGCGCCAGTCGCCACGTGAGTCGGCATGGACCAGCCGGGCGCGGCACAATTGGACGAAATGGGCGCCGCGTTCCTCGAAATTCTTGAACTGATTGTAGGAGGGCGCGCCGGGCGAGAGGATCAGCGTGTCAAATCGCGTTCTCTGCGCGGAAAGCGTGCTGATCGCGTGATCGAGGTCTGGCGACTCGATGACCAGAATGTCGGAGCTGACGGCGCGGGTGGCCTGGGCCAGGCGCGAACCGGTGACCGGCAGGGTGACAAGGGTCGTCACGCCGCGGGAGGCCAATAGGCCGGCCAGCTCAGTATAGTCCTGTTCCCGCTCGTGCCCACCGGCAATCAGAGCGATGCGGTGGCCGGGATAGGCCGCGAGGGCCGCCTTGGTCGCCTCGGGGGTAGTAGAGATGGAGTCGTTGACGACGACATGATCGCCAATGCGGTGCTCTTCAAGGCGATGGGGCAGGGGGCGGAACGCGGCGATGCCCTGCATGATACCATCAAGCGAGCCGCCAACACCCAGGGTGATCTGTGCGGCGAGCAGGGCATTGTCGAGATTGTGCGCGCCACGGAGGCGCGAGCGGGCCACGGCATTTTCGACCGCGATGCTCACCTCGGCAGTGAGGTCGGGTAGCAGGCGGCGGTGATCGCGCACGGCGCGCGCTACAAGGGCATTGCCCTTTGCGGCGGTGCCCAGCGCCACGGCAAAGCCGCCATCGCGATCGATCAGATGGAGCTTGTCGGCGTAATAGCGCTCGACCGAGCCATGCCAGTCGACATGTTCGGGATAGAGGTTGGTCAGTGCCGCGACGTCGGGCAAGAAATTCATGTCCGCGGTCTGGTAGCTGGAGAGTTCGAAGACCACGACGGCATGTTTGTCGGCGATTTCGAGAGGAGCCAGGCCCACATTGCCCGCTAGGCCCGCATCGATGCCCGAGCGGGTGAGCATGAGATGGGTGAGCGTAGCGGTGGTCGACTTGCCCTTGGTGCCGGTGATGGCAATGACGGTGCGGTCATGCCGGAAACTGGCGCCCCAGAGATTGAGATTCGAGGTGACCGGAATGGCCGCGTTCCGTGCCGTTTCGAAGATGGGCTTGTAGCGCGAAACGCCGGGGCTCTTGATGATGAGGCCAAAGCGGCGCGCGGCGATGGCGGCGGGCAGGTCCGTGGCGGCAATCAGCTCGGTATCAGGGATGTCGGCGGTGCCGCTATCGACAGTGACATAAACCTTGAGGCCTGGCTGCCGCGCCTTGAGAAAAGCCCGAGAGGACAGCGCTTCGCGCCCGGCGCCGTAGAGCAGGACAGGTTCGTCAAACCGCATAGGCGGCCACCTTGGCGGCGAGCGCCGGGGGAATATGGTGGTCATGGCTGTCGGTGAGGCATTCGGCCATGGCGCGCTGCAGCTTTTCCTCGCCATATTGGGCAAACAGATCCGCCTTGATGGCGCGCACAATGGCGTCCTCATGCCAGTCTGCATGACGGGTTAGGGTGTAGAAGCAGGCCGCGGCCTCGAGGATTTCGCCAACGCATTCCCAGGGCTTCTGGCCAGTCAGGCCCGCCAGCTCGCGGAAGGATTGCTCATTGGCCGGATCGTTGAGCAGGTTGCGGCCGAATATCCGCAGCATCCGGTCCTTGGCCATGAAGGGCGCGAAGATCAGGAAGACGAAGTGGCATTTGGGGCATTCGCCGCACCAGAGCGGGCCGTCATTGCCATTGAGGCGGAAATTGCGATTGCAGCTGGAAAACACGGCATCGAATTTGTGCTCCTTGGTGAAGAGCGAAGCGATGCGTGCTTCTGAATAGGGGCGTAGCAATGAGAAATATTTCAACGCGCCGCCCGTGGCATTGGCAAGAGTGTCGGCAATCAGCAGTTCGAAGCCGAGAGACTTGGAATATTGATGATTGGTCTCGCGCCCGTCGAACATGACATTGCCCTCGCTGGCGGAGCGCTCGTTGGAGAGCACGATCTGATCGTAGCCGAAGAGCAGGGCACAGAGGGACGCGATCATCGAATTGATGGCGGTGGAGGGCACGTGGCCGTTGTAGTAGCCGGTCTCCTGCCCGAGGCGGATCATTTCCGGGTCGAGCGTGCGGAAGACATAAAGCGGCGGTGTGCCGATGGCCTCGACCGAAGTAAGGATCGGCCCCTTGGGGTTGACCGCAAAGGGTGTGAAGGCCTCATTGGTATGGGTCAGCAGATCAACGCTGACCAGGGAATCCTTGCCCCCGCCAATGGGCAGCAAGGTGCGGCTGGGCAGGTCTGGGGCGGGCTTGCGCTCTGCTGGGTCATGCGGCGCGGTCAGCTCCAGCTTGCCGAAACGGGCGAGTTCATTGCGGGCGTAGAATTCGCCCAGGCCATTTTCATAGACATCGATGACGAAGGCGCGCTCGGCGGCAGTCAGCGCAATACCGGGTGCCTGGATGGCGAAGGGCGCGCGCAGCTTGAAGTAAGAGACGCCGAGCACGATTGCGGTGAGGCCAAGCAGCTTTTCGAACGCGGGCGAGGCGGCGGCGCTCTCGCTGGCGCCAGCGGGCAGAACCAGCTTTTCGGTGAAGGCGAGATCGTTCAGCCTGTAGGCAAAAACGGCCTCGCCACTGGCCGGGTCGAAGGTGGGGCGCTCTATGCGGAAGAATTCGGTCACGGGCAACTCGCTGGCTTTGATGCCACATATAGGTGATTTGCGCGCGTGGTGGGAGTGTGGCGCTCAGGATGAAATGCTCCCGCTATCCGGACCTTGTTCGCTTATATTGTGCCGCTGGTGCGATCTGCCCGGCAGGCATGGCTTGAAGCCGGTCGGCCGCTGGGCCTCCGGTTTTGCAATGGACGTATCCCGAGGCGCGTGCGTCTCAGTAGACTTAGATAAATAGAGACGTCGCCGCCTCGGGACGCCGGGTTTCTCCTGCCGTCGCGGCCCCTATTGATCGCTCGTCGCAAGGTGGCCCGACCGGCAGGCGAGATCTGGAGCGAATCCAGTCTCACCGGCTCCTCCCGCAACTGTTCGCTGCAGTCCGCCCATCGCGGGAGAGATGGGGGGAGGATAAGGGAGGATTTGGCTGCGGGGATTACTTTTGAGTTGATTTTTTTATGGGGGGATACCCCCACCTAACTTGCCATTCGCGCACAGCGCTCATGGCCTTCTTCCCACAAATCGCGTCACCGGCGCAATTTGGCCTGCGGCACTGCGCGAAGCCCCTGATAGGGGGAGGGACCGATCCCGTTTGAATTGGTTTTAGCGATACACCTCTTCTCCTCCCCCTATCAGGGGGAGGCCGGGTGGGGGTAATGCGAGACGAGTTGGATGGCAGATGTCGACCCCATGCACGAACCCGCTTCGCGGGAGGGTGCGCGCGGTCAGTTCAGCGTGATCGTTTAGGTCTTTGAGCGGCTGAGGTCGCAGTTGGACCATGGAGTTTCTTTCAACGAGAGGAACTCCCCATGG
>NZ_WQRF01000033.1 GCF_009758415.1 Devosia marina | reverse complement strand
CCACTTGTCATTACATCAAGCATCATGAACACATACACCGTGTGTATGGCCTTCGCCATGGCCATGGCCGTAGTAGCCGAACCACCCTCTGGATACTCCTACAGCAGACCCAGCGGAGGTGGCGGCGGATACTCTGGCGGTGGCGGTTACTCAGGAGGCGGCGGATTTTCCGGAGGTGGCGGTCTTCTGGGTGGCGGAGGCGGATACCAAGCGGTCTCGTCGGGCTACCAAACATCCGAAGGTGCCCAAGTTGATTCCGCCCTTTTGGAACAAGTCCGTCAAATTCTATTGAAAGAAGAACAATCTTCATCGTCCCTTGGAGGTGGTGGTGGTGGCGGCGGTTACAGCGCCCCCTCCTCGTCGTACGGTGCTCCCTCGTCCTCGTACGGAGCTCCATCCTCTTCATACGGAGCACCATCCTCCTCTTACGGAGTTCCTGGTTACTCTGCTCGCGTTGTCGGCGTTGATCTCGAAGGTATCAAACAGGCCATCCAGGTGGCTCAATACGAACAAACTTCATACGCCTCAGCACCCAGCGGAAGCTACGGAGCTCCAAGGATACCATCCGGCTCATACGGAGCCCCATACTAAGCCTTGAGGCTTGATGAACTGAAAGCAAATATGTGGCTCCTGTGTACATCAGCTTTTAAAGATTTACTTTCATTGTCAAATCCTGGAAAACGGTTAACAGAGTGAGGAATGTTAAGTCCTCCATCAACGGCACCCTTCATGGCTCCGAAAATACGAGCTCCTGTCGTTGTCCTATGCAAACCAACGTCCAAGTAGCACCTAAAGGCTCCTGGACCACTATCGACATCTTCTACATTGTATTCGTCCCCATTAACATCTGTAGTTCCCTCATAGATCTTATCAAGATCCAATTGTTTCAACAATCTTCGGGCCAATAATAAACCAGTACAGTATGCTGCAGCATAATTTGTAAGGCCCACTTTAATTCCATAACGAGGTAATTCGTGGGAATAAGCTGCACACAGTATCTTGTCACCTTCAATTCGGGAATATGCCAC
>NZ_WQRF01000032.1 GCF_009758415.1 Devosia marina | reverse complement strand
GCTGTGACAAGCGCGAGAAACCGAGAAAAGCGCTGCCGAAACTGAGAACAGATGAACCACTAATAGCCCGTGGCCTCTTTATGGGGCTTTAGGGGCAATAACTTTAATATCAGGATTAATTAAATGGTTTCATCAACAACAAAGAAATTTATTATTAGTGGGAATACTTATCACCTTAATAATTATATATCAATGATGACGAGATATTACTCGAGAAGGTACTTTCCAAGGATTACATACTATAAGAGTAACAATTGGTTTACGATGAGGTATAATCTTATTTATTATTTCAGAAATTTTCTTTTTTATCTCTTTTTTCTGAGGATTTTTCCATAGAAGATTAAGTCCTGCAGTAGAAATTGGGATAATCTGACCTCCTAAAGGTATTATACCATTTAACCCGTTACAAATTCCTTTACTAAATACTTTAATCCTACTTAGATCAGGGATCACGGTAACTTGAGCACATCATGCTTTAATAGAAAATAACTATAAACAATCAGTTCAAGCTTGGAGGTGGCGAACATGGTCATATCAAGTCCATAACCATCACCAAAGAAGTACCTTATCCAGTACCTCACCCAGTACCTGTACCTATTGAGAAGAAGGTCCCAGTACCAGTTCCAGTCAAGGTTGCAGTACCAGTTGAAAAACCTTATCCCGTATTAGTGCCAAAACCTTATCCAGTACCTGTAGAGAAGCACATTCCATATCCTGTGGAAAAACATGTGCCTTACCCAGTCAAGGTACCTATCAAGATTCCTTTCCTCGTCAAAGTACCTATTCATGTGCCCAAGCCAGTTCCCTACCCAGTTCACAAGGAAGTTCCAGTACCAGTAAAGGTACCAGTTTATATTGAAAAGAAAGTACCAATTCTGATTAAGGAACACCACGGTGGATTTGAAGGTGGATTTGGTGGACACAGTTTTGGACATCACTTCTAAACACGACTGTTATTTTTTTGTAAATACTTTTTCTTTGTTTCATACAGCACTAGCTACTTTTACCGGTGTTAATTATTTATACTTTTTTATAAATTTTTCTATCTCAGAAATAA
>NZ_WQRF01000031.1 GCF_009758415.1 Devosia marina | reverse complement strand
GCCGGCACTCGCAGTGCGTTAGCGTTAGCAGTCCCTTTATTTCATTCGAACGAGTAAAAAAACACACTATCAGCCATGTGTGACGATGATGTTGCTGCGTTGGTCGTAGACAATGGATCCGGTATGTGCAAAGCCGGTTTCGCTGGAGACGATGCCCCAAGGGCCGTCTTCCCCTCGATCGTAGGTCGCCCCAGGCATCAGGGTGTGATGGTCGGTATGGGTCAAAAAGACTCGTACGTAGGTGATGAAGCCCAGAGCAAAAGAGGTATCCTCACCCTGAAATATCCCATTGAACACGGTATCATTACCAACTGGGATGACATGGAAAAGATCTGGCATCACACCTTCTACAACGAATTGCGTGTTGCACCTGAGGAACACCCCGTCCTCTTGACCGAAGCTCCTCTTAACCCCAAGGCCAATCGTGAAAAGATGACCCAAATTATGTTTGAAACCTTCAACACCCCAGCCATGTACGTCGCCATCCAGGCCGTACTTTCCCTTTACGCTTCCGGTCGTACCACCGGTATCGTCTTGGACTCTGGAGATGGTGTATCCCACACAGTACCCATCTATGAAGGTTACGCTTTACCCCATGCCATCCTCCGTTTGGACTTGGCTGGTCGTGACTTGACCGATTACTTGATGAAAATCTTGACCGAAAGAGGTTACTCGTTCACAACCACCGCTGAAAGAGAAATCGTTAGGGACATCAAGGAAAAACTTTGCTATGTTGCTTTGGACTTCGAACAAGAAATGGCCACCGCCGCTGCATCCACATCTCTGGAGAAGAGCTACGAATTGCCTGATGGACAGGTCATTACCATTGGTAACGAAAGGTTCCGTTGTCCTGAAGCTCTCTTCCAACCTTCCTTCTTGGGTATGGAATCTTGCGGTATCCACGAAACCGTCTACAACTCCATCATGAAGTGCGACGTTGATATCCGTAAGGACTTGTATGCCAACACTGTACTCTCTGGTGGTACCACCATGTACCCTGGTATTGCTGACCGTATGCAAAAGGAAATCACCGCTCTTGCTCCATCCACCATCAAGATCAAGATCATCGCACCCCCAGAAAGGAAATACTCCGTATGGATCGGTGGATCTATCTTGGCTTCTCT
>NZ_WQRF01000030.1 GCF_009758415.1 Devosia marina | reverse complement strand
ATTTCATTCAATTTATTTACCTATACAACAAATTTGCCAAGTTGCCGAAGAAGAATAATCGTAATAACAAATAAATAAAGTTTAAACAAAAATTTCAGTCAGCAGCAATAACTTATTACTACAGCCCCTTAAATATTATTATTTTTATTAAAAGGGGGTTGTAAAAAGTTGAAAACATTAGTCATCCCCTTTTACCATTCGTAACTACCAATATTGGCAGCATAACTGACATGGGCGACGGCGGGAGCAGAAGAATAGGCAACCCCTAATAGTGGTCCAGGGGCGGCGTGGACAGCTGGGGCTGCATAAGCTACTGGGGTTGCAGCAGCGGCATATTTAACACCCGGGTTCGATACGCGCACGTCAGCCTTGCTCACACTAGAGAAGGGGGTGTCTATGGTCTTCGTGTAGGTCGATACTTGTCCCAAATTACCGAAACTACGGTGGATGTTGCTGGACTGGGAGGTTATAGCCCCGGTCGCGTATTGGGCTCCTGCAGTGTAGGCGAAGGGTGTTGGGTGGGCTGCGTAAGCTACTGGCGCAGAGTGTGTTGCATAAGCTACTGGCGCAGGATGGGTTGCATAAGCTACTGGCGCAGGATGGGTTGCATAAGCGACCGGTGCAGAATGGGCTGCATACGCAACAGGAGATGGATGGGCTGCATATGCAACAGGTGTTGGATGGGCTGCATAAGCAACTGGAGTTGGTTGAGCTGCATAGGCAACTGGAGCCACTGCAACCGCCTTGGCCAAAGGCTCCTTGTGTACAACAGCATTAAATCCATTAACTGAGTCAGCGGTATATTCCACGATCCTTCTCGTGCCATCGGGTTCAGTGAGAGAGTAACTACCCTGGACGGAATCTCCGTTACGTGTCTCAAATTGATTCTTGCTGTCACCAGTCAAAGCATCTTCGACGTTATAACTGTACGAGTATTGGGGGTTGGGGTCGTAATCAGCGTCTGCAACGGCGACAGCCTTGGCCACTGGTGCCGGGGCTGCATACGCGATTGGGGTTGGTGGTGCTGCGTACGCCAGGTGAGCTGCAGGTGCCGCGTAGGTCAAATGAGCAGGTGCAGCAGCAAAGGCCACGGGTGCTCCGGCTCTGGCGATGGTGGCCATGGTGGCGAAAACGAAAAATTTAAACATCTCGATAAAGTATTGCTGACACGGGTTATATCTGCCGATGATAATGCGAGTGATTCTGCACTGACTTTGTACCGTCAATGAAGGGCTTTTATATATT
>NZ_WQRF01000002.1 GCF_009758415.1 Devosia marina | reverse complement strand
AACGTGCACCCATCGAAGTCTTTTACAACCAATCAGGAATTGCTTCCCGACCAGTTCGCAAGAACCTCGCCGTCCACGTTTCTCTTTCTTCAATTCTTCACAATGTCAAAGAGCTGACCCATCGCCGTCACCGGCTGATACGTCGGATGGAAGCACTGCTTCCTGAATTCCTTCAGAGAACACGATCTCAGCTCCGGTTGCCCGGCAGATCGTCTGCCCTGTCAGATTGCGCCGAACTGTGGGAGCAACAAGTGCTCGCGTCGTCAGCGCTGGCGGGTTGTAGTCGAGACGCCTTGGTCTGTCAACAACCTATTTTCGTTTTTCGTCAGAAGCCGAAACTCGAAACCTGAAACCGAAATTACTTTTGATTTCAGAGGCTTGCTTCCGTGCCCGCCGCCGTCTGGCGCCGCGCTCTTCAGCGATGGGCGGGTTATAGGGATCGGTTTTGCGCTTGGGAAGCCCCCAAATGACAAAACTGACATTTTCCTGCCGGAACCGCGCGACCAAATGTGGAAAACTCGACCAAACCGCCAGTGATTTCCGGCCTTTCCGGCGACCGATGCAAAATGGGAGCCGCTCCCACCAATTTCAAGCCCAGGCCGGGACTGGCCTTGCCCCCCAGTTTTGCCGCATTTTTCGGTGATAGGGCATAACCATTGCTAACGTGCGCGCGTGACTCTAGATTTACGCGCGGCGCCTTGGCGTCCATGTCGGCTTATCCGGCAAGGGAAACCAGTACCACCACCCTAATGAAGGATGGAGCGTTGAACGCGACGCAGAGACGACGCCATGCGGCCATGCTGCAGGCGACCGGCTATGAAGACGGTCCGGCGCTGACCGCCCAGTCCACCGATGGCGAAATCCCGCAGGGACGCGAGCTCAGCTTCGCATGGCTCAGCGGCACTGTGCTGACGGGCCTGACCAGTGTCCTGTTGATGGGCGCCGCTCTCTATGTCTCCTTTCAGGGGCAGGACACTTTCTCGACTGCCTATGCTGCACTCAATCTCGCGGCCCCGCGGGTCGAGCAGCCATTGGCGACCGATCTGACCTCCAAGACCTCGCGTCTCCGTCCCGTGGCGGCCACCCGCTCGGACCGTGAAATCATCGAGGCTGCCACCCGCCAGATCGTTGACGGCCGCGAGATCATCCGCAATCAGCCTTTTGTCCGCATCAGTGCGACCCTGGCCACCACTGCCACCTCGCTCTCGGCGGATGTGCCCAGCTATGATCCGGTTGGTATACTCAACAAGGCCCAGCCGCTGACCAGCGCGGCGCTCGACATTGCCACCGATGTCTATGGCACCGACGTCGATGGCGAGGTCGCCGTCAATCAGTCAGCCATGCCAGACGGCTTCGTTCCGAGCCGCACGATTTCGGACCAGGGCGCCGCCGACTTTGTGCGCGCCATGGTCGGAGCGCCCTTTACTATCGATGGCGGCGGGCCGGCTCTGGCCTATGCCGCTCTGGCCCCGACCCTGAAGGACCTGGCAGCATCGCAAGCCAATGCCGTGGCCGGGGTCGCCGAGAACGTTACGGTCGTCCCCAAGACGACATTGGCGTCTGGCGAGACGCTGGGACGCACCGAGCGCTTTCTGACGGTACGCGAAATCGGCCCTCTGTCCGATACCCTGGTCCGCAATGGCTTTACGCGGGCTCAGGTCGGCATGATCGAGCGCACGCTGGCCAATCTGATGCCTGCGGCGGGACTGCCGGCCGGCATTCGGTTGCGCATTCTCTATGGGCCGCATAGCAGTGGCGCCAGCAGCCTTGTGCCCTATCGCATGTCGATCTACCGGCCCGAAGGCGCGCCGGGAGATCGGCACATCGCCACCGTGGCGCTGAGCGACAACGGACAATATGTCGTTGGCCTGCAGCCTGACTGGGTGGATTTCCCGGCTGAAGATGTCGAACAGATCAATGTCGGCAACTTGCCCAGCATCTATCGCTCCATCTGGGAGACCGGGCGCAAACACGATCTGGACGATGCTACGATCGAACGCATCATCGCCATGTTCGCCTATGATATCGATATGACCAAACGCGTTGCGGCGGGCGACACCATCGAAATCCTCGAAACCGGGGATACCGGTGACGGTACAGAAGAAGAATTGCTCTATGTGGGGCTGACGCTGTCCGGCACCACCCGCCAGCTCTATCGGTTCACCACCGATGATGGCGTGGTCGACTTCTACGATCCCGATGGGGAAACCGGAAAGCGCTTCCTCAACCGACGTCCGCTTGAAGGCGGTGGCACGCTGCGCTCGCGCTTTGGCTATCGCATCCATCCCATCTTCAAAACGCGCCGGCTTCACACCGGCGTCGACCTGGCCGCACGCACCGGCACCCCGATCTATGCCTCGGGGGATGGCGTGATCAGCTATTACAAGTGGCAGTCTGGCTACGGCAACAAGGTCGAGATCCAACACGTCAATGGCTATGAAACGGCCTATGGCCACATGTCCCGATTTGCCGAAGGCCTTGGTGTGGGCTCCCGCGTACGGCAGGGCCAGGTCGTCGGCTATGTCGGCTCGACCGGCCAATCGACCGGCCCGCATCTGCATTTCGAAATCAAGATCAACGGCAATCTGGTCGACCCGCTCAGCGTCAAGCTGCCCAAGGACAACGTTCTTGCCGCGCAGTATCGCGACGAATTCGACCAGACCATCGCCCAGATCAACGATCTGATGGCTCGCGAGCCCGCGCCCGTGTCAGTCGCTCAGTCAAACTAGGGCCGGCCACGGGCTCTATTCCGGCCGCGCCACATAGACGGCCAGTTCATTCCCACCTGGTTCGCGGAAATGGAACCGCCGCCCCGCCGGGAAAGTCGAACTGGGCGCGGGTCACGACGCCACCGGCCTTGATCACCCGCCGCTCGGCATCGTCCAAATCCTCGGTGCGGACAACCGCCATGCTGGCCTGGACGCGTTCGGCCGCCTGATCCACGCCCCCATCTATGCCCGCCCCGTCCAGCCCATCATAGTCGGGTCCATAGCTGACAATACCCCAGCCAAAAGCGGCGCGGAAAAACCCGCTCGTGGCCGGCCTATTGGACGAAGGAAACTCGATATAGTCGATGCGATCGGTCATCTTCCACTCCAGCACTCCCCGCTGCTTGTTCTCATTATGTTCTATTGCGCGCCTCACACATTTGCAAGCCTGACGTGAAAAGGGCCGGTCTTCGCACCGGCCCCTTTCCGCTAGCTCGGCATCGGCAGACGGCTACGCCGCT
Organism: Devosia marina; assembly: GCF_009758415.1. Classification (GTDB taxonomy): domain Bacteria; phylum Pseudomonadota; class Alphaproteobacteria; order Rhizobiales; family Devosiaceae; genus Devosia; species Devosia marina. Next base: position 633,660 of record NZ_WQRF01000002.1, on the reverse strand, counting down.
GCCCCGGCCTCCGGCAATTCGCCAGGGCGAAGCACGATGCCGCTCTCGGTGGCGTCGACCAGCACCCGGTCACCATCGCTGACCTTGCCCGAGAGAATCTCCTCGGCCAGTTCATCCTGAACTGCGCGTTGAATGACGCGCTTCAGCGGGCGGGCGCCATAGGCCGGATCGTAGCCCTCATTGGCCAGCCATTCGCGCGCCTCGGGCGTCAACTCAAGGGCGATATCGCGATCCTTGAGCAGGGCCTCAAGCCGCCCGAACTGGATATCGACGATATTGCCCATATGTTCGCGCCCAAGGCGGTGGAACAGCAGGATCTCGTCGATCCGGTTGAGGAATTCGGGCCGGAACGCCGCCTTGACCGCGTCGAGCACCTTGCCACGGGCCAGGTCCACCGGCTCGTCATCCTTGAGCTCGACCAGGTATTCGGCCCCCAGGTTCGAGGTGAGAATCACGACCGTATTGCGGAAATCCACCGTACGGCCCTGGCCATCGGTCAACCGGCCATCATCAAGCACCTGCAGCAACACGTTGAAGACGTCGGGATGGGCCTTTTCGATCTCGTCGAACAGGATCACCTGATAGGGCCGGCGCCGCACGGCTTCGGTCAGCACCCCGCCTTCGTCATAGCCGACATAGCCCGGGGGGGCACCAATCAGCCGGGCGACCGAATGCTTCTCCATGAATTCGGACATATCGAGCCGCACCATGGCGGTTTCGTCGTCAAACAGGAACTGCGCCAGCGCCTTGGTCAATTCGGTCTTCCCCACGCCTGTGGGCCCAAGGAACATGAACGAGCCGATCGGGCGGTTCGGGTCCTGCAGGCCAGCGCGCGACCGGCGCACCGCCTTGGCAACAGCGGCGACCGCCTCGGCCTGGCCAATGACCCGTGCACCGAGTGAGCTTTCCATGTGCAGCAGCTTCTCGCGCTCGCCTTCCAGCATGCGGTCGACGGGGATACCGGTCCAGCGCGACACCACCTGGGCGATATCGGTGGACTCAACCGTTTCCCTGGCCATAACCGCATCGGGCTTGCCGTCGCTATCGCCATCATCAGCAGTGGCAAGCCGCTTTTCCAGATCCGGAATGACGCCATAGGCCAACTCGCCGGCTTTGGCCAAGTCGCCTTGACGCTGGGCGATTTCAAGTTGGCTTCGGGCCGCGTCGAGCTCTTCCTTGATCTTGGTGGAACCTTGCAGGCGTTCCTTTTCCGCCAGCCACTTGGCCGACAGGGTCTGTGCCTGCTCTTCAAGTCCGGCAAGGTCATGCTCGAGCCGTTCCAGCCGGATCTTGGAACCTTCATCGGTTTCCTTCTTGAGCGCCTCGCGTTCGATCTTGAGCTGCATGATCTTGCGATCCAGCTCGTCCAGCGCTTCGGGCTTGCTGTCGACCGCCATGCGCAACCGCGCCGCCGCCTCGTCCATCAGATCAATGGCCTTGTCGGGCAGGAAGCGGTCGGTGATATAGCGGTTCGACAGCGTCGCCGCACTCACCAGCGCCGAATCGGCAATGCGAATGCCGTGATGCAGCTCATACTTTTCCTTGAGGCCCCGCAGGATCGAAATAGTGTCTTCAACCGTGGGTTCGGACACGAAGACCGGCTGGAAGCGCCGGGCCAGGGCCGGGTCCTTTTCGACATGCTTGCGATATTCATCCAGCGTGGTAGCACCCACGCAATGCAGCTCGCCGCGCGCCAAAGCCGGCTTGAGCAGATTGGACGCATCCATGGCGCCCTCGCTCTTGCCCGCCCCGACCAGCGTATGCATCTCGTCAATGAACAGGACGATCTGCCCCTCGGCGGCCTGAACTTCCGAAAGTACCGACTTCAACCGTTCTTCGAACTCGCCGCGATATTTCGCGCCAGCGATCAATGCACCCATGTCGAGCGCGAGCAGGCTCTTGTTCTTAAGCGATTCCGGAACGTCGCCATTGACGATGCGGATAGCCAGGCCTTCGGCAATCGCCGTCTTGCCCACCCCCGGTTCGCCGATCAGCACCGGATTGTTCTTGGTCCGGCGGCTCAGCACCTGAATGGTGCGGCGGATTTCCTCGTCGCGCCCGATCACCGGGTCGAGCCGGCCTTCACGCACATCTGCTGTCAGGTCGCGTGCATATTTCTTGAGCGCGTCATATGTGTTTTCTGCAGACGCACTGTCGGCGGTCCGGCCCTTGCGGACTTCCTCGATGGCCGTGTTGAGCCCCTGCGCGGTTACTCCGGCCGAACTCAGCACTTTGCCGGCGTCGCTGTCCTTCTCGATCACCAGCGCCAGCAGCAGCCGCTCAACCGTGACAAAGCTGTCGCCGGCCTTCTGCGCCGCCTGCTCGGCGGTGTCAAAGACCTTGGCCAGCTCGCGGCTGAGATAAAGCTGCCCGGCATCGCCGGAGACTTTCGGAATCTTGTTGAGAGCCGCCTCGACACCCGCCCGTGCAGCCTTGGGATCGCCCCCGGCCTTGCTGATCAGCCCATTGGCCATGCCCTGATCGTCATCAAGCAGCACCTTAAGCAGGTGGATCGGTGAAAACTGTTGATGGCCCTTACCCAGCGCCGCGGTCTGAGCACTCTGAATGAAGCCGCGCGCCCGCTCGGTATATTTTTCGATATTCAATGCAACTCTCCTTGTCTCGCCCGCCACCCGGCCCAGCAAAGGCACCGGCATGACGTCGGAAGCGTCGTTCGAACCATGCCCATATTGGCGCATCGTCCGACCTAGATGTAGGTCATTCAAGCGCGAACAGAAGGGGCTCGAGAGGAGAATCTCCACCTGGCAAGGCGGTGTCGTTGGTTGCCAACAAAAATGCCGGGCATCGGGCCCGGCATTTGATGGTCTTCAACGCGCCTTATTCGGCAGCATTGCCTGTCAGAAAGGCCGGCAGTTCCGGCGCTGGCTCAGGCTGCGCACCGCTGGCCTCGGCCGGTGCGGCACCCGCCTCACCGCCAGCATTGCGGCGACGGCGCGGGCGGCGCTCGCGCGGCTTGCGGGCAGGCTGATCGCCCTCACCGTCGGCCGACGCTGCAGCGGCATCCTCACCGGGCTTGTCGCCCGCCTCGGCAGCGGCCGGGGCCTGCTCGCTTTCGCTGTCATTGTTCTGCTGGGCCGGTTGGGGGGGCTGCGGCGACGAGAAGCGCGAATTGACGTCATTGCCGTCATCTTCGAACTCGTTCTCGTCCTGGTTCTGTCCGTCGCGCGGACCATTCATGGCCTGCTGGGCAGAGGAAACGATGCGGAAATAATGCTCGGCATGCTGCAGATAATTCTCTGCCATCACCGAATCGCCAGAGGATTGAGCGTCGCGGGCGAGCTGCATGTATTTCTCGGCAACATGCGAGGCATTGCCGCGAACCTTCACGTCAGGTCCGTTGCTCTCATAATTGCGCGACAGCGGATTGACATGTTTGCGTCCGCCGTTCCGGCCACGCTGCCGGTTCTTGTTCTGATTAGGTCTCATCGGGTCGCTTTGTCTAACTCTAAAAAGCTAAGCGTCACATCAATGGGCGGACCGGCGCAAAAGGCCCGATCTGGCCCTGACTCCGTCGGCGGTAAGTGCGCACCGGGCGGAATCTCGTCTGGCTTCATGAAGACCGAATGCGGTCGGCAGCGACCCTGGACAAGTCCATCCCGTCCCCCGCGTCGTCCCGGTCTTTCGGAACCGCGCTGCACTAGCAGCTCACTGCATTTTGGGTCGGGTGTGATCGCCGCGGCGCCCATGATGCGCCATTGACAGCAGCTACAAACTAACCGCTTCGGGCCGGTTTGACTAGCACAAACTGCGCTTTGTCCAAATCGGACGCTCTACTTGTCCTTCAAGTGGTGCCCTGAAATCACACGATCAAGGCCATTGAGGTCCTTATGAACGACAATATCGGCAAAACCGTGTTCGGCGAATAGCGCGCTTGTACTGTCGCCCTGATCATAGCCGATTTCCATCAGCACCTTACCGCCCGGCACCAGGAACCCACACGCCTGTGCGGCAATGACTCGATAGGGGACCAACCCGTCCGGCCCGCCATCCAGCGCCAGCCGCGGATCGAAATCCTTCACCTCGGGTGCCAGCGTCTCGACCACCGCGCTGGTGATATAAGGGGGATTGGAGACGATGAGATCGAATTCTCTCACGCTTTCCCCATTGGCGGACAGCGCCTCGAACCAGTTCCCCCGCGCAAACCCCAATCGATCCACCACGCCATGCCGCGCCGCATTGGTTCGCGCCATTTCCAGCGCCTCGCCGCTGATATCGGTCGCCAGCCCCATGGCATCAGGGCGGTTGGCCAGCACGGCAATGGGAATGCACCCGGTGCCGGTCCCCAGATCGAGCAGGCTCCCGCCCTGCGGCAGCGCCTCGATCGCCAGCTCCACCACAAGTTCAGTATCGGGCCGGGGCTCCAGCGTCGCCGCATTGAGGGAAAAGGCGAGCCCGAAAAATTCCCGCTCGCCGATAATGCGCGCCACAGATTCCCCGCCCACCCGCCGTTGCAGGAGCGCAGCCACCCGCTCGGCATCCGCCTCGGCGACCGGCTCCTGTTCGCGTGTCGCCAGGGATAGCGCGTCCAAACCCAGCGCATGGCCGGTGAGCAATTTGGCGTCGAGCGCAGCGGTTTCAAAACCAAGCCGCCCCAGCACATCGCGCCAGCCACGCCAGAGCGCGCCGATGTTAACCGGATCGCTCAGTTGCCCTGCTCCATGGTTGCGAGCTGGGCCGCCTGGTGTTCGGTGATCAGCGCTTCGATCAGTTCATCCAGCGCTTCGCCGGTGATGACCTTGTCGAGCTTATAGAGCGTGAGATTGATGCGGTGATCGGTGACACGGCCCTGCGGGAAATTATAGGTGCGGATGCGCTCGGAACGATCACCCGACCCCACCTGTCCCTTGCGCTCGGCCGAACGGGCGCTGTCGCGTTCCTCGCGCTGCATCTCATAGAGCCTTGAGCGCAGTACGATCATCGCCTGGGCCCGGTTCTGATGCTGCGACTTCATGGCGGAAGTCACCACCAGCCCGGTCGGGATATGGGTGATGCGCACCGCCGAATCGGTGGTGTTGACGTGCTGCCCGCCGGCGCCCGAGGCGCGCATTGTATCGATGCGGATATCCTCGTTGCGGATCTCGATGTCGATGTCTTCGACTTCGGGCAGCACCGCCACTGTCGCGGCCGAGGTGTGAATACGGCCCGAACCCTCGGTCGCCGGCACACGCTGCACCCGGTGCACACCGCTCTCATATTTCATTCGGGCATAGACGCCCTTGCCCGACACATTGGCGATGATTTCTTTAAAGCCCCCCATCTCGCCGGGGCTCTCTTCCATCACCGTCACTTTCCAGCCATGTGAGGCCGCATAGCGTTCATACATGCGGAACAGATCACCAGCGAACAATGCGGCTTCATCGCCGCCCGTGCCGCCGCGGATTTCCAGAATAATGGATTTCTCGTCCGCCTCGTCCTTGGGCAACAGCATGATGCGGATCGATTGTTCGAGCTGTTCGATGGTCTCGTCCAGCGCCTCGATTTCCATTTCGGCCATTTCGGCCATTTCCTTGTCGCCGCTTTTCAGCAGCGCCTCGGCCTCGACATGATCCTTGAGGGCCTTCTTGTAAGCGGTGATTTCGCCCACGATCTCGCTGAGATCTGAATGCTCCTTGGAGAGCCTGGCCAGCTCGTCCGGGCTCGCGCCACCGCTGAGCGCTGCTTCAATGTACTGAAACCGCGTTTCGAGGGCGTCGAGCTTGTCCTGGGGCAGGTTAGGCATTCTTGGTCTTTCAGCGTGGCAACAGCGTCTGGATTGTCATCCCGGCTGAGGCCTGGATCCATCCTGAGAATGGTCGCGCTGATCAAATCTCAGGACGGGCCCCGGTCGGTACCGAGGTAACATGGCGGGGTGTAATGACCCCGGCGCGCAACATCAAGCGGCCAATGCCACCCTTACCCCATGGGCAGGTTCTGCTTATCAGCCCATTCGGTCAGCAAGTTGCGCACCGAATTGCCATTTGCCCCGACGCTGAGCGCCTCGGAAATGGCGGCCTTGACCGGCTCAAGCTCGAGATTGAGGATCATTTCCTTGATCGGGCCGATCGAGGCCGGCCCCATGGAAAGCCGCGTCATGCCGATCGCCATCAGCGCCAGCGCTTCCATCGGCTTGCCGGCCAGCTCGCCACACATGGTGACCGGCTTGTTGTGCCTCGCGGCCGCATCCACCACCAGGCGAATGGCCCGCAGCCGCGGCAGGGCGATAGGGTCATAGGCCTTGGAGACCCGCGGATTGGCCCGGTCGGCCGCTGTCAGGAACTGCACCAGATCGTTCGAACCGATCGACACAAAATCGCTTTCGGGCATGATCTGATCCAGCTCGAACAGCAGCGAGGGCACTTCCACCATCGCTCCGATCTCGACCTTTTCCGGCACGGCCTGTCCCGCCCGCCTGAGCCGGTCCATTTCCTTGCTGAGCACCTGCTTGGTCTGCCGGAACTCGAAGGTCTCGGTGACCATGGGCACCAGGATCTTGAGCGGACGCCCCCGTGCTGCCAGCAGCAGCGCCCGGATCTGGGTGCGCAATAGGCCCGGCCGATCCAGCCCAAGCCGGATCGAGCGATAGCCCATGGCTGGATTTTCCTCGGCCGCCGAGCGCAGATAGGGCACTACCTTGTCGCCGCCAATATCGAGCAGCCGGAACACCACCGGCCGGTCCCCGGCAATCTCCATCGCCTCGGCATAAAGCTCGACCTGCTCCTGCAGGCGCGGCAACCGGCTCGCGATCATAAATTGCAGCTCGGTGCGGAATAGTCCGACCCCGGCCGCGCCGGTATCGTCGAGCATGGGCAGATCCGCCACCAGTCCCGAATTGTGCAACAGCGTGATCTCGACACCGTCCTTGGTAACGCTCGGCCTGTTCTTGAGCGCGGCATAATGAGCGCGCCGCCGCGCCGAAATCCGGACCTTGTCGATATAGGTCTGCTCGACATCGGGCGTGGGGCGCAAATGCACCTGGCCCAACGGACCATCGAGAATGATGTCGTCGCCGCCTTCGCACATCGAAACGATCGAATGCGCCTGCCCCACCGCCACGATGCCCAGCGAGCGCGCGACAATGGCCACATGCGCGGTCGCGCCGCCTTCTTCGAGCACCACGCCGCGCAGCTTCTTGCGGTCATATTCGAGCAATTCGGCAGGGCCCATATTGCGGGCCACCAGAATGGCGTTCTCCGGCAGATCGCGATGCGCTGGCTGGTTGGTATTGGTCAGAACCCGCAGCAACCGGTTGGCCAGATCATCAAGATCGTGCAGCCGGTCGCGAATGTAGGGGTCGGTCTGGCGCTGCATGCGCGCGCGGGTATCGTTCTGCACCCGCTCCACCGCCGCTTCAGCTGAAAGCCCATTGTCGATCGCCTCGGTCAGCCGGTTCACCCAGCCCCGGTCATTGGCGAACATGCGATAGGTCTCGAGAATTTCGCGGTGGTCCGAGGTCGGCTGCATGTCACCATGGTCAAGCATGGCATCGATCGAGACGCGCATCGACGCCAGCGCAGCATCGAGCCGCTGCTTTTCCGCATCGGTATCTTCGGCGATGAAATTGGTCACCACGACGCGCGGATCGTGCAGCACCACTTTGCCGAGCGCGATGCCATCGGTGAAGCTGACGCCGTTGAACATGCGAGGCCGCCTGAGATCGATATCCGATCCTGGCTTGATCAGATTGTCGAAATCGCTGGTAGCGATCATCTCGGCCAGGATTGTGGCCGTGGTCAGCATCGCCTCGGTTTCGTCCTCGCCATAATGGCGCCGGTCGGCATTCTGCACCACCAGCACGCCCAGCGTCTGCCCGGCCCGCAGCACCGGCACGCCAAGGAAGGAATTGTATTTTTCCTCGCCCGTTTCTGGTCGGTAGGCAAACGCAGGATGACTGGTGGCATCATCCAGGCTGAGCGGTTCGGCCTCGGCGGCAATCAGGCCCACAAGGCCTTCGCCCAGGCGCAATGTTGTGAGGTGAACCGATTCGGTGTTGAGGCCCCGCGTAGCGAACAACTCGAGCGCGCCGTCATCGCGCAGCACATAGAACGAGCACACATCGGCCCGCATGTTCTCGGCGATCAGGCCCACGATCTTGTCGAGACGTTCCTGCGAAGCCAGGGGCTCCGCCATTGTCTCGCGCAACTGCCGCAGCAGCACCCTTGGGCCGCCTATGGTCGTGACCATGCCTCTCCAAGGCGGCCCGCAAAGCCGCCCCCCTATTTGAAGGACGCGGCCCTTGTCCCCTCGACTGGGTCAGGCGTCCTGTCTGTCCAGACCGTAATAGGTGTGCAAGGCGCGAACCGCAAGCTCGGCATATTCTTCATCGATCAACACCGAGGTCTTGATCTCCGAAGTGGTGATGAGTTGGATATTGATGCCCTTGTCGGCCAGAGCCTTGAACATCGAGGAGGCGACACCGGCGTGGGAGCGCATGCCCACGCCCACCACCGAGACCTTGGCACCGCCCTTGGAGCCGGAAAGACGGGCATATTCGAAGCGCCCGCCATTGTCTTCCAGCGCCTTGACCGCCTTGTCATATTCGCTGTCGGGAACGGTAAAGGTGATGTCGGTCGTCGCGCCATCATCGGCAATGTTCTGCACGATCATGTCCACGATAATGCCCTTATCGGCCAGCGTCCCGAAAATGGCGGCGGCGACACCCGGGCTGTCCTTGACCTTGCGCAGGGTGATCTTGGCCTCGGCCTTGGCGAGCGTCACGCCCGAAACGATCTGCTGTTCCATGATCTCATCCTCATCGCAGACAAGCGTACCGGGCACACCCGGCGTCCCATCGGGCGCGATCTGCGGCGCGTCCGGGTCATCGAAACTGGAGCGGACAGTCAGGCGCACCTTGTGCGCCATGGCCATTTCCACCGAACGGATCATCAGCACCTTGGCGCCGAGCGAGGCCATTTCCAGCATTTCCTCAAAGGAAATCTTGGTCATGCGCTGTGCCTTGGGCACGATGCGCGGATCGGTGGTGTAGACGCCATCGACATCGGTATAGATATCACACCGATCCGCCTTGACCGCTGCCGCCACGGCGACCGCCGAGGTATCCGAGCCCCCCCGGCCGAGCGTTGTCACGCGGCCATGCGGTGAAATGCCTTGAAAGCCGGTGATTACCGGCACCCAGCCATCGCTCATGCGCTTGTCGAGCTCGGTCGGATCAATGTCGGTAATCCGCGCCGCACCGTGGGAATCGTCGGTATGGATGGGCACCTGCCAGCCGGCAAAACTGCGCGATTGAATGCCCATTTCCGAGAGAACGATGGCCATCAGGCCAGCCGTGACCTGCTCGCCCGAGGCGACCACGGCATCATACTCGCGCGCATCGTGAAATTTTGATGCTTCGTTGACCCAGCCGACCAGCTCATTGGTCTTGCCGCTCATGGCCGAAACCACGACGGCAACTTCATTGCCGGCCTCGACCTCGCGCTTGATATGGCGCGCCGCATTGCGGATGCGCTCGACATTGGCCACCGAAGTGCCACCGAACTTGACGACGATACGGGCCAAGACAGTTTCCCCGCTGATCCGCCGAACCCGGCGTTACGCTTTAGTGTTGGGCGCGACATGCCACAAAGCCGATGCGCAATCAATGGGCATCGGCGACGCAATAGCCCTGCGACGCCGCCGCGCCTTGCCCCTGCCCCGGCCTGCGGGTCATATGGGCACACAAGGAGCTGCTGATGTCCCAGACAACCGTCAACGACGCCGAGATCGCCAAATTCACGGCCATGGCCGAACAATGGTGGGACCCCAAGGGAAAGTTCAAGCCGCTGCACAAGTTCAACCCGGTGCGGATGAGTTATATCCGCGACCACCTGATCCGCCATTTTGACCGCGACCCATCCGCATTGCGCCCCTTCGAAGGGCTGCGCATTCTCGATGTCGGCTGCGGTGGTGGCCTGTTGTGCGAGCCGCTGACTCGGCTGGGAGCCTCGGTAACGGGCGGCGACGCCGCCGAGCGCAATATCGCCATCGCCAAGATTCACGCCGAACAATCCGGGCTCGAAATCGATTATCGCGCCACCACCAGCGAAGCTCTGGTCGCGGCCGGCGAAAGCTTCGACGTGGTGCTCAACATGGAAGTGGTCGAGCATGTCGACAATGTGCCGCTCTACATGAAGAGCTGCGCCGATCTGGTGGCCCCAGGCGGGCTGATGTTTACCGCCACGCTCAACCGCACGGCCCGTTCCTGGGCCCTCGCCATCATCGGCGCTGAATATGTGCTGCGCTGGTTGCCGCGCGGCACCCATGACTGGAAGAAATTCCTCACCCCCGAGGAAATCATCGCCCAGTTGCAGCGCAATGGCCTCAACGTGATCGACCAGACCGGAGTGACCTACAATCCGCTGGCCGATGAATGGCGCGCCGCCCCCGACATGGCGGTCAATTACATGGTGCTGGCCACCCGCCCGGCCTGAGCCGCCGTTACCACCACTACCGCCGCTCCCACCACTGCCGCTTGGCCACCGACACCGACACCGACACCATGACGGTTGCCAACATGCGCTTGTACAACATGATCATCTCCCAATGAACGATGAGCCGAGCCGCCATGGGAGCGATCATCACGGGCACAAGCGGCGCCGCAATCCATAGTTCTACCAAGTCGATCCGAAAATTTTGCCGAGATGGCAAACTGCCGCGACCAGAATGATGGCAGCACAAAACCAATTAAATCTCGCACATTGTGCCAGAATAATCTTTTGTTATTAGCTTTAATCAGCAAGAACACAAATCGAATTTATCAGCGAGAGAATGGACGGGCATAAATATTTGCCCTCCACTCCGCGCGGGAATGGAGGGCAGGCATCCGGGTCTATGGACCACTCAGGCCTTGAGCAGATCCTTGCGCCCGACTGACAGCACCAGCCGGTCTGCCTCTACCCGGTCGATATGCTCGGGGAAGATATAGCGGTCCGAGGCGAGGAATCCGTCTGCATCAAGCCGCACGAACCCCTCGCGCAGGGCCTTTTCCTGCATTTCGCGGGGCAGGCCATCATCGGGATGGAACAGATCGGCCAACAGGCCCGTCAGGTCATTGCGCTGCCGCTCCAGCACCGGGCTGACACCGGCCGCATCCACGTCGGGCGCGTCGGGCGCTTCGTCCGTGCTGCGGAAAGCCTCGACCGTGCCGATGGGCTGCATTTCATTGTCCACGACCCGCATGCCTTCATGGATAGAGGCGGGAATGGCGTCCATGGTTTCCTCCTTTGGTGATTGGGAAATCAACGCGGTAAGCGCGGCCCCGTTCCACCGGTCCTATCCAAGGTGGCCGGTGGAAATGTGAACACGCGGCCGTGAACCTGTTCGGCCTGTTGACGTTTTCGTTCTCCAAACAGGACCAACAGACCGATGAGCAAGTTCGCCCGCGCCATTCTGGTGCTCGGGGCCATGAGCCTTTTTGTGCCTTTTGCAGCCCCCATTGCCGCCCACGACGTGACCACCGAAGCCCTGCCCCCCAATCGTGACGAATCCGTCTTCGTCTTCGGCGGGCCGATGAGCAGCGGTTATTTTGGCGATGCTCTGACCTTCTGGAGCAGCGGCTATGAGACCAATGCCTTTGCCGGGCTGGGCTATCAGCGGTTCTTCTACGAATATGAAAGCTTCGCCCTGGGGCTTGAAGCAGGGCTGGGCCTGCGCATGGGCGCCGGCGAGACCCTTTCTGCCGAAGCCTGGGCAGGCCTGGTCGGCCGGCTGACTGAAGTTGAGCTGGGCCCGGTCAATATCACCCCGTCGATCACCGGCGGATTCTCGGTGGTCACCGGCACCATTGGCGTCGAGACCACCCGCACCGCAGCCTCGGGCGACAGCGCGACAGTGCTCTATTATCTGGCCCCGGAAATTGCGGTTTCGCATGACGATCACCCGCAATGGGAGGCCTTTGGCCGCATCCAGCACCGCTCCGGCGGGTTTGGCACCATTGCCCATATCGACGGCTCCAACGCGGTGACGGCTGGACTGCGCTACAAGTTCTGAGCATGGGCGTAACGACACGCCGCCCCGGCATTACTGCCTCGCGGTTGCACGGTGAAAAGCGGCTTTCGCCTCCAGTAAAATAGAAGTAGAGGCGAAAGCCGCTTCCCACGAACAGGATTTCGGACGCACGCATTGAGCGGCCCCCTTGCGGGTTGCTTCGCTGCCCTAGGGGCACAGGGCCGGCCATTCGCGCAGGGCGGGAAAGGCGTCTTCAGCGGTTCTCAAGACAAGAAAAAGGCCACCCAAAAGGTGGCCTTCAGCATTCTTGCAGTTGCAGAAATTACTTCTGCAGCACCAGGTTGATGGCGGACTCGCGACCATCACGACCGGTCTCGACCTCGTAGGTGACCTTGTCGTTCTCATAGAGGCCGTCAACGCCGGAATTCTGGACAGCGGAGATGTGGACGAAATGGTCCTTGCCGCCGTTTTCAGGCGTGATGAAACCAAAGCCCTTGGTGGTGTTGAAGAATTTTACAGTACCGGTGACGGTTGCCATTTTAGATTTCCTTAAAGCTCGGAGCCGAAGCGAAACGAGCGTTTCCCTCCGCAACATGCAAGAGGGCCTACAAAACGTTCGCAAAGTTGATCAGTGAGCCAAGGACCGGAATGAACCGGCTAGAGGCAGCCGACTTGGGCTGAAAACGTATGTCCCCTTATCCCACTAAATCGTGTCCGTGGCAAGGCCGGGTCGACTAAGATTTGCTGCTGGCGGCAATGAGCTGGCGCAACTGCTTTGACAGCGTGCCACCGGTGATGGTCGCGCTGTCGTAGCCTTCGGCCTTGAGGGCGGCCTTAATTTCGCTGAATGACTGGCATTTGCCGCTGCGGGCCAGCTCAAACGCACGTTCAATCGGGGAAAGATTTGGTGTCATAACGCCAATTTAGCACGAAACACAGAAAAAAGCCCGATCCGGACCGGCGCAGGGCAAATTTAGACGCAGGGCCGTTTGTGACCCGGTGCATGCCGGACGCTGCACCGCAAGCGGCCCCTATGTGCCCCGGTTTAGTCGTTGCATGGATCCTAGCAGATGTCTGGCCGGTGATAGAGATATAGTGGCCAGAATGGGTAGGAAGCGGGCTGTCGGCTTTAGGTTGTGAGAACGTAGAAAGCGGACCAGTTAAGACTTCCATCGAATACTTTCTGAGCTCTTGGCTCATTTTGGTTCGCTTCATGCACCACGGAGGCACAGTACAACCAAGCAGACTAGGAAAAGTGCAACTCCAATCGGAAAGCTGGCCATGTTCATGCCGCCCCTGGAGCCAATATGATGAAAAACATCTGTCGATCCTGCACCCAGAAAACGGTGTCCTCAAACCGATTGTCGCAACACCCTGGCAGTAGCTTTTTAGTGACATGCAAATGCATGCTTAATGGTTCCTTTCATAGTTTGGACAGCCATGCCGGAACCGGCCGTCTGCGGCACCGATCGCAACGGCAGGGTCGGGCAACCGCGTCGTTAGGGCTAACGACAGCAATGGGGTCGAAACAGGCCGCGAGCGGCCAAACCCGTAGCTCTGAATGCTCGGCAAACGCGATGCCGCACCTCCCCCTTTGACGGGGTGGATGGGTGCGCAATGTACTGGTGGCCGGCGTCCAACACCCTGTTCGCGATCCCCCCGCCTCATCCCTCCCCCGTCAAGGGGGAAGGTGTCGCTTCGAGTATGCGCGAAACCCAGCGTGCCGCAGGGATTGCGTGATATGCGGCGCGTGTAAGGCAATCCGCGTTATGACGGGTGTGCAGCGATGCGCGACTATGACTGACCAACCACAATGGGGTCGGCTTCCGCCGTCCAGCCTGCGTGCGTCGGTGTCGCCCAACCCACTGGACGTCGCCCTCGATCAATCTCCTGCACCGGCCTTTGTGACCGCAACATGCCCGCCCGGCGTACGAAACCATGCCCCAGGGAAGAGCAGATGGGCCAGCTCTTGCTCGCGCGCAACGCCTAGTAATTGGCCCCGCCGGCGATTTCGCGCAACTCCAGCACCAGGCCCGGAATGCCGTTCTCGATATGCATCCGCATGAACTCGCGGGCCAATGCGGTGGCGGCATCAAGGTCTGGCGCCTCGAACACGGCATAGCCGCCCAGCACCTCCTTGGCCTCGGCAAAGGGGCCATCGGTGACAATGATGGTGCCTGTGGCCCCCTTGAGGCGGCCCTGTTCGGCGTCCTTGAGGCCGCCTGTGGAAATCAGCGTGCCGGCGGCCATGTGCTTTTCCATCCAGGGCGCCATGGCGTCCATGAGGCCCTGGGACACATCTTCGGGCTTGAGGTCGGCGGGAGGCATGATGCTCATGAAGTAACGCATGGAAGATCTCCTGTTTGCTGCGTTTGCCATAATGACGCCAGGACAACGGACGGACTGCCCGGCTTTCGACAGCAACCGAACCGTACGGTACGGTACGGAAATTTCTTGAAGCCGGGTTTGAATGGGTCTAAACAGGACACAACAGAACACAACCGGCCCCACCGGTAGTCCAGACCGAGGAATTGAGCCATGCCCGCCTATCGTTCCCGCACCACCACCCATGGCCGCAACATGGCCGGCGCGCGCGGCCTCTGGCGCGCCACCGGCATGAAGGACGGCGATTTCGGCAAGCCCATCATTGCCGTGGTGAACTCGTTCACCCAGTTTGTGCCCGGCCATGTGCACCTGAAGGATCTGGGGCAGCTCGTTGCCCGCGAAATCGAGGCGGCCGGCGGCGTCGCCAAGGAATTCAACACCATCGCGGTCGATGACGGCATCGCCATGGGCCATGACGGCATGCTCTATTCCCTGCCCAGCCGCGACATCATCGCGGACTCGGTGGAATATATGGTCAATGCGCATTGCGCCGACGCCATGGTCTGCATCTCCAATTGCGACAAGATCACCCCCGGCATGCTCAATGCCGCGATGCGCCTCAACATTCCGGTGGTCTTCGTGTCGGGCGGTCCGATGGAAGCGGGCAAGGCCATGGTCAAGGGCAAGCTGCAGGCGCTTGACCTGGTCGACGCCATGGTGATGGCCGCCGACGATGCCTATAGCGATGAGGAAGTGCAGGCCGTCGAAGAAGCCGCCTGCCCCACTTGCGGCTCCTGCTCGGGCATGTTCACGGCCAATTCGATGAACTGCCTGACCGAGGCGCTGGGCCTGTCGCTGCCGGGCAATGGCTCGACGCTCGCCACCCATTCGGACCGCAAGCGCCTGTTCCAGGAAGCCGGGCATCTGATCGTTGACCTGGCCCGCCGCTATTACGAGCAGGAAGACGAAAACGTCCTCCCGCGCAAGATCGCCACCAAAGCAGCCTTCGAAAACGCCATGAGCCTCGATATTGCCATGGGCGGCTCAACCAATACGGTGCTGCATATCCTGGCGGCAGCCCATGAGGGCGGCATCGACTTCACCATGGACGATATCGATGCACTCAGCCGCAAGGTGCCGGTGCTTTCGAAGGTCGCGCCGGCCAAGAACGATGTACATATGGAAGACGTGCACCGCGCCGGCGGCATCTTCGCCATTCTCGGCCAGCTCGACCGCGCCGGCCTGATCAATCGCACTGAACCCACGGTGCATGCGGCCACCATGGGCGATGCCATCGACAAATGGGATATCTCGCGCACCAATTCGGAAAGCGTACGCCAGTTTTACATGGCCGCGCCCGGCGGCGTGCGAACCACCCAGGCCTTTTCCCAGTCCAATCGCTGGAAGGAGCTGGACACCGACCGCACCAATGGCGCCATTCGCTCGCCCGACAATCCCTTCTCCAAGGATGGCGGCCTGGCCGTGCTCAAGGGCAATATCGCGCTCGATGGTTGCATCGTGAAAACGGCGGGCGTGGACGAATCCATCCTCAAATTCACCGGCCCGGCCCGCGTCTTCGAGAGCCAGGACATGACCGTCAAGGCGATCCTGAGCAATGAGATCAAGGAAGGCGATGTCGTCGTCATCCGCTATGAGGGCCCCAAGGGTGGCCCCGGCATGCAGGAAATGCTCTATCCCACGAGCTATCTCAAATCCAAGGGCCTGGGCAAAGCCTGCGCGCTCCTGACCGACGGGCGGTTCTCGGGCGGCACCTCGGGCCTGTCCATCGGCCACGCATCGCCTGAAGCTGCCGAGGGCGGCGCCATTGGCCTGGTGCGCGAGGGCGACATTATCGAGATCGACATCCCTAACCGCACCGTCAACGTGCTGGTGTCCGACGCCGAACTGGCGGCGCGGCGCGCCGAGCAGGACAAGCTGGGCTGGAAACCGGCCCAGCCGCGCAAGCGCAAGATCACCACGGCGCTCAAGGCTTATGCGGCCTTTGTCACCTCAGCCGCTACCGGTGCCGTGCGTGACACCAAGGCCATCGACAAGCTCTGGCATTGAGTCAAACCCATTGGACCGTCCCCCTCAGCAACACCGGGCGGTCCAATTCACCATCTTGCCGCATGACTTTTTGATGACAAGCCTGCCGCCCGGTGCTAACACGCGCTCAGCCAACCAGCGGCCTGCCAAGGTCTGCTGGCCTGGTCAGGCTCGATAGCGGGGATTCCACCCTCCCTATCGGGCCGACCCAATCCCCAAAAAAGTCAGAGAATGCCCAATTCGGCGCGCAGCTTCCGGGTCAGCCCTTCAGCGACCAGTGCGTGCGAACGGGTGACATAGGCCAGCAGATCGTCTTCGCCCAGTTCCGAGCCAGCTTCCGCACTGGCCCATTTGCGCTTGGCAAAGTAGCGGGCCTGCGTGACACCGCTCAGACTGGTCAGGATATCGAAGCTTTCTTCGCTGCATTTAAAGACAATACAGCGGGGCTCGTAATCGGTCAGGAGGCAAAACACCTTGCCGCCGACCTTGGCCACGCGGGCGTCCCACTGATCGACGAAGGTGACACCCGGCAATTGTGAGAGCGCGGTGTCGAACCGGTCGCGGTGGAACAGACTCAATTATCCTCTCCCACATCGGGCAAGGGCAGGAAATCGACGCCGTCCTCGATCAGCTCGGCCACCTCGTCCCGCGTTGCTTCGCCATAAATGCCGCGCGCCTCGGCCTCTTCAAAATGGATCTTGCGCGCTTCCTCGGCAAAACGGTCACCGACATTTTCGGCCTCTGCCAGTACTTTCTGCCGATAGGCCCGCAGCATCTCGCGGATTTTGGCCGCCTCGGGGTGATGCGCGGAAACCGGCATGCGGTCCTGATCGGTCCGCGCCACATTGGGCGCCATCGGCGCCTTTTCGATCATGCCGTCGCCGCATTGGGCGCAACTCACCAGGCCGCTAGCCTGCTGTTCGTCATAGGCGGCTGCATTTTTGAACCAGACATCGAAGCGATGTCCGTTCGAACATTGAAGCGAATACTGAATCACTGCACTTGTCGTTTCATTGCGGCGCCGGGCGCCTGTCTGCCGACCATATAGGGCCTTGGCTCAGTCGCGCAAACCCGGGGCCGCAAAGTCCCGCGCATTGACCAGGGCCGGCACGCGCCGCCGCGCCTCGGTGACCGCCGCTGGATCGATTTCGGTCACCAGCACGCCGGGCCGGTCATGGTCGAGCTCGGCAATAATTTTGCCCCAGGGGTCGATGACCAGCGAATGGCCATAGGTCGCGCGCCCATTGGCATGGCTGCCGCCCTGCGCCGCGGCAATGACGTAGGAACCGGTCTCGATGGCCCGGGCCCGCAGCAGCACATGCCAATGCGCCTGTCCGGTGGGCACGGTAAAAGCCGCCGGCACTGCCATCAGGCTCGCCCCGGCATTGGCCAGGGCGTTGTAGAGCCGGGGAAAGCGCATGTCGTAGCAGATCGAAAAGCCGAGGGTGAACTCATCGAGCGGTGCGATCACGGCACTGTCGCCGCCCTTATAGGTAGCGCTTTCCCGATAGGCGTTAAGCCCTGCGATATCGGCATCGAACAGATGGATCTTGTCATAGGTGGCGCGCTGCCCCCCATCCGGCCCGAACAGCACCGAGCGATTGGCAAAGCGCCCGTCCTCGAGCGGGATCGGCAGTGAGCCGATATGGACATGCATACCGTGCTGTTTGGCCAGCCCCCCCACCGCCGCCAATTGCAGATGCCCCTCGAAGGGCGCAGCCACCGATTTGAGCTGATCCCGATTCTCGGGAAAGATCATGGTGACTTCCGGGGTCAGCGCATAGCGCGCCCCTCGCGCAGCAGCATCGGCCAGCAAGGGCTCAAGCGCCGCAAGATTGGCAGCCGGATCGAGCCCGGAGCACATCTGGATGGCGGCGATTTTCATGGGGTGCTATTGCGCCAGCAAGGGGTCGAGCCCGCCACGCCGGTCAAGCGCCGCCATGTCGTCATAGCCACCCACATGGGTGTCGCCGACGAAAATCTGCGGCACGGTGCGGCGGCCATGGGCACGCTGGGTCATTTTTTCGCGCAGGTTGGGATCGAGCACGGTGATCTCGGAATAGTCCACGCCCTTTTCTTTGAGCAGCGCCTTGGCGGCGTGACAATAGGGGCAGGTGGGGGTGGTGTAGATTTCAACCTTGGCCATATCGCTCC
This sequence comes from Devosia marina, assembly GCF_009758415.1. Lineage (GTDB taxonomy): Bacteria > Pseudomonadota > Alphaproteobacteria > Rhizobiales > Devosiaceae > Devosia > Devosia marina. The sequence goes on along the minus strand of NZ_WQRF01000002.1, from coordinate 615,192 downwards.
AGGCTCCGGAAAATCGTGAACTTGCCCCCTTATATGGGGAGATCCTCACCAATGACAACGCGGGCAAAGGTCAGCACATTCACCTCTGTGGCACCGGCCCGCCTGAGCACGCGCGTCGCGGCCTTGACCGTGGCGCCAGTGGTATAGACATCGTCGACCAGCACCACCGGCCGGCTGGCCAGGCGCTCAAGCGCATGCGGATGGGCCGAAAACGCCCCTCGCACATTGCGTAATCGACCATCGCCGGACAGCCCCACCTGCTGCCGGGTCTTTCTATGCCGCCCGATCAGATGCGGATCCACGCTCAGCCCCGTCAGCCGGCCCAGCTCACGCGCCAGCAGCATGGACTGGTTGTAGCGCCGGAACCGCAATCGGCTGGCATGCAGCGGCACCGGCACGATAACCGGGCCAGCGGCCCAATAGTCCTGTCCAGCCGCCGCCATCAGCCGCGCGCAGAACCGGGCCACCTCCGGCCTGTCGCCATATTTGAGCCGGCTGACCAGCGTCCCTGCCACCGCGCTATAGACCACCGCCGCCCGCGCCCGCGCAAAGGGGGGCGGATCGGCCAGCGCCTCGGCCGAACGCGTCTCCGGCCCCAGATCAGTCTCGAAGGGAATGCCCAGCACCTGGCAGAACGGCGCACGGATCTGCCGCAAACCGGCAAAGCAGGACGCACACAGCGCCTGCGCCCCGGTCAACGGCGCGTTGCAGGCAGCGCATCCGGGCGGATAGACCAGGTCAAGCAGCGCACGCTGCAGCCCGGTCAGTCCCTGCCGCAGCCGCACCCCGCGCCCGATCTCTTTGACTTCCCCGGCCCCCATCTCCATAACAGCCATATTGCTCCCGACCCGGCCTCGGCGAAAGCCTTTTTGATGACCACCCCTCCGCGCCTGTTCGACACCACCCAGATTGCCCGCAACCTTCAGCGCCGCCCGGCCAGCGACAATTTTGTGCGCGATCTGGTGCTTGAGGACCTGGCCGACCGGCTGAGCGCCTATAAGCGCGACTTCTCCCGCGCCATATTGATCGGCCCCGATGCCGACACCCTGCCCGAGACCCTGTTCACCGCCAATGGACCAGTGAGCGCGCAGCGCGTCGAGGCCTTTTCCGGCGCTGATTTTCCCGACCTGCCAAAGGGCGAGCAGGATCTTATTGTCTCGCTATTGCATCTGCAGGCAGTCAATGACGTGCCCGGCCATCTGGCGCGGCTGCGCCGCCTGCTCAAGCCTGACGGATTGCTGATGGCCGCTTTTGTTGGCGGCGAGAGCCTGACAGAATTGCGCGAGGCCTTTCTGGCCGCCGATCTGCAGGTCTCGGGCGGCGCTTCGGCACGAGTTGCCCCAATGGCCCAGGTGCGCGATGCCGGCGCCCTGTTGCAGCGGGCCGGCTTTGCGCTGCCGGTGGCCGATGTCGAAACCCATCGCGTCCGCTACGCCACACCCTTTACCCTGATGGCCGAACTCAAGGCCCTGGGCGCCGCCAATCCGCTGGCCGATCGCCCCCGGCGCTTTGCCACCCGCACGCTGCTCACAACCGCCGCCCAGGCCTATGCCGAACGCGACGCCGACCCCGATGGCCGGGTGCGCGCGACACTGGAAATCATCTGGCTGGCAGGCTGGGTTCCACATGAAAGCCAGCAGAAGCCCTTGCGGCCCGGCAGCGCAAAGGTCAGCATGAAAGATGTGCTGGGAAAAAGCTGATGGACCTGCCTGCCGGCCATATCCTGGTCCTTTCCGGCCATCCGGGCTCGGGCAAGACCACCTGCGCCGAGGCACTGGCTCATCTCCCCGGCGGGCCCAAGGTGCACCTGCACTCGGACGATTTCTGGGGCTATATCAAGACCGGCAAGATCGACCCCTGGCTGCCCGAGTCGCACGCGCAGAACCAGATGATCATGCAGATCGCCGCGAGCGTGGCTGGCGTCTATGCCGGCAATGGCTATTTTGTCGCCCTGGATGGGGTGATCCGCCCCTGGGCCCTACCCACTTTCGCAGAGCTTGGCCTGTCGCTGCACTATATCGTCCTGCGTACCGGCGCCGAAGAGGCCGTGGGCCGTTGCCAGGCCCGCGGTGGCGACAGCCTGACCGACCCTGCCGTGGTGGCGGCCCTGCATGCCGAATTCGCCGATCTCGGAGCCCATGAGGACCATGCCCTCAATGTGGGCGGCCTCAACCGCCCCGATACCATGGCCGTCCTGCAGGCCGCCCTGGCTTCGGGCCGCTATCGGCTCAATGCGCCGTCGACTTCGACAGAAGATTCAGGACCAGCACACCGGACATGATCAGGCCGATGCCCAGAACGGCCCAGGGGTCGAGCTTCTGGCCATAGACCAGCCAGCCCAGCAACGACACCAGAACGATGCCGGCGCCAGACCATATGGCGTAGGCAATCCCGACCGGCAGCGTGCGCAGGGTCATCGACAGGCAGTAAAATGCCACGCCATAGCCCACCACCACCAGGACCGATGGCAAGAGGTTGGAGAACCCCTCGGACGCCTTGAGCGCGGTCGTTGCGATCACTTCGGCAACAATGGCAACGGCAAGAAAGGCATAGCTGGGCATGGGATCACCGGAAAGTTCGCGTTCACCGGCTTTGACCAGATCACGAGACCCGAGTCACCCCGAGGGTGCACTTTGTTTGCCCGGACACAAAAAAGGCCGGCGTCTCCGCCGGCCATTTCCATTCAATCTGCCGCAAGGGCTTACGCAGCAGCTTCCTCGTCGCTATCGGCTTCAGCCGCGTCGGTCTTGGTGCGCTTGGGGCTCTTGGCGAGCTGCTTTTCGATAAGCTGCACTGCCTCGGTGAGGGTAAGCTTGCGCACGGCGCCGATTTCCCGGCTCATGCGATCCATGGCCTGCTCGAACAACTGGCGCTCCGAATAGGACTGCTCGGGCTGTTCCTCAGAGCGGTACAGATCGCGGACCACTTCGGAAATCGCGATCAGATCGCCCGAATTGATCTTGGCTTCATATTCCTGGGCGCGGCGCGACCACATGGTGCGCTTGACGCGGGCACGGCCGGTGACGGTGTCGAGCGCGCGCTTGACCTCTTCGTCTTCGGCCAGCTTGCGCATGCCGACGGACTTGACCTTGGCGACGGGAACGCGCAGGGTCAGCTTGTCCTGTTCAAAGCTGATGACGAACAGCTCCAGGGTCAGCCCAGCGACTTCCTGCTCTTCAATGGCGACGACAATGCCGACGCCGTGGGAAGGATAGACGACGTACTCGCCTGTCTTGAACCCAAGCCGCTGCTGCTGCTTCTTGGCTACCATATGCTGGAACTCCTTGTTGACGCCCCAATGGCTGGTTCCTTGCGGCAAGGTCAGCCATCCTACTTGTTTGGCGCCCGACAATCCGGACGCATATGCGCAGTCAACCCCCACGTCGCTCCGGATCCGCTTGCCGGAACGCCATGTATCAGCTTTGTGTGGTGTCAAAAAAATCGTGCCTTGCGGCACGGCTGGGTGATGGGCTCAACTGCATATGGTCACACCATAGCACAATTTTTCAGCAGAATCAAAAGGAACGAATCAGCAGCGCGCATCCCCACCGACTGGGGATCGGCCGGATGTGACGAAACCATGACAAACCCTTGCCACGCCTCAGGGATTTGATGCTTGCATTGAGCCCACGAAGCGCCTAGTCGCCTTCGCCCGGTTCTTCCGAGAAGTATTTGGCGAGCTTGCCGTCCTCACCATCACGTTCTTTTGCCTCTGGCAATGGTTCGCGCCGCTCGGTCAGGTTGGGCCAGCTGTTGGAGAACTTGCGGTTGAGTTCGAGCCACTCGTCGAGCCCGCTTTCAGTGTCCGGCTTGATCGCCTCGGCAGGGCATTCGGGCTCGCAAACGCCGCAGTCGATACATTCGTCCGGATGGATCACCAGCATGTTCTCGCCTTCATAGAAGCAGTCCACCGGACACACTTCCACGCAGTCGGTATATTTGCAGGCAATGCAATTATCGGTGACGATATAAGTCATCTAGGAGGCGATCCCATCTCGTTGCGGCCCGACCCCTTGGGGCAGGTCAGCCCGCCTGTCTCAACGCGTCCGGTGCTAAACCGTTTTCTTGCGTATCGCAAGGCCGTCAGGGGGGACGGTTTGGCGCATCAGGCAGCCACAGGGAAAGACTTGCCTAATCGGCGTCGCCTCCGCGCAACCGGTCCGTTTCACGCCGCTCTTTCTTGGTGGGGCGCCCTGCTCCGGCCGGTCTTTCAGCAATGGCGGCATCATAGGGCGACAGCTCTGCCCTTGGCACCGGCGGCGGCGAAATATCCTCGTACAATCCTTGCGCCTCGCTGGCCGGGCCGCGCCGTGTGCCGCAATCGAGAATGCGCCAGACCACGATGCGGTTGTGCAGTGACATGGTCAGCACATCCCCTGCACCAACCTTGAGATCGGTGCGCTCGGTCTTTTCCGAGTTGACGCGAACAGCGCCACTCTCGATGATTTTCTGGGCCAGGGTGCGCGATTTGACGGCGCGCGAAAAGAACAGGAACCGGTCGAGCCGCTCCTTGCGGAGCGGCGTCTGCTCCGGCCCTACCAATTGCTATTCCGACTTGCCGCGCAGAGCCGCCAGCGCCGCGAACGGGCTGTCCGGATCGAATACCGGCTTGCGCTCCTCGCGTGGCGGACGGCGATCCTTGCGGTCGCCCCGTTCCGTCTTGTCGGGACGGCCCTTGCCATTGGGACGCGCCTGCTGGCCTTCGCCCTCGGGGCGGCGCGGCCCCTTGCCATGGCGCGGACGATTGTTCTGCCGTGGGCCCTCTTCACCATCGCGGCGACTGCGGCCTTCGTGACGGCGGTTTTCGTTGTGGCGACGCCCGCCGGGGAACCAGACCTCGTCAAATTCCGGCTCGGCCGGCGCGGCTGGTTCTGTTGCGGCTTCCACCTCAGCCGGAGCTGCATCCGGCACGGCACCTTCGCCCGGTTCTGCCACCACAGGCGCTTCGGCATTTTCTGGCGCAGCGGCCTCATTGTTCGCCTCGGCGCTGGGCGCATTGTCCTCCAGCACCTGTTCGAGCGCCGGGGTTTCGGCCGAAGCCTCAGCCGGTGCCGGCGTCTCGACCACTTTGGGCGTCCGGCGGACCCGATAGCCCAGCGACGACAGGATGGAGGAGAAATCATCGCCCGAGCAGCCCAACAGGCTGGTCATTTCCACGGTCACGCGGAAACCATTGCCCTCGGCGGCACCAGCGGGCAGTTCGCCCTGATAGGGGCGGCTGGCATCCAGCGCCACCAGCGGCCGGATGATATCGGCCAGGCGCTCAAGAATATCGACCCGCACCGCCCGGCTGCCGGCCACCTTGAAGCCGGCGATCTCGTAAAGCCGAGTATCGACTTCCGGATCGACCACGAAGGAGGTGCGGCCCGAGAGCACGATATGGGGAATATCGGTGACGCCCGGCTGGCGCACGCCACCATTTTTCAGCGCAAACAGGATCAGAGCGAGCTCGCGCGGCGCGGGCTTGAGGGAAAGCGGCAGATAGATGTGATAGGCGCCGAACTTGATGCCGAGCTTGCGCAGCTTGCCGCGCACGTCCTGGTCGAGCGCCTTGACCTCATCGGCCACCATTGCGCGCGGCAGCAGACCGATATGTTCGAACAGCTGATAGGCCAGGCCCCGCGCACTGCCTTCGAGATCGGCTGGCGCTTCGAGCGCCATGACCTGTTCAAGCACGGTGTTGATATGGTGGCGCAGCCAGAGCGAAAGGCGGTCCTGCACTTTTTCCAGGTCCGGCCCGGTCAGCGTCTCATCGGCCAGCAGCAGGATGCGGGGGCGGTAAAGGCTGTCGCCTTCCGCCAGCTCTGCCACCACCTCGCCACGCCAGCGCAGGCGCCCATCGGTGGCCAACACGAATTCTTCATTTGGCGAACCGGCCAATCTCTCGGCACGATTATGGATCTCCGGGGCGACAACCGAATCGGCCGCGCCGCGCAATCCTTTGGCGTCTGTGTCGCCACCATTGCGGGCCAGGGTGAAACGGAAGCCTTCAAGCGTGCCGATGAGGTGGCCTTCCAGCCGCACTTCGCCGCGCTCATTGATTTCGGGAGATACCATACGTTTGTCTTTCAGATGGCGGAGCAACACGCTGGTGCGCCGGTCCACGAAGCGCTGGGTAAGCCGCTCGTGCAGAGCGTCACTCAGGCGGTCCTCAATGTCTCGAGTCTTTTCGCGCCAATAGGTGGGGTCTTCAAGCCAGTTTTTACGATTGGCGACAAAGGTCCAGGTCCGGATCTGCTTGATCCGATTACTGAGTGTGTCAATGTCGCCCTCCGCATTGTCGCAAAACCGGACCTGCTCGGCAATCCAGTCTGCCCTAACCGATCCAATTCGTCTCAAATCCGAATAGATACGCGTAATGATCTCGCCATGCGCAGCCGGTGAGATCCCCTGATAATCCGGAATCTGGCAACACTCCCAGAGCAGTTTGACCGCATCGTGGCCGCGCGCCAAGGCCCCGGCCTCATTGCGCATGAGAAACTCGAGCGCGTGTTGATCGGTTGCAATCGGCACGCGGGTCAGCGTTTTGTCCTGCGGCGCCACTTCAAGCGAGTTGCGCAGCGCCTCGACGGAGCTGAACCTGAGGTCAGAATTGCGCCATTGCACTTGGCGGATGGGCTGGAAATCATGGGTTTCCAGCGCCACCACCAGTTCTTCGTCAAACCCTTCAGTGCCCCCGGTCACGCCGAAGGTGCCGTTGTGCTTGTGCCGCCCGGCGCGACCGGCAATCTGTCCTAGTTCGGACGGCGTTAGCGGCCGGCTCTGATGCCCGTCGAACTTGGTATCATCGGCAAAGGCCACATGATGGATGTCCAGATTCAGTCCCATGCCGATGGCATCGGTGGCCACCAGAAAATCCACATCGCCATTTTGATAGAGTTCGACCTGGGCATTGCGCGTCCGGGGGCTTAGCGCCCCCATCACCACCGCCGCGCCGCCGCGTTCGCGCCGAATCAGCTCGGCAATCGCATAGACCTGCCGGGCCGAGAACGCGACAATGGCCGAACGCGCCGGCTGGCGGGATAATTTTTTCGAACCCGCATAGGTAAGCTGGGAGAATCGGGGCCGGTCGATGATCTCGGCATGCGGGATCAGCTTTTTCACCACGCCCGCCATGGTCGCCGAGCCCAGCAGCAGCGTTTCATGCAGGCCGCGCGCCTTCAGGATTCGGTCGGTGAACACATGGCCGCGGTCAAAATCGATGGCGGTCTGGATTTCGTCCACCGCCACGCAATCGACGTGGATGTCCATTGGCATGGCTTCCACAGTCGCCACCCAATAGCGCGGCTTGGTCGGCACGATGCGCTCTTCACCGGTAATCAGCGCAACGGCCTGCTCGCCCACCCGCTCGACGACGCGGTGATAGACCTCGCGCGCGAGCAGCCGTAGGGGCAGGCCGATCATCCCGGTGGGATGGGCCAGCATGCGCTCGATGGCGAAATAGGTCTTGCCGGTATTGGTCGGGCCAAGGATCGCCTTGACCGAATGGGAAGGGGAAAAGCTCATCGCCCCCTATGTAAGCGGTCCCTGCCCCGCTTGCGAGAGGCATGCAGCACTTGTCCCAGCAAAGGACAGATTTGTCATGGATTTGTCACGCCACTTAACCGACAGAACGGAAACAGAACGAAACAGAACCGAATCGGCGCGACTCAGTGAGTCTGGCTTTGTTCACGGCTAGATGTGGTGGCGCCCTTGGGCGATTCAACACTAAAACTGGAGCCGGTGGGCGTTGCGGGCCGCGAACCGGCCCGATCCGGCCCGAAAACCGTTCAACTTGCTTAGCAGGCGGTTAATTTGCATCAGAACCGGCCATTCCTGAACAGAGCGTAAACGCTTGTTTTTTCCATATTCTTTCTGTCTTCAGAGCGCCACACCCATGAGTCCTGGGGTTTTCGGGCACAGGCTTGAGAAAAAGCTGAGTTGACGTGCCGGGATGGGACAGTGGCCACTGACACACTCTGTCGGAACGCTGGCGCATTGGTGGGTGCAACAACCACCCCGGAGTTCAATCAAATGTCCGCATTTGATCCAGCGACCCTTCCCGATCCGCTCTCGCAGTATTTCAAACGCACCGACCCTCTCGATGCCGCCGCCCTGTTTGCACCGAACGCCTCGGTTCGGGACGAAGGCGCATTGCACCGCGGGCAGGCCGCAATCGCGCTCTGGCTGCGCAGCGTCGAAGAGCGCTATCGTCCACGCTATCAATAGCGGCAGGTCGAAGCCGACACGGATCGCACCATCGTCACCTTTCAGGTGTCGGGCACCTTTCCGGGCAGCCCTGCCGTGCTGCGCCAGGCCTTCACCTTCGATACCCAGCAGCGCATCGCCAGCCTCGAAACGCTTTGATTGTCTCATCCCGGTACAGGGCCGTCCGGTGCATCCGGCCGGCCTTAAGATCTGGTCCAAACCCGGAACGAACAGGGACAGAATCGGGCCGAAGTCACCGCTGCCCCTTTGTTCTCCACCAGATCTGGTGGGTAGGGTGAATGTGATCCACTAGAAGCACTAACCTATGGCTGAATAATCACAAGTCCCGTTTACAACGGTGAATTCCGGGTTAATTCCGGTCGCCTTCGGCCTTTTCCTGACAGGCGCTTAGCGCGCCGGCCGACATGGCAATGCACCCCGTTAACCGGGAAGTCGTGCATTGCAGGGCCGCAATCGTCGTAAAATTGTCAAAAAAGCTTTTGACCGTCCGAAATCGGGACAGGTGCCTCAGCTCTCCGCGCGGGTCAGCACCATGGAGAGGTCGCCCATCGAGGTGCCGATAATCACGCGATAGGGGATAAAATAGCCGGTCTGGCCGAGCGGCGCATACCACAAGATCATCCGGCTGGTCTGGGCCAGGTAATTGGTCATCTCCGAGCTTTCGAAATGCCCCGAGATCGGCCGATAGTCGAGCGAGCAGGCCACCAGCGGCCCCTGATAGCCGGTGCGCGGCGAGGTCGCCTCGTCAGTGTCCAGAAAGCCAAGCGCGATGTCGAAGCGCTCGACCCCGGTAAAGATCCTGAGCGTGCGCTGGCACAGGCCCGGCTCCAGCCCGTCACCCTTGAGGATGAAGGCCGAAAGGAAGTCGCCCACCCCCGTCAGATGCGCGCGCTCCAGCGGCACACGATCATTGGAGTCGGTTACAGGTGGCTGCACCTGGAAGGCGCTGACATTGCGCCCCTCATAGCCGACATTGGCGGTGAACACGTCGCCATTGGCTCGGGTCTCCAGTGCAAAGCTCTGTGATTGCAGGCTCGTACCAGTGGACGCCCCCGAGACCGTGGCGCTTGCCGTGCCGCTGGCCACCACGCTCCCCAGCCCCGCCACCCGCGCCGACAATTCCAGTCCGTAGCGCGCGCCATCATCATCAAGATCAATATCGACCATCGCCACATTGATCCCACCCACCGTCACCACATAGCTGGCACGCGCATCGACCGGTGCGGCCTGAGCGGCGGAAAGACTAAGCGGGGCGAGGGCGGCAACTAGAGCAAGGGCAGTGCGGATCACGTGTGGTCTTCTCGGCTGCAAATGCCCGCGCGAGACGCTGGCCGGGCGAAACGAATCACTGTTTAACGCCAAACTGCCGTCCATACCGGGCACAAGCAAGGCGCTCGCGCCGCTTTGTCGGGCCTCTTTGCTTGACGGATGCCCCCCAATTCTCTAAAGACCCGCGAGATTTCATCACAATCGAGGCCCGTAGCGGGACGTCCCCGCCACGCAGGACCTTTACACAAACAGGATCGAACCAATGGCACGTCGCTGCGAACTGACCGGCAAGGGTGTTATGGTGGGCAACAATGTTTCGCACGCCCTCAACCGTACCCGCCGCCGCTTTCTCCCCAATCTGGTGAACGTCACCCTGCTTTCGGACGCACTCAATCGTCCGGTCAAGCTTCGTATCGCCACCTCCGCTCTGCGCACCGTCGAGCATCGCGGTGGTCTGGACGCCTTCCTGCTCAAGCAGGACGACGCCGACCTGTCCCCGCTGGCTCTGGGCCTGAAGAAGGAAATCCGCGCCACGCTCGCTGGCTAAGCGATTTCCACCTGTAGTTTTCGGCCGCGTGGTGGGCAACTGCCACGCGGTCTTGTTTTTTAGGAAGCCTGGCTTCCCCTGCCGCCCCAGTCGGGCATGGCAAAAATCCGGTGTCGCCGCCCGTTCGGCCCACCATCAACGCCCGCCCCGGTCTGATGCCGGTCTGCGGAACATGATGAAGGTAGTCCAATGCTGTCTCGTTTCCTGGTGGCCATTGCCGCCATGGTGGCCGTCGTCGCCGCCTCCAATTTCCTGGTCCAGTTCCCCGTCGACGCCATGCTCGGTGGCGTCAACCTTGGTGACATCCTCACCTGGGGTGCCTTCACCTATCCCGTGGCATTCCTCGTCACCGACCTCTCCAATCGCGCCTTTGGCCCGCAGCGTGCCCGGCTCGTCGTGGTGGCCGGCTTTGCCGTGGCAGTGATCCTCTCGATCTGGCTGGCCACCCCGCGCATCGCCGTCGCCTCGGGTTCGGCATTCCTGGTCGCTCAATTGCTCGACATCTCGATATTCCACCGGCTGCGCAACGGCGCCTGGTGGCATGCCCCGATGTTCTCTTCGCTGGTTTCCTCGGCGCTCGACACGGTGCTGTTCTTCGGCCTCGCCATGGCCCCGGCCTTTGCCGGCATCGATGCGCTGTTCGGCATGGAAGACTCTTCGCTCGCCTTCCCCGCCCCGCTGCTCGGCATCGGCCCGGAAGTCGAACTCTGGCAGTCCCTCGCACTGGGCGACTTCCTGGTCAAGCTGGTGATGGCGGTGCTGATGCTGGCGCCCTACAAGACCATCCGCGACCTGGTGTTGCGCAAGATGCCCGTGGCGGCCTGATACCTGACCGAAGGCCGAGCTAGTCCTGTGGCAGCGCGAACTCCAGAATGAGATTGCGCTGCCAATCGTTGAAATTATTGTCAGAGCCGATGAGGATGCGCGTCTCGCCGCCAGGCGTTTCGTGCACCAGCAGGCTTTCCATATTGTCAATTTCGCCGCCTTGCGCCGAAACCAGCAATTCGCCGCGCATTAGATTGCCCGGCCGCACGTGATCGGCGGGCACCAGCCGCAAATTCATTACGAAGGCAAACAGCGACACACCGCGCTCGAGCACCAGCAGATCGCCATTGGGCAGGAATTTGCAGTCGGTTGGATTGACGATTGGGCTGTTGGTATAGCCGATCGGTCCCTTGTCGTTGACGCCAAGCAACTCACCGCGATGATTGCCATTGCTGTCCAGCGCTTCTTCGGTCAGCAGCAGGGTGGAGCCGGCAATGGGCGATGCCTCTGGGGCAATGCAGACCGATTCCAGACTTTCATTGGTCCTCAGATCGGTCAGCCATTGCGGAATGCTGACTTCCCGCGCCGCACCACCCGGCCGCCCATCGGTGATGACAAAATCGGCCACCCGCGTCAGATGTTCAAACCCCACGCGCACCGCATAGGGCTCGCCGTCGCGCCAGACGGTGTCCATGCCTTCGGCATCGCGGGCAAACTGGCGCGGCAGGACGGTGCCGCCCGAATTCTGCATCGGCTCGATCGTGACCCCGATCAACCCGATCAGCCGGTCCGCCTCGTCATAGGCCAATCGTCCGGAAATGAAGTTGCCCCGGTCGGACACGAAGGCAATGCGCTGGTCCGGTCCAGTGACGGTCACGCTCGACAAGCCGCCAAAAGTATCGACCGGACTTTGCAGTGTGAGGCCACCGCGAAAGATCAGCCGGTCGACCGGCTGGTCCAGTTCTGCGCCCTTGAACCGTGTGACGGGGGCGGCACTGACCATCAACTCCATCGCCCCGGCCGGCAAGGCCAGAACCAACATTGCCACGGCAGTTGCGGCCCGCAGCATCATCCCCGGGCCCGCCGTCGCGTCTGGGCCGGCAGTTCCTCGTCGAACAGCGCCGCCAGTTCATCGGTCAGCGCACCGGCCAGTTCCTCGGCATCGAGCAGGGTCACGGCACGCCGGTAATAGCGCGTCACGTCGTGGCCAATGCCCACGGCCACCAACTGGATCGGCGAGCGGGTCTCGATATCCTCGATCACCTGCCGCAGATGGGCCTCGAGATAATTGCCGGCATTGACTGACTGGGTCGAGTCATCCACCGGCGCGCCATCGGAAATCACCATCATGATGCGGCGCTGCTCGGGCCGCGCCATCAAGCGCTTGCGCGCCCATTCAAGCGCTTCGCCATCGATGTTTTCCTTCAGCAGCCCCTCGCGCATCATCAGGCCCAGATTGCGCCGCGCATGGCGCCATGGCTCATCAGCCGCCTTGTAGATGATGTGGCGAATGTCGTTGACCCGGCCCGGATTGGGCGGGCGATTGGCCTCCAGCCATGCTTCACGGCTCTTGCCGCCCTTCCAGGCGCGGGTGGTAAAGCCCAGAATCTCGACCTTCACCCCGCATCGCTCGAGCGTGCGCGCAAGAATGTCGCCACAGATCGCCGCAATGGTGATCGGCCGGCCGCGCATCGAACCCGAATTGTCGATCAGCAGCGTCACCACGGTGTCGCGGAACTCGGTGTCGTTCTCGACCTTGAAGCTGAGCGCCTGCAGCGGATCGGTGACCACGCGGGTGAGGCGCGCCGTATCGAGCAGCCCCTCCTCGAGATCGAACTGCCAGCTCCGGTTCTGCTTGGCCATCAGCCGGCGCTGCAGCTTGTTGGCCAGCCGCGCCACGGCGCCGGCAAGGTTTTCGAGCTGCTTGTCGAGCAGGGCACGCAACTGATCAAGCTCGTCGGGCGGGCACAGCTCGGCCGCCTTGACGATCTCGTCATATTTCTGCGTGAAAACCTTGTAGTTAAACTGGTTGGACAGCCGCTCGCCACCATCCTTGGCGGGCGGTGGCATGGGCGCATCCTCGCCCGCTTCGGCCTCGGCGTCCTCGTCGCTATCGGCCATGTCGGCTTCCATGCCCTCGACATCGCCGCTCTCTTCGCTTTCGCCCGCCTGCTGATCGTCCTCGCTCTCGGACTGTTCGTTCTCGCCCTCGCCCTGCTCCTGGTCCTTTTCGGAACCCTGCGCCTGCTCGGGCTGATTGTCCTCGGCCGCGTCCTCATCGCTGTCCGACGGGTCTTCCATATCGCTCTCGGCGATCAGGTTGAGGTCACGCAGCACGGCACGCGCCGCCCGCGAGAAATCCTCCTGGCTCTCATAGGTCTCAAGCAGCTTTTCAATCGAGGAACCGGCCTTGGCCTCGATCTCCTTGCGCCACAGATCCACCAGCGCATGGCCCGAGGGCGGCACCTCGACCCCGGCCAGTCTCTCGCGCAGCATCAGCCCCAGCGCCTCGGCCAAAGGCGCATCGCCCTTGTCGTTGACCTCGGCGAAATTGGCGCGGAACAGCCGGTCTTCCAGCATTTCGTGGATATTGCCCACCATGCCCGGCATGCGAATGCAGCCCAGCGATTCCACCCGCGCCTGTTCGAGCGCGTCAAAGGCCGCCCGCGCCTGCGGGTCCATGGGCGCCCGCTTGCGATGGGAATCTGGATCATGGCTGGCCAGCCGCATGGCCATGGCATCGCCCTGCCCGCGGGCAATGGCGATATCGCGCCGGGTCGGCAGGCGCGGCAGATTGGCCAGCCGCGCCTTGTCCGAGGTCAGCAGCGGCCGGTCAGCGGTAAAGCTCACCTCAAGCTCCGGCTTCGCCCCGATTGCGCGCACCGTCGCGCCCATGGCGCTCTTGAACGCCTGGGTCTGGTCGGGCTTGTTGGCTTTGCTGCGCGGTGGTGGGTTTGCCATGAATCATTTGCCTTGGTGGCCGCGACCTCATGGTTCGACAAGCTCACCATGAGGTCCACGAGACGACGCAGAATTCACAGTAGGCCTCGCCCTGAGCCTGCCGAAGGGCGAGGTCGTGCGCGCTGGATTAAGCCATCACCGCGAGATTTGCGGAGCTTTCCGGCAGGTCTTCGCCGAACACGCGCTGGTAGAACTCGGCCACCACCGGGCGTTCGAGCTCGTCGCATTTGTTCAGGAAGGTCAACCGGAAGGCAAAGCCGATATCGCCACCGAAAATGACAGCGTTTTCGGCCCAGGTGATGACACCGCGGGGCGACATGACCGTCGAAATATCGCCATTGATGAAAGCCGAACGGGTCAGATCCGCCAGACGCACCATATTGGCGATCTGCTTTTTGCCCTTTTCGGTTTCGCCATAAGCCTTGTTCTTGGCCAGGACGATGCCGACTTCCTTGTCATGCGGCAGATAGTTGAGCGTCGTCACGATGCTCCAGCGGTCCATCTGCCCCTGATTGATCTGCTGCGTGCCGTGATAGAGGCCGGAAGTATCGCCCAAACCAATAGTATTGGTGGTCGAGAACAGGCGGAAGGAAGGGTGCGGAATGATCACCCGGTTCTGGTCGAGCAGGGTCAGCCGGCCCGACTGCTCCAGCACGCGCTGGATCACGAACATCACGTCCGGGCGACCGGCATCATATTCGTCGAACACCAGCGCGATATTGTTTTGCACGGCCCAGGGCAGAATGCCGTCGCGGAATTCGGTGATCTGCTTGCCATCCTTGAGGACAATGGCGTCCTTGCCGACCAGATCGATGCGCGACACGTGGCTGTCCAGGTTCACGCGCACCAAAGGCCAGTTCAGCCGGGCAGCGACCTGCTCGATATGGGTGGATTTGCCCGTGCCGTGATAGCCCTGCACCATGACGCGGCGGTTATAGGCAAAGCCGGCCAGGATCGCCAGCGTGGTATTGCGGTCGAACAGATAGTCCGGATCAATCGGCGGCACGTGGTCGGTGCGTTCCTTGTAACCCTTGACCACCATGTCCGTGTCGATCCCGAACAGATCCCGCGCCTGGTATTCGGTATCGGGCAAATTGGCGAATTCAGTCATGGTCGGGCTCTTGGAAATGCAAGGAAAAATTCTGCGAAGGCGGGGGCTCTATAGCAGCAATGTGACGGCGCGGGTAGCCTCGGGATAGTGAGGCCGGGGTGATGCTAGCGCACCACGAACCCCTGCTTCTTCAGATGGGTATAGGCCGCGATCACCGAGCGCAGGCGTTCTTCCGAAGAAGCGTCACCCCCATTGACGTCCGGATGGTGCTTCTTGACCAGGTCCTTATAGGCCCGCTTGATCTCGTCGGATTTGGCATGAGCGGTAAAGCCCAGCACTTCGAGCGCCCGGCGGTCCGGCTCGTTGAGCGGCTTGACCCGCTCGGTCGCCGGGCGCTTGGACTGCTGATAGCGATAGCGCGCGAAAACGCCGAACGGATCACCATATTTGTCGCCCGGCTTGGCCGCATTGCGCCCGGCTGCACGGACTGCACCGGGATTGCCGGTGGCAAAGCTTGATCGTGATTCGGCCTTGGGCGGGGTATGCAGCGCCTCGTCCAGCTCATCAGGGCTCATGCCGGCGAAATAGTTGAACGCCTTGTTGTAGTGCCGAACATGTTCGAGGCAGAAATTGTGATACTGCCCCTCCGAGCCCGCACCCTTGGGCGCCCTGAACTCGCCGGCCGCTTCACAGCCTTCCCAGTCGCACTGCACCTCGACCGGTTCGGGCTTTTCTTCCCGCCGCGGCCGAATGCGAATGTTATCGAAGAGCTTGGATTGCTGTTTCATTGTGCCTAGTTGTGTCTTCAGTCAGATATCGGAGCCGACACCATGTCCATGACGGACACGATCCACGCCAAGCTCACCGAAAAATTCGCTCCCCTCCATCTGGAGGTGATCGATGAATCCCAGTCTCACCACGGTCATGCCGGTTGGCGCGAGGGCGGTGAAACCCATTTTCGTGTCAGAATCGCGACCCGCAATTTTGACGGGCTAAGCCGCGTAGCGCAACACCGTGCGGTGAACGAAGCGCTTGACGATGAATTGAAGTCCAGCGTGCATGCCCTCGCCATCGAGGTGCTGCCGACGTCTTCCATATAGTCAATCCGCCGGCGCGTCGCCACCCTCCATTCGGGGGGTGATCCGCACTTTGGACACCCGCTGCCGGTCCCGCTCCAGCACCAGGAAGGAAAAGCCATGCGCTTCCACCTGGTGGCCCGGCTCGGGAATGAGCTTTGCGGCGTTGATGACAATGCCGGCCACGGTGTTGGCGTGCTCGTCCGGCAGGTCCCAGTCCAGCAGGCGATTGATATCACGAATGGCGATACTGGCATCGACGATGAAGCTGCCATCGTCCTGCTTGTCGATGCCGAACACGGCTTCGTCGTCCGGCTCGTCATGCTCGTCGGAAATGTCGCCGACGATTTCCTCGATGATGTCCTCAAGCGTCACCAGCCCTTCGAGCACGCCATATTCGTCCAGCACCAGCGCCATATGCGAATGGCGTTTCAAGAACGCCGAGAGCTGAACCTGCACGGCGGTGGACTGGGGGATGAACCAGGGCTTGGTCATGATCTGTCGGATATCGACGCGTGAGGCGTCCCCATCCACCGCAATCAGCGCGCGCAGCACGTCTTTGGCGTGAATGATGCCGACAATATCGTCGGTTTCGCCCTGATAGAGCGGTATGCGGGTATAGGCGCTTTCCAGTACCGCCTTGACCAGCTCATCGGCGCTCATGGTGGCGTCGAGCGCCAGCATCTGGGTGCGATGCACCATCACATCGCTGACCACCAGGTCGCGCAGGTCCAGCAGGCCGCCCAGCATGTCGCGGTCACCCTTGACCACTTCGCCTTCCGAATGCAGCAGGTCCAGCGTACCGCGGATTTCGTCATGCCCCGAGATCGCACTGACATTGCTCGCATCGAGCCCGAAGAGCCTGAGGATGGCATTGACGATGGCCTGCACTGCCAGGGTCACCGGCGCAAACACGATCACCACCACGCGGATCACCGGCGAGACAGTGAGCGCGAAACCATCGGGCCGCATCAGTGCCAGTGTCTTGGGCAGCACCTCGGAAAACACCACCACGGCCGCCGTCATGGCGATCGTGGCATAGGCAATGCCGGCCTCGCCGAACAGGGCAATCAGCACGCTGGCAGCCAGGGTCGAGGCCAGAATATTGACGATGTTGTTGCCCAGAAGGATCGCCCCGATCAGCCGCTCCTTCTGGCTGGACAATTGCTCAACCAGCGCTGCCCTCTTGTCGCCAGCGCGCGAAAGCTGGTGCATGCGCGCCCGCGAAGCCGCCGTCAGCGCGGTTTCCGAGCCAGAAAAGAAAAAACTCATCGCCAGCAGCAAGAGGATGCCGCCAGAAGTTAGCCAAAGGGTGAGGCTCATTTTGTGCGCATCTCCTCCAGAAAGGCCCGAACGGCCTGCGGGTCGACATTCTTTTCGATAAAGGCCTGGCCAATGCCGCGGGTCAGGATAAAGGTCAGCGCGCCGCGCGACACCTTCTTGTCCTGCGCGATGGCCGCCATCAGTTTATCTGTTGAGCCGAGTTCGCCCGGAATATCACCAAGGCGCGTCGGCAGGCCCGCAGCCACCAGATGCGCCTTCACCCGGCCGCCATCCTGCCCCGGCGCCAGCCCGAGCCGGTTGGAAAAACCATGCGCCAGCACCATGCCGATGGCCACGCCTTCACCATGCAGCAGGCGGCTCGAATAGCCGGTATCCTTTTCCAGCGCATGGCCGAAGGTGTGCCCCAGATTGAGCAGGGCCCGGACGCCGGTTTCCTTCTCGTCCGCGATCACCACCCGCGCCTTATGGGCGCAACAGCGGGCAATCGCCTCGCCCCGCGCCGGCCCGCCGGCAAAGATTTCCATGCGGTTGGCTTCAAGCCATTCAAAAAATTCTGCGTCGTCGATCAGCCCATATTTGACCACTTCGGCATAGCCGGCGGCAAATTGGCGCGGATCGAGCGTATCGAGCGCGGAGAGGTCCGCCAGCACCAGCCTGGGTTGATGAAACGCCCCGACCAGGTTCTTGCCATGTGGTGAATTGATGCCTGTCTTGCCGCCCACAGAGGAGTCCACCTGCGCCAGCAGCGAGGTCGGCACCTGCACGAAATCCATGCCACGCCGCGTCACCGCAGCGGCAAACCCGGCCAGATCGCCAATAACGCCGCCACCCAGCGCGATCACCAGATCGCCGCGTTCCAGCTTGGCCGCCAGAAGCCCCTCGACCACCTTTTCGAGCATGGCATAGCTCTTGGTGCTCTCACCGGCCGGCAGCACTATGGTGTCATAGGAAAGCTCTGCCGCATCGAGGCCCGCGGTCAGTCGTGGCAATTGGGCTGCCGCAACCATCTCGTCGGTAACGATGCCATAGCGCCGGCCCGGGAATTTTTCCTTGAGGATCGCCCCGGCCTCCTCGATCAATTTCGGGCCGATCAGAATGTCATAGGCGCGCTCACCCAGGGCAACATGAACTGTGTGGTCGATCTGGGCCATGGGATTAGGCTTGCTCTTTCTTGAAGTGGTCGAGCAGGGCGACAATGACATCCCCCGCAACATTGTCCTGTGGCACATCGCGGCTGACCACGGTCAGATCCGCTTCGGCATAGATCGGATAGCGATCTTCTATCAGTTTTTCGAGCGTACCCCTGGGGTCGGCTGTCTTGAGCAGGGGCCTGTTTGAGCGGCGCGAAACCCGCTCGAACAGCACATCGAGATCGGCCTTAAGCCAAACTGACACTGCACCGGCCTTGACCAGCGCCCTGGTGTCGGCATTGACGAAAGCGCCGCCCCCGGTGGCCAAGACAATATCCTTTTCCTTGAGCAGCCGGGCAATCACCCGCATTTCCCCGGCGCGAAACTCGCCCTCGCCGCGCTGCTCGAAGATTTCCGGGATGCTCATTTGCGCAGCGCGTTCGATTTCCTCGTCGCTGTCGATGAACTGGCGGCCCAAACGAGCGGCAAGGCGCCGGCCCACGGTGGTCTTGCCGGCCCCCATCATGCCCACCAGCACCAGTGGTCGGCCATTCAGCCGGCTGGCCAATGCCCGGGCCCGGCCCTGCCGTCCACCGCCATCCGTTCTGCTCAACTGCCGCGCCCTCCGATCATGGCCGCTATCAACCGGTCCCGGCCCGGCCTGTCAAGCATACCGACCCCCGGGTTGATCGCGAGGCCCGGTTTCGGCGAAGCTGGAAAAACAAGACAACCGCAACCTTTTGCTCATAGTGTTCAGGCCGTTCCGGCACGCAAGGACCCTTCATGCCCTCCCTGATCCGCCTTCTTATCACCCTGATCTTCCTGGGCGGCCTGGTCTATGCAGGCATGTTCGCCCTGGTCGCCTTTGTCGAGCCCACGCCCAAGGAAGTCAGCCAGCGCATTCCGACCCGTGAACTGCTGGGCGAAACCGAGACCAACCGCCCCGGCGGCAATCTGCCCCGGCCCAATGTCACCTCTGAGCCCGGCACCGGCCAATGAGTGGCGGGCATCTGATCGGTAGTTTCCTTGAGATGATGAGCGCCGAGCGCGGCGCCGCGGCCAACACGATTGAAGCCTATCGGCGCGATCTCACCCATTACGCCGCCTTCGTCTCGGCACAGCACCAGACCCTGCTGAACGCCACGCGCGACACCGTGACCGCCTGGCTCGATGATCTCAAGACCGAGGGGCTTTCAGCTTCCTCCAGCGCCCGGCGCCTTTCGGCCATTCGCCAGTTCCACAAGTTTCTCTGTGCCGACGGGATCCGCAGCGACGATCCCACCCGCATCGTTGCCAGCCCCAAATCCCGCCGCGCTTTACCCAAGGTGCTGTCCCTTGCCGAGGTCGATCGCCTGCTGACCCTGGCCGAAACCGAAGCCAACACGCCCGCCAGCCCGCAAAAGCAGGTCGCGGCGCAGCGCCTCTACGTGCTGCTCGAAATGCTTTATGCCACCGGCCTGCGTGTCTCCGAGCTCGTCAGCCTGAAACGCGCCGCCGTGATGCGCGACGCCGCATTCATCACCGTCACCGGCAAGGGCAACAAGGACCGCGTGGTGCCCATGAACGATCGCGCGCGCGACGCCGTGCGCTTTTGGATCGGCATGCTTGAGCCCGGCCTTTTCCTGTTTCCTGCCAAGGGGGAGGATGGTCATCTCACCCGCCAGGTCTTCGCGCGCGACCTGAAAGCCCTGGCCGCCCGCGCCGGCATTTCCACCGCGCGCGTCGCCCCGCATGTTCTGCGCCACGCCTTTGCCAGTCATTTGCTGGCCGGCGGCGCCGATCTGCGCGTGGTGCAGATGCTGCTCGGCCATGCCGACATTTCCACAACCCAGATCTACACTCATGTGCTGGATGAGAAACTGCGCAAGCTGGTCGAAAGCCACCATCCGCTGGCCAATGGCTGAGTTCTGCTCACCAAATCCCAACCATTTCGCGTCCAGAGCTTGACTCGGCATTGCTCCGTCGCCACTTTCCGGCCACTTTAAGGCGCAAGAGCAGCGGGCCAGAATGCATGGGCCGCAAACGAGCCTCGTGCCAGAACAATGACCCTTTTGGGCGGTGGGATGCAGTCTTATCTCGATTTTGAAAAACCGGTTGCCGATCTCGAAGCCAAGATCGCCGAACTGAAGTCGATGGCCCAGAGCGATCAGGCCGTGTCAATCGACGAGGAAGTGAACCGGCTGTCCGCCCGCGCCGACGAGGCGCTGGTCGAGATTTATCGCAAGCTGACCCCCTGGCAGAAGACTCAGGTGGCGCGCCATCCGCAGCGTCCGCATTTTTCCGACTATGTACGCGCGCTGATCACCGAATGGACCCCGCTGGCCGGCGATCGCAAATTCGGGGAAGACGCGGCGCTGCAGGCTGGCTTCGGCCGTTTCAACGGCACACCAGTTGCCGTGCTGGGCCAGGAAAAGGGCAATTCCACCGAAACGCGTTTGAAGCACAATTTCGGCATGGCCAATCCCGAGGGCTACCGCAAGGCTGTCCGCATCATGGACATGGCCGACCGCTTCTCGGTTCCGGTGATTTCCTTTGTCGATACCTCCGGCGCTTATCCCGGCATCGGCGCCGAGGAACGCGGCCAGGCCGAGGCTATTGCCCGTTCCACCGAAAAAAGCCTCGAACTGGGTGTGCCCAATATTGCCATCATCATTGGTGAAGGCGGCTCGGGCGGCGCCATCGCCATTGCCACGGCCAATCGCGTGCTGATGCTCGAAAACGCCATCTATTCGGTGATTTCGCCCGAGGCCGGCGCCTCGATCCTGTTCCGCGACGCCGCCAAGGCGCAGGACATGGCCACGGCCCAGAAGATCACCGCTCAGGACCTGCTTGGCTTTGGGGTCATTGACGCCATCATCCCTGAGCCGGCCGGCGGCGCCCACCGCCACCACGGAACCATCATGGATTCCACGCGCGCCGCCCTCAGCGCCTTCCTCAAGGATTTTGCCGGCAAGTCGCGTCTCGAGGCCCGCGAACACCGCCGCGAGAAGTTCCTGGCGATTGGGACGAGCCTTTAGGTATCGTCCAGCCGGTACGGACCAATAGGGCCGTGCAAACGGCTTTGCATAGCGCTGGGTAGCGTGGACCCGAGCCACGCTCGGCGCCATCCACACATCCGCGTGATCGCCGCCCGCTTCCGCCCTTCACCCGCCCATGATAAAGGCTTCGTTCACCGCAACGGGTCATACTGCGCTAACCATTGGCCCGGCTGCGGGCTGTTCTCGTGACGGGCTGGACATCCTTGACTGCCACCTTCATTCATCGCCTCGGCGCCATCGTTATCCTTGTTTGGCTGAGCCTGGGCCTCGCCGCCTGCTCCAATTTCGTCAAGGGCGGCGACAACCGCCACAATGTGCCGCTTGCCGGCAGTGTCGTGCAGGGCCTGCGCAATATGGGCTCCGCCCCCAATCAGGGCATGGTGGTGCGCATCTTCAAGGAAGAATCCGTACTTGAGGTCTGGAAGAAGACCAGCTCGGGCACCTACAACCTCTTCAAGACCTATGAGATTTGCGCCTATTCGGGCGATCTTGGCCCCAAGTTCAAGGAAGGCGACCGGCAGAGCCCCGAAGGGTTCTATACCATCACGCCGGGCCTGATGAATCCGCGCTCAAGCTATTATCTCGCCTTCAACACCGGCTTTCCCAACAAGTTCGATCGCGCCCATGGCCGCACCGGCTCGGACCTGATGGTGCATGGTGACTGCTCATCGCGCGGCTGCTACGCCATGACCGATGCCGGCATTGCCGAGATCTATGCGCTGGCCCGCGAAACCTTCAAGGGCGGCAATTCCAGCTTCCAGCTCCAGATCTTCCCCTTCCGCATGACCACGGCAAACATGGCCAGGCACGCCACCAGCCCGCATCTGGACTTCTGGAAGGACATCAAGGAAGGCCATGATTATTTCGAGCTGACCAAGACCCCGCCGGTCTGGGACGTCTGCGAAAAGCAATACATCTTCAACCCGGCCGGGTCCGGCCCGCTCGACGCCGCCGGCGCCTGTCCCCCTTCGGTGCAGAGCCCGGCCCTGACCGCCAAGCTCAAGGCCGACGAGGCCGATCTGGCCGCCAAGGCGGAAGCCGCCCGGCTCGCAGCCGAGCGCAAGGCAGCCGAAGAGGCAGCGCTCCAGGCTCGCGGTCAGGCTGTGACCGGTTTCTTCTCCGGTATTGGCGAAAATATCGGCGGGCTGTTCGGCGGCAAACCGGGTGGCCAACCCGACGGCCAGGCGACAACCGGCATGCCGACCCCGGACACCCAGCGCCCTTGATTGACAGAACCTGCCGCGGCAGGATCATGCGGCGGTCAAAGTTCTGCCCCAGTTGAGGCCGACTGCGGGCCGCAAGAGCATGGAAGGCCCTGATGGATCAGCCGGACAGCGCCAAATCTGACAGTGCCTCCGCGGCCGTGGTCATCGATGAAGTGCGCCCGGCTGCGCCATCCACACCGGCTGGCCGCCCAGCCCGCACTCACGAGCCTGCAGCACCGCACCATGCACCACGCCTGCCGGGGCTGCTTGCTTTCGGCGCCGTGCTGTTCGGCATTGCCGCCTTTGCCTTTTCCGGCTGGATCTACAGCCAGAACCGGCAGGAGATCCTGCGCCTCTCCACCGAGCTTGCCGAGCTGCGCGTCAGCCTGGATCTTTATACCCGCAATGGCGGGCAAGAGGGCAGCCTTGCCGCGCTGGAAGAGCGGCTCTCCGAGCTTGAAGCTACCCTGGCCGACACCAACGTAACGGTGCCCACGACCGCCTCCGCCCCCCCCGCAGTGTCCCCTACCGGCAGTAATCAGGAAGATTGCCTCCCGGTCGGCATGCGCCTGCTGGTGGCCTCGGGCGATGCCTATGCCGTCTGCGATCAGCCCGGCACGGTCGAGGTCAGCGTCGTGGACAATGGCTATATCACCCTTTCCGACGGCACCTCCGTGCCCTCGGGCGGCTCCATGCCTCTGCCGGGCAGCCCCTGCATGATCGCGGTCACCTCGGGCGGCGATGAGGGTGTCACCGGCTACGCTGAAATCCGCGTGAGCTGTTAGGCCCCGAAAATCAGCAATGAACTGTGCTGCACCCCCGGCCCCGCTGGCCAGCCGGATGTGTTGATCCGCACCACTTCGCGTTCCAGCCGCAAAACTGCGCCGATCGCCTCGGCCATCTGTCCCACCAAAGGACGAAAGCCGTCCTCGGTCAGGATATTGGACACTTCCACCACGAGCCTGCCGCCCGGTGCCACATGGGGCGCAATGCTGGCAAAGATCGCCTTCATATCCGCAAAATAGCTAGGCCCCCACGGGTCGTCGTCCAGGTTCACCGTAGGATAAGGCGGGCTGGTATAGACCAGCGCAAAACGGGAAAGCTCGTGCGCCTCCAATTCCTGGATCGGCGCCTGGATGATCCGGTTGGGCGGCCACAGCCTTTCGCGTACCCAATCGGCTCGCGCGGTATTGGGCTCAAAGCCGACGCAATGCCGGCCCATGGCCTGTGCGGTGATCAGGCCGGTGCCCAGACCCGCAAACGGGTCCAGCATCCAGTCGCCGGGACGTGAATAGGCGTTCAACACCAGCCGCGCCAGCTCCGCCGGTGAGCGATCATCGGCGAAGCCACTAAAGTCGATGGCGTCCAGCGTTCCGTCAATGGCGATCCAATCGCTATCCAGCAGATTGGTCACCGCCCCGCCTCAGGCGAAGGCGCCGTGGCAATGCTTGAACTTCTTGCCCGACCCGCAGGGGCAGGGTGCATTGCGCGACACGCCGACCAGCAGCTTGGGATCCACCGGCGGCAACCCGTCCCGGCTGGCCGCAGCATCGCCCGCCGCATCATTCTCGCCGGTCAGCGGATCGATATGGGTCTGGGTCAGCTTGGCCGGATCGGGCGCCTGTGGCGTTTCCGGCTGGCGGATCTGCAATTCGACATGGCTGATCTGGGTGGTCACCAGCTCGCGCAGATTGCCCAGCAGCGCCTGGAACAGTTCATAGGCTTCCTGCTTGTATTCGTTGAGCGGATCGCGCTGGGCGACACCGCGCCAGCCCACCACCTTGGAGAGGTGGTCCAGCATCACCAGATGCTCGCGCCAGAGACCGTCGACCGATTGCAGCAGGATCGACTTTTCCACCTGCCGCATGACCGAGGGCGAATATTTCTCGGTCTTGGCGGCAATATGCGCGTCGGCCGCTTCGCGAATGCGCTGTTCCATGGCCTCGGCATCAATGCCTTCCTCGCCGGCCCATTCGGCGGCGGGAATATCGATATTGAGATAGGTCTTGGCGGCAGCGGCCAGCTGTTCGGTGTTCCACTGTTCGGGATAGGAACGCGGCGGCATGGCCTTGGCCGAAATGTTCTCCACGACATCGTGGCGCATCTCGGTGATGGTCTCGCTGACGTCCTCGGCATCCATGAATTCGAGACGCTGTTCGAAGATCACCTTGCGCTGATCGTTCATCACATCGTCGTATTTCAGGATGTTCTTGCGGATGTCGAAATTGCGCGCCTCGACCTTGCCCTGGGCCCGCTCAATGGCCTTGGTGACCCAGGGATGGGTGATGCTCTCGCCCTGTTCGAGCCCCAGCTTGCCCAGCATGGAATCCATCGAATCCACCGGGAAGATCCGCATCAGGTCGTCCTGCAGGCTGAGGAAGAACTTCGAATGCCCCGGATCGCCCTGGCGACCCGAACGGCCGCGCAGCTGGTTGTCGATGCGGCGGCTTTCATGCCGCTCGGTGCCGATCACCATCAGGCCGCCAGCGGCCAGCGCCTTGGCCTTGTCTTCGGCAATCTTGGCCTTGATCTGCTCGATTTTTTTCTCGCGCGCTTCGCCCTCGAGTTCACTCGCCTCGCGCTGGATGCGCATTTCCAGATTACCGCCAAGCTGAATATCGGTACCGCGACCGGCCATGTTGGTAGCAATGGTAATGGCGCCCGGCAGGCCCGCATCGGCCACGATAAAGGCTTCCTGCTCGTGATGACGGGCATTGAGCACGTTCATTTGGCCCACGTTCTTCTTGCGCAGGATTTCGGCCAGCATCTCGCTCTTTTCAATCGAGGTGGTGCCCACCAGCACGGGCTGGCCGCGGTCCTGGCATTCCTTGATCAATTCGGCGATGGCCTCGAACTTTTCCTCAGCGGTGCGATAGATCGCATCGTCCTCGTCGATCCGCTGGATCGGCAGATTGGTCGGTACCGTGGTCACGCCCAGGCTATAGATATCGGCAAATTCCTCGGCCTCGGTCGCCGCCGTACCGGTCATGCCGGCCAGCTTGGTGTAGAGGCGGAAATAATTCTGGAAGGTGATCGAGGCCAGCGTCTGGTTTTCGGCCTGGATCTTGACCTGTTCCTTGGCTTCCAGGGCCTGATGCAGGCCTTCCGAATAGCGGCGGCCCGGCATCATGCGGCCCGAGAACTCGTCAATGATCACCACCTCGCCGCCTTCCGGCGTGTCGCGGACGATATAGTCCTTGTCCTTGCGGAACAACTTGTGGGCGCGCAGAGCCGAATTGGCGTGATGCACCAGCGCTACATTTTCCACGTCATACATGGACTCGCCGCGCAGCAGCCCCGCTTCGCGCAGCGCCGCCTCGAGCTTTTCCACGCCCTGATCGGTAAAGGTCGCGGCGCGATGCTTTTCGTCCAGCTCGTAATCGCCCTCGCCGATCACCTCGATCAGCTTGTCGATCTTCACATAGAGCTCGGAGCGGTCTTCGGACGGGCCCGAAATGATCAGCGGCGTGCGCGCCTCATCGATCAGGATCGAGTCCACTTCGTCGACAATGGCGAATTCATGCCCGCGCTGCACCATCTGGGCACGGGTATATTTCATGTTGTCGCGCAGATAGTCGAAGCCGAGCTCGTTATTGGTGCCATAGGTGATGTCGGCGGCATAGGCGGCCTTGCGCTCGGCATCGGTCAGCCCATGCACGATCACGCCATAGGAAAGGCCCAGGAAATTGTAGATCTGGCCCATCCAGGCTGCGTCACGCCGCACCAGATAGTCATTGACCGTCACCAGATGCGCGCCCTTGCCGGTCAGCGCATTGAGATAGAGCGGCAGCGTCGCAACCAGCGTCTTGCCTTCGCCCGTCCGCATCTCGGCAATTGAGCGGTCGTTCATCACCATGCCGCCGATCAGCTGCACATCGAAATGCCGCATGCCCAGGACGCGCTTGGAGGCCTCGCGCACCGTGGCAAAGGCCGGCACGATCAGATCCTCGAGCTTGGCGCCCTTTTCAAGCTGGGCCTTGAACTCGGCCGTTCGCGCCTTGAGCTGATCGTCGCTGAGCTTGGCCAGGTCCGGCTCCAGCGCGTTGATCGCCGCGACCTTCCCCTGGTACCGCTTGACCTGCCTGTCCGAGGTTGACCCGAAGAATTTACGGGCAAGCGCAGCAAGTGCCATTGTTTTAAGGTCCTTTGTTCGTGAGCGGCGGGGCTGGTGGAGCGGGCGGCCTGCAATAAATGCGGGCGCTAGCGGGCCCCGTTTCGCCTCGTCACAACTTGGGGAACCCTTCTCGGTTCCCTCTTGCGGATTACGCGCATGGTTCCAGCCTTGCTTTTCGGGCGCTTCTGGCGGTCCCATGCTCAATGAAAGCGGCTGAGATGTAAGAGTGGGGGTCAGGCTTGTCAACGTATCGGAAATGGGCCACACCTTCGGCACCCGTGCGGCCAGGCGGGCGACAAGCGCCCCTCCGATGACACTTGGGTGATCGCGCCCCGGTCCGGCACATTTTGGCCCCCTTGCCATGCAAGCGGGGAGCCGAAAAATTCTGACCATGCTGGCCATGCCCCCTGCAGGCCCGCCAAGGAGACACAAGATTCCCATGTCCTTTACCCCCCAGCGCCTGCTGCGCGCCGCCAGCCTCGCCGTCCTGTTGACTGCCGCCCCGGCCCTTGGCGCCCTGGCCCAGGACGCCGCTGCGCCCGTCGATCCCACGTCCGTTGTGGCCACTGTCGGCAATGAGACCATCACCGAGGGCGATCTGGGCTTTGCCGCCGAGGACATGGCCCAGGAGCTCTCGCAAATGCCGCCCGAGGAGCGCCGTGCTTTCCTCGTACGCATTCTGATCGACATGAAGGTCATGTCCGCCGCGGCCCGCGATGCCGGCATGGACCAGACCGAGATCTTCGCCCAGCGCCGTGACTATCTCGAAGAACGCGCCCTGCGCCGCGCCTATTTCGCCGAGGCCATCGCAGCCTCGGTGACTAACGAAGCGATCCAGGCCGAATATGACGCCTTTGTCGAGCAATTCGAGCCGGTCGAAGAAGTTCGCGCCAGCCACATCCTGGTCGAGAGCGAAGAGGAGGCCAATAGCCTCAAGGCCGAACTTGATGGCGGCGCCGACTTTGCCACGCTGGCCCGCGAGCACTCGATTGACCCCGGCGCGGCCAATGGCGGCGATCTGGGCTTTTTCGGCCGCGGCATGATGGTGCAGCCTTTCGAAGAGGCCGCTTTTGCCCTGGACGAAGGCGCCATTTCCGCGCCGGTCCAGTCCCAGTTCGGCTGGCACATCATCCGGCTGGACGAAAAGCGCCAGTCCGCCCCGCCGACCTTCGAGCAGGTGGCCCCGCAGATCCAGAACCAGTTGCTGATGCGCACCTTTACCGAAAAGGTCGACGAGCTGATGGCGGGCGTCGAAGTCACCATCGAGGATGCTGATCTCAAGGCCAGGTTCGACGCCCAGGAAGCCGCCGAAAACGCCGCCGCCGGTCAGTAGACCTGCCCGTCCAAAACAAGGAAAGCCCGGCCGTCGCGCCGGGCTTTTTTCATTCCAGCGACAGGCACGCAGTCCGGCGCAGGCCTATTCCCGATAGCCCCGCACGCCGCCAAGGATCGTATCGATCACCGTCGGCACCCGGGCTATGGCATCGTCGATCTGGCCCAGCAGCAATTGATGCCAGGCATAGGACACCACCAGATCAACGATCAACTCGCCATCGGTTGCCGCCGGGACTTCGCCCCGCGCCTTGGCGCGATCCACCATCTGGGCCGAATAGGCCAAGCGCTCGGCCTGATAGGCCTTGAGCACTTTGGCCGCTTCCGGATCGGTCTGGGCTTCCGCCACCACCGCCCGATAGACGGTGCCGCACAAGCTCCCCTGCCAGAACCCGAGCAGGTGGTCTTCCAGAAAGCTGATGAGATCACTCCTCAGGCTCCCGCTATCCGGAAACGACCGGGCATTCTTGAAACGCTTGTAGACATCCAGCATCAGCGCCGTGCGATGCGGCCACCAGCGATAGATAGTGGGCTTGCCGGCCCGCGCCCGCCGTGCCACCGCCTCGATGGAAAAGCCGGCAATGCCGCCTTCCTGCATCACGGCCTGCGCCGCGTCCAGGATCGCCTCCTGGCTGGCCGGATTGCGCCGTGCACCAATGGACCGCCGGGCGATCTCGTCATTGTCGGCGCTGATATCCGGCTCGGTGCTCATGGCTCTCTATATGGCGCAAAACCCCAGGCGAGAAAAGACTTGAACGAAACGGCTCGTTTCGATATATAACGAAACGTATCGTTTCGATTGGAGTTGATCCATGTCCCTCCCCGCCCGTCTTCGCCTCACGCTGTTGATGACCCTGGCCGTCTATCCGGTGGTGACCCTTTACCTCTATTTGCTGATGCCCCTGACCAATGGCTGGGACATCTGGCAGCGAAGCCTGATCTTGGTGCCCCTGATGTCGGCCACAATCGTCCTCGCCGTCGTGCCCTTCATCAACAAGCGCTTTTCCGCCTTCATCGCCGGGCGCAAACCAGCAACGGCCTGACCCACACCGCTTTGGCGACGGCGGCATGGCCATCTCCACCGCCCACGCCTTGGAACTTGTTGGGCTTTTGTGATTTACTCCTTGTTCACGGCCAAAGGGGGGCGCCATGTTCAAGAGCTTCGTAATCAATCCGCCGGTCTTTTTCGGATCGGTACTCATCATCGCCGTGTTCCTGGCCGTTGGCGTGATCTTCCCCGCCAGCGCCGGATCCTTCTTCAGTGCCCTGCAATCATCCATCCTCACCAGCTTCGGCTGGCTCTACCTGCTCTCGGTCGGCATTTTCCTGGTCGCCGTCCTCTTGTTCTGCCTGGGCCGCTATGGACGCCTCAAGCTCGGCCCGGATGATTCCACCCCCGATTTCAAGTTCACCTCATGGATCGCCATGCTCTTTGCCGCGGGCATGGGCATCGGCCTGATGTTCTATGCGGTTGGCGAACCCATGACCCATTTCATGGCTCCGCCCACGGCGGAACCACGCACCGTCGAGGCGATGCGCGAAGCCATGAGCGTCACCTTCTTCCATTGGGGCATTCATGCCTGGGGTATTTATGCCGTAGTGGGCCTGTCGCTGGCCTATTTCGGCTATCGCTACAATCTGCCGCTGACCATCCGGTCTGGCCTCTATCCGCTGCTCAAGGAGCGGATCAACGGGCCCATCGGCCATGCCGTCGACATTTTCGCGATTGTCGGGACCATGTTCGGCATCGCCACTTCGCTGGGCCTTGGCGTCAGCCAGATCAATGCAGGCCTCAACTATCTGCTCGGCGTCCCGATTGGCCCAATGGTGCAATTGCCACTGATCGCGGCAATCACCGCGCTCGCCACGGTTTCGGTCGTCACCGGGCTGGACAAGGGCGTGCGCATCCTCTCCGAGACCAATCTGGTCGTCGCGATCCTGCTGATGTTCTTCGTGCTCTTTGTCGGCCCGACCGCCGACTTGTTCCGCGATTTCGTACAGAATCTCGGGCTCTATCTCGACACCCTGGTGCTGCGCACCTTCAATATCTACGCCTATGAACCCACCCCATGGGTCGATGGTTGGACCCTGTTCTACTGGGCCTGGTGGATTTCCTGGTCGCCCTTTGTCGGCATGTTCATTGCGCGCATCTCGCGGGGCCGCACCGTACGCGAATTCGTCACCGCCGTGCTCTTCATCCCGGCCGGCTTCACCTTTTTCTGGATGACCGTATTCGGCAATACCGGCATCTTCATCGATACCGGCGTGGCCGCTGGTGAACTGGGCAACGCCATTGCCAATGACGTGTCGGTGGGCCTGTTCCAGTTCTTCACCTACCTGCCCTTCCCCGCGGTTACCTCGACCCTGGCCATTCTTCTGGTGGCGATTTTCTTCATCACCTCCTCGGACTCCGGTTCGTTGGTGGTCGATTCCATCGCGGCAGGCGGGGAAACCGCCACCACTACCGGCCAGCGCGTCTTCTGGTGCGTCATGGAGGGTGTGGTCGCCGCCAGCCTCTTGCTGGCTGGAGGGCTGGGTGCCCTGCAATCGGCAACCATTGCCAGTGCCTTGCCCTTCACCTTTGTCATGCTGGCCCTGGTCTGGGCGCTGTTCATTGGCATGCGGGCCGATCTCGCGCAGCAGGACGCCCACGCGGTGCCAGCCTTCGCACCGGCCCAGCCGGCCTCCGGTGTCACCTGGCAACGGCGTCTGGGCTTGATGCTGCGGGCACCGGGCCAGCGCGAAGTCGAGCAGTTCCTCGAAAAGGAAGTGCGCCCGGCACTCGCCCAGGTTGCCAGTGAACTGACCCAAGGGGGGCGCCCTGCTGAGGTCATGAATGAGGAGGGCGGCGCCATCGCTCTGCGTGCTCCCGCCGATGGCATGCGCGACTTCGTCTATGGCGTGAGCCTGGCCAGCCAGCCCATGCCAATCCTCGCACCCCTCAGTGGCGGCAAGCCCGAGCTGCGCTATGAGGCGCGCACCTATTTTTCCAGCGGCGGAAAGGGCTATGACATCATGGGTATGCATCGTGACCAGATCATCGCCGACATCCTCGTGCAGTTCGAACGCTATCTGCACCTGACCCATTCGACGGAGTCGCAAATCCTGCATGCCGCACCCGAGCATCCCAGCGGGACATAAGTGGCATTGGAACACCAGGGACCTGCAGCACGGAAGGCCGCCATGAGAGCATAGCTCTCATGGCCTTCTCCCCTCGAAAGGTTCCACCGGAGCCTTTTGGCCTGCGGCACGGGCCGAAGCTTGCACCTGCCGCAGCTTTGGGGCACACCCTTGTCAGCTAATTGCCCCGCTCAAGGTTTCTGTTCATGGCTGCCCATCCGGTTTCTCCGCTCGCCCCCAAATCCTATCCGGACCTGCCCGAAATTGACGGCGTGCGCTTTGCCACCGCCGAAGCAGGCATCAAATACAAGAACCGCACCGATGTGCTGCTGATGGCCTTTGCTGAAGGCACTGTCGCTGCCGGGGTCCTTACCCGCTCGAAATGCTCTTCAGCCGCCGTCGACTGGTGCCGCGCCAACCTGCCGGGCGGCAAGGCGCGCGGCCTGGTCGTCAATTCGGGCAATGCCAATGCCTTTACCGGGATCAAGGGCAAGGAGTCCGTTCAGCAGACCGCCGAGATCGCCGCCAAGGCGCTGGGCTGCTCGACCGACCAGATTTTTCTCGCCTCAACCGGCGTCATCGGCGAACCGCTCGACGCCTCCAAATTTGCCGGCGTGCTCGACGAGACCGCCACCCGCATGGCCGCGACCCCGTGGATTGATCCGGCCAAGGCGATCATGACCACCGACACCTATCCCAAGCTGTCCGGCGCCGTGCTCGAGATCGACGGCGTCGAGGTCAAAATCAACGGCATCGCCAAGGGCTCGGGCATGATCGCGCCGGACATGGCCACCATGCTCAGCTTCGTGGTTACCGACATGCCGATTGCTGCCGAGGTTCTCCAGGCCCTGCTGGTCAAGCACAACCAGACCAGCTTCAACGCCATCACCGTCGATAGCGACACCTCCACCTCCGACACGCTGCTGGCCTTCGCCACCGGAAAAGCCCGGGTCGAGCCCATTTTGAGCCTCGAAGATCCGCGTGCGGAAATCTTCGGCCAGGCCCTGTCCGACGTCCTGTTCGAACTCGCCATCCATGTGGTCCGAGACGGCGAAGGCGCTACAAAACAGGTCTCGGTGCATGTCGAAGGCGCGGTTTCCGACCAAAGCGCCTTTCGCATCGCCAAAGCCATTGCGGACTCGCCTCTGGTCAAAACCGCCATTGCCGGCGAGGACGCCAATTGGGGACGTGTCGTCATGGCCGTGGGCAAGGCGGGCGAACCGGCCGACCGCGACAAGCTCGCTATCCGCTTCGGCGACCTGGTCGTGGCCCGCAATGGCGAGCGCGCCGACGGCTATGACGAGGCCGCCACCAGTGCCTATATGAAGGGCGAAGAACTCGAACTGACCGTTTCCCTCGATCTCGGCGAGGGCGCGGCGACGGTCTATACCTGCGACCTCACCCACGGCTACATCACCATCAATGGCGACTACCGGAGCTGATGTGGGCCAGCCCGCGGTAGAAAGCTTCGAGCGGGCCGGGCTGCTCGCCTGGCCCGGCATTGATGTGGAATGGGACGGCGCCTGGGTGCGCCGCGCCGCCAATGGCTACACCAAGCGCGCCAATTCCCTGCAATGCTTCGATCCGGCGGACGGCCACGAAGCCGATAGACGCCTGGCAGAGGCCGTTGACTGGTTCACCCGGCGCAACCTGCCACCGGTCGTGCGCACCACCCCGCTTGAAAGCCCGGCGCTGACCGCGGCTCTTGATGCCGCCAACTGGCGCCGCATCGACCTCAGCCACCTCTACGCCATGCCGCTCACCCCCAAGCAACCTGATCCGAGCGGCACCATTCTCGATCTCGCCGACCCGCTGTTTCTCGCCGCGCAACGCAATCTGCAGCACTACCAGCCCGACCAGATGCACAAGCTGCAGGCCCTCCTCGCCAGCATGACCGTCCCGGCCTGCGGCATTGTCCTCGAGCGGGAGGGCAACGTCGTCGCCTCGGGCCTGATGGCCATTGCCGATGGCATCCTCATAACGGGCAATGTCATCACCGATCCGGCGCGCCGCCGCCAGGGTCTGGCCGCCGACATGATGCGCACCGGCCTGGCCTGGGCGCATGACAAGGGCGCCAACATTGCAGCACTCAATGTGCAGGCCGACAATGCCGCCGCCAAGGCGCTCTATGCGTCCCTCGGCTTTACCCGCCAATACGATTATTCATACCGCATTCCCGGAGGCCCCGCGTGACCGACAAACCCCTGCTGCTCGTGGTCGCCTGTGCCCTGGTAGACGCCGACCGCCGGGTGCTGATCGCCCAGCGCCCCGAGGGCAAGGCCATGGCTGGCTTGTGGGAATTTCCCGGCGGCAAGGTCGAGCCGGGCGAAACTCCAGAAGCCGCGCTGATCCGAGAACTGGCCGAAGAGCTGGAGATCGAAACCAAGGAGGCGTGCCTGGCCCCGCTCTCCTTTGCCAGCCATTCCTATGAGAAGATGCATCTGCTCATGCCGCTCTATGTCTGCCGCAAATGGCAGGGCACGCCGCGCACCGCCGAGCACAAGGCGCTCAAATGGGTTCGCCCGCAGGCGCTGCGCGATTACCCCATGCCCCCCGCCGACGAACCCCTGATCGCCGCCCTGTGCGATCTGCTCTAGCCGCGCGCGGCCCGCAGACAGGCTGCCCGGCGTTCAGCACTCAAGGCCGCGCCACGACCTTGTAGCGCTGTCCCGGCACCAGCGGATCGCCGGGATAGAGATCGTTGATGATGTAGAACAGCTCGCGCGCATTGCCGATATTGGCCATCTGCCCGGCCAGCCGGTCGGCCGTGTCGCCCGCCCGGGCGGTGACCAGCTTGATCGCGAGCCGCCGGATCTGGCTGAGATCGGATGCAGTGGTGCGCCGGAAGCTTTCCAGTGTCGCCTGCGCCCCTTGTGCAAAGCGCTGGCTGTCGCTCTTGGCGGCAAAGATGAAGCGATAGACCTCGCCATCGAGCCGCATCACCGCCACCCGGAAGAACCACTGATCGGTCTGGGCCAGGCCCGACGCCATTTCGATGCCATTGTGCTCGCTGGCCGTCACCGTCTCGGCCTTCAGCCCGGCTATCCAGCCCGACTTCAGATAGTCGGTCAGCGACATGCTCGGTTGCACCTGGGCACTGTCAAAGCGCACCGCCTCGCCATCGCCGGCCACCCCGACCACGGCACTCTGCGACGTCTGCAGGCTGTAGCCCTGCGGCACGGTGAAGGTGAACTTGTTGGCCGGATGAATGAAGCGCTGCCCAACGATCGACCCCTGCGCCGGACTGTCCCCGAAGCTGAGCCCGGAAATGGCTGAGAGATAGCCCTCGCGGTCGGACTCCCCGACGCCGGTGGCGCCGAACATCGCGCGGGCGGTGTTCATCGCCGTCTCGATCCGGGCCGGGGTAGAAGGATGTGAGGACAGGAAGCCATCGCTGCCACTGGATGCGCCGGCGGAGAAAGCCGCAAACCGGCTCATCACCCCCAGGAAGCGGGCCGCCGCCTGCGGGTCATATCCCGCCTTGCCAGCAAATTTGATGCCTTCCCTGTCCGCATCCAGCTCCTGGCTCCGGCTAAAGGCCGCTAGCTCTTCGCGGGTGCGATTGGCCGTGGCATCGGTCGAGGTATCGCCGCCAAAAATGCCGGTGATGACCCGGTCAACGATTTGTGTCTGCCGCGTCCGGTCGGTTCGTGCCCGCGCGTGGCGCAGGGTCACATGGGCAATCTCATGCGCCAGGACCGCCGCCAGTTCGCTGGTATCGGATGCCAGCGCCAGAATGCCGCGCGTCACATAGATGTAGCCGCCAGGCAGGGCGAAGGCATTGACCTCGGACGTATCGAGAATGGTCACCTGATATTTGGCATCGGGCTGATTGGCTGCTGCCAGCAACCGGCCGACAATGCGGGCCACCATGATCTCGGCCGGCCGGTCCTCATAGACGCCGCCATAGGCCGACACAATGCGCGGATGCTCGCGCAGGCCCAGCACCGAATCGTCCGGATCGGTTCCCTCGGGCACCACAATCGGCGCCGGATTGTCGCCGGTGCGCGCCACATTGACGCCTGAGCCGACCAGCGACGAACAGGCCGTCAGCGCCACAAGGCTGATGGCCAGCGCCCCTATTCGCACAAACTTGCTATCCATT
Source organism: Devosia marina (assembly GCF_009758415.1). Classification (GTDB taxonomy): domain Bacteria; phylum Pseudomonadota; class Alphaproteobacteria; order Rhizobiales; family Devosiaceae; genus Devosia; species Devosia marina. The sequence goes on along the minus strand of NZ_WQRF01000002.1, from coordinate 579,987 downwards.
CGCGCGGACTTCACCTTGCCAGGACCTCGATCTGCTCGGGATGGGTGACCTCGATGCGTGGACCATCCCGGGTGTCCACCCATCCGCGCACGCGGATCAACGCCCCATCCAGGCTCAGCGGATCCAGACCATCGCGTTCGAACAGTCTGAGCGCCGGCGCCTCGATGACAATCGTAAAGTCTTCCTTCCAGATCCGGCCAATATTGAGATAGACCCGGGAGCCGCTGCGGTCCGCCAGCAAGACCCGGCCTTCCACCAATTCATAATTGCCCGCAAGTTTTGCCAGTTCGGCCGGACGATCTGCCGTCCGCACGCTGTAATAGGGATCGGCCCAGATGCCAAGCCGCTCCGCGCGGGCCTGGGCCTCGCCCGCAAAGAGTTGATCAAGGCATTGTCGATTGTCCGGGAAGGAATAGACCCGCGCCAGCCCGGTTCTGACCATATGCAACTGCGCCCAGACCGGTTCTTCAGCCACGTCATGCACAAACAAGTGCGCCAGGGCCCTCTCGTAGCGATCCACCTCTTCGCCCCCATAGCCCAGTCGTACAGGCTGGTTCAGCACCAGCCTTTCCAGGGCGCTTTTGGCGTCGGGCGCCAGCGGCCAGGTGGGAAATCCTTCTCGCCCCAATGGCAGTTTGGGCGCCTGGGTGCCGATCAGCCGCACGACCAGCCCCGAATCAAGCACCACCGTATCTCCGTCGGTGACCGCGGCCACGACCCCGCCATTGACCACACGCAAAGCCTCGCAGGCCTGCGCGGAGGCCGGTCCCAGGCCGGCCAGCATGGCGGCAGTCACGGATAGAATAGCGGTGCGGCGCAAGCAGACAGCCCCTTGAAACTTCACATTCACCATGCACCCAAATGCGGCAAAAAAAGATTAGCCCGTCCCGACATGCTTCGACCAGTGTTCAATCTGCGGGTCCCCATTGCCATGATGTGCGCCCCCCCCAAATGCTTTCGTTTTGCGTCAGGCACTCGGCATTTTCCGTCCCGGCGATTGATCACGAGCCCGTTTGGCTCTGGCCAAGGCCACAATCGCCCCTTAATGGCCTAGTCAACACAGCGTCACACCGAGTTACTTGCCATGACATCCTCGCGTCCCCTCGACAAGTTCGCCGCCGGCCTGGCCTTTGTGCTGGGTCTGGTCACCATTCTGGCAGCATTGGGGTCGCAATTCATCGGCGGCCTGCAACCCTGCGAACTCTGCCTTGAACAGCGCCTGCCCTATTACTGGGGCCTGCCGCTCCTGGCCCTGGTGCTCATCCTCTGGAACCGACTACCGCTCACCGTATGGTATGTCGCCATGGCCATTGTTGCGGCGCTATTTGCCTGGGGCGCCTATTTGGGCGGTTTCCATTCCGGCGTGGAATGGGGCTTCTGGCCCGGCCCGACCGCCTGCGCAGGCGTCGGCACTGACCTCTCGATGGACATGCTCAACGATCTGCAGCCGGTCATCGGCTGCGACGTGGTGCAGTTCCGCTTCCTGGGCATTTCGCTGGCCGGCTACAACGCGCTGATCTCGGCGGCAGTCGTCGGGTTGCTCCTGATGGCAATGGCGTTTCAGTTCCGTCGCCGGCGAAACTGAAAGCAGGGGGACTTGGCAGCCAGAGGAACCCGGTCATGCTAGCTGTCGAAAGTTCCGCGGTGATCCATCGCATCGTTCAGAATGTGGACCACCACGACATCGTCGGCGCTATTGACCTGATAGTATATGGAGTAGCCCTTGTACGGAAATCGCCGCAAGCGTCTGCCATAGTCGGCGACGATAGGGTGACGAAAAGGATGGTTTGCAAGAACTTTGCAATTGGCCACCAGCTCTCGAACAAATGATACTGCTCGAACCGGACTGTCCGCAGCGATAAAGTTGGCGATCGCTTCAAGGTCTTGCTCGGCCTCGGCAGTGATCGTTACTGTCATTGCGCCTGCTCGTCCGCCATACGCTGATACTTGGCAATCAATCGATCAGCGACTTCATCTAGTGTCTTGGTGCGCCCCTCTTCGCTATCCGTCGTCCCGCGATCAAGTGACGTCCGCAGCCGAGCCTCGCGCTCCTGCACCAGGCGCACGCCCTCGCGCAGCACTTCGCTCTTGGAATTGTAGCGCCCATTCTCGACCAGATCCGTCACGACCTTTTCGAGCACTTCACCCAGATCTGCACTGATTGCCATCTCGAACCTCATTCGCAGCACGATCCAATAATAGTTATTGGTTGCAGCGACAGCAAGGCAGGGAATATAGGCTGTTGCCTCGCCCTTAGGGCTCCAGTTCGATATCCCAGTAAAGATAGTCCAGCCAGCTCTGGTGCAAATGGTTGGGCGGGAAGGCCCGGCCATTATTGTGCAGGTCGTGCACCGTCGGGGCATAGGGCGTCTGGTGCGGGAACATCTTGATTTCTTTGGGCAGGCGATTGGCCTTGCGCAGATTGCACGGGGCACAGGCCGCTACGACATTCTCCCAGGTCGTCAGCCCGCCCTTGGAGCGCGGAATGACATGATCGAAGGTCAGGTCATGTGTGCTGCCGCAATATTGGCACTGGAAGCGATCCCGCAGGAACACATTGAAACGCGTGAACGCCGGATGCCGCGCTGGTTTGATGTAGTCACGCAGCGACACGACACTGGGCAGCCGCATTTCGAAGCTGGGGGAATGGATGACCGTGTCGTAGTGAGACACGATATTTACGCGATCCAGGCACACCGCCTTGATCGCATCCTGCCAGGACCACAAAGACAGTGGATAGTAGCTGAGCGGCCGGAAGTCGGCGTTCAGTACAAGGGCGGGACAAGCCTCAGGCGACACATGGATAGTCACTTGAGTCTCCCGAAGCGGGAATCGCGTAAGTCCATAGCCCTCTTATACTAAGCCCTTTGTGTCGGGCGTGTGAAGCGGGAACACGAAGCTTATTTTCTACTGACCTTCGCAATGAAATCGGTCGCAAAACCCAGGCCATCCGGGGCAATACCATGTCCAACCCCCCGGCTGACATGATAGCTGACGTCAAAACCAGCCTCACCGAGCACGGCATTGGCCTCGGCGCTGAGATTGGGATCGACCACTTCGTCCATATCCCCATGCACCAGGCACACCGGCGGCTGCGCCAATGCGCCATTGCCAAATCCATCGGGCGGCAGATAGGCGCCCGAAAAGCCGACGATCCCCATCAATTGCCGGCTCTTTGGCAAGGCCGTGCCCACATGCAGCGCCATCATGGCGCCCTGGCTGAACCCGCCCAGAATGGTGCGGTCCGGCACGATACCAGTCTGGGTCCACAGATCGGCGAGGAATTCCTCCACCACCGGCCGAGCCCTAAGCACTCCGGTCTGCCGGCTGGCGACCCGGTCGCCGGTCCAGTCGATGGCAAACCACTGAAAGCCGCCCATTTCGGTTCCGATCGGTGCATGCGGCGCCACGAACACCGCCCCCGGCAACACCTTTTGCCAATGCGGCGCCAGCCCGATCAGGTCATTGCCGTCGCTGCCATAGCCATGCAGCAACACCACGGCACTGTCGGGAGCCCCGCCATTGGCGGGCGCAAGCATGGGGCCAGAAAGCTTGATCATAAAAGGCTCGAATCCCTGTTCTTGAGCGCAGCAAAATAGCGCCAGAACAACAGCGCCGCCGCCGAACGGTGCGGCGCGTAGTCCTGCGCCAGCCCGATCATCTCCTTGATGGTTGGCCGGGCGTCAAGCCCAAGACCGTGATGAGCCGCCTTGAGCAGGGCCAGATCACCGGCGGGAAAGATATCGTGATGCGCCGCGCAGAACAGCAGATAGACCTCGGCTGTCCAGGGCCCGATCCCCTTGAGTGCCACCAGCCGCGCACTCGCCTCCTCCGCCGGCAGCGTATCGATATGGGCGAGGTCCAGTTCACCCCCCACAATGGCTTCGGCCACCACCCGAAGGGCTAGATATTTTCCGCGCGAGAAACCCGTTGCCCGCACCGCCTCTTCGCTCAGGTCCAGATAACTCTCCGGCGCCAGCGCGCCCGGCAGGACTTGATAGCGTCCCCAGATCGCCGCCGCGCTCGCCACGGACAATTGCTGGCCGCAGATCACCTTGGCCATGCCGGCAAAGCCCTTGGGATTGACCCGCGGCAACACCACCCCGACCGCTTCGCGCATCGGCCGCAGCGCCGGCACCCGCGCCGTCAGTGCATCGAGATGCCAGGCTACACCTTCTGCTGTGTCGATTGTCGGGGTCACCAATGTCCTGCCTTTTCAGTTGGACGCGCGCAAACGGGATCGGCAGAGATGCGCATTGCGTTTCGGCAGGCAACCCGGTTTTCTCCGCGCCCATGCCGAAACCGAAAGCCTAGCCGTTGAGCTTGCGCAGCAGCTTCTCCACCCGCTCACGCTTGGCGCGCTGCGTGATCTTGTCCAGACGATTGCGAATGATCTCTATCAGCCCCGGCTTTTCAGTTTGTGTCACCACGCCGGCGGTTTGCTCGGCATAGGTCGGAAACTGGTTGGGCGCGGCCGTTTGCAGCCGCTCGACCAGGATCGGCACCGCCTTTTCGGCATAGCCCGAGCGCGCCAGCTTGGTCAGCAACGACGTGCAGCGATCCTTGGCGATCACCGAACCCCGATCCGCTGCCGCGATGATCTTCGGCAATTCGGCCGCGATCTCGTCGGCTCTGAGTTCTGCCACGCTGTCCAACGCCTGCATGGCGCCCCAGACCTGCCGGTTGCTTCGGCTGCCCAGCGCCTCGAGAAATATCGGGCAATGCCCACCGATCAGCGCCGGGTCCCGCGCGCCGATCTCGTAGAGCACCTTCATCGCGTCATTGCGCTGCCGCGTCGTGCCCGCGCGCACCAGTTCCACCAGCTCTCCCACCGCCGCCTTGTCCTTGCGCGCAGCAATTTCTTCGGCCAGGGCGATATTGGGGGCCTCGTCGCGGCACTCCATCGCCCCGGCCAGGCGATCAGCGATGCTGGGTTGGTTGGACATCAGGCCTCCACGGCCACGTCCAGCGCCAATTCGACCATGTCCTTGAGCGAAGTCTGGCGCGCTTCGGCGTCGATTTCCTCGTGCGTGATCAGGCAATCGGTCATGGTGCAGATGGTTAGCGCCTTGACCCCGAACCGCGCCGCCAGCGCATAGAGCGCCGCCGCCTCCATCTCGACCCCGATGACCCCATGCTCGGGCAGCTTGTCATAACCAGCAAAGCCATCGGCATGATAGAAGATGTCCGAGGACAGCATGTTTCCGGCATGGTAGCGCAGCCCCTTGGCGTCGGCCTTGTCAGCCGCCGAGCGCAACAGGCCGAAATCGGCTATCGGGGCAAAGTTGAACGCCCCGAACCGGCCCTTGACGATCGAACTGTCGGTCGATGCGCCCTGCGCCAGGATCACGTCGCGCACTTTCACGGATGCGTTCAGTCCCCCACAGGTGCCAACCCGGATCAGCGATTTGACACCATAAAGATTGATCAGCTCATGCACATAGATTGCCAGCGACGGCTGGCCCATGCCGCTGGCCTGCACGGAAACCGGCTTGCCTTTCCACGTGCCGGTATAGCCAAGGCAATTGCGCACCGAATTGACTTGTCTGGGGTTATCGAAAAACGTCTCGGCAATCCATTTGGCGCGCAAGGGATCGCCCGGCAGCAGCACCGCTTCGGCGTAATCACCCGGCTTGGCGTGGTTGTGAGGCGTGGTCATGGGCGCACTCTTTTCTTGTCCTGTGTCTGTCCTTGACCCCGATCTTTGCCACCCCGCCTGGCAGTTGACAACCAGCGGCTGGGAACGCCTGCGGCCATCGTGCATTGTTCCTTTGACCCAACAGGACTGGCCCTTCATGCAGCACAAGCTCGAAGCCAAGGTTACCCATAGGTTCGCCGCGCCCCCCGAAAGCGTCTTTGACGCTTTCGTCGAGCCTGAACAGGTGCGGCGCTGGCAGGAAGCCTGGCTTTCGCAGCGCTGCGACAACGGCAAGATCACCGCCTTCAGTTATGATCCACAGGTCCAGGGCCGCTTTGCCATCGAAACCCTTGAGGATGGCAGGACGCTACAAAACTGGGGCACTTTCCTCGCCCTCGACCGCCCCACGCGCATCCGGCACACCCATATCACCGACATCGCCGAAAAGAACGATCCGGCAATTATCACCATCATCATCGAGCCCGAACCGGAAGGCCCCGGCAGCATCGTCACCCTCTATGATGATCTGGATCAGTCGCAGGCCGGGGCGCTGCCCCAGACCGAACGCGGCTGGCGACACATGCTTGAGGCGATCGACGCCATCCTGGCCCAGAAAACTTGACGCAGGCTGCATGCGGCCTCATGTACTCCCCGTCGCAACTGGAGGCTGTATCATGGTCGCAAAAATCTTCATCGACGGCGAAGCCGGCACCACCGGACTGCAGATCCGCGAGCGCCTGGCTAGCCGGCGCGACCTCGAAGTCATCTCCATCGCCCATGACAAGCGCAAGGACCTCGAAGAGCGCAAGCGCCTGCTCAACGCGGCGGACGTCGCCATCCTCTGCCTGCCAGACGACGCGGCCAGGGAAAGCGTTGCCCTGATCGAGAACGACACCACCCGCGTCATCGACGCCTCTACCGCCCATCGCGTGGCCGAGGGCTGGGCCTATGGCTTTGCCGAAATGGCCCCGGACCAGGCCGACGAGATCGCCAAGGCGCGCTTTGTCGCCAATCCCGGCTGCTGGCCGCAGGGTCTGATTGCCGCTGCCCGCCCGCTGATCGAGGCGCGGCTGCTACCGGCCGATTTTCCGCTCACCTATCACGGCGTCTCGGGCTATTCCGGCGGCGGCCGGCAGATGATCGAGGATTATGAGGCTCAGGGCGCCGGCGCCAGCCAGTACATGCCCTATGCGCTGACCTTCCAGCACAAGCACCTGCCCGAAATGGCGCACTACGCCAAGCTCGGCCGCGCGCCGCTGTTCGAACCGGTCGTGGGCAATTTCGCGCAAGGCATGTCGACTTCACTGCCCATTCACACCGACATGTCGGCCGAGATCCCCACAGGCAAGGATCTTCACGCTGCCCTGAGCGACTATTACGCCGCCATCCCCGACAGCTTCGTCCAGGTGGCGCCCTACGACCCAAGCCTGGGCAAGACCGCAGCGCTCGACCCGCAGGCCCATAACGGCACCAATACGCTCACCCTGCACGTCTTTGCCAATGACGCACTCAATCAGGCCACGATCTGCGCGGTCTATGACAATCTGGGCAAAGGCGCCTCTGGCGCGGCCGTCCAGAACCTCAACATCATGCTCGGCGTCGGCGCACGGGAAAGCCTGGCGGCCTGATCTGAGGAACAACCGGACCGGACATCCGGTCTGGCCGCTGCCGCTACCATCACAACCGGCCGTCACCCTCGGCTTTAGGCCGGGGGTTCTGCAGTTAGTTAGTTGTCAGATGCGGGGTGGCTTGCTGTCAGTCGGCTTTTGCCCTGGCAGATAATAAAGCCGCCGCTAGAGGATTGTTACGCCCTTACCCGGGTGCTCTCGATAATAGGCAAGTCGCGATTGCAGTGACCCCACGTGCAACTCGAGCTTATGCCCGTCAGGGTCCAAAAAATAACTCGAAGCACCTTCGCTCCGATTGTCTTTCCATATTGTAGCAGTCGCAGACACCCGAGCGCTTAGTTCACTGTAGGATTCTTCAGGTACGCTAAACGCGATGTGGGTGTAATCCGGGCGAAGTGCAGACCCCACCTCCTCATCGCGAGACAAGCATAGCCAAAGCGATCCTGCTTCCAAATAGGCACCATCTGACCATATCGCTCTGACGGCACAGCCGAGCACGTCACGATAGAACTCTGGTGATCGCTCGACGTCAGCGACCGCCAGGGTAATATGGTTTAGTCCGCTTACGCTCGTGCTCATCACCAATACCACGGGCTTAATCCGTGTCCGTTATCGGGCACGCGAGGCAGGGCATCAAGGGGTCAATAAGGGGTCGATTACTCCCGCTGCCAAAAAGATATCCCCGCATCCAAAACCGCCCTTATCCTCCCACCCATCTCTCCCGCGATGGGCGGACTGCAGCGAACAGTTGCGGGAGGAGCCGGTGAGACTGGATTCGCTCCAGGGCTCGCCTGCCAGTCGGGCCACCTTGCGACGAGCGATCAATAGGGGCCACGACGGCAGGAGAAACCCGGCATCCTTCGACCCGTCCCGAAGGGCAAATCTCTCCGGTGGAGAGATTTGAGGCGAGAAGGCCATAAGCGCTACGCGCGCATGGCCCATGGGGCGGCGACGTCTCTATTACTTAGTTTTACTGAGACGCACGCGCCTCGGGATACGTCCAATGCAAAACCGGAGGCGACGATGCCGGCCGGCGCGCCTTCACGCACAAATTGTGGACCAAGGTGGCGTGCCCGGGCCCCAACCGTACGCTTCGGTACGGTTCAGGCTTGACCGAAACCCCGCTTTCGCGCAATGACCGTGGTCAACAGCGAGGTCCAGCAGCCCCATGGATAAATTCACCACCCTGACCGGTGTCGCGGCACCCCTGCCGATCATCAATATCGACACCGACATGATCATCCCCAAGCAATATCTGAAAACCATCAAGCGCACCGGTCTCGGCACCGCGCTGTTTTCCGAGATGCGCTATAATGAGGACGGTTCGGAGAACTCCGAATTCGTGCTCAATAAGCCCGCCTATCGCAACGCGCAGATCATCATCGCCGGCGATAATTTCGGTTGTGGCTCCAGCCGCGAACACGCCCCCTGGGCGCTGCTCGATTTCGGCATCCGCTGCGTGATCTCCACCAGCTTCGCCGACATTTTCTACAATAACTGCTTCAAGAACGGCATTCTGCCGCTGGTTGTGACGCCCGAGCAACTCAAGCTCCTGCTCGATGATGCCGAGCGCGGCTCCAATGCCACGCTGACAGTCGACCTCGAAGCCCAAACGATCAAAGGCCCAGACGGCGGCACGCTCAATTTCGACATCGACCCTTCCCGCAAGCAGATCCTGCTCGAAGGCCTCGACGACATTGCCGGCACGCTGAAATCCGACCCCTCCATCTCCGCCTTCGAAAGCAAGATGGCGGCCGAGCGCCCCTGGCTCTAACCCAACAAGCAAAGAGACAAAATTGGTCCAGCGCGTTTCCACCGGCTCCCCGTTTGAAGCCACTTTCGGCTATTCCCGCGCTGTGCGGCATGAGGACACTATCTATGTGTCTGGCACGACAGGCTATGACTATGCCACGATGACAATGCCCGAGAGCGTCGGCGAGCAGGCCAGGAATGCTCTGGCCACCATCGACAAGGCGCTCAAGGAAGCCGGCGCGTCCATCGCCGACACCGTTCGGGTCGTCTATAATGTCGGTGACCGCTCTTACGTGGATGAAGTCGTCGCTGCCGTTGGTCCGGTCTTCAAGGATATCCGGCCCGCCGCCTCCATGCTCATCGTTGCGATGATCGAAGAGGGCATGAAGATCGAGATCGAGGTTACCGCCCGCCTCGGCGCGGCCACCAGCCACGTCTGATTCCGGCCCGGGCGATGAACAGAAAACAGATCGTCCTCACTTCTCATGCAGCGCTCCTGATCGGGGCGCTGTTTTTCATCGTACCGGCGCTGACTGCCTGGCACCCGCAATATGGCTATCTGTTCTCCCTGACCTTCTACTGGCTGTTCTTCTGCCTGCCCGTCATCGGTTGGCATGCCCTGGAGGGCAGTGACGGGCGGCTCTTCACCGAGAAACTGCGCTGGCGCGACTGGTGGATCATTCCGCTCTTGCTCGTGCAGGTCGGCATTGTGGCGCTCGCCAATTTCGTACCCAACACCTCGATCCTCACCCAGGGCAGCATGTATCTCGCCCTGCTGATCGCCGCCATTAACGGCCCGCTCGAGGAAATGGCCTGGCGCGGTGGTTTCCTGGGGACATTTCGGGACAAGCCGCGTCTCGGCTTCTGGCTCGGCTGGGTGCTTTTCACCGCCTGGCATATCCCCCTGGCTCTCAGCCATGATATTGTCTTCGATGGCGGGGCATTGGCCCTTGTCGGCGGGGCATCAGCCCTGGGTCTTTTCTGGGCCTGGGTCGCCTGGCGGACTGGTTCGGTGTTCTATGTGAGCCTGGCGCACATGCTCACCAACGTCTTTGCCTTCTGGGTGCTCTTCGCGCGGAACGGATTTGCCTGAAGCCGCCTTGCGCAAGCGCCCGAAAACCTTGTATGTCGGCACCAAATTCAGGTGTACCCACCAGTACGGCGAGGAGCTTTTCCCAATATGGCCACCCATTCCCTTTTTCTTCTGCCCGGCGACGGCATCGGCACCGAAATCATGGTCGAGGTGGAAAAGCTCATCGCCTGGACCAATGCCGAGGGTCTGACTGATTTCTCGACCGACACGGGTCTCGCCGGTGGTGCTGCCTATGACAAGCACGGCGTGGCCATCACCGATGAGGATGTCGCAAAGGCCAAGGCCGCCGATGCAGTGATCTTCGGCGCCGTGGGCGGCCCCAAATGGGATGCCGTACCCTATGAGCACCGCCCCGAAGCAGCCCTGCTGCGCCTGCGCAAGGAACTGGCCGTCTTCGCCAATCTCCGCCCCGCCATCTGCTACCCGGCTCTGGCTTCGGCATCCTCGCTGAAAAAGGAGCTGGTGGAAGGACTCGATATCCTGATCGTGCGCGAGCTGACCGGCGGCGTCTATTTCGGCGAGCCCAAGACCATCACCGATCTCGGTGACGGGCAGAAGCGCGCCATTGATACCCAGGTCTATGAGACCTATGAAATCGACCGCATCGCCCGCGTCGCCTTCGACCTGGCCCGCACTCGCGGCGGCAAGGTCCATTCGGCCGACAAGAAGAACGTCATGAAATCCGGCGTGCTCTGGGACGAAGTGGTCCGCAATGTCGCCAAGGATTATGCCGATGTCGAGCTGCACCACATTCTGGCCGACAACGCCGCCATGCAGCTCGTGCGCACGCCAAAACAATTCGACGTCATGGTCACCGACAACCTGTTCGGTGACATTCTCTCCGACGTCGCGGCCATGCTGACCGGCTCGCTGGGCATGCTGCCCTCTGCCAGCCTCGGCGCCCCTGATCCGGCCACTGGCAAGCGCAAGGCCTTTTACGAGCCCGTCCACGGCTCGGCCCCCGACATTGCCGGCCAGGGCATTGCCAACCCGATCGCCATGATCGCGTCCTTTGCCATGGCGCTGCGCTATTCGTTCAACATGATCGAACTGGCTACCCAGGTTGAAAACGCCATTTCGGATGTCCTCAGCGACGGCCTGCGCACCGGCGACATCGCCCAGGACAACTGCAGGACCGTTGGCACCGAGGAAATGGGCGCAGCGATCCTGGCGAAGCTGAAGGCTTGACGGCGTCCCGCAGGGCAAATCGCTCCGGTGGAGCGATTTGAGGCGGCAAGGCCATGAGCGCTATGCGCGAATGGCGGGCCCATCACGGCAAACAAAAAAATATCCCCGGTCTCGCGACCGGGGATATTCTGTTTTCGAACCGGCAAACCGGTTTATTCGGCCGAAGCAGCTTCTTCTGCCGGGGCATTGGCGGCGGCTTCGCGGGCAGCACGCTCTTCGGCGCGTTCCTTGGCCTTTTCGCCGGGCACACCCTTGTTCGGGTTGTTGCGAGCAGCGCGCTTGGAAATGCCGGCGGCATCAAGGAAACGCAGCACGCGGTCGGTCGGCAGCGCGCCATGCGAGAGCCAGTGCTGCACGCGCTCGGCGTTCAGCACGACGCGGTTTTCCGCATCCTTGGCCAGCAGCGGGTTATAGGTGCCCAGCTTTTCGATGAAGCGGCCATCGCGCGGCGAGCGCACATCGGCAACCACGATGTGGTAGAAGGGACGCTTCTTGGTGCCGCCACGGGCGAGGCGAAGCTTGAGTGCCATTTTATCAGTCCTGTCAGTTCGTTAGTAGGTTGAAACGGGTTATTTCTTTTTGCCCAGGCCCGGCAGGCCAGGGAAACGGGGCGCTCCGCCAAGACCGGGCAGAGCCGGTCCGCCGGAGGATTTGAGAAGCGCATTGACGTCGCTGGGCAGCGATTTCTGTGCCGGCACGTCAGCTGAAGGCAGACCCTTCAATTGTTCGGGATCGACGCCGGCCTGGCGGGCCATGGCTTCGAGCTGCTTGGGATCCATCTTGGAGAGATCGGGCATGCCGCCCATCATCCCACCCATCTTGCCGCCAAACATGCCGGCCAGAGAGCCCATGCCGCCCTTGCTGACCTTTTTCATCATGTCCGCCATCTGGCGGTGCTGCTTGGCCAGCTTGTTGATTTCCGAGACTTCGACGCCCGCGCCTGCAGCAATGCGCTTGCGGCGTGAAGCATTGAGCAGGTCCGGATTGGCCCGCTCCTTTTTGGTCATCGAATTGATGATGGCGATCTGGCGGTCAAACACCTTCTCATCGACATTGGCCCCCGCCATGGCCTTTTTGAGCTGCCCGGCGCCGGGCAGCAGGCCCATCAGCCCGCCCATGCCGCCCATCTTCTTCATCTGCTGCAATTGGCTGCGCAGATCCTCGAAGTCGAAGGCGCCCTTCTTGAGCTTCTTCGCCATCTTCTGGGCGTCTTCGGCCGAGACATGCTCGGCGGCCTTTTCGACCAGCGAGACGATATCGCCCATGCCCAGAATGCGGTCGGCTATGCGGGAGGGATGGAAATCCTCCAGCGCATCCATCTTTTCACCCACACCGATCAGCTTGATCGGCTTGCCGGTGGCCGCGCGCATCGACAGCGCCGCGCCGCCGCGTCCATCGCCATCGACGCGGGTCATCACAATGCCGGTGACGTCCAGCCGTCCGTCAAAAGAGCGCGCTACATTGATCGCGTCCTGGCCGGTCAGCGCATCGACGACAAGCAGGATTTCATGCGGCTTGGCGATGTCCTTGATGGCAACGGTTTCTTCCATCAGCTCTTCATCGATATGGGTGCGACCCGCCGTATCGAGAATGAGCACATCATAGCCACCCAGCCGACCCTCGCGCTCGGCGCGGCGGGCAATCTCGACTGGAGTTTCCGTGGTCACGATCGGCAGCGTGTCGACGCCAACCTGTTCGCCCAGTACGCGCAACTGTTCCATGGCGGCGGGGCGGCGCGTATCGAGCGAGGCGAGCAGGACTTTCTTTTTCTGTCGGTCCTTGAGCCGCTTGGCGATCTTGGCCGTCGTCGTGGTCTTGCCCGAGCCCTGCAGGCCCACCATCAAAAGGGTCACGGGCGCAGGCGCATTGAGGTCGATGGTGACGGCGTCGGACCCCAGGACCTGCACAAGCTCGTCATTGACGATCTTGACCACCTGCTGGCCCGGCGTCACCGAACGCGTCACTTCGGCGCCCACGGCACGCTCGCGCACCTGCTCGACAAAGGCGCGCACCACTTCGAGCGAAACGTCGGCCTCGATCAGCGCCCGGCGGATTTCGCGCATGGCAGCGTCGACATCGGCAGCGTTCAGCGCGCCGCGTCCACGCAGTCCTTCGAAAATCTTGCCAAGCCGGTCGCTTAAGCTCTCAAACATATTGTTTCCTTTTCGCTCGCGGGCCAATCCCGCAAGAGATAGGGTCCGGCAGGCCAAATGCAAAACCCACCCGCGGGCGCAACGCGCTGGCGGGTGTTGGCCTCCGGGATCGGTTTATACCTCAGGGGGTCCCGGTCGGCTGGTCAGGAGCAAAAAGCCTGATGAACGCGCTGGCTTTAGGTCAAAGCCGGGGCCGAGTCAAGAAAGAGCGCGACAAATGCCCGCGCCCGGCCAGCCGCATCAGTGCTGATCGCAGACCGGCCGGCAGGGCCAGCACAAGCCGCTTCAATGACGGCCGCAGCCACACGTCCCAGGCCTGAAACAACACCCGGCCGCGCAGGGTGACCGGCAAGGCATAGTCGCGCACTATCATGGTTTCGGTGGCAAAAGTGAGTTTGTACGGCATCGCTGGCACACCCAGGTCGCACCCCTTCATGCCCTGCTCGGCACAGCTCCGGATAATGTCGCTCAGGTGCAATTTGCCCGGGCTCTCGTCTGAATGGGAGAAATCGCGGCTGGCGACATAGGCATAGTAGCGCCCGCCATGCACAAAGCCCCATTGCTCCGCCAAAGGGCGCCCCTGGTATTGCAGTGAAAAGGCCCGCAAATCGATGTCGTTGCGTGCCACAAGGCTCGTGCAGAAATCGCGAAACCCGCTATCAAGGAAGGCACGCGAGGTCAGCCCTTGCTCCTTGAGACGCTCGGCGCGAGCCTCAAGCGTGCGCTCGATCAACGCCTGACGCTCTGCGGCATCCGCGACGACCAGGTGTTCGACTGGCCCCTCGCGCTCCAGCCGGTTGCGGGCATTGCGGATGTTTTTACGGGTCTTGGATCGAATTGTCGAAAAATAGCCGGCAAAATCAGGAAAGGCATCAAGCGCCACATAGGGTGCGCCCTGCTTTTCTCCGGTCTGGAAGCTGGCCCGTGGCAGACCTTGGGCCAAAGCCGAGCCATCGCGCACCTTCAGCAGGCTGATCCCGTCACAGGGCGCAGCCGCCACGGCCGCCCGCAACAGCCGGGTCACCGCGGCGCCTGGATCAAGATCGGCATCGAGCAGGGCATCGGTCGCTTGGGCAAAGCCGTTTCCCAGCGGCACAAGCAGAGATCGGACCCCCGTGCGGATGCGTTCAAGCGGCAAAACGCCGACAAGCTGGTGTCCGTCCAGGATCGTGACGATCACCGGATCAAAGGCTGCGTTCCCACGCTCGCGCTCGAAATCGAAGATGGCGAGGGCCCAGCCCAAGCTCTGGAACAGATTGAAGCCGGTGCCGCGTGCTTCCAGACCAAGCCAGCAATCGGCGATTACCTCGATTCCGGCGCGATCCCGGATGGTGGACGCGGTCAGCCCATAGCTGACCGCGTCCGCTCCCCTGGCGCGGCGGTTCTCCCGGCCGGCAAGCGCGCCGGTCGCAGTCATTTCGCGAAGCTATGCGCTGGGATATCCCGCACGCCTTCGGGAGCCGCCGGGTCGACCTGGAAATCGACAGTATAGACTTTCTTTTTTTGCGGATTGAGCGGCGAAAACTTCACCGCGCCGGCGATGCCCAGCTTGGCCATATAGCTCAGGCCCGTCACCTGCTGGCTGAGCTTTTGCATCCCCAGCGTGTTGCGCAGAATGCCATTGGCATAGTTGACCGCGTAATGCTTGCGCAGATCGTCAGTCCAGTGCTCGGTCGTAAAGCTGACATTGAGCATGCCGTGATTGACCACGCGATGCGGGCCATTAAGCGGCCAATGCAGCATCTGTCCTGCTTCCAGATCATAGACCTGGGCGAAATCATCGAACCAGGGTTCGAACGGCATGTCGGTTTCGCGCAACTGCCCCAGGATCAGTTTTTCCAGCGCCGGCTGTGAAATGAACGGCGCCTGGGCGGGATAGACATAGACCTTCTTGGTGCCCCGCACCTGCCACAGGCTCTGGCCCGGCACGTCCGAATGATATTTCACAGAGACATTGGGCGAAGAGATCAGAATGGTCAGGTTTCGCTTGTAGCTCGCAAAGCCGGGCACGCGCTCTTCGAACTCGGCATAAAGGCTATCCAGCAATGCGCCATAGGCCGGGTTGGTCCTGGCGGGGGCCGTCAGATTGACCCAGATATTGCCTTGTCTGACCGTCTCGATCACTTCGGCGCCCGAAAGCCCTTTGATCTCGCCTTCGCGTCGCTTGGGCGGATTGCCTGGCGTCTTCTGCGAATAATTAACGTGATAAGTCTCGCGCGGACTGCTCTCGATCAACGCTGCCAGCGCTTCATCGGTAAACAGATCCGAGCTGGCAAGGCGGTGCTGCAGGCGCAGCGCCTGATTGCCCCAGACCTGCGGATAGTGCGGCTGCCAGTCGGTAATGATCTGGTCGGAGATGAGCGGCATATTCATCGTCGGAACTCCCCAAAGGCGGCACGAGCAATAATCTTCGCCGGCTACACTATCCCATCACCGTCCCGAAGCACCTCAAACTTGCCAGCCTGGTTAAGAGCCGGCCTAACCCAAGTGGTTAAGATGAATAGAAAATTGCGCCAGTCAAAAACAGGTACCAGCCTGCAGGATAAGCCGTATGCAGGCCGCCGGACTGGCATTTGAAGGCCAATTCCGCCATATAGGGCGACAACCCTGCCTCGAAGGCAGCAACAGCACGGATTTGCGAGTTGAGCGACGTCCCCTTTTTGAAGATGAACGGGCTGGGCAACCAGATCATCGTGGCCGATCTGCGCGGCACCAATGCGCGTATCGCGCCCGAGGCCGCCAATGCCATCAATGCACGCCCCGAAACCCGCTTCGACCAGATCATGGCCATTCATGATCCCAGGACGCCGGGCACCATCAACTATGTCGACATCATCAATTCCGATGGCTCGCGCGCCCAGGCCTGCGGCAATGGCATGCGCTGCGTTGTCCAGGCGCTGACGGCCGAACTGGGCCGCCAGCGCTTTACCTTCGAAACCATCGCCGGGATCCTGTTCGGCGAAGAAGCCGAAGATGGCCAGATAACGGTCGATATGGGCACGCCAAAATTCGCCTGGTACGAAATTCCCCTCAATGAGGAATTTGCCGATACCCGCTATGTCGAGCTGCAGATCGGTCCCATCGACGCGCCGGTGCTGCATTCGCCTTCGGTTGTATCCATGGGCAATCCCCATGCGACCTTCTGGGTCAAGGACGATGTGTGGAGCTTTGCGCTCGACCGCTTCGGTCCGCTGCTGGAAAACCACCCGCTCTTCCCCGAGCGGGCCAATATTTCCATCGCTCAGGTGGCCCGGCCCAACCACATCGTGCTCCGGACCTGGGAACGCGGCGCGGGCCTTACCCAAGCTTGTGGCACTGCCGCCTGCGCCGCCCTGGTCAATGGCGCTCGCACCAGGCGCACCGCACGCAAGGCCACGGTCACCGTGCCCGGTGGCGACTTGATCGTGGAATGGTTGGACAATGACCACGTGATCCTGACCGGCCCGGCCGAGTTCGAATGGCGCGGTGACCTCAACCCGACGACAGGCGCTTGGACGCGCAGCGAGGCGGCCTGATGGCCATTGAAACGCTGACATTCGGCTGCCGCCTCAACGCGTATGAAGGCGCAGTGATGAAGGCCGAGGCCGAGAAGGCCGGTCTCGACAATGCCATCATCATCAATACCTGCGCCGTCACCGCCGAGGCGGTCAAACAGGCGCGGCAGGCCGTCCGCAAAGCTCGCCGCGATAACCCCGAGACGCGCATCATCGTCACCGGCTGCGCCGCCCAGACCGAGGCCCGGTCATTCGGCGACATGGAGGAAGTGGATTTGATCATCGGCAATGCCGACAAGCTCAAATCCGAGAGCTACACGCCCATGGTCCTTGGCACGCCACTCAACGACAAGGTGCAAGTCAACGACATTATGAGCGTGCGTGAAACCGCCGGGCACCTCATCGAGGGCATGGATGGACGCACCCGCGCCTTTGTACAGGTGCAGAACGGCTGCGATCACCGCTGCACCTTCTGCATCATCCCCTTTGGCCGCGGCCCGTCACGTTCAGTGCCCATGGGTCTAGTGGTCGAGCAAATCAAGGCACTGGTAGCGAACGGCCACCAAGAGGTTGTGTTGACCGGCGTCGACATTACCTCCTATGGGCCCGACCTGCCTGGACAGCCAACATTGGGCCTCCTGACCCAGTCGATCCTGAAACATGTCCCGGACCTGCAGCGTCTGCGCATCTCCTCCATCGACAGCATCGAGGCTGACCCGGCTCTCTACGAGGCGGTCGACGACAGGCGCTTCATGCCGCATTTGCATCTATCGCTGCAGTCGGGCGACGACATGATTCTGAAACGCATGAAGCGCCGCCATCTGCGCGATGACGCGTTGTCTGTGGTCGAAAAATTACGCTCCATCCGCCCCGATATGGTGTTCGGCGCTGACATTATTGCCGGCTTCCCTACAGAAACAGACCGCATGTTTGAAAATTCGCTGCGGTTTATCCGCGAGGCGAATTTGACCTATATTCACGCCTTCCCCTATTCGCCGCGCCCCGGCACACCCGCCGCCCGCATGCCGCAGGTGAGCAAGGCCGTGGCCAGGCGGCGCGCGGCCCAGTTGCGCGCTGCGGGCGACAAACAGTTCCGCGCCCTGTGCGACAGCCGCATCGGGCAGACAGAATCTGTCCTGATGGAACGCAACGGCCTGGGGCGGACCGAACACTTCATTCCCGTACGCGTTGCCGGAACCAAGGCGGGCGATCTGCTCTGCGTTCGGATTTCCGGCCTGAGCGATGACGGACTGGCCGGCGACCCCTTGCAGGCCGCCGCGTGATTATCAAGGACATCGCATGAGCGAAAAGAAACCCGGCTTTCTCCAGCGCCTGTTTGGCGGCAATCAGCCCGAACCGACACCCGCGCCCGGAGAAACCGTTCCGGAAACCCCGGTTACGCCCGACGCCATTCCTGATGTGCCAGAGCCGGAGGCCGAGCCACCAGCGCCGGTCGAGCCACCCGATCTGGCAGAACCGCCCCAGGCGCCCGAACACGATTTGCCGCCCGGGCCGCCGGAATCCACGCCCGACTATATCGAAGATGTCGAGGACGATCTGGCTGCCGCGCCACAGGCCGTGGCCGAGCCGGACCAGCCCAAAGGCTGGTTTGCGCGCCTGGCCTCCGGCCTCAAGCGCTCCTCGGACAATCTAACCAATTCGATCACCTCGGTCTTCACCAAGCGCAAGCTTGATGCGGCCACGCTGGACGAACTTGAAGATGTGCTAATCCAGGCCGATCTGGGCATAGATACGGCCATCGCCATCACCGAGACCCTGCGCCGTGACCGTTTCGACAAGGATGTGTCGGGCGAAGATGTGCGCGCCGTGCTGGCCACCGAGGTCGAACAGGTCCTGCGCCCTGTCGCCCAGCCCTTGCTGATCGACACCAGCAAAAAGCCCTTCATCGTCCTGATGATCGGGGTCAATGGCTCGGGCAAGACCACTACGATCGGCAAGCTGGCGCAGAAATTTGCTGCTGAAGGCAAGTCGGTCATGCTGGCGGCAGGTGACACCTTCCGCGCAGCAGCGATCGAGCAATTGCAGGTCTGGGGCGAGCGCACCGGTGCCCCGGTGATCGCCAAGCCGGCCGGCGCCGACGCCTCCGGCCTCGCATTTGACGCTGTCACTCAGGCCAGGGCCGAAGGGCGCGACGTGCTGATCATCGACACGGCCGGACGCCTGCAGAACCGGGACGAGCTGATGAATGAGCTCGAAAAGATCATCCGCGTCATCAAGAAGGTCGATCCTGAGGCCCCGCACGCGACCCTGCTGACCCTCGACGCCACCACGGGCCAGAATGCGCTCAAGCAGGTGGAAATCTTCGGCCAGCGCGCCGGTGTCACTGGCCTGGTCATGACCAAGCTCGACGGCACGGCCCGCGGCGGCATCCTGGTCGCCATCGCCAGAAAATTCAGCCTGCCGGTGCATTTCATCGGTGTGGGCGAGGGCGTGGGCGATCTAGAGCCGTTCGAGGCGACCGATTTTGCCAAGGCTATAGCGGGCTTCGAGCCGTCCGCGTAGCGGCAAATCGTTCCAGTGGAACGATTTGAGGCGAGAAGGCAATGAGAGCTACGCTCGAGTGGCGCGGAGAGCCCCTCACCGACTCGGCTTCGCCGAGCCACCTCTCTCCGATGGGGCGAGGAATAGACATTTGGACGCGACAAAATCTGACCACTCTTGTCCGCTACCGCCTTGCAACAGGGCGCCGCACCCCTCACATTGTCGGCAACACACGGAAGCTGGAATGACCGAAAAAGCCGAACCCGAAATCAATTGGGACGAGACACGCCCTCAGATCATCAAGCTGGCGCTCGAACTGGGGCCTCTGGTGGTGTTCTTCATCATGAATGGCCGCGCCGACATTTTCGTCGCAACGGCCTGGTTCATGGCGGCTATGGTCATTTCACTGTCGCTGAGCTGGCTGATCCTGAAAAAGATCGCCGTCATGCCGCTGGTCACCGGCGTCGTGGTGCTGGTCTTCGGCGGCCTGACGCTCTGGCTGCAGGACGACACCTTCATCAAGATCAAGCCCACCATCACCAACACGCTGTTTGCGTCAGTGCTACTGGGCGGGCTGCTGTTCGGGCAGTCGCTGCTGAAATATGTGTTTGGTGATGTCTATAAGCTCAAGCCCGAGGGCTGGTGGAAGCTGACCCTGAATTGGGGTCTGTTCTTCATCGTGCTTGCGGTGCTCAACGAAGTGGTCTGGCGCAGCTTTTCGACCGACTTCTGGGTCGCCTTCAAGGTCTGGGGCATCATGCCGCTGACCGTGATCTTCTCGATGAGCCAGCTTCCGCTGCTCAACAAATATGCGCCGCCGGCGGAACCGGTAAAGGCCCCGCCGGTCGTGGTCGAAAGCTGACATTCAGCCGAACAGGCCCAGCACCAGCCCCTGCACCAATAGGGCCGCCAGGATATAACCGCTATCGATGGCGGTCAGCGACCAGGGCTTGCCCTGGTAGCGGTGGTTAAGGATCATCGAGGTCAGCACAAAGCCCAGCCACATCAGGAATGCGATCTGCAGCCCGTGGCCGATGGTCATGGCGCCGGCCAGGGGCGGTGTCAGAACGGCCAGGAAATAGGCCATGACAAGCTGTACGATCACCGACCACACATAGGGCATGAAGTCCTTGGGATCGATATCCTCCTTGGTCCGGCCCGAAGCAGCCAGCCATTGGGCGGACAACACCCCATACCAGGCCGCACCCAGCGCCATGCTGGCCACGGTAGCCAGCACGATGGCCAGCCAATTGACAGCTAGAAAGTCCATTTCTCTTCCCCCTCGCGTGAAATGCGCCTGCACAGCTTAATCCGCGCCTGCATTTCAGCAAAGGGCCCAACAGGATTGGTATCGCCGCCGGGTCGCCCTCACGCAGGCGTCTCTGCCTGTGCATCGGCGCTCTTGACCGTGCGGTGGTCGTCTTCGATGAGGCCGCGCTTCCAATAGCTCGAAATATAGAGCTGATCGGGCCCCAAGGCGCGTTCACCGCGCAAATAGGCGCGCAGATTGCGCATGGCTTCAAACTCGGTGGCCACCCAAGCATAGGTTAGGGCATCGGGCCAATCGAGCGCGCGAATGGCTTCCACCAGCAGGTTGGGATTGCCACCCGGCACGGGATTGATCAGCCAGTGCAGGCGGACATTTTTGGGCACCGCCAGGTCCTGGATATCGTCCTCATGCTGGATTTCGAGGAATACATCGCCGCTGGCGTCGGGGCCCAGCGCTTCGAGATTGACCGATATGGCCGGTAGCGCCGTCATGTCTCCTACGATGATGTAATGGCCATTCGCCGCCGGTAGCGGCTTGGGCTGGCCCGGACCACCCACATCGAGGCGCATGCCCGGCTGTGCGTCGAGCGCCCAGCGCGTCGCGAGGCCCGCGGCATCCTTGTCGCCATGCAGGGCGAAGTCGACATCGATGGCGTCCTTGTCCTGATGGCGGATTGTATAGGTGCGCACCGCTACTGCATCGCCCTCAAGCGGAATGCGCAGCTTGAGATAGCCCCCGGCAAAGCCTTCGGGGAAAGCAATCACATCGGCCCCGCCAAAGCGCACGCGGAACATGTTGGGCGTGACGTGTCCAGTCTCCACCACCTCGAAATTGCGCATCTGCTTGACCATGAACGTCTCCATCTTGTCGAAAGACGACTTGCCACTTTATAGCTGAATAGACAAGTCAACTTATAGGCAGGCCACTGGAGCGATTTCCCCTGCGGGACGGCTACAAGCCACCCATTTTGCAGATCAGTTTCCATTCCGCTTCGCTGACTTTTGACACCGACAGGCGCGAAAGGCGCACCAGTTCGATGTCGGCCAGTTCAGGCGTCGCCTTGATCTCGGCCAGGCTAACCGGGCGGGGGAAGGGTTTGACCGACTGCACATCGACGCATTCCCAAACCACTTCACCCTTGGCATTGAGCTCGGCCGTGCTGTCTGGGTGGGCGGGCACCACGATCTTCATGATTCCCACGACGTCCTTGCCGATATTGGAATGATAGAAGAAGGCCTCGTCGCCCACCTTCATCTCGCGCATATTGTTGCGCGCCGCGTAATTGCGCACGCCGTGCCATTCCTCCGCCTCACCCTTGGCCGTCTTGGCAACCAGATCATCAAACGAAAACACGTCCGGCTCGGACTTCATCAGCCAATAGGCCATGATGTCACAACTCCACGCCGGTGGTGTTGATGGCAATGCGCCAGCGCTTGACCTCATAGCTGGCAAAGACGCCAGCCGGCACGAACGGGTCTGCCGCCGCCAGCGCTTCGGCCTCAGCCAGATCGGCCGCTTCGAACACCACGATCGAGCCTTCCGGCTGTTCTTCGGCATTGAGCAGCGCGCCGGCAAAGACCAGTTTCTTGCCCAGCGAATTGAGATGATCCAGGTGCGCCGGGCGCGTGTCGAGCCGCGTCTGCAACGCGCCCGGCGCATCCTTTGCGATCATGGCATAGAGCATGTCAAACTTCCCTCTTGAGTGGGCGGGACATCAGCCCCGCAACAATAGTGGCAATATCGGCCTTGCCGGCGACAACGGCGTCAACTGCATCAATTAGCGGCGCGTCGATATCGAGGCTTTTGGCCAGCGCCGCCGCAACCGGCGCTGTCGCCACGCCTTCGGCCAGCCTGGCCCCGGAGGCCACGATTTCTTCGGTCGAACGCCCGGCCCCCAGCGCCATGCCGAACTGGTAATTGCGCGATTGCACCGAGGTGCAGGTCAGGGTCAAGTCACCCAACCCGGCCAGCCCGGTCAGCGTATGCGCCGAGCCGCCCATGGCCGTCACGACCCGCGCCATTTCGGCATAGCCACGGGCAATCAGCGCCGCCCGCGCTGAGGCGCCAAGATTGGCCCCATCCACCGCGCCGCAGGCCAGCGCATAGACATTCTTGAGTGCCCCGGCGATTTCCACCCCGATCCGGTCGTCGGCCGCGTAGGGCCGGAAACTGGGCCCGGCCAGCGCCGCCGCCAGATCCGATGTATCGCTGGCATCGTCCCCCGCCAGGGTCACCGCCGTCGGACGTCCCGCCGCCAGATCGGCTGCAAAACTGGGGCCGGAGAGCACATAGGGCACCGCGTCAGGCGCCATATCGAGCAAAATTTCGCTCTGCCGCGCCAGCGTTCCGGTTTCCAGCCCCTTGGCCGAGAGCACCACCGGTCGCCCGGCCAGCAAATCCGGGTCCAGCCCGGACAGCAACGTACGCGTCGATTGCGCCGGCACCGCCAGGATCACGAGATCGGCACGCTCGAGCCGGTCGGTTGCGACCACGCCCGGCAGCAAGTATTGACCCGGCAGCGCGCGGGCATTGATATGCTCCCGGTTGATCGCCTCGGCCTGTTCTGCGCTGCGGACCACCAGTCGAACCTGCCGCCCCGCCATGGCGGCAGCCTGCGCCAGGGCCGTGCCCCAGGCGCCGCCGCCGATCGCCGCCACGGTTTCAAGCCGCATGATCATCCACCTTCATCCCCGGCGTATCGAGCGGCCAGCGCGGACGCGCCTCAACCGCCAGCCCGTCTGTTGCGCCCAGAGCAAAGCGTTCCGCACCTGCCCAGGCCACCATGGCCCCATTGTCGGTGCAAAGGGCAATTGGCGGCACCACAAGGCGCGCGCCCATTTCCCGCGTGGCCGTTTCAAGCGCTGTCGCAATGGCCCGATTGGCCGCGACCCCACCAGCCACCACCAATTGCGGTTCGGCCTCAGGCAATTCAGCGCGAAACCGCTCCAGCGCCTGGTGAGAGCGCTTGGCGACGATTTCGGTCACCGCCGCCTGAAAACCCGCGGCAATATCGGCCACGTCCTGCTCGCTGAGCGGTGCCAGCGCCTCGGCCTGCAACCGCACCGCTGTCTTGAGGCCAGAAAACGAGAAATCCAGCCGCCGTTCGCGCAGCAGGGGCCGAGGAAACTTGAACCGGCTCGGGTCACCTTTGACAGCGATCCGTTCCACGGCCGGCCCGCCGGGATGCCCCAGGCTCAAGAGCTTGGCCACCTTGTCGAAGGCCTCGCCCAGCGCATCATCGATCGTGCCGCCCCAGCGCTCATAATCGCCGACGCCGCGCACCAGCACGAATTGGCTGTGCCCGCCCGACACCAGCAGCATCAGATAGGGAAATTGAACGCCATCGGTCAGCCGTGCCGTCAGCGCGTGCCCCTCGAGATGATTGACCGCGATCAAGGGCTTACCCAGCGAGGCAGCCAGCGCCTTGCCGGTGGTCAGACCCACCAGAACCCCGCCAATCAGCCCCGGCCCGGCCGTGGCGGCAATGGCGTCGACATCCTCAAGCGCAATGCCCGCCTCATCCACCGCCTGGGCGATGATGTGGTCGAGCCATTCGACATGGGCACGCGCGGCCAGTTCCGGCACCACCCCGCCAAACGCAGCATGTTCATCGAGCTGGGAGCGCACCACATTGGAACTTATCATGCCCCGGCCCGATTGATCCCGTACGACAATGGCCGCGGCGGTTTCGTCGCAGCTTGTTTCAATGCCCAGAATGATGGCTTGCGCTTGCCCGGTCACGACGAACTGGTCTACTCCAAATTGAGCCTATCGCGTACACTAGGACCGCCTGATTATGCAATCGCCCACCCCCTTCGCCCGGATCGGAACGCGCGGCAGCCCGCTGGCTTTAGCCCAAGCCGAACTGGTGCGCGATCTGATCTCGGAAATCCACGACGTCGCCGGGGACCGCATCGAGATCGAGGTGTTTTCGACCGGCGGCGACCGCAGCCAGAAGGAAAACACCACCCTGTCTGACATTGGCGGCAAGGGCGTTTTCACCAAGGAGATCGACGAGGCGCTTCTGAGCGGGCGCATCGATATTGGCGTGCATTCGAGCAAGGACGTTGCCACAGCCCTGCCCGCGGGCATCCATCTTGCCGCCTTTCTGGAGCGCGAGGATGCGCGCGACGCCTTTATTTCAGTGTCCGTCAAAGGCATCGACAATCTGCCCGAAGGCGCCCGCTTCGGCACCTCGTCCATCCGCCGCGCCGCCCAGGCCCTGCGCCTCAGGCCAGACCTGCGCATCGTGCCCTTCCGCGGCAATGTGCATACCCGCCTGCAAAAGCTGCTCGACGGCGTCGCCGACGCAACCCTTCTGGCCATGGCCGGTCTCAACCGTTTGGATGAAGGCCACCGCGCCACCGCCGTTCTCGACCCTGAAGACTTCATGCCGGCGCCCGCCCAGGGCGCCATTGGCCTCGCCATAAGGGAAGGCGACGAGCGCCTGGCCGGCCTCATTGCGCCGCTCGACCACCTGTCGACGCACACCGCTATCACCGCCGAGCGCACCATGCTCACCGTGCTCGATGGCTCCTGCCGCACCCCGGTCGGCGCCTTGACCTTGAAC
This sequence comes from Devosia marina, assembly GCF_009758415.1. Lineage (GTDB taxonomy): Bacteria > Pseudomonadota > Alphaproteobacteria > Rhizobiales > Devosiaceae > Devosia > Devosia marina. The sequence goes on along the minus strand of NZ_WQRF01000002.1, from coordinate 554,699 downwards.
GAGAACGGCCTGCTCACCCTCAAGGGCGAAATTCTCAGCCTCGACGGGCAGACCAGTTTCCGCGCCACGGCCCGCGGCCAAGACCCGGTCGCCCTGGGCGAAGCCGTCGGCCGCGACCTGCTCGATCAGGCGGGACCGGACTGGCTCAGCCAATGGTCAAGCTGATGCGCATGCTCATCACCCGGCCCGAGCCGGACGCCCAGGCCACCCAGGAACGGCTGGCAGCGCTGGAAATTTCCGCTGACATCGCGCCGCTGATGACGCGCCAGACGCTGCGCGCCCATTTGCCGCCGGCCGAGGGCTTTTCCGCATTGGCGCTGACCAGCTCCAATGCGCTGCGCGCCCTGTCCGAACTGGATGCGACCGCTGGCCTGCGCAACAAGCCAGTCTATGCCGTGGGCGATCGCACCGCCCATGAAGCGCGTCAGCTCGGCTTCGATCATGTGATTGCCGCCGACGGCACACTTGATTCGCTGGTCACCACCATTGCCCTGGCGCGGCTCGATGGTCCCGTGTTTTACCCCGCCGGCAAGCATTTGAGCGGTGATCTTGCCCACGCGCTCGCTCCGCACGGGCTGATGGTGGTCACCACGCCAGTCTATGAAATGGTGGCCGAAACTGCCCTGCCGCCAGCCATTGAGGGCCAATTGGCCGAAGGCACCTTTGACGCGATCCTGTTTTACTCGCGCCGCACTGCTGAAATCTTCTGTGCGCTGGGCGCCTCGGCTGTTCCAGAACCCGATCGACGCAAATTGCCCGTCATCTGCCTGTCGGAAAATGTCGCCGCGCCGCTGATCGAACATCATTTCAGCCGCGTTCTTCTGGCAGACCATCCCAGCGAAGACGCAATGATGGCGCTCGCACTGGCTTTTGCCCGCGAGCAAACTGGGCCATGATCGGACGGAACGAGAGGAAGGGCCATGGCTGAGACCACCGGCAAGCAAACGCCAGACAGCGACCCCAAGGCAACCGACAAGCCAGCTGAAAAGACCGCCGGCAAGACCGGACCGGTCAGGCCGCCGGTATTGGAAGGCACGGCCAAACCGGCCGGCGGGACCTCGTCCACCGAGACACCCAAGGCCACAACCACGGCCAGCAAGCCGGATAAGCCTGCGCCGGGGGCGACGACTGCCGCGAAAGCCGCAAACGAACCCGCACCAGCCTCAGGCGGCAGTGGCAGCGTCTGGCTGGCTGGCCTGGTCGGTGGCGCCCTCGGCCTGGGCGCAGCCTATGGCCTGGCCTGGTATGGCCTGTGGCCCGCCCCGGACCAGGCAGCCCCGCCGGCTGATCCACGTCTGGCCCAGTTTGCCACCGCCATTCCTGAACTGGAAACCGTGACCAGCACGGTGCAGGACGAACTCTCGACCCTGACGGGACGGGTTGGCGCGCTTGAATCCGACCTGGCCGATCTGCCAGACCAACCCGCAGGCGCCATCGACACCAGCAATCTGGCCAGCACCGAAGACCTTGCCGCCCTTGCGGCCCGGCTCGACGAACTTGCCGCCAGACCCGCTGGCAGCGCTGCAGCGCCGGAAAGCCTGGCAGCGATCGAAGCCGAACTTTCGGCCCTGCGCGCCAGTGCGGCAGAAACCACGGCCCAATTGGCACAGGCGCGGAACGAACTGGCCGCTCTGACCCAAAGCACGCAAGACGACGCGGGCAGCGGCCTCGCCGCCGCGCGCCTGCCGTTGATTTTCTCGTCCCTCGAAAGCGCCTTTGACGCTGGCCGGTCCTACGAAACCGAACTGGCGGCCTTGCGCCAGGCCCAGCCCGATTACCTTGTCCCCGAGGCCATTGCCGGACGCGCCGCTACCGGCCTGCCGCAACCCGATGCGGTCGCGCGCCAACTCGACGCGGTGCTGCCTGACATGCTGGCCGGCCGCCCCGCTGGAAGCGAGGCGAGCTGGCAGGATGCCAGCCTCGACTGGTTCCGTGGCCTGGTCGCCATGCGACCCACTGGGGCGGTAGAGGGCGATAGCCCGGATGCCATTATCGCCCGGCTCGAAGCCGCCGTGGCAGCCCGCGATTTTTCTGCCGCACAGGCCGAGATAGAGGCCCTGCCTGCCTCCATGCGCGCTGCCGCCGGCGAGCTTGTCGACGACATCGCCCGTCTCGCGGCGGCAGATGAGTTCCTGATGCACTTGCGTGAACACGCGCTTACCGGGGAGACAGGCGCATGATCCGTCTTGCCTCCTGGATCATCGGCAGTCTGGTCATAGCCGGTATCGCCGCCTGGGTGATCGCCCTTCCCGGCACACTGACGCTGGAACTGGCTGGCTATCGCATGCAGCCGCGCCTGGGCACCGCCGTGGTCATCCTGCTGGTGGCAGCGGCCCTCGTCATTGCCATCTGGGCAATTACCCGCCGCATCGTCGGCGCGCCCCGCGCCATGGCGAAGCGCCGGGCCACCCGCCGTCGTGAACAGGGCGTGGAGGCCCTCTCGGATGCCGTCATTGCCCTGCAAGCCGGCGATCCGGCCCGCGCCCGCCTGATGGCCCGTGAGGCCCAGGCCCGTCTGCCCGACAACGGCGCCGCCAAGCTGCTCGAAGCCCGCGCCGATCTGGCCTTGGGCGACATGCCGGCGGCGCGCGAGCACTATCGCGCCCTGATCGCCAGCGAAAAGACCGCCGTTGCGGCCTTGACTGGCCTTTACGATCAGGCCCGCGCTCAGGACCGGCCAGACGCGGCCTTGACCTTCGCCCGCAAGACCCTGTCGCTGGCCCCGGAAACCGGTTGGGCCAGCCAGGCTGTGTTTGATGATCTGGCGCGGCGCGGCCAATGGGCAGAAGCTGTCGGCATGGTCAATGCCGAACCCGCCGCAACGCGCGAGGAAAAAGCCAGAAAGCGCCGCCGCCAGGCCGTGATCGAAACCGCCCGCGCCCGCGAAAGCGAATTGAGCCAACCCAACAGCGCCCTCGAACACGCGCTGACCGCGCTCAAGCTGGTACCCGATTTTGTGCCCGCCGCGCTGATTGCGGCCCGCATCTATTCCAATCGAAATGAAGCCCGCCGGGCCCAGAGCCTGTTGCGCCGCATCTGGCGCGCCACCGGCCATCCCGATGTTGCTGCGCTCTATGCCTATTCGCAGCCCGGCGCCTCGGCCGTGGACCGGCTCAAGCGCATGGGCGAGATCATCGAAATGCCACCCCCGCATCGCGCCGCCGGCATGGCAATGGCTCGCGCCGCCATCGACGCTTATGACTGGGCCCGCGCCCGCGAGGCCCTGGCCCCCTTTGCCGATGCCGACGCCACCCAGGGCGTCGCCAGCCTGATGGCCGAGATTGAGGAAGGCCAGAATGGCGACCAGGGCAAGGCCCGTGAATGGCTGGCCCGCGCCGTGCGCGCGCCACGCGACCCCGCCTGGACAGCAGATGGCATAGTCAGCGACGAATGGGAGCCGGTCTCTCCGGTCACCGGACAGCTCGATGCGTTCGAGTGGAAGGTGCCGGTAGCCAGCAACTCTCGTCCGCAGGTGACGCCTTCACCGGCTGCTGCGGCCTCGCCAGCCCTGTTGCCGGCCGAACAATCCTTACCCCTTGCGCGCGCCGAAAACGCCCAGTAAAAGACCCGCCATCCACTTGGGGCCATGCCCCATTGGAGCGCCGCCTTAGCTCAGTTGGTAGAGCACATCATTCGTAATGATGGGGTCACGTGTTCGAGTCACGTAGGCGGCACCACCACTTCCCATAATGGCTGTCCGCCGATAGCTATCCCTGTGCCGCCTCAAGCTGGCGCAGGCGATGCGCCATGCGTGCCGTCGGGGCAATGGCCGGGACCTTGACACTGTCGGGTGCAAACAGGGCCGCGCGTTCTTCATGGGTCGACATGAAGAAGGGGAAGCGGGACATGACCTTGTTGTAGATGACCTCCACCCGCGCGCCGAACAGGCAGACTGGGAAGGTCAATTCCCCCCAATGGCCGACGCCGGCCAACTGCTCAAGACCGAACACCCGTTTATAGAACGGGCCATGCTCGGGCCGCACCGAAGAGATGCAATGGGTAGCCTGGAAAAATTCGCAGGCCATTACCGCCACCCGCAGGGTCAGATAGGGCAGGGCCGGAAATTCGAGCGAAGCGTCATGATCGGCGGTGAACCGGCTGGGATCGATATAAGCGCCGCCATTCTCAATCAGACCGCCCAGCACGTCGGGCCAGATCAGGCGGCTCGGTGAGATCGGCTGTTCTGCGCTGACCGCATGCAGTCGGATCGAGCTGACCAGACGATCGTCGATATAGATGCCAAAGCAATGGCAATTGGGGGCATCGTCGAACTTGTCACGCGTGATCTGCTGCGAATTGATCGGGATGAAATCTTCCCGTCGATACGCCTCATAGCGCAACTTGTAGACCGGATCGAACTGCTCCTCCAACGAAACGCGGCGATAATGCACGCGATCCAGAAGGTCGATCAGACTGGTGGCAAACTGCGAGGTGGCACCCGCTGCCCTATCCATTGCCGCACTCATATACCAATACCATTACGCGATGGGATGGCGCGACTTTAACCTTTTGTTAGGGATTCCTGCATGCGGAAAAATCACAAGGGGATCGGCACTTAGGCGCCAATGCGGGCAAAAGATTATGGTTATCAAAACCTTAAAGCAGGTTAACCATGTTTACGTTTTGCCGGGAGCAGCGGGCTGGTCTGGCCATTGAGGTGGCTGATCAGCTCGGCGATATCGCGGGCCGGCAAGGGGCGGCTGAAGAAATAGCCCTGCACCTGCTGGATGCCGGTATGCTCGAGCATGGCCCGGAGCTGGTCTTCGGTTTCCACGCCCTCGGCAACCACAGTCAGGTCCAGATCGCGCCCCAGCCGCGCGACATTGGCTAGAAGGCTCAGTGCGCGCTCGTCTTCGGCAATATCCTGGACAAAGGAACGATCAATCTTAAGCTTGTTGAAGGGCAATGCACTAAGATAGCTCAGCGAGGAATATCCCGTACCGAAATCATCAAGGGCGATCGAGATGCCGCGGGCGGACAGGCTCTCCAGTACGCTCTGGGCCAGATCGGTTTCCTCGATCACCGCCGTTTCGGTCACTTCCAGTTCCAGCCGCGGCGCTGATAGTCCGGACTCGGCCAGGGCCTCGTCAACCAGGCCAGGCAGGTCCAGTCCGCGGAAGTCACGCCCCGAAACATTGACCGCCACGCCGATCTCACCGGCCCATTGGCTGCACTCGGCCACCGCACTGCGAACGACAAAGGCCGTGATCTCGGAAATGATGCCCATTTCCTCGGCCAACGGAATGAATGTCGCGGGCGGAATTGGGCCCAATTCTGGATGCGTCCAGCGCGCCAGTGCCTCACAGGACACCACCCGATGGCTCGAAATATCGAGCAACGGCTGGAACACCAGTGACAATGCGCCCGCGGCCAACGCTTCGCGCAGATCGGCCTTGAGCCGCTGGCGATAGTGATAGTCGATATCCATCTGCTGATGGAAAAGCTGGCAGCGGCCCTTACCCTCGCCCTTGGCGGCATACAGCGCCAGATCGGCCTTGGTCATCAATTCATCAAGCTCTTCCCGGCTGGTTCGGCTGATGACCATGCCAATGCTGACCTGGACCGAGAGGTGATGACCATCAAGGATAAAGGGCTCATGAAACGCATCGATCACGCGCTGGGCGTCAGCGCGCGCGTTTTCGACGTCGGTGCCTGAAAGAGCGATGAACTCATCGCCCCCCAGCCGGGCCAGCGTCGTGCCGTCCGGCAGCGCGGAGCGCAGCCGGGACGCGGCCTGGCGCAGCAATTTATCGCCCACGACATGGCCGAAGCTGTCATTGACGTGCTTGAACTCGTCGATATCGAATATCGTCAGGACGCTGGGCGTCCCCGTCTCAGCCCGATTTTCCAGCTCGTCGAGCGCCAGCTCGCCAAAATGATTGCGATTGGGCAGATTGGTCAGCGTGTCATGGCGCGCCATGAAGCTGATGCGCTCCTCCGCCTCGACACGCTCGGTAATGTCCTCAAAAAGCAGCACGCTGCGCTTGCCGCGCGAACTGACGGTCACCTCGTAATAGCGCCCCGGATCGAGCGAGAGCAGCACCTTGCCCGAGGCCCGGCGCGAAATCATGCTGCCAAGCTGTTCAACCGCCGTACGCGGCACTCGGTTGCTCGTCCCGAGTGCTGCCAGCACCGTGCCGAACGGCTGGTTGGCGAGCTGTCGGATGCCCAGCAAGGCAAACACCCGGCTGGCCCGCTCATTGGCAACGGTCACCAGGCCATTTTCATCGAGCATGCAAAGCCCGTGTTCCAGCGTGGTGATGGCAATGTCGAGCTCGGCGGCCAGCCGCGAGGCCTCCACCCGGCCATGCACGGCCGAAAGCAGAATAGCGCGGATGTCCCCCGCCAGCTTGCGAAAGCTCGACAGCAGCACCAGCAGCAGCACCGCCAGAATGGCATGATAGACATCGCCATGCCCGAGCAGGCCTGCGCCCATCGGCACGATGACACCGAGCAATTGCAGGGTGACCAGCCGGTCGAGACCAAAATTGCGGGCGCAGATTCCCACCATCACCGCAATGGAGAGCGAAATGCTGGCCAGTTCGGCAAACGGATCGCTGACCAGCCACAGGGCAAACAGGCACCACAACCCATGCGCCAGGGCTAGGGTCGCCCCGGCCAGCGTGGCGCGGTCCTCCCAGTGCTGTGCGGCCATCACATCATCATTGTCGATGGCGGCCCGCCAGAAGGCACGCATGTTGAGATAGCGCACAATCCCAAGCAGGATGATGGCCAGCGCCACGGCGTAAAGCGGCAGGGATTGCGACCGCCAGGCGGTCAGCGCGGCGGTCAGCCCGCTGGCAAAGGCGCCAGCAAGCATCGCCCCCCGGTCTCCATAGACCGAGCGGACAATGGACACATAGTCCAGGGCCGGCATTGTCTTTCTGGCTGAGCTCAGCACGGAAATTTCCCTATTGCCACAGCATTTGGGGGGACGATGCCTTAACAAGCCCTTGCCAGCGCGTTGATTGATCGCGCCGATTTGGACTGCAGGCTGAATGCCAGGTTAATATTGCCGCGCCTGGACCGGCCAGTAGCGCCGGAGCCTTATTGCGCCTTCATGCGTTGGTCAGGCACGCATCAGTGATCGGAGGCCATTATGGTCGAAAAACTCTCCCCCGCAGCGCGGGAAGCGGCACTGGCATCGCTGGGCGACTGGTCTTATGAACCAGCGCAGGACGCGATTGGCCGCGCCTTCAAGTTCAAGGATTTCTCGGAGGCCTTCGCCTTCATGGCCAGGGTGGCGTTGCTGGCTGAAAAGGCCGGGCATCATCCCGACTGGTCCAATGTCTATAACAAGGTATCGATCCACCTCTCGACCCATGACGCCGGGGGTTTGAGCGAAAAGGACATTGCCCTTGCCAACCAGATCGACGCGCTGCTCGCCTGAGCGTTTCCACACTTCACTAAATTACTGAATTGCTCTGGGTCGTAACTGGCCCTGACTTAATGGAAATTGCGCCCGCCCGGCAGGGCCGAATAGGCTCTGCGGCGCGCCATCTCCTCTTCCCGGTTCACCTGCCGGTTGCGGCTCTGGCTGCCCGGCGGTCCGGATTTGCCTTCATCGGCGCGGGCCACCACCGCATCGCCAATATCCTTGCCATGGGACAGATCGAGCAGATGCGGGGTCAGATCCTCCATGTCCTGGGCAATGACATGAATGACCCCCTGTTCGGACTGCACCTTGCCGCGCACTGCCAGCATGCGACTCGACAGCAGCACCTTGCGCAGCCGCTCATCCTCGAACAGCTTGGGCCAGACCACGATATTGGCCACCCCGGTTTCGTCCTCGAGCGTGGCGAAAATCACCCCGCTGGCCGTGCCGGGCCGCTGACGCACCAGCACCAGCCCAGCCACCTCCACCACGATATCATTGGCGACATGAGCAAGGTTTGCCGCTCGCGTGGTACCGCGCGCCATCAGCATGGGCCGGAGGAACTGCACCGGATGACCCTTGAGCGAAAGCGAAAGCGTCGCATAGTCGTGGATCACCTCTTCGCCCGGCGCCATCAGCGGCAGCCCGGCCGGCTCTTCCTGAGCCGGTGCCACCGCCGGTTCGGCCGCAAACAGTGGCAGGGTTTCGGCTCCATAAGTGCCCACCAGCCCCTTGACCGCCCACAACGCTTCGCGCCGGTTGAGCCCGAGTGACGCAAAGGCATCGGCCCGCGCCAGTTTTTCAAGGCTGGCCACCGGCACCCCAGTGCGCAGCCAGAGGTCGCGCACCGAGCTATAGCCGTCCTGGCGCTGCTCCACGATGCGCAGCGCATCCTTTTCTGCCAGCCCTTCGACCTGCCGGAGCCCCAGCCGTAGGGCCTTTTTTGTCCAGATATGTGCTGCCATTTGTGCATGCCGCGGCCACAGATGCGCGCCCGCATCCCAGCCACCCTCTTCGAGCGTACTGTCATAGGTCGAGCAATTGATATCGGGCGGGCGGGTCTCCACGCCATGCTCGGTCGCGTCGCGCACCAATTGGCTGGGCGCATAAAACCCCATGGGCTGCGAATTGAGCAGGGCGCAGGCAAAGACATCGGGATAATGGCATTTCAGCCAGCACGAGGCATAGACCAGAAGGGCAAAACTGGCCGCATGGCTTTCGGGAAAGCCATATTCGGCAAAGCCCTGGATCTGGGCAAAGCTCTGTTTGGCAAATTCGGGCGTATAACCATTGCCGATCATGCCGCCGATGAAATCATCGGCAAACTGGGCCAGCTTGCCGGTGCGTTGCCAGGCCGCCATGGCCCGGCGCAACTGATCGGCCTTGCCGGGCGAAAAGCCGGCCCCGACAATGGCAATCTGCATCGCCTGTTCCTGGAACAGCGGCACGCCCAGCGTGCGATGCAGCACCGCTTCGAGTTCGGGACTGGGGTATTCGACCTTGTCGATGCCCTGCCGGCGCCGGAGATAGGGATGCACCATATTGCCCTGGATCGGCCCCGGCCGGACAATGGCCACCTCGATCACCAGGTCGTAGAACACTTCCGGCCGCAAGCGCGGCAGCATGGACATCTGCGCCCGGCTCTCGATCTGGAACACCCCGATCGTGTCGGCGCGATGGGTCATTTCATAGACTGGCCGCGCCCGCTCCGGAAAATCGAACTCCTCATTCTGCAGTTCGGCCAGCGTCACCTTGTGCCCGTAATGGGTGTCCATCAGCTCGAAGGCACGCCTGAGACAGGTCAGCATGCCCAGGGCCAGGATATCGACCTTGAGGATCTTGAGCGCGTCGATATCGTCCTTGTTCCATTCGATGATCGTGCGGCTGTCCATCGCCGTCTTGCCGATCGGCACCAGTGTTTCGAGGCTGTCCCGAGTGATGACGAACCCGCCCACATGCTGGGAGAGGTGGCGCGGAAAGCCGCGCAAAACCTTGACCACCTCGAACATCTGCGCCAGCACCGGATCGTCGGGATTAAGCCCAAGCCCTGCAACGCTTTTCAGATCCACCCCCGACCCCCAGCCCCAATGGAGCTGGTTGAAGGCGCTGATCGTATCCTCGGAAACGCCGAACACCTTGGCGGTTTCCCGAATGGCGCTCTTGGAGCGATAGGTGATGACATTGGCGGTGAGCCCCGTCCGCCGCCCCCCATATTTCTGGTAGATATATTGCATCACCTCCTCGCGCCGCTCATGCTCGAAATCGACATCGATATCGGGCGGCTCGTCGCGTTCGGTGGAGATGAAGCGGCCAAACACCAGATTGGCCTTGCGCGGATCCACCTCGGTGATTTCCAGGCAATAGCAGACCGTGGAATTGGCCGCCGAGCCACGTCCCTGGCACAGAATGCCTTTTTCATGCCGGGCGAATTGCACGATGTCGTGCACGGTCAGGAAATAGGCGGCATAGCCCTTATAGGCGATCAGGCACAGCTCGGTCCAAAGCACCTTCTTGAGTGCATCGCTGAGGCCACCGGGAAAGCGCTTGGCCGCACCCGCCCAGGTCAATCGCTCCAACGTCTGCTGCGCGGTTTCACCATTGCCCACGGTTTCTTCAGGATAGTTGTATTCGAGCTGATCGAGCGAAAAGCCGATCCGGGCGATGAAGGCCTGGGTCTGGGTAAGGGCGTCGCGATGTTCGGCAAACAGCCGCGCCATTTCCTGCGGGCTTTTCAAATGCCGTTCGGCATTGACCGACAGGGCCAGCCCCGCATCTTCCAAGGTCAAGTGTTCGCGAATGCAGGTGACCACATCGAGCACCATGTGCCGATCCGGTTCGTGATAGGCTACCTCATTGCTGGCGATCATCCGGGCGCCATGCCGCCGCGCCAGCGCATACACGCGGTTGAGCCGGGCGCGGTCGCCGCCATCGAAGCGGGCGACACCGGCCACCCAGACCCGGCCGGGTGCCTCTTGCACCAGGCGTTCAAGGGTGCGCTCCGTCAGGCCCCAATCCCCCTCCTGGGGGGTCAGGATGAACAACTGCCCTTCGGCATAGCTGTCATGGCCATGTGCCGGACCGGTGCTGGCAAACAGGTCGTGAAACCCGATCTCGGGGGCGCCCTTCTCGCCACGCTTATTGCCCAGGGTCAAAAGCCTGCACAGCCGCCCATAAGCCGCCCGGTCGGTGGGATAGGCGATAATATCGGGCGTGCCATCGGCAAAGCACAGGCGCACCCCAACCAGATAGCGGAAAGCAGGGTTGATCTGCTTATTGTCCCGCGCCGTCACATAGCCGCGCACCACCCCGGCAAAGCTGTTGCGGTCGCACAGCCCCAGCGCCGCCATGCCCATATGCATGGCACTCGCTACCAGTTCTTCAGGATGCGAGCCCGAGCGCAGGAAGGAAAAATTGCTGGTGGTGATCAGCTCGGCATAGCCCGGAACCGCGGCCCTGGGCAGGGTCGAAGGGGCGTGGTCGGGCCGGAGCTGGATGATCTGGCTCATGGGAAAACCCCATGCAGATACCACACCGGGTGCACCGCGCCGCCATAGAGCCCCAGGCGGAACACCCAAAACCGGTGTCCGTCTCCGTCCTCGACAATGTAATAGTCCCGCATCCCCGTCATCGGATCGAACAGCGGCAGATCGGGCGTGTAAGGCAGCAGCTTGGGCGTTTCGCCCGGCGCGGGCGGTTTGGGCCGCTCGGCCGGAACCAGCTTGAGCCGCTCGCCGCTGCGCCACCATTCCGCGCTGATCCGCTCGGGGCCTGCGGCCTTGACCAGGCGATAACGCTGTCGCCGCCAGATCATCGCGGCCGGCAGCCCATCGGGCACTTCGGCGCTGATGGCCACGGGCTCGGGCTGCGGCAGCAGGCGCAATGGCCGGTCGTGCCCCCCCTCTCCGGCGGACGTTATCTGGGCCTGCTGGGCCAGGGCCGGCACCAGCCGCGCCGCCCGTTCCGGAATATGGCTGGCCACCAGTTCGGTCTTGAGCACGCTCAGCGGCCCCAGCCGGCTTGCCAGCCTGTCGGTCAACTGCTCGATATCTTTTGCACCATTGTCGGTTTCGAACACCCCGGCCTGGCCGGGCTCGAGCCGGTCGAGCGAGGCGGCGCCCAGCCGCACCAGATCGATGCCAAAACCGGGATCGTAATTTTCCTGTTCCAGCCGCTGGGCACGATGCCGGAACAGGCTTGCAATATGCCCCGCATCACGCGTCAGCCGGGCGGCATTGAGCGAAAGGGTCATCACCTTGTGGTCGACCCGATAGAGAAACAGGTGAAAGCCCTGCCCCCCGAGCCCTTCGGCTTCGAGCAACTGCGAGAGATCCTGCGCCAGCCCCTCCATGGTCAGCAATACATCCTCGAGCGTGGAGATGGGCTCGAAGAATTTGCGCTCCACGAAATGATCGGCCGGCGGCAAGCGGGGCGTCATGCGCTCTTCGATGAGCCCATAGGCCTGGTCGAGCCGCAGGATCAGCGAGGCACCGAACCGCGCCTGCATGGGTTTTCGCGGGCGGGACCGCAGGGCGCCAATGCGCGTCAGCCCCATCTGGGTGAGCAGGCTGATCTGCTTTTCATCGAGCCGCAGGGCGGCAACCGGCAGCTTGTCGAGCGCATCGCTCAACTGCTCGGGACCAATGATTCCGCTCGACCCGAAATGGCTTTGGGCCCAGGCCGCGCCAATGGTCGGGGCAATGGCGCCCGCAACGCTATAGCCAAGCGCCCGCAGCCGGCCCAGCACCATGCGCAGCATGGCCGCCTCGCCACCGAACAGATGCGCCACTCCGGTAATGTCGAGGACCAGATCGCCAAACGGCGCCTTGTCCTGCAACACGCCGACCAGCGGGCTGGCATTGGAATGCCAGTCGGCAAATTCGGCAAAGGCGGAAGCCAGAAAAGCGGTATCCTGTTCGAGGACGGTCAGGCCAGGCAGCAGGGCGCGGGCATCGGCAAGAGCCTGCCCGAGCCGCAGGCCCGCTACCTGCGCCTGCTGATCCAGCGCCACCAGCCGCAGCCCGCCCTTGATCTTTTCATAAAGCGCCAGCGGCGCCTTAAGGCCGGGATCAACCCGTTTGAGATATTGGGTCGCCCAATAGGGCAGATAGAGGCAGAGAAACCGGCGCTCCGGGATGAGGCTGACGGGTTTTGCCAGTCCGGTCTGGGAGGGATTTGAACGCATTTCCTGTCCACTCCAATATCCATTCGCGTGTGTTTTGGCCGGTATTGCCCCTTTCGAGTGTGAGGCCCCAGCGGGCCGGTCCGGGTGCCCGGTCATCGAACGGCTTGCGCCCCGACCGGTGCGGCGCCAGATGCCAGCGCAGATGCGCCGCACTGGCCGGCCTGTCCGCGCCATAGCGCAACAGGAACAGCGATGTGCCGCTTTCCGCCGTGCGCAGGCTAAGGCGCCTGCTGGCGGTGAAATCGAGCCGCTCGGGCGCTCCGCCGATATCAGCGACGATGCCGGCAACCGCCCGGCAGGCCAGCGCTTCCTCGGCAACCCAAAGCAGATCCTGCATGTCACTGGCCCGCACGATGACAAGCTGGGCCGGATCCAGCCCGAAGGATGACAGCCCCGGCCCATAGGGCAGGCCGAAGAATTGCGCATCGGCGGCAAGCTGCAGATAGAGCACCGCCAGCCGCTTCGGGGTGAACAGAGTGCGGACCTGCCCCAGTGCAAACCCCAGGCTTGCCCCGCCATTGCGCACCGCATCGGTGCACACATCCTGCAGCAACCCGCCCGGCAGACACGGAAAACCGTCCGCCGCCCCGTCAAAGGCGCGCGCCCGCATCTCGGCCAGGGCCGGCTTGCGCTCGATATTGGCAATGGTATCCCGCAGCGCGGCAAGGCGCTGTTGGCGGTTCTGAGGCTGCATGGTGCTATGGCTAGATGAACAAAACAGGAACATTTAGACTCCGAATCTTTCCGGAGTCGAGTCCCTTTTGCCTTTCCGGGTGTGGCGAGGCTGCATCACCCCGGTCAAGACCGCGTGAGAGCCCCGACAATCCCATTGAGCCGGCACCTCATATGGCTAAGTCTCAGTCTGTCCGCCTCCCGGCGCGCAGCAACCCGCCTTATTCCACCCCCCGAGGAAGGCTGACCGCCATGTTCGAGGCCCTGACCCGTCTGTTCGCAAAGCCCGAAGCGCCTGCCGATCTGCACGATCCCAAGCTGGCCGTCGCGGCCCTGCTGGTGCATCTGGCCGCAGTTGACGGCTCCATTCACGAGAACGAACGCTCAGCCATTCGCGGCGCCCTGATGGATCATTATGATCTGGATGAAGCCGCCGTCGACAGATTGGTGCGCGAAGCCCAGAAGCGCGATGCCGAGGCAGTGGACTTCTACAAATTCACCAGCGGTCTTATCCAGCTCGACATGGACGATCGCATCGAGATCATCCGCATGATGTGGACCGTGGTGTTTGCCGACCGGCAGAACCACGAGCTGGAAGACAATATGGTCTGGCGCATTGCCGAACTGATCGGCGTCTCCAGCCGCGACCGCACCATTCTGCGCAACCAGATCCGCGGCAAAACCGCCGAGGCCACCGAAGAGGGCTAACCGCCCCGGACCTAATAGGCCCCGAACGCCCCGATGATCTCGATCTCGTCGGTCATGCAGTCAAAATCACCAGCCTTGTCGGCCGCTTCCCGCGCCAGCTCGTTGGCGTTGGCGTTGGCGCGCGCATCGACATAGGCGATATGGCAATTATTGCCCTCTGCGATCTGGCTGACCACCAGCACCTGTCCATAGTCCTCGCCGGTTTCGGGATGGGCGGTGTGGTAGCGCACGATGGTGGCGATGGGGAACCAGCGGCCAAGCGCGTTGGACAGCCGCCATTCCAGCTTTGCGCCCAGATAATTGAATGGCGGTAGCGTCTGGAACCCGACGCCGTTCTCATCGGGCTCAAAGCCATAGCTGAGCGAAAACCGCAGATCGCCCTCCTGCACCATCAGCGGATAGCCTTTGTAGCCCGGACAGGCCCAGCTCGCGCCAAAATCATCAGCCTCCAGGATCAGGCAGTCATCCAGGTTGAGATCGGTATAGGCGCTGGTGAAGCCGGACTGGGCCAGGGCCGGCGACACGGTCAGCGCCACCAGCAAGGCGGGCACGACAAAATTACGGATGACAGGCAGGGCCATTGAGCTAGTCTCCTGATTGAGAACATCTGGGCATGATCGAAATCAAATCACCGCCATGATGACCCTGCTATAATAACAGGACAAGGAGACGGCATCATGTACAAGAACCTGCTGATTGCAACGGACGGATCCGAGCTTGGTGACAAGGCCCTCGACGCCGCCCTTGACCTGGCACGGCAGAACGGCGCCAGCCTCATCATCCTCACCGCCACCGACCCGGTCGCCACTGGCATCGGATCGGGCGGGTTCGGCACAATAGATGCTGGCCCCATCCTGGCGCGGCTTGAAGAAGCCTATGCCACCGAAGCCGCCGATCTGCTCGCTGCCGCCCGTCACAAGGCCCAGGAAGCCGGCATTGCCGCCGAGACCCTGCACCTGCCGCGTCACAGGCCCGCCGATGGCATTCTCGAAACCGTGTCGGAAAAGGGCTGCGACCTGATCGTCATGGGCTCGCATGGCCGACGCGGGCTCAACCGGCTGCTACTGGGCAGCCAGGCCGCCGAGGTACTGGCGCGCGCCGCTGTTCCCGTGCTGATCGTGAAATAAAACCCCGGTCCGGTTGGTCAATGCGGCGGATTAGTCCCTTGCCTTTGGGAGCCATTATGGGCAGAACCTGCCCGCAACACCCTCCCTCCTCTCGGCAAGTGTAGAAGCTATGAATATCGACGCGATCCCCACCGGCAAGAACCCGCCCGACGAGCTCAACGTCATCATCGAAGTGCCGCTGGGCGGCGAGCCGATCAAGTATGAGATCGACAAGGATTCGGGCGCGCTGTTCGTCGACCGTTTCCTCTATACGCCGATGCGCTATCCGGGCAATTACGGCTTCGTGCCCCACACCCTGTGCGGCGACGGCGACCCGCTCGACGTGATCGTGATGAATTCGCGCCCGCTGGTACCCGGCGCCGTGGTGCGCAGCCGGCCGGTCGGCGTGCTGTTCATGGAAGACGATGGCGGCCAGGACGAGAAGATCATCGCCGTGCCGGTGTCCAAGCTCACCCGCATGTATGACGGCATTGCCGACATTGGCGATCTGCCCGAAATCCAGCTTGAACGGGTCAAGCACTTCTTCACCCACTACAAGGATCTCGAGCCCGGCAAATGGGCCCGAATCGACCGCATCGGCGGCATCGAGGAAGCCCGCAAGGTGATCCTCGATAGCATCGATATGGCCAAGAAGGCCTGATCGAAGACCTCTTCAAAAGGCGGCCTCCGGGCCGCCTTTTTCATGACCGGTCGATCTGTTTGCGCAGGGCCGTCACCTCTTCGCGCAGGGCCCGGATTTCCGAGAGCATCAGCGCAGAATCTTCATGCAGCGTTTGCCGGTCCGCCGTTGCGGTGGCCTCGGTTTCCTCCTGCATGGCCGCCACGATCACACCGATGAACAGGTTCAGGACCGCATAGGTCGAGAGCAGGATGAAGGGCACGAAGAACATCCAGGCATAGGGATAGGCCTCCATCACCGGCCGCACGATGCCCATCGACCAGCTCTCCAGCGTCATCACCTGGAACAGCGTATAGAGCGAAGCGCCCAAGTGCCCGAACCAGTCGGGAAAGGTATCGCCGAACAGATTGGTCGCCATCACCGCTGCCACATAGAACAGCATGGCCATCAGGACGACGATGGAACTCATGCCCGGCAGCGCTGCGATCAGCCCGCCCACCACGCGCCGCAGCGCGGGCATCACCGAGATCAGCCGCAGGACGCGCAATATGCGCAGCGCGCGCAGCACCTGGAACGGTCCGGCCGCCGGAATAAGCGCGATCGCCACCACGGCAAAATCGAACAGGCTCCAGGGATCGCGGAAAAAGCGTGGCCCGAAGGCGAAGATGCGCAAGGCAATCTCGACGACGAAGATCCCCAGGATCACCGTATCGACAATATGCAGCAACGGCCCATAGGCCGCCATGATGCCCGGCTCTGTCTCTAGCCCGAGAATGATCGAATTGATCACGATGACGGCAATGATCGTTTGTTCCCAACGCCGGGAAGAAAGGAGCGCAACAAGCCTTTGACGCATGACGGGTGAACCTCCGAAACCTTCGCTCAGGCAGAATCCAGCGCGCCGGATTCGTCAAGGGGCTGCAGTCGAACCACGCCCGCCCGACCCGGCCCCGGCCAGCACGACACCCCGGTCGACCCTGAGGCCACCGGCTTTGCGTTGAATGGACGTGTCCCGAGGCGCGTGCGTCTCAGTAAAACTAAGTAATAGAGACGTCGCCGCCTCGGAACGCCGGGTTTCTCCTGCGCATCGTTGTCCCTTTTGATCGCTCGTCGCAAGGTGACCGACCCGCAGGCAGGTCCTGGAGCGACCCAGCACCCAACCGGCTCCCCCCGCAAAAGTTCGCTGCAGTCCGTCCGCCGCGGGAGTGATGGGGCGATTATGGGGAATGATGGAGGGGCGGGGATTATTTTTATGCGGGTTGGTCTTGCATTGGCATCAGCCATGAGGCGCGCCCGGTGCGGGGCCTACTCAGCTCGCGCGCCGGACAGCCCTGCTATGCCCGCTTGGCGTAGACCTGCACCACGTTGCCCTTGGGCGTCCCCTCGCAGCGCACCAGCTCCGGCCGCGTGGTCGGAAACTGCTCGAGGTCTAGTGTCAAAAGTTGCCGTCGGCGATGACCTCCGGGTGTCCTGCTTGATCCCGCAGCTCCAACACACACCAGCCTTCACCTCCGCCTTGAAGGGGGAGGTGTTGCACCGAGTCTGCCTATTGCAAGAGGCTAGCAAAAAACCCGGAGCTTTCGCCCCGGGCCTTCTTCATTCCAGTCCATACTGACAAGCTCACCATGAGGTTGCGTCTGGTCACCCCAGATGCGCCAGCACCGCGAGCAAGAGCAGCGCGACGATATTGGTGATCTTGATCATCGGGTTGACGGCGGGGCCCGCCGTGTCCTTGTAGGGGTCGCCGACGGTGTCGCCGGTGACCGAGGCCTTGTGGGCGTCGGACCCCTTGTGGTGGGTGACGCCGTGGCTGTCAGTGAAGCCGTCCTCAAAGCTCTTCTTGGCATTGTCCCAGGCGCCGCCCCCGGCCGTCATCGAGATGGCAACGAACAGCCCGGTGACGATCACGCCCATCAGCATGGCGCCCACGGCCGAGAAACCAGCGGCGGGGCCGGCGATCCACTTGATGACGAAGAAGACGACGATGGGCGAAAGCACCGGCAGCAGGCTCGGCACGATCATTTCCTTGATCGCCGCCTTGGTCAGCATGTCGACGGCCCGGCCATAATCGGGCTTGTCGGTGCCCGCCATGATGCCCGGCTTTTCCTTGAACTGGCGGCGCACTTCCACCACCACGGATTGGGCTGCGCGGCCCACCGCCGTCATGCTCATGCCGCCGAACAGGAACGGCAGCAGGCCACCGAACAACAGACCCACAACGACATAGGGGTCGGCCAGCGAGAAGCTCAGATTGCCCATGCCCTGGAAGATGGCCGGGGCATCTTCGAGCCCGGCAAAATAGATCAGGTCCTGGGTATAGGCAGCGAACAGCACCAGCGCGCCGAGGCCCGCCGAGCCAATGGCATAGCCCTTGGTGACGGCCTTGGTGGTATTGCCCACCGCATCGAGCGCATCGGTATTCTGGCGCACCTCCTTGTCGAGGCCGGCCATTTCGGCGATGCCACCGGCATTGTCGGTGACCGGACCGAAGGCGTCGAGCGCAACGATGATGCCGGCCAAAGCCAGCATGGTCGCCACCGCCACGGCAATGCCGAAGAGCCCGGCAAGCGAATAGGTGACGATGATGCCGGCAATAATGGTCAGCGCCGGCAGGGCAGTGGATTCCAGCGAGACGGCCAAGCCCTGGATGACATTGGTGCCGTGCCCGGTGACCGAGGCTTCGGCGATGGAATTGACCGGGCGGCGATTGGTGCCGGTATAATATTCGGTAATGACGATAATCAGGCCGGTAATGACCAGGCCCACCACGCCGCACCAGAACAGGCTCCAGGGGGTGAAGGTCTTGCTGGTGGTCTCGATAACGACATTCATGTCGCCGAACATCAGCCAGAGCACCGGCAGCAGCGCCACCAGCGAGAGCACGCCGGTGGCGATAACGCCCTTGTAGAGCGCGCCCATGATGTTGTTGTCCGAGCCGAGCTTGACGAAATAGGCGCCGATGATCGAGGTGACGACGCAAGCGCCGCCAATGGCCAGCGGCAGCACCATGCCGATCAGCCGGAACTGCTCGGGCAGGATGATGGCTGCCAAGACCATGGTGGCAACGATGGTAACGACATAGGTTTCGAACAGATCCGCGGCCATGCCGGCGCAATCTCCGACATTGTCGCCCACATTGTCGGCGATGGTGGCAGGGTTGCGTGGGTCATCCTCGGGAATGCCGGCCTCGACCTTGCCCACCATGTCGCCACCGACATCGGCACCCTTGGTGAAGATGCCGCCGCCCAGACGGGCAAAGATGGAGATCAGTGACGCGCCGAAGCCCAGGGCCACCAGCGCATCGATGACGGTGCGGCTGGTGGGCTCGAACCCCATGCCGGTCAGTATCATGAAATAGAGTGTGACGCCGAGAAGGCCCAGCCCTGCCACCAGCATGCCGGTGACGGCGCCGGACTTGAAGGCCAGGTCCAGCCCCTTGGCCAGCGAGCCGACGGCGGCCTGGGCGACGCGCACATTGGCCCGGACCGACACATTCATGCCGATGAAACCGGCCGCGCCGGAAAGCACCGCACCGATCAGGAAGCCGATTGCGGCATAAATGCCGAGAAGGAAATAGGCGGCGATCAGGATGACCACGCCGACAATGGCGATGGTGGTATATTGGCGTTTGAGATAGGCCGAAGCGCCTTCACGCACGGCCGCCGAGATTTCCTGCATGCGCGCCGACCCCGCATCGGCCTTGAGCAGGCCTTGAGTGGTCACCACGCCATAGACGATAGACAGGCCGCCGCACACAACGATCAGCCAAAGTGCCAGATCCATAAGAAGTCCCTCGAAAATTTCTCCTCCGAGGGCCCGCGCTGGCACCGGCCGGGTCTTTTGCCCGGTCCAATCCCCGCCCTCCATCGGGCCCCCTCTGAAAGGGGAGCTTAGCGGGAATAATGCGTTAAGCAATGGGAGTTGCGATGTTTTGTCGCAAGCGCTAGCGCGCGAGCGTCAAAGCGCGGGCGACGAGATCGTCGGCGCAACCGGAGACGGACACGGTCTTGAGCCGGCCGGTGTCGCCGCTGACCAGCGCAATCGAGGATTTGGGCACGCCCAGCGCCTTGGCGATCAGCGCCATGACGGCGGCATTGGCGCGGCCCTTGTCGGGCACGGCCGAGACGCGGACGCGCAAGACCACAGAGCCATCAGCGCGCGCCTGACTGCCCTCAATGGCGTCGCGCCCGGCATTGGGCGTGACGCGGAGGAACAGCAGCAGGCCGCTATCCGTCTGCCGGGCAAAGCCGGGCAACTCGGCCAAACGAGGCTAGATGCCGGCGCGGATAACCGCCGGATAGATGTAATAGCCGATGATCGACTGGATGAAGAAGATCAGGAGGAAGGCGATCAGCGGCGACAGGTCGAGGCCCGAGAAATTGGGCATGAAGCGCCGGATGGGCTTGAGCACCGGATCGGTGAGCTGGTTGAGAACCTGCCAGACCGTGGCTACGAACTGGTTGCGCGTGTTGATGACATTGAACGAGATCAGCCAGCTCATGATGATCATGATGAGCAGCACCCACCAATAGAGCTGCAGCAGGATCAGAATGATGTCGAGCACGGCGCGCATGGGCGTCTCCGGTAAGGCGTTGGCAAACGCGGCTGAAAAACGGTTCGATTTATCTAGTGGCTGCCGGCGCCGGGGGCAAGGCCGGGCCGCTCGAAGCATTGGGGCATCACATCAATAACGCGATGCGATGCCCCGAATGACTTTGGACCTGGTACGCAGAACTCTTCTATCCAGGCCCCTGTACAAGTGCACAAAACGTGCCAGTTCGCGGGGCCCGGAAAACCGGGGTGGAAGATTAAACGACTGTAAATATTTGCATTTTGCGGGGATCTGGCCCGTTGCAAATTGCAAGGGCCTTGCAAAACGCGACTTATTCAGCGGCGCGGGCCGGCTTCCAGGTGACGACCCGGAAGACATAGATCAGCACCACCGCGGCGAGCACGATGTAGCTCAGCGGATCGAGCACCACTTCGATCATTTCGTAATGCTCATGCAGGATATAGCCTGCAAGGGTGAGGAAGATGTTCCAGATCAGCGCCCCGGCAGTGGAGGCCAGCAGGAACAGCGGCAGCGGCATGGCCGCCAGCCCAGCCGGGATCGAGATCAGCGTGCGGATGATCGGCATCAGGCGGCCGAACAGCACGATGATCGGGCCGAAGCGGCGGAAGAACGCCACGGCGGTGTCGATCTCGTCGGCATTCATGGTCAGCAGCCGCCCATACCGGTCGGCGAGCCATCTGACGCGATTAAGGCCAAACAGCCGTCCGGCAAAATACCAGGGCAGCATGCCCGCCACTGCCCCGAAGGTGGCAGCGGCCAGAACGCCAAACAGGTTGAGATCCCCATTTGCGGCAGCAAAGCCGGCAAAGGGAATGATCAGCTCGGAGGGGATGGGCGGAAAGATCGATTCGGCCAGCATGACCAGAACAATGCCGACATATCCGAAATCGGTAATGATCTGGATGATCCAGTCAGTCATGTTTCCCCGCAATGTGCTCGATGTCGCCCCGGCGAAAGCCGGGGCCCATCTTGAGGTCTACACACCCATCCTGAACGTAGCGTTATCTCTGGATGGATCCCGGCTTTCGCCGGGATGACAGCAGGGTGTGTTTGGAAATCAGGCCGACTTGGCAGCGCGGCTCATGCGCTTGCGATCGTTGGGGTCGAGCCAGATCTTGCGCAGGCGGATCGACTTGGGCGTCACCTCGACATACTCGTCTTCGGCGATATAGCCCAGGCTCTGTTCCAGCGTCAGCTTCTTGGGCGTAGTCAGGCGCACCGCCTCGTCCTTGGACTGGGTGCGGATATTGGTGAGCTGCTTGCCCTTGAGCGCGTTGACCTCGAGATCGTTCTCGCGGTTGTGCTCGCCAATGATCATGCCTTCATAGATGTCGACGCCGGCGTCGATCAGCATCGAGCCGCGGTCTTCCAGGTTCCACAGCGCATAGGCGACCGACTGGCCGGTGCCGTTGGAAATCAGCACACCGGTGCGGCGGCCTGGAAGGTCGCCCTTGAATGGCACGAAGGAGTGGAACAGGCGGTTGAAGATCGCCGTGCCACGAGTGTCCGAGAGCAGCTCGGGCTGATAGCCGATCAGCGAGCGGGTGGGGACTAGGAGCTGGATACGGGTGCGGCCGACGCCCGAGGGGCGCATGTCGGTCAACTCGCCCTTGCGCTCGGTCAGCTTTTGCACCACGGCGCCGGTAAACTCGTCATCAACGTCGATGATGACTTCCTCGACCGGCTCCATGCGCTGGCCGTTCTCTTCCTTGAACAGCACCTTGGGGCGACCAATGGTGAGCTCGAAGCCTTCGCGGCGCATGTTTTCGATCAACACGGCGAGCTGAAGTTCGCCGCGGCCGGCAACGTCATAACTGTCATTGTCGTCGCCCGGGGTCACCTTGATGGCGACATTGCCTTCGGCTTCACGGAACAGGCGCTCGCGGATGACGCGCGATTGCACCTTGTCGCCTTCGCGGCCGGCCAGCGGGCCGTCATTGATGCGGAAGGTCACCGACAGGGTCGGAGGATCGATCGGCTTGGCAGCGATCGGCGTGCTCACCGAAGTCGCGCAGATCGTATCGGCCACGGTCGAGGTGACGAGGCCCGCGATGGAGACGATATCGCCGGCGTCGCCCTGATCCACCGGGGTGCGTTCAAGGCCACGGAATGCCAGAACCTTGGAAACGCGGCCTTTTTCGACTTCCTTGCCCTCGCGATTGAGGGTGTGGATGGGGTCGTTGGCCTTGACCGAGCCCGAGGTGATGCGGCCGGTCAGGATGCGGCCCAGGAACGGGTTGCGCTCAATGGTGGTCACCAGCATGCGGAAGGCGCCTTCCTCGACGACCGGCTCGGGCACGTGTTCCACGACCTTGTCGAGCAGCGGCGCCAGGGTTTCCTTGGGGCCGGCAGGATCTTCGGCCATCCAGCCCTGCTTGGCCGAACCATACAGCACGGGGAAATCGAGCTGCTCGGGCGTGGCGTCGAGCGCGATGAACAGGTCGAAGATTTCTTCGAGCACTTCCAGGTGCCGCTCATCGGACTTGTCGATCTTGTTGATCGCCACGATGGGCCTGAGGCCCTGGGCGAGCGCCTTGCCGAGCACGAACTTGGTCTGCGGCATCGGGCCTTCGGCGGCGTCCACCAGGATCACCACGCCGTCGACCATGGAGAGAATGCGTTCCACCTCGCCACCGAAATCGGCGTGGCCGGGTGTGTCCACGATATTGATGCGGGTCTCGTTCCAGGTCAGCGAGGTGACCTTGGCCAGGATGGTGATGCCGCGCTCGCGCTCGATATCATTGCTGTCCATGGCGCGTTCTTCAACGCGCTCGTTTTCGCGGAACGAACCGGACTGCTTGAGCAGCACGTCGATCAGCGTGGTCTTGCCATGGTCAACGTGAGCGATGATGGCGATATTGCGCAGGGACATATGTGGATCAGGCCTCTTTGGCATGATCCCAATACCTTGGGCCGCGATAGAGGGCGGCGACAAAACGGCTGAACCATGCAGGAATAAACACGGCACCCGGTCCGGAAGGAACCCGGTTTGGGCGCATTTGGCGCTGCCTTACAGCAGAACGGTGTTTTCCACAAGCGCAGGAGACGCAGGGCGGGGTTGCGAATCGATGGCGCGGTGCCGGATTGGCCCCTCACCGCCCCCCCAGAGAGGAGGCGAGGCAAGGCCAATCCGGCCCCTATTACTTCAACGATCGCGGCAATTCGCCCGCTTGCCAGAGCCCAAGACCAAAGCCATCAGGGTCCAGAAAGTCGGCGCTCCAGCCGCCCGGCGCCTCGGAAACCGGGGTGACGATATTGACGCCCTGCCGGGCCAGTTCGGCGACCACATCGTCGATCCCGCCTTCATCGAGGTCGAAGACGATGGCGGGGGTGTCGCCACGCTTGCCCTCCATCTGGAAGAAGATCAGGTCCGGACCATTCTCGATCTGCGCCTGCAGCCAGAACGGCTCGGCCCCCTCCTGCCGCTCGAGCTGGAGCCCAAGCGTCTGGTTGTAGAAGGTCTCGGTGCGGGCGATGTCGCTGACATAAAAGACGATGCTGACATTTTTTGGTTTCAGTTTCATTGCGCTGTCTCCTTGCGCGTAAGCGGCTTGTCGCGTGGTTGGTAAAGACCCATGGGGTGCCCGTCCGGATCCAGAAAGGCCGCGCCCTTGCCATCGGGTGCATCGCCGACCGGCGAAACAATGGTGGCGCCGTAATCGGCCAGGGCGGCCACGACATCGGCAATACCGCCTTCGGCCAGGGTGAAGGTCACGAGTGGACTGCTGCCCGGTCGCGGCTGGCCAGGCATGACACTGATGCTGAAATCAGCACTGAGCCGGGCAAACAGGAAGGGGCCTGCGCCCGCGTCGCGCCGCTCGAAGGCTATGCCCAGCACATCCGCATAGAAGCGGGCGCTGCGCTCGAGATCAGTGGCGTGGTAAACGAGGCAGGCCTCGGATGGTTTGAAGAGCATATTGGCGTCCTCTGGATTGGCGACAGCAATTGTGCTGCCGATACCCGCCTATTGCCGCGGTGTGCCGCTTTGTGAGCGCCGCACCACAAATAAATGTCCGTCCGGATCGTGGCTGGCGAAACTGCCGCCATGGCGAAGCAGCGCCGGCAGCAGCACATCCCGAATGCGGCCATAGGCCAGATCCAGATGCAGCCCGCTCAATTCCTCCGGTGCCGCCAGTCCCCTGGCCACCAGATGGCGCTTGAGGGCGCTGATCCGCTGGCGCAGCGCAGTGTCGGGCAGGTTGAGCAAATAGGCGATCTCGCGCCGGTTATGACCGGTCAGCACCAGAGCCGCGACAACCCTGAGGGCCTTGGGCAGATCGGCCAGCACCTCGGCGGGAGCCGCGCCTGGGCTGGCGGGCTCGGCGCGACCGGCTTCGTGCCAAAGCCCATCGCGATGCCGCCGCCGCCGCGCCGCCCGTGCGCTCATGCGCGCCTTGTTGCGCACAACCCCGCTCAACCAGCGCAGGTTGGCCTGGTCATCGAGATCGGCCCGGCCCTGTTCGATGGCCACGAGAAGCGCGTCCTGCACCACATCCTCAGCCTGCATCGCGCCGGCTTCGCGGCGGGCAATGGCAATCAGCTTGGCAAAATTCTGCATTGGCATAAGCCAGAGATTGCCAGCCTGCCCCGACCGCGACAAGCGCGGTTTACGACGCCTTGCGGCTGGCCAATGCCTTGGCCGCCTCCGAATGCAACAGATTGGCCAGGGCTGCCGGGTGCAGGGGCGGGGAGAACAGGAAGCCCTGTACCTCTGAGGCGCCATGTTCGCGCACCATGGCCAATTGCTCCTCGGTCTCCACGCCTTCAGCGGTGGTCGACATGCCCAACGACTGCCCCAGGCCAATAACGGCCTTGATGATGGCCTGGCTGTCGGCGCGGGTGGTCAGATCAGCCATGAAGCTGCGGTCGATCTTGATCTTGTCGAACGGGAAGCTGCGCAGATAGCTCAGCGAGGAATAGCCGGTGCCGAAATCGTCCAGCGAGACCCGCACTCCCATGGACCGCAATTCGTGCAGGGCATCAGTGGTGCTTTCACTCTCAGTCAGTAGCAGACTTTCGGTGATTTCGAGCTCCAACCGGGTTGGTTCGAGCCCGGCGGCCAGCAAGGCCGACTTGACCTGCCCCACCAGATCCTTGTGCCGAAATTGCACTGGTGAGAGATTGACCGCCACCCGAACATCGCCTGGCCAAGTGGCAGCGGCTCTACAGGCCTCGTGCAGTACCCATTCCCCAATTGGCACAATCAGGCCGGTTTCCTCGGCCACCGGGACGAATTCTGTTGGCGAAATGGTTCGATCGTCATGGTCCCAGCGCAGCAGCGCCTCGACACAATTGACGCGGTTTTCCTCCAGCCCCAGCAGCGGCTGGAACATCAGGCGCAATTCCTCGCGCTGCATGGCCATGCGCAGGCCTGCCTCGATCGAGCGGCGTTGCTGGAGCTTGGCATCCATGCCGGCTTCAAAGAAGTGATAGGTGGAGCGCCCTTCGGACTTGGCCTTGTAGAGCGCCAGGTCGGCATTCTTGACCAGTTGATCGGTGCTGGTGCCATCGCCCGGCCCCACGGCAATGCCCACCGAGGCGCCGATCTCGATCTGCTGGCCACCAATATTCATCGGGGCGCGCATGGCCTTGACGATCCGGTCTGCCACCTTGGCCGCCAGATCGCTCCCCTCGACCGGCCGGAGCAGCAGGGCGAATTCGTCGCCGCCCAGCCGCGCAAGCAGGTCGGTTTCCCGCGTCGTGCCCCAGAGGCGGACCGCCGCCTGCTTGATCACCTCGTCGCCGACGGCATGGCCCAGCGTGTCGTTGACCGCCTTGAAATGATCGAGGTCAATATAGAGCACGGCAGCCTTTTCACCGCGATTGAGCCCGGCTTCCACCCGCGCCATCTGTTCGAGAAACTCGATGCGGTTGGGCAGGTCGGTCAGCGCGTCATGCCGCGCCAGATGCTGGATGCGGGCCTCGGCCTGGCGCTGCTCGGTAATGTCCTCATGGGTGGACACCCAGCCGCCATCCTTCATCGGATGGTGCTGCATCAGAATGGTGCGGCCATTGAGTTCATGGATATTCTTGCCGTATTCGCGCCGGGCGATCACCTCGCGGCGCCAGGCAATATAGTCATCCTTGGTGCCGCCGGTGGACATGCCTTCATCGAACAGATGGCTCAGAATGTCCTCAAGCTGACTGCCGGGCTTGAGCAGATGGATGGGTAGATTGTAGATGCGCGCATAGGGCTCGTTGCAGATGACCAGCCGCCCGCGCGCATCCATCATGCACAGGCCAATCGAGATATTGTTGACCGCCGCGTCCAGGCGGATGTTCTGCCGCTCCAGTTCCAGCTTGCGCTTCTGCTGGCTTTCGGAGCGGGCGATTTCGTCGGTGATATCTTCATGGGTCACCACCCAGCCCAGCTTTTCCGAATAGACATGAGCGGTTTCGATAATGCGGCCGCCATGCACCAATTCCTGCGCCTTGTGCCGCGCGCCACTGCGATTGGCCAAGAGTTCGCTGGTATAGTGTTCGTAGAAGGCTTCGGGGCCCTGGCCAGGATGATTGCCCAGCCTTGCCGAGAGATGCACCACGTCCTCGAGTGTCATGCCGCGATAAATGGCATCCTTGGAGAAGCCGTAGAAATCGCGATAGTGCTCGTTCCACATGACGAGGCGGAACTGCGGCGACCAGACACAAAAGCCATAGGGAATGCTCTCCAGCGCCGCATCGAGCAGCAGAGTGTCGGCCACATCCCCAGTGCTACCGGCGTCATCTGAGCGCATCGAACCCCCCGTCCAAAAGTCAATCCGCGACGCTGGCGAAAAACTAGTCACCGTCGCTTAACGGGGAATTAAATAGGCATGTTCGAATGAAAATTGCCGAACTGGCGGGTACGCAAAGCACCCGCCAGCTTGTGGTTCAGCCCCGCGCCTTGGCGTTGCGGGCGGCCCAGGTCTTCAGGCGCAGGCCGTTGAGGCGGATGAAGCCCTCGGCGTCTTTGTGATCATAGGCCACAGCGCCTTCCTCGAAGGTCACCAGATCCTCCGAATAAAGGCTGTGAGGCGAGGTGCGCGCCACCACATTGGCCGACCCCTTGTAGAGCTTGACGGTGACTTCACCGGTGACGAATTGCTGGCTCTTGTCGATCAATGCCTGCAGCATTTCGCGCTCGGGCGAGTACCAGAAGCCGTTGTAGATCAGCTCGGCATATTTGGGCATGAGCTCATCTTTCAGATGCGCCTCGCCCCGATCGAGGGTGATCGACTCGATGCCGCGATGCGCCACAAGCAGGATGGTGCCGCCTGGCGTCTCATAAAGTCCGCGCGACTTCATGCCAACGAAGCGGTTTTCCACCAGATCAAGCCGGCCGATGCCATGCTTGCCGCCCAGCTCGTTAAGCTTGGTCAGCAGGGTTGCCGGGGAAAGCTTTTCGCCATTGATCGAGACCGCATCGCCCTTCTCAAAGCCGATGGTAATGGTCTCGGGGGTGTCGGGAGCCTTCTCCGGATCGACTGTTCGCTGCGGCACATAGTCGGGGAAGGGCACGGCGGGGTCTTCGAGAACCATGCCTTCTGAGGACGTGTGCAACAGATTGGCGTCGACCGAGAACGGCGCTTCGCCGCGCTTGTCCTTGGCAATCGGGATCTGGTGCTTTTCGGCATAGTTGAGCAGCGCGGTGCGCGAGCGCAGATCCCACTCCCGCCAGGGCGCGATGACCTTGATGGAGGGGTCGAGCGCATTGGCGGTCAGTTCAAACCGCACCTGGTCATTGCCCTTGCCCGTGGCGCCGTGAGCGATGGCGTCTGCGCCGGTCTCCTGCGCGATTTCAATCAGCCGCTTGGAAATCAGCGGTCGGGCAATCGAGGTACCGAGCAGATAGACACCTTCATAAACGGCATTGGCGCGGAACATGGGGAATACGAAATCGCGCACGAATTCCTCGCGCAGATCCTCGATGCGGATGTCCTTGATGCCGAACATTTCGGCCTTCTTGCGCGCCGGCTCCAGCTCTTCGCCCTGGCCCAGATCGGCGGTGAAGGTCACCACTTCGCAATTATAGGTTTCCTGCAGCCATTTCAGGATGATGGAGGTGTCCAGCCCCCCCGAATAGGCCAGCACGACTTTCTTGATCTCATTCGCCATGATGTGTTCCCCAAGGATCTAATGGTGAAAGGATACGCTCGAAATCGCGCAATGAACTTGCTATCATCGCGGCGATTGCGCAGTTTGTGGCACATCGTGCCAACTGTGAATATCTGTAGGGCGGAAAATGCCAGAAACGCTTGACGCCATTGACCGCCGGATCCTCAGAGCATTGCAGCGCAATGGCCGCATGTCCAATGTCGAGCTGGCCAATGCGGTGGGCCTGTCCCCCTCGCCCTGCCTGAGGCGGGTCAAGCTGCTCGAGGAAAAAGGCGTCATCGACCAATATGTGGCGGTGCTCAATGGTCCCAAGCTGGGGCTGGGGCTAACGGTCTTTGCCCGCATCTGGTTCAAGACCCAGCATGCCGAAACCACCAATTTGTTTGCCGAGACGGTGCGAAACTATCCTGAAGTAGTGGAATGCTATCTTACCACCGGGGAGTGCGACGCAATTCTGCGCATCGTCACCACGGACCTGCACGCCTATTGGCGCTTTCAGTCCGACCATCTGATGCGCATCCCTTCCGTCCAGTCGGTCAAGACCGACGTCCCGATGGAGACGATCAAGGCCGGTCGGGAATTGCCGATCTAGCCGCACTGGCCAGCCTACGACTTTGATGCAATGGTCGCCCATTGCCCATCGCTCACCGCCGGACCCCCGCCGACATGCCCCAAACTGCCGTCGCTCGTGCTTTCCTGCTGTCGCTTCTGCTCGTCGTATCCCCATTGGCCGCAACGGCGAACGAAACTGCGCTCGGCAGGATAGCGCAGGAAGCACTCGACACCTTCCTCGCCACAGAAGGCATTGACGGCGGGGTGCTGGCGATACGCGACGGGGAAACGGATATGGTGCTGGCATCCGGGATTGCCGAACGCTCAACGCAGCGCCCCGTCACGGCCCTCACCAGCTTTTACGCTGCTTCCGCAGGCAAGATGGCCGTGGCAGCGGCCATTCTTGCTTATGTCGAAGACGGCATATTGGACCTGGACGCATCGGTCTGGCCGCTGATTTCGGACCTGCCCGATATCACTCAACTGGCCAATGCAGATGTTGTGACCCTGCGGCAATTGCTCGACCATACCTCAGGTCTGCCCGACTACCTTGATGATGCCTTTTTTGAGGACAGCCTTGATGATCCCACCAAAGTGTTTACGCCTGCGGATGCGCTGCACTATGTCTACGGCATAGATCCCGATTTTCCGCCGGACGAAGGCTTTGAATACTCCAACACCAACTACGTCTTGCTCGGCCACATTCTCGAGAAAGTCGCAGGCTCGCTTGAGGCTGCCCTTGAAACCAAGGTCTTCTCCAAGGCCGGCATGAGGCAAACGTCGGTGGGGCGACCCACAGACACTTCGGTTGCGGCGCATGGCTATAGCGCAGGCCTGGACATGTCGGAGCTGGCCTGGGCCAGCGCATTGGCCGATGGCCCGTTGACGATGACTGCCGGCGACCTTGCCCAGTTTCTTGACACCCTGTTTGTCCGCAAATCCATACTTGGCCCCGAGAGCCTTCGGGACATGACGTCAGGATCGGGGCAAGAAGAAACCTATGGACTTGGCATGGGGTTGGAAGAGGACGCATTCGGCCCCTGGTATGGCCATAGTGGCGGCTATGATGGATTTGAGTCCGACACGCGTCATTACCCCCAAACGGGAACGACCTTGGTGATCATGATCAACGGCAACCAGCAGAGCGAGGAAACGTTCCTCGACACGATTGCGGCCGCCTACTTTAACGCGCAATAGCCCATGTTGTGGCGTAATCCTCCGGATTCATGCCCAACCTGCCTTTCATGAGGGCGCGAACTCTGCCATTTTCCGCGCCAACAGAACGAGCTCGCCATGCCCGCTTTCATCCCCGACCTGCCCGTCATTCTTGCCTTTGCCCTGGCCGCCTTTGTGCTCGCCGTCACGCCCGGGCCAGACATGGCGCTGTTCGTCTCGCGCACCATGAATTGGGGCCGAAGCCATGGCTATGCCACCGTACTGGGCGCCATTACCGGCATCGGCATTCACACCATGCTGGTGGCTTTCGGCATCTCGGTGCTGATCGTAACGGCGCCGGCCGCCTTCTGGGTGCTGAAAATTGTCGGCGCGCTCTATCTGGTTTGGCTCGCCATCCAGGCTATTCGGGACGGCGGGGGCATGCTGGTGGTCAAACAGGCCGGCAAGCAACCGAGTTGGCGGAAATCCTATCTTACCGGCCTCGGGATCAACTTGACCAATCCCAAGATCGCCCTGTTTTTCGTAACCTTCCTGCCCCAATTCGTCTCGGCCGCCGACCCCCACGCTGCCGGCAAGCTGCTGTTTCTGGGGTTCGAGTTCGTCGTGGTGTCCATCCCCGTCGTCATTGCCATCGTGCTGTTCGCCGAATGGCTGACCCGGACGCTGAAGGAAAATGCCTGGGTCGGCAAAGCCCTCAACTGGAGCTTTGCCGCCGTCTTCATGGCCTTTGCCGCAACCATTCTTCTCGCTGAAGGACGGAAGTGACGTGAATTACCGGCACGCCTTCCACGCCGGCAATTTTGCCGATGTGGTCAAGCATACCATCCTCACCCGAATTCTGACCTATCTGATGCGCAAGGACGCGGCCTTCCGGGTGATCGACACCCATGCCGGGCTGGGGATTTATGACCTTTTTGGCGACATGGCCGAGCGCACCGGGGAATGGCGCGACGGCATTGACCGGGTCATGGCCGCCGATCTGCCTCCTCCCGTGGCCGAATTGCTCGCGCCCTATCTCGATGCGGTGCGTGCGCAAAACCCCGATGGCAATCTGCGCTATTATCCTGGCTCGCCCTTCATCACCCGGCACATGCTGCGCGAGCAGGACCGGCTGATGGCATTCGAGCTCCATCCCATGGACGCCAATCGCCTCAAGGAAAATTTCACCGGCGATTTCCAGACCCGCATCACCCAGCTCGATGCCTGGAACATTTTCGGCACCCATTTGCCGCCCAAGGAAAAGCGGGGCCTCGTACTGGTCGATCCGCCCTTCGAGGAAAAGGGCGAATTTACCCGCATGGTGCAGAGCCTCGAAAAAGCGCACAAGCGCTGGCCTGGCGGCACCTACGCCTATTGGTATCCGATCAAGGAGCCGGGCGAGGTCGAGACCTATGCCAAAGCCCTCAAAAAGACCGGTATTCCAAAAATCCTGCGGTTGGAACTCACCATCAGGGCACCTTCCGAACCGCCGCGCTTGCACGGCACAGGCATGGTGGTGGTCAACCCGCCCTTTGTGCTGGAAGAGGAAATGCGCAAGGTTCTGCCGGTGCTGGCGGAGCTGCTGAGCGACGAAGGTCGCGGGCAATGGCGCATCGATTGGGTGGCGGGGGAGTAGCGCCTATGCTTTTCGCTTGCGCGTTCTCCGCGTTTGCGCGTGGAAAGCCGGTGGTTTGGTTCTCACCCATGCCACGAACTCCGCGATTTCCGGATCGGCCTTGAGGCTGTCGATATCGGCGAGCCTGCTGGCCAATTCGGCCTCTGAAAACCGGGCATGAATGGCATTGTGACAGATCTGGTGCAGGCGCACCGTGCCCATGTGCGTGCCGCCCTTGAGTCGTGGCACGAGGTGATGCCGGCTCGATCTGGCCTCAGGCGGAATGGGCCGGTCGCACAAAGGGCAAACAAGCGGTTGCCGCTTTGCCGCCGCATCTTCAACAGCGGCAATGGCCTGTTCGATCTTACGGGCCGAGGGCCGCATCACACACGCTCGCAGAACCGCAGCAGATAGCCATCGGGATCCTGCACGCAGAATTGGCGCTGCGTCACTTGGTCCCTGGCCGTACGATAGGTTCGGGTCTCGATGGGCTGAAAGAGGTCGATACCGGCTGCCTCGATCCGCGTACAGATCGGATCGATTTCCGTCACTTCTATCTGGAAGTTGACGCCCCGTCCGAGCGGCGGCACCAGCGGGCCAGTGATCCAGTCCCGGCCCTCGCCAATCTGGTCCAGCATCAGTTCCGCCGGGCCAAAGGCGAGATAGGCAAAGCCCTCTTCGGGCCGCTCATAACGCACCGCAAAGCCCAGCACATCGCAATAGAAGCGGCGGCTGGCCGCAATGTCGGAGACCGAGAGCTCGGGAACCAATGCCGGCATCACAGCGTCAGCAGAGCGTCCCGGTCTTTTCTGGAAAGCCGTTCGCTCTCGCTTTTGAGCTGCCCGCAGGCGGCGAAGATGTCGCGGCCGCGCGGCGTGCGGACCGGGGAGGCATAACCGGCCTTGTTGACGATATCGGCAAAGCGCTCAATGCGGCTTGAGGGCGAGGTGCCATAGTTCGAACCGGGCCAGGGGTTGAACGGGATCAGATTGATCTTGGCGGGGATGCCGGCCAGCAGCCGAACCAGTTCGCGCGCCTCGGCATCGCTGTCGTTGATGCCGTCGAGCATCACATATTCGAAAGTGATGCGGCGCGCATTGGACAGGCCCGGATAGGTCTTGCATGCTTCAAGCAGTTCTTTGAGCGGCCATTTCTTGTTGATCGGCACCAGCACGTCGCGCAGATCGTCGCGCACGGCATGGAGCGAAATCGCCAGCATGACGTCGATCTCGCGACCGGTCGGCTCGATATAGGGCACGACGCCCGAGGTCGACAGCGTGATGCGGCGCTTGGAAATCGACATGCCATCGCCCGCCGAGGCAATCAGCAGCGCCTGCTTGACGTTCTCGTAATTATAGAGCGGTTCGCCCATGCCCATCATCACGATATTGGTGATGGCGCGGGTTTCCCCGCCGGGCACCAGGCCCCCGTCATCCGGACGCGACCCACCGGGAAAATCGCCCAGACGCTCGCGCGCCATCAGGATCTGTCCCAGGATTTCCCCGGCGGTCAGATTGCGCACCAGCTTTTGCGTGCCGGTATGGCAGAATGAGCACGTCAGTGTGCAGCCCACCTGCGAGGAGACGCAGAGCGTCCCGCGGTCGCTTTCCGGAATATAGACTGTTTCCACCTCGACCGCCGGCAGGTTCGGATTGGCCGGATCGCGGAAGCGGAACAACCATTTGCGCGTCCCGTCGACCGACACCTGCTCGGAGACGATCTCGGGACGGTCGAGATTGAAGGTGTCGCTGAGCTTTTGCCGCACCGGCTTGGCCACATTGGTCATGCGCTCGAAATCGGTGACCCCGTTCACATAGAGCCAGTTCCAAAGCTGGCTGGCGCGCATGCGTCCTTCCTTTTCGGAAACCACGTCATGGCTCACCAGCGTCTCGGCCAGCCCTGCCTTGGAAAGGCCGATCAAGGACGGGCGCATGGTCGGCGCGGGACGGACGGCACTGGAATGGTCAATATTCAGCGCAAGGCTCATGGCAGGCACATGGGGCTCGACAAAAATGCGGGAAGTGCGCGCATGTAGCACAGCCGCCAATAAAGCGCAAAGCATCGCGCCCTCACGAAGCGCTGAAGACCATTCTGGCCATGCGCCCAATCCCGCGGGCTTTCGTTCAGGCGCCCGGGCGCCTATGAAGAAAACAACCACCCATCCCGAAACAGCGCCCAATGTCCAAACCCGTCCTGCGCTTTGCCCCCAGCCCGAATGGCCCATTGCATCTGGGCCATGCCCTCTCGGCGCTCGTCACCTGGGACGCGGCGCAAAAGCTGGGCGGCATGGCGCTGTTGCGCATCGAGGATATCGACACCACCCGCTGCAAGCCCGAATTCGTCGCGGCTTTGTTCGAGGATCTCCACTGGCTGGGCCTTTCCTGGCCCGAGCCGGTGCTCTATCAGTCCGAGCGGTTCGAGCTCTATGCTGAGGCGGCCAACCGCTTGCGCGCCATGGATCTGCTCTATCCCTGCTTCTGCTCGCGCAGCGATATCGCGCAAAACGCCACCGGCACCGATCCCGACGGCGCTCCGCTTTATCCCGGCACCTGCCGGCATATGAGCAATGCCGAACGCATCGAGCGGCTCGAGCGCGGCGATCCGGTGCAGTTCCGTCTCGATACCGAGGCCGCCATGGCCCGGACCGGCCTGCTGACCTTTTCCGTGATCGGCCCAAGCGTGTTGGACCGGCCGCAGATCCGCTATGCCCGGCCCGAGCGCTGGGGCGATGTGGTGCTGCAGCGCAAGGACACGCCGACCAGCTATCACTTGAGCGTAGTGGTCGATGACGCCGCCCAGACCATCAGCCATGTCACACGCGGACGCGATCTGGAAGCGGCCACCGATATTCATGTGCTGCTGCAAATGCTGCTCGGCTTGCCTGCGCCGATCTATTTCTTCCACCGCCTGCTGCTTGGAGATGATGGGCAGAAACTGTCCAAGTCGAAGGGCTCGCAAAGTCTGGCGGATCTGCGGGCCCAGGGTTGGACACCGGACGATGTGCGGCGGGCGGTGGGGCTTTAGCCTGCTTTGCCCAGCCGTCCCAGATGGGTGTCCTTGAAACTGGTCTGGGCCTTGAGCCCATAGCCCAGCATGCGGTCAAAACCGGAATGGGCCATCCAGAGCGCGCCCAGCGTGGTCAGCAAAGGCAGGCCGAGCAGCCCACCCATCGCCACAAGTCCGGCCCCGAGCGCATAGACATGAGCCAGATTGTAGACCCAAGCCCCGATCCGCGTGCCTGCGCCATAGGCAAAAAAGCTCAAATCAGGCGCAAAGAACACCAGCAGGGCAGCCCACCAGGGCAACACCGGCGTCATCTGCCCATAAAGCGCCAGCGCGGCGACGAACACCAAGCCACCTTCGATCCGCTGCCATACAATAACGTCTTTCATTACATGAACTCCCGGACTCAGGCCGCGTGCCGAGCATCCGACCGATCTGCGACCAGTTCGGTGACCGTGTCGGCAACAGCTGTCTCAAAGGGCGTGGTGAAGCCGGGGCCGAGCAAAGCATCGAGCCGCGGATCGACCAGTTCCATTTCGTTCAGCCACAAATAGCGCATGCGATAGACGTCGCGCATTACGGGGTTGAACAGCCCGATTGCGCGCAGCATCCACCAGGGCAGCGGTGCCACCTCGACGGGCTTGGGCAAGGCATTTTGTGTCGCAGCCATGACCTGCCCGTGACTGACCCAATGGCCGGCAAAATGGTCGTTCTCGAACGCCTTCATTTCAGCCCGCCGTGCGGCCAGCACTGTGAAGGCGCGCGCCAGATCGGGCAGATAGGCCCAGCTATGGCGCGTTTCGAGGTCGCCCAGATGGTAAAGCCGCCCCTTGGCGTAATCCATCAGCATGGCGGCATCAAACCATTCGTCCCGATTGCCCGGCCCGAAAAAATCCCCGGCGCGCAAAATAATCACCTGGAACCCATGGCGGGCCGCCGCGTCGCGCAGCATCTGTTCGAGCCGGATGCGGATTTCGCCGCGCGGCTTTTCCCCACTCTCACGCAGGCCGGGGCCAATGGTGCGGTCGCTGGCGCGGTAATTATAGATTGTGCCGGGAAACAGCAGCGTCTTGCCGCTGCCCGCCATGGCATCGAGCACCACCTGCAATTGCTTTTCGGCCCGTCCATCGCCCCATTGGTCATAGCGCAAATGTAGCGCGTGAACGACGACATCGGCTTCGGCGATGGCAGCGCGGACCACCACAACCTCATCGGCGTCGCCCTTGAAGAACTGGGTGCCCGCAACTGGCTTGCGATTGCTGCGCCCCAGGCCCGTGACCCGCCAGTTCGCATCGCGGAAGGCGATCATTGCCGCATTGCCGATATGGCCATTGCTGCCAAGAACAGTGACTTTTCCCGTTTGCATCTTGTGCTCCTTGCTGTTGCTGGCGAGCAAGATGCGCGCTACGATGATGAATAGCGATTGCGCAATTTTCTCGGTCTAATATACAATAATGAATAGCAATCCTGACTGGACGCTGTGGCGCAGTTTTGCGGCGGTGATCGCCGAAGGCTCGCTCTCGGCCGCAGCGCGCCAGCTCGGCCTCAGCCAGCCGACGCTGGGCCGCCATATCGAGGCGCTCGAAGCCGCCCTGGACCTGCCATTGTTCGAGCGCAGCCTGACCGGCCTCAAGCCCAACGCCACCGCCCTCAAGCTCTACGGTTCAGTTGATCGTGCCCGCTCTGCGCTGGCCGAGGCCGCCATCCTGGCCGCCGGCGCCCAGAACGAGGCGCACGGCACGGTGCGGCTGACCGCCAGCACAATGATTTCCAATTACGTGCTGCCTGACATATTGGCCGGCATTCGCCGCGTGCATCCGCGCATTGCCATCGAATCGGTCCCGACCGATTCGGCCGAGAACCTGCTAATGCGCGAGGCCGATATTGCCGTGCGGATGTTCCGGCCCACCCAGCTCGAGCTGGTCACGCGGCATCTGGGTGATATTCCGCTGGTCCCGGTGGCCCATGAGAACTATCTGGCCCGGCGCGGCACGCCCACCACGATTAACCAGCTCTGGGACCACGACATGCTGGGCTTCGACCGGTCCGACGCGGTGATCCGCCATGCCCGGTCCCTGGGGTTCGAGGTGACGCGCGATAATTTTCCGGTGCGCTCGGACGATCAGCCGCACTTGTGGGAGTTGCTGCGGGCGGGCCTGGGAATCGGCTTTGCCCAGCTCAATCTCGCCCGCCTTACGCCAGGGCTGGTGGTGCTGCCGCTGGACCTGGCCATCCCGCCGCTGCCTGTCTGGCTCACCACGCACAGGGAATTGTTCACCTCGCACAGAATTCGTGCCATTTATGATGCTGTGGCGGAGGGTCTGACCGCCTATATCAAAGGCGATCCAATCTCGCCTCCCTTACGTTAAGGCTATCATGGAAACCCTCGTTAATATCGCCATCGCCCTGGCCCTGCTGTTCGTCGTCATCGTTCTGGGCATGGGCCTTTGGAACATGCTCAAGGGCGGCCCGGGCAATACCAGCCAGCGCCTGATGCGCCTGCGTGTCATCGGCCAAGGTGTGGCCCTGGTCCTGCTCCTGGGTGCGCTCTTCTTCTTTGGGCGCGGCTAGATCGGGCGCTGGGTGGCATCATGGTCAAGCTCAATACGATCTATACCCGTACCGGCGATGCCGGCACGACGGGGCTGGTACGGGGTCCGCGCCGCGCCAAGCATGATCTGCGGGTCGAGGCCTATGGAACGGTTGAAGAAGCCAATGCCTTTGTCGGCCAGGCGCGCCTGACCGCTGCCACCCGACCGCGCATCGATGCAGTGCTCTCGCGCATTCAAAACGATCTGTTCGACCTCGGCTCGGACCTGGCGACACCGGGTGCCGATGCGCCCGATGCGGAACATCCGAGCCTGCGCATCCGGCCGGTCCAGACCATCTGGCTCGAGCAGCAGATCGACCAGTTCAACGTCGCTCTCCAGCCCCTCACCAGCTTCATCCTGCCCGGCGGCACGCCATTGGCGGTTTCGCTGCACCTGGCCCGCACGGTGACCCGCCGGGCCGAGCGGCTGGTTGCAGCGCTGCTCGAGGCCGAACCAGAGACCAGCGTGGAAACGCTGCGCTATCTCAACCGCCTCTCGGACCTGCTTTTCGTGCTCGGCAGGGTGGCCAATGACAATGGCGCGGGCGATGTCTTGTGGGTGCCAGGCAATTATGGTGACGTAGCCAGAGGCTGAGCAGCCCAGCTCTTATCGCGCAGCATTGGAGACTGGTCCTGTTCCTGCCCCTGCATGACACCAACCCCATCCGCCATGTCGATTTCCCCTTCGTCACCTATGGGCTGATGGGCGTGACGATCCTGGTCTTCCTGATCCAGTCGGTCCTGTCCCCGGCAGCTTTTGATCAGGCGACTATCAACTTCGGGATGATCCCGATCGTGGTGCGCGATCTCTATCCCCAGCCCGTGCCGTGGTTGCCCGACTGGGCGAACCTGGTGACCTATGCGTTCCTGCACGCCGACTGGCTGCATCTGCTTTCCAACATGCTGTTCCTCTGGGTATTCGGTGACAATATCGAAGACGCCTTCGGGCACATCAAGTTCCTGATCTTCTATCTCGCCTGCGCGGTTCTGGCGGCCCTTGCCCATCTGCTGTTCAATCTTGATGGCAATGGTCCGCTGATCGGCGCTTCGGGCGCCGTAGCCGGGGTCATGGGGGCCTATATCCTGCTCTATCCCCACGCCCGGGTTTTTGTGCTGGCCCGCATTGTCTGGCTCATTCCGCTGCCCGTGCCCGCCTTCTGGATGCTCGGCTTCTGGATCGCCACCCAGCTTTTCTTTGTCGTGATGGGCTCGGACGAGCCGGTGGCCTGGTGGGCGCACCTAGGCGGATTCGCCGCCGGCCTGGGACTGGCGCCCTTGTTCAAGAGCCGAAAGGTGCCACTGTTTGGCGGACGTTAGGCGCATTACTCGCAAAAGCGGGCAAACGGCCAACAAATTCTTAACCCGGCTTAACTAATCTGAGGGCGATCCAACCATCAGGACCGGACCGTTGAATACCGATCTCTCCACCAATTTGCTGACCGCACAAACGGCGCTGACGCAGAATTCGGTGCAGATTGCGGTGTTCAAGAAGGCCCACGAGATGGAATCCAACCTGCTCAATTCATTGATGCAGACCGCGCTCGAAGCGCCGGCCGCTCCGCCGCCGGGCCAGGGCCTCAAGATCGACAAGCAGGCCTGAGGCCAATGCGATGGGCACCGCCGCCGGCATTTCCCCATCCGTCACGATCGACCGCTGGTGCATGAACGCGGTGCCCCGCAAGACAGACACCTGCTCGAGGTCGCCCGCCTGCGCGCCGATATAATGCAGGTCCAGGCGGTCAAAGCGGCCGCGCCAGGCCCACCACCAGCTTGGCCAAAGCGCCCGTCAATGGCGCCGAGGTCGACTTGCTGATCTAGGGCCGGCCGCCTTATCCCCGCAAGCCGATCAGCGCTTCGACAACCGCCTTGCCATCCTCGCTGTGCCATTCGGCCGGCCCTTGCAGGACAGCCAGCTCGCATCCCTCTGGATCAAGCAGCAAGGTCGCCGGCAGGCCTATGGCGACCGCCTCGCGCTTGAGGCGCTCGAAGGCCGCGAAGGTGTTGTCGGCATAAAGCGGCAGATTGGCAAACTGCCCTTCGTCGAGAAAGTCTTGCGCTTTTTCCAGCCCGCTCTCGCCAATATCGAGATTGATCGGCAACACCATGAAGCGGTCCGAGTTATATTCGGTGGCAATGGCATCTAGCGCCGGCATCTCTTCGCGGCACGGCACGCACCAGCTCGCCCAGAAATTGACCAGCAGCGCCTTGCCGGAAAAATCGGCAATGCTCATCGGCGTTCCCGACGCATCGTTGAATGCCATGTCGGCATAGCCGCGGCCCTCGCCCGTGCCATTAAGCGCGGCCAGCTCGCCGACCGCTGCGGCGTCAATGATCTGGGCCGCCGCCTGCTGCACCGGACATTC
Source organism: Devosia marina (assembly GCF_009758415.1). Lineage (GTDB taxonomy): Bacteria > Pseudomonadota > Alphaproteobacteria > Rhizobiales > Devosiaceae > Devosia > Devosia marina. The sequence continues at coordinate 515,071 of NZ_WQRF01000002.1, read as the reverse complement.
ATTGGCCGTCCCGGCATTGCCCAGCATCAGCCATGCCGCTATAGACCCAGCAACAACGACCACCCCCGCCGCAATGGGCAGCGCCCAGGAAAGAGCGGATCGGGGGCCTTTTGAGCGGGTAGTTTCCATGGTGTCTCCGTCGGACAAGGCTCTGAGCAACAAGATGTGGGGCGGCCGCTTTGCCGAAGCGCCCGATGCCATCATGGAGGAAATCAACGCCTCCATCGGCTTCGACCAGCGCCTCTACCGCCAGGATATTGCCGGATCGAAGGCCCATGCCACAATGCTCGCCGCGACGGGCATTCTGACGCAGTCCGACCGCGACTCCATCCTTGCCGGTCTAGACGAGGTTCAGGGCGAAATCGAGCGCGGCGATTTCACTTTCTCGCGGGCGCTCGAAGACATCCATATGAATGTCGAAAGCCGGCTGCGCGAAAAGATCGGCGATGCCGCCGGGCGCCTGCACACGGCCCGCTCGCGCAACGACCAGGTGGCCACCGATTTCAAGCTCTATGTGCGCGACTATATCGATACGCTGGTGCGTCAGATCAAAGCGCTGCAACTGGCGCTGGTGACGCGGGCCGAGGAGGAGGCCGAAACCATCCTGCCCGGCTTCACCCACTTGCAGAACGCCCAGCCCGTGACCTTCGGCCACCATCTGCTCGCCTATGTCGAGATGCTGGGCCGCGATGCCGGCCGGCTTGAAGATGCGCGCGCGCGCCTCAATGAAAGTCCGCTCGGCTCGGCGGCCCTGGCCGGCACCCCCTATCCGATCGATCGCGACATGACCGCGACCGCGCTGGGCTTTGACCGGCCCACTGCCAATTCGCTCGACGCCGTCTCGGACCGTGATTTCATTCTCGAAACCCTTTCGGCCGGCGCGATCTGCGCCATGCATCTGTCGCGCTTTGCCGAGGAAATGGTGATCTGGTCGTCGGCCCAGTTCAGCTTCATCAAGCTGTCCGACAAGTTCACCACCGGCTCCTCGATCATGCCGCAAAAGCGCAATCCGGACGCCGCCGAACTGGTACGCGCCAAGATCGGCCGCATCCTGGGGGCGCTCAATTCGCTGCTTGTGGTGATGAAGGGCCTGCCGCTCGCCTATTCCAAGGACATGCAGGAAGACAAGGAAGTCGCCTTTGATGCCCTCGACGCTCTTTCCCTGTCCCTGGCGGCCATGACCGGCATGGTCACCGACATGCAGCCCAACCGCGACAAGATGCATGCCTCGGCCTCCGCCGGCTTCTCGACCGCCACCGATGTCGCCGACTGGCTGGTGCGCGAGCTCAATATTCCCTTCCGCGACGCCCATCACATCACCGGCCAGGTTGTTTCCATGGCCGAGCAGAAGGGCTGCGGCCTTGAGGGCCTGACCATCGAGGATTTCAAGCGGATCGATGAGCGCATCGATAGCCGTATCCACAAGGTGCTGACCGTCGAGGCCTCGGTGGCCGCCCGCGCCTCCTATGGCGGCACCGCCCCGGCCAATGTGCTGGCCCAGTCCGCGCGCTGGAAATCGGCCCTCACCGGCGAGCAGCACGAGCCACGCCCTCTCAAAGCGAAAAAGCAAGGTGGCCATGGCGATAGTGGGGTTGAGTAAGCCGGACCATTGCTACAATCTCTCCCTCTCCCCATGCGGGAGAGGGTAAGGGACCGGAAATGACGCGACCCCCGCGACAGATGCGCCTGAGCGCGCGCCATGTTGCCTATCTCCAGCCAGACGAGATCTTTGAAGCCCTCCCCGCGCCACCGCCCGGCATGCGGGAAGCCAGCCAGGAAGACCACCAGGCAACTATTGCGAGCCTGTTCGAAGGCCCCGACCATCACGATGAAACCTGGGTTTTTGCCTATGGTTCGTTGATCTGGAAACCAGCCTGCGACTACATCGAAATGCGCACCGGCCTGCTGCATGGCTGGCACCGTGCCTTTTGCCTGGGGTGGAATACCCGCTTTCGCGGCAGCGAGGAAAATCCCGGACTGATGCTGGCGCTTGATCGGGGTGGCTCGTGCAAGGGCGCTCTCTATCGCCTGCCGCCCGACCGGCGCGATGAGTGCCTGGTCAAGCTGTTCGAGCGCGAAATGGGCTGGGTGCCCACCGCCTTTCCACCGCGATGGGTAACGGTGCGGACCGGCGAGCGCGTGATCCGGGCGCTGACCTTCTGCATTGACCGCAATTCCGGCCGCTATGTCTCAGGCCTGTCCGAAGCCGAGATTGCCGATGTGCTGGCTAGCGCCACCGGCACCCGCGGTTCTATGGCCGAATATCTGCACGCCACGGTCGACCATCTCGAGCAGATGGGCATCCACGACCCCCATCTCTGGCGGCTGCAACATCTGGTCGCCGAACGCATCGAAGCCGCTTATGAGGCAGATCGATAAGTCTGGCTTTCGTTTTGATCCTGCCTGGACTAGAGGTGCCTGCAACGAAGGACAGCGTCGGCGATCCGTTCACCTCCGGTGATCGCATGGCGGCTGTATCGACCCAACGGGGCATATTGTGGTTCATCACTTCAATCATCGCGACGGCGTGCTTTTCGCCGAAGACGTCAATCTCAACGATCTCGCAGACCAGGTCGGTACGCCGTTCTATGTCTATTCCAGCGCCACTTTGCGGCGGCATGTCCGCGTGGTGCGCGACGCCTTTGACGGCATCCCCACGCTGACTGCCTATGCAATGAAGGCCAATTCCAACCAGGCCGTGCTCAAGCTGATGGCCTCGGAAGGCTGTGGTGCCGACGTCGTTTCACTGGGCGAACTCGAACGCGTGCTGGCCGCCGGCTTTGCGCCAGACAAGATCGTCTTTTCAGGCGTTGCCAAGACAATCGCCGAAATGCGGCGCGGCCTCCAAGTCGGCATCAAGTGCTTCAATGTCGAGAGCGAGCCCGAGCTTGAGCGCCTCTCCACGATCGCTGCCGATATGGGGCTGACGGCAAAGGTCTCCGTCCGCATCAACCCCGATGTCGACGCGCGCACCCATGCCAAGATCTCGACCGGCAAGTCCGAGAACAAGTTTGGCATTTCCTATAAGCGCGCTCGCGAGGTCTATAGCCGCATCGCCGCATTACCCAATATCGAGGCGGTTGGCGTTGACATGCATATCGGCAGCCAGATCACCGATCTCGAACCCTTCGGCAATGCCTTCGGCCTGATGGCCGAACTGGTCACCGAATTGCGCGCCGACGGCCATCAGATAGAGCATATTGATGTCGGGGGCGGTCTGGGCATTCCCTATGATCACGATCAGGAAGCCCCGCCGCACCCCGAAGCCTATGCCGCCGTGGTGCGCGACAAGGTCGGGCAATTGGGGTGCGCACTGGTCATCGAACCGGGGCGCCTGCTGGTCGGCAATGCGGGCATTCTCGTTACCCGGGTCGAATATGTGAAGACGGGCGACAAGGATTTTGTGATCGTCGATGCAGCGATGAACGATCTGCTGCGCCCCACCCTCTACGAGGCGCATCATGACATCCAGCCGGTCAACCCCTCCAATCTGCCTCCGATCACCGGCGACATTGTCGGCCCGGTTTGCGAAACCGGCGACTATCTGGCCAAGGACCGCACTATTGCCGGGGTCGAGGAGGGCGATCTGCTCGCGGTGATGAGCGCTGGCGCCTATGGCGCGGTCATGGCCTCGACCTATAATTCGCGGCCCCTGATCCCCGAAGTGCTGGTCGATGGCCCGCGCTGGCACGTCATCCGTCCGCGCAAATCGCTCGACGAGCTGATCGCGCTGGACAGCGTGCCCGACTGGATCTGATCAAACTGAGGGGCCTGTGTCTCGCGCTACTGCAGTGACCGCCGCGCCAGAGGCACAACTTCCACCGGCCGACCGTTGAGCGCATCATCGACCTTTTCAAGTAGATCGACCAGCGTGAACGGTTTCGCGATAACGTCGTAGATGAGGGCGTCCAGCCCATGCGCCCGCTCGCGCTGATCGGCAAAGCCGGTCATCATCAGGATGGTGACCTCAGGATAGGCTGCGCCCACCTGCAGCGCCAAGGCAATGCCGTCCATGACCGGCATCTTGATATCGGTCAGCAGCAGGTCAAAACGGCCGGCCTCTGCCTCCATAGTTTCGGCGGCCAGGCCACCATCGTCTTCTGCCACCACCTCGTGGCCCTTCATGGTGAGGGCACTGACGACAAAGGCGCGGACAGACGGATCGTCTTCGGCAACGAGGATGCGAGCCATGATTGCTCTCCTAGTGTTGGCCACTGGCGGCCGGGGCCGCATGTGTCTCTGCGGTCGGCGCCGCAGGTGTTTCCGGAACAGGCGCCGCCTGGCCCTGCATAGTCTGTTGCGAACCATTGCCGCGCCCACCAGCCATGCCCGACTGCCCGGCAAAGCTCAGGCGCACCCGCACCGCTTCACTGGGCGGCAACGACAGCCTGGTATCGAAAGTTGCGCGTTCTCCCGCCATGAGGTCCCGAACCCGTGGTGAAACGCTCCATTCATAAATCGCCTGTCCGGTCTCATCGAGCAGGCTGACCACGACTGGCGGCACGGCCACCGGGCTGCCGGACTGTCCCACGATCTGCGCCGAGACGGTCAGCACGTCGTTGCCATCCGAGAGCGCCTTGAGCGTTTCGAGGTCGGCAAATTCGAGGCCGACCACATTGACCCCCAGGCCAATGGATTCATAAAGCCCGGCCAGATCGGGATAGCGCTCCACGATCGGCAAGCGCCAGAAATAGGCGCCGCCAACAATGCCGGCCAGCAGGATCACACCGGCAATCCGCGCGCCGCGCCGCAATCTGGCCAATGGCAGGCGTGAGGTCATGGCGTTCTGGCGGCGGGAGAATTCCTGTTGCTGCTTTTTCAGTTCCGCCGGATCGATGCCCTCCGCCAGGCCATTGAGCGGCGGTGAACTGGCGGCGGGCCTTTTGCCAGCCACCGTCTTTTCCTCGGCGCTCATGGCCTCGTCCAGCGCATCTTCCGCCATGGCATCGAACAGCTTGTTGGCCTCGACATCCGCGGGCGTCTCGGGCGCATCGGACTGCGCGCCCTGGTTCCAGGCTTGATGGCAATGCGCGCACTGCACCTTGCGACCAGCCGAGCCAATGGCCTCATAGGTCACCTGATACTTGGTCTGGCAATGCGGGCAGGTGATGATCATCGGGCGCGCGGATTTCCGTTCGGGTGTGCGACCCTATCCCTTGCGGGGTTAAAACTCCTCAAACCCCGGCCTTCACCAAAATTGTGCCGCTTTCCCCCGGCCAATGAGGGCGGCATGCCGCGTGGATGGGGTCGCGCTGCTATGATGGGGCAAAGCTGATTCGCTTTTGCACCGCCTTTTATTGCCCGATGACCCGGGAGCACTGCTTCTTGATCGAATTTTCCGATGTGGGCCTGCGCTATGGCAATGGCCCTGAAATCCTTAAAGACCTGACCTTTTCGATCGAGCCGGGCTCGTTCCATTTTCTGACCGGGCCGTCCGGCGCGGGAAAGACCAGCCTGCTGCGCCTTCTGCTGCTGTCCAACAAGCCCAGCCGCGGCAAGGTCACCATGTTCGGCGAGGATGTGGGCAATCTTGACCAGGACCGGCTGCTGCAGATGCGCCGCCATATCGGTATCGTGTTCCAGGAATTTCGCCTGCTGGACCATCTGACCACTTTTGAGAATGTCGCCCTGCCACTGCGCGTATTGGGGCAGCCGGAAAGTGAATACCGGCCCAACGTGATCGAACTGCTCGAATGGGTGGGCCTGGGCGAACGCATGCACGCTCTGCCCACCCTGCTTTCGGGCGGCGAAAAGCAGCGCGCTGCCATTGCCCGCGCCGTCATTGCCCGGCCCAAAGTGCTGCTGGCCGACGAGCCCACGGGCAATGTCGACCCTGACCTGTCCAGCCGGCTCGTGCATCTGTTCGCCGAGCTCAACCGCACATTGGGGACCACCATTATTCTGGCCACCCATGAATTGCCGCTGCTCGACCGCTTCCCTTATCCCCGCATGGTGCTGAACAAGGGGGAGTTGACCATCCATGATTAGGCAATTGCTCGCCCTGCTGCCGCGCCGCGGCGGCGCCGCCCCCATCGTCCCCGAAAGAAGCGTCGCCGGCCGCACCCTGCTGCTGCTGGTCACCATCATGGCCTTTCTTTCGGCTGTAACCCTGGGCGGCGTGGTGCTGGTGCAGAAATCGGCCATCGCCTGGTCGGCCGATGTGGGGCGGGAACTGACCATCCAGATCCGCCCGGCCGAAGGTGAAGTGATGGAATCCAATCTGCGCACCGCCGTTTCCCTGGCCCAATCGACCCCGGGCGTCGCCAGCGCCAGGGCGCTCAGCATCGAAGAGAGCCAGGCCCTTCTCGAACCCTGGCTGGGTGCTGGCCTCGACCTCTCGGTCATCGCCATTCCGCGCCTCGTGGTGGTGCAGCTTGCCGATCCGGTCGAGGCTGATGTCGCGCAGTTGCAGCGCAATCTCAGCGCCATCAATGGCGCGAGTCTGGATACCCACGCCGCCTGGCGCCAGCAGCTCAACACCATGGCCGGCACGGTGGTGCTCTCGGGCCTGCTGGTGCTCAGCCTGATCGGCGTGGCGACCGTCTTGGCGATCATCTTTGCCACCCGCGGCGCCATGGCCTCCAATCGCGAAATCGTTGATGTGCTCCACTTCATTGGCGCATCCAACAAGTTCATCGCCGGGGAATTTCAGGGACGGTTCCTCTCCATCGGCCTGCAGGGCGGGTTTCTGGGCGCGCTCTTTGCCATCCTGTTCTTTCTCCTGATCGGCATGGCCGCGGGCAGCGTCTTGCCCAGCGAAGCGACCGCGCAGGTCGGTGTGCTGTTCGGGCAGTTCCTGCTGGGCTGGGATGGCATGGCTTTCATCCTGGCCGTGGTGCCGGTGATTGCGGTACTCACCGCGATCACCTCGCGCATGACGGTGCGGCGCTATCTCAGCGAAGCCTCGTGACCCCTTGCCCTCGCCAATCGCGGTCAGCCCCGCTATGACGAACTGAGTGCCGGCAGGGCGGGGGAGCATATGTCGATCAAGGCCGCAATTCAGGCGATCCGCACCACGATCTTTTACGCGGTGTTCATCGGCCAGACGATCATCCTTGCCATCATCGCCGGGACAATCGGCATCGTCGCCGGACGGACTCGGCTCGGCTGGGCCATTGCCCGCTATTGGTGCTGGTCCAATGTGGTGTTTCTGCGGGTGCTGACCGGCATGGGCACCCATGTTGAAGGCGATGAGAATATCCCCCCGGGGGGCTGCATCATCGCTTCAAAACATCAGTCCGACTGGGACATTTTTGCGATCTTCCCCCATACCGGACGACCCGCCTATGTCGCCAAGAAGGAATTGATGCGCATCCCCTTTTTCGGCTGGGCCGCGCGCTCGCTCGACTGCATCGAGATTGACCGCCAGAAAGGCGCCCAGTCGATCCCCGCCATGATCAGCCAGGCACGCGATGCCATCGACCGAGGATGCCGCATCGTCATCTATCCCGAGGGAACCCGCAGGGCCTCACTGGCGCCGCCCGACTACCGCCAGGGCATCGTGCGCCTATACACCTCTCTCAATGTGCCGGTCGTGCCCGTGGCCCTCAATGCCGGCCTGTTCTGGGGCCGCAATAGCCTGGTCATCTGGCCCGGAACCGCACGCGCCCGTTTCCTGCCGGCGATCGAGCCGGGCCTGGCTCCGGACGTTTTTCTGGCGCGCCTGAAACAGGCCATCGAGCCCGAATCGACCCGGCTGACCCTCGAAGCGATCGACCAGGGCATTGGGCGCCCGCCGGATGGGAGGCTGCGGGAGCGTATGAACATCCTGCGCGAGACCCAAAAACACTAGATATTGACGCATCCAACGAACACATCCATAGATATAGGGCCAGCGCGGGGCGGCGCTTGACGGTCGATACAATTTGTTCTAACTTTGTTCTTCTTCTGGGGACGCAGGGGAACGTCAGATGATGCTCTCGGGTAATACACACAGAGTGGGTGGTGACCGGGCCAATGTAGTGCATTGGCAGGGCCATTCGGGCCGCGCCTATGGCCTCCGGCCCAGGGCACTCGACAAGTTCGCCATGGAAGAAGCCGAGCTCTATCTCATTGCCAAGGGGAGCCATGTGCTCTGGGTCGGCTCGACCCAGGACCTGGTGGCCGATCCGATCAGCCGCTCGCGGTTTCGTCTGGCGCTTGATTGCGCCACCAATGTGTTCAGCCTGGCGGCGCCAGAAAATCGTCTGGCCACCATCTGGGACCTCGAACAGGCCACCCCCGCCACGGCGCCGGTCGCTCAGGCCGCCTGACCCGTCCCTGCACCGGGCAGGCCTTCAGCCTCCAATTGCCGCGCCAGGCGCATCAGAGCCCTATCATTGATGCCCAATTGGGTCAGGTGATGAGCGGTGTTGAGCACATAATCGACATTGCGGCCGGAAATCCCCACCCCCGCTCGGATCATCGCCACCTGCTCCTCAAGGCTCAACTGGCCAGCGAATTGCTCATGATTCTCGTCCACCACATAGGTCAGTGCCCTTACCCGGCGGCCATCGGCCAGCGTCACTGGCCGCCAGACATCGCGGTAAACCGCCGTCACCAGTTCACGCGCATCAAGATAGGCCCGCACTTCGGCCCAGGCATTGGCGCACACTTCAAACGCCATGCCCCGGCAGGAACCGCCGCGCGTCAATCCAAAAACCAGCCCGGGCACATCCCGCGTGCCCCGATGATGATGCGATATGATCGAAAGCGAGCGATGCGCCCCGCGCAACAGCCCCAACTGCGCGCCGAGAAACGAAAAGCCGGGGTTCCAGATCAACGACCCGTAGCCAAAAACCCAGTGCGTTTTTTCAGACGCTTCGAAATCTCGTTCATTCGCCATAGCGCAACCACTTTCCCCATTAGGCTAGCGACACCAATCAGATGGGGCAAGGACATCCCAAGCCCGCCTGAGCACCCGGGGATATGTGGCGCCTGACAGGCGCGCTGCAAACCCGCTTCTGACAAGTCCGCAGCAAGGCTATGAAGAGGCCATGAAAAAACGAATCATCATCCTGGGCAGCCTGGTCCTGCTCGTCGTTATGGCCTGGACCGGTGCCTGGTTCTTCATCGCTGGCCAATTGCGTCAACAGATCGAGCTGCAGGCGCTTGCCGACGGCGAGACAGCGCCGCAACTGGTCTGCGGCAGCCTCGACATTGGCGGCTTCCCCTTCCGCTTCGATATCGAATGCGCGTCCGCCTCGGTGGTCTCGGGCGACCTGCTGGCCGAGATCCCCTATATGCGGGCCAGCGCCATGGTCTATCGGCCCAATCATCTGCTCGGCGCCGCCACCGGCCCCATTGCACTCTCCGATGCCTTTACAGGCTCGCGGCAGGAGGTGAACTGGACCGAGAGCGAAGCCAGCCTCAGGCTCGAAGATTGGCGTATAGCCCGGCTCTCCATCGTCGTTGACGGCGTCACCTGGACCGACCAGCTTTTCGGCGACACGCTGATCGTCGAGGCCGGGCATGTCGAGGCTCACCTGCTCGACATGCCCGAGATGCACGACGCCGAGGCCGGCCGCGCCGCCCTTGCCGGCTATCTGCGGGCCGAGGCGCTGTCGGCTCCAGGTATCGAGCTTACCGACACCAATGCCGAAATCGAACTGGAGGTCACAGCCCTGCCCGATGACATCCGCAACTGGGGTGCCGAGCCCATTCTGCCAGACTGGCAACAGGCAGGGGGCAAGTTGCGCATCTTGGGCATCCGCGCCAATGACGGGACCGCCGATCTCAACGCCAGCGGCGAACTAGCGCTCGACGCCCAAGGGTACCCGACCGGGTCAATCAGCATCGATTCCCTGGGCGTTGCCGAACGCATCGGCCCCTATATCGAGGAGCCCTGGCGTACCCTGGTGCTGGGCGTCCCCGGCGAGACTGGCCGGCACAGCAACCAGCTCAATTTCGCCGGCGGGGGAGTTTCCTCAGGGCTGGTGCCGATCGCAGCGCTGGCACCCTTGTTCTAGTTATTCTCCCCGATAGGGAGAATTGCTCTGGCGGCACCCGCCATTCGAGCATAGCTCTCATGGCCTTGAGCCCTCAAATCTCCCCTCTGGGGAGATTTGCCCTGTGTGACGGACTCAAGCATCATCGCCGCCGCCGTGTTCGCGCACAAAGGGCACGTCAGGGGTCGGCGGGGTTTCGTGCGGTCGGCCGAAATCGGGGGCGGCGGTTTCCTGGCCGGCATCGATGATCGAGCGACGAATGGCACGGGTGCGGGTGAACATGGTTTCGAGCGCGGCACCATCCCCATTGCGCACGGCGCGCTGCAATACCGAAAGGTCTTCGCTGAAGCGCCCCAGCATTTCAAGCACAGCGTCCTTGTTGGTCAGGAACACGTCGCGCCACATCACCGGGTCGGAGGCGGCAATGCGGGTGAAATCGCGAAAGCCCGAAGCCGAGAACTTGATCACTTCCGACTGCGTCGCTGCTTCGAGATCGGCCACCGTGCCAACGATATTATAGGCGACCAGATGCGGGATATGGCTGGTGATGGCCAGCACCATGTCGTGATGGGCCGCATCCATGCATTCGACCATCGAACCCATGGCCTGCCAGAAGCTGACGAGCTTGTCCGTATCGGCCTGCGGTACACCCTGGGTGGGGGTGAGAACGCACCAGCGCCCGGCAAACAGTTCGGCAAAGCCTGCGGAGGGACCGGAATGCTCCGTGCCGGCGATGGGATGGCCGGGAATGAAGCTGACCCCTTGGGGCACATGTGGCCCGACCACACGAACCACATGCTCCTTGACCGAACCGACATCGGAGAGGATGGCACCGGGCTCCATATGCGGCCCGATGGCTGCTGCCAGCGCCGCATAGGCGCCAACCGGAGCGCAGAGAATGACGAGGTCAGCACCGCGCACGGCCTCTGCCGCATCAAGCGTATAGATGTCGCCAAGACCCAGCTCGCGCGCCTCGTCCAGCGTTTCCTGGCGACGCGTGGCGATGGAAATGACTTCCACCAGCCCCTGCCGCCTGGCGGCAAGGGCAATCGAGGAACCGATCAGGCCGATGCCGATCAGCGCCAGCTTTTTGAAATGCACGCTCATTGGGTCTGGTCCATGGATTTGAGCACTTTGGCGACGCCGCGCATGGCGTCTTCCGAGCCGATGGAAATGCGCAACCCGTTGTCGATCCCATAGGAGGCGCCGATTTCGCGCACGATATAGCCGGCATCGGCCAGGGCGACAAAGGCGGCAGAGGCCATTTCGGGCGTGTCGAACAGCACCATGACGAAATTGGCCTGGCTGGGCACGACGCGCATGCGGTTACCGGCCAGCTCGGCGCTCAGCCAGTCGCGCCATTGCGCATTATGCGCCTTCAGCTTTGCATTGAATTCGGTGTCACGCGTTGCCGCGGCCCCCGCCATCTGCGCCGGCAAATTGACATTGAACGGCCCGCGAATGCGGTTGATCGCATCCACGATATGGTCCGGACCCACCATCCAGCCGATCCGGGCGGCAGCTAGCCCCATCTTGGAGAAGGTGCGGACCATCACGACATTTTCGTTGGTGCGCGCCAGGTCCAGTCCCACCTCGAAATCGTCGGCCGTGACATATTCGGCATAGGCATTGTCGACCACCAGCAGGATATCGGGTCGCAGACCGGCATGCAGCCGACGCACCTCGGCAGCGCTGAGATAGGTGCCGGTGGGATTGTTGGGATTGGCCAGCCAGACCACCTTGGTGCGCGGGGTGACCGCGGCCAACAGGGCATCGACATCGGCCCGGTAGTCGGTCTCCTCGACCATGACGATCATGGCGCCGGCCGCCCTGGTGATGATCGGATAGACCGAAAAGCCGTACCGGTTCATCACGGCTTCATCGCCGACGCCCAGATAGGTCTGGGCCAGCAGGTGCAGCAGATCATCCGAACCGTTGCCGCAGACAATGGAATTGGGGTCGATGCCATGTACATCGCCCAGCGCCTCACGCAGCACCCGCGACGAGCCTTCGGGATAGACCTCAAGCCGGGCGGCACCCTCGAGCATGGCGGCCAGCGCCTTGGGGCTGGCACCGAGCGGGGACTCATTGGCCGACAGCTTGATGGTCTGGCTGCCCGGCGCGCCGGACTTGCCCGGCAGATAGGGTGCAATATCGAGAATGCCGGGCTGGGGAGTGGGACGGATCGGTTCGGACATGAGACTGTTCAACAAGGCAGGAAAACCCGCGCGGACCATAGGCAAAGCCACAGGCAAAGGCAAAGCCTCTCTGAGCCTTGGGCATGGCACCCGCCATTCGGGCATGCCTCGAAGCCGCCCAGCCTTGCGGGTTGCTTCGCTGCCCTAGGGGTAAAGGAAGGGCCATTCGCGCAGAGCGCTCATGGCCTTCTCCCCTCAAATCCCTCCACTGGAGAGATTTGCCCCTCGGGACGGCTCGAAGCCGGCCGGTGGTCAGCATACACGCCTCCGCCCGATCGACACCGTGCGGCCTGCCTCCCCACCCGGGATCTCGTCAATACCGCGGGTTGTCGGTGAGGACGGGGGGATTATGGGGGAATTTCATACCCGGGGATAACTCGCCACTGATTCCGGGCCACCTGACGCTAAGTGCTGCGCGCTGTGGCCGTCGACATCCCCGGCACGCGGACATAGCGGGCGGCCCGTTTGCGGCGGGGCACGGCTGGAAACGCTTCCTTGCGGGCGCGGATACAGATGACCCCGCTCATGGCCGGGCCCAGCATCCGGCCGAAACGCTCGAAAAAGCGCGGATATCTGAGCACCAGCCGCGACTGGAATGGCGGCAGGAACAGCGCATCGCGCCAAGCTTCGGGCACAAAGCTATGGTCGCGCAAGAGCTTGTCGAGCTGGCCGCCAGAATAGGGATTGCCCTGGCCGAAGGGCGTATTGTCGCGCTGCGCCCATATGCCCCGGCGGCGCGGCACCACCAGCAGCAGATGACCATTGGGCGCAGTGACACGCCAGAGCTCGCGCATCAGCTCTTCTGCGTCCGCCACATGTTCGAGCGCATGAATGGCTACGGTCAGGTCGATGGCGGCATCGGTCAGCGGCATTTCCAGCGGATCGCACAGCACGGTGTGTGACGGCCCCTCGCGCGGCCAGGCCGAAGCGCCCTGGCGTTGGGGCATGAAAGCCAGCACCCGCTCGGCGCGCTCAAGGGTGAAGCGCAGATAGGGCGTGGCAAAACCCAGACCCAGAATGCGCCGCCCGGTCACATCGCCCGCCAGCTCCAGGACCTGCTCGCGCACCAGCGCCCGGGACAGGCGCCCGAGCGGGGATTTGTAGAACGCGATGAGACGGACGACATCACTGGTCATGGGGCGAACTTGCCAAAGCGCCGTGATCTTGTCCAATGCGGCATTGTCATTATGCGGCGGCCTCCCTAGCTTGCGGGCAGATTCCAAATCGAAGGAGACTGAATATGGGCCTGATCGTGGACGTATTCGCCGCCCGCAGCGACAATTTCGGCTATCTGGTGCATGACCAGGCCTCGGGCCGGACCGCCGCCATCGATGCCCCGGAGGCCGGCCCGATTCGCGCGGCGCTCGAGCAGCGCGGCTGGACGCTGACCGACATCTTCATCACCCACCACCACATCGACCATGTCGAGGCCATTGCCGAACTCAAACAGGCGTTTGGCACCCGCGTGGTCGGCCCGCGCGATGAAGCAGACAAGATCGAAGGGCTCGACGAACTGGTGGGCGATGGCGACACGCTCGAGCTGGGCGAGACCCGCTTTGCGGTAATGGCGACACCCGGCCATACGCTGGGGCATGTGGTGTTCCATGACGCGGAAGGCGGGCATCTGTTCTCTGCCGATGCGCTGTTTTCGCTCGGCGTGGGGCGGATGTTCGAGGGCACGCCGGGGCCAATGTGGGCCGGGCTCAAGCGCCTGCGCGAGCTGCCGGACGACACGCTGGTCTATTGCGGGCACGAATATACGCAGGCCAATGCCAAATTCGCCCTTTCCATCGACCCGGACAATGAATCCCTCAAGGCCCGCGCCGCCGAGGTGGAGAGCCTGCGCGCCGCCGGCCGACCCACCATTCCGTTCAATCTGGGCGAGGACAAGAAGGCCAATCCGTTCCTGCGCGCCGATGCGCCCGAGCTGGCGAAGCACTTTGACCTTGAAGGCGCCGATCCGGCCGATGTGTTCGCGGCTATTCGCAAGGGCAAGGACAATTTCTGACTCCTTGCCGCATTAACCCTGCCTGCCACGTGCAGGGGAATTCGTTAACAAATCGTTAGCGTCTGGCACACCCTTTGCTCCAAATGGAGCAAAGGGCCAACTTATGCGTTTCACTTCGAGACAGTTTGGCCCGCTTTGACACAGGCGAGGCGAAAATGGCCGGAAATGAAACGGAAATCGTCGGGCTTCCCGTACTGATCGAGCCGCAGCGCCTGCGGCCCTCGCTTCTGCGCTCCGAATCGTCAGCTGCCTTTGTCAGTCAGCTCATCGCCGCACGAGCCCATATGGCAACCCAGCGCGCCCGCCGTCGCACCACCCCGGAGGGCGCCGTGGGCGCCTATGGGCAGACCGCAAGACTCACCCAGCGCCGCATGCCCCAGGGCTATCGCAAGACCGTGGTCGCCTGAGGCTCAGTTCATCGAGACATCGCGGCTGGCAGAGGTGATGGAGACGGTAAAGCCGGCCACCACATCGATCAGGCTCATCACCATAAGCAGGAAGAACACCGAACTCGAGGCCGCGCCCACCAGCAGGAACTCGACGAGGAAGGCAACAAACACCACCATGGAGAGCATATGCTCGACGATCGAGGAGCGCGCCGTGTTGGTGGATTTGAGCACCTCGAAGAATAACAGGATGATGCCGACAACGAGCAGGAAGTCGCCCGCGCTGATCGCCCAGGGCATGCCCGAGGGCATGGGAATGGCAAACAGGCCGGCGCCCCAATTGGCCGGATTGCCGCCAAACAGCAGGAACACCACCAGGTTATAGGCGAGGAACGGCAGCACCAGCAGCGGGACGATGAAGCCATTGCCGCGGGGACGCGGGCCGCGCTGGGTCGGCAGAACAACGGTTTCGCTCATGGCAGGTCTCCGGTTTGACGTGGCCACCATGCCAGAGGATTCTAGCTGGAGAAAGACTTTGACCGACCTCAAAAAAGCCGTGGCGTGTCTGTTCAATTGGCGCGGTCCTGATCGTCGTATTGCCGATTGCCGCTGATCCCGCACCTGCGAACAGGAGAACGACCCATGCCCATAGCCAAGAATACCATCTGCATCTGGTATGATACCGGCGCCGAAGAGGCAGCCAATTTCTATGCCCAGACCTTTCCCGACACCCGGGTCACCGCCGTGCATACCGCGCCCAGCGACAACCCCTCGACCAAGGCGGGGGCAGTGCTGACGGTGGACTTCACGGTGATGGGCATTCCCTGCATCGGGCTCAATGGCGGCCCGGCCTTCAAGCACTCGGAAGCCTTTTCCATGCAGATCGCCACCGAAGACCAGGAAGAAACCGACCGCTATTGGAACGCCCTTGTCGGCAATGGCGGCGAGGAAAGCATGTGCGGCTGGTGCCGCGACAAATGGGGCATCAACTGGCAAATCACGCCGCGCGCGCTCTCTAATGCGATGCAGCAAGGCGGCGAGACCGCCAAACGCGCCTTCGATGCCATGATGAAGATGAAAAAGATCGACGTGGCCAGGATCGAGGCGGCGGTCAGGGGCGCCTGACAGCGAAACACCCCCTCCCGACCTCCCCCTGAAAGGGGGGAGGAGAAGAGGCGCTAGCCCGAGGCCACCGCATACACGATATATCGCTCCCCCTTCTTCAGGGGGAGGTTAGGTGGGGGTCCTTACTGCTTCACCTTGAGCGGCCCGACCATCTGTTCGGGCTTCACTTCGGCGTCGAATTCCTCGGCCGTGAGGAGACCCAGATTGATGGCCTCTTCCTTCAGCGTCGTGCCATTGCGATGCGCGGTCTTGGCGATCTTGGCGGCGTTGTCGTAGCCGATCTTCCTGTTGAGCGCTGTCACCAGCATCAGCGACTGGTCGACAAGCTGCTTGATGCGCTTGGCATCGGGCGCGATGCCGACCGCACAATTGTCGTTGAACGACTTGGCTGCGTCGGCCAGGAGGCGCACCGACTGCAGGAAATTGTAGGCAATGACCGGCTTGAAGACGTTGAGCTCGAAATTGCCCTGGCTGGCGGCAAAACCGATGGCCGCATCATTGCCCATTACCTGGGCCACCACCATGGTCATGGCTTCGGACTGGGTCGGGTTGACCTTGCCTGGCATGATGGACGAGCCCGGCTCGTTCTCCGGAATGGTGATTTCCCCCAGGCCCGAGCGCGGGCCGGACGCCAGCCAGCGCACGTCATTGGCAATCTTCATGAAGGCGGCTGCGAGCTGCTTGAGCGCGCCCGAAGCTCCGACAAAGGCGTCATGCCCGGCCAGCAGCGCGAACTTGTTCGGGCCGGTGGTGAAATCGCGGCCAGTCAGCGTGGCGATTTCCTGGGCCACAGTCACGGCATAGTCGGGATGGGCATTAAGGCCCGTGCCGACGGCGGTGCCGCCCAGCGCCAGTTCCTTGAGTTGCGGCATGGTCGCCTTGATGGCGGCCAGGGCATAATCGATCTGCGCCACCCAGCCCGAAATTTCCTGGCCCAGGGTCAGCGGAGTCGCGTCCTGCAGATGGGTGCGGCCGATCTTGACCACATCCATGTACTCTTCGGACTTGGCGTGGAGCGTGTCGCGCAGCAGCAGAACGCGCTCATAGAGATAACCTTCGACCGCCTCGACCGCCGCGATATGCATGGCAGTGGGATAGGTGTCGTTGGACGACTGGCTCATATTGACGTGGTCATTGGGATGCACGGGCTTTTTCGAACCCATGGTGCCACCGGCCATTTCAATGGCGCGGTTGGAGATGACCTCGTTGACATTCATGTTGGACTGGGTGCCTGAGCCGGTCTGCCAGACCACCAGCGGGAAATGCTCGGCAAGCTGGCCCGAGATTACCTCATCGGCCGCGGCAACGACGAGGTCACGCGTGGCCTCATCCATCAGCCCCAGCTTGTGATTGGCCAGGGCAGCGGCTTTTTTCAGGATGCCGAAGGCGGTGATGATTTCGGTGGGCATTTTTTCCCCGCCGATATCGAAATTCTGGAGGCTCCGGGCGGTCTGCGCGCCATAATATTTGTCATTCGGAACCTCGATCTGGCCCATGGTATCCGATTCAACGCGCATGCTCATCCTTGCCCTTGGCTCCCGATTTGGCCGCGTCCTGTTGCGGCAGAAAAGACAAGACGGCCGACCCTTTTGGGGGCCGGCCGTCGAGATATCAGAAAAAGCGCATCAGCGCCCGCTCGCCTTTCGGCTTACTTCTTTGCCGCGAGAATCTGGCGACCGCGATACATGCCGGTCTTGAGATCCACGTGGTGCGGACGACGCAGCTCGCCCGAATCCTTGTCTTCGACATAGGACGGGTTGGCAATCGCGTCGTGCGAACGGCGGAAACCGCGCTTCATAGGCGAGGTCTTGCGTTTTGGCACAGCCATGGTCGGTACTCCGAATTCAAATTCATTGTGCCGCCGAAAGCGGCCCAGAGAGGTCTCTCTGTCAGGATTGGTGGGGTCTATAGAGCAGAATGCGCGGCTTGGCTAGAGGGATTTGCACCGCAAAGCGCCCACAAAACCGAGTCTTGCCACCATCATAGCGCCAGCCGTCCGTCCTTGCCGACACAGGCCGCGCGCTCGCCATATTGGCGGGCCCGGTTCTCGACAATGCGTGCCACGCGCAACAGCCCCGCATTGGGGCGGGCCGGATTGCGCAGGATGGGATTGGGCAGGGTAACGGCCAATAGGCTGGCGGTCTGCCAGTCGAGATTTTGCGGTTCGCGACCAAAGGCGCGCAGCGACCCGGCGGCAACCCCGAACTCGCCTTCGGGACCCCATTCGGCGATGTTGAGATAGATTTCCATGATCCGCCGCTTGGGCAGGATCAGGTCGATATAGAATGCCAGGGGCACTTCGAGCGCCTTGCGGATGACGCTTTGCTGGTTCCAGAGAAACAGATTGCGCGCCACTTGCATGGTCAGCGTCGAGGCGCCGCGGGTTTCGCGACCGGCGAGATAATTGTCCACCTCGATTCTCAAGGCGCTGACATCCACGCCCCAGTGACGACAGAATTGGCCGTCCTCGGAAAGAATGACCGAGGCCTTCAGCCGATCGGAAACATCCTCGATATCGCGCCACTCGCGCGTCACAGTCTGCCCGGTCAGCAGGCGCGACAGCATGGGCACAGAAACCGGCTGCGCAAACAGATAGACCGGCGTCAGAGCCAGCGGAATGGCGACCAGAACGGCCAGAATGCCGAGAGGAATGCGGAGAAACCGCCAAAGGGTCTTTTTGCGCCGAGCCATGGTCATCCTCATGACCTCGGGGTTGCGATCATGCAACCCCCTCACCGACTCGGCTATGCCGAGCCACCGCTCCCCAAGTAGGAGAGGAACAAGGAGCAATCGCCGGATGAAGGGATGCCGGCGCGCACCCCTTGCCCCCCAATCGCCAACCGGCTAGCAACGAGCCCATGTATGACTTTGCCGCCGACAGCGCCGATTGTGCCCGGGCCATCGAAGCCGGGTTGTCAGATTATCTCTCCGGCGCGCGGCTTTCCGGCCCCGGTCCGGCGGCGGACCGTGTCGTGGCCGCCATGCGGCATGGGAGCCTGGAGGGCGGCAAGCGGCTGCGTCCGCTCCTGCTGCGCCAGGCCGCAGCGATTTTTTCCGTCCCACGCGAAACCAGCCTTCTGGCCGGCATGGCTGTGGAAATGGTGCATTGCTATTCGCTGATCCACGACGATCTGCCTGCCATGGACGATGATGATCTGCGGCGCGGGCGTCCGACAGTCCACAAGGCGTTTGACGACGCCACAGCCATTCTGGCCGGTGATGCCCTGCTGACCCACGCCTTCACCATTCTGGCCGACCCGGCCTGCCATGCCGATGCCGAGGTGCGCATCCGGTTGGTGGCCGAACTGGCCGCCGGCAGCGGGGTCGGCGGCATGGTCGGCGGTCAGATGCGCGATATCGAGGGGGAACAGGGCGGCTTTTCCGAAACCGACATCGCCACGATGCAGGCGATGAAGACCGGCGCCCTGATCCGCGCCGCCGTGCGCATGGGGGCGATCTTGGGTGGCGCGGATCCGCGCGCCCTCTCGGCAATGACCGCTTATGCCGAAGCTGCCGGACGCGCCTTTCAACTGGCCGACGATATTCTCGATGTGACGGCAACGCCTGAAGCCATGGGCAAGGCCACCGGCAAGGACGCCGCCCTGGGCAAGCAGACCGTGGTGGCCCGTCTGGGCCTCGATGGCGCTCGCGCCATGCTTGAGGCCATCGTCAATGAAGCCATTTCGGCCCTGCGCACGTTCGGGCCTCGGGCGGACGGCCTGCGCGCCACCGCCCGTTTTTTTGCCAGCCGGGAGAAATGAGCATGGGCAGGCTGATCGCGGCTTGCGTCGGCAAGGCCGAGCATATCGAAGGCTATTCGCCCCTGACCGGCATCAACAAACAGCCGGTTGCCGGACCCGTCTCCATCGGGATGCAGGGCATTGCCGAGGACGCCATTCTCGACCGCAAGCATCATGGCGGGCGCGACCAGGCCATCTATGTCTATTTTCAGGGTGATTATGAATGGTGGGCGCGCGAAGGCGTCGCGGCGACACCAGGGCTCTTTGGAGAAAACCTGGTGATCGCGGGGCCAACCAGCGCCAGCACGGCCATCGGCGACCGCTACACCATCGGCAATGTCGTGCTGGAAGTGACTTATCACCGCACGCCCTGCATGACCTTTGCCGCCAGGATGGGCGACAAGTTCTGGGTCAAGCGCTTCCACCGCGCCAACCGGCCCGGCGCCTATTGCCGGGTGCTGGAGCCGGGCACGGTCGCAGCTGGCATGGCTGTGACGAGCGCGCCCTATGCTGGCGAGCGCATCACCGTATCCGAGCTGATGGAATTTGACCTCGCCAAGGACATACCGCTCGACTTCATGCGCCGCGCCGTGACCACCCCGATCCGCGAAAAGACGCGGTTCAAGTATGAAACTCGGCTGGCGGACATGTTTTGACGGACACGCCCAACCACCCGGTCATTCCCGCGAAAGTGGGAATGACCCGGGGATGAGCCAGAGACCTACACGACCCATAGATTTCAGGACCATTTCATGAGCCTTGATACTGTCCGCGCCGATCTTGCCGCCCGCGCGCCCGATCTTTCCGTCATCGTCACCAGCGATTCCACGGCCACGGTGCAACTGGCCGCGCAAGTGCACGGGGTCGAACCCGGTCAGATCGCCAAGACCTTGTGCATCCGCGTCAACGGAGATGAATTCCTGCTGGTCACGCGCGGCGATGCGCGGCTCGACAACCAGAAATCCAAAGCCGCATTCGGCGGGCGGCCCCGTATGCTGGGGGCCGAGGATGTGCTGCGCCTGACCAGCCATCAGGTCGGTGGGGTCTGCCCTTTCGGCCTGCCGGCCCCGCTCAAGATCTATCTCGATACTTCGCTCAGGATTTATGATCTGGTGATCCCGGCCGCGGGCGACACACATTCCTCGGTTAAGCTCAGTGTGGAACGGCTCGCCGAGCTGTGCGGCGGTAAATGGGTGGATGCGTGCCAATTGCCGGACTGACCCAGCGCGCCGAGAATTTCATTACCCAGCGCCTGACGCTGCGGGCCCTGCCGTTTAGGCCCGACATTTCCATCTATGCGCCAACTCCGCAAAGCGGGCTGATCGGTTGGCTGGCCAGCGAGGGGCTGGACGATATCCCGCCCTATTGGGCCTATGCCTGGGGCGGCGGCGCGGCGCTGAGCCTCTACCTGCGCGATCATCCCGAAGTCCTGGCGGGCAAATCCGTGCTCGATTTCGGCGCCGGTTCGGGCCTGGTGGGGCTTGCCGCCGCCAAGGCGGGCGCGGGCCAGATCTGGGCCATGGATGCCGACCCGGTCGCGCGTGTGGCGCTGCAACTCAATGCGGCGGCCAATCAGGCCGAGATCGCCCTCTGGGAGCTGCCGCACCTGCCCGATGCAACAATCGTGCTGGCCGGCGATGTGTTTTACGATCCAGCAATTGTGGCTGACACGCTACCGCTGCTTGAGGCGGCGGCCAAGCGCGGCGCGCGCGTTCTGGTGGGCGATCCGTTTCGCCGCAGCCTGCCGCTCGACCGGCTCGAGCCATTGGCCACCTATAGGGTCGATGACATGGGCGGTACCGCGCCGGTACGCGCCGGGGTATTTGCCCTGCACCCCTAGACTATCGGATATGCCGCCCCAGCCTTGCCCGGATTTGCGCCAGGGCCTATATCCGACCGGCAAGCGAGGACGACCTCCCCCATTCCGGGATCAGCGTTCGGGACGGCCCGGAACTCATGGAGCTTTCCATGCGGACCACCGCCGACCGTATTCGTCACGCCATTTCCTTCGAACTCATCGGCATCCTGATTGCGACGCCGCTGGCGGCCTTTGCCTTCCACCTGCATGCCGGGGACAGCGCCGTCATCATTGTGGGCAGCGCTACCGTCGCCATGGTCTGGAACTATGTCTATAATCTTGTTTTCGACAAGGCTCTGAACCGGCTTGCCGGCACCACGCTCAAGTCCGGCCCGGTCCGCATTGCCCATGCGGTCCTGTTCGAGATCGGCCTTTTGATCATGCTGATGCCGCTGATTGCGCTCTATCTTGGCATTTCGCTCTGGCAGGCGCTGATCATGGACCTAGCCTTTGCGCTGTTCTACATGGTCTATGCGCTGGTGTTCAACTGGGCCTATGACCGGGTCTTCCCGCTTCCCGAATGGCAGGCATGACATCCTGAGCGGATAATTTTACAGCTTCGCAACGCTCCCTCGGCATAGTTGCTGCAGGGGGCGGGTCGATTCCAGTCCATTTGCGAGGTCTTTTGCGGTGCCGAACACGCTAGCGACGTCGTTTCATACAGGACCGGACGCGCCCACGGGAGAGGCCTGCGAGGCACAGCTGCAGCAGGGGTTCCGCCAGCTGCGCTTTGCGCCGGCCCTGGAAGCGCAATATCAGCGGCTGGTGGTGGCCGAGGCCCAACAGCCGGCACTGATCATTACCCTGGCCGCGCTGATCATCTGGGGCGGCTTTGCCATATTCGATGTCGTGCGCCTCGACCTTTATGCCACCTGGCCCCCGGCGCCCGATATCATGGTCCTGCTCGGCGCGCGCTGGCTGGCGCTGTTGCTGGCCTGCCTGCTGCCGCGGCTGATCCGGCCTGAACTGCTCGAGGCCAAGGCGTTTACGGTCTATCTGCTGCTCTGCCTGGCTGTTGCCCTGACCGCCGTGATTTACAAGGCCAATGGCATCCCATCGGCCGACATCGCCCAGATCGTGTTGGTGATGGCGGCTTTCCTGCCCATCGGTCTGCGCTTTTACCGCGCCCTTGCCGCCAGCATCGCCATGTTGGCCTTCACCACCATTGCCGGCGTCTCTGTGCTGCCGCCCGATCTCTGGCAGGGTCAGATGATGCTGCTGGCCGTGATGATCATGGCCGTGCCGGTGGCCGCGATGGGCGCCTATCTGCGCGAATATGCCCATCGCCGGCAATTCCTGCTCGGCGCAATCCTGCTGCACCAGGCCCAGTTCGATCCGCTGACCGATCTGGCCAATCGCCGCCTGTTCCAGCGTCATGCCGCCGCCGCCATCGCCCATGCCGGGCGCACCGACGAACCCCTTGTGCTGGCGGTGATCGATATCGACCACTTCAAGGCCTTCAACGACCGTTTTGGCCACAATGCGGGCGACGAGGCATTGCGGCAGGTCGCCAATGTGATCGGCGATACGGCGCGCCGCCCCATGGACATGGCCGCCCGTCTGGGAGGCGAGGAGTTTGCCGTGCTGCTGTATGGCACCGGCCTTGATCATGCCCGCTCGATCCTTGAAACCATGCGCAACAATATCGGGCGCATCGCCCTGCCGACCGGCGCGAGCCTGTCGGTCAGCATCGGCGCCACCGCACTGGACGGCCTTGAAACCCTCGACCAGATCTATGACCGCGCCGACAATCTGCTCTATGCCAGCAAGAATGATGGCCGCGACCGGATCACTCTCGGCTGAGCCCTATTCGGCCGCGTTCTGCTTGCCGGAACCGAATTTGCGTTCGATATAGTCGGCCACCATCGCCTTGAACTGATCGGCCACATCAGCGCCCCTGAGGGTCGCGACCTTCTCGCCATCCACAAAAACCGGAGCCGCCGGGGTTTCGCCGGTGCCGGGCAGCGAAATGCCGATATTGGCATGCTTGCTTTCGCCCGGCCCGTTGACGATGCAGCCCATGACGGCCACCGACAGCGTCTCGACGCCCGGATAGCGCTCGCGCCATTCGGGCATGGAGGTGTTGAGGTGATCCTGGATGTCCTTGGCGAGGGTCTGGAACGTCGTCGAGGTGGTGCGCCCGCAACCCGGGCAGGCCGCCACCACGGGCAGGAATTGGCGGAAGCCCATGGTCTGCAGCAATTCCTGCGCGACTTTCACTTCCGTCGTGCGGTCACCGCCCGGTTCGGGGGTGAGCGAAATGCGAATGGTGTCGCCAATCCCCTGCTGCAGGAGAATGCCCAGCGCCGCCGAAGACGCGACAATGCCCTTTGACCCCATGCCAGCTTCGGTCAGGCCCAGATGCAGGGCATAGTCACAACGCGCCGCCAGATCCTGATAGACGGCAATCAGGTGCTGAACGTCGCTCACCTTGGTGGAGAGCAGGATCTTGTCGCGGCCCATGCCCAGCTCTTCGGCGCGGGCCGCCGAGAGCAGGGCCGACTGGATGATCGCCTCGCGCTGCACCGCAGCGGCCGAAATCGGCGTGTCCGACGCCGCATTTTCATCCATCAGCTTGGTCAGCAGCTCTTCGTCGAGCGAGCCCCAATTGACCCCGATACGCACCGGCTTGTCGTAGCGGTTGGCAATCTCGATCAGCGTGGCAAACTGGGTATCGCGCTTGGCCTTGAAGCCCACATTGCCCGGATTGATGCGGTATTTCGCCAAGGCCTCGGCACAGGCCGGGTGGTCCGTCAGCAGCTTGTGGCCGATATAATGAAAGTCGCCCACCAGCGGCACGTCATAGCCCATGGAGGCCAGCCGGTCGCGGATGATCGGCACGGCGGCCGCGCTCTCATCCCGGTCCACGGTGATACGCACGATTTCCGAGCCGGCACGGGCCAGTTGCATGACCTGGCGCACCGTCGCGTCGATGTCAGCGGTATCGGTATTGGTCATGGATTGCACGACCACCGGGGCGCCACCGCCCACCATGACGCCACCCACATTGACGCCCACCGATTGCCTGCGCGCTGCCGGTCCGGCCATAGTATCACCTCGTGTTTGCGCCACAGATAAGCCCGCAAGGCGACAGACGCAATGTTACGCTTGCGTGATCGGGGAGGATCGATGCCAAAGCCCAAGACGCTGCCCACAATGCTGCCCCTGGGGCTCCTCCTGCTGGCCGCCACGGCGCAGCCCGCATCGGCAGCGCCGCTGACCGGCAATGTCGCCATTCACGATCCCAGCATCGCCGTGCTTGAGGATGGGCTGGTCTCCTTCGCCACCGGGGTCGAACGGGCCCCCGATGGCGGGCAGATCCGCACCAAGATCTCGCCCGATGGTCTTGACTGGCAGGAAGCTGGCGCCGTCCCCGGCGGCATGCCCGATTGGGTCAGCTCCGAACTGGGCCTGACGCCGCCCAATCTCTGGGCCCCTTCCATCTTCGAGAAGGATGGCACTCATTATCTCTATTATGCCGCCTCAAGCTTTGGCCGCAATGACAGCGCCATCGGCCTGATGACCAATGAAGCACTCGACGCTTCTGACCCGACCGAAGGCTGGATCGATCAAGGCATGGTCCTCCGATCGCATCGAACCGAAGATTTCAACGCCATCGACCCATTCCGCATCGATAGCGGCGGCAAGGCATGGCTCGCCTTCGGCTCGTTCTGGGACGGCATTGGGATGATCGAACTGGATCCGGCGACCGGCCTGGCTTTGCCCGGCGCGGAACGACAACCACTGGCCTCGCGTGGCGGCGGCGCCATCGAAGCTCCCGCCATTCTCGAACGGGACGGGCAGTTCTATCTGTTTGTCTCCTTCGACAAATGCTGCGCCGGCACGGCATCGACCTATCGCATCATGGTGGGCCGGGCCAACATGATCACCGGGCCCTATCGCGACCGGAGCGGCACGCCCATGCTCGAAGGCGGCGGCACCGAACTGCTCAGCTCCGAGGGGCGCATTCGGGGGCCAGGCGGACAGGAAGTCTTGCTGCGCAATGGCGCGCCCTGGCTGGCCTATCACTGGTATGACCGCGATCATGGCGGCGTGCCCAAACTGGCGCTGACGCCGATCGGGTTTGATGCGGAAGGATGGCCGGTTATCGCACTGCCTCAGTTGTGATCGCGCCGATCTTGAACGCGATCAACGCCACCCCATCTATCAAGCATGATGACCATGCTCCTCACCCGCCTCGTTCTGTTCCGCAAGGAAGTCGCGCAGCTCTGGAAAGCCTTCTGGGCGCCGGAAACGCCATTTCACCTCAAGGCCGCGACGCTGTTCGTCGCCTTTTATCTGGTGAACCCGCTCGACATCCTGCCCGACTTCATCCCCCTGCTCGGCTGGGTGGATGACATTATCCTGGTGCCGCTGATGGTGAGCTGGATCGTCTCCCGCCTGCCCGTTCCGGCCAAGGCCTATGCGGGCAAGGATCGTCCGACCGTGGATGGCACGGCGCGTCGGGTCTAGCCCCCTTATCCGCGAACCATAACGCCAGTTCCGCGTTGCGCTGACATGAATTGGCAGGAGATGTTTTATCAAAACCCGCAAGGGCTGGTGCGCACACTCATAGTGGGCGCGCTAGCCTATGTGGCCCTGGTGCTTTTCCTGCGTATTTCAGGCAAGCGTACCCTGGCAAAGCTCAATGCGTTCGACCTGGTCGTTACAGTTGCCCTGGGCTCCACCTTGTCGGCGATCCTGCTCCAGGAATCCATTGCCCTTGCCGAGGGGCTCGTTGCCTTGGCGCTTCTGATAGCGGCACAGTATCTTGTGACTTTTCTCTCCGTACGCTCCCAGCGTTTCGCCAGCCTGGTTAGAAGCGAACCAGCCTTGTTGGCAAAGGATGGTCGCGCGCTGGAGGACGCTATGAAGCGCGAACGCATCACCCATCACGAAGTCCTGTCCGCCGTTCGGGCCAATGGGGGCAATGACATCAGCGACGTGGAATTCCTGATCCTTGAAAGCGATGGCACGATCAGCGTGCGCCTCAAATAATGCAAAAAAGCCCGGATCGCTCCGGGCCCCTTTCAGCCACCTGAACCGCACCGGCAACTCCTCGGCGTAGATCTGATCGCCGGGCGTGATGTGCAGTTCGGCCAAGGTGGCCAAGACTGCTGCTGAACGGAAGCAACCGCAATCCAGCCAGTTTGACTTTACTCCGGATATCGGCATGATGACCGCCATGTACGCCAGTCCAGCAAATTCAAGCCGGTTTTTGACACGCCTCACGCAAGCAGGCTGATGGCCTGGTGTTGCGACCTGCCTTGAGGCAAGCGCGACACCAGGACGGACACTTCATCTCCCAATTTCCTGACCTGCTCGCTCCATGCGTTCTGCGCATGGATATTGTGTGCACGTGCTGAGGCGACTGACATGACATTCAAGTATTCTGTGACCCTACCCGTTAGCGGTGGTAACAAGCTGCGCCGGTTCCGGGAGTGGGCCGACGCTCATCTGCCCGAGCTGAGCTACAGCCTGCCACACCAGACACCGATCAAGACCGAGACGATGACCGTGCGCCTGTTGACGCTCGATGATCGCGCGCTTGTGCTGCGGACCTTTGCCAGCGCCCCGCTGAATTGATGGGGAGTAATAGCCATGCAAACCCTGCGCTATTGCAGCTCATGCGCCGGCCCGCGCCCGCGGGCGGCACGCCGATGTCCCTGGTGCCAGCGCTCCTACGACCTGCCGCCGGGCCCGCCCGAGCATCTGTTCGCATGTTTTGACCGCCGGGCGACCGCATCGCGGAAAGGCAAGCCATGACGACGATAACTTTGGCTGATTGGACGGCTTCGCCCGAGATCGTGATCGGCGAAGCCGAGCACAAGCGACTGATTGTTGTCGCCCTGACCGATCTGGGCGAGCGCGGCGACAATACCGACTTCCTGCTCTACGAGCTGGATCGCGCCAGGACCGTGCCTGACGCTACCCTGCCGCCTGACGTGGTACGCATCGGCAGCATAATACGCTACCGGCCCGTGCCTGGGCCAGAGCGCATGGCCAAACTGGTAATGCCGGAACGCGAGACACATGCAGACGGCTATCGCCTCTCTGTCACGTCCGAGCATGGTGCGGCACTGATCGGCACCAGGCCAGGGCATGTCATGGCCTGGATCGGCCTGGATGGCGAGGTCCGGCGGCTTGCGGTGATCAATGTGGCGAATGCGCTTCCACCACCGCCCGGTCAGGGGCCGCAAGCGGCCTGAAGCAATAAAAAGGCCCTGATCGCTCCGGGCCTTTTTTTGATTTACTCCAACCGGACCAACAAATCCTTGGCGTCGATCTGATCGCCGGGCTTGATCAAGAGTTCGGCCACGGTGCCATCGGTTTCCGCGTGGATGGCGGTTTCCATCTTCATGGCCTCGATCGAGCAGAGCACGTCGCCGGCCTTGACCGCCTGGCCCTGCTTGACGGCCAGCGTGGAAATCACGCCGGGCATGGGCGCGCCCACCTGTTTGGGATCGCCCGCCGCTGCCTTGGCCCGGACCACGACATCGCCGGCCTTGAGGCGATCCGGCACGGTAATGGTGCGCGGCTGGCCGTTCAGGTCAAAGAAGCAGCGCACCTCGCCCTTTTCATTGGTCGGGGCGCGGCCCTGGTAGGTGATGACCAGCGTCTTGCCCTTTTCGATATCGACCAGCAGTTCGTCGCCTTCCTGCAATCCGTAGAAATAGACCGGGGTCGGCAGCACTTCGGTCGGACCGTACATCTCCTGGGTCTTTTCGAAATCCGAATAGACCTTGGGGTACATCAGATATGAGGCCAGCCGATAGTCATCGACCGGATGCCCGACCTCCTCGGCGATCTTGTTGCGCTCGGCTTCGAGATCAACATCCTTCAAATAGGAGCCGGGCCGCTCGGTCAGCGCCGTCTTGCCCTTGAGCACCTTCTTTTGCAGCTTTTCCGGGAAACCGCCCGGCGGCTGGCCCAGATCGCCGGCAAAGAAACCGACCACGCTGTCGGGAAAGGCGATGTCCTTGTCCGGATTTTCCACATCGGCGCGGGTGATGCCGGCCGAAACCATGGCCAGTGCCATGTCGCCCACCACCTTGGAGCTTGGCGTCACCTTGACGATGTCGCCGAACATCTGGTTGACGTCGGCATAGGTCTGGGCGACCTCGTGCCAGCGGGTTTCCAGACCCAGCGAGCGCGCCTGTTCCTTGAGATTGGTGAACTGGCCGCCCGGCATTTCGTGCAGATAGACTTCCGAGGCGCCGCCCTTGAGATCGCTCTCGAAGGCCCGGTACTGGGTGCGCACGGCTTCCCAATAGAACGAGATCTGCCGGATCGCCTTGGCGTCAAGCCCAGGATCGCGATCGGTATCGGCCGTGGCCGCGACCAGCGACCCCAGCGTCGGCTGGCTGGTGGTGCCCGAAAGAGCATCCATCGCCGCATCCACCGCATCGACGCCGGCATCCACCGCTGCCAGAACCGTCGCCGCCGCAGCGCCCGACGTGTCGTGGGTGTGCAGATGAATCGGCAGTCCGACCTCTTCCTTGAGCGTCGCAATCAGCTTGTGTGCGGCCGCCGGTTTCATCAGCCCGGCCATGTCCTTGAGACCCAGCACATGCGCGCCGGCTGCTTCGAGTTCCTTGGCGAGCGCCACGTAATATTTGAGGTCATATTTGGACCGTTCCGGGTCCAGCATGTCGCCGGTATAGCAGACCACGCCCTCGCAGACCTTGTTGGCCTCGATCACCGCGTCCATCGAGACGCGCATGTTCTCGACCCAGTTGAGGCAGTCAAAGACGCGGAAGATGTCGACGCCGCCTTCGGCCGCCTGCTTGACGAAGAATTTGACGACATTGTCGGGATAATTGGTGTAGCCCACCCCGTTCGAGCCGCGCAGCAGCATCTGCGTCAGGATATTGGGCGCGCCTTCACGCACCTGCCGCAGCCGTTCCCAAGGATCCTCATTGAGGAAGCGCATGGACACATCGAACGTTGCGCCACCCCAGCATTCAAGGCTGAACAGATTTGGCAGGCCCCGCGAATAGGCTTGGGCAATCCGGGTGATGTCGAAGGACCGCATGCGGGTTGCCAATAGCGACTGATGCGCATCGCGCATGGTGGTGTCGGTGAACAGGACCCGCTTCTGGTCCTTCATCCACTTCGCCAGACCTTTCGGGCCATCACGGTCCAGCACCTGGCGGCTGCCTTCGGTGACCGACAGGGCCGGAAATTCGGGCACGATGGGCGCCGCCGCATCCTCGGGCGGACGCGGCCGGTCGCGCACTTCGGGATGGCCATTGACCGTCACATCGGCAATGTAGCTCAAGAGCTTGGTCGCCCGGTCCTTGCGCGGCTTGAAATTGAACAGGTCCGGCGTCGTGTCGATGAAGCGCGTGGTGTAGCGGTTCTCGACAAAATCGGCATGGGTGATGATGTTTTCGAGGAACGCCAGATTGGTGGCGACGCCGCGAATGCGGAACTCGCGCAGGGCGCGATGCATGCGGGCGATGGCTTCCTCGGCGCTGGGCGCCCAGCAGGTGACCTTTTCCAGGAGCGGATCATAATAGCGGGTGATCACCGCGCCCGAATAGGCCGTACCACCATCAAGCCGCACGCCAAAGCCGGTGGCGCCGCGATAGGCGGTGATGCGGCCATAATCGGGAATGAAGTTCTGTTCAGGATCTTCGGTGGTGACCCGGCACTGAATGGCGTTGCCGTTGAGCTTGATGTCTTCCTGCAAAGGCACGCCCGATTCCGGGGTGCCGATGACGGCGCCATCGAGCAGGTGGATCTGCGCCTTGACGATGTCGATGCCGGTTACTTCTTCGGTGACGGTATGCTCCACCTGAATTCGCGGATTGACCTCGATGAAGTAGAATTCATCGGTATCGGCATCCATGAGGAATTCGACCGTGCCCGCGCCGCGGTAATTGGCGGCCTGGCCAAGACGCACGGCGGCATCGGTAAGGCTTTTGCGCACATCCTCGGAAAGATAGGGCGCGGGAGCACGCTCGACCACTTTCTGGTTGCGCCGCTGCACCGAGCAGTCGCGTTCAAACAGATGCACCAGATTACCGTGATCATCGCCGATCAGCTGCACCTCCACATGGCGGGCGCGCTCGATCAGCTTTTCGAGATACATCTCGTCCTTGCCGAACGCGGCCTTGGCCTCGCGCTTGCCCTCGGACACTTCCGAGATCAGGGTGCTTTCGTCCATGATCCGGCGCATGCCGCGACCGCCACCGCCCCAGCTGGCCTTGAGCATCAGCGGATAGCCGATTTCGGCGGCCATCTTGCGCACCGCCTCCATGTCGTCGGGCAGAGCCTCGGTGGCCGGCACCACCGGCACGTTGGCCTTGATCGCCATATTGCGAGCGGCAACCTTGTTGCCCAGATCGCGCATGGTCTGGGACCGCGGGCCGATAAAGATGATGCCGGCATCCTCGCATGCGTCGACGAATTCCGGGCTTTCCGAAAGCAGGCCATAGCCGGGATGGATGGCATCGGCGCCCGAAATGCGGGCTATGCGGATATATTCCTCGATCTGCAGATAGGCTTCGACCGGACCCTTGCCCTTGCCGATGAGATAGGCCTCGTCGGCCTTGAAGCGGTGCAGCGCCAGCTTGTCTTCTTCGGCATAGGCGGCGACGGTCTTCAGACCCAGTTCATTGGCCGCGCGGAAGACGCGGATGGCGATTTCGCTGCGATTGGCGACGAGAATTTTCTTGATGGGCATGGATGTCCGTTCCGAGCAGGAGGGGCAAAGGACCTGTTTTCAGGCCCGGCTCAGCACTGCAACGGAAGGAGGACGGTGGTCCGCCCGACCGCCGCAGAAATGTTCAATATCAGTTCTGGCCGAGATACCCGGCCAGATGGCTCATGTCATATCCGGCCTCTGCTGCCTGGGCGATGATCTGGCTGGCCGGAGCATCCCCGGCCTGGCTCAGCGCCCACAACGTGGTCGAGCGCGTTCCCGAACGGCAGAAACAGAACACCTTGCCGTCGCTCCCCTCAAGCACGGCCTTGGTCTGGGCAACCATTTCCGGGTTCACGCCGTCGCGGCCCAGCGGAATGGCATGATAGGCCAGCCCCGCTGTCTTGGCAGCCGCCTCGATTTCGGCGCCGGCCGGCTGGTCGGGCGCTTCTCCATCGGGGCGATTGTTGACGATGGCGGTAAAGCCGAGATCCTTGAGCGTTTTCACGTCTTCCGGCTGGATTTGACCCGAGACGCTGACGTGATCGTTGATCCGCTTCAATTCCAAGGCTCGATACTCCCATAAGCCAGAGGCTGCGACGGCCCGTTATAGCCACGCGGCCACCGGTGACGCAACTGGCACGGGCGCAAAGCTGTCACAAGCCTGTCAGATTTCCCCTCAGGCAGCGCAGATCACCTTGTCGAGCGTCAGCGGCTGCGGCCGGCCCAGATGGAAGCCCTGCAGGCCTGTGCAGCCGGCGGCCGTCAGCGCCTGCGCCTGTTCTTCGGTCTCTATGCCCTCGGCCACCACCTGCAGCGAGAGGCTGCGGGCAATATCGCACACTGCCGACACGATCATGGCACTGACCGGATTGGAGGTGAACTCGGACACATAGGCACGGTCGATCTTGATGATATCGAAGGTGAAATCGCGCAGATAATGCAGGCTCGCATGGCCCGCGCCGAAATCATCAATGGCAATGCGCACTCCCATGGCCCGCAAATCGGCCAGGGTTTCCATTTCCACGCTTCCCGCGATCAGCGGCGCATTCTCGGTGATCTCGACAATGATATCGGTCACGGACGTACCTGTCTCCACCAGGATATCGGCAAACGCCTCGGCAAATTCGCTGCGGCGCAATTGCTTGGGCGAGACATTGATGGCCACGGGATGGGCCAGGCGGCGCTGGTCGGCGCAGGCCCGCCGCAGCACCCATTCGCCCAGCCGGTCGATCAGATTGCTCTGTTCGGCCACGTCGATGAACTGACCCGGCGCAATGGTGCCGCGCACCTGGTGCCGCCAGCGCACCAGCGCCTCATAGGAGCGCACCTGGCGTGTCTGACAGTCGAGAACGGGCTGATAGTGCAGCTCCAACTCGTCCATCAATATGGCGGCGCGCAATTCGCGTTCGACAAAACGGCGATGCCGCTCATCCCCCAACATGTCCGGATCAAAGGGCACGACGCAGCCCCGGCCGGTCTGCTTGCCCTTGTAGAGCGCCAGATCGGCAATGGCGATCAGCTCGGTCGGATCGTCGCTGTCGAGCGGGGCCAGCGCCACCCCGATGGTGGCCGACAGCCGGGTCATGCGCCCGTCGATATTATGCGGCTGTCCAAGCTGACGCAGCAATTGCTCGCCCAGCCGGCACAGCGCCGGCTTGTTGTCATGGCCAGGGATCAGCACCCCGAATTCGTCGCCGCCCAGCCGCCCGATAATGGCGCCTGGCATCAGCGCCTGCATGTCGCGCACCAGCGCCTTGAGGGCGGCATCACCCGCGCCATGCCCGGCGCTGTCATTGAGCACCTTGAGATTGTCCATGTCGATCTGCAGATAGCCCAGCGCCCCGAGCGAGCCATGGTGTGCCCGCGCATTGAGCTCGCCAAGAAAATAGGACCGGGTGAAGGTACCGGTCAGCGCGTCGCGATGGGCCATGTCGATCTGCGCGGTCATGGCACTTTCCGCCTCGGCAAGGCGCCGACGCATCAGCCGGTGCGCGACCGACATGATCAGAGGAATGGCCGCGGACAGCACCGCCATGGCGCCGATCAGATAGGGCAATGCCGTCCCGGAGACCAAGCAAACAAGGCTGAGCACGACCAACAGGCCAGCCACCAGCCCTACGGCCAGGCGCAGCCTGTGATAGGCATCATTGACATTGGCAAAGGCAGGACGAATTCGCATGCAGCAGGACCTGATCGGGAGAAGAAGCGGCCGCGGCGAGAATTGTTCAGCAAGTCTGAAAAAAAGCTAAATAGCTGAAATTATGACAATAATTCTTTATTGAAGCCAGAAGGGGCGGCACGCTAGCCATCGTCTGCGACAGATCGATGACATGGCGGACCGCCCCTTGGAACACACTTAACGAATCGTTGACGCGTCAGCCCTCGTTGACACCGGGCGTATAGCGGGCAAGGGCGCCAATGACGCGCTTGGCCGTGACGCGACCAATCTGGGTGCCCTGCTCATTGGTGACCCCCACCCATTGGTGCTCGGCAAAATAGGGCAGCACATCCTCGCAGCGCGCCGTTTCGGGCACGGTGAATTCGCAAGCCTCGAATTCGCCCCGCTCCATGATGGTGCGGACATGGATGGCGCGGGCCTTGTTCACCTCGCGCACGAACTCCTCGATGTGCTCATTGGCGGGCTTGAGCACAATATCCTCCGGCTTGCCCTCCTGCTGCACGGCGCCGTCCTTGAGCACGGCGATGCGGTCGGCGATCTTGAGCGCTTCGTCGAAGTCGTGGGTGATGAACAGGATGGTCTTGCCCAGCGTTTTCTGCAGTTCGATCAACTGGTCCTGCATGCCCGAACGGATCAACGGATCGAGCGCGGAAAAGGCTTCGTCCATCAGGATGATGTCGGTGTCGAGCGCCAGCGCACGGGCCAAGCCGACGCGCTGCTGCTGCCCGCCCGAGAGCTGGCGGGGCCGGCTCTGCTCATAGCCCGACAGCCCCACCGTATCGATCCACTTGGCGGCCTTCTCCAGCCGCTCGGCCCTGGGCACGCCGCGCACTTCCAGGCCATAGGCGACATTGTCGATGACCGAGCGATGCGGCAGCAGGCCGAACTTTTGGAACACCATGGCCACCGAATTGCGGCGATAGGCCCGAAGCTCTTCCAGGCTCATCTTGAGCACATCGGTGCCATCCACGATGATCTCGCCTGCGGTCGGCTCGATCAACCGGTTGACGTGGCGGATCAGGGTCGACTTGCCCGAGCCGGACAGGCCCATGACCACGAAGATCTGGCCACGCGCGATGTCGAGCGAGACATTGTCCAGCCCCACCACGTGATTGGTTTCGGCCTGCACCTCGGTCTTGGTCTTGCCCGCGCGGAGCAATTCCAAGGCGCTTTGCGGATCGTCGCCGAAGATCTTGGTGACCCCGCGCATGCGAATGGCGAGATCCGTGTCTAGCTTGATTTCATTCATCTTAACGGGTCTCCGCCAGGCCGATCTTGGCCTGGAGCTGCTTGCCGAAGGACTGGGTGATACGGTCAAAGACAATGGCCAGGACCACAATGCCGAGACCGGCGAACAGGCCGCGGCTGACCTCGAGCCGGCCAATACCCTGCAACACCTGATAGCCCAGGCCACCTGCACCGATCATGGAGGCAATCACCACCATGGCCAGCGCCATCATCGTGGTCTGGTTAACCCCGGCCAGGATGGTGGGCAGCGAGAGCGGAATCTGCACGCCGAACAGGCGTTGGCTCGGCGTGGTGCCAAAAGCGCGGCTGGCCTCCATCACCGCCGGATCGACCGAGCGCAGGCCCAGATCGGTCAAGCGTACCAGGGGCGGCGCCGCATAGACGATCGTAGCGATCAGTGCCGGAATCTTGCCCGGGCCGAAGATCATCACCGTGGGGATGAGATAGACGAAGCTGGGCATGGTCTGCATCAGGTCAAGCAGCGGCGTGACCACCTGGCGCACGCGTGCCGAGCGGCTCATCCAGACGCCGAGCGGAATGGAGAAGATAATTGCCGTGATCGTAGCGGCGATCATCAGCGCCATGGTGGTCATGGCGTCTTCCCACAATTCCATGATGCCCAGGAACAGCAGGGAAACCAGCACGATCACCGGCAATTGCCAGCGCCGTGTGGCCAGCCACGCAATGCCGACCAGAATGGCCATGATCAGCCACCAGGGCGTGGCGATCAGCACATCTTCAATGAAGTTGAGCAGCATCAGCAGCGGATAGGCTGCCGCCTCGAACTCATCGCCCCAATTGCGCACCACCCAGTTGAGACTGTCGTCAATGGCCCGGCGCCAGGGGCGGGTATCGATTATTTCTGGAAACATTTTTGCTCTTTCTTGCAAAGAGAAGCGGTATCGACGTGCGATCCCGAAGCCAGCAAGGGGTTGGTTTGGGGATCGAACGCACAAAGCGGCCGGGCCATCAGGCCCGACCGCTATTTGCGAAATCAGGGACTGGTCTTAGCCAATCGCTGCAAGCACCTTCTCGGCAACTTCGGCCGGGACCCATTCGGTCCAGACGTCCTGCTTGGTCTTGAGGAAGTTCTCGGCAGTCTCTTCAGCGTCAGCCTGGTTTTCGTCACCATAGACCAGCAGCTCGGAGATCTGCGCATTGGTCAGACCCGCCTTGGCAAAGTAGTCGGCCACAACCGGGGCTTCTTCGGAAACCCAGGCCGCCGCACCGATCACGGCAGGGCTGGACGGGTAGGCCGTCACCTGCGGCGGTTCGGTACAATCAGGATCGGTATTGCAGGCATAGATATCCTGATTGGCTTCACCGATTTCGAGCTGGACGGCAGGGAACTTGCCCAGGATCGAGGTCGGGCCCCAATAGTAGAACAGGATTGGCTCTTCGCGGGTGAAGGCACGCGCGATAGAGGCATCGAGTGCACCGCCCGATCCGGGCGAGAACAGGTTCCAGGTCTCATCCATGCCGAAAGCTTCGAACAGGGCCGAGGTGGAGATTTCGCAGGCCCAGCCTGGCGGGCAGGAATAGAGACGCCCCTTGCTGGGCTCCTCTGGATCGGCGAACAGGTCCGGGCGTGCGATCACGGCTTCCGCCGTGGTCAGCTCGGGATGCTCATCCACCACATATTGCGGGATGAACCAGCCTTCCACAGTGCCATCGGTGATAGCGAGGCTGAGCTGCTCGACGGTGCCCTCTTCAATGGCCTCGGCCCAAGGCTGTTCAATGGCGCTGGTCCAGAGCTCGGGCGCCACGGCGGGCGTACCCCGGGTCATCATGGACGATGAGGTCGGCACGGTGTCGCCGGCAACGATCTCCACGTCACAGCCATATCCTTCTTCCAGGATCGTCGCATGGATATGCGCCAGGGCTGCGGCGGAGGGCCAGGACATCTCGGCAATGTCGATGGTGCGATCAGTTCCGCATTGGGCGGCATCGGCATCCTGTGCGATGGCCGGAAGGCTACCAGCGGACAAAAAGGCAACAGCGATCGCGGCGGCTACGCCACCGGATTTCAAAATCATCAGGTCTGCTCCTGCAGTTATGGAATGCGGCAAACCTTAATCATGGCAGAATTGTGTGTCAAATCACCCGCTATTTGGACAATAACAGAAATTCTATGGCCGATATTCTTGCAAAATAGACTAACTAACGTGGAAACGAAACTCAAACCGCCACTCTTCTTGATTGCTAAAGAAGCAAACATGTAGAATGTTAACTGGTGCAAGTCTAAAAAATATCGAGCAGATCGGGCACCTCACAAGGATGTGTCTATCCAGGCGCGCCACAAATCGCCTCTTTCTGCCACGAAGCGGTCGGCTACCGCCTCTATGGTGGCACCGGGCGCATTGAGCTGGGCCAATAGGCCGTTCATCTCTTCGAGCGGCAGGCTGGCCCGCTGGAAATAGCGGGCAATCTCGGGCGTCTCGGTAAAGACGCGCTCGACCAGCCCGATCACCACACTATCGCTGGGAAAGGCCGATGGCTGGGGGTCGGCGCAATCGCGCTCGGCGAGGCACTGGGCGGCGGCCTCGTCATAGGCGCCCATGTCGATGGCGGTGAAATCGAGCTGGGCAAGAATGGCATTGGGCTGCCAGTAATAGAACAGGAACGGTTCGCGCCGGTTCAGCGCCTCGGCAATCAGCCGGTCCATGTCCAGCCGGTTGGCCGGCTCCACGATCTCGACCAAACCACTCAGCCCATGCGCTGCAACCAGATTGCGATTGATAACCGAGCAGGCCCAGTCGAGCGGACAGGAAATGAAGCGCACAGCCCCGTCCGGGCTTAACAGTCGCAGTGCTTCGGCCAGGCTTGCGGCGGTGGGCGCCGCGCTGAAACTTCCCGCCAGCGCTGCCGGCATGTACCAGCCCTCGAACTGGCTGGAGGTAAAACTGGGCGCGGCACTGCGGACCATCTGGCCTTCCATGGCCCCATTCCAAAGATCGGCTATGCGGTTGATCCAGAGCTCAGGGGCCACCTGTGGCTGACCGATCGAGCTCATCGAAGAAGCCGTGGCGGCCTGGTCACCCTGCACGACCCGTACCGCGCAATCGAATTCGGCGGCCAGGATGCGCGCGTGAATTTCTGCCAGCAGCGCTGCGGACGGCCAGCTCATCCGGGCAATCGACAGCGGCCGGGTGCCGCAGATCGGAACCGGCGCGTTCGCGTCCACCATCTCCTGGCCGGCAGCATCCGATCCCACTGCATCCTGCGCAGTATCGAGCACCTCGAACTGTGCCCTGGCCGGTTGCACCATCAGCACCAGACCCAATATGGCGATGACACGGCAAAGATGGGGCATTCTGGCTTCCTGGCGACCGCTTTCGGACGGAACGACAGTCTTGCCTGCGCGAGGCCCGTTAAGCAACCGCAACGGCTCATGGAATTGGCGCGCAAACCCCGGTGACATGGCGGTCAAGAGTGTGCAACAGTCCCCACCAGCGGGGCGCCCAACGCGCCCCCCTTGACCGTTGACGCGCCGCAAGAAGCGAGGCCAGCAAGGCCACCCGGCGCGCAACATCAAACAGAGGGACGTCCATGTTAAAGAAAACCCTGACCCTGGCGGTCGCCGCCACCACCCTGACCATCGCCGCTCCGGCCCTGGCCCAGGACAGCGGCGCCACCATCGGTTTTATCGGCGGCTTCACCGGCCCGATCGAATCCCTGACCCCGCCGATCTTTGCCGGCGCCGAACTGGTGGTGAACCAGGTCAATGAGCAGGGCGGCATTCTGGGTGGTGAGCTTGCCATCCTCTCGGCTGACGGGGCCTGTGACGCCACCGCTGCCGCTGCCGCCGCCGACCGCCTGATCAATTCCGACAACGTCACTGGTGTGGTGGGTGCCCTGTGCACCGGCGAAACCATTGGCGCCTTCAACGGCTCGGGCCTGAGCGGCAACGTGGTCTTCATCTCGCCGGCATCTTCGGCCCCGGCGCTGACCACGCTGGAAGACAATGACCTGGTTTATCGCACCACGCCGTCCGACGCTCTACAGGGCGTAAAACTGGCCAACCTGCTGCTCGCCAAGGGTATCAACGACGTCGCCATCACCTATGTAAACAACGACTACGGCAAGGGTTTTGCCGATGCGCTCGCCGCCGCCTATGAGGCTGGCGGTGGCACCGTGGCTGCTAACCTGGCCCATGAAGAAGGCAAGGCCGACTACCGCGCCGAGCTGGGCAACCTGGTGGCCAGCCAGAACCTGGTCGTTCTGGCCTATGCAAATGCTTCGGGCAACACCATCCTGCGGCAGGCTGTCGAGAGCGGCAACTTCACCACCTATGTCGGCGGTGACGGCATGGTTGGCGACGACCTGCTCAACGGCATTGACGCTGCGGCCGTCGAAGGCATGATCGCCACCCGCGCCGGTGCACCGAGCGGTGAATCGGTCGATATCTACAATGGTTTTGCCAGCGACAGCTTCCAGGCCAATGCCACCTATGCCCCGCAGGCTTATGATGCCGCCTTCCTGATGGCTCTTGCCATTGAGAAGAACGGTTCGGCCTCGCGCGACGGCCTCTCGGCCGCCCTGCGGGACGTGGCTTCGGCTCCGGGCGAAATCATCCGTCCGGGTGAATGGGCCAAGGCCAAGGAACTGATCGCAGCCGGTACCGACATCAACTATGAAGGTGCTGGCGGTTCGCTGGACTTCGACGAAGTTGGCGACGTTGACGGCATCATCGTCGAACTGGCCGTCGAAGGCGGTTCCTTCGTCGAGAAGGGTCTGATTGACTAATTCGGCTTCATCCGGCGCAGAGCGCCGGCAGGAGCCTCCGGTGGAGGCTTTTGAGAAGCCGAGGCCCGAAGCGCTGTGCGCGCAGGGCACGAATGCTGATAGACCAGAGGCCCGGGAGCGATCCCGGGCCTTTTCCTTGAGGCGAAAATGACAGACGACGAAACCCTGCGCTTCTACGCCGACCATGCCGCCGCCTATGCGCTGCACCGAACGCGACCGAGTGGCGGGCAGCTCGACGCCTTTCTGGCCGCCTTGTCCAAGGGCGCCCGCGTTCTCGAGCTGGGTTGCGGCAATGGCATGGATGCGGCGCATATGTTGGCGCTGGGATTTGACGTTGATGCCACCGACGGCACGCCGGCGCTGATGGCCGAGGCACAGAAGCGGATTGGGGGCGCGGCCCGCCTGATGTTATTTGACGATTTGGAGGCAGAAGCCGGCTATGACGGCGTCTGGGCCTGCGCCTGCCTGCTGCATGTCGAGGCAGCGTCCCTGCCCGACATCCTCGCCCGCGTGCGGCGGGCCCTTCGGCCAGGCGGGATCTTTGTGGCCAGCTTCAAGGGGGGAGCCGGCGAAGGCCGCGACCAGTTGGGGCGCTACTACAATTACCCGTCGGCCGAAGCGCTCGATGCTGCCTATCGAGCAGCCGGCTGGACCGATATTACCCTCAAAACGAAGTTGGGTAGCGGCTATGACGCGCTGCCCACCGAGTGGTTTTGGATCTCCGCCAGGCGTGAACCTACCCCTCCCGCTTGACCACTTCCGGGATCAGGCCCTTCGGGGCGAAGCGCAATGCTATGGTGATCACCAGTCCCAGCACGAAGACGCGCATCTGCGCCGAGCGGGCCTCGATTTCGGGAATGGCGCCCCAACCGGCATTGGTCGACCAATAGCTGACAAAGTCGAACACGGCCTTGGAGAGCGGTTCGGACACCACCCAGACCAGCCAGAGCAAGACCGCACCGAACAGCGCGCCCCAATTATTGCCGGCACCGCCGACAATGACCATGACCCAGATCAGGAAGGTGTGATTGATCGGCTGGTAGCTGGAGGGATCAAAGATTTGCACGAAGCTGACCAGCATGGCCCCGCCAATGCCCATCAGCACCGAGCCGAAGACGAAGATTTCGAGCTGGCGTGCAGTGACATTCTTGCCCATGGAGGAGGCCGCGATGTGGTTGTCGCGAATGGCGCGCATCATCCGGCCCCATGGCCCGGAATAGGCGCGGCTGATCAGCCACATGACAATGGCCAGAACAACCAGCGCCAGCACCAGGTAGCCGGCGCGGGCTGCGATCAGCGAGCTGGCAATATCCATGCCGCCGGCCTGATAGTCCTGCGGTAATGGCGTCGGCCAG
The DNA here is from genome assembly GCF_009758415.1 of Devosia marina. Classification (GTDB taxonomy): domain Bacteria; phylum Pseudomonadota; class Alphaproteobacteria; order Rhizobiales; family Devosiaceae; genus Devosia; species Devosia marina. The sequence continues at coordinate 474,650 of NZ_WQRF01000002.1, read as the reverse complement.
GGAATGGGCGAGACGGTCAGCGTGCCGCGGGTCAGCCAATCCATGTTCTTGATCAGGGCACGGATGATTTCGGAAATACCGATCGTGGCAATGGCCAGATAGTCGGTACGCAGGCCAAGGCAGATCTTGCCCACGATATAGGCGATGCCAGCCGCCAGCACACCGCCGAACAGCCAGCCCAGCACCGGATGGGCGCCCAGCCCCCCGACCCAGCCGCCACCGGCGCTTTCGATATAGGCCGCCGCCGGATCGAGCTGGCTGCGATAGAGCACATAGGCAACGAACCAGGCGAGCACGGTCAGCGCGCCTTTCCACTTGCCGGTGATGCCGATGCGATGCGCTTGCCGTGCTGCCAAGACAATCAGCGCGCCGATTGCAAAGGCAAAGAGCGCCCGGCCCAGCATCATGGGACCATCCGAGCCCCAGAACTCGGGATTGACCGGGAAGGAGATAAAGGTGACGGCCGCGCCGCCCACCATCAGGAAGCCCATGATGCCGAAATTGAACAGCCCGCCATAGCCCCACTGAATATTGAGCCCGAGCGCGATCAGCGCATAAGCGGCCGCCTCGACAAGACGCGATGAGGTGAAGGGCAGCCCCATGACCCAGCCGATGACCAGGATGAGGACGAACAGGCCGCCAAACAGAGCGAGGGAACGCTGAATCATGACGAGGCTCCCTTGAAGATACCGGTGGGCCGGACAAGCAGGGTCACGACGAGAATGACGAAGGCCACGGTGAGCTTGTATTCTGTGGGCACCAGCGCCAATTGGGCCGGCAATTGCAGCCAGTCAGGCAGAATGGCGTTGAGCGGCCGGAACAGCATGGTCCAGTTGAACACGGCCAGCGTTTCGGCAAAGCCGATCAGCAGCCCCCCGGCAATGGCGCCATAGGCCTGGCCCAGCCCGCCGACAATGGCAGCGGCAAAGATGGGCAGGATGATGTTAAACGCCAGATCCGGCTTGAGCGTCACGTCGAGCGCCAGCATGGTGCCAGCCATGCAGGCCAGCGCCCCGGCAATCACCCAGGTCACCCGCACCACCAGCGCGGTATTGATGCCCGAGACCTGTGCCAGGTCGGCATTGTCGGCCATGGCCCGCATCGCCTTGCCCAGCCGCGAGCGGGTAAGGAAGAAGTGCAGCGCCACCACCGATGCCAGGGTCACAACGATCATCAGCACTTGCGGCTCGGTGATCACCAGCGGGCGGGTCGAGCCGATGGCCGAGGTGTCGATGCGGAAGATTTCCTTGGGTTCATTCTCGAAGAAAGAATAGGAACCGGCCCCAAAGAACAGGCGGATCAGACCCTGGATCATCAGCGTCACGCCAATCGAGGCGATCAGCAGCGTCACCGGCCTGGCGCCGCGTTTGCGCAGGGGGGCATAAAAGCCCTTGTCGATGCCCAGCGCCAGAATGGCGGCCAGCACCATGGCCAAAGGCAGCACCACAAAACCCGTCGGGATCGGCGTCGCAATGCCCCAAGCGGCAAAGGCCGAGGCGAGCAGGAAGGCAATGAAGGCGCCGCCGGTCATCAGCTCGGAATGAGCGAAATGGGCAAAGCGTAGAATGCCGAAGATCAGCGTGATGCCGATGGCGCCCAACGCATAGATGCAGCCCAGAACCAGGCCGGAAATCACCACCTGATTGATAAAGAAAATGATTTCGGTCACGGCTCAGCCCCCGAGGAAAGACTTGGCGACTTCGGGGTCGGCGATGAGCTCCGCCCCGGTGCCGGTATAACGGTTCTGCCCGCCCGCGAGAACAAACCCTTTGGACGCAAAGGCCAGGGCCTGGCGCGCATTCTGCTCGACCATGAGAATGCCCACGCCCTCTTCGTTGACACGCTGGATGGTCTGGAAAATTTCAATGACATAGCGCGGCGACAGGCCGGCAGAGGGTTCGTCCAGCATCAGGAGCTTGGGGCGGCTCATCAGCGCCCGGCCCATGGCCACCATCTGGCGTTGCCCGCCGGAGAGTTCGCCCGCCGGCTGGCGCCGCTTTTCGGCCAACACCGGGAACATGGCATAGACCCAGGCCATGGTGTCAGAGAAGTCGTCGGTGCGGGTAAAGGCGCCCATTTCCAGGTTCTCTTCAACACTCATCGAGGTGAAGACGTTCTTTTCCTGCGGCACGAAGGAGAGGCCCTTGGGCACCAGCTTGTCGGGCAATGAATTGGCGACATTCTCGCCGCCGAAATCGATGGTGCCGCCAGTAACCTTGAGCAGGCCGAAGATGGCCTTGAGCGTGGTCGACTTGCCCGCGCCATTGGGACCGACAATGACCCCGATATCGCTCTTGTCGATGGCCATGTTGACGCCATTGAGAATGGGCGCACCGCCATAGCCACCCACGACGTGCTTGAGTTCAATGAGTGCCATCTATTCGGCCTCCACAGGGGTGCCGAAATAGGCTTCGACGATGGCCGGATTGGCGCGGATTTCGGCCATGGGGCCCTCGGCGATCTTTTCGCCCTGCGCCATCACGATGACCGGATCGCAGAGCCGTCCGATCAGATCCATGTCGTGTTCAATGACAAAGAAGGTGTAGCCCAGCTCGCGGTTCATGCGCTCGATATTGGATGCCAGATCGTTGAGAAGGGTCTTGTTGACGCCCGCGGCCACCTCATCGAGCAACACCACTTTGGCATCGACCATCATGGTGCGGCCCAGCTCGAGCAGTTTCTTCTGCCCGCCCGAGAGATTGCCGGCCAGCTCGTCGCGCACATGGCCGAGCTTGAGAAAATCGATGACGTCGAGCGCCTTCTTGCGCACCTCAGTCTCGCGGCTCCTGACCAGGCCAGGCCGGAACCAGGTATCGATCAGGTGCTCCCCCGGCTGGTCGCCCGGCACCATCATCAGGTTTTCCAGCGCCGTCATCTGCGAAAATTCATGCGCGATCTGGAAGGTGCGCAGCATGCCGATGCGGAACAGACGGTGCGGCGGCAGGCCGGTGACGTCTTCGCCATCGAAGATCACCTGGCCCTCATCGGGCACGATATTGCCGGCCACCATGTTGAACAGCGTGGATTTGCCCGCGCCATTGGGGCCGATCAGCCCGGTGATCGAGCCGCGCCGGACCGAGAGCGAGCAATTGTTGACGGCGGTGAGGCCGCCGAAATGTTTCGAGACGTTGCGAACGTCGATAACCAAGTCTGAGGACAAGTCGAATTTAGCCCCGGTTTCCTGAATGCCTGTGCGCCCGGTTCAATCCGGGCAATTTTGGGGCATCTGCTCACAAGAGCGCGGCAATATCAACCTTCTGATAACCCTCAGACCGCCGCCAATACGGCGTCTGCTGTGGATTTGTTGTTGGCCAGGGGCACATCATAAAGCGTGGCCAGGCGCGTCAGCGCCTTGACGTCCACATCATGCGGCTGCGCCGAGAGCGGGTCGATGAAGAAGATCAGCACATCCAGCCGCCCCTCGCAGATCATGGCTCCAAGCTGCTGATCGCCACCCAGCGGGCCGCTTTTGAGCAGGCTGACGGCAAGCCCGGTGGCCGCGGTGATCCGGCTGCCAGTGGTGCCGGTGCCCCAGAGCTCGTGCTGTACCAGCTTGTCCTTATGCGCTTCGGCCCAGCGGCAAAGATCGTCCTTCTTGTCGTCGTGAGCCACCAGACCGATGCGCGCCATTGCAAATGCCCTTGTTGAATTCCGCTGGCGTCTTCATGCCCGCCAAAGCGCAAAAGGGCAATGGAGGGGGCAGCTATCCTGCATGCCAGTGAGCGGCCAGCGCGGTCTGGTCGTGATCGGGGAAGGCCACGGTCTGCTCTGCTGGCGTTGCATCGGGCGCAAAGGCAGCCGCCAGGTCAGCAAAGGCCCCCGTTGCCAGCAGAGCGTCTCGCACACCCTCCCGCGCCGTCTGGCTCTTTTCCCAATCTTCCTGCAGCGCAGCGCTGAGCCCACGCGCTTGCGCGGCCATCGCCTCAAGAGCGGCAAGCTGCGCTCGCGCTGCCTTGGCAGCGGGAGCGATAGACACCGGATCCTCGGCTGCCGTACCGTTCAGACGCTCCAGCGCCGCCTGCAGGGCGGCGACGCTGCGGGTCATTTCATCCTGCCGGCCGCCCGACTGCACGCGAAGCGCCCGACACTGGCCGGACAGGCGGCCCAGACCCGCAGACAAGGTACGCACGGCCTCGTCCTCCCTCTGGGCAGCCAGCAATTGCGCGCTCAGATGCAGGGCATCGAGCTGTTCGGCAAAGCCATCTAGCACCCCGGCATCGGCCTGTTGCGCCGCGTGCACTGCTGCAAGCGCCGCCGCCTTGCGCTGCACGGCCTTGTTATGGCGCGCCGCCGCATCAAGGATCGCACAAAGTTGCTCAGCGAGCGGCGCCTGCCCGGCCAGTTCGTCGGCCAGCGCCACACCCATCTGCTCTTGCTCATCCCGCGCATTGGTCAGCGCTGCAGCGTGTGTCGCCACATTGCCAGCGACCTGGTGCATGGTTGCGCTCGCCCCCTCGAGATCCGCGATAAGCGCCATCACCTTGTCGGCAAGCCGCTCGGCTCCCGCGTAGAGCGGCGCCAGATCGGGGTCTGTCGGCGCCTCGGCAACTTCATGCCTTTGGCCGTCGGCGGCCAGTTCCAGGGCCTGCCCGGCCTGCTTTACGGCCTGGCGCAAGCGCTGGCGCTGCGCTTCGGCATTGTGAAGTCCTTCCTCCCGCAATTTGGCGATATAGCCCGAGAGGCTGAGATCGATGTCGAGCAGCACACCGGCCAGAAGCGTTGCTAGGCCTTCGGCAATCGCCTCGGCCACCCGCTGGACCCCCGCCTCGTCCGACCGGCCAAACAGCCCCAGCGCACCCCGCCGGGACTGCAGCGCTGCAGCCATGCCGTCCTGAATGACACCCTTGACCAGGACATCGACAAGGCTGGCATAGCTACCCACATGCCAGCGCGGTTCGAGCCCGATCCGGGCGTGGCGCAGCCCCATGCGCCGCGACGCTTCGGCAAAGCCCGCATCGAACCGCCCCCCGGCCAGCGCCCGCCAGTGCTCGGCCAGGCCTTCGCCATTGCTGTCAAGACGATCGCGGCCATAAAGAAAGCGCGCGGCGCTGGGGCTCGTCGCCACCTGCGCGGTGAAGCGCTCAACGGCGACTTCGACATGGCGCTCGACCAGATCCGCAATTGGCGCCAGCCGGGCCTCCACATCCTTGTCGAGCCCGACAAATGCAAGCCTTTGCTCAAATGTGTCCTGCATCCCCGCCCTCGTCTGGCCGCGCTGTTCGTCAGCGCCGATCAGACCCCGGCGGGGTAAACATCGTGGTTAACAAATCCCTATCGGGATCTACTTATACTGCTAGAGCTTGAGTGCTACGGCTTCGGCCACCAACATCACAATTGCCGTTTCAGGCACCGGCTCGCCGGGATAAAGCCGCAGAAAACGGCCCTTCTTCAAATGGCTGCCCTCAAGCAGACCATCACGATCCTCGAGCTGTCTGCCATTCTCGAAGTAGATCGCCACCCGATCATCATGGGGAAAGACGGCACAAACCAGTCCGGCGACTTCATGCCGGAAATTGACTGACCGCCAGCCGAGCTTGACGCTTCCGGTCAGACCCGCAACGTTCGCCAGCAGCCGGACCACTTGGCGGCACAGCTGTCTTACAGATTCCGGTTGCTGGGCCAGAATGGCGTCAAGCTCGCTCTGGCTGATCATCAGGCGGCCAGACGAACAGCGCTGTGGCGCATGACGACGCTGCCAGGGTCAATCATCATCATGGCGTCAAAGTCCTGCATGATCCGGCTCATCTCAGCTGCCGCGGTTCTTGCATCTACGTCGCTGGCCCATACCACCATGTCGATCCATTGCCCGTCCTCGCCTTCGCTCAAAGTTCGGCTGACAAAACCGGGCTGCCGCTGGGCCCAGCTGCTTACAGTATCGTTGGCAGCGAGGAAGGCCTGACGATCGGGGATCGCGAGGCGAAAGGTGACGAGTTCAAGAATCTGCATGACGCACTCCAAGGGTCTGACGAGGCGGAACCATCCGCCGCACGCCTTCCTCTCCCGCCGTCCTGTCAGCTTGCGTCAGTAGCCCGGCCGCATGGCATCGCCGGCAAGACGATACTAGAACTGCGTCCAGTCGGTCGCCAGCGCTGTATTACCGGCGCTGCGGGGTGCCGGGCGCATTGCGGGCGCAGGCTTGGACGGCGCCTGCGGCCGTTTCAACGGTTTTGCGGTGTCCTCGACCCGAAAAACATCCACGATCCGGTCGAGCTCGCTGGCCTGCGCCTCGGTCTGTTCGATGGCTGCATTGGTTTCTTCCACCAACGCCGCATTGTGCTGGGTCATCTCGTCCATGGTCCGCACGGCCACCGTGACTTCTTCAAGCGCCTGAGACTGCTCGCTATTGGCCCGGGCAATGGTGTCGATCAGCCCCGCGCTTTCCTCGGCGCGGGTCTGAATGTCGAGCAGCGTCTCGGCGGCGCGCGCCACCAATTGGGTACCGTTTCGCACCTCGCCGGCGCTGGCATCGATCAACTGCTTGACGTCGCTGGAGGCCTGGGCGGCGCTCTGCGCCAGGCGGCGCACTTCCACAGCGACCACGGCAAAGCCCTTGCCGGCCTCGCCAGCCCGGGCCGCTTCCACCGAGGCGTTGAGGGCCAGCAGATTGGTCTGGAAGGCGATGTCGTCGATCATGCCGATAATGTTGGAGATCTTGCCCGACGAGGTTTCGATGGCGCTCATGGCTTGATTGGCCTCCCCCATCACTGCGCCACCCTCAGTCGCGCTGCGCGACAATTGACGGGCCGTGTCGCTGGCGGTTGCTGCCCGCTTGGCGTTTTCCACCACGGCCGTGGACAGCTGCTCGACCGACGCGGAGGTCTGCTCAATGGTCGCCGCCTGCCGCGTGGTGCGGTCGGCCAGATCATTGGCGCCGGACAGAATTTCTCCCGTCGCTGTCTTGAGCGAGCGGGAAGTCTGCTGCAATTGCCCGACGATCTCGGTCAGCCGTTCGGCCACCGCATTGGTGTCCTGCTTGATCTGGTCGAATTCGGGGTCGAGGGCCTCGGTCACCCGGCTGGTGAGATTGCCCTGGGCCACATCGCGGAGCACCGCCCCGGTCGCGGCGACGGCCTTGTCGATTTTTGCGCGCGCCGCGTCATCGGCCTCTCGGGCATCAGCGGTCAGCTTGTCGAAATAGGCAGAAACGCCGATGTCGACATCGAGCAGCATGGATTTCAGTACCGCCACCAGCATGTCGGCCATGGCATCAGCATCAGCCAGCACGGCCTCGGCCTTGCGCGGCACGGAACGGCCGAAACGGCTTTTTTCCGGCTCGAGCGCTGCCGCCATGGTGTCGTGCACCAGTCCGCGCACCAGCGTTTCCATGATCACGCCATAGCCACCGATATGCCAGCGCGGCTCCAGCCCGATCTTGGCATGGCGGAGGCCCACCTTGCTGCTGGCCTCCATATAGGCCTGATCCAACTGCCCCGTCGCAATGGCCGACCAATGGCCGAGCTGCTTGGACTTGGCCCGATCCATCTGTGGCTTGCCATCAAAGAAGCGGGCTACGGCCGGCACCTCGGCGATCTTGGCGTAAAACCGGGTCAGCGCCGGTTCAAGATGAGCCTCGATCAGCGGCTGGGCGCGGGCGACGCTGCCCCGCGCATCTTCATCAAGACCGATAAAGTCGAGACGGGACTGGAGAAGGTCGGCGGTATTGGAGGTCATGGCAAGGGTTTCCAGATTGGGGTCTGTGACGTTCTGTGCCAATCGAGATTCCCAAATCTTGATCTGGATCATTGTCACGAAAAACCTAGCCATTCATGGTAAAGGATCGGTTATCGCGTGGCATGCGCAGGGCCTTTCGCTAGGCCTCCATCCAGTCTCCGCCCGCCACCTTGAGCAGGCGCGGCGCCGCTGGGCGCGCCGGCTCGGGCATCGCTGCAGGCTGCCCGCTGCGGAACACGGCCACAATCCGGTCCAATTCACCGGCCTGGGCCTCGGTCTGCTCGATGGCGGCATTGGTCTGTTCCACCAGAGCTGCATTGTGCTGGGTCATCTCATCCATCTGCCGGACGGCCACAGCCACTTCTTCGAGCGCACCGGACTGGTCGCGGTTGGCGGTGGCAATGGCGTCGATCAGGGTTGCGCTTTCCTCCGCTCCGACAAGAATGTCCTGCAGGCGCTCGGCGGCACGGTTGACCAGTTGTGCCCCACTACGCACCTCCCCTGCGCTGGCCTCAATCAGCGCCTTGACGTCCGAGGAGGCGCTGGCCGCGCTCTGCGCCAGGCGCCGCACTTCCACCGCAACCACCGCAAAGCCCTTGCCGGCGTCACCGGCCCGGGCTGCTTCAACCGAAGCGTTGAGGGCCAGGAGATTGGTCTGAAAGGCGATGTCGTCGATCATGCCGATGATATTGGAGATCTTGCCCGACGAGGTCTCGATGGCGGTCATGGCCTGCGTGGCGTCATGCATCACCTCCCCGCCCTCGGTGGCGTTTTGCGACACCGCGCGCGCCTTCTCGCTGGCCATGGACGCGCGCTTGGCATTGTCCGCCACCGCGCTCGACAACTGCTCCACCGCCGCCGAGGTTTCCTCGATTGTGGCGGCCTGCTTGGTGGTCCGGCTCGAGAGATCATTGGCCCCGGACAGGATCTCTGCGGTGGCCGTGCGCAACGCGCCGGAGGCGTGGCGCAGCCCCGAGACAATATCCTCAAGCTGCTCGAGCGAGGAATTGAAGGCCAGGCGCAGTTGCTCGTACTGGCCCGTGAACTGGTGCTCTATGCGGCAGCCAAGGTCTCCCTTGGCCATGCGCGCCAGGCTCGAGGTCAGTTCGGCGATGATCCCTTCGGCCCGCTTGCGCTCGGTGATATCGGTGGCGAACTTGACCACCTTGACCACCCGCCCGGCGGCGTCGAGCACCGGATTATAGCTCGCCTGGATCCAAATTTCCTTGCCATTCTTGCCGAAGCGCTGGAACTCGGCGGCCTCATACTGGCCGGCCCGCAGCCGTTCCCAGAACTGGGCATATTCGCTGGAGCGGGCATAATCCGGGTCGCAGAACATGGCGTGATGCTGCCCCACGATCTCTTCGAGCCGGTAGCCAACCGTGGTCAGGAAATTCTCGTTTGCCTCAATGATGGTGCCATCGAGCTTGAAGGCAATCACGGCCTGTACCCGGGAAATGGCTTCGATCTGCGCCGCCAAATCGGCCGATCGCTGCGTCTGCTCGGTAATGTCGGTGGCGAACTTGATGACCTTGACCGGTCTGCCCGCATGATCGAACACCGGATTGTAGCTGGCCTGGATCCAGATTTCCCGGCCACCTTTGGCAAAACGCTGAAAGGCCGCCGACTTGAACTGCCCCTTGGCCAGATCGGCCCAGAAACTCTGGTAGTCCGCGCTCTTGGCATAGTCGGGATCGCAGAACATGGCATGGTGCCGGCCCACGACCTCATCCAGTCCATAGCCCATAGCGCTGAGGAAATTTTCGTTGGCCGTGATGATCGTGCCATCGAGCGCGAATTCGATCACCGCCTGACTGCGCGAGATAGCCGCAACCTTTGCCGCATTGTCACGATGGCTGCTGCCAAAGGAGATCTCAACCATGCCTGCCTCTCAACCCCCGCCACCCGAACCCCACGGGGTGGCCTCGACTTCAAGGCTGCGACCACAAAGTTAACAAGATCATTTGTTGATCTGTACTGGATCACCCCATATTGAAATTTTGGAGTAAGTTGTACTACACACCGCGCAGAGTCTGGTGATCTGAAGAGATTTAATACGGAAATATACCAATAAATACACCAGACCAGGCCACGACGGCGCGAAATAATTGGAACATTTTTTCCTCGAAGCAAGAAGGCCGGCATCCATTACTGGACACCGGCCGAGATCATGTCGTTTGTCGGCTTTGTCTAGAACTCGTCCCAGTCAGCCGAGATGGCGGCATTGCCCTGGCTGAGATAGGCGCTGGCGGCCTGCTGCACCTTCCTCGCCGGATTCGGCCGCGGCGCGGCGGCTCGTGCGGTCCTGTGCGCAATTGGCGCCAGGCTGACCCCGTCCTCGGCAGCATCTGTCCTGAACACCGCTACGATCCGGTCGAGTTCACTGGCCTGGGCCTCGGTCTGCTCAATGGCGGCATTGGTCTGTTCGACCAGAGCTGCATTGTGCTGGGTCATCTCGTCCAGCGTCCGAACGGCAACGCTAACCTCGTCGATCGCCGACGCCTGCGTCTGGCTGGCCTTGGCAATGGCCTCCATCAGCCCCGCATTTTTGTTGACCGCGCCAAGCATGTCGCGCAGTTGCGTGGCCGCGCTGGAGACCAGATCCGATCCGGATTTGACCTCATTGGCACTGGCCTCGATCAACGCCTTGACCTCCGAGGAGGCTTCCGCTGCGCTCTGGGCCAGGCGGCGCACTTCAACGGCCACCACGGCAAAGCCCTTGCCCGCCTCGCCGGCGCGTGCCGCTTCCACCGAGGCGTTGAGCGCCAGCAGATTGGTCTGGAAGGCAATGTCGTCGATCATGCCGATAATGTTGGAAATCTTGGCCGAGGACTGAGTGATCCGCTCCATCGCTGCATTGGCCTTGTCCATGACTTCGCCATTGCGCGCGGCATCGGCGGAAACAGTCGTTGCCGACTGATTGGCGTCCTCTGCCATCCGGGCATTCTCGGCCACGGTGCCAGCGAGCTGTTCCATGGCTGCGGACGTTTCCTCGATGGTCGCTGCCTGCTTTGTGGTGCGTTCCGAGAGATCGTTTGCGCCCGAAAGGATTTCGCCGGTGGCGACCTTGAGGGCGCGCGACGTGACGCGCACCTCGCCGATCACGTCACTGAGCTTCTCGGCCACCGCATTGGTATCGGCCTTGAGCTTGGCAAAGGCGCCCTGATACTCCCCTTCCATGCGCTGAGTAAGATCGGCCTCGGCCAGTCCCGCAAGCACCTGGCCAGTTTCACTCAGACCGCGTTCGACTGTTTCCACCAGGCTGTTGACGCTGCCGGCCAGGCCATTGAGCTCGGCATCAGGAAATTGCGCATGCACGCGCTTGGTGAAGTCGCCTGCGATCGCAGCATCCACCACTTCACCGAAAGCTGCCTGCAGGGCGACCATCATGTCGGTACGCTCGATACGCCGGCGCTCGGCCGCTGCGCGTTCCTCATCGGTCATCTGGCTGACCTTGAGACCATTTTCGCGGAAGACCTCGACGGCGCGCGCCATGGCGCCCACTTCATTACCCTTATCGGTAAAAGGCACGTCGATATCGTAATTGCCCTGGGCCACAACATCCATCGTGCCGGCCAGCTTCGGGATGGGCGACATCATCAACCGCGACAACGCATAGCCCACCGCGCCCAGCCCGACCAGCGCAATCAGGCCGACAACCAGAAGAACATTGAGCGCCTCGTAGATCGTCTCTTCGAATGCTGCCTTGCCACTACCCACGAACAAGATGCCAGTAACGTTGCCGTCCTTGTCCACTACTGGATAATAGGCCGTGAAATAGGCTTCGCCCAAGATATTGGCTTCGCCAAAGAAAGCCTCATTGTTCATTATCTTGGCAAACACCGCCCCACCACGCCCGAGCGGTGTTCCCACGACCCGCTCGCCGGCTTCGTCCTCGATCGTGGTCGTCATGCGCACGAAATCCTGCGCAGCTTCGTCCCACCCAAAGATAGTCGCCTGCTCTCCCGTCACCCTGGCGATGGAATCCACCAGAGCATGATCGATGAAACGCCGCGGCATGCTCCAGACCTGCACAGACGCAAGATCGCCGTCCTCGGCCCAGTTCACCTCGGTTCCCGGCAAGTTCGATTCGAGGATCGTCGCCGCAGCCTTCAAATTGGCGACCTGTTGCGTCATCGCCGAGTCAGACATCGATGAGGTCAGGCTCAGATAAATGCCAACGGACACACAACTCACCGAAACGATGACCGTGCAGATGACCAATGCTGCAACGGCGGTGGTCATCTTGATATTGCCCAGGAAGCGCTTGATTGTTTTGCACATGTGCCAGGCCCTTATGGATATGGGTCCGGCTCCCCCGCGGAACCGGCGCCTCTATTGGGAAATATCCTAGGAGAATGGGCTTAACCGATTATTGAGGATAACAAATGTTTGCGGCCCGCACTGGGCGGGCCGCTTATTATTGTTCAATGCGAGTGGTTTAAAATTCGTCCCAATCGGCCGCAATGGCCGCATTGCCCTGGCTGAGATAGACCTTGGCGGCCTTCTGGGTCGCCCTGGCCGGCGCCGGACGGTCCTGTCGCGGAGCGGTTGCCGGGGCACTCATCAAGTCGATGCCGCTCTGGTCGATGGCGAAGATGTCCACGATCCGGTCGAGCTCGGTCGCCTGGGCCTCGGTCTGCTCGATTGCCGCATTGGTCTCTTCCACCAGGGCCGCATTGTGCTGGGTCATCTCGTCCATGGTCCGCACGGCCGCGGTCACTTCCTCGATCGAGGTGGCCTGTTCGGCGCTGTCCCGGGCAATGGCTTCAAGCGACTGGGTGTTTTCGCGGATCGCTTCGAGCATGCTGGCCAGCTTGCCGGCGGCTTCACCCACCAGCTTGGAGCCGGTCGTCACCTCGCCGCTCGACTGCTCGATCAGCGCCTTCACATCGGAAGATGCGCTGGCGGCGCTCTGCGCCAGGCGCCGCACTTCCACCGCAACCACGGCAAAGCCCTTGCCGGCATCGCCGGCGCGCGCTGCCTCCACCGAAGCGTTGAGCGCCAGAAGATTGGTCTGGAAAGCGATATCGTCGATCATGCCGATGATGTTGGAGATCTTGGCCGAGGAGGCGGTGATCCGCTCCATGGCCTCATTGGCTGCATCCATCACCTGCCCGCCTTCTTCAGCGGTGCGGGTCACCCGTGAAGCGCTGGCGCTGGCCTGCTTGGCCCGCTCGGCATTGCTCAGCACGGTTGAGGCAAGCTGCTCCATGGCAGCCGAGGTTTCCTCGATAGTCGCGGCCTGCTTCGTGGTGCGTTCGGACAGGTCATTGGCGCCCGAAAGAATTTCGCCGGTCGCCGATTTGAGCGATCCCGAGGTGCGGCGCAGCTGCATGACCACTTCGGTCAGCTTCTCGCCCACGGCATTGATGTCGGATTTGAGCTTGGCGAAGGCCCCCTCATATTCTCCAGTCATGCGGCGGGTCAGGTCGGTATTGGCCATGGCGCCAAGCACCTCGCCCACTTCTTCCACGCTGCGATCGAAGGTCTCGACCAGATTGTTGACACTTCCCGCCAGGCTGTTCAGCTCGGCATCAGGGAACTCGGCATGCACGCGCTTGGTGAAGTCGCCCGCGACTGCAGCATCGACCACTTCACCGAACGCGGCCTGCAATTCGGTCATCATCTGACGGCGCTTTTCTTCGTCCGCCACGATACGCGCGGCCTCGGCCTCGGTCATCTGGCTGACGCGCAGGCCGTTCTCGCGGAACACTTCCACCGCGCGGGCCATGGCCCCCACTTCGTTGCCCTTGTCGGTATAGGGCACATCGACCTCGTAATTGCCCTGGGCCACCACATCCATGGTCGCGGCCAGCTTGGGGATCGGCCGGGTAATCAGGCGCGAAGTGACAAAGCCAATGGCACCGAACGCGACCACGGCGGCACCGCCAACCACACCGATCAGTCCCAGCACGGCATTGGCTGCCGCTTCCACCCTGGCCATGGGCGTGCCCACAAAGATCGCACCCATCACTTCGCCATTGGTCTTCTGGATCGGCTGCAGCGCAGAGTAATATTCGACCCCGTCAATATTCACCCGGCCCAGCACCATTTCGCCGGCATTGAGCCGGGTGACGACATCGCTATCGGCCGCCAACGTTCCGCCCACGGCGCGGGTCTGCGCATCGGCCATCAGGCTCGTCGTCTTGGCCACCATGTCACCGGTTGCTGAGTCGGCGACATAGATGGCCGCGTCCTGCTTGGTGACACGGGTCACCGAGTCGATCACTTCGGTGTCGTAAAAGGGAGGGATGGCCCAGCTCTGGAAGGAGGCGATGGCGCCTTCTTCGTTCCAGGTCAGCACGGAACCGGAAATGCGGCGCTCAAGAATGGTGGCGGCCACGCCCAGATTGGTTTCCTGTTGCACTTCGCTGTCCGCCATGGACTGCGCATGCAGGTTCAAATAGATCGCGGTCGAAACCGCCGCGATCGAGCCAATGATGGACAGCATGACCAGAACCATGATGGTGGTGGTCATGCGCACATTTCCAAAAAAGCGCGCAACTTGTTTCATAGCGGTTCTCCCCCGTTCGGACCCGGCCTTCCTTCTGGAATCACTTCTGGAACGGCCCACTGGCGGGACACGCTATGAGAAACTATTTACCGAAAACTGTACGGATCTTTCCGGAATCGATTTCAGCGCCACTTGCCGGACAAAAAATGTGCAGATCGCCGCTTTTTTGCGTTCATGTGAAGGCGTGCGGCGTTGCACAAGGCCGCATGGGAGTTCATCGGAACCTCAATGCGGCCTGTTTGTCCGTGCCGATTGGCCTAGAACTCGCTCCAGGACAAGTCGAGCGCCGCATTGCCCTGGCTGAGATAGGCGTTTCGAGCGGTGTTGGTCCGCGCCCGGGCGCCGGGCGCTTCGGCCTCCGTTCTGGCCGGAGGCGTGACGGGCGAGCTTGCGTCGCCGACATGAAAAACATCGACGATTCTGTCGAGTTCGGTTGCCTGGGCCTCGGTCTGCTCGATCGCCGCATTCATTTCTTCGACCAGCGCCGCATTGTGCTGGGTCATCTCGTCCATGGTGCGCACCGCCGTATTGACCTCCTCAATCGCGGAGGCTTGCTCTCGGCTTTCTGAAGCGATGGAGTGCATCAACTCGTTCGACGCACGGGCCGCCTCGAGAATGGCGTCGAGCTTGGTGGCGGCATCGGCCACCAGGCGCGAACCGCCCTTGACCTCATCGGCGCTCTGCTCGATCAGCACCTTGACCTCGCTCGAGGCCTGCGCCGCGCTCTGGGCGAGGCGCCGCACTTCGACGGCGACCACGGCAAAGCCCTTGCCCGCCTCGCCGGCGCGCGCCGCCTCCACCGAGGCATTGAGCGCCAAGAGATTGGTCTGGAAGGCGATATCGTCGATCATGCCGATAATGTTGGAGATCTTGCCCGAAGAACAGGTGATCTTTTCCATGGCGCCGGTGGCATCGGCCATCACCTGGCCACCCTCTTCGGCCGCGCGCGTGACCACGCTGGAGCGCTGGCTGGCATCCTGCGCCCGTTCCGCATTGCTGAGCACGGTCGTGGCCAACTGCTCCATGGCCGCCGAGGTTTCCTCAATGGTCGCCGCCTGCTTGGTGGTGCGTTCCGAGAGGTCATTGGCGCCCGAGAGGATTTCGCAGGTCGCGGTCTTGAGCGTGCCCGAAGTGGCGCGCAATTGCCCCACCACATCGCTCAGCTTTTCGGCCACCGCATTGGTGTCAGATTTGAGCTGCGCCAGTGCGCCCTCATAGTCCCCCTCCATGCGGCGGGTGAGATCGGTATTGGCCAGGGCACCCAGCACCGAGCCGACTTCGCTGACGCCGCGCTCGAAGGTGGCGACCAGATTGTTGACGCTACTCGAGAGCGCATTGAGCTCGGGATCGGGGAATTCCACATTGACGCGGCGGCCAAAATCGCCGGCTGCAGCCGCATCGACCACCACGCCGAACGCGTCCTGCAATTCGCCCATCATGCGCTGGCGGTCTTCCTGGTCGGCCACGATCCGTGCCGCTTCGGCCTCGGTCATCTGGCTGACCCGCTGGCCGTTCTCGCGGAACACTTCCACGGCGCGCGCCATGGCGCCGATCTCATTGCCGCGCTCGACAAAGGGGACTTCGACCGCGAAATCGCCTGCGGCAATGGCATCCATGGTTTGTGCCAGCCTGGGGATGGGGCGGGTCAACAGGCGCGAGGCCAGAAGTCCGATCACGCCCATGACCACCAGCAACACGCCTGCCATCGCGGCCAGTCCCGGCAAGGCTGCATTGGCAGCAGCGTCGGCCAGTGCCACGTCCTTGCCCACCCAGAAGGCGCCGAGCAAGGTGCCATCAAGCTTGTAGACCGGATAGGCCGCCGCATTATAGGTCGTGCCTTCTACCGTCATCTCTCCATAATAGGCTTCGCCCGATGCCAGGGTGGTGGCGGCCGGGCTGGCCGGGTCGAGCACGAAATCGGTGATGCGCTCGCCTTCGACCTCGAAACTGGTCGACTTGGCGATGAACTGCCCGGCCTCGTCGAGGCTGAACACGATGGTTTCGCCGCCAGTGACCCGGGTAACCGAATCCACCGCGCCGGTGTCGTAGAAATTGGGAATGGAATAGGTGGTGAAGCTGACAATGCTGCCATCCTCCTCCGACCAAGTCAGCACCGATCCGGACAGGCGCTTTTCATAAACCGTTGCTGCGGTCTTGAGATCGGCATCCTGCTGGGCAATCGCCTGCCCCACGGCCTGCCCGCGCAGGCTGAGATAGGTGCTCGCGCTATAAGCGACGATGGTCACCATGATGCTGGTCAGCAGCAAAGCGGCAATGGCTGTGGTCATGCGCATATGGCGCCAGCCCGTCTGAAATTTCATGGTTCCCCTCCCAACCCGGAGCCGAGGTCCTCTTCCTCGGCGACCACACGCTATCCCCTGGAGGCTTAACGACAGGTTGATCTTGTATGGTAGTTATTCGAGCCTGAAAAAGGGCGCTGCCAAGCGCCCTTCGTCAGAGCCGGGTTAGAACTCGCTCCAGTCGGCATCGACGGCCGCGTTGCCCCTGCTCAAATAGGACTTCGCGGCGGTGCTGAGCTTGGCTTGCAAGCCACGCGCTCCCTGGGCGATGGACTGGACCGGGCCTTTCGCCTCTTTCGGAGCCGAGATGACCGGCGCCGCATTGCGCTGTTCCAGGGCAAAGATGTCGACGATTGTGTCCAGCTGGGTTGCCTGGGCTTCGGTCTGCTCGATCGAAGCGTTCATTTCCTCGACCAAAGCCGCATTGTGCTGGGTCATCTCGTCCATGGTGCGGACGGCTGTATTGACCTCCTCAATGGAGGCGGCCTGTTCGCGACTTTCCCGCGCGATATTGTTCATCATTTCGCTCGAGGAACGGGCCGAGGCAAGGATTTCCTCCAGCCGACCGGCGGCGTCGGCAACCAGCTTGGAGCCGCCCTTGACCTCATCGGCGCTCTGCTCGATCAGCGCCTTGACGTCGCTTGAGGCCTGCGCCGCACTCTGGGCGAGGCGCCGCACTTCGACGGCGACCACGGCAAAGCCCTTGCCGGCTTCGCCGGCGCGCGCCGCTTCCACCGAGGCATTGAGCGCCAAGAGATTGGTCTGGAACGCGATGTCGTCAATCAGCCCGATAATGTTGGAAATCTTGGCCGACGACTGCGTGATGCGCTCCATGGCCGCCGTTGCTTGACCCATGACCTGCCCGCCTTCTTCTGCGGTGTGGGTCACCCCGGTGGCAACGCCCGAAGCCTGCTTGGCGCGTTCGGCATTGCTCAATACCGTGGCTGCAAGCTGCTCCATGGCCGCAGAGGTTTCCTCGATTGTCGCCGCCTGCTTGGTGGTGCGTTCCGAGAGATCATTGGCGCCCGAGAGAATCTCACCCGTAGCGGTCTTGAGCGTGCGCGAGGTGTCGCGCAACTGACCCACAATATCGGTGAGCTTGTCGGCCACCGCATTGGTATCTGCCTTGAGGCGGGCGAACGCTCCCTGATAATCACCCTGCATGCGCTGGGTGAGATCGGTATTGGCCAGCGCCGATAGCACCGAGCCGGTTTCGCTGACGCCCCGGTCGACCGTCTCGACCAGACCATTGACCGAGCGGGCCAGCGTATTGAGTTCGTCATCGGGGAACTCGGCCGTCACGCGCCGCGAGAAATCCCCGGCAATGGCGGCATCGACCACCTGGCCAAAAGCCCGCTGCAAATCCTGCATCATGGCGGCGCGCTCGGCCTGGCTGGCCACGATCCGGGCGGCTTCGGCCTCGGTCATCTCATTGACCTTGAGGGCGTTCTCACGGAACACCTCGACGGCCCGGGCCATGGCGCCGATCTCGTCGGCCCGGCGCGCGCCCTTGACCTCGACCTCGAGATTCCCGCCGGCCAGCGCGTCCATGGTATCGGTCAGGCGCGAAATCGGCTTGCTGATCGAGCGGGCAAAGAGAAAGCCGATGACGGCTGCAATGGCGAGGAGAATCCCGCCCACAATCAGGGTCATATTGCGCATCTGCACAACGGCGGCATAGGCCTCGTCTTCCGGCTGCACGGCAGCAATGGCCCAGGTGACGTCATGCACACTCACCGGCTGGGCCCGCACCACCATCGGCGCGCCGCGATAATCGGTGCTCAGGCCTTCCCCGGTTTCGCCGGCAAAGGCACCGGCAATGACATCGGAAGTGAGGCTGGTGGCCAGCACATCGGCCTCTTCAGTGCGCGGGGATTCAGAGCGCAACAGGCCATCCTGGCCCACCACCACCACTTCGCCACTCCGGCCCAGCCCCGAGAGGCCGGAAACGGCGGTGCTCATCACCTGCGGCGAGATCGCCAGCACCATGACGCCGGTGCTCTCATCATTGCTGTAGACGGGCATGGCCATGAAGCTTTCCGGCGTCGCGGTGGGGCTGTAGAGCGAAAAGTCCACAAAGGCCGCCTCGCCCGGGCCCAGATCCTTGGCCGCAGCGAAGGCCTGCCCCAGACCCGAGGCGGCAGCATCTCCGTCATTGACGACATTGGTGGCGAAATCGGTGTTCTTGGCCACCGAATAGACCACGTCACCAGCGGCCGAAACCATCAGCACATCGGTATAGCCGCGCTCGAGCATGAGCGTGCGGAAACCGGGATGATAGCGCTTGTGCACCGGATCGTAGCTGGCACCCATGATCCCGACACTGTCGACCGCCGCGCGGTCCTCGGGATTGGGGCTGTCGGTCACATAGGCCTTCTGCAACTGCGCCGCAGCCCGCTCCTTGAGCCCCATGCGCAACTCGTCAAGCGAGCGGGTCATGTTCTGCATGGCCGTCACGGTATCGGAGCGCTGCACGAAGAGCCGCAGATCGACCTCGGCACTGGAATAATAGTCGCTGACCAGCGCGCTGGCTGTATTGAGCGAGGCCTGCATGGACTGGTCGCGCTGTTCCTGTACGGTTCCCAGGCCGATCAGATAGCTCGCAATGCCCACGCCAGCGCTGACAATCAGCGCCGACCCCACCAGGGCCAACGGCAATTTCTGGGCAATCCTGAGCTGCGGAATGAATTTCATTTTTGTGTTTGCTCCCCAACGGCGACTGCTCCCCCTAGGCAGCAACAGGCCGGGCGGCCCATGCGCAGGCAGTCACGCAACGCGAACGCGCTGTCATGGAAACGATACCGGCACAGGCTTAATCACTTCTTACGGACAAGTGCGGATCGCCCATTTATTAGGCAAACACCTGTGAGAACAGTGTTTTCTCAATGAAAAACGCCCCGGCTGCGACAGCGGAGGCGTTTGAACTTTTGTGGGGCGACCGCTAAGTACCGATCAGGTCAGCGCGCCGATCACCGCCTCGATCCGCTTCTTCATGGTCGAAGCATCAAACGGCTTGATGATGTAATTGTTCACACCAAAGGAAATAGCTTCCTTGACCTGTTCCTTGTCCGAGCGGCCCGTGGCCATGATGAAGGGCATGGCTTGTGTCCGGGGATGCTTGCGGATCACCTTGAGCAGGGTCAGCCCGTCAATATCTTCCATGTTCCAGTCGGAAATGATCAGATCGACATTGGACTTTTCAAGCTTGCCCAGGGCATCGCGCCCGGACTTGGCTTCGATGATGTCCTTGAACCCGAGCTGGGTCAGGATGTACTTACAGATCCCGCGCATGGACTGCTGGTCATCAACGATCAGGACGCTCACAGCGCTCGCTTTTGGCATGGTTGTTCTTACCTCTACGCGCCTGCGGCCTTCGGGCCGCACTTGACTCAAACTCTATGGGTCAAGCGTTACAAATCTCTCAACTGCGCCATTGGCATTCTCGCTTGCCCATTCACGCGGCGGATTTGAGCTTGACCAGCGCATTGGCCAGCTTGGCTGCGATCTGTTCCACCGGCGCCTGCTCGACCACCGCGCCTTCCTCGAAGGCCACGCGCGGCATGCCATAGACCAGCGCCGAGGCCTGGCTCTGCCCCACGGTATAGGCGCCCGCATCGCGCATGAGCTTGAGACCTCTGGCGCCATCCCGGCCCATGCCGGTCAGAATGGCGCCGACGGCCATCGGCCCGACGGTCTTGGCCACCGATTCGAAGAGAACATCAACGCTGGGCCGATGCCCGCTTTCCAGCCCATCCTGACCCAGGCGGCACTTAAGCTGCCCCGAAGAGCGCTCGACCCGCAAATGATAGTCGCCGCGGGCCACATAGGCGTGACCCGGCTTGAGCGCCATGCGGTCCTCGGCTTCCTGCACGGTCAGCGCGCACAATTCATCCAGCCGCGCGGCAAAGCGACCGGTAAAGCCGGCCGGCATGTGCTGGGCGATGACCACCGGCGGACAATCGGCGGGCAACTCTGACAACACGGCGCGGATCGCTTCCACCCCGCCGGTCGAAGCGCCAATGGCGATCAGCGCGCCGTCGGGCGCAGCGGCCGTCTTGAGCGGCATCTTGCCGGTCTTGGGTACCTCGGCCCTGCTGGCCGAACGGCCACGTACATCCGATTTCGCCGCAGCGCGGATCTTGTCGCGCAGACCGACACCGAAGGCATCGAGCCCGCCGGCAAACTCGGCACTGGGCTTGGCGACAAAGTCCACGGCGCCCAGCTCGAGGGCCAATAGCGTTTCGCTCGCCCCCTTCTTGGTGAGTGTCGACACCATCACCACCGGCGTGGGCCGCAGGCGCATCAGTCTTTCAAGGAAGGCCAGCCCGTTCATGTTGGGCATTTCGATATCGAGTGTCACCACATCAGGATCGAGGGTCTTGATCTTCTCGCGTGCGTCAATGGGATCGGTGGCGGTGCCCACCACATCGATATCGCCGTCCCGCGTCAGCATGCGGGCCAGAACTTCGCGGATAAGCGCCGAATCGTCGACGACCAGGACCTTGATGCTCATCATGCAGCTCGCTTGTTCAGTTTTTCACGCGACTGGTAGATCGTCTTGCCCACAAGCCGGAAGCCCTCGCCACCTGAACCCAGGTTTTCCGAGTGGCCGATGTAGAGGAAGCCTTCGGGCGCGAGCATCTTGGAAAAGCGTCCAAACATCTCGCCCTGCGTCGGCTTGTCGAAATAGATCGCCACATTGCGGCAGAAGATGGCGTCGAACGGCCCCTTCATCGGCCAGGGGCCAATCAGGTTGAGCGGCTTGAACGAGACCAGCTCGCGCACATTGGCGGGTATACGGATCGACCCTGTCGCGCGCTCGAACGGACGCGCCCGTTCCGCGGAAAGACCATTGAGCTCTGTTTCCGGATAGACCCCACCGGCCGCCTTGGCCAGCACGGCGGTGTCGATATCGGTGGCCAGGATCTTGAAGTCCCAGCGCTTGAGCTCTGGAAAGGCAGCAAGCAAATCCATACCGATCGTATAGGGCTCCTGGCCTGTCGAGCAGCCGGCCGACCAGATGCGCAGCCGCGTGCCACGAGGCCGTTCGGCGATCAGCGTGCCCACATAGTCCCGCAAATGGTCGAAATGGTGATCTTCGCGATAGAACCGCGTCAGATTGGTGGTCAGCGCGTTGACGAAATCCTGCCCGTCCTTGGCCGATCCGCCGCGTTCCAGATAATCGACATAAGCGTCAAAGCTGGGCAATTGCAGCGCGCGCAGTATCTTGGAGAGCCGGGACACAACCAGCGTGCGCTTGGCATCACTCAGCGAAATACCGGCGACGGAATAGACCCGTGCCTTGATACGAGCGAATTCCCGCTCGCTGAGGGCGTATTCCCCCTGTTCCATGCAACCACCCTTTTTGTCCCGGACTTCTTCCGGATTAACTGGCGGCGCGCTGGTCGAACGCGATCTCCTGATCGGCTATCTCGACCACCGGCCCTGGCGACGTAAAAAACACCGAACGGGGTACCTTCGTCTCCTCTTCGGCAGCGATACTGACTGGCCCGTTGCTTAGATTGCGTAAATTCTCTTGCAGTTGGGCGGTGATTTTTTGCAAGCCCCCAGCCTCGTCGAGGCCGATCCGGGCCTGCGCCCGGCCCTTGTCAGCGATGACGCGGATGTCCTTGGCGCTGCGGTTAGTAACTTGCGCCAACTGACGCACCTCATCGGCCACCACCGCAAAACCTGCACCCTTTTCGCCCGCGCGCGCCGCTTCCACCGCCGCATTGAGCGCCAGAAGATTCGTGCGGAACGACACATCCTCGATCCCGGCGGTCATGGTGTCGATTTCCCGGGCCATCCGATCGATCTCGCTGACCAGCATGCGGGTGCGGCCCGCCGCCTCTTCGGCCTGCCGGGCCAGCGATTGTGCTGCCTCATTGCGCGTTCTGGCTGCCGCCAGATCTGCCTCGAGCGCCGTCATCTTCTCGACGCCCGCGGCCAAGGCCGCACGTGCTGTTTCCGCCGACTGTTCGGTGGCCGCTGCTCGCGCTTCGAACTGGGCCAGCAAATCCTTGACCGAGGCGAGCCTGGTTTCGAGCGCCACCCGAGCCTGGGCTTCGTCACGCTGCTGCTCATCAAGGCCCGAGAACAGCTCGATCACCATCTGCGCCTCGTCCGAAAGCGGCAGGTCCTGAATATCGACGGTCCTGCCTTCCATGACGGCACGCAATTGGCTCACGCCATCGTCCAGCGCTGCAAGGGCCGTATTGATCTCCTGCAGCACAGGCTGATTGGTCACCGCGTCGTCTTCGAACCGGAAACCGGTGCGCCCCTGCCGCAGCGCTTCGAGCATCAGGTCGAACCGGTCATCTTCGATGAAATATCCTGCCGGCTGCAATTCAAGTGCATAGCGCCCCGATGGCAAGGCCAGGCGCTGCGCCACAAAGCGCCGCTGATCGAGCAGCACCAGCGCTTCCTGAGGTGCACCACCACCGGTTTCGAGATAGCCGGCGCCGAACAGGCCATCAAGGGTTTCGCCTTCCCTGGCGCCAGGCGCCAGGCGCTCCATGCCGCGGCTGGCTGCCAGGATGATGCCATGCTCGTCGACCACCAGGAGCGGCGCCTCGAGCATGCCGATGGCCGCCCGGAAATGATGGGCCTTTTCCAGCCGCTTGCCCAGGCGTGTGACAATGCCGCCGATGGACAAAGCCTCGCCCGACCGGTCGGACAAACCGGCAGCCTGAACCACGGCCGCCAGACGCTGCGCCTCGCGCTGGTCAAAGAGAGCGCCCCCGGCAAGGCACCCGGCAATGCCAAGACCGACAAGGCTTCCGACGGCAGTGAACCAGGTGGCGCCCGGTCCGATCGCCAGCAGCAGCCCGCCCGCGCTCGCGCCCAATAATGTCCAGAGGCCGGATGCGGCCAGCATGAGACGCAATCCCCGGCGGGGGGCAAGCGAATCACCACTAAAAACGGCACGGTCCGACATGACCGAACCCTATCTTAATAATGGTTAATCAAATCTATAAGGCCTGGCGCGGCAGTAAGACTTTCGTAAGCCCGGCTGGCGCGCCAAAACACGCCCAAGAAATGGTCGGCAACTAGAACAGTTCGATATCGTCCACCGGCGCCGGCACGACGACGCGGCGCCGCGCAATCGCCAGTTCTTCCTGCGCCACATTGGCCCCCGCATCGCTGTCGAGCCGTTTGACGAAAGCCCGTCCGGAATGGGGTTTGAACAACACGCGGCGGGCAAAGCTGCCCCCCAGATCCTCGCTGGTGGACACATAGCCCTCATCAATCAGGAACTGGCGCACGAATTCTATGTTCTTGGCGCCGACATCATCGAGCGCCGAATTGATCTTGCCGCCCCCGAAGATCTTGATCTCAAGGTTGGACTTGCGCCCCGAGCCCTGCGAGAGCACCTTGTTGATCAATTGCTCCATGGCAAAGGCGCCGTACCGGGCCGAAGCGCCATAGCGGTCCCGGGCCGAGCCCGACTGCTCGGCAAGCAGGAAATGGTTCATCCCGCCAACCAGAGCGACCCGGTCACGGACACAGGCCGAAATGCACGACCCCAAGACGGTCGAAAACGTCACGTCCGCAGCGTTGGAAACGTGGCAATCGCCTTGGTGAACCGTTGTCACCACACCACGATCGAACTCGGGTGGCAGGGTATTGGTCGGGGGCATGTCGTCTTGGTCTACCTCTGCGGGCGAATTGGTTCGGATGGTAGAGGTAAACTCGTTAGCCAATTGCTAACCACGACCTACGAGTTCGCTGGCGATGTCCTATCGAGCAAGGAGAGGTTTAGAAATTGCGCTATAGGGTTGTCCGAACAGGGCCAGGAAATTTTCAATGTCACTGCAGAAACTCGCACGAGAATTGGACGAGACGGCGCGGCAAACCGCTTCCATGCTAGAAGGCATCACAGAAGCGCTCGAACTGCTCGCCGACAAGCAAATCAGCAAGGACCCGAGCGTTCGGGAAGCCGTGCAGCTCATCATCACCGCCCTTCAGGGCCAGGACCGGATCGAACAGCGCTGCCACAACATGGCGCTGGCGGTGCGCCAGTTTGCGCTCCTGCCGCCCACCGCCCCCGACAGTGTCTATGACGAAATCTGGGCCAGCCTGACTTTGGACGAATTGCGCGTCCCGGCCCTTTCGGGCATCGCTGCCCATTCGAACCATGGCGACGCCGAGCTGTTCTAGGCTTTCAGGTTCCGGTTTTCATTACGCTGGCGCCTGGAGCGCCTTTTTGCGTTTCAAGACCCATGGACCGCTCGGCCAAGACCACAGAACCGTCTTCCCGGCGAGTTCGCTCAGGAAAATTTGTCGGGCCGCAACACGTTTACCGCGCTGATCATCACCACCATTCCATAGCTATCGAGCAGGGGACGCAGATCGTCCAGAAAGCCTTCTGCTCGAGCCGGTTCCGCCACCGACAACAACGTCACCTTGTGCTCTGCGCTGGTAATCAGATCATCGCTCCAGCGACCCGAGGCGCCTTGCCCCGACAGTGTCGGCATCACGGTGTGCCCCAGAATGCCATGCTTTTCGAGCAGGCTCACAAGCTCGGGAACCAACGGGGCATCCACCAGCACTTCGATGCGCGTACGCTCTGCGCCCTGTAAATTCATCTCACCACCCACTGAGCCAGCCACACATAGATCGGGATGCCGATCAGGATATTGAACGGAAACGTCACCGCCAAAGACATGCCCAGATAAAGGCCTGGGTCAGCTTGGGGCAACGCCAGACGCATCGCCGCGGGCACCGCAATATAGCTGGCGCTGCCGGCGAGAATTCCCAACGCCGCCGCCGTGCCGGTATCGAGCCCCAGAACACTGCCCAGCAACACGCCGAGCGTGCCGTTGGTCAGGGCTATGGCCAGTGCAAGAGCGATCAGCCGCGGCGTCAGGCTGCGACCATCCTTGAGCCGCTTGGCCGCCACCAGCCCCATGTCGAGCAGAAACAAACACAAGACCCCGCGAAAGGCGCCCTCGAATACCGGAGCAATCGAGGCAAATCCGGACTTGCCGACCAGTAGCCCGATGACAAAGCTGCCCACCAGGAGCATCACCGAGCCATTGGTCAGGGTTTCGTGCATCAGCTCGCGCGCTGGCCGCGTTCCGGTCACACCGAAGCGCTGTGCCAGCAGCAGCCCGCTGATGATGGCTGGCGTCTCCATCAGGGCCAGAACAGCCACCATGTAACCGGCTGCCGGAATCTGTTGCCGAGTCAGAATTTCCAGGCCGGTGACGAAGGTCACTACCGACACCGAACCATAATGCGCCGAGACCGCGGCTGCATTGACGGGGTTGAGTCGGCCCACGCTTCGCAGCACCAGAAATACTGGAACAGGAATGAGAAAGCTCAGAGTGATACCGGCGACCGCCGCGATCATCAGATCGAATGTGAAGCCGGCCTCGGAAACCTCGACGCCCCCTTTCAGGCCGATCGCCACCATCAGGTAGAGCGAAATGCCCTTGCCGATGGCCTCGGGGATCGCAAGGTCTGACCGAAGCAGGGCCGCCACCGCGCCAAGAACGAAGAACAGCACAACTGGCGAAAGCAGGGTTTCCAATATATGTCTCTTCCGTCTGGCCTACTCAGGTCATAGCAGCACGAAACCGCGGGGCCCATCAAGCGCGCTTCGATCAATCGCGAACCTCTGGGTACACTTCGTATCATTGCCAATGGCAATCAGGCCAAGCACGCGCAAAGGGCGCCCCGTGGGCGCCCTGAAAAGCTGGTGAAATGAGCTTGCCGTCGCCTTCTAGCCGTCCATCTTGGCACCAGAGACCACGGCGTGCAGATCGATCAGGCCGACCATGCGGCTTTCATGGGTAACAATGCCGTTGAGCAGTTCGGTATCGATCGAATTGCCTTCGGGGACATTGTGGATGTCATCGCGATTGACCGTCAGAATGTCCGAGACCGCATCGACCAGAATGCCGACCCATTTGTCGCCAACGCTCATCACCACCACCACATGGTTCTTGGTGGGCGAGGTCTGGCCGTCGCCGAAGCGGGCGCGCAGGTCAAAGATCGGCACGATGGTGCCGCGCAGATTGATCACGCCCCGCACGAATTCGCGGGTATTGGGCAGCGGGGTGGCACCGTTCCAGGCGCGGATTTCGCGCACCGTGGTGATTTCCACGCCATAAGTCTGCTCGCCGATCGAAAAGGCGATCAACTGCAGGGTGTTCTGACCGGCAGCTGCCGTCTTGTCGCTCATATCGTCGCGAAGGCTCAGCGCTTCCATCTTTTCTTGCCTCTTCTTCCGCCCATCCTGGGCACTTGGCTTGATCCTAATGCGTCAATCGACGCCAATTCCTTAACGGCGCCATGCGCCTTGTGCACTACGCCGCATTCTGGTGGATCGGCGAGGTTCTGAGCCCCTGCACATCCACGATCAGCGCCACATTGCCATCGCCCAGGATAGTGCCGCCGGCGATGCCCTCAACGCTCTCGAAATTCTCTTCGAGCGATTTGATCACCACCTGCTGCTGACCGATGATGTCGTCCACCACCAGCGCCACTTTCTGATTGCCCTCGGCCTCGCAGAGCACCACGAACTGGTCGTCCGGGTTCTGCTGGCTGGTGAGCTCGAAGCGCTGTGCCAGGTCGATGACCTGCACATATTCGCCCCGCACCTGCAGCACCCGGCCGCCCGAAGGCACGCGCTCGAAGGCAGCGCGGCTGCACTGCATGGTCTCAACGATCGAGGAAAGCGGCACCACATAGGGGCCTCCACCGACCTTGACCAGCATCACATCGAGCACGGCCAGCGTCAGCGGCAAGCGCAAGGTCATGCGCGTGCCCCGGCCGGGCCAGCTCCGCACATGCACCGAGCCGCCGATCTTCTTGATATTGGAGAGCACCACGTCCATGCCCACGCCGCGGCCGGAAATGTCGCTCACGGCCTCGGCAGTGGAGAAGCCAGGAGCAAAGATGAGCTGGTCGATCTGCTCATCGGTCGGGGTGATATCGGGGGCCACGATGCCCTTGTCCCGAGCCAGGCCCAGGACGCGTTCGCGGTTGATGCCGGCCCCATCATCCTCGACAATGATCAGGATATTGCCGCCCGCCTGTTCGGCTGAAAGGCGAATTGTACCCGATTCCGGCTTGCCGGCCGCCAGGCGTTTTTCCGGGCTCTCAATGCCGTGGTCCGCCGAATTGCGGATCATATGCGTCAGCGGGTCGGACAATTGCTCGATCACTGTCTTGTCGATTTCGGTGTTCTCGCCAATGGTCTCGAGCTTGATCTTCTTGGAGGTCTTGGTGGCCAGTTCGCGCACCAGGCGCGGCATGCGGCTGAACACCGATTTGACCGGCTGTGCACGAATCGCCATCACCGAATCCTGCAACCCGCGCGTGGTCTGGGCCAGAACCTCGAGGCCACGCACCAGCTCGGTATAGCGGGCGCGCAGCGTTTCATCCATCTGCTGGGTCAGCATCGATTGGGTGATGACCAGCTCGCCCACCATGTTGACGACACGATCCACCTTGTCGAGATCGACACGGATTGACTGCACGCCAACCGAGCGGCCGCTGCTTTCCTCGCTCTCACCACCACCGGCGGCCGGCATGGCCGGCTTGGCGGCGGCAACCGGCGCGGCGACAGCAGCAGCCTTTTCCGCCTTGGGCGCCGGCGCAATCTCGGCGGCGAGCGCGGCAAAGCTCAGGTCAGCGGGGGCTTCATCAAAACTGTCCTGCGGGCCAATCTCCGCAGCGGGCGGCTCGGGCGCAAACGCGGCGGGCGGCACGACGGGTTCGGCCGGGGCCGCCACTTCTTCCTCGGTCAGGGCCAGCAGGCTCGACAGATCCGGCTCGTCTGACGCGGTTGCAACTTCAGCGACGACCTCGGGTTCATCTTGCACAAGGCCGGGCACGGTGCCGGCCTGGGCGATGACGATGTCGCAATCGCCATCGACAAATTCGAACACTTCGCGAATGGCGTCTTCGCCCAGACCTGGCGCCACAAGGGTAATTTCCCAGGTGCAGTAGACGCCAAAGGGCTCGAAATCAGACAGCGGCGGCACATCGCTCAGAATGGGGCGCACGTTCATTTTGCCCAGGGCCGCCAGTTCGCGGAACAGCAGCAATGGATCATTGGCCCGCGCATAAAGCGCACGATGCGGGGTGAAGCGGATTTCCCACTGCCCCTCGGCAGCCATCATCGGGGCGGCGTCGAACACATCTTCGACCGGCGCTTCCCCGGTTGGCGTCGGGGCGTCGAGATTGACCATGACGGGGGTAAAATCAAGGTCGAATTCGTCGACCATTTCTCCGTCCAGATCGTCTTCCCCGGCGCTGTCCGCGCCCGACTCGCCCCGTGCCAGGGCATCAAAACGTGCCTTCTCGTCGGCGCCGTAATCGGCCGGCAGATCCTCACCAGACTGGGCGGCATTGACATGATCGGCAACGATGTCATTGGCACGGATGCACAGCACTACAACATCGTCGGTCAACTCGATCCGACCGTCGCGGACATAGTCGAGCAGCGTTTCATAGGCATGGGCAAAGCCCACCAGCGCGGTAAATCCGAAGGCCCCGGCACCGCCCTTGATCGAATGAATGGCCCGGAACACCGCATTGAGTCGGTCGGCGTGGCGCTCGCCCTCTTCAATGGCGGCGAATTGCTCTTCAAGCTCGGTCAGGAGCTCGGAGCACTCGTCGAAATAGGTGGCCTTGAAGTCGTCGAGATCACTCATTCTTAGGCTTCCAACCCTTCTGGGTCCGTACTGGTTTTTGGTTTAGTGCACGACGCGATTGATGACTGATATCAGCTTTTCCGGATCGAACGGTTTGACGATCCAGCCCGTACCGCCGGCCGCCTTGCCTTGGTCGCGCTTGTCCTGGCTGGTCTCGGTGGTCAGGATCAGGATGGGGAGCGAATTGTGCTGACCGGAGGCCCGGACGTTCTTGATGAACTCAATCCCGTCCATCACCGGCATGTTGATGTCGGTGATCACCACATCCACATCCTGGCTTCTGAGCACATCCAGGCCCTGCTTGCCGTCTTCGGCCTGCAGCACTTCGAAGCCGGCATTGCTCAGCGTGTGATGCAGCATGGCCAGAATGGTCCGCGAATCGTCGACCGTGAGTACACGCAACGTCATTGTTTCATCATCCCCGAAAACTGGGCACCAAGGCCCAGCCGTTCGATCGCGGCGCCCATGGCCGCGCTCGGCGCTTCAATAGAAAACTCGAAATGGTGTCTCCGGGCGGTCTCGGCGGCGCTGATCAGCAGCAGCAGCGCATTGGTCGAAACCCGCTCGACCGCTCCGGCCTGGACCGCGACCGGTCCCTCTTCCAGGGCGTCGATCAACTGGTCGCGAATGCCATCGATCGAATCAAGGTCGATGATTTCAGGCAAGGCGACCGTCTGCAGGTTTTGCTTGGCCATTTCGTAAAGGTGCCCCCGGAGTTTTCTCCAAGCTGCATATTCAGCCCCAACGGTTTAAGAATTGCTAACTATGACCCGTCCGCATCGCGGCCAAACGCGCCAGTGGCGCGGTTGGAGGGTCATAGGCCCGAAGAGCTATGCTCGCAGGGCGATCCCGTGCCCGAAGGGACGGAGCGCTCCAGTGGAGCGATCCGAGCCGAATAGGCCTTGAGAGCTACGCTCGAAAGGCTGAGCGTCCGCATTGCAGGGTCATGGGCCCGAAGAGCTGTGCTCGATTGGCAGCTCGTAGCGCAGCTCACAGGGCTTGGCCGCACCTCCGACCCCAACACAATCCTTGCTCCCGCCCTCACACGGGGTTATCGCAGGCGCGATACCAGAACTGGACCGCCCCATGCCCTCAAAGATCGCCCTGACCGGCCTTGCCCGTGACCTCGCCCAGCGCGCCGCAGACGGCAAGACCATTCGCGTCGGGGTGATCGGCTCCGGCGAAATGGGCACCGATCTCGTCACCCAGATGAGCCTGATGACCGGCATCGAAATGGCGGCCATCGCCACCCGCCGCCCCCATACTGCGCTCGATGCCATGACCATCGCCTATGGCGAGGACACTATGGGCAAGGTCTGCGACACGCCCAGCGCCGCCACCGCGGCCATCGAGGCCGGCAAGATTGCCATCACCTCGGCCGAGACGCTGGTCACCACCCCCAATATCGATGTGGTGATCGACGCCACCGGCAAGCCGGGCGTCGCCGCCGATTACGACCTGCTGGCCATGGAACATGGCAAGCATCTGGTGATGATGAATGTCGAGGCAGACGTGACCATCGGCCCTTATCTGAAAACCCAGGCCGACAAGCTCGGCGTGGTCTATTCAGTCGGCGCCGGTGACGAGCCGAGCTCTTGCATGGAGCTGATCGAATTTGTGTCGGCCCTGGGCCTGGACATTGTCGCCGCCGGCAAGGGCAAGAACAATCCATTGAAGCACGACGCGGTACCCGACGACTATCGGGAGGAAGCGGAACGCCGCAACATGAACCCGCGCATGCTGGTCGAGTTCGTCGACGGGTCAAAGACCGCCGTCGAAATGACTGCCATCGCCAATGCCACCGGGCTCTTGCCCGATATTCCCGGCATGCACGGGCCGTCCACCGATCGCGACGACATGGCAAAGGTACTCATTCCCAAAGCCGATGGCGGCATTCTCAATTCGTCAGGCGTCGTGGATTTCACGATTGGCAAGGGCGTGGCCCCGGGTGTGTTCGTCATCGTCAAGGCCGAGCACCCGCGCATCATCGAGCGCATGGATGATCTTCATATCGGCCACGGGCCTTATTACGGGTTCTTCCGCCCCTACCACCTGACCAGCCTTGAAGTGCCGCTGACCTGTGCCCGCATCATGCTCACCGGCAAGCCGGACATGGTCCCCCTGCCCCGCCCGGTGGCCGAAGTCTGCGCCGTCGCCAAGCGCGATCTGCAGCCCGGCGAGGCGCTCGATGCCATCGGCGAGACCTGCTATCGCTCCTTTGCCATGACCGTCACCGATGCCCGCGCTGCCGGCGCCCTGCCGGTGGGTCTGCTCGAAGGCGGCAAGGTGACAGCGCCGGTGAAAAAGGGGGAACTCATCACCAGCGCGAACGCCCAACCGGATAGCTCGACGCGGCTCTTTGCGCTGCGGCAGGAACAGGATCGCATGCTCGGCCTGAGCGCCTAGCTCACGCGTAGCAGACCGCCTGCAGCTTGTTGCCATCGGGGTCGCGCACATAGGCGGCGAAATAGTTCGGCCCGTAATGCGGGCGCGGTCCCGGCGCGCCTTCGTCGCTGCCACCATGTTGCAGAGCCAGCGCGTGAAACTGCTCCACCTGCGC
Source organism: Devosia marina (assembly GCF_009758415.1). Classification (GTDB taxonomy): domain Bacteria; phylum Pseudomonadota; class Alphaproteobacteria; order Rhizobiales; family Devosiaceae; genus Devosia; species Devosia marina. The sequence continues at coordinate 442,934 of NZ_WQRF01000002.1, read as the reverse complement.
CGCGCTCTCGGCGATCAGCGCGACATGGGTGCCATTTCCCCAGGTCGCGGGCCGTCCGTCTTCCGGGGTGTAGAGGTAGATCGTGGGCATCTGCCCGTTCTTCTCATAGGCCAGCGGCTTTTCCGGCGGCTTGGCAAGGCGCTCGAACCCCAGCACGCCGAGCACGGCATCGTAAAAGGCGGCCGAACGGGTCTTGTCATTGGTTCCCAATGTGATGTGGCTGATGATGGACATGCCAGCTTTTCTCCCAAGTCGTTCAGCTAATGCCATGCACACTATTGTGCCGTGCTGCCAGACCCTGTCACCAGGGCATGGATCTTCAATCCTTCTCCACTTCCTCGGCCAGCGGCAGCGGGTAGCGCCGCCTTTGTGGCGGCAGGCGATGCAGTATTGTGCCCATGACGACCAGCAGAAGGCAGGCTAGGAACAGCACGACAAACAGAGTCAGCGCGTCCACCCGGCCAGTCAGCGTCAACAGGGGGATGGCCGCCGCCGGAGGATGGGTCACGCGCAGCGCCAGCATGACCAGCATTACCAGTCCCACACACAGCGTTGCCAGCCAGAACGGTTCGGGCACCACGGACATCGCCAGCACCGCCACCACCGTGCCGATGAAATAGCCGGCAAAGATATTGATCGGCTGCGCATTGGGCGATTCAGGTTGCCCGAAAATCACCAGCGCCGTAGGGGCTAGCGGCGCCAGCAGCAGGGGCAGGCCCGTAACCGCCGAAAGATAGCCAATCAATGTAACCGCCGCTGTCGTGGCGGCCGCAGATTTGGCATGTACCCGCCAGTCCTTGCGGGGTTCGTGCCGGGCCATGAAACGGGCAATCAGGGGGTGCATGCATCAACTGGACAGTAAAAAGGGGTCTGCCCATATAGGCAAACCCCGTCCATGCTGTCAGCCCTTTGGGACGCCAGCGCAGCGCCTGCTGGCAAAACCTAGCCGTGAATGGCGATCTTTCCCTTGCGGCCTGGCACGCCGCTGGCTGCAACGGCTTCTGCAATGGCATCAATCGGATAGCTGGCCTCGATCGCCATTTTGAGTTTTCCCTGCGCGGCATCGGCAACCAGTTCGCCGAGCAATTGGCCGATCCGCTCCGGCTTGACTGGTGGGTTGGCGCCCCAGAAGCCTTTGACCGTGATGCCGCGAAACAAGAGATCGCCAGCAGAGATTTCCAGCGGACGGGCCGTCATGGCTCCAAAGCTGATCAGCTCGGCACCATCGCTGAGGATGCTCAGCAACTGCGCCGCCCCCTTGCCGCCCAAAGATTCAACGCCCCGCACGATCGGCACACCACCGGTGATGGCACGCGCCTTTTCCTGCCAAGCCTCGCCTTCTGTCGCGACCACGGTGTCGAACCCGAGAGCCGCCATCTCCTGGACAGCCTCCGCCCGGCGCACCAGGCCGAGCACCTTGATGCCAGACGCCGTGCCGTACTGCGCAACCAGCTTGCCCACCGCTCCATTGGCGGCGTTGAGCGCAATCCACTGCCCCGCCTCGACGCCCAGCGTATCGAGCAGCATCTTGGCGCTGAGCGGCATGGAGACGAGCTGGCAGGCCGTGGCATCGTCGACGCTGTCAGGGACCGGAACAACCCGGCGCGCATCGGCAAGATAATATTCGGCCCAGCTGCTCTGAGCGCCGCCGGCAACCCGCTGCCCGACTTGCAGGTTCTCGACACCCTCGCCCAGCACCTCGACAACGCCGACGGCCTCGGTTCCCGGCACCGCCGGAAGCGCGGGCTTGTGACCATATTGGCCGGCAATGGTCATCAAGTCGTGATTGTGCACGGGCGAGAGCACCATGCGCACCAGGACCTCGCCTGGCCCGGGCTCCGGGCGCGCACTTTCCTCTGTGGTGAGGACAATTTCGGGCTTGCCGAACTCGGTGTAGACGGCGCGCTTCATGTTCATCTCCGTTGTCATGTGCGGCAGAGATAGGCGAGCTGACGCTTACGTCAACCTTGCCACGCCGAATTCTCTTCGCTAATTCCTGATCAATAAAGTCAGGATAGACAATGCCCGAGACCACCGCCCAATCCCGCGTCATCCAGCGCCTGCGCCACGACACCAGGCTTCGCCTGCTGACCGTGTCCGGGATCAAGGATATCACGCCTCTGATGCGCCGCATCCGCCTCAACGGCGACATGACCGGCTTTGTCTCACCCGGCCATGCCGACCACATCAAGGCCTTCTTTTTCCCCGACGGCACACCGGACCAATTGCCGCCGGTCGGCCCCAATGGCGCCCAATTCCCGCCCGGCACAAGGCGCGAGATGCGCGACTACACCCCGCGCTATTGGAGCGTGGATGAGGGCTGGATCGAGCTCGATTTCGTGTTGCATGGCGATGGCCCGGCTTCGGGTTGGGCCGCCTCCGCGCAGATTGGTGACACCCTGGTGATCGGCGGTCCGCGCGGAAGTCAGATCGTGCCGCTGGCTTTTGACTGGTATTTGCTGGCCGGCGATGAAACCGCCCTGCCCGCCATCGGCCGCCGGATCGAGGAGTTGCCAAAGGGCACACCGGTCGTTGCCGTAATCGAGGTTGAGAGCAAGGCTGAGGAACAGCATTTCGAAACCGAAGCCGACCTCACGCTGCAATATGTGCACCGCAATGGCGCCGCTGCCGGGACCACCAGCCTCGTCCGCGACGTGGTGGCCGCCGCCATCTTTCCGCAAGGGGACGTCTATGCCTATGTTGCTGGCGAAGTGAACATGGCCCGGTCCGTCAAGGCGCATCTGCTCGAGGCGCGCGGCTTCAAACCCGAATGGCTCAAGGCCGCCGGCTATTGGCATCCGGGCATCGCCGACGCCCAGGAGGATCACTGACTTCGAGGCGGCGGCAAAGCCGCAAAATCCTTCCGGCGGAGGGACTTTAGCCGGGCTGGCCACCCATTGCCTGAACCGCTTTTGCGCCACCAGCAATCCCGGCCGAGAGACAGGCCTCGTGGTCCTCACCGCGCAGCAAGGCCGCGACAAATCCGGCCGCAAAGGCATCGCCCGCCCCGGTGGTATCGATCACCTTGACGATGGGCGCCGGCTGGCTCAGGCGCAGCCCGTGACGGTCGCCCAATGCAGCCCCGAATTGTCCGCGCTTGATGACCACATGGGAAAATTGGCGACCCAGTGCCTGCATTTGCGCATCAAAATCGGCTTCCCCCGTCAGCAGTTCCGCCTCGCTTTCATTGGCGAACAACCACGCCCCCTGGCCAGCCCAGCCCAGGAACACCGCCGGCCCGACTTCTTCGAGAAAACCCGTGGACGCTGGATCAATGGCGACAGGGACATTGCGCGTGCGCGCGGACTGCAACAGCCGCTGGACCGCCTCGCGCGGTCCCGGCGCAAACAGGCTGTAGCCCGAGACCAGCACCAGTCCCACGCCCTCAAGCAGGCTATCCGGCAAATCACCGGGGCTCAAATTGAGATTGGCGCCCCGATCGGTAAGAAAGCTGCGCTCCCCCGACGGATCGAGAATGGTCACCAGCACGCCTGAGGGCAGATCCCGGTCCCCGGCAAGCGCCGGCACCACGCCCTGGCCGCGGAAATAGTTCTCATACATCGGCCGGTCAGCGGCCCCGACGCGGGCGGCAAACAGCACATTGGCCCCGGCAGCGCCCAGCCAGACGGCCTGATTGGCCCCTGACCCGCCCGGCCGGTTGCGGATTTCCGCCCGCCGGTCCGAGCCGGGCACGATCGGCCCCTCGGGCCGGACGATGATGTCGGTCATCACATCGCCGACCACCAATACGCGGGTGCTCATGCCGGGCGAGAGGCGAGCTGGCTCGACAGCGCGACCGCAATCTGGGCGGCGACCTTGGCGTTGTTCTTGACCAGCGCGATATTGCTCTCCAGCGACTTGCCGCCGGTCAATTCGAAGATCCGCTGCAACAGGAAGGGCGTGGTCGCCTTGCCCTTGACCCCCTGCGCTTCGGCATCGGCTAGCGCCTGGGCAATGAAGCCCTCAATGGCACTGGCTTCCCAGGCATCACTTTCGGGAATGGGATTGGCGATCAGCACTCCGCCCATATTGAGATCCGACTGAATGGCGAGCAGCTTGGCCACCTCGCCTGCAGTATCGAGGCGTTGATCGACCTTGAAGCCACTGGTGCGCGCCCAGAAGGCGGGAAAATCCTCGGTGCCGAAACCCAGTACCGGCACGCCATTGGTTTCGAGCACTTCGAGCGTCTTGGCGATATCAAGGATCGACTTGGCCCCGGCGCAGACGACTGCCACCGGTGTGCGGCCAAGCTCCTCAAGGTCTGCCGAAATGTCAAAGCTGTCCTCGGCACCGCGATGCACCCCGCCAATGCCGCCCGTCGCAAAGATGCGGATGCCCGCCAGTGCCGCGATCTGCATGGTGGTGGCAACGGTCGTGCCGGCCATGACGCCACTGGCCAGAAGCGCCGCCATATCGCGGCGGCTGGCCTTGGCCGCCTTGTGCCCCTCTTCGGCCAGACGCTGAAGATCCTCGCCTGAAACCCCGACGCAGAGCCGGCCATCCATGATGGCAATGGTCGCAGGCACGGCGCCATGCTCACGCACGACCGCCTCGACCTCCTGCGCCATGCTCAAATTTTGCGGATAGGGCATGCCATGGGTGATGATGGTCGATTCCAGCGCCACCACCGGCTTGCCGGCAGCCAGCGCCGCTTTGACATCGCCTGAAACCGACAGATAGGCCTTTGCACTCATTCTGTTCTACTCCGAAACGCTGGTTTGCCGCCTGTGGGCGACGCAATTGGCCGAGCTTGTGCGCCCCGGCAACCATGCGGTCAAGTCCTGTAAAAAACAGCGTCCACACCGCCTTGTCGGCTTTCTGGTTTGTCGATAATTTGCCTTTGTGTTTGAGAGGGAAAGGACACTTCGCTGGCTAGATCCATTGTTGACGGCGCTTGGTTTGCGCCTCGATACGCACCCACTTTTCGGGTTGATCGCCGCAACAGTTCCGGGCGCCTTCCGGTGCCGCCTACGCGCGCATATCCACCTCCGTTTCATGCCATTTCCGGGGTCTTTCAGATGAGGCCCCGGGGTTGAGCCGCGGCTCTATCCGCGAACCGGCGCATGGCGCCTCGAACCGGCTGTCCCTGCACATGCCAATCGCCTCCACAGGAGACTAAACTGATGAAAAAGTCGCTCGCCATTGCCCTTGGCGCTGTACTGGCTGCGAGCCCTGCCATTGCGCAGGAGGAGCCGGTGCTCAACGTCTATAACTGGTCCGACTACATTGCCGAGGACACCATCGCCAATTTCGAGGCGGAAACCGGTATCAAGGTCAATTACGACGTCTATGACAATAACGAGATCGTCGACGCCAAGCTGCTGGCCGGCAATTCCGGCTATGACATCGTCGTTCCCTCGGGCAACTTCCTCGAGCGCCAGATTCAGGCTGGCCTGATCCTCGAACTCGACAAGTCCAAGCTGACCAATCTGGGCAATCTCGACCCGGCCGTGATGGCAACCGCCGCCAACCAGGACCCGGACAATGCCCATGCCGTGCCCTATATGATCAACACCATCGGCCTGGGCTACAATACCGCCAAGGTGACCGAAGCACTCGGCCCCGATGCGGATCTGGAAAGCTGGGACCTGCTGTTCAAGCCCGAAGTCGTCGAGAAGCTCGCCGGCTGCGGCGTCGCCGTGCTCGACAGTCCCTCTGAAGTGATGGGCATTGCCCTGCACTATCTCGGTCTCGACCCCAATTCGGAGAGCGAGGAAGACCTGGCTGCGGCCGAAGCGCTGATGAATTCCATCAAGCCCTCGATCCGCTATTTCCACTCCTCGCAATATATCGACGATCTGGGCAACGGCGAAATCTGCCTGGCACTGGGCTACTCGGGTGACATCTTCATCGCCGCCGATGCCGCCGCCGCAGCCGGACAAGGCGTTGAGGTGACCTATCTGATCCCCAAGGAAGGTGCTGCCACCCTATTTGACTTCCTGGCCATCCCCGCCGATGCCCCGCATCCGGAGAATGCCCATGCCTTCATCAACTACATCCTCGAACCCGAGGTCGTAGCCGCCATCACCAACTATGTCTTCTACGCCAACCCGAACCTGCCGGCGCTGGAATTCGTGGACGAAGCGGTCAAGTCGAACCCCGGCATCTATCCGCCGGCCGAGACCATCGAAAAGGCCTTCGTGATGCAGGCACACTCCCCCGATTACGAGGAAGTGCTGACCCGCACCTGGACCCGCATCAAGACCGGTCAGTAGAACCACCTTGCGAAGGGCGGCCCGCGCCGCCCTTCACTCCATCGGACAGAGAGCACCAATGGCCAAGAAGCCGCAGCAGCTAGCCATCGACACGCGTCCCTGGCGCGACACGGCCAACAACAAGCCTTTCGTGCGCATCAAGAATGTCTCGAAGAAATTCGGCGACATCATCGCGGTGCACGAGGTCTCGCTCGACATCTACAAATCCGAACTGTTCTGCCTTTTGGGCGGCTCGGGCTCGGGCAAGTCGACCCTGCTGCGCATGCTGGCCGGCTTCGAAAACCCGACCTCGGGCACCATCGAAATCGACGGCCAGGACATGACCGAAGTGCCGCCCTATAACCGGCCGGTCAACATGATGTTCCAGTCCTATGCGCTGTTCCCGCATATGAGCGTGGAGCAGAACATTGCCTATGGCCTGAAACGCGACGGCCTGCCGCGCGCCGAGATTGCAGCGCGGGTCAATGAACTGCTGGCCCTGGTCAAGCTCCAGGACTATGGCAAACGCAAGCCTCACCAGCTCTCCGGCGGCCAGCGCCAGCGCGTCGCGCTCGCTCGCGCCTTGGCCAAACGCCCCAAACTCCTCCTCCTCGACGAACCGCTCGGCGCACTCGACAAGAAGCTGCGCGAGGAGACCCAGTTCGAACTGGTCAAGATCCAGGAACAGCTCGGCGTCACCTTCATCGTGGTTACCCACGATCAGGAAGAAGCCATGACCCTGGCCACCCGCATCGGGGTGATGAACCAGGGCGAAATCGCCATGATCGGCGAACCCACCGACATCTATGAATTTCCCAATTCGCGCTTCGTCGCCAACTTTATCGGCTCGGCCAATATGGTTGAGGGCGTGGTTTCCGAGGACGAGCCCGACCATGTGCGCATCCGCTCAAGCGAGCTGGGCTGCGATATCTATGTCGGCCACGGTGTCGACTGCGCGCCCGAACAGCGCCTCTGGTGGGCCATCCGCCCCGAGAAAATGGTTCTGAGCCGCGAAAAGCCCGCCGGGCTCCATGGCGCCAATGTGGCCACCGGCATTGTCGAGGAAATCGCCTATCTGGGGGATATCTCGGTCTATCAGATCGCGCTTGCAAGCGGCAAACGCCTCCGCGTCAGCCAGACCAATTCGGTGCGTGGCAATCCCGACGCCATCACCTGGGAAGAGACAGTCTATGTCACCTGGGACGAAGACGCCGGCTCGGTGCTGACCTCATGACCACCCACGATCCAACCATCCCGCCGCCCCGGCGGCTCAAGCCCTGGAACGCCGTCGAGCGTGGTCTGGCCCGTGTCGGCATTACCGGCCGCATGCTGGTGCTCATTGCGCCGCTCATCTGGCTGCTGGTGTTCTTCCTCGTGCCGCTGGCTGTGGTGTTTGGCATTTCGCTGACCAGCAAGCAGTTCGGCCGCCCGCCCTATACCCCGCTGCTCACCAGCGAAGAGGGCACGGTGCAACTGACATTGCACCTGAACAACTACATCCGTCTGTTCACCGACAATCTCTATGTCGCGGCCTATCTGAGCTCGATCCGCATTGCAGCGATTGCCACGATCATCACCCTGCTGGTCGGCTACCCAATGGCCTATGCCATTGCCCGCGCCCCCGATCGTTGGCGCAATATCCTGCTCATGCTGGTGGTCCTGCCCTTCTTCACCTCCTTCCTCCTTCGCGTCTATGCGCTGACCGGCTTCATGCGCGGCAATGGAGTGATCAACCAGTTCCTCGGCCTGTTCGGCATCGAACCGATCGTGATGATGCAGACCGATTTTGCGGTCTATGTGGGCATTGTTTACACCTACCTGCCTTTCATGATCCTGCCGCTCTACACCACGCTGGTAAAGCTCGACGTGTCCCTGTTTGAGGCCTCGGCGGATCTGGGGGCCAGACCCATCCACACCTTCCTCTTTGTCACCCTGCCGCTCTCGCTGCCCGGCATCATTGCCGGCTCGATGCTGGTCTTCATCCCCGCCATTGGCGAATTCGTTATTCCCTCGCTGCTGGGCGGGCCGGAAACGCTGATGATCGGCCGGGTGCTCTGGGATGAGTTCTTCAGCGCCACCAATTGGCCGCGTGCCTCCGCCGTGGCGGTGGCCATGCTGCTGGTTGTGGTGGTGCCCATCATGCTGTTGCAACGCGCCCAGGGCGCAGTGGTGGAGAAATAGCATGCGCCGGGGCTGGTTCCTTCCCATCGCCGCTGCCTTGGGCTTTTCGTTTCTCTACGCGCCCATCGTTTCGCTGGTCATCTTCTCGTTCAATGAATCGAGCCTGGTAACCGTCTGGTCCGGTTTCTCGACCAAATGGTATGGCGAGCTGTTCCGCGACCCGCAATTGCTCGGCGCGGCCTGGCTGAGCCTACAGATTGCTGCGCTCAGCGCCAGCATCGCCCTGGTGCTGGGCACGCTGGCCGCCATTGCCCTGGTCCGCTTCCGTCGCTTTCGCGGACGCACGCTGTTTGCCGGTATGGTCTCGGCCCCGCTGGTCATGCCCGACGTGATCACCGGCCTGTCGCTGCTGCTGCTTTTTGTGGCCATGGAAGGTTTTCTGGGCTGGCCGCAAGGGCGCGGCATGCTGACCATCGTTATCGCCCACGCCACCTTCTGCACCGCCTATGTCTGCGTGGTCGTGCAGTCGCGCCTGTCCGATTTCGACCGCAGCCTTGAAGAGGCCGCCATGGATCTGGGCGCCTCGCCGGTCCGCACATTTTTCGACATCACCCTGCCAATCATCGCCCCGGCGCTGGTCTCGGGCTGGCTGCTCGGATTTACCCTTTCGCTCGATGATCTGGTGATCGCCAGCTTTGTCTCCGGCCCCGGCTCCTCCACCCTGCCCATGGTGATCTTCTCCAAGGTGCGCCTGGGCGTCTCCCCGGACGTCAATGCGCTAGCCTCTATCATCATCGGCATCGTAGCCCTGGGCGTGCTGGCCGCAACGATCATTCAGTTGCGCACCAAACCGAAAAACCGACAAGTCTAGGGCCGAATTTTTCGTGACTGGACAGGCCCGGAAAACACGGGCAAGCTCACCTCATGTTCAACGAAAGCAAAGGAGGTGATCCAGTGTCTTATGAGGTTTTGGCGCTTGAGGAAGGTCTGGGTTTTCATGTGTTGAGCGGGAGTGATCTCGGCTAACAACACACCTCCCGGCCCCTTAAGGCCGATAAGCTCAGGAAGGGCTGTCCGCAAAGGGCAGCCCTTTTCTGTTGCGCCGTTAGCCACCTGCCCAGCCCAAGGCTTGACGGATGGCACCAAGCCATTGATACCGCTGGCCGAGCATCCGCGCTGCCATGCCAATTGGTTGCCGGTTTCGGTTTGGACGCGCGACACAAAAAATCTCGGGAGGCCCGCATTGTCTTCGGCCAATTTCGTACTCACCCTTAGCTGCACCGATCGGCCCGGCATCGTGGCTGCCGTCACCACCGAGCTGGCGGCGCTCAAGGCCAATATTGCCGAGTCCAATCAGTTCTGGGATCGCGAGACCGGCCGCTTCTTCATGCGCCTGGCCTTTACCGCCCCGCACGATGTGAGCCGCGACAGCATCGAAAAGGCGCTCAAATCGCCAATTGAACGCTTCGACATGAAGACGGCGCTTTCCGATGAAAGCCGCAAGAAGCGCGTTGTCATCATGGTCTCAAAATTCGACCACACGCTCTTGCATCTGCTCTACCAGATCCGCGTCGGCTGGCTCGACGCCGAGGTCGCCGCCATTGTCTCCAACCATGAAGACGCCCGCAAGATAGCCGTAGACGCCGGCGTGCCCTTCCATTTTCTGCCCGTCACCAAGGAGACCAAAACCGCCCAGGAAGCTCAGGTGCTTGAGATCGTCAAATCCACCGGCGCTGACCTTGTCGTGCTGGCGCGCTACATGCAGGTGCTGTCCGACAATCTTTCCACGCGTCTGTTCGGCCAGGTGATCAATATTCACCACTCCTTCCTGCCCAGCTTCAAAGGCGCCAAGCCCTATCACCAGGCCCATGAGCGCGGCGTCAAGATCATCGGCGCGACCGCCCATTATGTGACGCCCGATCTCGATGAAGGCCCGATCATCGAGCAGGAAACCGCCCGCGTGACCCATGCGCTGAGCCCCGACGATCTGGTCGCCGCCGGGCGCGACATCGAAAGCCGCGTCCTCGCCCGCGCCGTCAAGCTGCACCTGGAGAACCGGGTGATGCTCAATGGCAAGAAGACGGTGGTGTTCGGGTAAGGCGTATTCGATATGTCCCTCCCTCTGTCAGGGGGAGGTCAGGTGGGGGTATCCCCCTAAACCGGCAAATCTTCCAAATTGAGCGAATCTGCCAGACTGGTCCGGTCGAGCACCGCCCGCGTCGCCAGCGTCACCCGCTCGAACACATGCCGTATTTCACAAGACCCTTCGTCCTGGCAGTCGACGCATTTTTTGTAGGCGATCTTGGAGAGGCAAGGCAGCGGCGCAATGGGACCGTCGATCAGCCTCAGCACCTCGCCATAGGTGATTTCCTCAGGCGCCTTGAGCAGTTCATAGCCCCCCATGCGGCCTCGGCGGGAATTGACGATACCGGCACGTTTGAGCTCAAGAAGGATCTGCTCGAGGAACTTCTTCGGGATCGCCTGGTCCTTGGAAATCTCACCGATCATCCGGCTCTGTCCACGACCGGCCCGTGCCAGCGACACCAGCGCCCGCAAGGCATATTTGGCCTTTTGCGAAATCATACATTCCCCCGAACGCATGACAGTCCGGTAGGCTGCATGCTGCCTGCCGGTTCTGCCCAATAGATCACGGTGCTCGCGAGTCTGTCCCGGTAGGGACTGTTCACGAAACCAGGCTAGTCTTTCTTCTCCGGCTCGACCGGCGGTGCGGCCGCGCCTGCTTCTTCGTCATCGGGCGCCGAGTCCTCGCTCGCCTCGGTTTCATCCTCTGTCTGTGCCACCGCATCCGCATCAGATTGCGGCGGCACGATCTCGTCGATGGCGGCAGGCGCTTCGCCCTCCAGCGGGGTGTCGACAACTGGTTCGATCTCCGCCGGCGGAATGTCGGCCTCTGGCTCTGTCTCTGTGGCACTATCTGCGTCCGATGGCTCAGCCACTGCTTCCACCACCGGCAGTTCGGCTGGCGCTTGCTCGGCCTCAACGGTCTCTGCAGTGCTTGCCGCAACGGCGTCGTCATCACCCGGTTCAACCGTTTGCGGCGCCGGTTCAGCATCCTCACCCTGTTCACTGATCGCCGCTTCGGTCAGCGCCGCGCCCATGGCCGCATTGGCCAGAATATTCTCGGCCGTGGGCAGCTTGACCTCGCCGGGCAAGTCGCTGCCCGGGCCGTTGCCGCTGGCATCGCTGCGCAGATAGGTCAGAATGCCCCGGCCGATCTCCTGCTCGCCGCGAATGATCGTGGTCGCGCCCAGATTGCGCAGAAAGTTCTCTTCTTCTTCCGAATAGGCTCTGGAGATAATGGCAATGCCCGGATTGAGCTTGCGCCCGCTTTCGCAGACCGAGCCAGCCTCGAAGCCATTGGAAATGGCCACCAGGAGGGCTTTGGCCGCGCCCAGATTGGCGAGCTTGAGCACATCCGCGCTGGCAGCATTGCCGAACACCACTTCAAAACCTTCGGCGCGGGCCGCGGCGACATCGTGATCGGAGTCCTCGATCACCACCAACCCGCCGCCATCGGCCTTGATGCCGGCGGCGACGATGCGGCCCACCTGGCCATAGCCGACCAGTACGGTATGACCGGTCTGGTGCGAGGGTTCGCCCGTATCGTCATCGGCGCCCGGAGCGCCCCGATCAACCGCGCCTTCGGAAGGCGCATCACTGATGGCCGGGCCTTCGGCCGCCATGGATGGCTCCATGCGCGGCTCTGCTGGCGGCGGTTCGACGCCTTTTCGCCGGGCCACGCGCTGCTCCAGCCGCGGCTTGACCAGGTCGAGCACGAAGAACACCACCGGATTGAGCACGATGGAAATCAGCGCACCGGCCAGGATCAGGTCCTTGCCCTCGCTGGGCAGAATGGCCAGGGCCACGCCCATGCTGGCCAGGATGAAGGAAAATTCGCCGATCTGCGCCAGCGAGGCCGAAATCGTCAAAGCGGTCGAAATCGGTCGCTTGAACAACACCACGATCCAGAAAGCGGCCAGCGACTTGCCGATGACGATGATGAACACCGTCGCCAGCACCAGCAGCGGCTGGGTGACGATGATGGTCGGGTCAAACAGCATGCCCACCGAGACAAAGAACAGCACTGCAAACGCGTCGCGCAGCGGCAGGGTCTCCTGGGCGGCGCGATGCGACAGCTCGCTTTCCGACAGGATCATGCCGGCAAAGAAGGCGCCAAGCGCCAGCGAAACGCCGAACAGCACCGAAGAGCCCAGTGCCACGCCCAGCGCGATGGCCAGCACCGCCAGGCGGAACAATTCGCGGCTGCCGGTATGGGCCGTGCCATGCAGCGCCCAGGGGATCACGCGGCGTCCCACCACCAGCATGAAGCCGACAAAGGCCGCGACCTTGAGCAGGGTCAGGCCCAAAATGCCCCAGATGCCGATATCGATGCCGAGCAGCCGGGTGACAAAAGACACAAAAGGATCGTGCAGCCCTTCGCCGCCGCCATTGATGCTGGCGATCGCCGGCACCAAAACCAGCGCCAGCACCATGGCCAGATCTTCCACGATCAGCCAGCCCACCGCGATGCGGCCGCGCTCGCTTTCGATCAGCCGCCTGTCCTGCAGTGCCTTGAGCAGCACCACGGTGGACGCCACGGACAGCGCCAGGCCGAAAATGATCGACGCAAACAGGCTCCAGCCCAGCAGCAGCCCTAGGCCGGCCCCGAGCAAGGTGGCGAACCCGATCTGCACCACCGCGCCGGGAATGGCCAGCGCACGCACGCTCATCAGATCCTTGAGCGAGAAATGCAGGCCCACGCCGAACATCAGGAGGATCACCCCCAGCTCGGCCAGCTCCAGAGCCAGTTCCTGATCTGCCACGAAGCCCGGCGTAAAGGGGCCCACAATGATGCCGGCAAACAGATAGCCCACCAGCGGCGGCATGCGCAGCCGATTGGCCACCATGCCGAAAATATAGGCCAGCACCAGACCCGCAACGATCGTCGAGATCAGGGGGGTGTCATGGTGCATTCGCGCCTCCGGCCAGTTCGGGTTATGTCGATCAAAACAATGGGGTATGGCGGCCCATGCGCGCAAGCCTTTATGCACAAGGGCATATGAGCCATTCGCAGCAGGACAGCCACAAAGCTCTATAGGTCGGGTCAAGTATGGTGGAACTTTGACTCTAAAATCGAGCCGGTGGCTCGATTTTAGAGTCAAAGGCCTTGAGCCCTATGGGCGAATGGCGGACCCGTGCCCCCTCACCCCACGATCGTGATCTTCTCGGCCGCCCGCGTGATCCCGGTATAGAGCCAGCGCGCCCGCTCCTCGCGGAACACGAAGCTCTCGTCGAACAGATAGACGCTGTCCCACTGGCTGCCCTGCGCCTTGTGCACCGTCAGGCAATAGCCGAAGGTGAACTCGTCGAACTGGCGCCGCTCGGGCCAGCTCATGGCGTCCTCCTCTCCCGAAAGGAATGCCTTGTGGGTCAGCACGCGGGTTTCGCCCTTGCCCTCGTCATCGGCCAATAACAGCGACCATTTGCCATTCGAGCGCCGCGTCGCCTCGGTGACGATCCAGATCTGCCCGTTGAGCAGGCGTTTTCGCGGGTTATTGCGCAGGCACACCATGCGATCGCCAACCACCGGCTCGTGGAAAGGCAGGCCATTCAATTCGCGTAAGCGATCATTATAGGTCAGCCGGGTCTTGTTGCGCCCCACCAGAACCTGGTCGGCCTCCAGCACCGCCTCGCGATCCACAGAATCGCGCCCCACCACCAAACTCTCGCCATACCGGCCATGTTCAAGATAGCCGCCCTCGCGCACCGCCATGGACAGCTGGATGATTGGATTATCCGCCGCCTGACGATGAATTTCGGTCAGCATGATGTCGGGCTCGGTATTGATGAAGAACCCCGCCCCCTGCACGGGCGGCAATTGGAACGGGTCGCCCAGCACCAGCACTTTCACCCCGAAGCTCAAGAGGTCCGCGCCGAGCTGCTCGTCCACCATCGAGACCTCATCAATGACGATAAGATCGGCATCGGCCGCCGGGCTTTCCGGATCGAGCACGAAGCGCGGCTCGCCCTCCTTCTCGCTCACCAGCGTATAAATCAGGCTGTGTATGGTCTGCGCGCCCTTGCAGCCCCGCTTGCGCATGACCATGGCCGCCTTGCCGGTAAAGGCGGCATATTTGACGCTGCGCACATCCTGCGCCAGATGCACCGCCAACGTCGATTTGCCGGTGCCCGCCCAGCCGAACAGGCGAAACACCTGCGGCCCATTGCGGTCTTTGAGCCAGGCCGACACCGCGACCAGCGCCGCATCCTGTTGGCTCGACCAGACCGGCGGCATCAGCCGATCACCGTCGAGACCGTGCCGACCCCCTCGATATTGCCCTCCAGCACATCGCGCCGCCGCACCGGGCTGACCCCTGCCGGCGTGCCGGTCAGGATCAGATCGCCAGCCCTGAGGCTGACCAGGCGGCTGAGATAGGCGATGGTCTCGGGCACGCTCCAGATCTGGTCGCCCAGATCGCCCCTTTGCCGCTCCGCGCCATTGACGCTGAGCGTAATCGCCCCTGTTGCCGGATGGCCGATCGCCTTGGCCGGCGCAATGGTGCCAATGGGAGCCGATTGATCGAACCCCTTGGCCATGCTCCAGGGACGCCCGGCCTTTTTCGCCTCTGCCTGCAGATCACGCCGCGTCATGTCGAGCCCGGCGGCATAGCCGAAGACGTGCTCAAGCGCAGCGTGCTCGCCAATATTGGCGCCATCCCTGCCAATGGCCACCACCAATTCGATCTCGTGCTGCAGATCCCGGGTCTGCGGCGGATAGGCAATCGGCGCCCCATCAATCACCACCGCATCGGCCGGCTTGGCAAAGAAGAATGGCGGCTCGCGCACATCATTGCCCATTTCCCTGATGTGCTCAGCATAGTTGCGACCCACGCAATAGACCCGTCGCACCGGAAAGAACCCACCCCCGGTCACCGGGACCAGCACCGGCTGCGGCGCCGGAAAAATCAGATCAGCCACGCTTGAACTCCTCGGCATAGGGCTCGATCAGGTCGAGATCGACCGCACTCAACCGGTCTTGCGCGGTAAACGACTGGTGCCAATAGGGATAGAGCAGCGGCGGCCGGCTGACCGCATCGAGCCGCGCCCGTTCCTCATCGGAAAGCTTGAACGCAGCTGCCGCGATATTGTCGGCAAACTGCTTTTCATTGCGCCCGCCGATAATCACCGAGGTGACACCCGGACGGGCCAGCAGCCAGCTCAGTGCCACCTGCGCCCCCGAAACGCCACGGGCCTCGGCAATGGCCACGATTTCCTCGATGACGGTATAGAGTTTGTCCCAGTCATGGACCGGTGGTTCGCGGAAACCCCCGACATGGCGCCCGCTATCCGGGCCGCTGTTCCGGCGATACTTGCCCGAGAGCAGCCCGCCCGCCAGCGGCGACCAGATCAGCATGCCCAGTCCCTGGTCCTGCGAAATCGGCACCAGCTCATATTCGGCATCGCGGCTATGCAGCGAATAATGGACCTGCTGGGACACGAAGCGCTCGCCCTGGCGCCTGTCGGCCGCCATCAGCGCCTTCATGATGTGCCAGCCCGAATAGTTCGAGCAGCCGATATAGCGCACATGCCCATGGCGCACGAGCGTATCGAGCGCCTCCATGGTCTCCTCAATGGGCGTCATCCCGTCCCATTCGTGCACCTGGTAGAGATCGATCACATCGGTCTTGAGGCGTTTAAGGCTTTGCTTGCACTGCTCGATGATGTGGTGACGGGAAAGCCCGACTTCATTGGGCCCCTCGCCCATCTTGAACCGCACTTTCGTGGCCACCAGCGCCTTCTGCCGCCGGCCATTCTCGGCCAGCACCGCGCCAAGGATTTCCTCGGACACCCCGGCATTATAGACATTGGCCGTGTCATAGAGATTGATCCCGGCATCCAGGCACATATCGACCTGTCGCGCCGCATCCTCCGCGCTGGTATTGCCAATCTTCTCCGATCCGCCAAAGGTCATGGTCCCCATGGTCAGCACCGAGACTTTCAGCCCCGAGCGTCCGAGATAGCGGTATTCCATGGATTCCTCCTTTGTTCCGGCAGAGACAGGACTAAAGGCGCCGAAGAGATGGGTCAATCTTGGCGTCGCAAATCCGCCCCTACTCGGCTGGCCATGTCCTTTATTTCCCTGCTAGGTGGTTTCGTTCACTTGAAAGCCTTCCCGTGCGGCCCAATTCCCTCCTCATCCCCGTCCTGCTCGTCACCCTGGGCATGGTCTTCACCCAGACCGGAGCCAGCTTTGCCAAAATGCTGTTTCCGCTGGTGGGTGCGGGCGGCGCCACCGCACTGCGGCTGACGCTCGCGGCTTTAGTGCTGATCGCCGTCTTCCGCCCCTGGCGCTACAAATTGGGCCCAAAGCAATGGCGCGCCGTGCTGCTCTATGGCGGGGCCATGGGGGCCATGAACCTGTTCTTCTATGCCGCGCTCGAGCACATTCCGCTCGGCATTGCCGTCGCGCTTGAATTCACCGGGCCGCTGGCCGTGGCGCTGTTCGGCGCCAGGAAGCTTGTTGATTTCCTCTGGATTGTCCTGGCCGTCGCAGGCTTTGCCCTCTTGCTGCCCTGGACCCAGACCGGCGGGGACATTTCCCCGATTGGTGTCGTCCTGGCCCTGTGTGCCGGGGCCTGCTGGGCCGGCTATATCGTCTTTGGCCAGCGCGCCGGCATGGGTGGCGGCGCCCATATCGCCGCGCTCGGCGTTGGCACCGCCGCACTGATCGCCGTGCCATTCGGGGTGGCCACCGCCGGCGCCAGCCTGCTCGATCCGGCGCTCTTGCCATTGGGTCTGGCCGTGGCATTGATGTCGAGCGCCATTCCCTATGCCCTGGACATGGTGGCCCTGCCCCATATGCCGTCGCGCCTGTTCGGCATATTGATGAGCGGGCAACCGGCTTTGGCGGCGCTTTCGGGCCTCGTCATCCTGCATGAAACCATCGGCCCGGCGCAGCTTGCCGGCATGGGCGCAATCATGCTCGCCTCCATCGGCGCAACCTTGACCATCGCCCGCCGGACACCGCCGCCTCTGCCCGATCCATGACGTCTTGGAATTGCCGTTCTGGCTTGGCATAGTCCCGGCCATTGCGTGATGAGGGACCCCAAAATGCTCTACGCCATTCTCTGCTACAATGAGGAAGACGTCGTTGCCACCTGGACCAAGGAGGAGGACGACGCCTGCATGGCACGCCTGATGGAGGTCCAGTCCAGCATGGCGACCAGGGGCAAGCTCGGCCCGGTCGTCCGGCTCTGGAACACCAATGAGGCCAAGACGCTCAAAAAGACCAATGGCCAGCCCGCCGTGTTCGACGGCCCCTTTGCCGAGACCAAGGAACAGTTCCTCGGTTTTTATGTCGCCGACTGCGAATCCATGGATGATGCGCTCGACTTTGCCCACGAACTGGCCAAGGCCAATCCCGGCACTGGCTCCTACGAAATCCGGCCGCTGCGCTTTTTCGGTGACAACAAGCTGGCCAGCACCGAAATGCTAAACGTCGCCGCTGAGTAAGAGATTATCGATTAGCCGCGTCGTGCCCAGATGCGCGGCGACGGCGAGCAACGCTCCGCGTGCCCCCACCGTGGCGATAGCACCCAGGCTTTCAGGGTCGCGCACCTCCCAATATTGAGGCTTGATGCGATCCGATTGCGCGAGCACCGCCAGCCCGATCCCGGCCAGTTTTTCTGCGTCGTGCTCGCCACCGAGATAGGCCGCTTCGACGGCCCTGAGGCTCTGGTGCAGCAGTGGCGCTGCCGCCCGGTCTTCAGCCGAGAGATAGACATTGCGCGAACTCAGCGCCAGCCCGTCGGCCTCGCGCACAATTGGCCCGCGCAGGATGTCGACCGGCACGTCGAGATCGCGCACCATGCGCTCGATCACCGCGCATTGCTGCGCATCCTTCTGCCCGAACACGGCCACATGCGGCTGCACCAGATTGAGCAGCTTCAGCACCACCGTGGTCACGCCCCGGAAATGCCCCGGCCGCGTGGCGCCGCACAGCGGCCCGGACACCATGGTTTCCTCCACCATGGTCGAAGCGCCGGCCGGATACATGTCCTCGACGGAGGGCAGGAACAGAGCATCGACCCCAGCCGCTTCAAGCTTGTCGATATCGGCTTCGAGAGGTCGCGGATAGCGCGACAGGTCCTCGTTCGGTCCGAATTGCAGCGGATTGACGAAGATCGAGGCAATGACAGTGTCTGCCGCCCCGCGCGCCTGCGCCATCAGGCTCATATGCCCCGCATGCAGCGCGCCCATGGTTGGCACGAAGCCGAGCCGCGCCCCCCCGGTCAGCTTGGCGCGCCAGGCGCGAAGGCTCGTTTTGTCCCGCAGAATGAGCGTCATGCAATGCGATCCCAGATCTGCCGCGCAATGTCGGCCTTGGCACCCAGCCCCAGTTCATGCCGCTCGCCATTGGCCGAGAGCAGCACGCCGGCATTGGTGTTGACCGCAAAGCCGGTCTGGCCCGCTGCGCCGAGCTTGCTCACCGCATTGGCAAACAGGAAATCGAGCCCCTTGCCCTTAAGCTTGCCCGCGCCATGCTCTTCCACATTGTCCGTCTCGGCTGCAAAGCCAAGGAACCATTGCCCGTTCGCGGCTTGTTTCAGGCTGCCCAGCACGTCGATGGAGGGCACCAGGTCAAGCGCAATGGCAGCAGACGCGCGCTTGAGCTTGCTGGCCGAGGGTGACGCAACCGCATAATCCATCACCGCCGCCGTTGCCACGACACCGGTCGCCTGCGGCAGGCGCTCGAGGGCGGCTGCGGCCATCTCTTCGGCGGTCCGCACCTCGACCACGTGCAGCCGGCTTTCCGACCCGCGCGGCGGCACCGGGCGCACTACGCCCTTATCGACACCCAGCACATAATCGACCACCGCGCCGCGCCGCAGGGCTTCCTCGGCCATGGCCGCGCCCATCCGCCCGGTGGAATGATTGGTGATATAGCGCACCGCATCGATCGGCGTCGTCGTCGGCCCGGCAGTGATCAAAATCCGTTCATCCTGGAGGTCCTGGACCGGTGGCACGACCGCCGCCTCGATGGCCGAAACGATGCTGGCCACCGGTGCCAGTTTGCCCATGCCCACCTCACCACAGGCCAGGAGCCCCGACGCCGGCTCGATGATGCGCGCGCCTCGCTCCACCAGCGTGCGCAAATGCTGTTGCACAATCGGCTTTTCCCACATCACCGTATTCATCGCCGGCGCAATCAGCAGCGGTGCTTCAGTAGCCAGCGCCACCGTCGAGGGCAAGTCGTCGGCCAGCCCCAAAGCCAGTCGCGCCAGCATGTTAGCGCTGGCCGGAGCGAACACCATCAAATCCGCCCAGCGGGCAAAATCGATATGCTCGGTGCCTGGCACGTCAGGCCCGAATTGCTCGAACCGCGCCTTGCGGCCGCTTAGCGTCTCCAGCACCAGCGGCGAGACGAATTCGGTCGCGCTTCTAGTAAGAAGGCACTGCACCTTGTGTCCGGCTTTACCCAGTTCGGACACCACATCAGCAATTTTGTACGCCGAAATCGAGCCCGAAACGGCAATCAGGATATTGGCCATCGCTTAATCGGCCCTGAGCACAAGGGGCACCGGCCCGCGCTTCGCCTTGGTCTCGGCCACATATTCGCCGACAGCGGTTCGGATCACCGACGCCACATCGGCACGCGGCTTGGCAAAACTTGGCGGCGGGGTGATGTTAAGCCCGATCAGATCGTTGATCACCAGCACCTGTCCCGCGCAATCCTTGCCCGAACCAATGCCGATGGTGGGAATGGTCAGACTCTGGGTGATTTCGGCAGCCAGCGCCGGGGTAACGCATTCGAGCACGATGGCGAAGGCCCCAGCGCCTTCGAGCGCCAGAGCTTCAGCGCGCAGCCGCGCGGCCGAGGTCTCGTCCTTCCCATGTATATAATAGCCGCCCATCTGATGGACATGCTGCGGGGTCAGACCGACATGGGCAACCACCGCAATGCCATGGTTCACCAGCTTCTCCACCAGCGGCACCATGGCCAGGCCACCTTCGATCTTGACTGCCTCGACCCCGGTTTCCTTCAGCACCCGCATCGCATTGACCAGCGTCGTATCTGGATCGATCACCGCGCCAAACGGCAGGTCGCACACCAGCAGCGCGCGTTGTGAACCACGCTTGACCGCCGCCGCGTGGCGGATCATGTCGTCCAGCGTCACCGGCAGCGTGGTTTCATGGCCGAGCACCACATTGCCCAGGCTATCACCGATCAGGATCATGTCGGCGCCCGACATATCGACCAGGGCAGCCATGGTGGCATCATAGGCTGTGAGCATGGCCACCGCCTCGCCGCGCCGCCGCATGGCGGCAATGTCGCGGATGGTCAGGCGCTTCGAGGGGGTCTGGGCTGACATGGCAGCATTCCTCCAACCCTGTCCGGTCCAATATGGTCCGGGCTTTGGGGAGGGGAAATAGGCCAATCGGGCGCAACGCGCCAGCCCTTCATTGGTGCTATGCGCTGGGCGCTCAGCGACGGGCGGGCCCCAGGCCGGCCCGGACCTCGCGCCACTGTCCGGGCGCTATCCCCTCCAGCGTCCAGTTGGCCACACGCCAGCGCACCAGTCTCAGGGTCGGCAGACCCACCGCGGCCGTCATCCGCCGCACCTGCCGGTTACGCCCCTCGGTAATGATCAATTCGATCCAGTGATCGGGCACACTCTTGCGAAACCGCACCGGTGGATCGCGCGGCCACAGGTCGGGCGGCTCGATCAGCTTCGCTCTTGCCGGTCGCGTCGGCCCGTCCTTGAGCGTAACACCCTTGCGCAATTGCACCAGCGCATCCACGCTCGGCTCGCCCTCGACCTGCACCAGATAGGTCTTTTCCTTGTTGAACTTGGGCGAGGAGATCTGCGCCTGCAGCTTGCCGTCATCGGTCAGCAGCAACAGCCCCTCGCTGTCTTTGTCCAGCCGTCCGGCGGGATAGACGCCTTTCACCGCAACGAAGTCGGCCAGCGTCTCGCCAGGCCCACCCCCGGTGAACTGCGACAGCACCCCATAGGGCTTGTTGAATAGGATCAGACGCGCCATCGAAACCAGAAAACATGAGCGGGCTTTGCCGCCCGGCATGGCGTCCGGAGAGTTCAAAGTCAACGTCATGAATGGAAAACTGGCGGAGAGAGAGGGATTCGAACCCCCGATAGAGTTGCCCCTATGCCGCATTTCGAGTGCGGTGCATTCAACCGCTCTGCCATCTCTCCGCGAGATCGAAACGCCCTGTGCTGGGCGCGGCTGGTCGATACGGGGCGGCTTATGACATAGCCTTGTCACGCCTGCAACACCTCTTATGCATGCTTGGAGCGCCAAAGCCACACCGTGCACAGTGCTCACAATTGCGTGCGGAGCGATCCAGCGTCGCATTGTGCCGTTAGTCTTTAAGCCAAAAGACAGAATGGAGACACTTGATGGTTACGCGCCGTATCGTCGTTGCCGGCATGGTCGGCTTGCCCTTCGCCGGCATTGCCGCCAATCTTGCCGCCACTGCCGCTAACGCTCAGGAGATGCCCATGGCCGACACGCTTACCACCAGTGCCGGCGATCTCGTCATCCGCCCGATCGATCACGCCAGCCTGGTGCTCGAATTCGATGGCAAGGCGATTTATGTCGACCCGGTCGGCGGTGCCGAGCTTTATGCGTCCCTGCCAGCCCCTTCGGCCATTCTCATTACCCATGGGCATGGCGACCATTTCGACGTGCCCACGCTCGAGGCGATTGCCGGCGACGTCCCCCTGATCACCAATGGCGATGTGCATTCCAAGCTGCCCGAAGCCCTCAAAGCCAATGCGAAGGCCATGGCCAATGGCGAAGACGGCACCATCCTCGATATTCCGATCCGTGCCATTGCCGCGCACAACACCACCGAGGATCGCATGAAATATCATCCGGTGGGGGTGGGAAATGGCTATGTGCTGAACTTCGGGGACAGCCAAGTCTATGTGGCCGGCGACACCGAGCCGACCGACGACATGCTGGGCCTGACTGACATTGCAGTTGCCTTCCTGCCGATGAACCTGCCGTTCACCATGACACCCGAACAGGCGGTGGAGGCCATCAACACCTTCAAACCGGGCATTATCTATCCCTACCACTATGGCGAGAGCGACCTGAGCCCGCTCGAAACCGATGTGGTTGAAGGTGTGGAGGTGCGCCTGCGCAACTGGTATCCCAACCAGGCCTGATCCGGCAGTCTGACGCCAGGCAAATGGCTTGACTCTGACGGGTTTTGCCCCGATAAGCCCACCAATCTGCGCACTGGTCCGTCCGGTGCGCTGGTTTTGTTTGAAAACGCTGCTCGAGGCTGCCGGCCGAATTTCGGCCCTGACCATTCGAAAAGCCCGCGGAAACAGGCATGCAACCGCGGCGCCGTAGAGCGCGACAGAAAAAGGGACCACGTGAGAAAACCACGTGGCTGACTGAATGACTTTTGCCGTTATCAAGACGGGCGGGAAGCAGTACAAGGTTGCTGCTGACGACGTCATCAAGATCGAAAAGCTCGATGCCCAGGCTGGTGATATTGTCACCTTTGACCAGGTCCTCATGGTTGGCGACACCGTTGGTGCACCCCTGGTGGAAGGCGCCCTGGTGGCCGCCGAGCTGCTCGAAACCAAGAAGCAGAAGACCGTCATCATCTTCAAGAAGCGCCGCCGCCACAATTCGCGCCGCCGCAATGGCCACCGCCAGCTTCTGACCACCGTGCGCATCACCGAAATCCTGACCGGCGGCAAGAAGCCGTCTGTCAAGGCTGCTGCCAAGGCCGACAAGAGCGAAGCCGTTGCTGAAAAGCCGGCCAAGAAGACCGAAGCCAAGGCAGACACCGCTCCGGCTGCCGAATTCAAGGACGACGTCAAGCTGATCGGTGGCGTTGGTCCTGCGCTGGAAAAGAAGCTGGCCGCCGCCGGCATCACCAGCCTCAAGCAGATTGCCGACTGGACTGCCGATGACGTGGCCAAGTTCGACGAAGAGTTGAACTTCAAGGGCCGTATCGAACGCGAAGAGTGGATCGCGCAGGCCAAGGATCTCATCGCCGGTAAGGCCGGCAAGGAATAAGGACTAAAGAACCATGGCACATAAGAAAGCAGGCGGTTCATCCCGCAACGGTCGCGATACCGCTGGCCGTCGTCTCGGCGTCAAGAAGTTCGGTGGTGAAGCTGTCATCGCCGGCAACATTCTCGTGCGTCAGCGCGGCACCAAGTGGGCACCGGGCACCGGCGTCGGCCTGGGCAAGGATCACACCATTTTCGCTTTGGTCGATGGCACCGTGGCGTTCCGCACCCGCGCGAACAATAAAGTACACGTATCTGTCGTCCCGGCAGAGGCCGCCGAATAACCCGGCAGGCCTTTCAAACCCGCCGGAGACCCGTTCCCCGGCGCCGCGTTTGAAAAGACAAGCAGATGCAAAGGGGAACCGGTCAGCCGGTTCCCCTTTTTCGTTTCCGGAGCATTTGCCAATGACCATCGTCGCACAGGGCCTCAAGGACCGCCTGCCCGCCACCATCCGCACCGCGCGTCTTGTGCTGGCGACCCCGACACTGGCCCATGTTCCGGACATGGCCGTGCTGGCCAATAACAAGGCCATCCACGCTATGCTCTCGCGCTTGCCCCATCCCTATGGCGAAAACGATGGGCGACTTTTCATCGAGAACATCGCGCGTGGTGACAGCGAATTTGCCTGGGCGATCGAGTTGGATGGCGCCTTTATCGGCACGGTCGGGCTGCATATCCTGCCAGAAAAGCTGCCTGAACTCGGCTATTGGCTGGGCGAACCCTTCTGGGGCCATGGTTTTGCCACTGAGGCCGCCCAGGCCGTTGTGGCAGCCGCGCGAGCGGCTGGGGCGGCGGCCTTGCGCTCGCGGGCTCTCAAACACAACCTCGCTTCGCGCAATGTGCTGAGGAAAATCGGCTTCATCGCAATCGGCGAAGCAATCGAGCCGGACCACAATCTTGCTGGCCAGGCTATGGCCCTCATGCAGCTGGAGTTCGACCCAAGATGACTGAGCTCCAGACAACCCGCCTTTTGCTCCGCCCGGCCAGGCCTGGTGACGCGCCCTGCTTTGCCCTGGGGGTGAGCGACTTTGCCGTCGCCCGCTGGCTGACGCCCCTGCCCTTCCCCTTCACCCTGGCCATGGCCAATGACTGGCTGCGGCTGGCGCCAGAGAACGGGCCGGACAAATCCATGTTCATCATCGACCTGCCCGGACGCGGACTGATCGGCTGCGTCGCCCTGACCAGCGAGATCGGCTTCTGGATCGCCCGGCCGCATTGGGGCAAGGGCTATGCCTCCGAGGCCGCCCGCGCTGTTATCGACTGGCATTTTGCCACCAGCAATCAGAGCCATATTTCCGCCAGTGCACACCACGACAATCGGCCCTCACTGCGTGTTAAGGCGCGCTTGGGTTTTGAGGAGGTGGGGCGCGACATGCGGTTTTCTCACGCCTTGCAGCATAACGTGCCGCATGTGTTGACCCGGCTGACGCGCGAGCGCTGGATGGAGCGGGAGCACAAGCAATGCGCCTGAGACGTGTTCAACGGGCGACTGGACCAAAATCCGGTGGCGTTTGCATGCTCCTGGTGATGGAGTGGCAGGAATGAACCCAACCCTCCTTACCGAGCGGCTCATATTGCGGCCGCCCCAGACGGGCGACGCCGAACCCATAGCACGCTACCTCAACGATCTTGAGGTAGCGGGCAATCTGGCGCGCGTGCCCTTCCCTTATCATTTAAGCGATGCCAGGGCCTGGCTTGCCACCCAACAGGCGCGGCAGGCCCCCAATCAGACCAGTTTCTCCATCGAGCTGGCCGGGGTGGGCTATGTCGGCCATATCGGCTATCAACCTTCGGGCAAGGACGCGATCATCGGCTACTGGCTGGGCAAGCCGCATTGGGGGCGCGGGATCATGACCGAAGCTGCCATCGCCACTGTTCGCTGGTTTTTTGAGCGGACCGATGCAAAGGCCATCTACTCGGGGGTGTTCCACTTCAACGCCGCGTCTCTGGCTATTCAGCACCGGCTTGGATTTACCGAGACGGGCCGTTCTACCCTGCTCTGCCTTGCGCGCGGCGCCGAGCTGGAGCATATCGACACCAAATTGACACGTGAGCGTTTCCAGCAAGGCTGGCCAGCCGGAAAAAGACCGGCAAGCGCGACAGACCAGGTGCTGGAAGGCACGATAAAGCCATGAAATTTCTCGACCAGGCCAAGGTCTATATCAAATCGGGCTCCGGCGGCGGCGGTGCCGTCAGCTTTCTGCGCGAAAAATTCGTCGAATTCGGCGGCCCTGATGGCGGCAATGGCGGTCGCGGCGGCGATGTCATCGCCGAATGCGCCGATGGCCTCAACACGCTGATCGACTTTCGCTACCAGCAGCATTTCCGCGCCGGCACGGGCGTGCATGGCATGGGCAAGAACCGCACCGGCGCCGATGGCGAGGACATCGTGCTGCGCGTGCCGGTCGGCACCCAGATCTTTGAGGAAGACCAGGAAACCCTGATCGCCGACTTTACCGAAGTGGGCCAGCGCGTAGTGCTCTTGAAGGGTGGCAATGGCGGCTTCGGCAATGCGTACTTCAAGACCAGTTCCAACCAGGCGCCGCGCCGCGCCAATCCCGGACAGGAAGGCACCGAAAAGGGCATCTGGCTGCGCCTGAAGCTGATCGCTGATGCCGGTCTTGTGGGCCAACCCAATGCGGGCAAGTCGACCTTTCTTTCGGCCGTCTCCGCCGCCAAGCCCAAGATCGCCGACTATCCCTTCACCACATTGCACCCCAATCTGGGCGTCGTGCGCATTGCCGAGCGTGAATTCGTCCTGGCCGATATTCCGGGCCTGATCGAAGGGGCCAGCGAAGGCGTCGGAATCGGCGACCGGTTCCTGGGGCATATCGAGCGCTGCGGCGTCCTGATCCATCTGATCGACGGCACCAATGAAGATGTTGCCCATACCTATCAGGCGGTGCGCCACGAACTGGCTGCCTATGCCGATGTGCTGGCCGACAAGCCCGAAATCGTGGTGCTCAACAAGGTCGACGCGCTCACCCCCGAAGAGCTCAAGGACAAGCTCAAGGCTCTGAAAAAGGTCTCCAAGGCCGATATTCGACAGGTCTCCGGTGTCACCGGCCAGGGCGTCGAACAGGTGTTGTTCGACGTGCTGGCGATTCTGGACGCCGAGAAAGCCGCAATCGCCGAAGCCGAGCGCAAGCAGACGGAAGAGAAATGGACGCCTTGAGGGCAAGGGCGCTCCCGCACACGCGGTGCGGCACCTCCCCCTTGGCGGGGGAGGCTGGGTGGGGGTGCTCACGCCCTCGACATCCTGCTGGCCCTCCCCCCTCCCCATCCCTCCCCGCAAGGGGGAGGGTGCAGACCGAGTTTGCCTCCCGATGACCCCCCTCGCCAACTACCGCCGTATCACCATCAAGATCGGCTCGGCCCTGCTGGTCGATGCTGCCGGCAAATTGCGCGCGCCCTGGCTGGCGGGGCTCGCCCAGGATATTGCCGCGCTCAAGGCCGAGGGGCGCGAGATCGTCATTGTCTCTTCAGGGGCCATTGCCCTGGGGCGGAGCCTGCTCGGTCTCAACGCCCTGGCACTGACGCTGGAACAGAGCCAGGCCGCCGCCAGCGCCGGGCAGATCGCGCTCAGCCAGGCCTGGTCCGAGGCGCTTGGGCAGCACGGCATCGTGACCGGTCAGATTCTGATCACCCCCAATATCACCGAGGAGCGGCGCTATTACCTCAATGCCCGCACCACCATTCAGACCCTCCTGGGGTTGGGGGCGGTGCCGATCATCAATGAGAATGATAGCGTCGCCACCGCCGAAATCCGCTATGGCGACAATGACCGCCTGTCGGCCCGCGTCGCCACCATGATCGAGGCCGACTTGCTGGTGCTCCTCTCCGATATTGACGGGCTCTACACGGCGCCACCGGCCAGGGATCCCCATGCCACCCATTTGCCCTTGGTGGAATCCATCACGCCCGCAATCGAAGCCATGGCCGGAGGGGCGGCCAGCCATCTCTCGCGCGGCGGCATGACTACCAAGGTCGAGGCCGGCAAGATCGCCACCCAGGCCGGCACCGCCATGATCATCGCCAGGGGCACCGAGAACCATCCGCTGGCCCATCTGGTCGCGGGGGGGCTCCATACTCTCTTCAAGCCCGCCACCACCCGCGCGCAATCGCGAAAACGCTGGATCATGGGCACCTTGGCCGTTTCGGGAACCATTCACGTCGATGCCGGCGCCGCCCGTGCCCTGAGCCAGGGAAAGTCCCTGCTGCCGGTTGGCGTCACCCAGATTACCGGCACTTTCGAGCGCGGCGATACGATTGCTGTCTTGGGACCCGATGGGCGCGAAATCGCCCGTGGCCTGGTCAGTTTTGACAGCGACGACGCCCGCCTGGTCATCGGCAAACACAGCGAAGCGGTGATCGAGCTTCTCGGATCCAGCAATCGCGGCGCCATGGTGCATCGCGACAATCTGGTGCTCACCGGCAACACCGACACCACGCAGAGACAAGAGGCCCACCATGAGCCTGGCTGACGCCACCACGACTGACATTCCCGCGATGATGGCCGAGCTCGGCCGCAATGCCCGCAAGGGTGCCAATGCGCTCAAGATCGCCACGCCAGACCAGAAGCGCACCGCGCTCCTGACCGCCGCCGGCGCCCTCAATGCGCATCGCAAGAAAATCCTGGCCGCCAACGCCCTGGACATGGACGCCGCCGAAAAGAAGGGCATCTCGAAAGCCTTTCTCGACCGGCTGCTGCTCACCGACGCGCGGATCGACGGGATCATCGAGGCGGTCAAGACCATCGCCGAACTGCCCGACCCCGTCGGCGCGGTAACCTCGGAGTGGGACCGCCCCAATGGCCTCCATATCGAGCGGGTGCGCACCCCGCTCGGGGTCATCGGCGTGATCTTTGAATCGCGTCCCAATGTGACCGCCGATGCCGGCGCCCTGTGTATCAAATCGGGCAATGCCGTGATCCTGCGCGGCGGTTCGGACAGCTTCCATTCCAGCCGTGCAATTGTCGAGTGTCTGCTCGACGGGCTGCATCTGGCAGGTCTGCCGGTCGAATGCGTGCAACTGGTCCCCACCACCGACCGCGCGGCGGTGGGCGAAATGCTCAAGGGGCTTGAGGGCAATATCGATGTCATCGTGCCGCGCGGCGGCAAGACACTGGTGGCCCGCGTCCAGGCCGAAGCCCGCGTACCCGTCTTTGCCCATCTCGAAGGGCTGGTCCATGTCTATATCGACAGATCGGCCGATCTTGAGAAGGCCGTCAGCGTCACCCTCAACGCCAAGATGCGCCGCACCGGCATTTGCGGCGCGGCCGAAACCCTCTTGGTACACAAGGACGTCGCCGCCACCCATCTCCAGCCGATCATTGAGGCGCTGGTGGCCAAGGGCTGCGAAATACGCGGTGATGAAACGGTTCAGTCCATGCTGTCGGGCGCCAAACCGGCAACCGAGCAAGACTGGAAGACCGAATATGAGGACGCCATCATCTCGGTAAAGGTCGTCGACAGCATCGAGGTGGCCATCGCCCATATCGAGCACTATTCCAGCCACCACACCGAGGCGATCATTGCCGAGGACCCTGCCGCGGTCGAGAAGTTCTTCAATGAAATTGACTCGGCGATCCTCATGCACAATGCCTCGACCCAATTTGCCGATGGCGGCGAGTTCGGCTTTGGCGGCGAGATCGGCATTGCCACGGGCAAGATGCATGCGCGCGGCCCTGTAGGCGTCGAACAGCTCACCAGCTTTAAATACCGCGTCCGCGGCAACGGGCAGACGAGACCCTAGCTTTTGACCCTGCGCCCACCGCTCCGCATTCCCGGCATCACCGAAATCCCGCCCTCTGCGCCCGGCATGCGCATCGGGCTTTTCGGCGGCAGCTTCAACCCCATGCATGACGGGCACCGCCTGGTCATGGAGGAAACGCTTCGCCGCCTGGAGCTGCATGCGCTCTGGGTTCTGGTGACGCCGGGCAATCCGCTCAAGGATAATTCGGGCCTACCTTCACTTGAGAGCCGCGTCCGCGCCGCCCGTGCCTTCGTCACCGATCCGCGCATCCGCGTCACCGGTTTCGAGGCCGCCAAGGGCTTCTCCTATAGCTGGCAAACCATCGATTTTTTGACCACCACCGTGCCGGATCGGCGCTTTGTCTGGATCATGGGTGCTGACAGCCTGGCCGACTTTCATCGCTGGCAGCGCTGGCGCGACATGGCGGCAAAAATCCCCATTGCCGTCTATGTCCGCCCCGGCGCCGCACGCCGCGCCCTGGCCTCACGCGCCGCCGCGACCCTGGACTATGCCCAGCTCGATGAGACTGATGCTGCCCTTTTGGCGCGGTGCCAGGCGCCGGCCTGGATCTACCTGCAAGGACGGCAATCGACCCTGTCGTCCACCGCCATCAGGGCGTCACGAAACCTGCGTTAAGCTCTCGATCGGCCTTGATCTTGCGAAATCGCCTGCAAAAGCGCATATTCAGGCTCAAGTGTGATCATTGTCACCGGAACAGGAACAGACGGCTTGCCGTTTTCACGACGCCGCAACATTCCGATCAACAACCAAGGATGCTCATCTCTCGCATGACCCGTGCTCTCGCATGGGCGGAAGGCCGTTTCTGATGGCCGCGCTGCCCGAAAACACCTCCGCCGCCACGCCCGCCGCCATGGCCGGCGCGCAAAAGCCCCTGATCGACCTCATTCTCGATACGCTGGATGACGCCAAGGCCGAAGAAACGGTCTCGGTGGACATTGCCGGCAAATCGTCGCTGGCCGACCACATGATCGTGACATCGGGCCGTTCACAGCGCCATGTCGGCGCCGTCGCCGATCAGGTCATCACCGCCCTGCGCGAGAATGGCTACGGCAAGCCGCGCGTTGAAGGCCTGCCCCACTGCGATTGGGTGCTTGTCGATGCCGGTGATGTGATCCTGCACATCTTCCGTCCCGAAGTGCGCGAGTTCTACAACATCGAAAAGATGTGGCAGGCCGATTTCGCCGCTGACCAGCACTAGGCACGATCGCATCATATGCGAGTCTCGATTGCGGCCATCGGCCGGATGAAGAACGGGCCCGAGCGCGAACTCGTGGCCCGTTATCTCGACCGCGCCGGCGCCAGTGGCAAGCCCCTGGCGCTGACCGGTTTCGACGTCACCGAAATCAATGAATCACGCGCCGGCTCCGCCGCTGCCCGCAAGGCCGAGGAGGCAAAGGCGCTTCGCGCGGCCCTGCCCGAGGGTGTGACCGTGATGCTCGACGAGCGCGGCAAGGCCATCGATTCCGAGAGTTTCGCCACCCGGATCGGCCGCTGGCGCGATGACGGGCGCCCCGCCATCGGCTTTGTCATCGGCGGTGCCGATGGCATCGATCCCGATTTCGTTCGTTCTGCCGATCTGGTGGTCAGTTTCTCGCCCATGGTCTGGCCGCACCAATTGGTGCGCATCATGCTGGCCGAACAGCTCTATCGCACAACCACCATATTGTCGGGTCACCCCTATCACCGCGGCGACTAGGGCGATTCGATTTATGGTTAAGCGATGTTAACCGGCGGTTTGCCTCCGACTTGCTAGAGTGCCCCAATTGATTCGGGGTCATGCCCTTTTTCTGGAGACGCCATGCCCTTGCGGCCGGCACATCGTTTAACGGCCCTGCTGGCGGGCGCCCTGCTGACCGGCGCAGCGGCCTGGCCCATTCTGGCGCAGACCGAGGCGCCTGAACCAACATCTGACACCGTGCCCGAGGTGGAATTGCGCCCCTCTCTGCCGCTCGACCCGGCCAGCGAGGCTGCGGCGCAAACCCCGGTGGACGATCCCGCAACACCCGCCGATGAAAGTGCCGGCCCGGCTGACGACAATGCCGCTGATCTCGAAGAGGTGGAAGCCACCCTCTCGCTCAGCCGCGAACGCATCGATGCGCTCAAGGCCGAGATCGCGGCCATGGAAGGGGATCGCACCCAGCAGAATGCAGCCCTCATCGCCGCGGCGCAGCGGGTCAAGCTGGCTGAAATCGAGGTCGCCGATGTCGAAGAACGCATTTCCGACCTGATCGTGCGCGAACTCGAAGTGCGCGGCCGCCTGGATGGTGCGGATGCCGAAATCGCCAATGTGCTGGCTGCGCTGCAGCGCATTTCACTCAGTCCGCCTCCGGCCCTGATTGTCGATCCCGGTGATGCCCTGGGTTCGGCGCGCGGCGCCATGCTGATCGCAGCCATTCTGCCGCAATTGCGCGCCCAGGCCGATACGGTCGCCGCCGATCTGCAGGCGCTGACCGACATCAAGCTGGCTGCCATGGCCGAGGAAGAAACCCTCAGAGCCAATCACGAGGTGCTGGAGGAAGAGCAGTTGCGCATCGCCACGCTGATCGCCGCGCGCCGGGCCGGCATCACCCAGATGAGCGCCGAACTCGAGGCCGAGCAGGCCGAGGCCGTCGCCTTGGCCGAACGCGCCAGCACCTTGCGCGAATTGATCGGCGCCCTGTCTGAACGGGCCGCTGCTGGCGCCACTGCGGCCCCTGCGACGACCGATCCCGACCTGCCCCAGCTTTCGCCCGAGGCCATCGAGCTGGCCTTTGCCGATCCTGCCCGCACCCAGCCGGCCGTACCCTTCCCGCTCGCCAATGGCTATCTGGTGCCGCCGGCCAATGGTGTCACGGTGGTCGATTTCGGCGCCAATGACGGGCGGGGCGGCATCGCCCAGGGGCAATCCATCGTCACCCGCGCCGAGGCACAGGTGCTGGCTCCGGCTGATGGTTGGGTGCTCTACAAGGGCCCCTACCTCAATTATGGCCAGATCGTCATTCTCAACGCCGGTGGAGGCTTTACGGCGCTGCTTGCTGGCCTTGACACAATCACCGCCGAAATCGGCCAGTTCGTGCAGATGGGCGAACCCCTCGGAACCATGGGATCACGCACAATTGGGCGCACGGTCAGCACCAATGCTGGAAACGACCAGCCGACCCTCTATATTGAACTGCGAGAAAACAACGAGCCTTTCGACCCGGCCGGGTGGTGGGCCAGCCAAGAACAAACGGGATAAGTAATCCATGCGCCTGACCACCCTTCGCCTTGCTGCCCTCGGAGCAGCAGTGCTGGTGCCTGCCACCGTGCTGATCGCTCAGGACCAGTTGCTCGCCCAAGCCCCCGCCGATCCTGCGCCTATTGAAGAGCAGCTCGACCCCAATCCCAGTGGAGAGCAGGCTGAACCAACAGCCGCTGAGCGCTCCGCCGCGCCCCGCGATCCGCTCGAAATCTATTCCGATCTCAACCTCTTCGGCGAAATCTTCGACCGCATCCGGTCCGAATATGTCGATCCGCCCAATGAGCAGGAACTGATCCGGGCCGCCATTCAGGGCATGTTGACCTCGCTCGACCCGCATTCAGGCTACCTGCCGCCCATCGAATATGCCGACATGCGCGAGGATACTTCTGGCCAGTTCGGTGGACTGGGCGTCGAGATCATCATGGAAGAAGGCCTGATCAAGGTTGTATCGCCGATTGATGATACGCCTGCCGCCCGCGCCGGCATCCTTTCCAACGATCTCATCATCGAAATCGATGGCCAGCAGGTTCAGGGCATGACCCAGGACGAGGCCGTGGAAAAGATGCGCGGTGAGGTCGGCACCAATGTCGTCATCACCGTGTTCCGCGAAGGCGTCGACGAGCCGCTCGAATTCGAGTTGACCCGCGGCATCATTTCCATGCGCGCTGTGCGCTGGAGCATGGAGGGCGGCGAAACCGAAGGCGAAGGCGACATTGCCGTGCTGCGCCTGTCGCGCTTCTCCGAACAGGCCTTTGTCGGCATCGAACGCGCCATCGAGGACATTTATGCAGAGCGCAATGGCGTGCCGCCGCAGGGCATCATTCTCGACCTGCGCAACAATCCCGGCGGACTGGTTGATCAGTCGGTCTATGTCGCCGACGCCTTCCTGAATCGCGGTGCGGTGGTCTTGACCCGTGGCCGCTCGGACAACGAAAGCGCCCGCTATGACGCCGCGCCCGATCCACTGGACGCGCGCATTGCCGATGTGCCCATGGTGGTGCTGATCAATGGCGGATCGGCCTCCGCCGCCGAGATCGTCGCCGGTGCATTGCAGGACCACAAGCGCGCCACACTGGTCGGCACCCGCTCCTTCGGCAAGGGCTCGGTCCAGTCGATCATTTCGCTGGGTCCGGACGGGGCCATGCGATTGACCACGGCGCGCTACTACACACCCAACAACCGCTCGATCCAGGCGCTGGGCATCACTCCGGACATTGAGGTGCGGCAGGTCGTCCCTGAGGAATTCAAGGGCCGCGACGAAATTATCGGCGAAGCCGGACTTGATGGCCATATTACGGTCGAAGGCCAGGAAGAGGCCAGCGTCGGTTCGTCGGTCTATGTCCCCGCCGACAAGGCAGAGGACACCCAGCTCCAATACGCCCTCCGCCTGATAAAGGGCGAAGAGACCGACCCCGCTTTTCCGCCCACAGCCGAATAGCAAGGCACCATGATAGACTGGGATGCGGCGCGAGCTGATTCGCGCCGCATCCCACAGCAAGCAACGATCTTGCGGGCCCCAAAAACGACGGTACAAAGCTCCAGCCGGAGATGAGCGAAGCGCCAATGGCCAATGATCTGTCCACACCGCTCACCGGACGCCGGCGCCAGAAGCAGGAACGGGCCGCAAAGTTCCACTTTCCGCTGGCACGCCTGCTGTTCATTGCCATTTTCCTGATCATTGGCGGGGTCGCCCTGCGCCTGGTCCTGGTCGAGGAGCCCGATGGCGGCCGGCCCAGCGCCGAAGTGGCCATCACCTCCACGCGCGATGGCAACAGCATTGCCCAGAGTGCAGCGACCGGCCCGGCCACCATCACTGCCGATCCCGGGCAATTCCCGGCCGATGGCTCCATGGTCGCGCTTCCTGCGCCGGGCAGCGCCACGCCGGCGCCGGGTCAGGTCCCGGACAATTTCGGTGTCCTGCCGGACTTGAGTGAAGAAACTGCGCATGGCGCCATTCCCCGCATGTCCGGCACCGGCCTGACGCCCTTCCTGGCCTATCGTCGCAATGCCGGGACCGTGGCGACATCCAACCAGCCCATGATCGCCATTGTCGTGACCGGGCTGGGGATCAACGAGCAGGGATCGCTCGATGCCATCGATCAACTGCCCGACGAAGTGACCTTGGCCTTTGCGCCCTATGGCCGCTCCCTGCCCAACACGGTGGCCGCCGCGCGCACGGCTGGCCACGAAGTCATGCTCGAAATTCCCCTCGAGCCCTTCGATTACCCGCAAAACGATCCCGGCCCGCACACCATGCTGACCGGCGAGACGCCCCGCAACAATCTGGAAAAGCTGTTCTGGCTGATGGCCCGCTTCGGCGGCTATTTCGGGGTCATCAACAATATGGGTGCGCGTTTCACCGCCTCAGCCACCGACATGGCGCCGATCATGGAAGAGCTGGGCGCCCGGGGGCTGGGCTATCTTGACGACGGCTCGTCCAACCGCTCGGTCGCCGCTCAGCTCGCCGGCGCCAATAATGTTCCCTTTGGTCGTGCGGGCCAGGTCGTCGACGCCAATCCTGCCCGCGCATCCATTCTCTCAGCACTTGCCAGCCTTGAGGCCCAGGCCATGGATACTGGCAGCGCCCTTGGTATTATCAGCGCCCTGCCCATATCGGTGCAGGCCGTCTCCGAATGGTCGCGCGAGCTCGATGCCAAGGGCATTGCGCTGGTTCCGGCCAGCGCGCTGATGCAATAGCGCATGACGCCGCTCGGGTGACCGCTGGTCGTTCGACCCGTGTATGCGACAGATAGAGGCCCGACCACAATGACTGACACCCCGCCCGATCGAAATGCCCTGCCCTATCGCGACTGCGTTGGTCTTGCGGTGTTCAACGCACACGGCAATGTGTTCTTCGGTCACCGCAAGTCGGCGGGGGACCCCGATCAGTCGGCCGCACATGGCTCGGCCTGGCAAATGCCCCAGGGCGGCATCGACAAGGGCGAGGACCCGCTTGGGGCGGCCCTGCGCGAATTGCACGAAGAGACCAATATGACTTCGGTGAGCCTGCTCGCGGAGGCGCCGGAATGGATCTACTACGACCTGCCCGACGACGTTTTGGGCAAGGCCTGGAAAGGCAAGTATCGCGGCCAGCGCCAGCGCTGGTTTGCCTTTGCCTTTACCGGCGATGAGAGTGAAATCGATGTCGCTGAGCCAGCCGGCGGCAAGCACCCGGCCGAGTTCAACGCCTGGCGCTGGGAGAAACTCAACCGCGCGCCCAACCTCATCGTGCCGTTCAAGCGGCCCGCCTATGAGAAAGTGGTCGAGGCCTTCCGCGACATTCCGCAACGCTTCACCCACGTATGAGCCCAAACATGAAGACCATCGGCCTGATCGGCGGCATGAGCTGGGAATCCAGCGCCCACTACTATCGCATTCTCAACCAGGAAACCGCCCGGCGGCTGGGCGGGCTGCATTCGGCGGCTGTCATCATGCACTCGGTCGATTTCGCCCCGATTGCCAAAATGCAGTCTGCGGGCAATTGGGATGCGGCCGGACGGCAGTTGAACACAGTTGCGCAAGGCCTGGTGCGCGCCGGCGCAGAGGTGCTGGCGCTTGCCACCAACACCATGCATGTGGTGTCCGACATCATGCTCGAAGGAATCGGCATTCCCTTCATCCACATTGCCGACCCGACCGCCCAGGCCTTGACCGGCGATGGCTTTGACACGGTGGGTCTGCTCGGCACCCGCTTCACCATGGAAATGGATTTCTACAAGCAGCGCCTCGTGAGCCATGGTCTCAATGTACTGTTGCCCGAGGTGGATCACACCAATCTCAACGGCATCATCTACGAGGAATTGTGCAAGGGCATCGTGCGCGAGGAATCGCGCCGGACCTATCAGGCCGCGATCGACCGCATGGCCGCACGTGGCGCCCAGGCGGTCATTTTGGGCTGCACTGAGATCGGCATGCTGATCGACGACGCGAACAGCACCCTGCCCACCTATGACACCACCGATCTGCATGCGCGGGCCCTGGTAGACGCCGCGCTACAGGATTAGCGGAATTACGCCGCCCGGCGGCGCGCGCCAGACTCCGGTACACCCGCAACATCCTCAAGCTGGAAGATAGCGACAATGCCGTCCAGCGTCTGCGTCTGCCCTTCGGTCTGGGCAATCACCGCATTGGTCTGTTCCACCAGCGCCGCATTGTGCTGGGTCATCTGATCGAGCGTGCGCACGGCGGTATTGACCTCCTCGATCGAGGCGGCCTGCTCCCGGCTGGCCCGGGCAATGGTCCGCACCAGCGCACTGTTCTCCTCCACCGCATCGAGCATGGCCTTGAGCCGTTCGCCAGCCGCCGCAACCAGGCCCGAGCCGCCCTTGACCTCCTCGGCGCTCTTTTCCACCAGCGCCTTGACCTCGGACGACGCCTGAGCCGCCGATTGCGCCAGACGCCGCACTTCTACCGCCACAACGGCAAAGCCCTTGCCGGCGTCACCGGCCCGCGCCGCCTCCACCGACGCGTTCAGCGCCAACAGGTTCGTCTGGAAAGCGATATCGTCGATCATGCCGATGATGTTGGAGATCTTGGCCGAGGACTGGGTGATCCGCTCCATCGCGCCTGTCGCCTCCCCCATCACTGCGCCGCTCTCGGCCGCAGCCTTGGCCACGGTTTCTGCCTTGCCGGCAGCTTCCTCAGCCATGCCCGCATTGCTGGCCACGGTTCCGGCCAGCTCTTCCATGGCCGCCGAGGTTTCCTCGATGGTCGCTGCCTGACGTGTTGTGCGTTCGCTGAGGTCATTGGCACCGCTCAGCAGCTCGCCGCTGGCGGTACGCAGCGAGCGCGTGGTCATCCGCAATTGTCCAACCACTTCGGCAAAGCGGGTGATCGTGCCATTGAGCGCGACCCGCAAATCCTCGAACTCGGGCGGGAACGCATTGTCGATCGTATGGGTGAGATCACCCCCGGCTAGGCTTTTCAGACCGGCGCCAATGGTGGCCACCGACTGCTTGCGTGCCGTCACATCGATGGCGAATTGCACAATCTTGTAGGGCACGCCTTCTGTGTCGCTGATCGGCGTGAACGTACTCTGGATCCACACTTCCCGGCCATCTCTGGCGCGTCGGCGATATTCGCCGCTCTTGAAGGCGCCGGAGGCCAGCTCGCGCCAGAAATCCTTATAGGCACTGCTGGCCGGATCGGCGTCGAACAAGAACAGCGCATTGGGCCGCCCGGCAACATCGTCCAGCCGATAACCCAGCAGGTCGAGGAAATTGTCATTGGCCGTCAGCACGGTGCCGTCAAGATCGAACTCAACAACGATCTGGCTGCGCGAAATGGCCTGCAATTGTCCCGTATGATCGGCGGCCTCCGCCATGTGCTGGCGGGCCTGCGCGTCCAGCGCTGCCTTTTCCGTGCCATTGCTGCGGAACACTTCCACAGCCCGCGCCATCGCTCCGATTTCATTGCGCCGCTCCGTGTAGGGAACAGCGGCATCCAAATTGCCCTGGGCTATCGTGTCCATGGCTACGGCCAGATGCGGAATCGGTCGGATGAGCAGGCGCGCTGCCAATAGGGCGACAATGGCTATCAGAATGACCGCCAGCAGGCTCGTACCCCCCAGCACCAGCATGGTCTGCGACAGCAACGCCTCGAACGGCGCCTTGTCTACCAGCACCATGAGCGCGCCGATGACTACGCCTTCGCTCGTTGCAATTGGCTCATAGCGCACCAGATGGTCCCGGCCATCGAGAACCATCTTTTCACGAACCGACTGATTGGCGCTCAGCGTGTCGAACAGCGCCGTCCCCGCCACGATGGGCATGTCCATGACGCGCTCGCCCTCAGCATCGGCGAGACTGGTGCTGCCGACCAGGAAGTCCGGGCTAACCTCGGGGTCGAATACATAGACCGAGACATGAGCGCCGGAAACGCCGGCCACAGCGTCGATGACATTGTGATTGCGGAAACGTGGCATGTTGCGGGCGGTCAATGCTTCGACATTGCCCCCCTCCGCGACGCTCACCTCGAGACTGGGCAGGTTGACCTGGAAAATCTGCGCTGCAATGCGCGTTGTATTGGTCAGGGCCGCCGTAGCGTCGCGTTCGACCGATCCGCTCAGGCTGACAAACAGACTGACAAGTACGCCGGCTATGGCAAGGACTATGGCACCAATTGTCAGGCTGGAGATGGCAAAGGTCAGGCGCAGATTACCCAATAGCTTGGTCATATTCTTGTCCCCGCAGACCAGACTTCTGTCCGGCAACCACCATTTCGCGGCAAGAGTGCGCCCCAAGCGTTAATCACTGGTGTATGGCAGAAAAAAATCCTGTCATATCAACGACTTGCATAATGATTGGGCGTAGTGCCCATTTCACATGCAAAAAAGCCGCCCCAAAAATCTGGGACGGCCTGTGAATTCTTGTTCGATACGAGTCGCTTAGTGGACGTGCGCGCCGTCGATATGCTGGGATTCGATGGCCAGGTTCAAAAGCGCGGACACCACTTCTTGGGCGTAGGACTTGTCTTCCGGCGTTGCCGCGCGGCTCAGTTCTTCCTCGGCCGCCTTGATCTGCGCCTGCAGATCACCATGGTCAAAGTCGGCGAATGGCACTGACTGCTCGGCCAGAATGGTCAGCCCCGAGGCTGACACATCGGCAAAGCCGCCCTTGACGAAATAGACGTCCGCCCCGCTCCCCGACTTGGTCACGGTGATGAAGCCGGGCTTGAGCGTGGTCATGAACGGCGCATGGTCATCCATGACCGTGAAATAGCCTTCCGTGCCCGGCACGGTGACCGACACAACGGTTTCGGACAGCACCAGCCGCTCTGGCGACACAATCTCGATCTTGAGGCCTTCAGCCATTCTTTTGGTCCTTTGGCAGTGGAGCCCGGGCGAAGCCGAGCTCCATCACAACTGATGTGCCGGGGCCGCTAGGCGGCCCCGCGCCTCAATTAGGCAGCCTGGGCGGCCAGCTTCTGTGCCTTGGCAACAGCGTCTTCAATCGTGCCGACCATGTAGAAGGCGGCTTCCGGCAGATGGTCATATTCGCCATCGACCAAGCCCTTGAAGCCCTTGATGGTGTCTTCGAGCGACACGAACACGCCCGGAGCACCGGTGAACACTTCGGCCACGTCGAAGGGCTGGCTCATGAAGCGCTCGATCTTGCGGGCGCGGGCCACGGTCAGCTTGTCCTCTTCGGAAAGCTCGTCCATGCCCAGGATCGCGATGATGTCCTGCAGGGCCTTGTACTTCTGCAGGATGGCCTGCACGGCGCGGGCCACATCATAATGCTCCTGACCCACAACCTGCGGATCGAGAATACGCGAGTTTGACGCCAGCGGATCCACGGCGGGGTAGATACCCTTTTCCGAGATGGCGCGGTTCAGCGCGGTAGTTGCGTCCAGGTGGCTGAAGGTGGTGGCCGGCGCCGGGTCGGTAAAGTCGTCGGCGGGCACATACACGGCCTGGATCGAGGTGATCGAGCCCTTGGTCGTGGTGGTGATGCGTTCCTGCATCGCGCCCATATCGGTCGACAGTGTCGGCTGATAACCCACGGCGGAGGGGATACGACCCAGCAGAGCCGACATTTCGGCACCGGCCTGGGTAAAGCGGAAGATGTTGTCCACGAAGAACAGCACGTCCTGACCCTGGTCACGGAACTGCTCGGCAACGGTCAGACCGGTCAGTGCCACGCGGGCACGGGCGCCCGGGGGCTCGTTCATTTGGCCGAACACCAAGGCACACTTAGAGCCGGCAGCCGAGCCACCATGTTCCTTGGGGTCCTTGTTCACGCCCGATTCGATCATTTCGTGGTAAAGATCGTTGCCTTCGCGGGTGCGTTCACCCACGCCGGCGAACACCGAATAACCACCATGCGCCTTGGCGACGTTGTTGATCAGTTCCTGGATCAGCACGGTCTTGCCCACGCCGGCACCACCGAACAGGCCAATCTTGCCACCACGGGCGTAAGGGGCGATCAGGTCGACCACCTTGATGCCGGTGACCAGAACCTCGCTTTCGGGGTTCTGTTCGGCAAAGGTCGGGGCTTCCTGGTGGATTTCGCGGATCGCTTCACCAGTGATCGGACCGGCTTCGTCGATCGGCTCACCGATAACGTTCATGATGCGCCCGAGGGTCGCTTCGCCCACCGGCACAGAGATGGCGGTGCCAAGATCGGTGACTTCGGTGCCGCGGACCAGACCTTCGGTCGTGTCCATGGCAATGGTGCGCACGGCATTCTCGCCCAGATGCTGGGCCACTTCGAGCACCAGGCGCTGACCATTATTGTTGGTTTCAAGTGCGTTCAGGATGGCGGGCAGGTGATCGTCGAACACCACGTCAACGACGGCGCCAATGACCTGCGAAACGCGACCGGCCTTTTTCTCTGCCATTTGTTCGTCCTCGCTGATGGGTTAGAGCGCTTCCGCGCCCGAGATGATTTCGATGAGTTCTTTGGTGATCTGGGCTTGCCGCTGGCGGTTGTAGCTCAGCTGCAGCTTATTGATCATTTCGCCGGCATTGCGGGTTGCATTGTCCATGGCGGACATCTGCGCACCGTAGAAAGAAGCGCTGTTTTCAAGCAGGGCACGCAGCACCTGCACCGAAATGTTGCGCGGCAACAGGTCCTCGACAATCGCTTCTTCGCTCGGCTCATATTCATAAGGCACGGCAGGGGTGTTGACGTCACCCTCGGCCTCGACCTTTTCCAGCTTGGCCGGAATGAGCTGATGGGCCGTCGGCACCTGGCTGATCACCGAGCCGAACTTGGCAAAGAACAGCGTCGCGACGTCGAACTCACCGGCGGCAAATAGTTCGAGCACCTTGTCGGCGACCTGCTGGGCCTGGGTGAAGCCCACCTGCTTGACTTCGCGGAAGTTGAACGTGTCGACGATCAGTTCCGGATATTGCCGGCGCAGAATGTCATGGCCCTTGCGGCCCACGGTCAAGAACTTGACCGTCTTGCCCTGAGCGATGAGCTTTTGGGCATGGTCACGGGCCAGGCGCGCAATCGACGAGTTGAAACCGCCGGCCAGACCGCGCTCACCGGTGGCAACCACCAGCAAATGCACCTGATCCTTGCCCGTACCGCCAAGCAGCACCGGGGCGTTTTCCTGTCCATCATAGACTGCGCCAAGCGCGGCCAAGACCTTGCCCATGCGCTCGGCATAGGGGCGAGCGGCCTCGGCAGCTTCCTGGGCGCGACGGAGCTTTGCCGCCGCGACCATCTGCATGGCCTTGGTGATCTTCTGGGTCGATCTGACCGAGTCGATCCTATTTTTTAGGTCCTTTAGCGACGGCATTGCCTGTCGTCTCCTTCAGGGCTTAAGCCGCGTAGGTCTTCTTGATTTCGTCCAGAGCCGACTTCAGCTTGGCGCGGGTATCATCGCTCAAGGCTTTTTCGGTGGCGATGGTCTTCAAGAGATCAGCGTGCTTGGAGCGCATGTTCGAAAGCACGTGCTTTTCGAAATCCTGCACCTTGTTCACGGGAATGGTGTCGAGATAGCCCTGGCTACCAGCAAAGATCACCGCGACCTGCTCTTCGGTCTTGAGCGGCGAGAACTGCGGCTGCTTGAGCAGCTCGGTCAGACGGGCACCGCGGTTCAGCATGCGCTGGGTGGCAGCGTCGAGGTCCGAACCGAACTGGGCGAAGGCGGCCATTTCGCGGTACTGCGAGAGTTCACCCTTGAGCGAACCAGCAACCTGCTTCATCGCCTTGATCTGGGCCGAACCACCCACGCGGGACACCGACAGACCCACGTTCACGGCCGGGCGGATACCCTGGAAGAACAGATTGGTCTCTAGGAAGATCTGGCCGTCGGTGATCGAGATCACATTGGTCGGAATATAGGCCGAAACGTCGTTGGCCTGGGTTTCAATGACCGGGAGCGCTGTCAGCGAACCAAGACCGTGGTCTTCGTTCATCTTGGCGGCGCGCTCGAGCAGGCGGGAGTGCAGGTAGAACACGTCGCCCGGATAGGCTTCGCGGCCCGGCGGACGGCGCAGCAGCAGCGAGAGCTGACGGTACGCAACGGCCTGCTTGGTCAAATCGTCATAGGCGATCACGGCATGCTTGCCATTGTCGCGGAACCACTCGCCGATCGCGCAGCCGGTGAACGGCGCAATATACTGGATCGGTGCGGCTTCCGAAGCGGTCGCGGCGATGACCACCGAGTACTGCAGGGCGCCGGCTTCTTCGAGCTGCTTGACGAACTGGGCAACGGTCGAACGCTTCTGGCCCACAGCGACATAGATGCAGAACAGCTTGTCGGTGTCCGAAGCGTCGGCGTCATGGGCCGGCTTCTGGTTGAGGAAGGTGTCGAGAATGATGGCGGTCTTGCCGGTCTGGCGGTCACCAATCACCAGCTCGCGCTGGCCACGGCCGATCGGGATCAGCGCGTCGATGGCCTTGAGGCCGGTCGACATCGGCTCATGCACCGACTTGCGCGGCAGAATGCCGGGAGCCTTGACGTCAACGCGGCGGCGCTCGGTGTGCTCGATCGGACCCTTGCCGTCGATCGGGTTGCCCAGACCATCGACCACGCGACCGAGCAGGCCCGGACCAACCGGGGTATCCACGATGGCGCCGGTGCGCTTGACGACGTCGCCTTCCTTGATGGCGCGGTCGTTGCCGAAAATAACGACACCGACATTATCCACTTCAAGGTTCAGGGCCATGCCCTTGACGCCGCCGGGGAATTCGACGAGCTCGCCGGCCTGCACATTGTCGAGGCCATAGACGCGGGCAATACCGTCACCGACGGAGAGCACCTGACCAACTTCGGAAACCTGGGCTTCCTGGCCGAAATTCTTGATCTGGTCCTTGAGGATCGCAGAAATTTCCGCGGCTTTGATGTCCATTATCCGACCTCTTTCATGGCGATTTTCATCGCAGCGAGTTTTGTCTTGAGTGAGCTATCGATCATCTGGCTGCCGACCTTCACCTGAAGGCCACCGATCAGCGAGGGATCGACGAATTGATTGAGTGTCACGGTCTTGCCCAGCTTGGCTTTGAGCGTTTCGCCCAGAGCCTTGGCCTGCGCATCCGTCAGGGGCGCGGCAGAGGTGACGTCAGCCGTGGCTTCACCGCGGGCGGTAGCGGCCAGTTCGCGGAACACGGCAATGATATTGTCCAGGGCGAACAGGCGGGAATTCTTGGCCACCAGGCGCAGGAAATTGGCCAGCAACGGATTGACCTCGGCTTTGCCCAGAATGGCGTCGAGCGCCGCAGCCTTCACGTCGCCCGAAATCACCGGGGAGCGAAGATAGCGGGAAAAGTCGTCGCTTTCGCCGATCAGTCGGGAGATGTCGGAGAGCCCGGTTTCCACCGAAGCCAATTGGTTCTCGCTCTGCGCGAGGTCAAACAGCGCCGACGCATATGGCCGCGCAATCTGGGTAAGCACTGAATTCTGCGCTGCCAATGCCGCTTCACCCTCTTGTTGGCCGATCCTTTTTTGGCTTCGTTGACCGAAACCCGGACGGCTTATGAACGCTTGGACGTGCTCGGAAACGGGCCGCGAGCCGGACCCCTTGAAAGTCGCGCCCGCTCTATCACAAGCCACGCGCGCCACGCAAGGCTCCGGGCACGGATTCGACCATGTCGAAAGTGTCGCACTTCGAACCGTGTCCAACGGACGAAATCTCCCCAGTGGGGAGATTTCAGGTGAGAAGGCCATGAGAGCTATGCTCGAATGG
This sequence comes from Devosia marina, assembly GCF_009758415.1. GTDB lineage: Bacteria > Pseudomonadota > Alphaproteobacteria > Rhizobiales > Devosiaceae > Devosia > Devosia marina. Next base: position 398,902 of record NZ_WQRF01000002.1, on the reverse strand, counting down.
CGGGAACCGGCCCAAAGGACGAATGCTCCCCGGGGGAGCCTTTCAAGCCGAGAAGGCCATGAGAGCTACGCTCGAGCGGCACGAAGCGTGCCCTGCAGCACACCCGCTACATAAAACTCATCGGGTCTATATCAACCTGTACCTTCAGATCCCCCTTGGGCCTTTCGGCGTTGGCCAGCCAGAAGCGCACATAGCCCGAGAGGTCAAAATCCTTACCCGACTGGGCCAGCAACCGAACGCGATGCCGTCCTCTGATCATGGCGACGGGCGCATCTGCTGGCCCGAACAGCCGCACCCCCTCGGCCATCGGAGCGGCCGAGAGCAGGGACCGCGCAAAAGCCATCGCCGTCGGCTGTTCATTGGCAGACACGATCAGCGCCGCCAGCCGCCCGAAAGGGGGCATGCCGCCTGCCTCGCGCGCCAGCAGTTCCTGGGCGTAAAACGCTTCGCGGTCGCCGGACACCATCGCCCTCATCACCGGATGGTCCGGGTGATAGGTCTGCAGGAACGCCTTGCCGTGCCGCGAGGCCCTCCCGGCGCGCCCGGCCACCTGCGTCAAAATCTGAAAAGTCTTTTCCGCTGCGCGCGGATCGCCATGCGCCAGGCCCAGATCGGCATCGAGCACGCCCACCACCGAGAGCTTTTCGAAATGATGTCCTTTCGAGACCAGCTGGGTGCCGATGATGAGGTCATACTCACCCCGCTCTATCTCCGAGAACCGCTCGCGCAATTGGGCATGGCTGCCCATGTCGGTGGAGAGCAGCACCCTTCGTGCGTCGGGGAAACGCGCCGCCGCTTCCTCCGCGACCCGCTCGACGCCCGGCCCCACGGCAACCAGGCTGTCAGCATCCCCGCATTCCCCGCAGACCTTGGGCGTACGCATTTCATGCCCGCAATGATGGCACATCAGGACGCCGCGAAACCGATGCTCCACCATCCAGCTCGAACAGTCCGGGCATTGATATTGATGTCCGCAGGAGCGGCACAAAGTCAGCGGTGCATAGCCCCGCCGATTGAGAAACAACAGGGCCTGCTCGCCCCGGTCGAGCGCCGCGAACACTTCCCTTGCCAGGGCTGGTGCAATCCACTCGCCCTTTCCCGGCCCGTCAGTGCGCATGTCGATGGCCGTCACATCAGGCATCGCCGCTTCGGCAAACCGGGCTTCCAGCGTCACATGGGCATAGCGCCCATGATTGGCATTGTTGCGGGATTCGACCGATGGCGTGGCCGAGGAGAGCACCACCCGGGCCCCGGCCAGATTGGCCCGGACAATGGCCATGTCGCGGGCATGATAGGTAAAGCCGTCCGATTGCTTATAGGCGCCATCGTGCTCCTCATCGAGCACCATCAGCCCCAATTCGCGGAACGGCAGGAACAGCGCCGAGCGCGCGCCCACCACGGCCCGCACCGTGCCATCGAGCACGCCGCGCCAGACCTTGGCCCGCTGTGCCGGGGTCATGTCCGAATGCCATTCGGCCGGGCGCGTGCCGAACCGCCGGCTGAAACGGTCGATAAAAGTGTTGGTCAGGGCGATCTCGGGCAAAAGCACCAGCGCCTGCCGCCCGGCGCGCAGCGTATCGGCCACCGCCTCGAAGAACACCTCGGTCTTGCCGCCCCCGGTCACCCCATCGAGCAGCGCCACCCCGAATGCATGCGCATCGAGCGCCAGGATCTGGTCCAGCGCCCTTTGCTGTTCAGGGTTGAGCCGCGCCGGATTGTCGTCCGGGTCCGGCGGCATCACCACCGGTGGCGGCGGCATTTCGATCTTCTCGACGGCCCCCGCCCGCGCCAGCCCATCGATTACCGAGCTGGACACCCCGCTGGCCCCGACCAGCGCCGGCTTGGGCCAGGCCATGTCATCCATCAGGCAATCGAGCACCCGCAAACGCGCCGGTGTCAGCTTTTCCGGCTCATGCCCGGTGCGTCGATAGGCGATCACCGGCTTGGGTGGGTCGAGCGCTTCGGGCGAGCGCAACACTCCGCGCAGCACCTGGCCGGGCGCGGTCAACGTATAGCGCGCCACCCATTCGACCAGTTTAAGAAGCTCCTCGGAGAGAGGCGGCACATCATAGGCCAGGGCAATGTCGCGCAGGCGATTGTGGGCGATGAGGTCCTTTGGCGGTCCCCAGACAACGCCGAGAATGAGGCGCGGCCCCAGCGGCACGGCCACGATGGAGCCGCGCGCCACGCTCATCCCTTCCGGCACGCGATAGCTGTAGGGGCCTTCCACGGCTACCCCCACCATCACTGCGACGATGTCCGGCCGCTCAGTCATTTGTGCCTGTTCTGTTCGCATGCTCTTTTAGATAGGAAAGCACCGCGATTCGGCTAGGCCCAGACTTAAGACCGGCTTTACCGAACAGACGCAGAATGCCTGCCATGACCGACAGCGCCTTTGCCACCGATGAATTTGTCCGCGCCCGCATCGACGCCTGGCTGCGCGAACTGGGGTCGGTGCGTCGTCTGGCGCCCAAGACGCTTGAAGCCTATGGCCGGGACCTGGGCCAGTTCATGGGCTTTCTTTCCGGCCATATGGGCGGACCGGTGACACTTGATTCTCTCAAGGCGCTGCGCGGCGCCGACATTCGCGCCTTCATGGCCAGGCGCCGCAGCGAGAGCCTGGGGTCGCGCTCACTGGCGCGCGTGCTCTCGGCGCTCAGGAGTTTCTTCACCTTTCTTGAGCGTGAGGGTACCCTGGCCAGTGACGCGCTCAATGTCATTCGTACTCCGAAAATCCCGCGCTCCCTGCCCAAGGCCTTGAGTGTTGTGGAGGCAAAGAAGACCATCGCCACCACCGATGAGATCGAGGACCGCCCCTGGGTTGCGGCGCGCGACATGGCCGTCATTTCCCTCTGCTATGGTGCAGGCCTGCGTATTTCAGAGGCCCTGGCGCTGACCAAGGCAGATCTGGAAGCCGATACGCTTCGGGTCACCGGCAAGGGTGGCAAGGTGCGCATGGTGCCGCTGATCGCCCCGGTCCGGCAGGCCATCGAGAGCTATCTCTCGCTGGCGCCATTCAGGCTCTGGCCGGAAGAGCCGCTGTTCCGCGGCGTGCGTGGTGGCGTGCTCTCGCCCCGGCTGATCCAGTTGCGCATGGCCCAGCTGCGCGGCGCTCTTGGCCTGCCGCCCTCGGCCACACCCCATGCGCTCCGGCACTCCTTCGCCACGCACCTGCTGGGCAAGGGCGGCGATCTGCGCGCCATTCAGGAATTGCTGGGCCATGCCAGTCTCTCGACCACCCAGATCTATACTGCGGTCGACACCGAACATCTGCTCGACAGCTATGCCAAGGCCCACCCGCGCGGCTGAACCGGGGTAGACGGATTTGCCGCGATCCGGCTTTCAAAGCGCGGGGACGCGGCCTAAGGCTAGGTCAAAGGACACTCTCCGATGCCCACCGGACCGACGAGCACCGCACCTGCCATCGACACCATCGGCTATGGCCTCGCCTTTGTCGGCGCCGCCCTATTTTCGACCAAGGGCATCTTCATCAAGCTCGCCTTCGCCCAGGGCGTTTCCACCGAGGCAACGCTGGCCCTGCGTATGCTCGTGGCCCTGCCGGTCTACCTGGTGATCCTGCTCTCCCTGTTACGGCGCAATCCGCAATTGCGGCCTCTGATCACGCCAAAGCGCCTGCTCGCCACCATGGCGGTCGGCATATTGGGCTATTATGTCGCCAGCTATCTCGATTTTGCCGGCCTGGCCTTTGTCACCGCGCAATATGAACGGCTGGTGCTGTTCACCTATCCATTCTTCGTACTGCTCTTTGGCGTACTGTTTTTCGGTGACCGCATGAGCTGGAACCTGCTTCCGGCCATGGGCCTGAGCTATGGCGGCCTGCTGGTGATCTTTGCCTGGAACCTCACGGTGCGGCCAGAGGGCCTGTTTGTTGGCACCGCCCTGGTGCTCGGATCCGCCATCACCTTCGCCTTCTACCAGCATTTGGCCAAGCGGCAGATGCTGGTCCTGGGTTCGGCCCTGTTCACCTGCATCGGCATGTCGACCGCCGCTCTACTAGCCATTGGCCAGAGCCTGGTGGTCGATGGGACGCAAAGCTATCTGCATTACAATGCCGAGGTTTGGTTTCTCGGTCTGATGCTGGGTATTTTCGGCACTGTCCTACCCTCCTTCCTGCTCAATGCCGGCATTGCGCGCATCGGCGCCCGCGCGACCTCTTCGACCGCATCATTCGGCCCGATTGTCACCATCGTCCTGGCCGTTTTCATTCTGGGCGAGGAATTCACCCTGTTCCACGCCGCCGGCACGGCCATGGTGCTGGCCGGCTCCTGGCTGTTCGCCCGGCTCGAAACGGCCAATCGCGCCAGGTCGGCCGAGCATTAGCCCTTCTGGCTGCTACAAAGCCGGGTTAAAGTGTGCACAACAGGGTGGCAAAACGCGTTGAGGGAGAACGAGCGATGCGCACAATCAACAAGGGGTTGGCGGCGTCCAGCCTGGTTCTGATCCTGGTTGCGGGCTTGTCAGCACCGGCCCTGGCGCAATCGGCCGGCACTATCGACTTCGGCGACGACAGCTCACAATGGGCCAATGATGGCGAATGCGATGATCCCCGCTTTGCCGGAGCGGGCATGGCCAGCGAACTGGTGGACGCAGACCTCGCGCGCGACGCCACCGATTGCCGGACCTTGTTCGAGGCCGGCTCCATCACCCTGACCGCGCCGGACACCGGCGACAGCGCCGATATCTCCGCCATCGACTTTGGCGATGATACTTCAGATTGGGCCAGGGATGGGGAGTGCGATGACCCGCGCTTTGCCGGCTCGGCCATGGCCATCGAGCTCGAAGACATCGATATCGGCCGCGACGCTACCGACTGCCGCACCGCCTATGAGGCAGGCAGCATCACCCTGGTGGGCGAAAGCGATCCGGCCATGCTTGGGGATATCGAGTTTGGCGATGACACCTCTGAATGGGCCAACGACCTGGAATGCGACGATCCGCGTTTTGCCGGTGACGGCATGGCAAGTGAGCTCTCAGAGACCAATATTCTGCGCGACGCCACAGACTGCCGACAGGCCTATGAAGATGGCACCATCGCCCTGGTTGACCCCGATGCCACTCCGGCCACTACGGTTCCTGCAAGCATGCTCGAGCAGATTGCCGCCCGCATCGATTTTGGTGATGATAGCGGCAGTTGGGCCAATGATGGGGAATGCGACGATCCAGACTTTACCGGCCCTGGCGTGGTCAGCGACCCGATCGAGGCCGATCGCCTGCATGATGCCAGCGATTGCCGCGCCGCGTTCCTGGCCGGCACCGCCACGCTGAAATCCACCGCCGGCGCGGTTGGTGCCTTCGACTATGGATCGGACACCTCCGAATGGGCCAATGACGGCCAATGCGATGACTGGCGCTTCACCGGACCCGGTATGGCCAAGAAGCTGTCCAGTGCCGATGTTATGGGTGATGCCAGCGACTGTCGGGCCCTGGAGACCAGCGGCGAGATTTCTATCAAGCCGGTCTTTTCCCCCGACTATGAGCTCGGGGCCCCCTATGACAGCGCCGGTGTTGTGTTTGGCGACAATAGCTCGTCCTACGCCGATGACGGCATTTGCGATGACCCGCGCTTTGAAGGTCCGGGCACGGCAACAACCATGCTCGACAGCGACAGCGAACGCGACGCCGCCGATTGCCGGACCCTGTTCGAGGCCGGCAAGATCACGCTGCGCTGAGGCAAACCAAGCATTGAGTGCAAGAAAACGGCGGGGCTGAGCCCCGCCGTTTTTTGGTTTCAGCCCTGATCGACCGGTCAGGCGGCCTTGCGCTCCACCATCATCTTCTTGATCTGCGCAATGGCCTTGGCCGGGTTCAGCCCCTTGGGGCAGACCTTGGCGCAGTTCATGATGGTGTGGCAGCGATAGAGCTTGAACGGGTCTTCGAGATTGTCGAGACGCTCGGGCTGGGTTTCGTCGCGGCTATCGATCAGCCAGCGATAGGCCTGCAACAGCGCCGCAGGGCCCAGATACTTCTCGCCATTCCACCAGTAAGACGGGCAGGAGGTCGAGCAACAGGCGCAAAGAATGCACTCGTAGAGACCGTCCAGCTTGGCGCGGTTCTCCACCGACTGCGTCCATTCCTTCTCCGGGGTGGGCGAAGTGGTCTTGAGCCAGGGCTCGATGGCCCGGTGCTGGGCATAGAAATTGGTCAGGTCCGGCACCAGATCCTTGACCACCGGCATATGCGGCAGCGGGTAGATCTTGATCGGACCGGTCGAGTCGTCCATGCCCTTGGTGCAGGCCAGGGTGTTCAGCCCGTTGATGTTCATTGAACACGAGCCGCAAATGCCCTCGCGGCAGGAGCGCCTGAGCGTCAAGGTCGGGTCGGTATTGTTCTTGATGTAGAGCAGGGCATCCAGGATCATCGGCCCGCAATTGTCCAGGTCGACAAAATAGGTATCGATGCGCGGATTGTCCGCTTTGTCCGGATCATAGCGATAGATATGCAATTCGCGCAGGCGCGTGGCGCCCTCAGGCTTGGGCCAGATCTTGCCCTTTTGCGGCTGGTCGGCCTTGCGCAAAGTCAGTTCGGCCATTTTCTTCGCTCTTCCTTCTCAACTTCGGAGCCTTCGCTCCAAGGAAATGTCAGTTCGTCCGCTCAGTAGTTCGGCTTGCAGACCTGGTTCGATCTGGCAACATAGGTGTTGTAGGCATCATAGTCCGCGGCGGCAGGCGAGCCGCCTTTCATCGAGGCGATCACCACGCCCATGAAGCGCTCGTCGATCAACGTCATGGCCGCATCCGCCTTGCATCGGCACAGCTCGGCATTCTGCGAAATGCCAACGCAGACTGCATAGAACTCATCCTTCTGGGCAGCGGTGGGCGGAGCCGCTATCACCGCCAGAGTGCTCGACGCCACCAGACTCAATCCCAGGAGATACTTCCGCATCATCGGCTCCGGCTTTCGGGCTGGCCTGCATGCGCCGGCCCTGTTCCTGTTCGGCCGGCGCGGGCTGCACCGACCGGAAACTGTCATAGCTGCGCTCTTCGCACAGATGGCACATCGCCCAGTCCTAGTAGACACGCGCCTTGGGCGCGATCTTTTTGAGGTCGATGCCGCCCTGGTCGAGCGGGGTCAGCGGGTCCACGATTACCGGGCGATAGCTGAGGTCGACCGCACCGGAGGCGACATCCACTGTCGCCAGCGTATGCTTGCGCCATTCGGCGTCATCGCGATTGGGGAAATCCTCATGCGCATGCGCGCCGCGGCTTTCATGACGAGCCTCGGCCGACACCACGGTGGCGATGGCGCAGGTCATCAGGTTTTCCAGCTCCAGAGTCTCCACCAGGTCCGAGTTCCAGATCAACGAGCGGTCGGTGACCTTGACGTCGGGGAGGCGAGAAAAGATCTCGCTCATCGCCTTGACGCCATTCTTGAGCGATTCCGAAGTGCGGAACACGGCGGCGTCCGCCTGCATGGTGTGCTGCATTTCATCACGCAGCCTGGCGGTCGGCTGTGAGCCATTGGCATTGCGGAGCCGGTCGAAGCGGGCGAGAATTTTCTCATCCTCGCTCTTGTTGATCCCCGGCACCGGCGCAGCCTTGTCCAGCACCTTGCCGGCGCGCAGCGCCGCGGCACGGCCAAACACCACCAGGTCCGTCAGCGAGTTCGAGCCCAGGCGATTGGCGCCATGCACCGAGGCACAGGCCGCCTCACCCACCGCCATCAGGCCCGGCACGATGCGGTTCGGGTCATCGGCCGTCGGGTTGAGCACTTCGCCGTGATAGTTCGCGGGAATGCCGCCCATATTGTAGTGCACTGTCGGCAACACCGGGATCGGCTCGCGCGTGAGATCCACCCCGGCGAAAATCTTGGCGCTCTCGGTAATACCCGGCAGGCGCTCATGCAGCACCTTGGGATCGAGGTGATCAAGGTGCAGGTAGATGTGGTCCTTCTTGGGACCGACACCCCGGCCCTCGCGGATTTCCAGCGTCATGCAGCGAGAAACCACGTCGCGCGAGGCCAGGTCCTTGGCATTGGGAGCATAACGCTCCATGAAGCGCTCGCCTTCCGAATTGGTGAGATAACCGCCCTCGCCGCGCGCGCCCTCGGTAATGAGCACGCCGGCGCCATAAATGCCGGTGGGATGGAACTGCACGAATTCCATGTCCTGCAAAGGCAGGCCGGCGCGGGCCACCATGCCATTGCCATCGCCGGTACAGGTATGGGCCGAGGTCGCCGAGAAATAGGAGCGGCCATAACCGCCCGTGGCCAGCACCACCATCTTGGCGCGGAACCGGTGCAGCGTGCCATCATCGAGCTTCCAGGCCATCACGCCCTGGCATTCGCCATTCTCGCCCATGATCAGGTCGAGCGCGAAATATTCGATGAAGAACTGCGCGTCATTGCGCAGGCTCTGGCCATATAGCGTGTGCAGGATCGCGTGGCCCGTGCGGTCGGCGGCAGCACAGGTGCGCTGCACCGGCGGGCCATCGCCAAACTCGGTCATGTGGCCGCCAAACGGGCGCTGATAGATCTTGCCCTCTTGGGTACGGCTGAACGGCACCCCATAGTGCTCCAGCTCATAGATCGCCGCCGGGGCCTCACGCGCCAGGTATTCCATGGCGTCATTGTCGCCCAGCCAGTCCGACCCCTTGACGGTGTCGTACATGTGCCACTGCCAGCTATCAGGGCCCATATTCTGCAGCGAGGCGGCAATGCCACCCTGCGCGGCCACTGTGTGCGAGCGTGTGGGGAAAACCTTGGTGATGCAGGCTGTGTTGAAGCCCTGCTCGGCCATGCCCAGCGTGGCGCGCAGGCCGGCGCCGCCGGCCCCCACCACCACAACGTCGAATTCGTGGTCGATCAGTTCATATTCAGCCATTTTTGATCAACCCCAGAAGACGATTTTGAGCACGGCGCCGGCGCCCAGAAGCGCCACGGCAAGGCAGAACAGCGTGTTGAGCAGCATGGCCAGGCGATACATCGATCCGGCGAGGTAATCTTCCAGCGTATCGCGCATGCCATTGCGCATATGGATCGCGGCGATAGCGATCAGCGCGGCAAAGGGAATGCCGACGAACCAGTTGCCCAGCAGGCCCACCACATCGGTACGGTCCTGTCCGGCCAGGCGCACCACCACGAACAGCAGCAGCAGCAGGAAGGCGATATTGATCGCCCCCGTCAGCCGCTGGGTGATGAAATGCCGGGTCGAGGCCCGTGCATCCCCGTAGTGGGTCTTGGGATCGGCAATGGTCTCAGTGGTTATCACGGTTTCACGCATATCAGGCCATCCACACGAAAACGGTCCAGATCAGGAGGGTGATGGCCACCGAGGCGCCCAGCGTGGCCCAGGCCATCTTGTCGCGCTGGCCAGGCTCCATCATCACGGCAAAATCCCAGACGAAATGTCTCAGGCCGCCGCACATGTGATGCACCAGGCTCCAGGTAAAGCCGAACAGCACCAGTTGGCCGAACCAGCTCCCATAGATGTAGTTGACGCTGGTCAGCGCATCCTGGCCGATGGCCGCGGCCACCAGCCAGATGGCCAGCAGCGCCATGCCGCCATAATTGGCAATGCCGGTGGCACGGTGGATGATGGACATCGCCATTGTGACGGTCCAGCGGTAGATTTGCAGATGTGGGGAAGTGGGGCGGGCTCTGACCGACATGGGGCGTTCCGGGGCCTTTCCTGATGCGGCGCTGTGCCGCGTCCAGTTTGGAATGGTTCGACCCTTTAGCGCCCATTTGTTACCAAATCAAAGCCCCCCAACCGCCCCAACGTGCAACTTTCGGCGCAATCCGCACTTTGTTCGCATAGCGCACAGCATGTTCGAGGTGCGAAGCGGCCGGCGGACGCGATCCGACAGTCTATCCCGGGGACATTCGAAAAAGCGCACCCCAACGCTTCCATGTTCACCCATCGGCCATATGGTAAACAATTATTAGCCTCCTCCGTGGAATTTATCGGTCGACTACGGAGAATTCCCAATGCCCCTGTTTGCCAGCGTCAAATCCCGCATCTATGCCGCCTTTGCCGGCGTCACTGCCATCATCCTGATTGTCGGCGCCATGTCGATCATCATGATGGCCTCGGCCGGAAGCCTGTTCGGCCAGTACCAGTTTGCGGCCCAGCAATCCCAGGAAATCAACGACTATGTGCGTGATGTGGAAACCCTGCGGCAGGATCTTGAGTCCTATCTGCGCGCGCCGTCCTCGAATGGCGAGGCGCGAGTCCGCGAAATGATCCTGGATGTCGGCACCACGGACGCAGATGGCTACGCCTTCTTCCTGCACGATCCGGTCTCGGTGGCGGCAATCGACGAGGTGACGCTGCAGTCTCAGGCCTATGACGCGATCTTCACCGATCTGGTCGCCGCCCTCGCTGACGGCACCCCCGCCCAGGATATCCCCCAGGCCGACGAGTTGCGCTCCCTGGGCGAAGAGATGAGCGTGCTCTACAATGAGATGTCGGATCGGGCCAAAGAGGCACAGAACACGCTTGGCCCGCAGATCGTCGACCAGCAGCAACGCCAGTTCTACATTATCGTCGGGGTCAGCCTTGTTGGCCTGATCGCCGGTATCGCGCTGGCGGTGGTCACCGCACGCTGGCTCAGTGGCGCCTTTGCCAATCTGACCTCCACCATGCGCACGCTGGTCGAAGGCAATTACGAGATCGCCATCACCGGCATCAATGACCGCAACGAGCTCGGCGACATGGCACGGGCACTCGAAACCTTCCGCAGCAATGGCCAGCAAATGGCCACTGCCGAAGCCGAAAAGGCGGCCCAGGTCAGCCAGACCCAGGCGCGCGCGGAAATGATGGCCCGCTTTCAGTCCGCTTTTGACGGGGTCATTGCCCAGGCCATGCAGGGCGACTTTTCCGGTCGCATCGATGACCGCTATGACGACCCCGAGATTGACCGCATTTCCGACAACCTCAATGCCATGCTCGGCTCAATCGAAGAGGCGCTGGGTGAGGCCGAACAGGTCCTTGACGCCCTGGCCCGGGCCGATCTGCGCCAGCGTATGCTGGGTGCCTATGCCGGGGCCTTCGACCGTCTCAAGACCTCGACCAACAACGTCGCCGACAAGCTCGCCGATATGGTCACCGAACTGCGCGACACCTCGCGCGCCCTCAAGACCGCCACCAACGAAATCCTTTCCGGCGCCAACGACCTCTCCGAACGCACCACGCGTCAGGCCGCCACCATTGAGGAAACCTCGGCCACCATGGAGCAGATGGCCTCTACCGTCTCGCTCAATGCCGACCGCGCCCGCGAAGCCAGCGCCAGCACCGACAAGGTGACCCAGGTGGTCCAGGCCAGCAGCGCCGTGATGGACGAGGCAACCAGCGCCATGAGCGCCATCGAAACCTCCTCAGGCAAGATTTCCAATATTATCGGCCTGATCGACGACATCGCCTTCCAGACCAATCTGCTCGCGCTCAACGCTTCGGTTGAAGCGGCGCGCGCTGGCGAGGCGGGCAAGGGCTTTGCCGTTGTCGCCGTGGAAGTCCGGCGCCTGGCACAGAGCGCGGCCGAAGCCTCCTCCGAGGTCAAGGCGTTGATCGAGCAGAGCGCCGGCGAAGTGCGCAATGGCACCCGACTGGTGGCCGATGTGGCCGGGCGCCTCGCCGAGATCATCGAGGGCGTCAAGCAGACCGCTGGCGTCATGGAAACCATTGCCAGCGACAGCCAGGCCCAGGCCTCCGGCATTGCCGAGGTCAATGTCGCCGTCCGCCAGATGGACGAAATGACCCAGCACAATGCCGCGCTGGTGGAGGAAATGAACGCCTCGATCGAGCAGACCGAAGGCCAGGCTACCAAGCTCGATACGATTGTTGCGACCTTCACCCTCACCGATCCGGGCAAGTCATCCACCCAGCAACCGCGCCTCGTCGCCGCGACAGGCAAAGCCGCCCCGAAATCGGACGATGCCCGCGGTCTCCTGGGCAAGGTGCAAAAAGCCGCCAAGGCCTATTTCGGCGGCGCGGCCGCCGAGGACTGGAACGAGTTCTAGGGACCAGTGAGAAGCAAGGGTCGACATGTCCGGCCCGAGCTTTTCATTGCACCCAAGAAGGGTTATGCGGTCCCTGCATTCTTCGCGGGGACCGCATGACCGATCGCATTTCCATTATTCGCGCCGAGCTGCTCATGAAGAACTGGGGCACGCTCTCTAATGTGACGCTCGACTACCGGCACAGATCGGGCACGGTGCAGCGGCTCGAGCGCGAAGTCTATGACCATGGCAGCGCCGCCGCCATGCTGCTGCACGATCCCGAACGCGACACCGTTTTGCTGGTCCGCCAGTTCCGGCTGCCGCCCCTGCTCAATGGGGACGCCCCGGACCTGCTCGAAGTTTGCGCCGGCCTGCTTGATAGCGAGGTGCCCGCTAGTGCGGCGGCCCGTGAGGCGCTCGAAGAAACCGGTCACGAGCCCAAGGGTGTACGGCACGTCTGCGACATCTATACCTGCCCCGGCTCGCTGACCGAAAAAGTCAGCCTGTTCCTGGGCGTGTATGACCGCACCACGTTGCGCCACGCGGGCGGCGGTCTCGAACACGAAGGCGAGGAGATCGAGCTGGTGGAACTCGATTTTCCCGAGGCCCTCGCCATGACCCGCGATGGCCGCATCGTCGATGCCAAGACCATCATCCTGCTTCAGCACCTGGCGCTGCAGCAATCAGGCTGACAAACGCACGGCTCAATGCATCGGTCCACGCCATTCACGCAAAGCGCTCATGGTCTTCTTCGCTCCATCGGGTAACTGGACCCAGCGGCCTGCGGGACGCTCAGTAGTCGATCAGCTTCTTGTCCGGATCATAGGGTTGGTCCTTGGCGGTTCGCGTCACCGCCTGGCCGCAGCGCATTTTCTTGGACACCGCGTCATAGGCATAGGTCGGGCCGCCATGGAGCTGCCATCCCTCGGACAGCGCCTTGGTGACTTTGTGGCAAAAGGCACTGTCATCCTCGCCGGTGAGCAATCGGTAGATCAGCATGCATATCCCCGTTTGTGCCGGCGCCCAACGCCGGTGATTGATCTTCTCGCCTCTTACAGCTAATCGAAACTTCATGCACAGCTTTCCTCAGCACCTTCTCGATGGCCACGCCAATTTCATGTCCGGTCGCTATGCCCGGGAGAAAGAACGCATTCGCGATCTGGCCGAAACCGGCCAGAAACCGACCACGCTGATCATCGCCTGCTGCGACAGCCGCGCGGCGCCCGAAATGATCTTCGATGCCGGCCCGGGTGAGCTTTTCGTGCTGCGCAATGTGGCCAATCTGGTGCCGATCTACCAGCCGGATGGTGGCCAGCACGGCACCTCGGCCGCCATTGAATTTGCCATCAAGGGCCTTTCAGTGTCCAACATCGTGGTGATGGGTCATGGCCGCTGCGGCGGGATCAAGGCCGCACTTGATCCGCACATGAAGCCGCTCGACAGCGGCGATTTCATCGGCAAATGGATGAGCATGCTGGGCGATCTGCCCGGCCAACTCGGCCAGAATACCGCGATGACCGATGCCGAGCGCCAGACTGCCATGGAGCGAATCTCGATCCGCAACTCCATCCGCAATCTGCGCACCTTCCCTTACGTCAAATCGCTCGAAGACAAAGGGCAACTGGCGGTACACGGCGCCTGGTTCGACATTTCGACCGGCGAATTGTGGATCATGGACAACGATGGCGACTTCATCCGCCCCCAACTGTGAACCCCTGTGCCGCCGCATAGCCAATGATCGCCCGCGCTAGATTTGTCTGGGGCGGCTTGTCCTGCTTTTGCCCCGAACTTGCACTGGGCCCGCCGCATTCGTGATCACTAGAGCGCAGCCCATTGCTGCGAAGACGCAGACTTTCACGCTTTCGTGATTGCTGCAGGCCCATCTCGCAAGTGCCTCACTGCGCCCGGAAATTGCCCCGGAAATGGTCCGGCTGCGCCCTTCTGCCAGCCATCACCGGCCACAATGCGCAACGATTGTCTGTCTCACGGAACGCAGACCAGCGCTCCGTCGGTGGGGGATGTCCCCGTCCGTTTTCGTACAATCAACATGGAGCATTCCCATGCAGAAAATCGTCCTGACCACGCTGTTCGCCCTTGGCCTGTCCGGTGCCGCCATGGCGCAGGCTGCCACCGATTTCGTGGCTGTCGACACCGACCTCAATGGCGGTGTGTAACTGACCGAAGCCCAGGTGGCATGGCCGGACCTGACCGAAGACGCCTTTGCCGCAGCCGATACCGACGGCAATGGCGAACTTTCGGCGGACGAATACGACATTCTGGTGGCTGCCGCCGCTGCGCCGGCTGTCGAGTAAGCCGACTCAGGGAGGGCCGCCACGAGCGGCCTTCCCTCAATCGAGCCGGATCGGCGGTTCGCTCTTTTTCGCCTTGCGCAGGGTCACGATCAGCCCGCAGATCACCAGCAGGGCCCCCAGCACCTCGATCCGCGTGATCGTCTCGCCCAGCACCAGATAGCCCGAGGCCAGCCCGGTAATCGGTACCAGCAAGGTGAACGGCGCCACCACCGAGGCCGGATGCCGCCCCAACAGCCAGCTCCAGATACCCCCGCCGAGCAGCGTGGCCGGATAGGCCAGGAACGCGATCAAGCCCGCATCGCTCCAGGAAAAGCCTGCCAGCGCGCCCGTGACCGCTGGCCAGCCCTCGGTTGTCAGCGACAACAGCAAGAGCGGCACCGGCGCCGCCAGCACCCCCCAGACGGTGAACGACACGGCATTGACCTTGCCCGCCTTCTTGGTCAGCACATTGGCCACGCCCCAACTCAGTGCGGCCAGCAACACCATGCCCAGGGGCAGGAGATTGGTTGCCTCCAAGCGCTCCGAAGCGATCACCGCGATCCCGGCAAAGGCAATCCCCGCCCCGATCACCTGGAACCGGCTCGGCCGCTCCCCCAGGAGCACAAAGGCGATCACCATGGTGAAAAAAGCCTGGGTCTGCAGCACCAGCGAGCTTAGCCCCGCCGGCATCCCCCAGGCCAGCGCCAGGTTAAGAAAACCGTAGAGCGCCACGCCAAAGGCCAGCCCGAAAGAAATGACGATCCAGGCCGGCGCCCTAGGCGGCCTGACAATGAGCACCGCCGGAAAAGCCGCCGCCGCAAAGCGCAACGCCGCCGCCAGGATCGGCGGCAGCGCTTCCACGCTCAGCTTGATGACAACGAAATTGAAGCCCCAGATGGCGACGACCATAAGGGCAAGAAGAATATGGCGGATTGGCATAAAACTTAGGTCCGGTAAGACTTCGCTTGTACGCCCGGCCCCTTTCCCCCTCAAGGGCGCAAATCCGCAATCCGTCCATGCATCAACGCAACCGGCCTCCCCAAGGGGAGGCCGGTCACATGGGCCAATTTCTTGTTCCTTTCCCCAAGAGGGAGAGGAATGGTCAATTTCAAGCCGCCAGGGCGCGGGCCTTGTAGCCCTTTTCGATCAGCGTCTCGGCGATCTGCACTGTATTCAGCGCCGCGCCCTTGCGCAGATTGTCGCTGACCACCCAGAGCACCAGGCCATTTTCCACCGTAGTGTCCTCACGGATGCGGCTGACAAAGGTGTCATATTCACCCACGCTTTCCACCGGGGTCGCATAACCACCGGCTTCGCGCTTGTCGATCACCGAGACGCCCGGGGCTTCACGCAGGATATCGCGGGCCTCATCGGCACTGATCGGATTGGCAAATTCGAGATTGACTGCTTCGGAATGTCCGACAAATACCGGCACGCGCACGGCGGTGCAGGTCACCTTGATCTTGGGGTCGAGCATCTTCTTGGTTTCGGCCAGCACCTTCCACTCTTCCTTGGTGTAGCCGTCTTCCATGAACACATCGATATGCGGGATGACATTGAAGGCAATCTGCTTGGGGAACTTGCCCGGGGTCGGGCTGTCATTGACGAAAATGCCCTTGGTCTGGTTCCACAGCTCGTCCACGCCTTCCTTGCCGGCGCCAGAGACCGACTGATAGGTCGACACCACCACGCGGGTGATCTTGGCCGCGTCATGCAGGGGTTTGAGCGCCACCACGAGCTGGGCGGTCGAGCAATTGGGATTGGCAATGATATTGGTGCGCTTGGGGTCGGCCAGCCAGCGATCCAGGATATCCCCGTTCACTTCCGGCACCACCAGCGGCACGTCCGAATGATAGCGCCAATAGCTCGAATTATCGATCACGATGGCCCCGGCGGCGGCAATCTTGGGGCCCCACTCCTTGGAGATCGAGCCACCCGCCGACATGATGGCGAAATCGACGGTCGAAAAGTCGAAATGCTGCAGGTCCTTGGCCTTGAGCACCTTGTCGCCATAGGACAATTCCTTGCCGATCGAACGTGACGAGGCCAGTGCAAAAACCTCGTCGGCCGGGAACTTGCGCTCGGCCAGAATATTGAGAACTTCGCGGCCCACATTGCCTGTGGCCCCGACGACAGCGACGCGATAACCCATAATGGAACTCCGGTTCCTTACCATTTTCGCCCCCCGCACGATGGCGAGCCATCGCGGTCAATGCTTTTGCGCCTCTCCCCGTCGGGAGTGCGACCCGGGGAAAAGCGTCAGGCGGTTTTGGTGGTTTTGGTCATGGCCGGCATGCCCCCGGTGGTGAACCGGGTGGTGGCAAGAGCTGCTTTGATGCTGCTGCGGCTGCGCATGACGAACTAGGCTTCCTCTAGAAAAGCAGGACTTCTCATACTCCGAAATAGGAAAGAGTCAATGTTCTTGCCAACCGGTCGCCGGCCCGCCCGTTCCATGCCCGGGCTTGATCCGGGCCCCATTTGCAGCGCATACCGCCTCCAGAATGCGCCACCAAACCGGTCCGGGTGCAGCAGGCCAGCCATCTCTGCCGGCGCAAAGGAAACTGAAACATGCCCGATTTCGACGTCATCGTTCTGGGAGCAGGCGCCGCCGGCATGATGGCGGGCATTGAGGCCGGCAAACGGGGCCGCAAGGTGCTGGTTGTCGACCATGCCCGCGATCCGGGTGAAAAGATCCGCATTTCAGGCGGCGGACGCTGCAATTTCACCAATGTGAACGCCACTCACACCTTTGGCCGCGAGCGGTTCCTCGGCCAGAACCCGCGCTTCGCGCTCTCCGCGCTCTCCCGCTACACCCCCGAAATGTTCATTGCCCGGGTCAAGAAGCAGGGCATTGCCTATCACGAAAAAACCCTTGGCCAGCTCTTCTGCGACGGTCCCGCCACCCAGATCGTTTCGATGCTGATCAATGATCTGCGCGCCGCGGGTGCCTCCATCTGGACCGGACGCGCGGTGGGCAGCATCGAAAAGACCACCGATGGCTTTGATGTGATGATCGGGGATGGGCGGGTGACCGCTTCAAGCTTGGTCGTGGCCACGGGTGGCAAATCCATTCCCAAGATGGGCGCGACGGGCCTGGCCTATCAGATTGCCCGCCAGTTCGGCCTTGCCGTCACCGACACAAGGCCAGCCCTGGTGCCCCTGACCTTCGAGCCGGGCGCGCTGGAGCAACTCAAGCCCCTGGCCGGGGTCTCGACAAATGCGGTGGTCGGCCATGGCAAGACGCGGTTTGAAGAAGCCCTGCTCTTCACCCATCGCGGCCTTTCCGGCCCCGCAATTTTGCAGATCTCGTCCTATTGGCGCGATGGCGACGCCATTTCGGTCGATCTGCTGCCCGGCGAAGATGCACTCGAGCTGTTCCGGGCCGCGCGCAAGACCACGCCAAAACTGCATCTCCAAACCGTGCTGAGTGACAGGCTGCCCCGGCGTCTCGCCCAGCTTGTGGGCGAACTGATCGACCAGCCCGGCATGATTGGCGATCTGTCCGACAAGAAGCTGATGGCCGCCGCCGAGCAGGTTTCAAACTGGCGCCTCAAACCCGTCGGCTCGGAAGGCTACCGCACCGCCGAAGTGACGTTGGGCGGCATCGACACCACCGGGCTCGACGCTAAGACCATGGTCGCGCGCGAGGTGCCGGGCCTGTTCTTTGTTGGCGAGGCGGTAGACGTCACCGGCTGGCTGGGCGGTTATAATTTCCAGTGGGCCTGGGCCTCGGGCTGGGCTGCCGGACAAGCCGCCTGAAGCCTGGCTAGAACTTCCAGCCGAGCCGCAGGCCGAAATTGGACAGCCCGTCATTGGCTGCGCACCAGCCATTATTGGAGGTGTGTTCGTAGGTCAGCGTGGCTGTGGCGTTCTCGCTCATATTCACACCTACCCCCCAGCGTTCGTAGAAATTGACCCGGCAACCGAAATTCTGCCGGCCCGGCGCCGCCCCGGTCAGCGCACCATCGTGAATGGCGGCCCCCAGCCCTGCTTCGAGATAGATGGGCGTATCAAAAATCGGCAACTGCCAGGTCAGATTGGCATGCACCAGGCTGTCGCGTCCGGCAAAACTGATGGTGGTGCCGATCTCGGGGCGCGGCGCGCCAATCCAGCGGAAGGCATCGATATCGGGGGAGGTGAACAGGACATCGAAGCTGACATCTTCGACATCGCCCAAATTCCATTCATGCACGAGAAACGGCAGCGCGGCGTGGTGCACGCGATGGGCGTGCAGCCCAATGCGAAACTCATCCACCACGCCCGCCAGCGGGTGTGGACTGAGCAGGTCGTTTGCCTGAGCCGGAGCCGTTGCTATGCCGGCAAACACCGCAATGGCTACTAATACATTCCGCATTGCACCTCTATCCCCTTGGGAACCCATATGGGCCACGGCAAACTAGCGAAAGTCAATTGTCCTATCACCACAGCCTGCGGCCAAAGCGTCTAGAACCGAACGCCCAGGCGCAGGCCAGCGTTGCTCATTGGATTATCGGCCTGACCGCACAGCCCGAAATCCCTGATATGCTGTACACTGACCATCACCGCCACATTGGGCAGGACATCGAGCCCAACACTGGCCTGGGCCTGGGCCTGCACCGCACAACCGAAGCGCGAGGCCCCTTGGTTGATGACATCACTTTGGACTGCCGCCCCAAGGCCGGCCTCGACAAATACCGGAACCACGGGCGCCCTGACCGTCCAGCTCAATCCCGCATAGGCAAAGCCATCTCCTGCGCCCGGGTCGAAGCTCGCCCCCAGATGCGGTCGGAACTCGCCTGGCAGCAGCAGCGTCGCAGGATTGGGGATCGACACAAGCAATTCGGCATTGATATCGCGCAGACGCGTTGGATCGAGCAAATTGGTGTCCGGCTGTACGAAATCGCGCATGCCCAGCCCGCCACGCGCTTCCAGCAGCAAGGTCTGGCCCAGTCCGGGAATGGTCAGCCCCCCAAACGCCAGAGCGGCAACAAGCATGTGGATCAACGGGCGATGCGACACGGAACTACTCAGGAGCCTTTGGAAAAGCCATTGGGCCGGTCACAGGCTTCCGGTGCAAGTTCTGCCTAACAGCGTCTTTAATCTATCGTTAAAATTGCGCGGATCGCCACAGAACCCGCAGGACAAATTCCCGTCCCGGCCTTGACCTTTGCCGCTTTCATCGTGATCTACCGATGGTACTCAAGTTCTCGAAAGCTATGCTATGCCCGCCCCGTTTACGCTCTCCTTGCAGGATCTTGCGCCCATTGCCCAGGGCACCTCAACCCAACAGGCCATGGCCGAAACGATCCTCTTGGCGCGCGACGCAGATCGGCTGGGCTACACTAGGCTTTGGTATGCAGAACATCACGGCATGCCTTCCATCGCCTCCTCGGTACCCGAGATCCTCATTGGCAGTGCAGCGGCCGCCACAACTGGCATTCGCGTCGGCTCAGGCGGCGTCATGCTCCTCAATCACGCGCCTTTGCGCATTGCCGAGGCTTATCGCACCCTCGAAGCGCTCCACCCCGGCCGGATCGATTTGGGGCTCGGACGCGCGCCGGGGGGCGATGGTTATGCCATGCGAGCCCTCAAAAGCGGCGGCGGAGAAGAGTTCTCCAGCTATCTGGCCGAGCTGATGGCATTTGACGAGGACAGCTTTCCACCCGACCACCCCTTCTCGCGCGTGCCGGTGTCCCCCGGCGGCATCACCCTGCCGCCCAAATGGCTGCTGGGCTCTTCAGGCGCCAGCGCCCAGGCCGCCGGCCAGATCGGTTTCGGCTATGCCTTCGCCGCCCATTTCAGCCATACCCCGGCCGCGCCGGCCTTTGCCGCCTATCGCGACGCCTTCCAGCCGTCGACGGCGTTTCCGGAGCCCCGGACCATTCTGTGCCTCTCGGCCATTTGCGCTCCCACCCAGGAAGAGGCAAAATTCCTCGCCGCCTCGCAGTCGGTGAGCTGGGCCCTGTTTGTCACCGGCGAACAACGCGATCTGATGCCGCCCGAAGAGGCCGCTGCCCGCGCGCTTTCGCCGCAGCAGCAACAGGTCATCGAGCACCAGTCCTCGCTCTGGCTGGTTGGCGATCCCGAACAATTGGCCGCCACCATCACCGAAAAGGCCCATGCCGCCGGGGCCGACGAGGTGATGATCACCACCACAATCTATGACTACACCTTGCGCCACCGGTCTTTCGCCCTTCTGGCAGAGGCACTGGGCATTGCCCCGCGCGCTGGCGACGAATTGGCATTTCATTAACGTCTCGTTCTGCCCCTGCCACTACGATTGGGCGAGTTCGAACCTGGTACAGTCCCAATGAGCGCAGCAGCCTTCGTGCTGGCCATAAACCTGTTTATCGCAGGGATATTTGCCACCGCCTTCGGCGTCGTCGCTGCCTATCAGCGTTCGGCGCTGGGTGCGCGCTGGCTGGCCTTTGCCTATGGGCTGGGCGTGCTCAATGTCGTGCTCGAGTTCGTCCTGCCCTTTCAGAACGACCACCGCCTCGTCAGCTTTGGCATTTTTGCCGTGTTTCTGCTCGCATTGGCCGGCTGTGTCATTGGCTTGGCCCATCACTACCGCATCCGCCCGCCCTGGTTGCTGCTGGCCATTGCCGTCATCGCTTCGCTTCTGGTCAACCTCGCCCTTCTTGAGATGCCGCGCGCCAGCTTTGTCCGCAATCTGCTCTACCAGGCCCCATATGCACTGGTGCAGGCGATCGGCGTCGGCGTGATTCTGGCCAACAAGCGCAAGGGCGCGCTCGATCTCGCCCTGTTGGTAATCTTTTTCGTCTCGGCCCTGCATTTTCTGGCCAAGCCGGTGCTGGCTATGGCTATCGGCTCGGGCGCGGCGCCGCAGGCCTATATCAGCTCGACCTATGCCGCTGTTTCCCAGACCCTTGGCGCCGTGCTGTTGATTGCCAGTGGTTTGATGATGCTGCTCATCATCGTGCGCGACGTCATGGCTGACATGACCGCACGCTCGGAAACCGACACGCTGTCTGGCCTGCTCAACCGCCGCGGCTTTGAAGACCGGGGCGAGAGCGCCCTGACCCTGGCAGCGCGATCAGGCGTGCCCGCCGTGATGATCGTGGCCGATCTCGATCACTTTAAGCAGATCAACGACACCTACGGCCATGCTACCGGCGACAGGGTCATTGCCGCCTTCGCGGCGATACTGGAAGAATGCGCGGCTCCCCCTGCCATAATAGGTCGCCTGGGAGGAGAAGAGTTCAGCGCCTTCCTGCCCGGTGCCAATCTGAACACCGGCAAGCTCTATGCCGAGACCGTCCGCCACGCCTTCCGCAGCCTGCCTTCGGATGAAACCGGGCTGCGGAACCCGGCCTCCGCCTCGTTCGGTGTGGCCCAGCTCATGCCCTACGACCATCTCGCCGATCTGCTACGCCGCGCTGATGCCGCGCTTTACGAGGCCAAGAACGAAGGCCGCGATTGCGTCCGCATGGCCATGCCAACGCCCGCGCGCAAGCCGGAGAGTTTAAATATGGCGGATCGCAGTGGGCGATTCAGTTCATAGCCTGCCGCGAAACCAGCTCGCAATCGCCGGTTGGATCGACCCGCAGCGCCAGGTTCTGGCGATCCAGTTCCGCCAGCCAGGCGGTCCACGAACATGGGCTCATGCCCGCATCGACCCGGCCTTCGCTTTGCTGCGCGAACCGCAATTTGAGCTGGGCCCGTTCCTCACCAAACCGGTCGCGCACCCGGGCAATCGCTGGCCGGCCGCTCCGGTCGGTGACCCAGTTTTGGATATCCCGATGCCGTGTCAGCATATGGGTCTGCTTCATCTCTGGCCTCCTCACCTGCCATAGTCTCAGTCTTGCGCGCGAAACGGGCCGGTCCTCCACCGGTTCCCCCTCGCCCGTTCAATTCTCCATCCACTCGGTGACAAGAACATAACGTTCCATCTCTTCAGGAGAAAAGTAGTAGAGCCGGTCTGGCGGCGTCTCCAGCGCATGCAGCCACAGCGCCGGATCCACCCCGGTCTCGCCCAGGTGCCGGGTGATCTCGGCCGTTGCAGACTGTGCATCCGCCATAGCCACCCCGGCTACGCTGAGCGCATCGAGGGGGGTCGCACTCAACGCTGCCGCGTAAATCTGGTGCACGCCGATGGCCGCTTCACGTCCCGCCGTCCGCTCTTCGCCCGAGGCAAAAACGATCGGGCACGAGGACGCGCAAAGCGCGCCATCCGGTACCTGCGTGTTAAGACCGTGTTCCAAGATCTGGCGCCCCATTTGGAGGGCATCGTCGACCGAGCCGCCCGGCGAATCCAGCAGCACGGTTGACACATACTCGCCTCTTTGCGCGATCTCCTGCGCAAATCTTGTCGCTGCGCCCGGATCGATGGTGCCGGTCAGGCGCAGCACCCCGCCTGTGGTCAATTCGATCCGCAGGGGATCGTCGAGCAGCTCCGGCGACGTATTAAGCGCAGGACGCGGCCGCCCGCCCCCATCCTCGGTCGATGCCGGGGGCAGAATGGGTTGCGGTTTATAGGTCAGTGCCTCAGGCGCGTTGGCGCTCAGCTCCCGGTAATCGACAAAAAGCACGCCTATTGTGCCCGCCAGCATGGCAAAGAATGCAAAGCGCAGGATCGCCCCGTCTTGGATACGCGCGAGCCGCGTGATCACATACCGATAAAATGGGCTCGCATCACTGGCGGCGCGGGCATTGGCCTCGGACTTCATGCCTGGCGCGGTCCGTCGCCACGCTTGCGCTGTGCCGCCTCGATTGGGGTCACTGTTCCCTCCTCCGCCTTGACAGCTGCGTCCGGGACACCTTCGTTCGGGGGCGCGTCATCTTGTTCATCTTGCACCCCCAGCGCCTCTGCTGCCGCGGCGGCACCCTCGGCCTCCATGCGCTTGTAAAGCGCCATGGCCCGCAGCATCTCCGCCGCCGTAATCGTCTCAGCTTCCTTGAGTGACTCGGCCTCGCGCCGCATCGCGTCATTGACGATCATCAGCACCAGCACCAGCACAACCGGCAGCAAATCTATGGAAATCGCCCCGGCCCATGAAGGCACAAAGTCACTCCAATAGCGGATCACCGCTTCCGCCGAAGAGAGCGGCACGAATCGCCGCTGCTCGACCGGGGCCGTGGCCAGGATTTCGTCGGCCGCCGCCACCAGCGCCGCCGCCTGGGCATCGACCGAGCTTTGCACTGTGGCCATCACCTGGTTCTGCCGCACCGCCAGATCGCCCACACGGCCATCGGCAACCGGCGCGATGAAGCCCGCTGAAAGGTCGGTTGCCGCGCGCTTTACAGAGGCCGCGACGTTCGTTTGCTGCAACGCCGCAATCACCGCGGAAAGCTGCACCGCTTCGGCCTGGAAGGCATCCGAGCGCGGCTCGATCTGCCCCGGTGTAGACACCAGTTCGCGCATCGTCGCCAGCCGATCTGACCCTTGGGCGAACAGGCCTGACACCTCTTCACGCGAGCCGGAAATCGTGCCGGAAAGCTGGGTCATCTGCTGGCTCATCTGGGTGAGCAATTGCACCACGCTGCCCGACCCTTGCGTTCCGGTAAGGGCCCCGCTCTCGCGCTCATCCTGTGCCAAGGCAGAGAAGCGGGCCGAAGCGCGCTCAACATCGGGCAACAGGCTCTGGCTGGCCAGTGCATTGGCATGGGCCTGATCGAGGTCCTCGGCATAGCCCTGCAGCGTAACCGCCATATGCTGTTCCAGCGCGGCGGATCCCGCCAGCGCCGCAGCATTGAGCCATGAACTCATGGCAATGATCATCACCGACCCCACCAGCATGGTGAGAAACAGGCTGATCCGCTGCACCCCGCTGACCACCAGCGGAATAAAGCGCATCATATAGGTCCAGAAAGCGTAGATCGCGACCGACACCGCGGCCGAATAGATGATGGCGGCAAAGAACACGAAGCTAGCCGAGCCATCGAGCAGCCCCCTGACCCCGAGATAAGTATAGACTCCCGAGGCCAGAGCGAGCACGGCCAGGGCAAACCGGCTCATGGTTTCAACGCCGCGCGCGGTTTCGTGCAGACGGAAGGCATTTGGCTTGAGCTGCATGGACGGCCCCAACATCAATTTCGGCCCCATTCGGGCCTTTAACCTCAGGTTAACACAATCTTGTCGGCTAAACCGAGGCAGCATACGTGAGGGTTAATCGGACCATGATGACATCTCGGTGATCTCACCCTTGCCTCACGGGTCCGGGCCAGTTACCCCCGTCTCGACATTGGGGGATCAAATCATGGCAGCGCAGAAAATCCGTTGGGGCATCCTGTCCACCGCCAATATCGGCATGCAGAAAGTGACCCCGGCCATCATGGCTTCGCCAAGCTCCGAGGTTGTCGCGATCGCCTCGCGCGATGCCGCCAAGGCTCGCGCGGCCGCGGACATTTTGAAGATCGCGAAAGCCTATGGATCCTATGAGGAGCTTCTCGCCGATCCCGATATCGACGCCATCTACAATCCCTTGCCCAATCACCTGCACGTGCCCATGACCCTGGCCGCAGCCCGTGCCGGCAAGCATGTGCTGTGCGAAAAACCCATTGCGCTATCGTCCCGCGAGGCCGAACAGCTCCGGGACATTCCGGACAATATCGTCTTCATGGAAGCCTTCATGGTGCGCTTCCATCCGCAATGGCACCGCATGCGCGAGATCATCCGCTCGGGCGAATTGGGTGAAATCCGCTCCATCAACGCGGTCTTCACCTATCACAATGTCGACCCCGTCAATGTGCGCAACCAGGCCGATATCGGCGGTGGCGGCATCATGGATATCGGCTGCTACCCGATCACCGCGGCGCGCTACTTCTTCGAAGGCGAACCTGAACGCGTGGTTTCGTTGGTCGAACGCGATCCCGATTTCGGCACCGACCGGCTGGCATCCGTGCTGGCCGATTTCGGCGGCGGGCGCCAATTGTCATTCACCTGCTCTACACAGGTCACGCCACATCAGCGGGTGCAGATTTTCGGCGCCAAGGCCAAGGCCGAGCTCGTCATACCTTTCAACGCCCCGCCAGACGAGCGCAGCGCCATTACCATCGATATCGGCGCTCCATTCGACGGTTCGCTCGCTCGGCGCGAAATCCTGCCCGCCTGCGATCAATATACTGAACAGGCGGAAGCCTTTGCCCAGGCTGTCCTGGGCGGAACGCCACTGCCCTACGGTGTCGAGGATGCGATAAAATCCATGCGCGTGATCGACGCGATCTTTGAGAGCGAAAAGTCGGGTGGCTGGGCCAGCGTGAAGCGCTAGCCCAGATCGGGCCCTAGCAATCGCGCCACGACCAGTTTGAGGTCCGCTGCCAGCGTCTCGGCGGCAATGGATTTCTGCGCCACCCCAAAACTGGCATCAAGCACCAGCCGCGCCAGCCGCTCGGCATCAGCGGCGCCGGCCTTGGCCAATTCATTGCTCAGGCGATCCCGCACGATACGCTCCGAATCGGCAAACAGCGAGGCGCCCTGTCGGTGCGCAGAGAACAGCTCGTCGACATGGGGTGAGCCGGCCAGCGCTGAAGCAATGACCTCGAACTCGGCCGCCAAAGCATCACCAATTCGTTCCAGCAAGGGACCGGGCCGATCAAGCTCGGTTTCGAATCTGGTGAGCTTGTCGGCCACCAATTGCTCAAGCACGGCGAGGAATACAGCGTCCTTGTCGGAATATTCGGCGTAAAGCGTTGGCTTGGCCATGCCGGCACTCTTGGCGATCGCCTCCATGGTGGTCGCCCGCAGACCCTGCCGCAGGAACATCTCGCGTGCCGCCGCCAGGATGCGCATCCGCTTTTCGGATTGTCTTTCGTTGCTCATCGCAGATATGTGTATCCGTCGCCATTGAACGAATTGAACGACTTACGTATATATCGTTCAAATCTTGAGGAGACCAGCCCATGACTGCCCCCACGCTACAAAACGATCGCGTCCTGCTCACCGGTGTTTCCGGCTTTCTGGGCGGTCACGTCGCCCTCGCTTTGCTCAACGCCGGTTATATCGTGCGCGGCAGCGTGCGCAACCTCGGCAAGGCCGAGTCGGTTCGCGCCACGCTTGAGCGCGCCGGGGCCAATGTTTCAAGGCTCGAATTCGTTGCCCTGGATCTGCTCTCGGACAAGGGTTGGGACGAGGCGATGGAGGGCGTGCGCTATCTCCAGCATACCGCATCACCCTTTGTCATCGACCTGCCTGAAGACAAGATGGACCTCATCCGCCCCGCCGTCGAGGGGACAGAACGGGCCTTGAACGCGGCGCTGCGGACAAACGTGGAGCGGATCGTTCTAACCTCATCCATGGCCGCCATCGCCTATGGCCATGCAAAAGCGCACACAAAACCTTTCACCGATAAGGACTGGACCAATCTCGACGGTCGTGAAGTCAATGCCTATATCGAATCCAAGACACTGGCCGAACAGCGTGCCTGGGACATCATGCGCACCGCCGGTCGCGCCGCCGACCTGACCACCATCAATCCCAGCGCGATTCTGGGCCCCCTGCTTGACCAGGACCCGGGCACCTCTGCCCTGATCGTCAAACGCCTGCTCGATGGCTCGGTCCCTGCCTTGCCACGGCTGCCCTTTGTCATCGTCGACGTGCGCGACATTGCCAATGCCCATGTCGCTGCCATGACAGCGGATAGCGCCCGTGGGCGTCGTTTCCCCATGGGCGAACGCCCCATTCTGATGGGTGAAGTGGCCGATATCGTCCGCAAGGCGGTACCCGACCGCAAGGTACCGCGCCTCACCATGCCGGACTGGGCAGTCCGTATCTACGCCCTGTTCGACCGCGATGTGCGCGGGATAGTCAATGAACTGGGCGTGCTGAAACACCTCGACTCAAGTGGCGCAATTGCCTTGCTGGGTCGCCCACTCATCCCCGCCGATCAGGCCATCACCGCCACCACGCATGCCCTGATCGAGCACAGGATCGTATGACCGGACCTCTTGCCCTGACGCCAGACTTTGTCCATATACGCAAGTGGTGAGGGGCTGTAGCTCAGTTGGGAGAGCGCGTCGTTCGCAATGACGAGGTCAGCGGTTCGATCCCGCTCAGCTCCACCAAATAACCCCTCTATGGCCTTGACTTACCTTGATTAAATTCAAGGTCACTCGGCCATCCCCACTTCACTCCCCACTTATGAGCCGTGCTTAGGCTGGGTGCACCCCCGAGAACTTCCAGGTATTGGCACCAGCTTCTGCCGGGGATAGTTTTCCTTAGGGGGAGAGAAAACCAATGCTCAGGGCAATCGCCGTTGCAATTCTCGGAATCGTCGCGACGTCGATCGCCCAGGCCGATGACGAGTATTTTGGGCGGTTCATTGTTGACCCTCAGCACCCAGAGTTCGCGGTGCTCGCAGGGCCGATAGAGCACAATGCGCCGCTCGACTTCCGTCGAATGATTCGGGCCTACCCAGATATTGCGACCGTCGCACTCCATAGCGTCGGTGGGGATGTGACCGCTGGCCTCCTACTTGCCCAAGAGGTACATGAGCGCGGCATTAGCACGTTCATTGCCCCAGACAGCTTCTGCTACTCGGCCTGCTCATATGTTTTTCTCGCGGGCAAAGACCGACTGGTTGAAGGCGCACTGGGCGTTCATCAAATGGCCAATGACGACGGCGACATCTACTCGGTTCAGGTGGCTATTTCGGATCTCTTGGATACCCTTGGTGAATTCGATGTCCCGGACCGGGTCATATCCGACATGCTGCGCACGCCGCCCCAGGAAATGACGGTTTACGACGCAGCGGCGGCAACTGAACTCGGTCTAAATCGATTGACGGAAGCCGTGGCAGATGCCCCCCCTGATACTGGAGCCCTATCTCTTGGCTTCCAGCCAGGGATTAACGTCAATGCGACCGATGAAGACGGAATAAGCTATATCCACCCAAGTTTACCCCAACCTGCTCGGGCTCAGCTTTGGACGGAAGTAGACCAGTACGCTGGCGAGGTATGGTGGTCGACCACTCTGGAAGGTGGGAATACCGCTATGGTCGCTGAAGCTGCGATTCCAAAGATGGCATTGGATGCAAAGATCATCTGGCGGAAAAACACCGATGCCGCCGTGCCCGCAATGTCCGTGATGACAGTGCAATTCTCGAATTACTCAGTCGTTGAAGTGGAGCAGATCGCGGGTGTTTTGGTGAAGGATGATATGGCCGCCACTGGCACCCCACTATTTGGCGCATCTGCTAAGACCGGTGAGCGTTCATTCGTCTTCGCCCTATCGGCGGACGATGGAGCCGGATACACGAATGCCTACATGTTGAACGACCATCAGAATATCGACCTGGCGCTCGTGCTCAAGAATGGCCGAAATGCTCTTCTTACACTCCAGAAGGACGACGAAGCCCGGATTAAGTTCCGGGAAGTCCTTGAATCGTGGGCCGAATAGGTCGGTGCACGCTTGTCGTCGAATCCCTCTTCGGCCAGCTTTCAGTCGATCTCGTCGGCATATACTAGGGCCATCAACTCTCTTTCGCGGCGCTGTTCTTTCCGGATTGTTGTGAGGTGAAACTTGTTGGCGTTGGGTTGGCCAATACGATCCCTGATCGCGTCAACGACAAATGGCACCTCATAACGATCACCGCCGTTGGTTTGCGCAGTCAAAATTGAGGTTGCGTATGCGACAATCCGCTGGGCCGGAATCTGCATATTCTTGACCTCGACTCCCCGCGCACGCTGAAGGTCAATCTGGTACATCAACCCTTCGACCAACGCGCGGTTTAGGACGTGCGTGGTGGGCTTGCCTGCAACCTTCAATTTGTTGCGGCGCACCTGCTGTCGATCAGCGTCCTTCCGCTTGCGCACAACGCGGGGCGATGGCTGGTAGCCGGTCATTCCGCGCCCCCGAAGTCGTGGAGGACAGGCAGGCTCTCCAGCCAGCTTTCCAAGTCTTTGGCGAGCACAAAGCTGCGGGTGCCTACTTTGCGGACAGGAATTTTGCCCGCTTTGACCAAGGCGTAAAAGGTCGTCCGACTGATGCCAACCAATGCCAGCACTTGAGAAACAGAGTATGCCACCGGCTTCATGGGGCCAAGCTCCGCCGGCTGAACGGCCGGTGCGCGCGCCCGTGTTCTTCGAGCGCACACCCTATCATTCACATAGCTTGGAAAGTATCCCGAGTTTTCTTTCGACCCGATGTCGTTTTTTCAGGGCGGTCGTCAGCCCAAGGCCAAGAGGCCTTCAATGATCTGCTGGCATAGCAGCCTTTGTTCGGCACCAGATGGACGGCTACCCGGCACGGCATCGAACAATTGCGCCAGCGCTTGGGCTTTGATCCGAAGGTCTGGAATCGTGGCCGCTGGCATCGCGGCGATGCGGGAAGCAGCCTCAAAGGCATCGAGGGCGGCAATGGCTATGGCGCTCTGGCAATCGTCATCGCCGGGATTGGCCCGATGGGCAGCAGCAGCGACAGTGTAAGCCGCTACCGCCCGCTCCAATTCTAGGCCCAGCGTGGCCATGGCATCAGCCATTGTGCGCACCGGGCTTGGTATCCAGTGGCCTTGGGCCGTCCTTCAAAAGCTCACGCCATCGCCGCTCGAATCCATCCCAGGCGGAAATCCTGATGGCATTGAGAAAGTCGGGCGTTTGGGCAAAGTGCGGGTTTGCCGCGAACGGCGCCACAACGCCTTCCACCACATTGTCCTGAACCTGCTCGACCCACACTGGATCCAATGGGGCGGGAACGTAGCGCCAGATGACCTCGGCACTCTGCTTCCCTTCTTGAAACGCGGCATTGGTGATAGCCGCAAGGGCTTCGGCTGGTGTCATCATTCTGGTTTCTCCTTATCGCCGGGTCCGCGGTAGGCAACCGAGGCATGGACGGCGCAATAGGCACCCTTCGCCTTGGGCAGTCCGCAAAAGTGCCAAGGTGGATCGTCTGACAGGGGCCAGCGACAGCTTTCCGCTTTAAGCTCCTCGATGGTGATGGGGGTACTCGCTCCCAAAGGGCGCTTCAGATGGATGAGGGACACGGTCATTTCCCGCCCTCCGAATGGAGCGAATCCATTGTGAGGTCAGAGCCACCGGGGATAGGGCAGGACAACTCGCCCGAGGCCAGTTCGTCCCCATCTTCATTGACGGCTTCCGCGTCGTCGGTTGGCGCGTCATTAACTCCGTCTGCCCACATGGACTGGTCGCCGTCTTGGGTGCGGACCATAAACACGGTGCCCCATGGCAAATCCACCTTGGCCTCTGGCGCCCCAAGGGACGGCTCTAGGTCGGGGTCGCCGTCCAGTGCATCGAGCAGGACGATAAGGGCGTCCATTGCGCGGGCGTGGGCCTCAATGCGGTCGGCAATGACGGCGGCAAGCTCTTGCGGCGAAACAAGCGGAAACGGAATGGCAAGGGCGTTCATTGCGACACCCCATCCAGCATGTCGGCAAGGTCGCGGACAGTGAGGCCGTTGCAAAAGCCGACATATGGCCCGACCTCGCTAACACCGCGCAACAGCGCTGCCACTTCGGGCATAGTTTCCGGGCGATAGCTCACGAGAGCCTGTTTCGCGCTCCGAAACCTACGGTCTGCGGCCATGTCGAATTCCACCGCGTGGGGCCAGTCAGTCGCGTTTTCAATGGCCTCGTATTCGAGGGTGAGCGCGGCAATGTCCTGCCTGCACCGAGCATAGGCCCGACGCATTTTTGCGCGCGCTCCCGCTTTGCTGCCGAGTGCGGCGAAATCCAGGGCCTCGCCTTCGTTCAGAATACGGAGCATGTTTTCTGGGTGATAGCCTTTATCCCCGCCGATGCGCTCCCACTGGCCATGAGGCATTTTCAGGAACATGTTGGCGTTGTGCAATGCGGCCTCTTTTTCGCGGCGCGCCGCATTGAACCTGTCCTGCGATACTCGGGCATTGTCGGCGGCTTCGGCGTATTCCCTGAGTAGCAGGGTCAGCACTTCGGGGACGGTGGGCGCAACCAAAGCGGCGACGGGCGAAGCCACAGCGAAGGCGGCAAGGAAAGATGACGCCTTGAGCAGTGAGCGGCGGGAAAGTACGTTCAGACTATCCATGGAAATGACCTCCAAAAGTGATTTCGTGGGGAGGCTCGGGAGGCGGTTGCAACGCTTTCCCGAGCCGCTATCAGTCAGTCCTCGTGGGGGCGGAACTGGCGCAGGGAATGCAGGAAGGTGCCCAATTCGTCGCGATCCAAAGTATCGCGGCCCCGCAGGGCATATTGCAGGTACTCCACCTTGCGAATGAGGCAGAGCCGGGAGGCTGGCACGTAGGCCAAGAATTCCTCGAATGCTGCAATCTCCCCGCTGTCGGCGGCGTCCCGTTCGGCAAGGGCCTCTGGCGTGACCTTCTGGCCGCGCTCTTTAGCGGACATCTCGTCGGCTGGGTCGCAAGCAGCCTCAAGCCGGGCATAGGCAACCGCATGGGCTGCAATCCGGTAATAAATGGTTTCTTTTGGTTTCATGGCGCTTCTCCCCTTAGGCGTGCAGGCGGGCCAGTTCAGCGCCAAGGCTGGCGTGACGGGTCCAGTTGATGAAATTGCCCATTTCCATGTCGTGGAGTTCGGCACGGATTTCGGCGGCGCGGATTGGATTGGTGCACGGCTTGGCAACAGGAGCCGGGGCCGGTTCAGCAGCGGCGCGGGCGGCGCGTTCCTTGGCCACGGCCCAGACCATGCGAAGGCAGTAAGCGAAGTGCTTGCGGTTGAAGCCTTCACCACGGCGCGGGCCGCAATAGCCTTTAAATTCAGCACGGCGGTAATCGGTCCAAGCCTGCTTCAAGATGTCAGAACGGTTGAACTGAATGGCCATATGCGATCCTCTTGGCATCTTCTATGATGCTTTTGGTATCACATGGCCATTAATCGCTTGTCAACACCTTTGGTACAATTTTAGATACAAAAGGTATCACAAAGGAATCCAAGGGAATGATGACTGCAGATCAAATGCGAGCCGCCCGCGCTCTATTGGGATGGTCTCAGGCTCAGCTATCTGAAAAGTCCGGCGTGTCCTTGCCCACCATCAAGCGCATGGAAACGGCGGGGACCGGCAAAAGCGCAGGCGACACCATACAGAAGGTGGAATCGACGCTGGCAGCAGGGGGAATTCAGTTCATTCCCGAGAATGGTGGTGGCGCCGGTGTTCGATGGGCAAAGCGCCAGGATGCGCCCGAATGACACTTGGCATCCATCTCCGAAACTTGCTTTGCGCCTTGTCGATTGCGGCCGGGAGCGCTTCGTACGTTCAAGCTCAGGAGTGGCGGGTAAACTTCCCAATGTGCGGCGGCGTCCGGCACACCTGCATTGTCGATGGCGATACCATTTGGCTTGAGGGTCACAACCTCAGGCTGGAATCCTACGACACGCCCGAACCCTACAATGACATTTGCGGGGGAAGGGCGGAGGTCGACCTTGCTCACCGTGCCAGCGCAAGGTTACGCGAATTGCTCAACCAGAACCCGTTCACCGTCGAGATGCATGGCGAAGACCGGTACGGGCGCACCCTGGCGACCATCCGGATTAGCGGGCGTGATGTAGGTGACATTCTCATTGCCGAGGGTTTGGCGCGGCGCTGGCCGAATGGTCGAGAGTTCTGGTGCTGACCAGTTGACGGTCAGTTGTCCCACTCGACGTAGAGGTCACCAGCCAAAACGTCCACGGCTGTCGCAACCGTCCGCCATGAGATCTTGCTCAAGGACGCAGACGGGCAAAATATGCCCGCATACGCCGGTTTCACCAGACTTTTTAGAGTTATACCTTGCCTAGCGGCCTCGTTGCGAATGTCCTTTACAATCTGCAACTTAATCTTGTCGTGTTTGGCACGCCGAAGCAGGCCCAATCTGCGGCGTTGACACGCGACGGCTATCCGCGTGCTGCCTAGGCACTGAGCAATCTCAATATCACTGAGTTTCGGTGCGAGCTGCATCAACACACTGTTTCGATCTGACGTCCAACTGCGAGTTCTTATAGGCATCCCGAGACGCCTGATGCGTTTCCTGATGGCTTGTTCACTCCGGCCAGGCAAAGCTCGCCTGATGGCCCCAATGTCTGGATGGAGCCGACGAATGATATTGTCTTGCTCAAGCGACCAGAAATGCATTCGGTCTTTTTAGACCTAGTGAATAGCCCTTTCGCCATATCCCCGCTCTGTTTCGGTGCGGCAACAGTGAAAGGATCAATTCAACGTTGGGGAAGTGACGCGTGATCAAATAAACCTCGTGCGCGGTATATGCACTGGCGCGGGTCATGGGAAAGCAGCCCTAATGGTACCCCCTAGCACCACGGCAGCTCTGCAGTGTATCGCTACATCTGCGCGGCGCTTCCATGCCGATGATTGAAAGTACCGCTTGGACCGCGCCATGCTGTCCAAGTCTGATCTGGACAGGTTCATCTTTCGGGCGCGCTCAAGCACCTGGTCAAGCAGGCGGTGCCCGGTCGGTTTCAAAGGCCTTGGCGCCCTATGAATTCCCCGAGCATTCGCCATTTTCGCGATGGCGTTGTATGACCTTCCCGGAAATGCGGCCTCAATCTCCGCCCTTGTGCCTTTCGGATAGACCTTCCTCAGCCGCAATATCTCGTTCTCGGACCAGGGCTGTCCGCGCGGCTTGGTGATGCCCAGTCGCCCGGCCTTGTTGTAAACGGCGGGATGGGTGCGACGGTCCAGCACGGGAAATATGGACCGGTAGTCCGGGTATCGCCCAATGACCGGCTCCACTTCCCATGGCTCCCAAAGCGGGTGCCCGTTGGGCGTGACGCCCAAGAGCTGCATTCGGCGCCGGGCACGGTCGGCAGACTCCGCGCCGCGCACTAACCATGACTTGGGCATTGTCGCCTCCTGTCCAGTCCAGTGTGGGTAGTGCAACACCATAGGGAGCTTGGCGCTACCGCAGAGTCGCGCTTATGCTCACGATTCACAGGGGGAGGTTCTTGAAATGCGCGGCGCGGTTATCCTCATATCGTTTCTGATGTCGTCCTCGGCTCAGGCGGCGCTAAACTGTTCGGAGACGACGGTTTATCGGCAAGATGTGGAAGGTGCGACCGGCTGGAACCAAATTTTGCCCGTGGCACCTGAAGACGCTGCGATGGCCGATTTCAGTGAGTTTCCCTTCCTCGACTTGACGATCAATGGCGAAACGACGCGGTACACGACCACCAGCGGCGGTACGGGCATTCGCAGTCGCGCAGCCTATATCCCCGACAATGAGAATGCGAAAAGCTTTGCCTACACCATGTTCGACATCTCTGAGCGCGTCACGGAAAACCAGCCCGGGCACTTTATGATCCTCGACGGCGATCTGTATTGGCCCGAGTGCAAATAGATGGTGCGCGTGCCCAACTCCATCTCGCTTCGTTTCCTTGGATCAGAAATCAAGGACGACGCCGGGGAATTCAGTCCGCTGCCGTTGCATGTTATGCCGGACAAGGAATGCAGTCAGTTCATTCGTCGGTGCGCCGCGGCCCTGCAGTCGCACAGCACCGACTTCCACGCCGGCCACGATAAGGAAAATGCACTCGGCGCCTTTGAGACCACCATGGCGTTGCTTCTTGAAGTCCGTGACATCTATCCAGGCAAACGTGCCGACATTGACGCCATTTTGGCACGCTTCGGCTATCCGGTCCCGGAGAACTAGGCATGTGCAACCTCTACAGCCACACCAGCAACCGCTCCGCCATTGCCGCGATGGTGCGGGACATCAAGCGCATTCAATCCGGCCTGGACAACCTTGAGCCACAGCCGGGCATCTTTCCAGATTACCCCGCACCTATCGTCAGGAACACGCCAGAGGGCCGGGAACTGGCAAAGGTCCGCTGGGGCCTGCCATCAAGTCAGAAGGCACTCTACGACGCTGCCAGCCGCCGCGCTGATAAGCTCCGGGCCAAGGGCAAGGACGTGGACTTTGACGAGCTTCTGAAAATGGAGCCTGACAGCGGCACGACCAATGTCCGCAACATCTTCAACGGTACCCGCTGGAATAGCCATTGGAATCGCTGGATGGGCGTTGAAAACCGATGCGTCGTGCCCTTCACCAGCTTTTCGGAGTTCGACAACACTTTCGAGGACGGCAAGAAGAAGGGTGACACTTGGTTTGCCTTTGATGAAAGCCGCCCGCTCGCATTCTTCGCCGGAGTTTGGGTCAAGGACTGGACCAGCGTGCGCAAGGTCAAAACCGGCCTCGAAACCACAGACCTGTTCGGCTTCCTGACATGCCAGCCCAATGATGTGGTGGGCTCAATCCATATGAAGGCGATGCCGGTTATTCTGACCGAGCCAGACGAAATCGAGACTTGGCTGACCGCACCGAAAGAGGAAGCCATCAAGCTACAGCGGCCATTGCCTGACGGTGTGCTGGAAATCGTGGCGGTAGGCAAGAAACAGGACCAGGCCGCCTAGCGACGCGAACAAAAAAAGGCCACCAATCTGGTGACCTTCTCATTCACGCAGAGGTGGGCGTTACTTCTGCAGCATCAGATTGATGGCGGACTCACGGCCATCACGACCAGTCTCGACCTCATAGGTGAGCTTGTCGTTCTCATAAAGGCCATCGACGCCCGAATTCTGGACAGCGGAGATGTGGACGAAATGGTCCTTGCCGCCGTTGTCAGGGGTGATGAAGCCAAACCCCTTGGTTGTGTTGAAGAATTTTACTGTACCGGTAACGGTTGCCATTTTCTATTTCCTTAAAGCTCGGAGCCGAAGCAAAGCGAGCGTTCCCCTCCGCAACATGCAAGAGGGCCTACAAACGTTCGCAAAGTGGATCAGTGAGCCAAGGACCAGTATCTACCGGCAAGAGGCAGCCGACTTGGGCTGAAAACGTATAGTGCCTTATCCCACCCAATAGTGTTCGTGGCAAGGCACACAATTCTACGACCGGGCGCTGGCAGCCATGAGCTGACGCAGTTGTTTGGAAAGTGCGCCTCCGGTTAGGGTCGCGGTATCATATCCTTCCGCCTTCAGCGCCGATTTGATTTCACTGAAAGACTGGCATTTGCCGCTGCGGGCCAGTTCGAATGCTCGTTCTATTGGAGTGGTGTCTGATTTCATGACCCGAGCC
Organism: Devosia marina; assembly: GCF_009758415.1. Classification (GTDB taxonomy): domain Bacteria; phylum Pseudomonadota; class Alphaproteobacteria; order Rhizobiales; family Devosiaceae; genus Devosia; species Devosia marina. The sequence goes on along the minus strand of NZ_WQRF01000002.1, from coordinate 362,710 downwards.
TACTCCAAGAGCGGCCCAAATGCACTAGGCGGCCTGTTGAGTTGGTCGGTACCAGGTCAGCTCGAAACTCCGGCTTCCGCAGCATGGCGCCGTCAGTTTCGCGTTGAGTTTCGCAATCTCGAAATCATAGCCCAGAGCGGCCACCAGCGTGGGCAAGTCAAGCTCTGCCTCCACTCCGCACGGCTTGGTCGCCTTCAGCCCTTGGTGGTGCCTCTCGCACCGGATGAAGCCCCGCCATCTTTCGTGCATGGCCTTTCCCACGGTTGGGGGCATAGACGGCGCGGGCGTGTCGCGCCGTATCTGGCATTTGTCCTGGTTGTAACTGGTGCTGTTGACCGAGGGCGGATTTAGCGCGCGTGGGCATTGCCCGAGCTTCGCCAGCACCACCATCGCTTCAGGCAACCCGACATCACCAACAAGCTCAGCGAGCCGATCAGCTCGGTATTGCCCATTTCGGCCGCACGGCTCACAGCGAAACCTGAGGGAAATTGAGCCCATCTGTTTGAGGGTGTCGGCGGGCATATTCACAAGCCAAAGGCAACATTGTTCTTTCTTTGTTCTCCCGCTTGCATAGCCGGTGAGTCAAGACCCGGGCGTTCAGCACACACACGCCCCCAGATTGGGAAAAATCCCAAGGCTTAACGAAAGATGAACAAAATCCTTGTCCGTCAGACCTTTGGGATGCTTATCTGCCCGCATAAATTTGGGGGACTTTCCATGTTGAAGAATTCTGTCATCGCGCTTGGCGCGGTCTCAATGCTGGCCGCGTGCGCTACGCCGCCCAAGGACATTGCACCCGCATACGTTTCCACGACCCTCTATGAAAACCTGTCTTGCCAGCAACTGCGCAACGAGGCCGAAGGCGTCTCGGCGCGCGCCGCCGCCGCCTATGGCAAGCAGGAATCGAATCGCGGCCAGGACGCGGCTATGACAACAGTAGGCGTTGTGCTGTTCTGGCCCGCGCTGTTCTTCATGAAGGGTGACGGAGCCGACGCGGCTGAAGTAGCTCGGTTGAAGGGTGAGATGCAGGCCATTGAACAGGTGAACCGCGTCAAGAATTGCGGCATTGTTTTCGCCGCGAGCTAATTGCACGACCAGATGGGGCGGCCGACTTCGGTCGCCTCACACAATTGGAGGAGGACCGCATATTGCGAACGAAATGCGTTGCCTTGGCAATCCTCGCTCTGGCTGCTGTCGCGGTTCCCGCTACGGGCCAGGACAGCCGCGCATGCAACATCAAAGGCAATGTCAGCACGCAGGGTGAGCGCATCTACCACGTGCCTGGGCAGAAGTATTACAACGACACCCGCATCAGCCCATCACATGGCGAACGGTGGTTTTGCTCTGAGGAAGAGGCTCGTGCGGCGGGTTGGAGAAAATCCAAGGTGTGACCACTGAAGCGTGAGATAGCCTAGAGCAAGACCATGGCGCACCTATTCCCGCGCAATTTGCTCTGAGGGCCGGACTGCGGCGCCACCTTCTGGTGTGCATCGAATACTAGTTGACTCTAGTCACTCTCCAAGTCAGCATCTCAGCACGGGGAGGATCTGCGGATGAAAGACTTTCTAGTCACCTCTAAATGCTTCGGCATAGTGGCGCTCTATGCTGCAGCGATTGTGCCAGTGATCGCGAACGACACGGTGAAGTTTGCGCAAGAGGCCCTATTGGAGCTTGGACAAGATCCGGGGCCAATAGATGGGGCCTGGGGTGGCAAGTCTCGCACCGCCTTAAACGCGGTTCGAGTAGACCAGGGCCTGCCCCCTACTGAAGATCTGAGCGGGTCTTCTATTCAGCTGTTGCACCAAATGTTGCCCGGTGCTCGCACGACTTCTCAGCCAGGCTTGGTGGTTACAGATCCAGTGGCAAGGCGAAGCTATCTGCAAGGTGAAGGGGAGCCGGTACGGCTGCGCCACTGTCGCAATCGTCTGAACCTGCCAACCCTAGATGGAAGCGAAACGCCCGTTACACAATTCACTGAAGAGGCTACCACTGGCGGTTACATCTCGGACGGTGAGGATTGGATGTCACCGATGGCCGAAAAATTGGTGATGTCGGGTATGGAGTGCCTCGCTAGCTCGGATCGCGCCTGCGAACAAATCGTAGACACTGTGCTGAACTGGGCTCAGGCAGATGCGCTACAGACTCCCGTTCCGCGTCGTTCTGGAAGTGAGGATTTCGATGGCGTGGCATGGATGGCAAACGTCGTCCTCACACCAATGATCGTCAATTACGCCACAGCCCGACAACTGGTGGAGGTCGATCCAGCAGATGATGCTCAGATCATAGACTGGCTTTATGATCGCGCAAACCACTACAACTTCGTCGTGGAGCATGATGGCCCAGAGGTTGATCGCTTCAATAAGGAGGCGCGCAATCACGCTGTGGCCGCTACTATGCCTATTGTCGCCCTTGGTTCGCTAATCGGCGACCGCGTCATGCTCGAGAAGGGCATCGAGCGCTGGCAGGCGTCACTCTCGTCCATGCGCAATGATGGCAGCTTCCCCACCGAGACGCAGCGCGGCGCCCGATCCCTGCATTATACCGGCGCTCAGCTCAGCCATCTGCATGCCTTGGCCGAGGTGTCTAGAGCGCAGGGGGTCGACCTGTACGACGTGGCCGGGTCGAATGATCAAACTATTCACGACGCGGTGGCCTTTGCGGTCCAAGCCTGGGGCGACTATGACCTGGTCCGTAACTACGCAGAGGTCAACCATGCATCCCCTGGTAGCCCTGACTCACCCTATGCAACGTTCTTCGAAGGATATTTCAGCTGGCTGCCGGCCTACGCCGAACGGTTTCCTGATCACGAAAATATCGAGGCAATCAGGGGAACAGAACTGGACCCTGTAATCTGCAGTGAGGGGCACATCGCCGACGGTAAATCCGACGACTGGTGGTGTAGTGCGGCGGGCGAGCAGCCCCTGACCATTCCCTCCATGCTGCATGACCATTCGACCCGCTTCGCAGTGGGCTCTCACTGGATGGGCTATATGTCAGGTTGCTTCAGCTCAACGATGCCTACCCTTTTGCCGGTCTCCGCGCCTTAACAACCCCCAAACGGCCGAACCTGCCTCGACTTCGTGCCACGTGCCAAAAGTTTAGGTTTCAGGCCCCACCAGCGCCTGCCAAGTGGGGATACAAATGGGGAGGCTGTGGAACCGTGAAGGATATTCCAATCATTCCAGAGCTTTGATCGCTCTACTTGGTGGAGCGGTGGTCCACCTAATCACGCATGATGCCACTTAAGTGTTTCCCAACCGACAAGCTAAGCTCAGCCGAAGCCGCCAGCAGGCCGAACAAGAACGGGTCGTGAACGGCCTGTTTTGCCGTGAACATGAATCAGGTTATCCTAACGCCAGCCTATCTGATTCCCAGAAAGGCCAAACCGGCCTCGCGGTACGAACGCGAAGCCGGTTTGTTGGATACCTAAGCCGGTGAGGGCTCGATTTTGTGCACAGCGTCATTCTACAGATTCCGTGCTGGCGTTCAAGGCCTCATCGGTTCCATATAAGGAACCGTTTATATGTCCACTATCAACTGGTACGGCCAATCCGGCCGTCACTTTCTCTGCGAACTGTACGAATTGGCTTGGACCGAGTTTAATCCGGTATCAGCCGTCTACATCCTTAGTCGAGTGAGCACGCTTCTTCCCAACGGAGGTAGTCAACACACCGCTTTGTATGTTGGCGAGACGGAGTCCCTCGTAGATCGCCTCAACTCCGGTACCGTCAACCATGACGGGCTGAAACGTGCTTTGAAGGCCGGTGCTACGCACGTTGGTATCTACAGGATTGACGATCCCGTTCAGCGGGTGGCCATTGAAACCGATCTTCGTCATAGCCTCGATCCTATCTGCAATCGACAGTCGGTACCGACATTGCTGGGCGACCTACTCACAAAAGCCTAACAGGCTTGGAGCTGGCGGAGTTCCTGCCAGCTCCACTTATCTCTGACTAGACCCCACCAGCGTGCGGCCTGTCCTCTCGTTGGTAAAGCTGCCGTTGGCGTTGGCCACGTACACGTCACCACCCATCGAATACCGTTGCCCTGGATTGTAGTTCCGGCCCGTATGTGTGCCGGCGAAACTGATCGGTGCACCTGACGAACCGCCCGACGAACCGCCGCCATAGCTTCCCGCTCCGTTGACTTGGACCCGGAGAGCATTGGGGTTTGGACGCTGCGAAACCGGCGTGGGCATTGCGAAGATGGCCCCTAGTCCGCCGCTTCGTGGCATGGGCAGTGTCGGGCGCTGACCCATTGGGGTAGGCATCTGGACATTGACGCCGGATCGCAGGGGGCGAGGGCGGGGCATGGGCGGGAAGCCTGGAACCACTGACATTGCCGAGGCCACACCAACGTCAGGCACGGCAGGCGGGACAACTCCCGTTGCCGCCAACGTCTTTTGTGGGACTTCCCATGTGCCGGCGGGCAGCCGATCGGCAACCTGGGGGACGCGGGCCGGACCGGGAATGGCATTGGGGATCGCGGGCAACTTAGGCATCGGCAACGATGGCTTGGCGAATGCGGTAGGGCCGAGACGTTGCACCGTCTCATTGCCCAATCGAGACTGCGCGACACTATCTCGGGAGAGTGCCGGACCGGTTGGGCGTGGCATGGATGCGGGCATAGGGACGGACGCGACTGACCGAGTGCTAGGAGGCAACCCGACACCGGGCGCGCTGCGGGCCTCAAGCGCTCGCTGCAGTGCAGGATCTGCTGCACTCGCCACGCGCTGCATAGAGGAATCGACCGTGGACGCCTGCTGAGCGCTCTGCTCCAAGGCCTGTTGCAAGCGAGGGTCCACAGCATTTGCCGCCCGCTGCATCGAGGTCGAGACCATTCGCGGTGAGGCAACCTGAGACGGTGGTAACTCGGGAAGTCGTTGAGGTTGAGCCGTCGCCCCCACTCTTGGGGCGGTTGCTGAACCGCGCTCCTGCCCCGCGTATGAGATTGCCGCCGTGGACATGGGGGCCTTTTGCCCAGCCTCGGCAATTCGACGCTCAAGGATGGTGGCGAGGTTCTGGTCTTGCCCGGCCAAGGAGCGCTCAATCGTATCGGCAATGCCACGGTCAAAAATCAGGTCTTTGTCTGTGACCGGGGCTTTTGGAGGTGCTGGAGGATAGATCCCGGCATAGAGAGAGGCCGTGTTCTGCGTGACGGGCTGCAGATTGCGCTGCGCTGCCAACATGGGCGGCAAGGGCGTAGGGGTGACAGGGGCGACGCGACGGGGCGGAACAACATCAAGTGCAGTTGCTACCGTGTTCGGGATTTGGCCAGGCGGGAGCGGGATTCCAATAGCATTCTCGGGCACCTGACCCGAAGCATAGAACCTATGCCCGTTGATCGTCGCTACATGGTCCATCTGTTTTGCCCAGGAGGGCATGACATCACCGGAGAGGAAATGATCAGCACGTGGTACTGGGTTTGGGATCGTTCCGCCTTGCACACCCTGAATGATGCTCTCAACCTTTCGGCGCAATGCCGGGTCTTGCTGTGACTTCACCGCCCCAGAACCGGGATTGGTGTAGCCGTCAAATCCGGATCGAATGACTTGGTCCATGGTCTGACCGCGCGCTGCTGCTCGCTGCGCAATCGCCCAAGTCGCTGCGATAATGCCCTCGTCGCCTTCGCCACCCGCTTCGGCAATGATGGTATTGATGAGGTCTCGGGAGATTTCCGCCATCTAACTCGCCTCTTCTGCCTGGTCGCAATATGAGCGCGCCCACTCGTCACCCGACATTTCCGGACCAATTGCGTACGACCCCACTGCTGGTGCCTCGCCTTCGGGTTCGTCGCTGATGAAATAGTCCGTGTCCGGATCATCGTGGGCCTCAAGGCGGGCAAGACGCTGCCGGAGACTAGTCATCGCTTGGTTGCCTCCAACGCCTCTATGCGGGTCAGCAGGTCACCGGTCTCAATAGCCTTGCGCCGCGTTTCGACGGCCGTGATGAAGCCCTGACCCTCTTGCGGTGAGAGTTCGCCCTTGCCCATGGCGGCAATGATTGCATCGAGGGCCTTGTCGATCCCTTCGACCGTGGACGTATCGGGCAGATCAAGTGAGACAGTGCGCTCCATGGGCGCCGGGCGGGGGTGCATGAATGGCGCTGCCTTTTCTGCCGCCCATGCCCTGTCCTTGTGGTCGAGCTCTTCGTCCCGCATGGTTTCGAGCAGGAATTCGAGCGGCGTCTTGCCTGCTCCCATGGCCTCGGCAATGACTTCGGCGGTGCGTCGGTTTACGCTTCCGACCGGACGGCCTGCACCTGGCCTTGCCCCACCACGGCTCATTGGTCGTCCTCATAAAGCGGCATGATGGATCTGGCGTACTTGAAGGCGTAGTCGAGCATCACACCCTCTTCGCTACAGTGCGCCAGGGTCAGCTTGCCGACATGCTCAGCGCCAGCGGATAGGGTGTGGTGGATTACCTTGTCCTTGTCGGTCAATGTCACTCCAAAGGTTAGGGCGAAGGCTTCCAGGTCAGCGTCAGGGGCGCCCCCGGAGAAGGTGAATTGCCGTCCTTCAGCGTTCGGCTTGATTTCAGCTTCAAGCTTGGCGAGACGAGTGGCGATGTTGGTCATCGTGCCCCCGCTTTCGGCCATGTCGGATCAATGCTCTGGGCAAGCGCAACCAACTGGTTGTTGTCCAACCCGGTGCAATCGTGCCCGTTGGCCTCAAGCTCGCCCCGGAGACGCGCGGACAGTTCCTCGCACCGGGCCTCAAGCTCTTCCTCTGACAGCGAAGCAATATACCGCTGCATGGCGTCGCCGCCGAGCTTCTCTATTCGGTCCAGGCGGGTACGGAGCGCGCTCGTCATGCCGCCTCCAATCGCCATGCAGGGTTCTTGGGTTCCTGGGTGAACCGAATGCGGCTCAACTCTGGGACGCTGCATGGTTTGGCCCCGAGCAACACCCCGTCCCGATAATCCGGTTCCATTGGCACATGGTGGATAATCATGTCGGTGTCAGGGTCGAACGCCCATCCTTCTGACCGGATGAAATCGGCCAGTTCTGCCTCGTCTCCTTCACCCACCAGGCCGTAAACCCGCATCGGCATGGTGGAGGGAGCAACACGATTTTCCAGCGAGCGGAGGCGGTTACGCAGCGCGGTCATGTTGATTTCCTTTGATTGAATTCATTGCCGCCTCATCGGACAGAAGCTCCACCCAGCATTCGGGGGACATAGTGGCTTCGACCATATCCACCTCAGGCGGCATCGCGCCGGGCTCATTAGAGACGATATCGTAGCGTCCGACGACGATCCCGCGGTTGCGCAGCACCGACATGGCATCGGCATAACTATCTACGCCCCTGACCGCGATGAAGCGGCCAATAGGACCGCTGCTGGTCTGCTCAAGCCAGAAAAGACGACTGCGAAGGTGGGTTGCCATCTCGACCCCTCAGTGAACCGTGATGGCAGCGCCACCGGCTGCGGCTTGGAAATCGGGATTGTCGAGCAGCCAGGCCGCGATGGATTTCACCTGGGCGATGGCCGAAAGCGGATCAACCGAAGGGTTCACCCACTCAATGACTGGCTTCCAAAGCCCATGCCATCGGCAATGACCAATGCGCTGAGCAAAGCCCGCTGCATTGTGAAAATGTCGCGGAGCGGGTCTTGCGGGGTGAAAGTCCGCATTTCGGCCGCGCCCTGCGCCCATTCTTCAACGAAGGCGAGGCGCTGCCCGAGCGGCATGGTGTTGATTGCTAGGACAATCTCAGTCTCGGTCATTCGAGCCCCCAATTGTCGGAAATGTGGTTTGCGGGTATCGTGCTCGGCATGGATGAACCCAAAAGCATTGAGCTTTCGAACGGTGAATTTCGCCGTGTTCCCGACAGGCCGCTGACTTCACCGGCACTGCTTTGGCGCATTGTGGCCATTGCAGCCGTGGCAACCATTGCGGCCTCGTTTGCCGCTTGGCAGCTCGGCGGTTTTTGGGCTGCGCTTTTGCCGGTGCCCTGTGCCTTGTGGCTGGGTGTTGGGCTTGCGGGGCTATTTCCTGGCTGGTTCTTCGGCAATTCAGATTAACCCCTGTATGAACCGGCGCCGTTGACCACGATGCGGAGCGGTTCGCCTGCCAGCACATTCGCACCGACACTGGCCGGGGCACCAACCCGAGGCATGGGGGTAGGTGCGGGTAGCTGACGCATGGGAGGAAGGCCGCCAGGGGTCGCCACCTGGGCGCGCAAGAGGTCTGCGCCACGCTGGGCACCACGGCGGGAAATAGCCCTCGCCCCCATCCCGATTGCCGGGACTGCCATGGCGCCCGCCCAACCGCCCGTGAGCCCACCCAGCAAGCCTCCAGGAATGCCGGAGCCCGAACCGAGGCGCTGCAATAGCTCCTCGATCGGCCCGCCCTGCACAAAGCGTTCGATTGCCTGTAGCTCGGCAGCAGTGAAACCCCGGCGCTTTTTGGCGGCATTGGATTTCAGGATTGCGCCAAAGCCGTTGCGAAGGTTCTGGGCATAGTCCCCGCGCTTTAGCCGGGCGTCGGCAATGATGTTTTCGACCGTCGAAACTTTCTTGGACCGCGCCCATTCCGAGCGGCCCTTTGCCCATTGCTGGATTGCCTGCCCCGACTTCTGGCCGTTTGCTGAGAAAGCGTTGGGCGGCAGGTTGTCGAGAAAAGTTTCGAACTGGTCGACAAGCATGGACCCAAGCCGGGCCTCGTCTGGGTCAATCGACTTCTGAGCCGTGCGGAGCGAGCGCAATAGGGTCTGCGCCTGCTCGATGGAAACCGGCCCCTGTGCATATTCCCGGATTGACCGGATCGCATGGGCAACCTTCGGATAAGCCGTGGAGAGCTTGCCGCTCGGCATGACCAAACCCTGAAGCCGTGCCAACTGGTCAATGTCATGGGCCAGGATTTGCATTGCGGGCTGGCCAATGGTCGCCCCGGTCTGTTCAGCGGCCTTATATGCGGCCTTTGATCCAGCCTTAATGGACGCAGCCGATGGGGCATTGGTGACTGCCTGGGACAGCGCGGCCTTGTTCGCCTGGTTAATCGGAATTTGGGCAATCTTGCGGGCGGTGCCTTGAATGAGCTTGCCAGCAATTGGCACTGCCATAGCGCCGGCCGCACCAATTCCAGCACCCACGCCAGCGCCGATTGCGCGTTGTCCGATGTCGCCGTCCGTTGATCCGAACCCATAGACACCCCCAGCCGACATGGCAGACGGAGCGGCCTGAGCGATCTGACGCAAAGGTCCGCCGGTCGTGGCCGCTGGCGCCAGTAACGCGCCTGCGGCGCTCCGGGCAGGCCCCATGGTTGCAAGGCCCCCTGCAACCTCCAGCGCCGTCCCTGCTGCGCCATTGTTCTGCCGGGCAAGCTCTAGCCGGGCCTGTTCAAGCTCGTAGAGGTCGCCATAGGCTTCACCAAAGCCGCCCCCGCCGCCTCCGGTCCACTGGCGCGCCTGGGCACCGAGCCCGCCCATAGCCGCGCTGATTTCATCGCCAAAGCCGAGAGTGGTGGACTGCTGACCCTGAGCCTGCATGTCTGGGGCAAAGAACTTGCCGCTATAGTCCTGCCACTGCTCATCCGACATGTCGGGGAATTGCGACTGGCGCACCTTCCCCAAGGCCGTGTCATAGCGGGCCTGTGGAGATGGCTGGAATTGCACCATGGCGTCGAAGTCGGCCCGGTCCATCTTGTCGGCGTAGAACTTGCGGTAAAGCCCATCCGCCAACTGGTCGTCGGGGGTCTGGGCATATGCCGGATTCTGGCGCTTGAAGTCCTCAAGGGTCATTGCCATTGGCTTAGCCCCCAAAGAGCCCGAGCGGATCGGCGGCATTTCCCCCGGCCTGCTGGAATAGCGGGTTCGCCTCTGCCCACTGCGCGAGGTAGGTGGCGAAGCCATTCATGTTTCCATTGGCCGCTCGGTAGCGGTCGGCAATCTCGGCAATCTGGATTTGGCGTTCCTTGAGGGCGCGCTGAATGCTGATGATTTGCGCGTTGCCTGCCGGGGTGTTTCCTAACTGGGCAACCTGGGCCTCGACAAACGAACGGTCGGCATTGGAAACGCCGGTTCCGAGCGAACCGCCCATGGCATCAAGCACCGCCTTGTTGCTCAATGCCCTGAAAGACTCCATCGAGGTCACGCCCTCGGGGTCAATCCCGATAGCGGCGGCGGCTTGCTTCAAGCCCATGAGCTGCTCAGCCCCAAAGCCCGAATAGAAGCTGGGGTCTGACATTGCCTGTTCCATGGCGTCGAGGGTTTGCAGGCCGGTAACTGCCGACAATGCGTCCTGCTGAATTTTGACGAACTCGTCACCCATCCCGCCATCTACGGTCTGGTTAAATTTTCCGCCCATGCCCTGAGTGACCGAGAAGCCGCCCCGACCATCAGAGGTGATGGAGAGGCCTCCGCCCCCACTGCCCCCGCTGAGAATGAAGCTCTGATATTCTGGCGTACCGGGAACCAGACCGGCCTCTTGAGCGCGCCAACTTAGGTTGGTCTGGGTGTCGGTCATTTCAGGCTCACCGCCGCCCTGTGACCACTTGTGCGCATCCATGAAGTCGATAGCGCCGCCCATGTAGGCGTCACGCCATGGCCCCTCCGGCAAGAACTGCGCATTTCCGGCAAGCTGCTGCTGCTGAGCAGCCTGCGTTTTCAAATCCTGCTGGTATTCGAGCGCAGAGAGGTAGCCTTGCCCCGGCTCAAAAGCCCCGGTTTCAATGCCCGATGCAAATTGCTCGTATTCTGGACCCCAACCGCGAAGTAGCTCAGCGTAGCGTGTCGCCATTTCACCCTGACGTTTGCGCTCTGCCTCCTGGTTGTCGAGCATCGAGCCTTGCGCATACGCCCGGTAGGCGTCGGTCATGTCGCCATCGAGCATGGCCATGCCTGACATAATCAGGGCGTTTCGATTGCTATCGAACGCTTGGTAGAGCGGGTTGTCGCCCCAACCGAGCATCTGCCCGATGCGCTGGGGTCGCTGTGTGGTTGGCATCTGACCCATGCCGCCCTGCTGGCGAGGCATCGGCACAGAAGGACCGGAAACCTGAGGGGCAAACGGGTTTCCGAAAAAGCCGTTATCGCCAAAGAGGGGACGGGTTGCCATGACTACCCCCTACGCTGCGTGTTCAGTCGTGTAGTGATGGATCGCTTCGCGAACCACATGCGAGGCCGGAAGGCGTTTGCGGGATGCAATCTCAAAAAGCCGAGCCTTCAGATCTAGGGGCAGCACAAGACTGATGCGCTCATCGAGGGCGGGGGCGGTGTCGAGCTTCGATTTCATTTGGCGAACCTCAATTCTGGTGTTCGCTCATTCTAGGGCAAATCTGCCGATAAAGCAACTTTAGCCTTATATTACAATGACTTAGTATCCGTTTTCGTTCTCGCCCGTTCGCCGGTGTTCAGCAGATGTCATCTGATGGAGTAACGGGGGTGTTCTCAGGAAAAGGGTGCAGATGACATCACGCAGCACGCTGCCCACTTTTGCGCAGGACATCGTTCCAATCGGTTGCCAGCTCCTCGGGTATGGCCACCTGCACCACCAGTTCGGGTTTCCCCTGCACCTTGCGTGAAAGCCGATGCGCCAGGTTGAAGGCCGCCTGTTGTCCCCGGTAGTTCAGGTCCGCGTCACCGAACACCACGATGTTGCGAACGCCCTCGGGTGGCTCCCATGCCTCCAGCCGCCCGGCGTTCAACGCTGCCCAGCAGGGAACACCGTAGAGGGCGGTTGCAGATAGGGCCGTCTCCACGCCCTCGGCGATCCCCAGGGTGTTGTCATGCGATGCCAATCGTATGGCTCCGCCCTCGGGCAAAGTCCCAGTGTTCCAGCGGGGCGCCTCGATGCCCTTCGCCTTCTGCCCATCGGCGGTCAGGAAGGTCCGCTGCACCCCGCACAATTCGCCGTGGACATCCACAAAAGCCGAGAGCAATGCGGGCATGGACCGGCCAGCAAAAACGGTCTCAGGAATGAGCCGCAATGCCCGTGTTGGCCGATACGGACCAACGCGAGACCGGAGATAGAGATCTGCGGGATCACCTGAGCGGATGGCGATACCGGAACGCCAGAGCGCAATGGTTTGCTGGTAACGTTCTCGGGCGGCCTGTTCTTCGTCCACGACCGGCATGGATGGAGGCCGGTCATTGTCGGCTTTTCCGACAATGCCTTCGATCAGACGCGCTGCCTCGGGGAAGCTGCACTGCTTGAAGTCCATGACAAGGGAGACGCCATTTCCGGCGCTACCCGCTGCCTTGTCGTGTTCGCCACCATGGCCCTGGTTGCAAATCCAGCTTCCTGACCCATTCTTGTCATCGAAGCGAAAGCGATCCTTGCCACCACAGACAGGGCATGGCCCATGCTTGTTGACCAATGCCTTGGCGTCGATGCCGAGAGCGGGAAGAATTTCACGCCACCGTCCCTGTGCACGGTCTGCGAGATTACCCATTGGTCGCCTCCCGCAATTGCTTCTGTTTGGCCTTGGCAAACCGGATCATCCCAGCCCGAACGAAGTTGGCGCATTCCGCATCCGGGGCACGCGGCGTGTCGAGCATCCCACGTGGCCAGACCCCGAATTTTTCCCGGTACTTGTGCGATGCCCAGCCCTGATTGTAGCCGCGCTGCTGGCAATACCATTGCAGCCCGCTCCAAAACCTTTGCTTGGTGGAGTGATCTGCCTGTGCCTTGCCTCCGGCCACCTGAACGAGCTTGCCTGCCGCCGTTTCCACGTCCTCCCTACGCGCGGGTGCAAAACCGCATTGAGGGCAAACGTGGACGCCGGCCGGTTTCACGAAGTGGCAACTGGTGCATTCCTTGGGCAGCTTGGGCGTGCCTGTCTTGGCATTCCGGGAACGGGTTTCGTCGCGGCGCCCATCGTCCAACGTGTCGTGGTGGATTTGGTCGGCAAAGCCCAGCCGCAGCGTGGTATCGCTGTGATCGAGGATCAGACAATCAACTTTGCCCTGCGCAGTGCGAAGGCCGCGACCGATGATCTGGACATAGAGGGTTTCCGACTTCGTGGGTCGCGCCAGGATGATGCACCGGCAATCAACATCCACGCCCGTCGTCATGGTCCCGATATTGACGATGACCTTGACCAGCCCATCGTTGAGGGCCTCGCAGAGCCGCTTGCGCTCCTCACGGTCAGTGTAGGCATCGACATAGGCACAACTGACATTGGCGGCCGTGAACTCGTCCTGCAACTTTCTCGCGTGTGCTCGATTGACCGCGAAGCAAAGGGTCGGACGGTTCTCACCCATTTCCAACCAGGTCGACACGATGTCCGCCGTGAGTTTGGGCTCGCTCATGGCCTCTTCGAGGTCGCCCTCGTGATAGTCACCAGCAACAGTTCGAACCTTGCAAAGGTCAGGATGCGACGGGGCAAAGACCCGGAATGGGGCCAGGAAGCCCCGGGAGATCAAATCACCCGTCGTCGCAGCCACAATGAGGTCGTCGTAGTATTTGCCGAGGCCCTTGGTCCAAGGCGTTGCCGACAACCCGACAAATGGGAGTTCTGGACAGTGACCCATCCATTGGAACACCGCCTTGTGCATCTGATGGGCCTCGTCAACGATAACGAGGTCAGTGCCAGGGAACATGCGGCGGGCGAGGGTTTGGACACTGGCGATCTGGACTTGCGCCGTTGGATCAGTGGCAGGATGGTCTGCCTGAATAACCCCTAGGTTATCGATTCCTTCCTGCCGGAAACGCTCGACGGTTTGGTCAATCAACGAGATCGCCGGAACGGTGAAGCAAACGCGCTTTCCCTTGTCCAAGGCCGATTGCGTAATGTGGGCACCGATAACCGTTTTACCTGACCCGGTCGCCGCCTGGAGCATGGGCCTTTTGTGTCCCTTGGCCAGGGATTGGCGTAGAAAGGCGATGGCATTGGCTTGATAGTCGTGGAGCTGCCTCATTTGGCACCCCCGCCGATTGCGCGCAGTGGCACCACCACCCCGGCCTCGCGCGTATACCCTACACTACTATCTACCCCCTTTAGGGCTCCCTCTTGGTAGGTACTCTTATCCTGTTCCTCTCCTATTCCCCGGAACGCGCTTCCGGTAGCGAAGGAACCACGTTCCGGTAGCGAATTTTCTCCAACCGGAATTTGCTTCCGGTAACGAAGTGCATTTCGGGTGTCCCGGATTTGCCGCCGGGTGAACATGAATTCCTGGTTCAGGCGCAGGGTGTAGCTGTCGGAAATTCGACCCTTTGCACCAGCACTGCGATGGCGACGGTCAACGACACCCATCGCATCGAGAAGAGCCAGCGCGGTGCGCACCGACCGGTCGGTCAATCCAGTCTCACGGGCAAGGTAAGCCTGTGAGGGGAAGATCAACTTCCCCTCACAGTGCAGGTATGCCAGGACACCCAGGACGGATTTCATTGGTCCATTGGGGATCACCTGACGGCTATGCCATTTACAGGCTTCCTTGCTCATGGGCGCGACTCCACGACCACGTCACGAACCGGACTGGAGAGCCGCCAGTCATGTCGCGCCTGTTCCGCCTTAAGGATCGCGTGGTCATAGGTGTCGCAACTGTCCAACCCGAGACGACCACCATCGTATTCGACCACGTCGATGAAGAAGCGAAACTGACCAACCTCACTTGGCAGAGCACGTTTGCCATGCTCGTCCAGCACGTAGGCGTCGGTTACCGTCCCCGCCGACAGTTCGATATGGCTCCAGCTCGCCTCAGGACTTGGTGCATTGTCATTGGCCGGAGACATTGGAGCCTCCCGACAATAGCGCTTCGATCCAAAGGGCGACGCCACCATTTTCGATTTTCTGCTCGGCCGCGTGCCACAGCTTGTGGTGGCGACGGCACAGCCATGTCACCGCCAGTGGCGCCGTATAGTCCTCATGGTGCGCTTCGACGCGTAGACTGCCACAGACCTCGCAGCGACCGCGCTTGAGGTCGCCGGTGCGCAGGGCCTTCCGGACTTCGGCATGGGCGCGAAGTTTGTGGCGATTGCTCTGGTTCCACCTGGCCTGAGGCGTCTGGGGGGCGTCGGGATCCCGTCGTGTCCAGGTCTTAGCCTTTCTGAAGATGCAACGCTTTGGGTCAGTGGCCGACGTACGGCGGCGAGGATTAGCCGACATGGCGCACCTCCTGACCAATGCCAGCCAATGCTGCCTTGAGGTTGCAAACGCTGGCCGACCACTGGGGGCGACAGCGCTTGATTACCAGACCGCCGCGCGTCAGTTCAGGTTCGTTGATGTTGCAGAGATTTGCGGCTTTGCGCCTGTTGCGCGCATTGGCGCACTTGGTGTATTTATGCACTCGGAAACACTTTCCGGGGAGCGCATTGGCCTGCCAGCCAGCTCCCCTTTTTCATGGGTTGCTGGATCAGGCGGCCTTGGGCGACAACTCTGGTAGGCTCTTCAGCCAGGCCTCGGCGTCCTCGGCCAAGATGATGGTGCGAGCACCAGATTTGCGGGCCTTGAGCCGACCCGCATTGATTTCTTCGTAGGCTTTGGTGCGCCCAATACCGTGTGTCCGGCAAAATTCGGGCAGAGGGTAAGCTTCAACTTGGGTCATTAGTCGCGTCCCGCTGGCATTCTGGCCAGTCAGACTCCGCTGGAGATCAGCGGGCGACTAATTCACTAAGCACACGAATGCGTGCGGTCAGCAGTCAAATTGAGACCTGTCGGTACCTGTCGCAAAATGTCGCCTAACGTGACGATCGTTCCTTGAAGAACCTACGGAAAGTGACGGGGTCGATTGTCGCCTTAGTTGTTGTCCCCTGTCGCTGCATCTCACGAAAGATGATGTCATTTCGCTCGGCCACAGGAAGTCCGGCCGGCAGACCGTCTGGCCACAAAGCAGCTATGGCCGCCTCAATACCAGCCGCATGTCCTTTAGCGGGCCTCTTCGCCTCTGCGCTACTCTCAGTCATCGCAGCCGTGGGGGCACGCTCGCCATCTGGAGGGTACTCAGCGAACAAAGAGGCCTTTTCGACGGATACGTTGAAATAGACTGGCTGCTTGTCCGCATAGCACAGAGCGTCAACCAAAACGCCCGTTGGCGGCATCAAGAACAAACCTTGCCAGTTGGCGGCATCGATATCACCCACCCCTTTAGCTGGCTCATTCACAAGCTGCGCAAAGGTTTTTATACGACCAGCGCGAAACTTCGCGCGGAGGCTATCCCAGGCCAACCGGGCCGTGGTGCCGTGGTGGCCCAACGCACTGTCGAGATCGCCGTGCCAGTCTTGCCTCAGATTTTGAATCGCACCGTGGGCATTGTAAATCTGCATTGGTGCAATGACATGACCGCTCCCAAAGCTCACCCAACGTCTGCACTGGGCACGGTACTCAGGAAAATACAGACGAACGTGGTCCGGGTTTCGACCCCATGCAACCCAAGCGAATGCCATGAGCAGCGTCCATCGTGGCTCCGCAAATCCATCGATGTCCGCGAATGTAGGGTTGTTGAGAAGTGACCCGTGTCCTTCGGCTAAGCTAATTCGCTCCGCCTCCTCATGAGGCAGCCCGTTAGCGACCTGCGCAATCAAGTCTTCCCGCCTAGCTCTTCGGCGCGCGACTACGTCTAAGAAGTTCTCGTTCACTCGCTACCTCTGCGGACACCTAGGGACCGTGGGGAGGGCGGGAGGTGTTCCCCGCTTTTCGACTGGCCGGTCTATCCCCACGGGTTCTGTTAGCTAGTTGCACCGCCCTTGATGGGCACGACGTTTGAGGGCCTTGTCGAGCAGCAGTAGTCAGCCCAAGCCTGCATGAGCACCCGGCGCTTCTTGAGCGCGGTCAGGCGCCGATAAGCATTCTCGGAGTCATCGCCGACCTTATGGGCGAGGGCGTGCTCGACAATCTCACGGGCGAATGGCGTCTCATCCCCGGCCCAGTCTCGGGCAGACGATCTGAAGCCGTGCATCGTGACTTCGTAGCCCATCCGGCGGATCAGCATCAGCATTGCCATATTGGAAAGCGGTCGCTCTTCCCCGTCCGACGTGCGGGGCTGGCCAGGGAACACATAGCGATGGTTTGTGCCCTCACCCTTGAGCTCCCGGATAATCTCAACGGCGCGGTCAGACAAAGGAACCGTATGCTCCTTGTCCATCTTCATGCGTTCCTTCGGTATCGTCCAGAATTTGCCTTCCAAGTCGAACTCAGACCATTCAGCGCCTAGCACCTCGTTCGACCGAGACATATTCAAGATGGTGAATTCTGCCGCGCGCGCCGTCAGACCTTCTTGGGAACGCAGTTCCGCCATGAAGGCGGGAACGTCTTCATAGGGCATGGCCGGTTGATGGCCCCGGATCAAGGATGCTGGCTTGGGCAGCAAATGCGCAAGATGGCCTTTCCAACGTGCTGGGTTTTCACCGGAACGCCATCCTTTTGTCCGGCAATGGTCGAGAACACGCTCAATTCGGTTGCGAACCCGACCGGCCGTCTCTGGCATAACAAGCCAGAACTCGCCGCTCTTCACCTCGCCTTTGTATTTCGAAGTCACCGGCTGGCGGAGAACCTTGAGAATGTGATCGGTGCTAACGGTCGACACCCTCAAGTTCCGAATAGCCGCGCACCGGACTTTGAACGTGTGCGACCATTGTTCCGCGTGCTTGGCGTTGCTCCATTCGGATTTGATGGTCTCGATATACTGGTCGGCCGCGTCGCCAAATAAGGGTTCGGGCGTCTGGTCACGTTCGGCAATCGGATCGCGACCCTCTGCTACGTCGACACGATAGTTGGCAGCCATCGCCCTGGCCTTGGCCAAGGTCACCGTTGGATATGGACCGAGACCCATCTCACGACGCTTGCCACCAGGCGGCGTCCACATGAAGACCCACGACTTTCCGCCGCTCGCTGATACGTTGAGATAGAGGCCGCCCCCGTCGCTATGACGACCGACCTTCTTCGCAGAGCGAACCCCGACTTCGGACAACTTGTTCAGAGACCGCGCCATAGCAGACCCCACTTTCATCCCCACTTGAGTGTGTGGATGATAGCGAACATCGGCGAACGCCACAAGAACATGTGTTCACGGTGACCGGGCTAAACCACTATGAAATCTGAATGTCTGCGAACACCGGAGAACGTTGGTTAGGTGGAGCTCAGCTCCACCATTTCTCCGAAACTGCAAAAAACTTTCGAAAAATCAATGCGTTATGTCGGCATTGGTTCACAATATGTCGCCAATTCGTACCCCGGCTCCGTACCCCGTAGAATAGCTCCCAAAATCCTTGGTCAGCCATCCAAGGACTCGCCATGCCGACGTTCTAACCAACCCCCAGTTTCCTTCTGGCGGGTGTAGCTGACGGAAACAGACAACCGAAAAGATCAGCGTGTCCTCACTGCGCAACAATCTTGAGGATCGCCCAGCCTATACAGGCGATTGACCCTGCGTGCCCATTGTCGCTTCGGCTCAAGGTACAGGACAATGCTGGTCCAGCACCCCCCGTTGTCGAACGATAGCGTTGGCCGCCGCTGATGGTGGTGTGCGTGTAGACGCTGGAAGCGGGGTGCAGAAAGCACGACAGGCGCGGCCCTATCGGCCTCCTTGAGGCGGTCGAAAATGTCCACTTTCTTGCTTTCTAATTCAGTTGAAACACAGGCTGATCTCATCCCGCTCCACCGGCCTGCCGGATCGCCTCAATCTTGTCACGGCCACCCACGACGGCAGCGAAATCCTGCCAGACATCGCGCGCGCCTTCCTCCCACTGCGCCCGGTCTTCAGGTTGGAGAACTTCGCCGCCATGTTGTGCAGCAAGAGCCATCGAGCGCGCCTCGTCGGCGACGATCAGCTCGTTGAAATGGGCAGCGCCGGCAGACGCCGCCGCCCGAAACACCTCCTGCTGCTCCGCATTGAGGCCATTCCAGAAAGAGGCTGAGAAATAAACCACGCCCGACGCCCAGATATGGCCGGTTTCAGTCAGGTAGGGCACGACCTCGTAGAGCCGAAAGCCGGCATAGGCCGATTTGGTCAGGTCCATCGCATCGGCCACCCCCGTCTGCAGGGCGTTGTAGGTCTCGGGAATCGGAATACCGATCGGTGTCATGCCAAAGGCGCTCCAGAGCCCGGTATGCAGCGGGGTTTGAATGACGCGAATGCGCTTGCCGGCGAGTTGAGCAGGCTCTGTCACCGGCTTTTTTGTAAGCAGATGACGCGCGCCGTAATTGATGAAATCGAGCACGACAAAATTCTGTGCTGCGAACTTCTCCTTGAGTTCCGCTCCCACGGTTCCGCCTACGGTGGCGCGGACATGCGCAGCATCGCGAAACAGAAACGGCAGGTCGAGAAGCTGCGCTTCGGGCACCCAACCGGAGAGCGCGGACACAGTTGACAGGCTGGCCTGCACAGAGCCGAGACGGATGCCTTCCGCCACTTGCTTTTCCCCACCCAGGGCGGCATTGCCAACGATATTGAAATGGAACTGGCCCGGCAGTTTCTCGGCCACGATGTCCCGGATGTGGTGCCAGATCTGCGTCTCGGGTTTGTCCTCACCGAACAGCGAGGCGACGGTCAGAGTTATGGGGGCCTGCGCCCGCACGCGGCCGATAACGGCTGGGGCGAGGATGAGCCCCGCGCCCACGGCAGTGGCGGCTTGGATGAAACGACGGCGGGACAGCGTGGACATCGAAAAATGCTCCGTTGCTAAAGAATAACGGCGCCCGCAGTGAGCAAAGCGAGCGAGACGAACAAAGCGGCAAGATAGGGCAGGATGGCCCGGAACAGCGCACCGGCGGGCACTTTGGTGACGCCGCTCACGACAAAGACCAGCATGCCGAACGGAGGCGTCAAACCGCCGATCATCAGGTTCACGACCAGAATGACCCCGAAATGAATGGGATCGACACCGGCGGCAACCGCCAGTGGCAGAAAGATGGGCGCGAACAGCAGGATCGCGGCACCGATATCGAGCACAAGCCCGACCATCACCAGCAGCACGTTGATGACGATCAGCACGCCAAGCGGGCCAAGCCCCAGACCGCTGATAAGGGAAGACACCAAGCTTGAGACGTTATCGACGGCCATGAGAAAAGCGAACGGCCCGGCGGCACCGATCAGCAGGCCGATAGCGGAAGCCTCGATTGCCGACTGGCGGAAGGCGGCATAGAGCGACATCATCGTCAGGCGGGTACCAATACCCAGAACGAGCGTATAAAGCGCGGCGAGCGCGGCAGCCTCCGTAACGGTCACCACCCCCATACGAATGCCGACAACGACAATGATGCCGAGGCCAAAGGCGGGGATTGCGGCCCGAGCCGAACGCCAACGCTCCGCCGCGCCTGCCCGCGCCATCGACTGGCTGTTTGCACTCAGGTGGATAGCCACCGCCAGACACATCGCCATCAAGGCGCCGGCCATGAGGCCGCCGACAAGCAGCGCGCCGACGGAGAGGTTTGTCGCCACGGCCAGAATAAGAAAGGCGATGGACGGCGGTATGACGTTGTCTAGCACCGATGTCGAGGCGACAATCGCTCCAGCCTGCGCCGGCGCGTAGCCGTTCTTGACCAGTTCCGGTTGAAGCGTGGCGGAGCCAAAGGCTGCATTGGCAACTGACGACCCGGAGGCGCCGGAAAACAGCACGCTGGTCAAAAGCGTCGTCTGCGCCAGTCCGGCCCGCCGATGCCCGACCAGCGATGCGGCAAAGCGCACGATCCGAGCCGCCGTGCCCGATAGGGTCAGCAAACCACCAGCGAGCAGAAAAAACGGTATCGCCAACAACAGGAATTTGGACATGCCGCCGACGGTGTAGGAGACAATCGCCTGTTCCGGCAGCGGGCTGCCAAAGGCGACAGCCAGATAGGCGGCAGCAATGAGCGCGTGCGGAAGGGGTGCGGCGACGACGACGCCCATGGCCGCGAACAGCCCCAGCACGACGCTTGATGGCCATCCGACCGGAACGGTCATCTGGGCAGTGACGAGGTACAGGCCAAAACCCGCCGCCAGCGCCACCATCAAGCTCCGCCACCTGCCCTCGGCAAGCCGCTGCAGCGCCAAAACCACGACGATCATTGCCCCGCCGGCCCCAAGAAAACCAAAGCGTATCCATTCGGGCAGGCCCAGCGCGGGCGCAACGCCGCCGAGCATGGTGGCGATCCGCGCACTGCCGAACGCCAGGACCAGGCCGGCCAGCACGGTGCAGGTGTCCGACAGGACGGCCGCTGCGTCCCGCCCACCCGGCGGCAGTCGGGCGGTGAACACGTCGAGCCGCATGGCCAGGGCACTGTTCAGTGCCAGCGGAGCACCAAATGCAATCAGGGCGACATGCAACCAGATTCCCAGCTCTTCCGAGCCGACAAAGCCGGTGTTGAAGCCATAGCGCAGCACAACCGTCATCAGCACCACGACCAGCAGGACCAGCAGCAGCGCGGCGCAGATGGCAGCCAGCACCCCTTCCACCCCTCGCAGCCAACGGGCAGCGCGGTCGCAGAACGGGGATCCCACAGCTATTCCGCTCCCTCTCACGCAGCAGGCCACCAGCGATGGAAATGATGAACCGGGCCATTGCCCTGCCCGATCGACATCTTCGCGCCCGCCGCCAAGGCTTCCTGCAGATACGCCTTGGCCTGGCCCACAGCCTCGGCCAGCGACAATGATTGCGCCAGACCGGCAGCGATCGCCGCCGACAATGTGCAGCCGGTGCCGTGCGTATTGGCGGTGCGGATACGCAGCGCAGGGAAGCGTTGCATCCCGTTGCCGTCAAATAGGATGTCGGTGCTCTCTGTCCCGACGCCGTGCCCACCCTTGAGCAAAACAGCACCAGCCCCGGCACGCAGTATCGCCTCGGCCTGGACCTGCATTTCCTTCTCGGTCTCGGCAGGACGGGAATCGCTCAATAGCGCTGCTTCGGGCAGGTTCGGGGTGACCAGAACCGCAAGCGGCACCAATTGCGTCCGCAGCGCCTCGATGGCATCGGCCCGCAACAGGCGGTCGCCGGATGTGGCGACCATGACCGGGTCGAGCACCGGCCTTATGCCGCGGCTTTGCAGGCTGCCGGCGATGACCTCAATGGTCTCGATCCGCGAGGCCATACCGATCTTGACCGAGCCCACATCCATGTCCTCGTAGATGGCGTCGATCTGCGCAGCGATCATGGAAGGGGACACATCCTCAACTGCGCGGACGCCCATGGTATTCTGCGCAGTCAATGCAGTAATGACACTGGTTCCAAACACGCCAAGCGCCGAAAACGTCTTGAGGTCGGCCTGGATGCCAGCCCCGCCGCCGCTATCCGATCCGGCGATGGTAAGCGCGATCTTGGTCATTTCTGGTGTTCCTTGAGAGCGGCGTCGACGGCCCGGCGCATTGCTTGCGTCGCGGCAGCAATATCGGGCGCCCGAAATATTCCCGAAATCATTGCGACGCCGGAAGCGCCAGCGCGGATGACTTGGCTGGCGCGCGCCAGGTCTATTCCGGCGATGGCACCTACCGGCATGTCCGGGCAGGCCGACCGCATGCGGCTCCGCAACAGCGCAAAGCCGTCCAACCCCACCGGCGGATCGGGATTGAGCTTGGAGAGCGTCTCGAACACCCCGCCGATACAGGCATAATCCACCGGCACCGCCAGCGCCGCATCGGCATCGGCTTCGTTCTTGACTGTAAGCCCGATGATCGCCTCCGGCCCGAGCAGTCGACGCGCTGTCTTCGCATCGAGATCGTCACGGCCCAGATGAACACCATCCGCCCCCGCGGCGAGCGCCACGTCAACGCGATCATTGACGACCAGCGGGACGCCTGTGCCGGCAAGGGCCGTGCGAATAGCCATAGCCTGTTCGACAAGCTCTCGGCTGCCCGCCTTCTTGTCGCGATACTGGACAATGGTGGCCCCATTCTGCGCCGCGATCCGCGCCAGCTCGGCCAGGTCCGCGATATTGCGCAGGCTGCCGTCGACGATGGCGTTCAGCCGGTAATCGACCCTACTCATTATCGACACCTTGCGACCTGCGCGATGTCCTGTGCCGAAAGCCGATACAAGACGTCGAGAAGCTCGATTCCGAAGCTTGCCGGCCCCCTCATAGTGCGAGCTGCGATCTCGGCGGCCACGCCCATGACCAGCATGGCTGACGCGGCGGCAATGAACCGGTCGTCTCCGATTGCCACAAACGCCGCGATCACCGCCCCGGAAAGACAACCGGTGCCGGTAACTTTGGCCATGAACGGATGTCCGTTGCCAATCATCGCCGTCCTGGCGGACAAATCGATGCGGTCCTCCTCCCCGGTCCGGACCCCGACGATATCGGACGGCACTTCGAGCAACAGATGCTCGGCCGCGTTGGCACGCAGGATTGCCGGCCCCCGGGCCAGTAGCTCCTGTGCGAATGCCGCGCGCAACGGCGAATAATCGCAGTGGGCCGGATCCAGCACCCAGGGCTTTTCAACTTCCGCAGCGGTATCGAGCGCCAAACCGACCGCCTCGCGCCTTTGCGCATCAAGGGTGCCCAAATTGACCACAAGCGCATCAGCCTTGCGGACGAAAGCCTGCACTTCTTCGACCGAAGAGGTCATGGATGGAACGGCGCCTATGGCCGACAACCCGTCGGCCACCAGCTTCTGCACCACGGTGTTCATCAGGCAATGCACGCGCGGGCTTCCTGTCCGCACGCGGTCCAATAAATCGGCCGCCTGCCTGGGCAGGTCTTGCGCGTAAGACCTAGGCGCACTCATTTCAGTTCCACCGCGATTTCGTTCAGCGCCGGTGCGGTCTCGATGAGCCCGGCGTCCGCCAGGAACTGGCCGAAGCGCTCATAGCGTCCCGCATCGAGCGCCGCTGGACGCTTGGCAAAGCGCGGCATGGTGTCGACCCAGGCCTGCCGGTTCAACGCGTCATCGAGCTCGGGATAGGCGCGAATGAACAGCTCCCAGCTCTTTTCCGGGTGATTGGTCAGATAGATCGCGCCCTTTTCGACAGCTTCGAGGAAGCGCACGAGCCGGTCGTCCGACACCAGCTCCGCGCGTGTGACAAAGATCAGTTCGTCATAGATGGGAACGCCGTGATCCTCGGGAAAGAACGCCCGCCCCTCGCGGCCCTCGAGCCGCATCTGCATCAGTTCGAAATTGCGAAAGCCGCCTATGGTCGCCTCGACCTTGCCTCCGATCAGGGAAGCAGTCAGCGCGAAATTGACGTTCACGAACTCCACGTCTGCGGGGTCGACACCAGCGCTCGTCAGCATGGTCGACAAGATCATGTCCTCAAAGCCCGACACCGAAAAACCAATGCGCTTGCCGGCCAGGTCGGCGAGGTCCTCGATCGGGCCATCGTCCAGGACGGTCAGCGTGTTGAGTGGCGTCTCCACCAGCGTTCCGAACCGCACCAGCGGCACGCCGGCTTCGTTGTCGAGATAGAGATTGGGTTGGTAGTGGACGCCAATTTCCGCCTGTCCCGAGGCAACGGCGCGCGGCACGATCGAGGGATCGGCCGGCGGCAGCAGTTCGATCTCAAGACCAACTTCTTCGAACAGGCCCAGCTCATTGGCCACAACCAGTGGCGCGTGGTCCGGATTGACGAACCATTCGAGCAATATCGTCAATTTGTCATCGGCGACCGCCGGGCCGGCCAGAGCCAGGCTCGCGGCAAAGGCAAGGGCAGTATGTCGGATCATGGGACGCTCCATTGTGCGGTGTGTTTGAAGATTATTGTTCCTGGGCCCACGGCGTCAGGTGCGGTGCCATGCGGTCGACCGCATGGCGCAGCAGCAGCGTCAGGGCAGCGAGAATGGTCATGGCGGCAAAGACCATGTCGGTCTGCATCCGAGCATTGGCTTGGATCATGACGAAGCCAAGCCCCGCCGACGCGCCCACCCATTCGCCCACCACGGCCCCCAGCGGAGCCAACGGCGCGGCCACACGCAGGCCTGAAACCAGCGAGGGCAGCGCAAGCGGCACGCGGATATGCCAGAGGGTTTGCCAGTGGCTGGCATCGGTCAGCGCGGTGGCGTCGAGCAGGTCCGGCTCGATTCGCCGCAATCCGTCGCCGAAAGCCGAAGTCACGGGGAAGAAGATGATGAGCGTCGCCATCACCACTTTCGAAGGCATGCCAAAGCCCAGCCAGATGACGAGCAACGGCGCTATGACGAAAACCGGGAAGGCCTGCAGCACCAGCACGATCGGCCAGACGAGGCGTCCGAGCCGGGGCCAGGCAGCCATACCGAGCGCTGTCAGCGCCCCGAGCACACAACCCAGCGCAAATCCGGCAAGGACTTCAGCCAGCGTCACCAAACTATTTTGGAGCAAGAATAGCGGCTGCCTCTGCATCGCCGCCAGCACATCCAGCGGCGCGGGCAGAATGTAGCGCGGCGGCGTCCAGATCCAGACGATTGCCTGCCAGCCGGCAAGCAACGTCACCAGCGTCCGCATCGTGGACGAGAAATTCCCCATCGCGCCAGCTTCAGCCGGGCCAAATGGCGCTGATCATCATGCAGTTTAACATTGGCGATCTCCAATCATCATGGAGATCCAGGCAAGCGAAGAAGGGGGAATGAGGACAGCGGCTGTCCCTTGTTCCGTTCCTACGCCGGTACGACCCGGATCAGGTTCAAGGGTCCGGCTCACCGCCATCTCAGCGCCGTTCGGCGCCCCCCTCGGAATAGGATGACAATTTCAGGGAAACTAAGAAGCGTCAAGGCGCCTGCGCCGCGGGCTCTCGCTGTCGGGACAGGATGTTGATGATGACGCGGAAGGAATGCGAAGGCTGTCGCGGCGAATTTGCCCAGGCAACAATGCCGAACCCAAAGGCAGACAGACCCCCTCTACCCCTCTTTTTCCATCCGCCCGGCTGCCCGGTCGAAGCCCTGTGAGATTGCATCGCGCATGGCCAGCCGCGCCGCATGCGCATCACCATCCCGGATAGCTTCGGCAATGCGCCGGTGCACGCTGACCGTGACGCCCAGGGCCACCGGATCATTGACCGGCGACGATATGGTGAAGGCCGCCGTCAGCGCCATTTCCACCAATGCGCTGATCGAGGCCATGAAGGGGTTGCCTGACGCCTCCGCCACCAGTCGATGAAACTCAAGATCATGGCGCGCAAAATCGGCGGGCGTCTCCGCGATTGCCATCTGCTCAACACATGCGATCAACGCCGCCGATAGCTCTGGCGCGCTGCGTTCCGCCGCCAGCGCCGCCGCTTCGATCTCGATGCCAATGCGCACTTCGGCGAGGCTGCGCAGGAACCCCACTTCCGGGCCCAACTCGAAAAACCAGGCCAGCACATCGACATCGAACAGGTTCCAGCGATTGCGCGGCAGGACGCGGGTGCCGATTCGCGCGCGTGCCTCGATCAATCCCTTGGCCGCCAGGGTCTTCAGCGCTTCGCGCAACACGGTGCGCGACACCCCAAAGCGGTCGAGCAGGTCGCTGTCCGGCGGCAGGATTTCGCCCTCGGCATATTGTCCGGAGACAATCGCCAGGCCCAGTTCCCAGAGCACGTCTGAATGCAGATTGCGCGCCGGGCTGCGACCGGAAAGCGAGGCGATCAGATCACCCGAATGCCGCGCGCGTCCACCGGATCTGTCCATGCCAACCCCATTCACCCATGATGCGCCGAGACCTAACCACAGCCGCAATAGTATGACAATAACATCGATCGCGATGCCACTGGACAGCCCGACGCGCCACGCGCGATGGTGCGCCACCGCTCCATCGGATTCGCAAGCAAGGACGCTCCCATATGACCAGCCCCGCCACCATCGACACCGTTCTCGCTGCCGTCGATTCCGGGCTCGATCAAAGCCTTGAGCGCTTGTTTCACTTGTTGCGGATCAAGTCCATTTCCACCGACCCGGCATACGCCGAGGAATGCCGGAAGGCCGCCGACTGGATTGCCGGCGAACTGGCCGCGCTCGGTTTTGAAGCCACCAGCCGCCCCACGCCGGGCCATCCGGTCGTGGTGGCACATGGCCCGCAGCAGCCCGGCCCGCACGTGCTGTTCTACGCTCATTACGACGTACAGCCGGTCGATCCCCTCAATTTGTGGGACACCGATCCGTTCGAGCCGGTAATCAAGGAGAAAGACGGCCGCAAGATCATCGTTGCGCGCGGCGCTTCGGACGACAAGGGGCAGATGCTCACCTTCATCGAAGCTTGCCGCGCCTGGAAGGGCGCCACCGGAACGCTACCCGTCCGTGTCTCACTGATGCTTGAGGGCGAGGAGGAAAGCGGCGGCAAGAACCTGCCCCCCTTCATGCGCGAGAATGCGGAAGAGCTGAAGGCCGACATTGCCCTGGTCTGCGACACGGACATGTGGGACCGCCGGACCCCCTCGATCACCACCATGTTGCGCGGTCTGGTGGCCGATGAGGTCGAAATCACCGCCGCCAACAAGGATCTGCACTCCGGCATGTTCGGCAATGCCGCTCGCAATCCCAATCAGGTGCTGGCCGAAATCATTGCCAGCCTGCGGGCGCCCGACGGCTCGGTGACGCTGCCCGGCTTTTATGACGATGTGGCAGAAATTACCCCTGAACTGAAGGCGCAATGGGCCGGCCTCGACTTTGACGAGAAAGGCTTTCTGGGCGGGGTCGGGCTCTCAACACCGGCCGGCGAACAGGGCCGCTTGGTGCTGGAACAGCTCTGGGCGCGCCCCACCTGCGAAATCAACGGCATGAGCGGGGGGTATACGGGCGACGGCTTCAAGACCGTCATTCCCGCCAAAGCATCGGCAAAGATTTCCTTCCGCCTGGTCTCAGGCCAGGACCCCCAAAAGATCCGCGCCGCCTTCCGCGCCCATGTCGAAAACATGCTGCCCGCAGACTGCACAGCGACCTTTACCCCCCATGGTGGGTCGCCTGCTATCACGGTTCCCGCCGACGGGGAATTTCTGCACCGGGCCCTCCAGGGCCTGTCAGATGAATGGAACACGCAGGCGGTTATCACTGGCGCCGGCGGCTCGATTCCGGTGGTCGGCGATTTCAAGAAGATCCTGGGGCTCGATACGCTGCTGATCGGCTTTGCCCATGTGGACGACCAGATCCACTCGCCCAATGAGAAATATGACCTGGAGAGCTACCACCGCGGCATCCGCTCCTGGGTACGGGTGCTGGGCGCGCTGGCGCAATAGGTCCAGCGCCGGCCCGGCCGGGCGCCTCTGGGCGCCGGCTCAGCACTCCGCGCCGATGGCCTGCTGCGCGGCCGTAGCGCCCGAGAGGGAATAGGACTGCACGATTTCCGTGCCACTTGCCGAGGTGCCCGTGATGGTCACGGTTGAACCGGCGCGGATGGCAGCGGCCAGATTGGCGCTCTGGGCGCTGTCATCGAGCCAGGCTGCATCATTCTGGGTAAAGAGCGCAAAATCCTGCCCGCCCACGCTGGCGACGGCCATCGAGCCGGTCTGGAAGGTATAGCCGGCCACCACGTTGAACTCATTGACCACATCCTCACCGGGGCGATTGGTGACATAAAGATAGGCCTCGCCATAGCCTTCAGGTGTCGGCTCGGTGGTTTTGGGCCGGGTCATGGCAAAACAGACCGTGCCACTGCCGTCATCGGCGGCATAGCTCGACCAGTCCCGGAAATCACCGAGCACGCGCGCCGATTGCGCCCAGGCCGACGGAACGGCAGTGAGCGTGGTGAGCAGGGCGAACGTGAGGGCGGAGATACGGGTCATCAAGTCTCTTACCATTGGCAAAACCGGGCAACGGGCCGATGGCCCGACGCCCAGTTAGGGTGTTTGAAAGCCTCTCGGCAAGCCCCTACTGGCAGGCCGCGTCGATCGCATTCATGGCAGCAGTAGCGCCGGAGAGCGAATAGGTATCGACCGTATCGGTCCCCCGCTGGCTGGTGCCACGCACCACCAACTGGTTTCCGGCCTTGAAGGCCTGAACAAAGCCCGGCTCGTCACTGCTCGAGGCCAACCAGGCGGTCGACCCACGTGCCGCCATGACGTAGCTTTTGCCATCAACGGTCGCCGACGCCTTGGCATCGGTGGTGTTGTACGGGTAACCGATCTGGGTCTGAACCTCGTTCTTGGAGCCCATGCCCTTGCGGTGCACGATCAGGAATTTGACCGGGTCACGATTGACCCCACTCGGTTCGCTGCGCTGTGGTTCGCCAATAACGAAACAGAGCTGTCCGCTCTGGTCACTCGCCGTATAGGCGGACCATGCATTGAAGGTGCCCAGCTCGGTGGCCTGCTGCGCCTGAGCGGCCGGGGCCAGAGCCATGACCGTTGCCACCGCGAGCCCAAGGATGAGGCCACCGGTTTTCATCGTCATCGCCAAATCTTCCTCTTGTCTTGCTGGTGTTCGAAGGCAGTTCCGTCCGCCCAGTGTGCCCCGAACATGGTTACCAAGGTGTCAAAACCCGCCCGATCTCGGGCATTTGCATCAAATGGAAGCCAAAGGCGGCGGGAATTGGGCATATCCGGGCCGGTACCCGGCGCTCTCCCATCACAGGGTTAAGCGGGCGCTAACAAGGGCGTGATCTGAACCGGCTCAAGCCGCCAGGGGATAGCCTTGTTCCACCAGATAGGGCCCGCCCCCCACCGAATCCCGACTCGAAAACAGCACGAATCGCGCCGGCACGAAGCTAAGCGGTTCGAACCGAGCTGCTTCAGCAATGAACCGCGCCACGTCGGCGTCTGCCGTACCCCGCAACCGCGCCAGTGACACATGCGGCACGAATTTGCGCCCCTCCGGCGGCAGGCCGGCACGCTGCAACACCCGCTCCTGGGCGGCCTGCAGGCGGCTGAGCGATTCGGATGGCTCCACGCCGGCATAAAGCGCCCGCGGCTTGTCGCCGCCAAAGGTGCCCAGATGGGTCAGCCGGATGGAAAATTGCAGCGAATTGGACAGCCGATCGAGGCTGTCGACCACCTCGTCTGCGGTCTTGCCGTCGACATCACCGATAAAGCGCAAGGTGATGTGGTAATTCTCTGGATCGATCCAACGGGCCCCGGGAAGCCCACCTCGCTTGAGGGAGAGGGCAAATGCCACATCGGCGGGGATTTCGAGGCCGGTAAAGAGCCGGGGCATCACGGACCTCCCTGGCAAGTGTCTGCGCGATTCGCCCAAGAACCCTAACACAAACGCTTTATCCGGCCAGTCCCGGTGTCGCAGCCAACCGATTATCCTTGTCAATCAGGCAATGCCTCCCCATATTCCGGTCCAAGTGGCAACTCAATTGCCCCCGGCGGTGACAAGACCGCGTCTGCTATTGGAAAGGGAACCAAGAATGGCTGAATATGACCGTCAGACCCTCGGTGCGCGGGCCGGCTCGGCCGCGGCCATCGATGAGGGCCTTCGCAGCTATATGCTGCGCGTCTACAATTATATGGGCCTGGGCCTGGTGGTTACGGGCCTTGTGGCCTTCTTCACCAGCCAGTGGGCCATGTCGAGCCAGGCCAATGCCGAGCTGCTTTATGGCAGCCCGCTGTCCTGGGTCATCATGCTCTCCCCGCTGGCCTTCGTGCTGGTGCTGAGCTTCGGTATCAACAAGCTTTCCGTGGGCGCCGCCCAAGGCGCATTCTGGGCCTTCGCGGCCGTGATGGGCCTGTCGCTGTCGTCCATCTTCCTGGTCTATACCGGCGCCTCGATCGCCAAGGTGTTCTTCATTACCGCCGCGACCTTTGGTGCGATGAGCCTTTACGGCTACACCACCAAGCGCGACCTGACCGGCATGGGCAACTTCCTGATGATGGGCCTGATTGGCATCATCATCGCCTCGATTGTGAACATCTTCATGGCTTCGTCCATGCTCGACTTTGCGATCTCGGTCATCGGCGTTTTGATCTTCACCGGTCTGACCGCCTATGACACCCAGAAGATCAAGGAAAGCTATTCCGAGCACTATGGGGCAGACGTGATGACCAAGAACGCCATCATGGGCGCGCTCTCGCTCTACCTCGATTTCATCAACCTGTTCATGATGCTGCTCCGCCTGTTCGGCAATCGCGAGTAGCAATCAAGGCCTTGATCGCCCGATCAAGGAAATTGGTTGGACGTCACAAGGGACCGCAGCTTAAAAGGCTGCGGTCCCTTTCTTTTGTCCAAAGCCATGTCCGATTATCTTCTTCGCCCCTTCTCCTGGTCCGATGTTCCGGCGATCACCACGATCTATCGCCACTACGTGGACCACACCGCCATCACCTTCGATACCGAAGCCCCGGGCGAGGAAGCCATCGCCGAAAAATATGCGGGCCTGAAAAAGCTCGGCCATCCGCTGATCATCGCCGAACGCGCGAGCAAGGTTGTCGGCTATGCCTATGCCAGCTTCTACCGGCCCCGTGCCGCTTATCGTTTCACCTGCGAGGATTCGATCTATCTCGATCCCGCAGAGACCGGACGGGGCCTGGGCAAGCTGATGCTGACCGAACTGCTGGTGCAGTCGAAAGCCTTCGGGTTCAAGCAAATGCTGGCCGTAATCACCGCTGACACTGCAAATTCAGTCGGCATTCATGAGAAGTTCGGCTTCGAGCGCGTAGGTTATTATAAGGCCGTTGGTTACAAGTTTGACCGCTGGCACGACATTGTGCATCTGCAAAAGGCGCTTTAGTCAGCCAACCGTTTATGCATGGCAAAACAGGCCGTGCCGCCATCCGGGCTGGCATCTGCAGACCAGCCCTGGGCCCGATAAAAGGCCTTCGCCGTGTTCGTTGCCCTCAGCCGTCCTTCGACAAACCCGCGCGATCTCAGATCGGTCTCCATATGATTGAGAAGCGCCTTGCTGACACCGCGAAAGCGGGCCTCAGGGGCGACATAGTTGAGGGCGATCTCGCCATCCGCCGTAGTGGCCCCGACAGCGACTACCTGCCCATCCAGTTCGGCAACCACCATGAAGAAACCGTCCCGCGCAAGCATGGAGAGAATGCCGTCTGGGGTCTTGTTGGCGGTCCATTCGGCAATCCGATCCGGATCATCCTGATGATCGGCATGACAGAGTTCGGTGATCGAAGCGATCAGCACCCGGCTCATCGCCGGTGCATCCTCACGAGCTGCCGAGCGGATCAGCAGGCTCACCCCACGACCATCAGATCGGGATCAAGCACCCGCAGCACCTGCGCCAGGTCGTGGCCACGTTTGAGAATGCGTCCCTGTTGGTTGGTGACCATGAACTGGCCCTGCTTGTTGCGCAGCTTGGGGTTCTTCTCGACCACGTAAAGCGGGCGTTCTGAAACCCGCGCATAGATCGAGAACAGCGCCCGATCCTTGAGGAAATCCATGGCGTAGTCGCGCCATTCACCTGAGCCAACCTTGCGGCCATAGACGGACAAGATCTGCATCAGCTCCCGGCGGTCAAAGGCAACCACGGGCTGCACGGGCCGACTGGACTGGCCAGAGGGCTCGCCCACATGCACCAGTGCCAGATTGCTCGAACTCGTCTTCGGAGGACCCTGCACGCCGCCTCAATGCCCTGTCATCGTTCCGCAATGATCGACGTAATCGCGCGGCTTGGCAAGAGGCATGAAATACCGCATTTCGGCCATTATTTGTCCCTCAACACGCCCCAATGCCGCAGCATCGTTCAACCATTGCCTCCAGTGGCTGGTGGCAGGCCGACCGAGCCCCCAAACCAGAAGGCCCGCTGCCAGCCGCAATTATTTGAGTTGACTCCAAGTCAGTCGCCCGCTCCTGCCCCCGGAGCGGGCGTTTTTGTTCGGCAAAGCTAGAAGCTGTAGGCGGCAGCGCCCAGGATCGGCCCAGGCAGGCCATTGCGCTCGGGCTGGACAAGGATGGCAATACCGCCATTGGCGCTGGGATCGAACTGATCCAGCGGCAGCTTGATCTCTGCCCCCGCCCCGGCCTCCCACATGCCCACGATCTGTCGACCGACGACAACCTGGGTATAGACCATGGATTTGCCGGCATTCTCACCCTTTTCTATGGCGACGTCGGCCCGGTCCAGATAGCGGATCAACCAGATCGAGGCGTCTTCCAGCGAGGCGTCGGCTGGCACGTTCAGCTTGAGCATGTCGCCATAAACGGTGAGCGACACCTCCAGCGGCAATTGCGCCGAAGCAACCGCATCATAGACTTCGTCACGCTTGGATCCGACGACACCCTCGGCGCCGTTGATGACCATCTGCGGGGTGAAGATGCGCGAGGACCCCCAGCTCTTGGCATAGCCGCGCTGCCGGTCGGAAAAATCCTTGTGTCCAAAGGTATCTTCCCAGCCGATATAGTCCCAGTAATCCACGTGATAGGCCAGCGCCAACACGTCATCACGCTCGGCAAGGCTGGTCAGCAGCGCATCGGCCGGCGGACAGGACGAGCAACCCTGGCTCGTGAACAATTCCACCACCGCCTTGGGATTGAGGCGTACGGATTCTGCGGCAACCGAGCCCGAAAGGATCAGCGCCAGAGCCGTGCCTGCAATGGATGCGGAAAAGCCGTGAAGAAACATGGGCGCTGTTGTAGGCCGGGCCCATATCGATTGCCTAGTCAAAAGCGGGTGAGCCACACCGGCAAAACAAAAAATGGCGGCCCCAAGGGACCGCCATCTGTTCTGTGGGTGCTTGCAAGCGGCGTTTACGCAGCGACGAGACTGCGCAGCACATAGTGCAGGATGCCGCCGTTCTTGAAGTAGTCGAGCTCGTTGGCCGTATCGATCCGGCACAGGGTTTCGACATTGAGCACTTCGCCATTGGGGCGGGTGATCTTCACATTGACCGTTGCGCGCGGCTCGATGCTTTCCACCCCGACAATGTCCACTGTCTCGGTGCCGTCCAGCCCCAGGCTCTGCCAGCTGTCGCCGTCCTTGAACTGCAGCGGAATGACGCCCATGCCGACCAGGTTCGAGCGGTGAATACGCTCAAAGCTCTGGGCAATGACGGCCTTGACGCCGAGCAGATTGGTGCCCTTGGCGGCCCAGTCACGCGAGGAGCCGGTGCCATATTCCTTGCCGGCAAAGACCACCAGGGGCGTACCCTGCTGCTGATAGGCCATGGCCGCGTCATAGATTGGCATCTGCTCGCCATTCGGGCCCTTGGTGAAGCCACCCTCGACGCCGTCAAGCATCATGTTCTTGATGCGGATATTGGCGAAGGTGCCGCGCATCATCACTTCATGATTGCCGCGCCGGGCACCATAGGAGTTGAAGTCCTTCGGCGCCACCTGACGCTCGGTCAGATACTGGCCGGCAGGCGTGGCAGCCTTGAACGAGCCAGCGGGCGAGATGTGGTCGGTGGTGATACTGTCGAGGAACAGCGCCAGCACGCGGGCCGAAACCACATCGGTCACCGGCTTGGGCTCCATGGTCAGATCTTCGAAATAGGGCGGGTTCTGCACATAGGTGGACGAAGAATTCCAGCCATAGGTTTCCCCGCCTTCCACCGCGATTCCCTGCCAGTGCTCGTCACCCTTGAACACGTCCGAGTAACGCGAGCGAAACATTTCGGCGGTGACGTGCTGGCGCACGATCTCGGCCACCTCATGGTTGGTGGGCCAGACATCCTTGAGATAGACCGGCTTGCCATCCTTGCCCATGCCGAGCGGCTCGGTGGTGATGTCGATGTTCATCGACCCGGCCAATGCATAGGCCACCACCAGCGGCGGGGAGGCCAGATAATTGGCGCGCACGTCCGGGTTCACGCGGCCTTCGAAATTGCGGTTGCCCGAAAGCACCGAGCAGGCGACCAGCTTGTTCTCGTTGATGCAATCGGAGATGGCCTGCGGCAGCGGGCCCGAATTGCCGATACAGGTGGTGCAGCCATACCCGACCAGGTTGAAGCCGATGGCATCGAGATCTTCCTGCAGGCCCGCGGCGGTCAGATAGTCGGTGACCACCTGCGAGCCGGGCGCCAGCGAGGTCTTGACCCAGGGCTTGGAATCCAGCCCCAGCGCCCGTGCCTTGCGGGCAACCAGGCCGGCAGCCACCAGCACCGAGGGGTTGGACGTATTGGTGCACGAGGTGATGGCGGCAATGACCACCGACCCATCATCAATGTGATAATCGGTGCCCTTGACCGGGAAGGCGGCCTCTTCGGGAATATCGTCGACGCCGGTGGCGCCTTCATCGACATAGCGGGACTCGCCGCGGCTGTCGGGAGTGCTGGTGCGATCAACACGGCCACCGGTCAATTCCGGCAGGACCTTTGCGAAGGCCGAAGCGGCGGTATTGAGCGGCACACGGTCCTGCGGACGCTTGGGGCCCGAGAGCGAGGGCACCACGGTCGAAAGATCGAGCTCAAGCGTGTCGGTGAACACCGGATCGGCAGATTCCGAGGTGCGGAACATGCCCTGGGCCCGCGAATAGGCTTCTACCAGTGCCACGCGCTCCGGGTCACGCCCAGTAGTGGTGAGGTATTTGAGCGTATCGGCATCGACCGGGAAATAGCCGCAAGTCGCGCCATATTCGGGCGCCATGTTGGCGATGGTCGCCTGGTCTTCGAGGGAGAGGTAATCCAGCCCCGGGCCGTAGAACTCGACGAACTTGCCAACCACGCCCTTCTTGCGCAGCATTTCGGTAACCGTCAGCACCAGATCGGTGGCGGTGATGCCTTCATTGATCTTGCCAGTCAGCTTGAAGCCAATGACTTCGGGGATCAGCATGGTGATCGGCTGGCCCAGCATTGCCGCCTCGGCCTCGATGCCGCCCACGCCCCAGCCGAGCACGGCCAGGCCATTGACCATGGTGGTGTGCGAATCCGTGCCCACCAGTGTATCGGGATAGGCGACGGTCTCCCCGTTTTCTTCGCGGGTCCAGACGGTCTGCGCCAGATATTCCAGGTTCACCTGGTGGCAGATGCCGGTGCCGGGAGGCACCACGCGGAAATTGTCAAACGCCGACTGGCCCCAGCGCAGGAACTCATAGCGCTCCCCATTGCGCTCATATTCGAGCTCGACATTCTGCCCAAAGGACAGGGCGGTGCCAAAGCTATCCACCATCACCGAGTGGTCGATGACCAGATCGACGGGAACCAGCGGATTGATCTTCTGCGGATTGGCGCCGAGTTTGGCGGTGGCATCGCGCATGGCGGCCAGATCCACCACGGCCGGCACGCCGGTGAAATCCTGCATCAGCACGCGCGCCGGACGATAGGAAATCTCGTGGTCGGATTTGCGGGTAACCAGCCAGGTGGCAACGGCCTCGATATCGGCCTTGGTCACGGTACGGTTATCTTCGAAGCGCAGGAGGTTTTCCAGCACCACCTTCATCGAGCCGGGAAGTTTGGAGACGCCTGCAAGGCCGTTCTTCTCGGCCTCGACGATCGAATAATAGGTATACGTCTTGCCGCCGACCGTCAGTGTCTGCTTGGATTTGAAGCTGTCTA
Source organism: Devosia marina (assembly GCF_009758415.1). Taxonomy (GTDB): domain Bacteria; phylum Pseudomonadota; class Alphaproteobacteria; order Rhizobiales; family Devosiaceae; genus Devosia; species Devosia marina. Next base: position 326,602 of record NZ_WQRF01000002.1, on the reverse strand, counting down.
TCGAGGTCACTTGTGCTCCGCCCTTCTTGCTGCTTGTGCGCCGGATCATTCGGGGCGTGGGGCCGAAGAACAAACCGCGCTTTTCTGGAATGACTCCAATCTCTTTGGGCTTATAGTCAATCAACCAAGCCCTTGCCAGTACGACCATGGGTCCAATACGAGATGGGGCCATGACGCAAAGGCAAGTCCAGCACCAGATACAGCTTAAGACACAGGGCCTTGCCTGTGGGCGCGGTGACGCCGTGCTGGCCGCAGATTTGTCGCTAAAGGTCGCTGCGGGCAGTGCCCTGCTGCTGCGCGGACCCAATGGCGCCGGCAAATCCACTCTCCTGCTCACCCTGGCCGGCCTGCTGCATCCCATCTCGGGCAATGTCGTTTTCGAGGGTGCTGATCCCGAGGCGGGGCCCTTCATCCATCATTGCGGACACAAGAACGCAGTAAGGCCGCGCCTCAGCGTGATCCAGACCCTCAAATTCTGGGCCGACATTAACGGGCACGGTGATGTGACCCCTGCGACAGCGCTCGATCGGGTTGGTCTGGGACGCACCGCCCGTCTCGATGCCGGATATCTCTCCGCGGGCCAGCAGCGCCGTCTCGTATTGGCCCGGCTATTGGTGTCGCCCCGCCCCGTCTGGCTGCTCGATGAACCCAGCGCGGCGCTGGACGCGGCAGGGCGCGACCTGTTGGCGGCCCTGCTCGCGGACCATCTCAGAAGCGGTGGCCTGGCCGTAGTCGCCACCCATGACGACATCGCCCTGCCCGGCGCGGCCACGCTGACGCTTGGAGCCAGGGCATGAGCGGCTTTCTTGGCGTTCTCCGGCGCGACCTGCGTCTCAGCTTTTCGGGTGGTGGCGAAGTCCTGACGCTGGTGTTGTTCTTCATCATTGTGGGGGCGATCGTCCCTTTTGCCATTGGCCCGGACCGGGCGCTGCTGGCCAGCATTGCCCCCGGCATCATCTGGATCGCTGCGTTTCTCGCCATGCTGCTGGGTCTTGACCGCCTGTTCCGGCCCGATCGCGACGACGGCACTCTGGCCCTCTACCGGATGGCCGACATGTCCATGGCCGGGGTGGTTGCCGCAAAAGTGATCGCCCACTGGCTGACCGCCGCGCTGCCCCTGATCCTGGCGTCACCTTTTCTCGCCATGATCCTGGCCATGGATGGCCCGACCTTTTGGCGTACGGTGCTCTCGCTGCTTCTGGGCACCCCGGCTCTGGCTGCCTTCGGAGCCTTCGGCGCCGCGATAACCGTGGCCATAAGGCGTGGCGGCCTGCTGGCGCCGATCCTGATCGCACCACTTTGCGTGCCGGTGCTGATCTTTGGCGTCGGTGCCATTGCGCCGCTTGGCGGACCCGACCAGGCCTCGAGTGCCATGCTGTTCCTTGCGGCACTCAGTCTCATGTCACTCGCGCTCTCTCCCTTTGCCGCTGCGCTTGCGATAGATTGGGGAGAAGAGTAGAGCGCCTGCATGAGCATTGATGACACCCCGAAAATGAGCTGGTGGAACCGGCTGGCCCATCCTGGCCAGTTTCTGGCCTGGACGCGGCCGCTGATCTGGCCGCTGGCCGGGGTCACGACCGCATTGTACCTGCTCGGGCTGTGGTTCGCTTTCTTCAATTCGCCCGCCGACTACCAGATGGGCGATACGGTCCGCATCATGTATGTGCATGTGCCCACCGCCTGGCTCAGCCAGTTCGTCTATGCCGCCATGGCCGTTTCGGCACTGGGCACGCTGGTCTGGCGCCATCCACTCGCGGACGTCTCGATGAAGGCTGCCGCCCCGCTCGGGGCCGCCTTTACCGCCATGGCCCTGTTCACGGGCTCGATGTGGGGCCGCCCCACCTGGGGCACCTTCTGGGAATGGGACGGGCGCATGACGTCCACTCTCATCCTGCTTTTCATCTATCTCGGCATTGTGGCCCTCTGGCGCGCCTTTGACGACCAGTTGCGCGCCGCCCGCGTCGTCGCCGTCTTTACCTTGGTCGGCGCGGTCAATGTGCCGATCATCAAATTCTCGGTCGACTGGTGGTCGACGCTGCACCAGCCCGCCAGCGTGTTTCGCGCCGACGGGCCCACCATGCCCGGCTCGCTGCTGACCCCGCTCTTTGTCATGTTCTTTGCCTTCACCCTGCTTTTCGTCACCCTCCAATTGCTGGCCATGCATACCGAAATTCGCCGGCGGCGCCTGGTGACGCTGGAACGACGCGCCGCGCGGGGAGACACCCTATGATCGCCCTTGGGGAACACGCCGAGTTCATCTTCGCCGCCTATGCCGGTGTATTCGTCGGCCTTGGACTGCTGATCGGCTGGATCGTCTATGACAGCCGCCGCGTCCGGGCCCGGCTCGAGACGCTTGGGGACAAGCGCGGCTGATGCGGTATGCGCTCTTTGCCCTCCCCCTGATCCTGCTGGTGGCGCTGGTCTCGGTCTTTGCCTTTTCCATCGACCGCGATTCCACCCTGGTTCGCTCGGTCCTGATCGACAAGCCGGTGCCCGACTTCACCCTGCCGGCAGTCGAGGGCCTGGACGCGCCCGGCTTCGACACCAGCTCGCTCAGCGGCGAAGTAACGGTGGTCAATGTCTTTGCCTCCTGGTGCATTCCCTGCCGCGACGAACATCCGCTGCTCGAAACCCTCAAGGCAGAAACCGGCGTCAGGCTGTTCGGCATCAACCATTCCGATGCGCCGGAAAACGCGCGGGCATTTCTTGCAGAACTTGGCAATCCCTATGACGCGGTCGGGGCCGATCGCGATCGCCGTGTTTCCATCGACTGGGGCGTTTATGGCGTGCCTGAAACATTTCTGGTCGATGCCGATGGCGTCATTACCTACAAACATGTCGGCCCATTGACGCCCGCCGCTATTGAAACCGAGCTGCTTCCTGCCCTAGAAAAGGCGCGGGGCTGAGCCATTCAGGCTCCGTTCATCTTGTCTGCGGCATCTTGGCCGTCTTCGTCATCTGGAAGAGACCTGAATGTTGCGTCGCGTTCTTAGCCATCTCCGCAATCAGCCGCTGATCACCCGCATCGAATATGTGCTGATTGCTGCGATCGTGACGGTCGCCACCACCTTCGCCGTCTCGGCCGCCGGCTACAACATTACCGATTTCTTCCCGGGCTGATCCGCCCCGCCGCGTCAGAAATCACTGGTGAGGCCTTTGATCTCCCAGTCGCCATAGCGCACCGGTTCGAGCCCTCCGCGACCACCCTTTTCCTTTGGCGCCATTGCAGAAGCCGCATCGATGCCCCGCCGCCGGGCTTCGGCCTCGGCCAGGGCGCGCTGCGCCGCCGGGCTCAATACGCGAAGCTCATCGTGTTGCGATAGGTCGGGGCGTTGCGGGTCGTCGCTCATCGTCTCTTCCATGACAAATTGGTCACTCCGCTTGCGCGGAACCGCCTGACACACAACATAGTTGCTCAGCAAAGCCAACCCAAGGGGTTCGAGACGATGTTCAATACGCTGCGTACCTTTGCCCTTCTGGCGGCAATGACGGCGCTGTTCATGGTTGTGGGCTATTTCATCGGCGGCACGGCCGGCATGATGATCGCGTTTCTGTTTGCCGCCGGCACCAATCTGTTCGCCTTCTGGAATTCGGACAAGATGGTGCTGCGCATGCAGAATGCGGTGCCCGTGGAACGCTCCCGCGCCCCCGAACTCTATGACATGGTCGATGTGCTTTCCCGGCGCGCCGGCATCCCGACCCCGGTCGTTTATGTGATCGAGACCGACCAGCCCAATGCCTTTGCCACCGGGCGCGACCCGAACAATGCCGCCGTTGCCGTGTCCTCGGGCCTGCTACGGCAACTCGATACCCGCGAAGTTGCGGGCGTGGTCGCCCATGAGCTGGCCCATATCAAGAACCGCGACACCCTGACCATGACCATCACCGCCACGCTGGCCGGTGCCATTTCGGCGCTGGCCCAGTTCGGCCTGTTCTTTGGCGGCGGCAATAATCGCGACAATCCACTGGGCGGCATTGGCGCGCTCTTGATGGTGTTTCTCGCTCCCCTGGCCGCCATGCTGGTGCAGATGGCGGTGAGCCGGACCCGCGAATATGAAGCCGACAAGCTCGGGGCCGAAATTGCCGGCGACCCGATTGCCCTCGCCTCGGCGCTCAACAAGATCGCCACCTTGGCCGGCCGCCAGGTCAATGTGGCGGCCGAGCGCAACCCGGCCATGGCCCATATGTATATCATCAATCCGCTCAACGGGCAGCGGATGGACAATTTGTTCTCCACCCATCCCGATACCGGCAACCGTATCGCAGCGCTGCAAAGGCTTGCCGCCGAGATGCGCGTGGAGGATAAGGGGCGAACACGTCAGCCCCGCCCGCGCGCCGCCTCAAGTGGCCGCAATACGGGCACCGGCTGGCGGGTACCGACCGCTGGACGCCCTTTGGACGAGGGTGAAAACCGCGGACCCTGGGGATAGTGCAGCGCCCATATGGCGCAGCCCAAACTGAGTTGACGAATTGGCGCAACGGACCGAACCGGCGGGCTTGAAGCTCCGCCTCGCCGCCGCAGAGCGGCTCAAGACCGTGTTGGCAGGCGAACATTTCACCCCGCTTGGCGCGAGCGATCTCGCCGACGGGCGCGATCGTGCTTTGGCCAATAGGCTGATCACCACAGCCCTGCGGCGGCATGGCCAGATCGATGTCATGCTGGCCGACCTCCTGGAAAAAGGCCTGCCTGCGCGAGCGGGCAGCTTCGAGGCCGTGCTGCGCCTCTCGCTCGCCCAGCTGGTCTTCCTGCCCGATCTGGGCGCCCATAGCGCCCTGTTCCTGGCCGTCGAAGCGATCAAGCGCGACGCCAAGGCCCGCCATCTTTCCGGCCTGATGAACGCGGTATTGCGCCGCGCCCAGGCCAATTCGGCCCGTTATGGGCTGATGGATGACGCCCTGCTGCTGCCCGAACATTTCGCCACCGGCTGGACCGCGGCCTATGGCGCTGACGCCGTTGCCCAATTCGCCACGGCGCTGATCGAGGGGGCGCCTCTCGACCTGACCTTGCGTGACAACGACCCGGAGCTGATCGAGGCGCTGGGTGCCGAACCCCTGCTTGCCGACAGCATCCGCCTTGAAAGCCGCGACCGGGCCGTCGAGGCCCTGCCGGGCTATGACGAGGGCCGCTGGTGGGTGCAGGATGCCGCTTCGGCCATTCCCGCCCGCCTGATGGGTCTGGAGGCTGGTCGCGGCGTGCTCGACCTTTGTGCCGCGCCTGGTGGCAAGACCGCCCAGTTGATCAAAGCCGGCTACAAAGTCACAGCGCTCGACAGCGATGGCACGCGCCTTCCCCGTCTCAGGCAGAACATGGAGCGCCTCGGCTATGCGCCGGGTGTGGTCGAGGCCGATGCGGCCAATTACGACCCCACCAGCCCATTTGACGGCATTTTGCTTGATGCACCCTGCTCGGCCACTGGAACGTTCCGCCGCCATCCCGAAGTGCTCTGGAACCGTTCAGCGCGCGATATTGCCGGTCGCGTCACCTTGCAACAGGCTCTGCTGACCAATGCGTTCCGCTGCCTGGCACCCGGTGGAACGCTGATCTACTGCGTCTGTTCGCTTGAGCCGGCCGAAGGCGAGCAGCAGGTCACCTGGGCGCTCGATGCCCTGCCTGGCCTTGAGCTCTGGCCAATCGCCCGTGACGAGATGACCGGGCTCGAACAGGCGGTGTCTGCCGAGGGCCTGATACGCACCCACCCCGCCATGTCGCCCGGAAACGGAAATGCGGGGATGGACGGGTTCTTCGTGGCGCGGTTCAGGCGAACACGCTAAGGGCTTTGGTAACAGGCGCCAGCCATGATTGGCCGGCGAGACGTTTCGAGTGGGAATACCAATGGACAAGGCAATGGCCTTTTCCCCGAACCAGGGGGGAGGGACGCGGTGAACGGACGGCTGGTTCCGGCTGGGCGCAGATTGGCGCTTGGCTTGGCCGACAGCGTGGTCACCATGCCATTGCTGCGCTGGACCTGGCGCGGCCAGACCGATCACGCCTATGCCGGCGACCTGCCCGACTTCCGCCCCGCCGACCGCGAAGCGGTGCGCGAAATGATGTCCGGGCGCTATCTGCTCGCCTCAAAACTGTTCGAAACCGGCGGCGCCTCGCCCTTTTCGCTCGATGTCGAGCATCCTGATTGGTGGAACAATCTCCACAGTTTCTCCTGGCTCAGGCATTTCCGCGATTGCCGTGATCCGGGCGAGAAACTCTTCGCCCGCACCCTGGTCCTGGACTGGATCGGCCGCGAAGGCCAGTTCGAGGCCGATAGCTGGACGCTGACGCTGACGGCCCAGCGCGTGCTCAACTGGTTGCGCCATCTGACCCTGGTGCTGGACGGCGCCACGCCCGACCAGACCCGCACCATCCAGCGCAGCCTTGGGACCCAGGTGCAGAGCCTGCGCGTGCGTGGGCCGCTTGCCGCCGATCCGATCGAAGCGCTGTTTGCCGCTATTGGTCTGTTGGGCGCCGAATTGTGCAATCTGGACGATGTTCCTGACATCGACACCAATGTCGCCCGGCTCGATGCCCTGCTTGCCCAGCAGCTTGACAGTGACGGGCTGCACCTGTCGCGCAATCCGCGCCAGCAACTGGCCTTACTGGTCGAACTGGCGAGCCTGCGCCGTGCCGTGGGGCGCCATGGCAGCCCGGCCATGGCCGAATTGACCAACCGCGTCGACCGTATGCATGAGGCCCTCGACGCCCTGACGCTGTCGAGCGGCGAACCGGTCTATTTCAACGGCTGCGGTCAGGTGCCGCACGATGTCCTGGTGGCGGTGCAGGCCAACGGCCCCTCGGCCTCACGCCGCTCGCGGCTGATCGGCGGCTATGGCATTGTGCGGGCCGGCGACACCGTGGTGATCGCCGATAGCGGCCTGCGGCCTCCACCGGGTTTCGATGGCGAGGCGCATGACAGCGCCTTGGCCTTCGAGTTTGCCCATGCCAGCGAGTTGGTGGTCGGCAGTTGTGGCCCCGCACCCTCCGATCTGCCGGAGAGCCGTGACCTGTTCCGCCAGCCAGTGGCCCATTCTGCCCCCACCATTGATGCGGAAGGCCCCGAGCACAGGCAGCGCCGCGCTGCCGCCCCGGCCATGTCCATCGACACCGTCGAACACATGCTGACCCTGACCAGCGCCGGCTATGCCCAGCGCTATGGTGTTGAGATCGAGCGCCGGCTGACCCTGCTTTCAGGCGGCACCACGCTGGTTGGCCAGGACCGGATCGTGCCCGCAGGGGAGCCCAGGGGCATGATGTCCCTGCGCTTTCACCTGGCGCCGGGCGTCAAGGTGCGGCGCACCACTGGCGAGGGCATCGCACGGCTGGTGCTGCCCAATGGTGTGACCTGGAGTTTCCTCTGGGAAGGGGCCCAGTTCCGCGAAGAGGACAGCGTACGCCAATCGGCCTATCTCGGCTTTCACCGCACCCGGCAGCTGGTGCTGGAAACCGATGTCACCAACACCACTGAAGTGGCCTGGATCTTCACGCTCGAACAGCAATAGTGCGCAAATGGGGCCCTGCGGGCGCAAAGAGATTGGCCTTTTGCCCGTCTCGTGCTAGCGCAGCCGCGAAATCCTCCATTTTCCAAAAGCGCGGGACAGATCTCATGGGCAAGACGGTAAGTGTCGGTCGGGCACTGCTTTCGGTATTCGACAAATCCGGCATGGCCGATTTCGCCAGTGGATTGTCCGAGGCTGGGGTTGAATTGGTCTCCACCGGCGGCACCCATCGCCTGATCAGCGAGGCCGGCCTGCCGGTGCGCGACATTTCTGATCTGACCGGCTTTCCCGAAATGATGGATGGCCGCGTCAAGACCCTGCATCACAAAGTGCATGGCGGTCTGCTTTCGGTGCGCGACAACCCCGAACACCAGGCTTCGATGGACACGCACGAGATCGGCCCGATCGATCTTGTCGCGGTCAATCTCTATCCTTTCGAAAAAACCGTCGCCTCCGGCGCCAGCTACGACGAAATCATCGAGAATATCGACATTGGCGGCCCGGCCATGGTGCGCTCGGCGGCCAAGAACCATGCCTTTGTCACAGTGGTGGTAGACCCCGCCGACTACCCGGCCATTCTCGAAGCCATCCGCAATGGCGGCATTCCCTTCGAGATGCGCCAGCGCCTCGCCGCCAAGGCCTATGCCCGTACCGCCGCATATGACAGCGCCATTTCGAGCTGGTTCGCCCGCGAAATCGACTTTGCCGATGTCAATTATCGCAGCTTTGCCGGCACCTTGAGCGAAGTCATGCGCTACGGCGAAAATCCCCACCAATGGGCCGCCTTCTACAAGACCGGGGAAACCCGCCCTGGCGTGGCCACCGCCACCCAGGTGCAGGGCAAGACCCTGAGCTACAACAACATCAACGACACCGACGCTGCCTTCGAACTGGTCTCGGAATTCGATCCTGCCCAGACCGCTGCGGTCGCGATCATCAAGCACGCCAATCCCTGTGGCGTGGCCGTCGCCGATGATCTCAAGACCGCCTATGTGAAAGCATTGCGCACCGATCCGGTCTCGGCCTTCGGCGGCATTGTCGCCACCAATCGCGAAATCGACGCCGAAACAGCCGCCGAAATCGTCAAGGTCTTCACCGAGGTGATCGTCGCCCCCTCTGCGACGCCTGAAGCGCAGGAGATCATCGCCGCCAAAAAGAACCTGCGCCTGCTGCTGACCGGCGGCGTTGCCGATCCCAAGGCCGAAGGCCTGATGGTCAAATCGGTGGCCGGGGGCCTGCTGGTGCAGGGCCGAGACAATGCCAATGTCGATGATTGCGACCTCAAGGTCGTCACCAGGCGCCAGCCGACCGATCAGGAGCTGGTGGATTTGAAGCTGGCAGCCAAGGTGGCAAAACACGTCAAGTCCAATGCCATCATCTACGTCAAGGACGGCGCCACCGCCGGCATCGGCGCCGGGCAGATGAGCCGGGTGGATTCGGCTCGTGTGGCGCATCGCAAGTCGATCGATGCGGCAGAGGCCGCGGGTATCGAAGGGGCTCTGACCCAGGGCTCGGTCGTGGCCTCCGACGCCTTCTTCCCGTTTGCCGATGGCCTTGAAGCACTGGTTGCCGCAGGCGCCACCGCCGTCATCCAGCCCGGCGGCTCGATGCGCGACGACGAGGTGATCGCCGCTGCCGACGCCGCTGGCATCGCCATGGTGATGACTGGCATGCGCCATTTTCGGCATTAGGGCTAAGGTGACCAGGAAATTACCAAATTGTAATTTTGCTGGCAGGTTCCGGTAAGACCTTCTTGAAACCGTCTGTGTCACACTTCTCTTGTCGCGCCACCTCAAGCGCGGCGAGGAAGGGTACGGCAGATGCAACTCGGGAACATCAGATCATTTGACCTTTCGGTTTCTGCCCGACAGCTTGCGAGGCAGTGCGCCTGAATGAGAAGAGTTCTCATATTTGGCGATGATGACCGCAGCGTCCTGGCGGCGGTGCGCTCGCTGGGGCGGGCGGGCATTGCTGTGCATTTGGCGCCGTTCAACTGGGAAAGCCCTACCACGCAGTCACGCTATGTAAGCGCTGTTCACCGTCTTCCGCGCTATAGCGACAATCCCATTGTCTGGCTCGATGAATTGCGGCATCTGCTCGATCAGCAGCAGTTCGATCTGCTCCTGCCCTGCTGCGAGCGATCCATGCTACCGCTCGACCAGAACCGGGACCGCTTCGCAGACCAGACCATTGCACTTCCCGCCCATGACACCCTTACCATTCTCAACGACAAGCAGAGAACGCGGGACCTTTGCGCCCGGCTCGGCGTGCCCACCGCCTCGGGGCGCCCGGTGCGGGAGGATGACAACGCCCAAAGCCTTGTGGCAGAGCTCGGCCTGCCTCTTCTGATCAAGCAGACTCAGTCTTACCGCCTGGCCAATCTGACCAGTCGCAACGGCGTCGTTCAGGTCAACACGGCCGATGAAGTCGAGGCCTTTTTGGCCGCTGTCCCGACCCGCGAGGGCCTGCTGGTCGAACACTACTTTGACGGGGACGGGCTTGGCCTGTCCGTGCTGGCAAAGGACGGGGTCATTAGCCAGGCCTTTCAGCATCGTCGGCTGGGAGAAACCGGCACGGAAGGCGGCAGTTCGCTGCGGATCAGCGAAGCGATAGACCCGCGGCTGCGGGCGGCGGCGAGCGCAATCTCGGCCGCAACCGGTCTGAACGGTGTTGCGATGGTCGAATTCCGCCAGGATCGGACGGGCAATTTTATTCTGATCGAAGTCAATGCCCGGCTCTGGGGCTCCCTTCCCCTGGCCGTCGCATCCGGGGTCGATTTTCCTCTCTACCTCTTCGAGCAATACGTTGAGGGCCGCACGCGACCCCAGGTGGATTATCGGGTCGGGTTGCGCGGACGAAATTTCCTGCGCGACCTGCACGCCATAGCCATGACCTTTCGCACCGGCCCCGGCCATTGGTCCCAGGCGCTGCAGCGCCTTGCCGGTTTTGCCATGCAGCCCGCGAGCTGGGCGCTGGGGCGCGAGCGTTCCGATACCTTCGTTCGCCATGACCTGGGTCCCGCACTAGCGCAGCTGAGAATGGCACCCAGAATTGCCGAAAACCGCGCGCATCGCCGCGCCGAGCCAGATCTTGAGCGGCGCAACCAAGGGAAGTCGGGCTGAGATGAGCGATGTTCCTCTCGGCTCCATGGCGCGACTGCGGCGGCTTGCCTTCAAACAGGGCGGGGGCGGCGACGCCATTCTGTCATTCGGAGTGAGGATTGGCGGGTCTCTGGTGACCTTCCTCTCGCAATTGCTGATTGCCCGATGGATGGGGCTGGCCGAGTTCGGCATATTTTCCAATGCCTGGGTCTGGGTGACGCTGGCGGGAACCTTGGCGCAACTGGGCATGGCAAGTTCCACCACCCGCTTCGCTGCCGGCGCGCTCGAGCGGCAGGATCTCGCGGGCGTCAAGGGCATCGTGATCTTTTCCCAGCTGGCTGTCTTTGCCATCAGCCTGCTGACCACAGGTGTGATCGCCGCACTGGTGTCCCTTCCGGCGCTCGCCCTGACCGGCGGCCAGAAGGAGGCTCTTCTCATTGGTTGTCTCTGCATTCCGCTTTTCGCCCAGGTCGATATCGGCAAGGGCATCGCACGCGCCGACGGCCCGGCCTGGCTCGCCTATCTTCCCAGCTTCATGCTCAGGCCTGTTCTCTTCCTCGCAACGCTGGGCGCGTTCCACGCGCTGGGCTTGCCTATCAACGCCCCCGCCGCCGTCTGGGCGATGCTTGTCGCCCTGCTGCTGACCTGGGCCGTGCAATGGGGGGTGATCCGCCACCATCTCGGTCCCGCGCTGCAAGGACCGCCGCGCTACGAACCGCGCGCTTGGCTGGGCGGTTCCTGGGCCATAGTCGCGGTTGACGGCTATTTCATGCTGGTCACCAGCATCGACGTCATGCTGGTCAATGCCATTTCCGGCCCCGAAGCCGGAGGCGCCTTTTACGCAGCCTCGCGCCTGGCGGCGCTGGTGTCCTATGTCATGTTTGCCATTTCGGCGATTTCCAGCGCCCAGCTTGCTCGCCTTCATGCCGCTGGCCGCCATGATGAGCTAACCGCGCTAGTGAAGAAGTTTGTCGTCTGGTCCTTCTGGCCGACCCTGCTGGCGGCACTGCTGATGGCGGCCGGCGCCCCCCTTGCCCTGGGCCTGTTCGGTCCCGACTTTGTCAGCGCCAGCCCCCTGCTGACGATCCTGCTGATCGGGTTGGTGGTGCAGGCCGCGGCCGGACCAACCAAATTCCTGCTGCTGATGACGGGCGAGCAGAACCATCTGGCGCTGGCGCTGTGCGGCTGCGCCGTTTTGGCTGTAATACTCGATTTCGTGCTGATTGTTCAGTTCGGCCCAATGGGCGCAGCTGTGGGAACCACGATTACCATCTGCGTGGCGACCACCGCCATGGTCTGGCTCGTGCGCCGCCGCTTGGGCTTTTGGAGCATCATTGGCGCCAGATAGCCTGATCGACCACCACCGTACCAGTGAGTACGGTTGTGCTTGACCCCTGCCCCGGCTTGGGCTTAGAACCACTCCAATCTTTCATTCCTGCCCCGGAACCTACGGATATGACCAAGGCCCGCACGCTCTACGACAAGATCTGGGACGACCATCTGGTCCAGAACAACGAGGACGGCACGAGCCTTCTTTATATCGACCGGCACCTGGTGCACGAGGTGACCAGCCCGCAGGCCTTCGAGGGCCTGCGGATGAACAACCGCAAGGTGCGACATCCCGAGCGGACCCTGGCCGTTGTCGACCACAATGTGCCCACCACCGACCGCTCGCTGCCCAATCCCGATCCGGAAAGCGCCGTGCAGATCGCCGCGCTGGCCGAGAACACCAAGCATTTTGGCATCGAGTACTACGATCCGTTCGATAGTCGCCAGGGCATCGTGCACATCGTCGGCCCGGAACAGGGTTTCACCCTGCCCGGCATGACCATTGTGTGTGGCGACTCGCACACTTCGACCCACGGTGCTTTTGGCGCCCTGGCCCACGGTATCGGCACCTCGGAAGTCGAACATGTTCTGGCCACCCAGACGCTGATCCAGCAAAAGGCCAAGAACATGCTGGTGCGCGTCGACGGGCAATTGCCCCCGGGCGTCACCGCCAAGGATATCATCCTGGCCATTATTGGCGAGATCGGCACGGCCGGCGGCACCGGACATGTCATCGAGTTTGCCGGCGAAGCCATCCGCGCGCTCTCGATGGAAGGCCGCATGACGGTCTGCAACATGACCATTGAGGGCGGCGCCCGCGCCGGCCTGATCGCGCCTGACGAAAAGACCTTTGCCTATGTCAAGGATCGCCCGCGCGCCCCGACTGGCAAGGCCTGGGACATGGCGCTGGACTACTGGAAGACGCTGCATACCGACGAAGGCGCCCATTACGACAAGGTCGTGGTGCTCGACGCCGCCAACCTGCCCCCGATCGTGTCCTGGGGGTCCTCGCCCGAAGACGTCATCTCGGTGCAGGGTGCGGTGCCCAACCCGGACGACATTGCCGATGAGAACAAGCGCGCCTCCAAATGGCGGGCGCTGGACTATATGGGGCTAAAGCCCGGCACCCCGATCACCGACATCAAGCTCGACCGTGTCTTTATCGGCTCCTGCACCAATGGCCGTATCGAAGATCTGCGCGCCGCAGCAGCGGTTATCGGCGAGCGCAAGGTGGCCGGCCACGTCTCGGCCATGGTCGTGCCCGGCTCGGGCCTGGTGAAGGCCCAAGCGGAAGCCGAAGGCCTTGATGTGGTCTTCAAGAATGCCGGTTTCGAATGGCGTGAACCGGGCTGCTCAATGTGCCTGGCGATGAACCCGGACAAGCTGGCACCGGGCGAACGCTGCGCCTCGACCTCCAACCGCAACTTCGAGGGTCGACAGGGCTTTAAGGGTCGCACCCATCTGGTGTCCCCCGCCATGGCCGCTGCGGCTGCCATTGCCGGCCACTTCGTCGACATCCGCGAGTGGCGCTGAGCAAGACCGACTGGTCGGGGCTCTACGCCCCGACACTGGACGATTTCGAGGCTCTGGCGAGCGCGGCCCTGGCCGGCTTGCCGGAGCCCTTTGCCTCTCTTGCCGCCGACGTCACCTGCTCGGTTGCCGAATATGCCGAGGACGAGATCCTGCAAGGCTTCGGGATGGAAAGCCCGTTCGAGTTGATGGGGCTGTTCTCCGGTGTTGGCCTGACCGAAGACGGCGCCACACCGCAAACTGGCCAAATGCCCAATACCGTCTATCTCTACCGCCGCGCGATCCTCGATTATTGGGCCGAAAACGAAGACAACACGCTGGGTGAAATCGTCACCCACGTGCTGATCCACGAACTGGGCCACCATTTCGGCTTTTCCGACGAGGACATGGAGGCCTTGGAAGCTGAGGCCGACAAGGCCGGCGTTCCAGCCTTTTCCGAGGACTAATCGCGCTCCACAAAGCTGAATTCAGCCTCATTGCCGCCGGACGGGTCGTCCGAGACCATCAGGGCCAGATTGCCGTTTTCGAGCGCGGTGAACCATTCTTCCCAGCTCACTAGTTCGAAACCACCGATCCGGTCCGGCCCTTCATTGCCAAGGGAATTGAGACTGGCCTGACCGAAGGAGAGCTGCAGCACCGTGCGGGTCTTGCTGCCATCGGGCACATCCATCAGCACCGGATTGCCACCACGGGCAATCACCCATTCGCGGATGGCCTCTCGGTCGGTGAGCATCTTGGACATTGCAACCTCCTTGTCTGGTCTGCTTGAGAAAGCATCATTTGCGTGCAAGGTTCCTTGATCTGAGACAAGGCAGGCGAAAGATGCGAAATATTCCTACGCGCCGCTTCGCGGCCCTGCTGCTGGCGGCGGTGCTGATGCCCGTCGTAAGCACCCTGGCCTGCCAGGTGCCCGATGCCGCCCCAATCACGCCATTCGACGGCGACCGCATGACCGGCTTTGAGGCGGCCCGCTCCCGGGGCCTTGCCGAAGCCCTGCTCTCCGACAACGCCGCCGACCGGGCGCTCGTCTCCACGCTCTTTGCCCTTGGCGAGACCCCGATCTCGCAGATGCCGGATGGGAACTATCGCTGCCGCACCATCAAGCTGGGCGGCCTTCTTCCTCTTACAACCTATACCCAATTTGCCTGCACCGTCTCAAATGACGGTGCCCGCATCGAAAAGCTCACCGGGTCGCAGCGTTTCAGCGGCAACCTCCTGCCCAGCGATGGCGGGGGCCTGTTCTATTGGGGAACGCTGCATTATGGCGACGAAGCCCCCATGAACTACAGAGCCGACCCCGAACGCAGCCAGGTCGGCTGCGTCTACAAAGTCGACGGCAAGCCGGTGCGATATCGCCTGGAACTGCCTTTTCCGCGCTTTGAATCGACCCACGACGTGATCGAACTGGTGCCGACGCGCTGACAAGCTCTTGCGCCTTCTGATGGCGCTGCTATGGAGCCATACAAACAAGAAGAGAAGGCCGATGGCAGACACTTCATCCCGCATTCTGATGGGCACGATCGGCGCCGCGCACGGCATCAAGGGCGAGGTACGCATCGCCTCTCACACCCAGGAGCCCGAGGCCATAGCCGATTATGGTCCGCTCGAAACCAACCGGCCGGGGCTGGTCATCACCATTGAATCGGCGCGGCTGCAAAAGACAGTGCTGATTGCCCGCATCAAGGGCGTGCGCGACCGCAATGCAGCAGAATTGCTCAATGGCGTCGAGCTGTATGTCGAGCGCAGCCGCCTTCCGGAAATCGAGGATGAAGACGATTTCTACCACGCCGATCTGATCGGGCTCGATGCCCGTCTCGACAATGGCGTGTCCATCGGGGCAGTCAGCGCCATCTATGATCACGGCGCCGGGGACATCCTGGAGGTGCGGGATGAACGCTCGGGTGACACATTCCTTTATCCTTTCACCAAGGCCGTTGTTCCCCTCATCCGCATTGCCGACGGCTATCTGGTGATCGCCCCGCCGCTCGATGCCGAGCCTGGCGAGGAAGAGCCGGATTGATGTTCTCCGCCGATATCATCACTCTTTTCCCTGAGCTGTTCCCCGGGCCGCTGGGTGCGTCCGTGCTGGGGCGCGGGCTGAATGACGGCTTGTGGGCCTTGCAGGCCACCCAGTTGCGCGACTTCGCCACAGATCGGCATCGCACTGTGGACGACACGCCGTCGGGCGGCGGGGCCGGCATGGTGCTCAAGCCCGACATTCTGGCGAAGGCGATCGATGCTGTCGCGCCGGACGACGACCCGCGCCCCCGCATCCTGATGTCACCGCGCGGCACCCCCCTCACCCAGGCCCGCGCCCACGAGCTGGCCGCCGGTCCCGGCGCAGTTATCGTCTGCGGCCGCTTTGAAGGGGTGGACCAGCGCGTCATCGAGGCCCGCAAGCTCGAGGAAATCTCCATCGGTGACTATGTGCTGGCCGGCGGCGAAGTGGCCGCCATGGTGCTGCTCGAAGCCGTCGTGCGGCTTATTCCCGGCGTACTCGGCGCGCTGGACAGCCGCGACGAGGAGAGCTTCGAAAACGGCCTGCTCGAATATCCGCAATATACGCGGCCACAAAGCTTCGAAGGGCGGGAAATCCCCGCGGTGCTGACGTCGGGTGACCACGGGAAAATCGCCCGATGGCGGCATGAGCAATCCCTGGCGCTGACCGGGGCGCGCCGGCCGGACCTGCTGCCCGCCAAATCGCGCTGAAACCGGCATAGGCACTGGACTCTTGCCCTGTTTTCCCCTATGAGCCGCCCATTCGTGTGCCAGGCGTATCGGACCGGCACGCAACAAGACCAAGAAGACTGCCCTTCCGTTACCAACCAAGACCGGGCGACGGGGCCGCAAAGGCCCATAAAAGAGTCGTCCCTATGAAAAGATCAGAACGGATCGAAAAATGAACATTATCGAACAGATCGAGGCCGAACAGGTCGCGGCGCTCGCCACTCAGCGCGAACATCCCGAATTCACCCATGGCGATACCGTCAAGGTGTGGGTCAAGATCCGCGAAGGCGACAAGGAACGCCTGCAGGCCTATGAAGGCGTCGTGATTGCACGCTCCGGCGGCGGCATCATGGAAAGCTTCACCGTGCGCAAGATTTCCTATGGCGAAGGCGTGGAACGCGTGTTCCCGATCTACTCGCCCAATATCGCTTCGATCGAAGTGATCAAGCGCGGTAAGGTCCGTCGCGCCAAGCTGTACTACCTGCGTGATCGTCGCGGTAAGTCGGCCCGTATTTTCGAATCGACCAATTCGCGCACCAAGAAGATCCAGGACGCCGAGCGCACTGCCGCTCAGGCTGCCAAGGAAGCCCGCGAAGCCGAGAAGATCGCTGCTGCCGAGGCCTTCGCCGCTGAACAGGCTGCCAAGGACGCTGAAGCGGCCGCTGCTGCTGCCGCCGCCGAACAGGCCGCTGCCGCTGAAGGCGAAGAAGCCAAGAGCGAATAAGAGCTGCAGCTCTTTGAGAATTGAAAAGCCCGGCCATTGTGCCGGGCTTTTTTGTTTTTGAACCGTGGCAACACGAACGCGATGCGGCACCCTCCCCTTCACCGGAGGGATGGGGAGGGGTGTTCCGTCCCCGATATCAGGTTCGTTGGCACCCTCAGCCAGTCTCTCCCCCGTCAAGGGGAGGTGCCGTCCGGTGAACGTTGAGATGCCGGGAAGTACTTCGTGTCGAGATCTGGAGGAGCACTGCTAAGCGATTCACGTGAAACGCTGCTGACAAAACCTGTCGTACCAGCGCCATTTCCGGCTTTACCCTCAACCCCGCCTTGGCGATAACAGGACACACCCCGCCAATGCCCGATTCTCCGGACGCCCAATGACCCATTCCGTCGTCACCTGGAACATCAACTCCGTGCGCCTGCGCTTGCCCATGGTGCTCGATTTCCTGGCGCAATATCAGCCCGACGTGCTGATGCTGCAGGAGATCAAATGCACCAATGACCAGTTCCCGCGGAACGCTTTCATCGCGGCCGGCTATCCGCACATGGCGGTGCATGGCCAGAAGGGCTATCACGGCGTTGCCATCGTCTCGAAATTTCCGCTGACCGAGATTTCCAGCCGTGTCTTCTGCGAAATCGAGGAATCGCGCCATATTTCAGCACTGGTGGATCTTGGGCACGGCCCCTTTACCCTCCATAATTTCTACATCCCCGCCGGCGGCGACGAGCCCGATCCCGAGATCAACCCAAAATTCAAGCACAAGCTGGGGTTTCTCGACGAACTCAAGACCTGGTTTGCCGAGCCCGTGTTTCAGCGCGGCCATCTGATCGCCGGCGACTTCAACATTGCCCCGCATGAGAATGACGTCTGGAGCCACAAGCAGCTTTTGAAGGTGGTCAGCCACACCCCGGTCGAAACCGAAGCGCTCGACGCCATCCTCACTGGCGGTCACGGCTGGACCGATCTGGTGCGCAAGCATGTGCCCCACGACACCAAGATCTATTCCTGGTGGAGCTATCGCGGCAAGGATTGGGAAGCCTCGGACCGCGGCCGGCGGCTCGACCATATCTGGTCCACGGCCGACGTAGCCGAACGCTCGGTGAGCGCAGAGATCATCAAGCCGGCCCGTGGCTGGACTGACAAGCCCAGCGACCACGTGCCGGTGATCGCCCGTTTCGTGCGGCCTTAGTGGCGAACCAACGCACTAGCCGCCTTTCATCTTGCCTTTCAGCGGCTCGAGCGCATGCATATAGCGCCCCAGTTCCTGCTCGATGCGCTGGGCCGCGCGCGCGGCCAGATCCGGGCTCTGCCGCGCCAGCTTGAGAAATGCCGTCCGAGGCACGAACAGCAATTCGCAATCGGTGACGGCAGTGAAGGTGACAGGGCGGGGTTTGTCCAGAATCAGCGAGGTGGGCGAAATGACGCTACCCGGTTCTGAGAGCGCATAGGGCTTACCGGCCTCGGCGCCTTCATGCCTGGCCTTGACCGTCCCCTCGATCAGCACATAGGCGCCGCTGGGCACGGCCCCGGCCTTGTAGATGACCGCATCGGCATCGAAATGCTTGCGATCGCCCGCAAAGCCGAGCATGCGCAATTGTTCATCGTCGCAGATGTCGAAGAAATCGGCCCGGGCCAAGACCCCGGCCGCGTCATCCATTCTCATAGGCCCCAGACCCAAAGCGCCAAATTGCGCCGCCCGCTGGCTGCGGGCGACTGTTCCGGCTCAAGCTATAGTCTGGTTCGGGCAGGAAATGAAAGGCTTTGCGCCGTTTACGGGACGAGACGGTAGCCCCCGTCCTCGGTCACCAGGAGCCTGGCATTGGAGGGGTCGCGCTCGATCTTCTGCCGGAGGCGGTAGATATGGGTTTCCAGTGTGTGCGTGGTCACCCGGTTATTATAGCCCCAGACTTCCTTGAGCAGCACATCGCGGGTGATGGTCTTGGGCCCCTGCCGATAGAGATACTTCAAAATGGAAGTTTCCTTGTCGGTCAGGCGCACCTTGATGCCTTCATTGGTCTCGAGCACCTTGGCCGCAGGCTGGAAGCTGTATTGCCCGATGGTAAAGACCGCGTCCTCGCTCTGGTCGCGCTGCCGGAGGGCCGCATTGATCCGTGCCAGCAGCACCGGGTAGCGGAACGGCTTGGTCAGGTAGTCATTGGCCCCGGCTTCGAGCCCCTTGATCTCGTCAGCATCGGTGTCGTGACCGGTTAGCATCAGCACGGGGCTCTTATAGCCCTCCTGGCGCATCAGCCGGACGGCCTCGCGTCCATCCATATCGGGCAGGCCGACATCGAGAATGGTCAATTCGACATTGTGTTCGCGCACCGCCTTTAGCGCGTCATTGGCGGTTCCGGCCTGGAGAATGTCGAAATCAGGCTCGCCCTTGAGTTGTTCAACCAGGGTCTGGCGCAGGTCCGCGTCGTCATCTACGACTAGGATGCGTCGCTTGTTCATTGTTTTCTCCGGTCTTTTCCGTGCCTGGCCGACCAAGGCCACACTATTGCGACCCGTTTTTGGCCAGCCAA
The DNA here is from genome assembly GCF_009758415.1 of Devosia marina. Lineage (GTDB taxonomy): Bacteria > Pseudomonadota > Alphaproteobacteria > Rhizobiales > Devosiaceae > Devosia > Devosia marina. The sequence goes on along the minus strand of NZ_WQRF01000002.1, from coordinate 307,181 downwards.
TCACATCGGCGTTATTTCATCTTGAGCAACGCGCAAACCGGACGAAAAGTTGCAGGCAGCGCCTAGCGCTTGCCGAAGATCGCCGACCCCACCCGCACATGGGTGGCGCCCATGGCGATGGCCGTTTCGAAGTCGCCGCTCATGCCCATGGACAGCCGCTCGACCCCCGCCATGCGGCCCAGCGCGGCAAGATGCGCGAAATAGGGGCCGGCCGGTTGGCCATCGGGCGGAATGCACATCAGCCCGACAATATCGAGCCCATACACCTCGCGGCAATGGCGCACGAACGCCACTGCATCATCGACCGGCACACCTGCCTTCTGCTCTTCGCCGCCAATATTGACCTGCACGAAACACGGCAGATGGCGTTCGGCCCGCGCCATTTCTGCAGCCAGCGCCGCCGCGATCTTCTCCCGATCCACGGTTTCGATGACGTCGAACAGCGCCACGGCCTCGCGCGCCTTGTTCGACTGCAGCGGCCCGATCAGGTGCAGGCTGAGATCGGGATATTTCTCGCGCAGGCCAGGCCATTTTTCCTTGGCCTCCTGAACCCGGTTTTCCCCGAACACGCGCTGACCCGCCGCAATATAGGGTTCGATGACCTCTGCGGGGAAGGTCTTGGACACCGCGACCAGTTCGACCGCCTCTGGCGGCGCCCCAAACCGGCGGCGCGCCTTTTCCATGCGCGTGCGAATATAGTCGAGGCGCGTTGCGGCGCTTTCAGCGCGATCAGCCATGTTCCGGCCCCGTATCTGTTGACCTAGCAAGGGATTTCTGGTGATGGTCCGGGTAGCCAAAAACCCTCAAAAACGCAAGCTGTGCCGCCATTTGCGGCGGGCCAGGCGTGAAATCTTGCAAGGACGACCATCACGTGAGCGGCGAACGCTACAATCCGCGCGAAAGCGAACCGAAATGGCAGAAGGTGTGGGACGAGAACAAGAGTTTCGTCACCGCAAATGACGATCCGCGCGATCCCTATTATGTCCTTGAGATGTTCCCCTATCCCTCGGGCCGCATCCATATGGGCCATGTGCGCAATTACGCCATGGGCGATGTGGTGGCGCGCTATCACCGTGCCCGCGGCAAGAATGTGCTGCACCCCATGGGCTGGGACGCGTTCGGCCTGCCCGCGGAAAATGCCGCGATCGAGCGCAAGACCCATCCCGGCGCCTGGACCTATCAGAACATCGAGGCGATGAAGGCTCAGCTCAAATCGATGGGCCTGTCGATCGACTGGACGCGCGAAATCGCCACCTGCTCGCCCGACTATTACAAGCACCAGCAGGCCATGTTCATCGACATGCTTCAAGCCGGTCTGGTCACCCGCAAGAGTTCCAAGGTCAATTGGGACCCGGTCGACATGACCGTGCTCGCCAATGAGCAGGTGATCGACGGCAAGGGCTGGCGCTCCGGCGCGGTGGTCGAGCAGCGCGAGCTGACCCAGTGGTTCTTCAGGATTTCCGATTTTGCCGAGGAGCTGCTCGAAGCCCTGGATGGGCTAACCGACTGGCCCGAAAAGGTGCGCATCATGCAGCGCAACTGGATTGGCAAATCCGAAGGCCTGCGGCTGCTGTTCGAGCTGGAAGCCAGCGACAGGACCGATGCGAAAAGCATCGAGGTTTTCACCACGCGCCCGGACACGATTTTCGGCGCCTCCTTTCTCGCGCTCTCGCCCGACCATCCGCTGACGTCCCAGTTGGCAGCAGACAATCCGGCGCTCACCGAGTTTATCGCCGAATTCCATCGTCAGGGAACCGCAACCGAAACGCTGGAAAAGGCTGAGAAAAAGGGCGTTCTCACCGGCCTGCGCGTCAAGCATCCGGTGATCGAAGGCCAGACGCTGCCCGTCTATGTCGCCAATTTCGTGCTGATGGATTACGGCACCGGCGCCGTGTTCGGCTGCCCGGCGCATGACCAGCGCGATCTCGATTTCGCCCGCAAATATGATCTGCCGGTTACCCCGGTGGTGCTGCCGCCAGGCGCCGATCCGGCCAGCTTCGCGATTGCGAACGAAGCCTATGTTGACGCCGGTAACATCTTCAACTCTGACTTCCTCGATGGCCTGACCATCGACGAAGCCAAGGCACGGATTGCCGAGCATTTCTCTGCCCGCGTGGTCGATGGCAAGCCGCAAGGCAAGGTCGAAGTCAATTATCGTCTGCGCGACTGGGGCATTTCCCGCCAGCGCTATTGGGGTTGCCCCATTCCGGTGATCCATTGCGAGGTCTGCGGCACCATTCCCGTGCCCAAAAAAGACCTGCCGGTGGTGCTGCCCGAGGATGTGAGCTTCGACAAGCCGGGCAACGCGCTCGACCATCATCCGACCTGGAAACATGTCCATTGTCCGCAATGTGGTGCCGCCGCGCGGCGCGAAACCGATACAATGGACACCTTCGTGGATTCGTCCTGGTATTTTGCCCGGTTCACCGCACCCCAAGCCGATACACCCACGGTTCCCGAAATCGCCGACCATTGGCTGCCGGTAGACCAGTATATTGGCGGCATCGAGCACGCGATTCTGCATCTGCTCTATTCACGCTTCTTCACCCGAGCGATGAAGGCGACCGGCCATGTGGGGTTGAGTGAACCCTTCAAGGGCATGTTCACCCAGGGCATGGTGACCCACGAGACCTATAAGGGCGACAAGGGCGAATGGGTGCCCCCCACTGACATCATCATCGAGACCGAGGGCGACACCCGCACCGCCAGGCACGCCCAGACCGGCGCGCCAATCGCCATCGGTTCGGTCGAAAAGATGAGCAAGTCCAAGAAGAACGTGGTGGATCCCGACGAGATCGTGCGCAGCTACGGCGCCGATACCGCCCGCTGGTTCATGCTCTCGGACTCCCCGCCCGAGCGTGACGTGCAATGGACTGAATCGGGCGTTGAAGGCGCCAGCCGTTTCCAGCAGCGCATCTGGCGCCTCGTCAACGACACGGTCGAATTATCCGAACAATCCTCAGCGACTGTTGCACTGGACAGTGCTGATGCCCTGGCCCTGCGCAAGATCATCCATCGCACCGTCGCTGGTGTCGCCCAGGACATCGAGGGGCTTGGCTTCAACCGCGCCGTCGCCCGCATCTATGAGCTGACCAATGCCCTGGTGAAGGCCAAGGATGGCAAAGCAGCCGCCGAACTCGCCCCAATCTTGCGCGACGGCGTCGAAAAGCTGGTTCTGCTGATCAATCTGATGATGCCGCATCTCGCCGAGAGCTGTTGGGAAGTACTCGGAAAACAAGGACTTGTCGCTGACGCACTGTGGCCCGAGGTGGATCCAGCCATGCTGGTCGACGATGAGGTGACCCTGCCCATTCAGATCAATGGCAAGCGCCGCGGCGAAATCAATGTCGCCAAGGACATGCCGGCGGCAGAAGTCGAGACCCTGGTGCTCGCGCTGGATATCGTCCAGAAGGCGCTGGACGGCAAGGCGCCAAAGAAGGTGGTGGTGGTGCCCAATCGCATCGTCAACATCGTCGTCTAGATGACGGCCCTCAAGGCCCATGAAGTGGCGCGCTATCTGGCGCGCCCCGATCTCAGCGAGGGGATATTCCTCGCCTATGGGCCAGATGGCGGCCTGGTGCGCGAGACCGCGCAGCGCCTGATTCGTCATTTGAGCGGCGACGACCCGGCCTCGGCCAATGTCACCATCTTTGACGGGCCGGAACTGGCTTCCGACCCATCCCAACTGGTGTTGGAAGCGCGTTCGGTATCGCTATTCGGGGGCAAGCGCATCATCCGGGTGCGCAATGCCACCAAGGCACTGGTCATGCCGCTGACTGAGCTGCGCGACGACCCCGGAGGCACGGCCATCGTTCTCGAAGCCGACAATCTCACCCCACGCGATGCGCTGCGTTCGCTGGTCGAGGCGGCCAAATTCGGCCGCGCACTGCCCTGCTATCCGGATTCCGACGAAACCCTGATGGCGCTGATGCGCGAGACCTTCAACCAGGCCGGTATTCGCACCGACAGCGACGTTGTGCCCACCCTGCGTGAAATTCTGGGCAATGACCGGGAGGTAACGCGCCGCGAGCTGGAAAAACTGACGCTCTATGCCGCAGCGAGCAAGGTTTTGACGCGCGAGGATGTTCTTCTGCTTTGCGCCGATAATGGCGCCTTGGCCATCGATGCCATTCTCGATGCAACCGGTGGCGGCCATGCGGAACGGCTCGAACTGGCCCTCAATCGCGCGCTGGCCGCCAATGTGAACCCCCAGCAATTGCTGGCCATGCTGACCAATCACTTCGCCAATCTCCGCCGCTGGCGCACCGAACTCGATAGCGGCAAGACCGCAAGGGCTGTCCTTGATAGCCAACGTCCCAAACCACATTTTTCGCGCATAGGTGCCCTGGAGCAGCAATTGCGGCTCTGGACCGATCCTGCCCTCGCCCAGGCCATAGAGCGGCTGTTGCAAGGGGTATCGGATTCACGCCGCAAACCGGCCCTCGCAGACGCCATACTGCGCCGCACGACCCTGGCGCTTTGCATGATGGCCGCCACGCATTAGCGGGGAGACGGTCTGGGTTCAACGCGGTAAGCGCCCCAGCCGAAACGGTTTCACGTGGAACAGCTTGCTTTTCAGGGACTTAGTTTGTACGGCCGGTCAAGCGAAGACAGATATCGTCCAGCTGCTCAAGCGTCTTGTAGCGGATTTCGACCTTGCCGCCGCGCTCGGTATGGTTCAGCGCGACGCTCAACCCCAGCGCATCGGCAAGCCTGCGCTCCAAGGCCAAGGTGTCGGCATCACGCTGCGTCGGTTCGGTGGCGGGCTTGCGCTTGGGCAGATCACGCTGCTGGCTCAGGGCTTCCGCCTCACGTACCGAAAGCCCTTTCTCGACGATCTGGCGGGCCAGAGCGGCCGGGTCTTCTACTGTAATCAGCGTCCTGGCGTGCCCAGCGGTCAAGGTGCCACTCGACACCATGCCGCGCACATCCTCCGGTAGTTTGAGCAGGCGCAACGTATTGGCCACATGCGAACGCGATTTGCCGATCACTTGCGCCAGATCTTGCTGCGTATAGTCGAATTGCTCGATCAACTGCCCGTAACCCAGCGCTTCTTCAAGCGGATTGAGGTCAGCACGCTGCACGTTCTCGATGATCGCCAGCTCAAGCGCTTCCTTGTCGTCGACCTCGCGGACAATGACCGGCACATCATGCAAGCCGGCCTTTTGCGCCGCCCGCCAGCGCCGCTCCCCGGCGATCAACTCGAAGATATTCGGATCATCGGTCGGCCGCACCAAGAGGGGCGACATGACGCCCTTCTCACGAATCGAGTTGGTCAGCTCTTCAAGCTGTTCGGCGCCAAAACTGCGGCGCGGATTGGCCCGATTGGCGATAATGAAATCAACGGGGAGGCGCTTGCTGCCACCGGACGACTCGGTTACCCGTGCGCCCTCGATGGCCGCCATATCACCAATCAGCGCGGCAAGGCCCCGGCCCAGTCGGGTTGGTTTGTCGGTCATGTTGAGCTCCTAGGCAGCATTCAACCGTCGCTCACGACGGATTACTTCGGTGGCAAGGCGAAGATAGGCCTGGCTTCCCGCACATTTGAGATCATAAAGCAGCGCTGGCTTGCCATAGGACGGTGCCTCGCTGAGCCGCACATTGCGCGGTATCACCGTCTCATAAACCAGCTCACCCATTTCGCTGCGCACATCGTTCAGAACCTGCTCGGACAGGTTGTTACGCTTGTCGAACATGGTCATCACCACGCCCTGTATGGACAGTCGTGGATTGAGCGTTGAACGAATCTGCTCGATGGTCTGCAGCAATTGACTCAACCCTTCCAGTGCGAAGAACTCGCATTGAAGTGGCACCAAAACCGCATCGGCCGCGACCAGCGAATTGACCGTCAGCAGGTTCAAAGAGGGAGGGCAATCGATCAGAATATAGCTGATGGACTGGTCGTTGAGCCGCAGTTCATCCAGGTTCTTGAACGCATTACGGAGCTTGAAGGCACGATCAGCCTGATCCGCAATGGTCAGTTCGACCCCGAGCAGATCCATGGTGGACGGCACAATGGCTACATTGGGCACGCTGGTCATCACCGCGGCCTGCGGTACGCTGGCCTCGCCCACCAGGACATCATAGGCTGAGAGGGCGCGATCCGTCCGCGAAATGCCCAAACCAGTGGAGGCGTTGCCCTGCGGGTCGAGATCGACGATCAGGACGCGTTCACCGATGGCCGCGAGGGCGGTTGCCAGATTGATGGCAGTCGTCGTTTTGCCGACGCCGCCCTTCTGATTGGCCAAAGTCAAAATCCGGGGTGCCAAATTGGCCTCCGTGTGCCGCTAACGCATTGTTTTCCGGCGCAGATTCGTAACCGTCAGGATCACGCCGCCGGGATCTGTGTCACTGACCTTTACTAACACGTCATGATGCCATTGCGCACCCGATTCCACGAGCTCTTCAACATGTTCCCGTCCTTTATGCAGCAAAGCCCTGGTGTTTGTTCCGAAAAACGGGGCCATCCAGGCACATAACTGGGGCATAGCCGCCAGGGCACGGGAGGTGATGACGTCCGGCAAACCTGTTTCACGTGAATCAATCTGGTCGCAGCGCCGCCCGATCACCGTAACATTGAGATCCAGTTCACGCGCCACGGTGCGCAGGAAACTGACCTTCCGGGAGGTTGGCTCGATCAGCACAAAATGGCGATCCAGGCCTTTGCTGGCAATCGCCATCGGCAGCGCGGGAAAGCCGCCGCCGCTGCCAATATCGAGACAGAGCCGATCATCTGATGTCATGAGGCTGAGTACCTGCAGACTGTCAGCAAAATGCCGGGTCCAGATCTGGGCCAGTGTTTCACGTGAAACCAGATTCTGCACTGACTGCCATTTGGCCAGCAACTTGGCATAGGATTCCAGATCCCGCACGACAGCGTTCACAGGTCGTGACAGAACAGACGCGTAGCGTTCAACGGCCTGCACGTCCTGCATTCAGCTAGCCTTGGAGAGTTGGCCGCGACGGATCACCGCGAGGAGAAGTGTGATGGCGGCCGGCGTCATGCCGTCCATCGCCTGAGCCTGCGCAATCGTCTGCGGGCGGGCATTGGCCAGTTTGTGCCGCAGCTCCATGGACAGGCCAGGAATGGCCATATAGTCCAGCGCATCAGGGATAGCGCGCTGTTCGTCCCGACGCACCGCCTCGATGTCCGCCTTTTGGCGGTCCAGATAAACCGCGTATTGGGCATCGATTGACACTTGCTCGACAATCGCCGGATCCATCGAGGACAGTTCAGGCCAAAGCCCTGCCAAGTCAGCCGCTTCCAGATCGGGGTAGGACAGCAGCTCAAACGCCGTCCGCCGCTTGCCATCCTCATTCACCGCCAGGCCGGCCTTGCGTGCCTGATTGGGTGAGACAGACAGGCTGTGCAGCAAACTGCGCGCCATGGTCAGTGCCGACTTGCGCCTGGAAAAAACATCGCTGCGTTCCGACCCAACCAGCCCCCGCTCCAGCCCCAAAGGTGTAAGGCGCTGATCCGCATTATCCGCCCGCAAATGCAGGCGGAACTCTGCGCGCGACGTAAACATCCGATAAGGCTCACTGACACCGCGCGTGACCAGATCATCGACCATCACGCCGAGATAGCTTTCCGTCCTCGACAGCACGAAGGCTTCTTGGCCCTTCGCGGCCAATGCGGCATTGGCGCCGGCCAGCAGGCCCTGGGCGCCAGCTTCTTCATAGCCGGTGGTGCCGTTGATCTGGCCCGCCAGATAGAGGCCTGCCTGTTTTTTGACTTCCAGCGTTGGCTTCAACTCTCGCGGATCGACATAATCATATTCGATAGCATAGCCCGGCCGGATGATCCGGACCGACTCAAGACCGGGCATGGATTGTAGAAATGCCGTCTGCACCTCTGCCGGCAATGAGGTCGAGAGCCCATTGGGGTAAACCGTCAGATCATCCAGCCCTTCTGGCTCCAGAAAAATCTGGTGGCTATCCCGGTCTGCAAAGCGCACCACCTTGTCCTCTATGGACGGGCAATAGCGCGGACCGCGCGATTGAATGCGGCCCGAATACATCGCTGAGCGATGCAAATTTTCCTGAATAATCCGGTGGGTTTCGGCCGTTGTCCGCGTGATATGGCAAGAAATCTGCGGCGTTGTGATGCTGGTGGTCAGTGCCGAGAAGGCTTCTGGCGGATTATCGCCCGGCTGCTCCTCAAGCACGGTATAGTCGATGCTTGAGGCGTCCAGGCGCGCCGGCGTCCCGGTCTTCAGCCGACCCAGCTGCAGACCCAGCCCTTCGAGCCGCGTCGAGAGGCCCAGCACCGGCTTTTCACCAAGCCGCCCGGCTGGGAGGGTTTCCTCGCCACGATGGATCAGCCCGCGCAGGAATGTTCCCGTAGTCAGAACCACGGCCTTGGCGCCAACCCGGCGTCCATCCAGCAGCACGACGCCACTGATCCGGCCATTGGTGACCTCAAGGTCATCGACTTCGCCTTCGATCACATCGAGATTGGGCTGAGCAGAGATGGCTGCCTGCATGGCCTGACGATACAGCTTGCGATCCGCCTGGGCGCGCGGACCCCGCACCGCCGGTCCCTTGCGGCGATTGAGCACCCGAAACTGGATACCTGCCGCATCGGCCACGCGGCCCATCAGCCCGTCCAGGGCATCGATTTCGCGCACAAGGTGCCCCTTGCCCAATCCGCCGATAGCCGGATTGCAGCTCATCTCGCCTATGGTGTCAAAGCGATGGGTGATCAGTGCGGTGGGAACGCCGAGGCGTGCCGAGGCTGCTGCAGCTTCCGTGCCCGCATGGCCCCCGCCGACGATGATGACGGCATAGTCAGTCATGGCAATTTCTCCAAGGCGCCTGACATAGGCCAATGTTTCACGTGAATCAATTGACCGCTTGCCTGAGGTTCTGGCTGACCGTGTTTCACGTGAATCAATTCCGATAGCCGAGTTAGGCGCTATCGCGCCTGTATCACATAGGGCACGCCTGCCATTCACCCTTGGTTCTGACGACCTTCCTGCCCATACTAGGTTCACTGCACCGTATCTGCCTGTGACACAGCTGGAAGTTTCACGTGAATCATTTGCCGATACAGAAGCTGGAAAAAAGGCGATCCAACACCTTTTCTGCGTCTATGCGGCCAATCAGCCGCTCCAGGGCTGCCGAAGCCCTGCGAAGCGACTCTGCAGCCAGCTCCCAATCACCGAGATTACGTCGCGTCTCCTCAAGCGCCGCCATGGCCCCGCTGAGGGCCAGGCGATCTCTTTCATGACTGATCAGGCTGGGTTCTGCGCCTGTCATGCCTACGGCCAATTCATCAAGACGTTGCCGTAGTTCAATCAGATCGCCACGTGACCCCGTCGAGATACTCACGTCCACTCCCGGTAATAGCCCAAGATCCGATTTGGTGCCGATGCGCAGCACCTGGCCGGCTACATCAGGGGCCGCGATATCAGGCACATCAGGTGAAGATAGCCACAGCACTATATCGGCTGTCTCAATGGCCTGTTGCGCCCGTCGCACGCCTTCGGCTTCCGCCTTGCTGTCGCTTTCGCGCAGACCGGCGAGATCGAGCAGAATGAAGAGCTGGCCGTTTATGTCCAGCGGTACTTCCCGGACGTCGCGCGTTGTACCCGCTTCGTCCGATACTATGGCAATATCGGACTTAGCCAAGGCATTGATCAGGCTTGATTTTCCGGCATTAGGAGCGCCCGCCAGCGCCACCCGGATACCTTCGCGCACAATCCGTCCGCTTTCCAGAGTGGCCAGCGATGATTGGATTGCTGTTTCTAGCGCGGCGAGCTGGCTCCGCCAGTGATGCGGCAAGTCCTCGGACACATCGCCCTCATCAGAGAAGTCGAGCCGGGCCTCGATTTCCGCGCGCAAATCCAGCAGGCTTTCGCGCCATTGTGCGATTTTTTCCGTCAGGCGCCCATCAAAGCGCGCCAGTGCCTGTTGACGCTGCTTCTCCGTTTCGGCGTTCAGCAGATCGCCCAGGCCCTCAATTTCCACGAGATCGAGCTTGCCATTCTCAAAGGCGCGCCGCGTAAATTCACCGGCTTGCGCCAGGCGCAGGCCGAGCGCCCCCAGCTCAGCCAGAATGGCTTTAACGCCGGCAGGCGACCCATGCACCTGCAATTCGGCGCAGTCTTCACCAGTGAAGCTGTGGGGGCCCGGGAACCAGGCCACCAGACCCTGATCAAGCGCCTGCCCTGCACCAATCTTGCGCAGAGCCAATTGCCGCGGTGTGGGAACGCCGCCGGCAAGCTTGTCTAGAGTTTCCCGCACGCCTGGGCCAGAGAGGCGAATAACCGCAACACCCGCCGGCAAAGCGCCGGAGGAGAGCGCCATGATGGTGTCGCCCGCCTGCATGTTCCGGCTCCTGGCCCCGAGACCTTAGGTGTTCATTGAATCGAAGAAATCCGAATTCGTCTTGGTCTGACGCACCTTGTCGGTCAGGAACTCCATGGCGTCGATCGTGCCCATTGGATTGAGGATGCGGCGCAGGACATACATTTTGCGCAGGATATCTGATTCGACGAGCAGCTCTTCCTTACGGGTGCCCGATTTGTTGATGTCAATCGCCGGGAAGACGCGCTTGTCCGCGACCTTGCGGTCGAGCACGATTTCAGAGTTGCCCGTGCCCTTGAATTCTTCAAAGATAACTTCGTCCATGCGACTGCCGGTATCGATCAGGGCGGTCGAGATGATGGTCAGCGAGCCGCCGTCCTCGATATTGCGGGCCGCACCGAAGAAGCGCTTGGGACGCTGCAGGGCATTGGCGTCCACGCCGCCTGTAAGAACCTTGCCCGAGCTAGGCACCACGGTGTTGTAGGCGCGGCCGAGGCGGGTGATCGAATCGAGCAGGATAACGACGTCTCGCTTGTGTTCGACCAGGCGCTTGGCCTTTTCGATTACCATTTCTGCGACCTGGACGTGGCGCGAAGCGGGTTCATCGAATGTCGAGGAGATGACCTCGCCGCGCACCGAGCGCTGCATGTCGGTCACTTCTTCGGGACGCTCATCGATCAGCAGGACGATAAGATAGCATTCAGGATGATTGGTGGCGATGGATTGTGCAATATTTTGCAACAATACGGTTTTACCAGTACGTGGTGGCGCAACAATCAATGCGCGCTGGCCCTTGCCAAGCGGCGCAACGAGATCAAGCAACCGTGCCGAGCGATCTTTGGTGGTGGGATCCGGCAGCTCCATCCGCAGCCGTTCTTCGGGATAGAGCGGAGTAAGGTTGTCGAAATTGACCTTGTGGCGAACCGCCTCCGGGTCCTCAAAATTGATGGTCGAAACTTTGAGCAGCGCGAAATAGCGCTCGCCTTCCTTGGGAGAGCGGATTTCGCCCTCGACCGTGTCGCCGGTCCTGAGGCCAAAGCGACGAATCTGGCTCGGACTGACATAAATATCGTCGGGTCCGGGAAGATAGTTTGCATCGGGCGAGCGCAGGAAACCGAAACCGTCGGGGAGCACCTCAACCACGCCTTCACCAACGATGTTGATGTCCTGGGCAGCCAGCTCCTTGAGGATGGCGAACATCAACTCCTGCTTGCGCATGGTCGAAGCGTTCTCGACTTCGAGTTCCTCGGCAAATGCCAAGAGTTCAGCCGGGGACTTGGCCTTGAGCTCACTGAGCTTGATATTCTGCATGTAGCGAAACGACCCTAGAGGGATATCGGTAAGACTGGACAGTCGAATAAGGGGAATTTTCGGCACCGCGCAGCAACCGGGGTGGTCGCGCAATCAGGGGATGCCTTGTCCCCATGTAGCGTGATCCGCGGACCGTTTCAAGTTCAAAGCAAATTGTGAAAATCGATTCACGTGAAACTTCGAGCTGTCCCGGTAGGGCAAAATCTCTCCTGTGTGGGTATTTGAGGCGAAAAGGCCAAGAGACCTATGGTCGAGTGGCGAAGGCACAACCCCCGTATTCATCACGCCTCAAAACGGCTTCACAATCACCGCGATGACAATGACGATGGCTATGACAAAGGGGACTTCGTTGATGGCGCGATAAAAGGTATGCGGTCGCGTGTTGCGGTCTTCCCTGAAGGCCCGCAACATGGAGCCGTACCAGCCATGCACGCCGCTCAGCGCGATGACCGACACCGCCTTGAGCCACATCCAGCCCTGCGAAAAATCAACAATGCCGAAGCCAAAGGCCAGCCATAGCCCAAACAGCCAGGTGGCGAGCATCGCTGGCGTGATGATGCCGCGATACAGCCGGCGCTCCATAATTTTGAAGGTCTCGGCCTTGTCCGAACCAGCCGCCGCTTCGGCGTGATAGACAAACAGCCGCGGCAAATACATCATTCCCGCCATCCAGGCGATGACCGAGATGACATGCAGCGCCTTGACCCATTCATACATGGCGAACTCCTCAACAGTTCAGCAGCGTCTGTCAGCCGCGCTTGACCAATTCGACCAGGCGTTCGACATGGGCGATCGGCGTTTCGGGGACGATGCCGTGTCCCAGATTGAAGATATGCGGCCGGTTCGCGAAGCCCTGGATAATGGCACGGGCTTGCCGCTCCATGGCTTCACCACCGACTACCAGCCGCAGCGGATCAAGATTGCCCTGCACAGCCAGCTCGGGCGGCAAATGCGCATTGACGAATTCGATCGGCGTGGCGAAGTCGATCCCCAAGGCATTAACTCCGGTGGCCTCCGAAAAGCGTCGGAGATTGCCGGCCGCGCCACGCGGGAATCCGATCACCGGTGCATCGGGGACCCGCTGGCGCAGGCCTTCGACAATCCGCCGGTTGGGTTCCATGACCTGACGGGCAAAACTGGCATCGTCCAGATTGAGTGCCCAGCTTTCAAAAAGCTGCACCACATCGGCGCCCGCCTCGAACTGCCCCGCGAGATAGTCGATCGAGGTGTCCACCAGAATATCGATCAGCTTGTCAAAAGCCTCAGGATGCTCCAGCGCAAACCGGCGCGCTGTCCATTGATCCGGTGACCCTCGACCGCCCAGCATGTAGGTCGCCACGGTCCAGGGGGCACCACAGAAGCCAATCAGGGTTTTTTCAGCAGGCAGTGCAGCCCGAAGACGGCGCAGCGTTTCAAAGACCGGTGCCAGATGGCTCATCGCCCGATCCCGATCGAGACTATCAATGCCCTTTTCATCAAGCGGTTCAAGCAACGGACCCTCGCCTGTCGCAAAGCGCACGCTCTGACCCAAGGCATCCGGGATTACCAGAATGTCGGAAAACAGGATGGCTGCGTCCAGATCGAAGCGCCGCAACGGCTGCAGTGTAACTTCGACGGCCAGTTCGGGCGTGTAACACAGTTCGAGGAAACCGCCGGTCTGTGCCCGGGTCTGCCGGTATTCGGGCAGATAGCGTCCGGCCTGGCGCATGATCCAGATGGGGGGGCGTTCCTGCCGCTGTCCCAACACCGTGGCGAGCAATGGTTTGTGCGTCACCGGAGCCATGGGGTCATCCCTTCTAAAACCCTATAAAGAGTCTTTCTTGCTTCGCTTCTTTATCTTTATGGCGGTGTTTAGCTGCAATTCCTCGTCACCCACAATCGAGCGGTGAAGTGACACTTGCGCGCAGGCGATAGTTAACGGGGTGTGAATCAAGTCCAAACTCTTACTGAAGTGTTAACGCGCCTAATTCATTAACGAGAGGTTAATCCGGCCTTTGCCGAGTCAATGATTCGATTCCGGGTGTGGATGAGCCTGCGCATATCGTTCGGCCGCCCGAACAAGCTTTCCCCAGAGCTTTCCACATCACTGTTTCACCGGGTTCCGAAATCAACTGTTAACAAATTATTAGCCAAAGGGGACAAGTTGGAGGCCTGGCCAGACTTGCACGACGAGATCACAGATCGGTCTTGAGCTGGGGATGACAGTGTGGAAAAACTGCTTTCCATGCTGATCCTTGCTTCCGCCAGTACCACCCGCAAAGCCTTGCTGGACAAGGCCGGACTGCGTTTTGAAGCCAAGCCGGCAGAACTCGATGAGCGCCAGGTAGAAAATCAGGCTCTTGAGGCTGGCGGCGATGCCCGGGATGTTGCCCTGCTGTTGGCGCGGCACAAGGCCGAAGCCGTTTCCAGCAGCCGGCCAGGTGACCTGGTTATTGGCGCCGACCAGACGCTCGCTTTGGGCCTGGAACTTTTGCACAAGCCCGCGTCGCGCGCGGAGGCCGTCGCCCAGCTCGATCACCTGCGGGGCAAGACTCATCGGCTGCACGCTGCGGTGACCCTGGTGCGGGACGGGCATCTGCTCTGGTCCGATCTTCAGACGGCCGAGTTGACCATGCGCGACTTTTCCGCCGAGGAACGCGATCACGTGCTTGATCTGGAGGGGGAGGCAAGCCTTGGCTCGGTCGGTGGTTATCGGCTGGAAGGCCCTTCCATTCGTCTGTTCGAAACCGTTGCCGGCGATTATTTTACCATTCTCGGCCTGCCCCTGCTTCCCCTGCTGGCCGCATTGCGCGATATCGCGCCAGATCTCTTGAGTGCTCGGAACTGAGCCAAGGAAACCGGATTGACCACCAAGGCATTCGTCATCGGGCACCCCATTGCCCATTCCCGCTCGCCGCTGATCCATGGAACTTGGCTGGCCGAACACAATATCGATGGCACCTATGAGGCTATCGATGTAGCGCCCGACTCTCTGCCCGATTTTTTTTCGCGCCTGCGGGCGGGAGAATTCGCTGGCGGCAATGTCACCATTCCCCACAAGGAGGCGGTCTTTGCCCTTTGCGACACCGTCGATGAGTTGGCGCGCAGGATTGGGGCGGTCAACACTCTGGTGGTGCAAGACGGCGCGGTAAACGGCACCAATACCGACTATCTTGGCTTTCTGGGCAATCTCGATGCCAACGCGCCGGGCTGGTCCGAGGGTACCCAAGACGCCATGATCATTGGTGCGGGCGGCGCGGCGCGGGCCGTGCTGGTGGCTCTGCGCCGCCGCCATGGCGGCAAGGTGCATGTGCTCAACCGCACGCTGGCCAATGCCCAGGCGCTGGTCGAAGAAATCGACGGACCGTTCGAAGCGCATGGCTTTGATGCCTTCGCCGAATTGGCCTCGAACACGGGCCTGGTGGTCAATACCAGTTCCATCGGCATGCATGGCACCCGCTTTGACTGGCTCGATATGAGCCTTCTGGCTAAATCCACATTGGTGACCGACATTGTCTATACCCCGCTCGAAACCCCGCTTCTGGCCGCGGCCAAGGCGGAGGGATTGCGTACGGTGGACGGGCTGGGCATGCTGCTGCATCAGGCCGTGCCGGGCTTTGCCGCCTGGTTTGGCGTCGAACCGGAGGTAACGCCAGCCTTGCGGGCGCGGATCGAAGCAACACTGGATCATTGAACCATGCACCGGATTGGCATCACTGGATCGATCGCCACCGGCAAATCGACCTTGCTGGCTGCCTTTGCCAAATGCGGCGTGCCGGTGTTTTCAGCCGATGAAGCGGTGGCGCGGCTTTATGCCGGTGCGGCTGTTGCGCCTGTCGACGTGCTGTTTCCCGGTGTGGCGGAGAACGGCGTTATCGACCGCGCCGAACTGGCCCGGCGCCTGTCTTCCGATCCCTCTGGTTTCCAGCGCCTCGAAGCCATTGTCCATCCCCTGGTGCGCAGCGCAATTGCTGACTTTCTCGATGACGCAGAAGCGCAGGGTCATGCCCTGGCGGCTGTCGAGGTGCCGTTGTTGTTTGAAAGCGGTCATGATTATGGTTTCGATACCATCGCGGTGACCCATGTGGTCGAGGCGGTGCAGCGCGAGCGAATTCTGGCCCGGCCCGGCATGACCGTGGAAAAGATGGAGACCCTGCTTGCCCGCCAGATGCCACAGGCCGAAAAGAAGGAACGCGCCGACTGGCTCTTTGATACCAGCGCGCCGATCCAGGTGATCGAGGCGGAAGTGGCAGAGCTGGTGCGCAAATTGCGAACCGAACGGCAGGACGGATGATCAGGGAAATCGTGCTCGATACCGAAACCACGGGCCTCTCGCCGCAGGGCGGAGACCGGCTGGTGGAAATCGGCTGCGTCGAGCTGATCAATCACATCCCCACCGGCAAGAACTTTCACGTCTATATCAACCCCGAACGTTCCATGCCTGAAGAGGCATTTCGCGTGCATGGGCTGAGCGAGGAATTTCTCTCTGACAAGCCGCTTTTCAAGGCGGTGGCCGAGGATTTCCGCGCTTTTATCGGTGATGCTACGCTGGTCATCCACAACGCGCCCTTCGACATGGGCTTTCTGAACGCCGAGATGGAATGGGCTGGCCTGCCGCGCCTTGCCAATGCGGTGATCGACACCGTCATGGTCGCCCGGCAGAAGCATCCGGGTGCTCGCGTCAGCCTTGATGCGTTGTGCAAGCATTACGGCATCGACAATTCCCGCCGCACCTTGCATGGCGCGCTGCTCGACAGCGAGATCCTGGCCGAAGTCTATCTTGAGCTGATCGGCGGCAAACAGGTAAGCTTGGCTCTGGTGGCCGAGGTAGAAACGGCGTCCAGCGGCATGGGCCAGGCGCGCATTGCGGTGGCCCGGCGGCCCAGTCCATTGCCTGGCCGGCTCAGCGCGGCCGAAGCTCAAGCCCATGAGGCCTTCATTGAAAAGATGGGCGAGAATGCCATCTGGGCCAGATATAAGCAAAGCGCCGCCGCCGAATAGGATCAACCACGCGACATGATTAAGGCCCCGGCGGGAGACCGGGGCCTTTTTTTTCGGACCGTTTTGCGCGATCAGTTCGGCTTGGGCGTCTCGGCGGCGGCATCGGCAGCCTGTGCGCCGCCCTGCTGCTGGGCCAGCTTGGCCAGGTTCTGGCGATAGATCGCCGAGAAATCCACCGGCTCCATCATCAGCGGCGGGAACCCGCCCTGCTGGGTCACGCTGGCCAGCACCTGGCGCGCAAACGGGAAGATCAGCCGCGGGCATTCAATCATCAGCAGCGGTGAAAGCTGGTTTTCCGGCACGTTCTTGATGCGGAAAATGCCGCCATAGACCAGCTCGACATTGAACAGCACAGTCTCTTCGCGATTGGCCTTGGCATTGAGCGTGAGCTCGATGGCATAGATCTCGTCGCTCTGCTTCTTGACGCCGACCGAGATCGACACGTTGAAAGCCGGATTGGCGCCACCGCCCAGCAGCGTGCCCGGCGCACCGGGGTTTTCGAAGGAGAGATCGCGGATATACTGCCCCACAAGGTTCATGCTGGGTGCGGTGCCGGGCTGCGGCGCTGCCGCGCCCTGGGTGTCATCGGCCATTGTCTGGTCCTTCTTGATGTCTGTATTCAAAGCAATTGTGGCCGTGTGGCTACCACTTTTGGCCCATTGGAACAAGCCAAGCAGACCTATTGGCGGGGCTTGGGATCGTCCTCATCCCTGTGCTCGATGACCTTGGCATCGACGTCATATGTCGTCTCTGGTTCATCATAGCGACGATAGCTGGTGGTGGTCTCCACCACCCGGACCCGGCTTGCCAGGGCGGAGAACAGCCAATTGCGCACCGGGGGTACCAGAAGGGACAACGCCAGCACATCGCTAAGAAAGCCCGGCAGCACCAACAGGATTGCGGCCACGCCGATCAGCATGGCGTCAAACATGGTGCGCCCTGGAATGGTGCCGGCATTGACATTGTTGCGTAGCCGCGAAAGCGTACTCAGGCCCTGCTGGCGCAGCAGCAACCCACCCGCCAGCGCTGCCAGGATCACCAGTGCGAGTGTCGGGAACAGGCCGATGGCGCGGCCGACAATGATGAACACGGCGATTTCCAGAAGCGGCAAAGCCAGGAAGGAAAGGGCAATCAGGCGGGCCAAATTCGGCTCCTTGCAGGAATTTTGTTCACCTCGGGCGCGGCAAAAACGCAACTCGCCCCATCGTGAACTGGTTTCGGGCTAAAGCTTTGCCTATATATAGGCCAGATATGGCGCACAACGAGCGCCAGCGAACAGTTTTTTGTCGACGCCTCATATTCAAGGTGCCCGCTACATGGCCGAATTCCTCGATCTGCCGACCCTGATTGCCATCGCCGTTGCTGTCTTCGTGCTGTTCCGCCTGCGCTCTGTGCTGGGCACGCGCACCGGCAATGAGCGCCCGCCCATCGATCGGAGCCGCTCGACACCCACGGAAAAACAGGCTGCGGCCAATGAGGAAACGGTGGTGCCCCTGCGGCCCCGGGCGGCCCAGCCCGATCTCGACGATGAACGGCGTGCCCGCAAGCTCGAGGCAGAGATTGAACAGGCCGCAGCCGGCAATGAAGCGCTTGCGGCCGGTCTCAAGGCTGTGGCCGAGGTCGACCCGTCCTTCTCGCCCAAGAGCTTCCTTGAGGGCGCCAAGCAGGCCTATGAAATGATCGTCACGGCCTTTGCCGAGGGCGATCGCCAGACGCTGAAGAACCTGCTCGACAAGCCCATTTTCGAGAGCTTCCAGCGCGCCATTGCCGATCGCGAGGCCGAGGGCAAGACGGTGGATTTCACCTTTGTCGGCCTGCCCAAAGTCTCGATTGTCGATGCCGAATTCGACAAGAAGGACGTCAATGTGACGGTCGACTTCCATGCCGAGGTCGTCTCGGCCACGCGTGACAAGGACGGCAATCTGGTCGAGGGCAATGCCGACCAGGTCCAGACCATTGCCGATGAATGGACCTTCTCGCGCAATCCCAAATCGCGCGATCCCAACTGGAAGGTGATCGCCACCAGCCAGCTCGATTGATCGCATTCGGCAGGCTGAACCATGTCCAAACGCGGCTCCAGGCGCCTGCCGCATGATTTTCATCTCTGGACCACCGTGGCCGCCACGGTCGAGCCGCTGCGGCGCAAGGGCCTGCTGAAAATGGGGGCCGGCACCTTGCCGGTCCCTGAAGCGGACCCTGAACCGCTGGTCAAGCCGGCTCCCAGGCCACTCAAGCCTGCCAAGCCCTTTCTGCCGCCCTATCAGGCGCCCGCCTCCGGCACGCCAGTGGCCGAACGGGCCGTGGATCCGGCGATCCACAAGAAGGTGCGGCGCGGACGCATTGAGATCGATGGCAAGATCGATCTGCATGGCATGACCCAGACGGAAGCCCGCGAGGTGCTGCGGCGCTATATCGGGGCGCGGGCGGCGCGAGGAGACCGGACCATCTTGGTCATCACCGGCAAGGGCGCAAAAACCGACAATGACTATATCGCGGCCATGACCGAGCGCGGCATTCTGCGCACAATGCTGCCCATCTGGCTCTCGGAGCCAGGACTGGCGCATCTGGTGTCCGGCTGGAGCGTTGCGGCGCGCGGTCATGGTGGAGAGGGGGCGTGGTATGTGCGCCTGCGCCGCCAATGACCCCGCTGGGCGCCAAATTGCGGGCCATGCGCGACGCCCGCGGCATTTCGCTCAAGGAAATGGCGGCGGCGCTGAACGTGTCGAGTGCCTATCTCTCGGCCTTGGAACACGGCAAGCGCGGCCAGCCCACATCCTTCCTGCTCCATCGCATCATCGCCTTTTTCAACGTCATCTGGGACGAGGCCGAAGAGCTTCAGCGCCTGGCCGAGATTTCTGATCCCAAGGTGACGATCAATACCGCGGGCCTGGTGCCAGAGGCGACCGAACTGACCAATCGTCTGCGCGATGATATCAGCCGGCTGGAGGCCGAGGATTTGAAATTCCTGCGCGATGAAGTGGTGCGGCGCGCTGGAAGAAAGCGATAGGCAATCGGCGTGCGCGATGCGGCACCTCACCCTTTGACGGGGGAGGATAGGAGGGGGTGTAACGCCAGCTGCGTGCTCTTTGGTCCCCCGTCCCAACGCCGCCAGGCCTGCCGGCCACGCTGTGCTGCCCTCCCCCGCAAGGGGGAGGGTGAAGATGGTTTTACAATACGAACTTGCTCAGATCCGTATCGCCGGCCAGGGCACCGACCTTGTCGCGGACAAAGGCGGCGTCGATGTTAACCGTCTCCCCGGACTTGTCCGGTGCGTCAAAGGAGATTTCTTCCACCAGCCGCTCCATCACGGTCTGCAGGCGCCGCGCGCCGATGTTCTCCACCGAGGAATTGACCAGCACGGCCGCGTCGGCGATCGCCTCGATGGCGTCCTTGGTGACGCTGAGCGTCACCCCTTCGGTGCCCATCAGCGCCACATATTGCTTGATCAGGCTCGCCTCGGTGTCCGAGAGAATGCCGATGAAATCCTCACGCGTCAGCGCCTTCAGTTCCACCCGGATCGGCAGGCGGCCCTGCAATTCGGGAAGCAGGTCACTTGGCTTGGAGACGTGGAACGCGCCCGAGGCGATGAACAGGATATGGTCGGTCTGGACCGGCCCATATTTGGTGGCAACGGTAGTGCCCTCGATCAGCGGCAAGAGATCCCGCTGCACGCCTTCGCGAGACGGACCGCCCTGCGCGCCGCCCTCTCGATGCGCGACCTTGTCGATCTCGTCGATAAAGACAATGCCGTGGTTTTCCACCAGCTCGATGGCCTCGGCCTTCAACTGATCCTGGTCGAGCAGCTTGTCGGCCTCCTCGGCCACCAGCGGCTCATAGGCATCCTGCACCTTGATCTTGCGCTTGACCCCGCGCCCGCCCATGGCCTGCTTGAACATGTCGGAAAGGTTGATCATGCCGATGCCGCCATTGGGCATGCCGGGGATTTCGAACCCGCCGGTGCCGGCCGAGGGCTGCATCTCGATCTCGATTTCCTTGTCGTCGAGCTCATTGCCGCGCAGCTTGGCGCGGAAGCTTTCGCGCGTGGACGGCGTAGCCGAGGTACCGACCAGCGCGTCGAGCACGCGCTCTTCGGCATTGTGATGGGCCTGGGCCTGCACATCGCGGCGGCGTTTATCGCGCAGGACGGTGATACCCGCTTCGACGAGATCGCGGACAATCTGCTCGACATCGCGGCCGACATAGCCCACCTCGGTGAACTTGGTGGCTTCCACCTTGACGAAGGGGGCCTGGGCCAGCCGGGCCAGACGGCGCGAAATCTCGGTCTTGCCCACGCCGGTCGGTCCGATCATCAAGATGTTCTTGGGCGTCACCTCGCGCCTGAGATCGGGCGAAAGTTGCTGCCGGCGCCAGCGATTGCGCAAGGCAACGGCAACGGCGCGCTTGGCATCGGCCTGACCAACAATATGGCGGTCAAGCTCGGAGACGATCTCGCGCGGGGAGAAATTGGTTTCACTCATTTTTGGTCACTTTCGATCGGTGCCTTGTCCAGGAAGCGCACCATCAGGTGTTCGTCGATAAATCGACCGTTCACGAAGAGATAGCGGGGCTCGGTGCCATAGGTTTCAAAGCCCAGCCGCTTGTAGAGCCTGATGGCCGGGATGTTCTCCGACCAGACGCCGAGATGGATCTGCAGCACATGATGCCGTGCGCGATCCACCAAATGCTCGACCAGGGCCTGCGCCATGCCCGAGCCGCGATGCTCGGGCCGCACATAGACCTGGATCATCCAGCCCCGATGCTGCTCCTTGGCGCCCTCATTGCGCAAGAAGGCATTGATGCCGCCCAGACGGCCATCGGGCAGGACGGCACCAAAGATGGTCAGCGCTTCCAGCGTCTGAACGATCTCAGCATCGGACTTTTGCGCAAAGCCCTCGGCCGTTGAGACGAAAGCCTCGGGATGGTTGGCCAGCGCCTCGTGGCGGATGGCACGATAGGCCGCCGCATCCTCCAGGCCCAGACGCTTTATGACAAAGCTCACGCGTTGAGCTCGATGGTTTCGACCGTCACATTGCCATTGGTGTAGACGCAGATTTCTTCGGCAATCTTCATGGCGCGGCGGGCAATATCTTCGGCATCGAGCTCGGTGGCCTGATGCAGGGCAAGCGCCGCCGAATGCGCGTAATTGCCACCCGAACCAATGGCGATGACGCCGTGATCGGGGGTCAGCACATCGCCCGTGCCCGTCAGTACCAGCGTGTCGGTCTTGTCGGCCACGATCATCATGGCCTCCAGCTTGCGCAGATAGCGGTCGGTACGCCAGTCCTTGGCCAGTTCCACGGCAGCGCGCATCAACTGGTCGGGATATTGCTCGAGCTTGGTTTCGAGCCGCTCGAACAGGGTGAAGGCATCGGCGGTGGAGCCGGCAAAACCGCCGATCACCTTGCCATCGGCCAGCCGCCGCACCTTCTTGGCGCTGTGCTTCATCACCGTCTGGCCCATCGAGACCTGGCCGTCGCCGGCCACCACCACCTTGTTGCCCTTGCGGACCGAAACGATGGTCGTGCCGTGCCAGCCGGGAAAATTATTGTCACTCATTGGAAAAGATACTCCGAACTGTTGGCTGATATTTAGGGGTACGAACCCAGATTGCAACAGACGCGCCCAAGCGCCGCACGGTCTCCGGACCTGCGGATATCAAATCAGAGCGGTGTCCCGAGACGGCATTTCGTCCCTGAAACAAAAAACTGAGACGAAAGCCGCCTCGGGACGCCGGGTTTTCTCGATAGAGGGTAACTTGGAAGGCTGTCCGGCGCGGCCGCCCCTGGGGCGCCCGCTTTCAGCTGTGACCGAAGCCACAGCAGGCACGAACTCTCACCGACCGACCCCCAGACAATGGCTGCACGCGACTGCCCCACGCCCGGCTGTCCCTCCCGCCACTGGTCGGTGCAGGCCGCCCTATCGCGAGAGGAATAGGTGGGAGTATGCGCGAGGTCTTGGGTGCGGGGATCAGCGGCCGGCTAAACCCAATCTTCACGCGAACCTGCCTATCTGCTAGTCAAGCGCCGAAAGACCGGAGACCCAAGCCGATGCGTACCGCAACGATCGCCCGCAAGACCAACGAGACCGAGATCGCCGTCTCGATCAATCTTGATGGCACCGGCGCGCACCAGATGCGGACCGGCGTCGGCTTTTTCGATCACATGCTGGACCAGCTCAGCCGCCATTCGCTGATCGACATGGAGGTGAGCTGCAACGGTGACCTGCACATCGACTTCCACCACACGGTCGAAGATGTCGGCATTGCACTGGGCCAGGCGATCAAAGAGGCCCTTGGCGACAAGAAGGGTATCCGCCGCTATGCGAGCTGTGACCTGCCCATGGACGGCACGCTGACCCGCGCGGCGCTGGATGTGTCCGGCCGCGCTTTCCTGGTGTTCAAAGCGGAATTCAGCCAGAACAAGATTGGCGAGATCGACACCGAACTGTTCCGCGAGTTCTTCCAGGCGCTGGCGATCAATGCCGGGATCACGCTGCATATCGAGAACTTCTACTTCGACAACAACCACCATCTGGCCGAGTCGATGTTCAAGGCTGTGGCGCGCGCCCTGCGCGAGGCGGTCGAGATCGACCCGCGCATGGCCGACCGGGTGCCCAGCACCAAGGGCGTGCTTTAGGTTTGGTGAAAGCCGCCCTCGTGGTTCAAGGCATCGCGACACGAAGCACCTCACCATGAGGGCGTCGAACGATGAGCATTCTCGGTAGCCCTCATCCTGAGGTGCCCCGAAGCGGCCTCGAAAGGCGAGGGCGACCGTCACCGCCCTTCCCCCTCCGCGCATTTTGCACTAAGGGGACGCCATCTTGCCCTTGGAGTGTCCCGTGACCCTCTACGCCATTCTCAGATCCGATACCGGTGCCCTGCCCCAGGCGGTGCCCGAAAAGTTCTCCTGGTTCGCCGCGCTGTTGCCGCCGGTGCATGCGCTGGCCCATCGGCTCTGGGGACAGCTTGTGCTGTTTGTGCTGGCGATCATGGCGCTGGTTTTCGCCGCCCCCTATATCGGCGCCGATGCGGTGATCTGGCTCTATATCCTGCTGGCCATCGCCTGCGGCTTTGCGGCACCGTGCGCGCGGCAGCGGGCGCTGAAGCGGCGCGGCCATGCTGCTGCCGGCTATCGCTATGCCACAGATGCCGATCTGGCGCGCCTCGCCAGCCTGGAGACCACCCCATGAGCATCGTGGCCATTATCGACTACGGGGCGGGCAATCTGCATTCGGCCGCCAAGGCCTTTGAGCGTGTGGCCGCCGAACGGGGCCAGGGCGATGTCATCACGGTCACCTCCAATCCCGAAATCGTGCGGACCGCAGATCGCATCATGCTGCCCGGCGTCGGCGCCTTTGCCGATTGCAGGGCCGGGCTCGATGCCGTCACCGGCATGGTCGAGGTGCTTGAAGAGCGCGTGATCAAGGGCGGCGTGCCGTTTCTTGGCGTCTGTGTCGGCATGCAATTGCTGGCCAGCGAAGGCCGGGAAAAGACCGTGACCCAAGGACTGGGCTGGATCCCCGGCGCGGTGCAGAAAATCACGCCCGCCGACCCGACCCTGAAAATCCCGCATATGGGCTGGAACACCATCACGGCGACGCGCCCGCATGCGCTGCTCGATGGGATCGAAACGGGCCCCAATGGGCTGCACGCCTATTTCGTCCATTCCTATCATCTGAAAACCGACCGCGCCGAAACACTGGTCGCCACCACCGACTATGGTGGGGCGCTGACCGCCTGCGTCGGCCGTGACAATATTTTCGGTACCCAGTTCCACCCGGAAAAAAGCCAGGCGCTGGGTTTGAAACTGATCGAGAATTTCCTGGGGTGGACACCATGATCCTGTTTCCTGCCATCGATCTCAAGGACGGCCAGTGCGTGCGCCTCAAGCTTGGCGACATGGATCAGGCCACTGTCTTCAATGACGATCCGGCGGCCCAGGCCAAGAGCTTTGAGGACCAGGGCTTTGAATATCTGCACGTCGTGGATCTCAACGGCGCCTTTGCCGGACAGAGCGTCAATGGCGCGGCGGTCGAGGCGATCCTCAAGACCGTCAAATTCCCGGTGCAACTTGGCGGTGGCATCCGCAATCTTGGGCATATCGAAGCCTGGCTCGACAAGGGCCTCAGCCGCGTCATTCTCGGCACGGTCGCGGTGCGCGATCCGGCGCTGGTCAAGGAGGCCGCACAGAAATGGCCCGGCCAGGTCGCCGTCGGCATCGATGCGCGCCAGGGCATGGTGGCCGTCGAGGGCTGGGCCGAGACGTCCGAGCTCTCGGTGATCGAGCTGGCCAGGCGCTTCGAGGGCGCTGGCGTCGCCGCCATCATCTATACCGATATCGACCGCGATGGTGTCTTGGCCGGCATCAATTGGGATGCGACGCTGGAGCTGGCGCGGGCGACTTCGATCCCGGTCATCGCCTCGGGCGGTCTTGCCTCGATGGACGATATCGAGCGCATGACGCATCCCGATTACCAGGCGCTCGAAGGCGCCATTTCCGGGCGGGCGCTCTATGACGGGCGGATTGATTCACGTGAAGCATTGGCGAAGCTGAGGGCCGCGTGAGCACGAAACAGCCGGCAAACTTCCCCTGGCGGGTCTACTGGCTGCTGTTTGGTGTGATCGTTCTGTTTGCACTGGCTCCGATTCTGTCGGCCCTGTTTTCGGGCTTGCTGGCCGAGGTCAATGGCTGCACGCTGACGGAACACGATATGCATCCCTGCGTGGTTGGGGATATGGAGTTCGGCGGGATTATCAGCTTCTTCTTTGTTCTGAGCCTTTTTGCCCTGGCCACCCTGCCGCTGGGCGGCGGTGCGCTGATCGTCTGGCTGGCCACACTCATCATCCATCGCATCGCCTGGAGGCGGATGCAGAAGGCGAAAACCCAATGAGTCTCAAAACCCGGATCATCCCCTGCCTGGACGTGGCCGGCGGCCGCGTGGTCAAAGGCGTCAATTTTGTCGATCTGATCGATGCCGGCGATCCGGTGGAAGCTGCCATGGCCTATGACGCCGCCGGCGCCGATGAACTGACCTTCCTCGACATCACCGCCAGCCATGAGGGCCGCGACACGATCTTTGACGTGGTGGCGCGCACGGCAGAGCATTGCTTCATGCCGGTGACGGTCGGGGGCGGCGTCCGGAGCATCGAGGATATCCGCAAGCTCCTCTTGGCCGGGGCCGACAAGGTGGCGATCAATTCGGCCGCCGTGAACGACCCCGATTTCATCGCGCGGGCTGCCGACAAGTTCGGCAATCAGTGCATTGTTGTTTCGGTCGATGCCAAGCAGCGTCTGGGCCAGCGGGTAGGCGGCGACAATCGCAGCGGGTGGGAAATCTATACTCATGGCGGACGCAAGCCGACCGGTATCGACGCGGTGGAATTTGCTGCAAAAATGGTGGAGCGCGGCGCCGGCGAACTGATGGTCACCTCGATGGACCGGGACGGCACCAAATCCGGTTTTGATCTCGAGCTGACCCGCTCGATTGCCGATCAGGTGGAAGCACCGGTGATCGCCTCGGGCGGAGTCGGCACGCTGCAGCACCTGGTCGATGGTGTAACGCAAGGTCATGCCAGCGCGGTTTTGGCCGCTTCGATCTTCCACTTCGGCACCTTCACCATCCCTGAGGCCAAGCGCTACATGGCCGAGCATGGCATCGCGATGCGGCTCGACAGCGCGGCTTAAGTTCAATTGCAGGCGGCTCGATTTCCGCCAATGGTCCGCACTGAGGAGACCAGCCCGACATGACCCTTGAAGACCTTGAAGCGCGCATTGCCGAGCGCGCCGCTGCCTCGCCGGAAGAAAGCTACACCGCCAAGCTGATTGCCCGTGGTATCAACAAGGCCGCCCAGAAACTGGGCGAGGAAGCCACTGAGGCGGTGATTGCCGCGGTGACCCATGATCGCGCCGAGCTGGTCAAGGAAAGCGCCGACCTGCTCTATCATCTGCTGGTGGTGCTCAAGGTCGAAGGCGTACCGCTGTCCGAAGTGATGGCCGAGCTCGACAGCCGCACCGCCCAGTCGGGTCTGGCCGAAAAAGCCGCCCGCAAGGACAATGCCTGATGGCCAAGCGTCTCCCGGGGCTCGACCCTTACCGCAGCTTCACCAAGGACCAGTGGAGCGATCTGCGCAACGGCCAACCGATGACGCTGAATGCCGACGATATTGATCGGCTGCGTGCGCTGACTGACCCGATCTCGCTGGCCGAGGCCGAGGAGATCTATCTGCCGCTCTCGCGCCTGCTCGCCTATTATGTCGAGGCAATCCAGGGCCTGCACGATGTCTCCTCGCGCTTTCTCAACACGCCGGGTGACAAGGTGCCCTTCATCATCGGCGTGGCCGGCTCGGTGGCGGTAGGCAAATCGACCACCTCGCGCATTCTGCGCGCTCTGCTTAGCCGCTGGCCATCAAGCCCCAAGGTCGATCTGGTGACCACAGACGGGTTCTTGTATCCCAACAAGGTGCTTGAAGAGCGCGGGCTGATGCAGCGCAAGGGCTTTCCGGAAAGCTATGACAGGGCCCGCTTCGTCAATTTCCTGGGCGACATCAAATCGGGCAAGGCCAAGGTTTCGGTGCCGGTCTATTCGCACCTGGTCTATGACGTGGTGCCCGGCGAAGAGGTGATCATCGAGCGCCCCGATATTCTGATTGTCGAGGGGCTCAACATTCTCCAGCCCGGTGAATTGCCGCGCGACGGCAAACCGATCCTGTTTGCTTCCGACTTCATCGATTTCTCGATCTATATCGACGCCGATGTAAACGATCTGCGCGACTGGTACCTCACCCGCTTCTTCCGCCTGCGTGAAACTGCCTTCCGCGATCCGACCTCGTTTTTCCGCAAGTTCTCGGAAATGAGCGAGGAGGAGGCGGGCGCCTTCGGTCGCAATGTCTGGGAAACAATCAACCTGCCCAACCTGCTCGAAAACGTGCTGCCCACCCGCGGGCGCGCCGACCTGATCCTCAAAAAGGGCAAGGACCACCGGGTCGAGGAAGTGAAGCTGAAACGGCTTTGAGCCTTCAGCGCGCGCGACCTGACACCTCCCCCTTGACGGGGGAGGATGGGTGGGGGTGCCTCTAGTGCATCGTGCACTTTGGCCCCCTCCCTAGCTCCGCTACCCTCCCCGCAAGGGGGAGGGTACGCGTCGCGGTTTTGTTGGGCCCTAATACGTGCCCTGCTGGGGCTGGCTGAGGATGATCAGGTTCCCATCCGGATCGCGCAGCTTAGCGGTCTTGAAGAAATCCCCGATCGCCTTGGCCACCGGCTTGATACCGTGCAGTTCGAGCCGCGCCAGCTCGTCAGCGATGTCATCGACGATCAGCATGCAGACGCTGGCGCCAGCCCGATCCTCATCGGTCATCACATGCACCCAGCCGCCGCCGGGCAGTTTCCATTCGGCCACATCGACCATGGTGCGCGCATCGGCCGGACGGCCGAACAGATATTCATACCAGACCAGGGAATGCCCGAGATCTTCGACAGCAATTCCGGCCAGCACATTGGTGAGGCTCATGGACAGGTCCACTTTCTCTTCTTGCTTTTACCGAATCCTAGCACAGGCAGATGGTTCCGGGCATCCCGGTTGGCGGGGCGGCAACGCGCTGCTATAGGGCAAGGCAATTACAGGGAGTTCATGGCATGACCAGATTGCGCATTATCGTGGCCGGAGCCGGTGGGCGCATGGGCGTTGCCAATATTGCCGCCATCGCCGCCCATGACGGGGTGGAGCTGGTCGGCGCGCTGGACCGGTCCGGCTCGGCCGCCATCGGCAAGGATGCTGGGACGCTGGCCGGCCTCGACGCATTGGGCGTGCCGGTCAGCGATGATGCCACGGCGCTTCTGGACCAGGCTGATGCCATTATTGATTTTACCGCGCCGGCTGCCAGCGTGGCGCTGGCCCGGCAGGCCGCAGCAAAAGGGCTGATTCACATCATTGGCACAACGGGCTGCACCGAAGACGATGACGACGCTATTGCTGACGCTGGCGCAGCGGGCGCGCGGATCGTCAAGTCCGGAAATTTTTCTCCCGGCATGGTGGCGCTGACCGTGCTGGTCGAAAAGGCCGCAAGGGCGCTGGCCGACTATGATGTCGAAGTGCTCGAAATGCACCACAACAGAAAAGTCGATGCACCCTCGGGCACCGCCTTGATGCTGGGCGAGGCCGCAGCGCGGGGCCGCAATATCAGTTTGAAGGACAATTCCGTGCGGGTGCGCGATGGCCATACCGGACCGCGTGAAGCGGGCACGATCGGCTTTGCCACGCTGCGCGGCGGCAATGTCATTGGCGATCACATGGTGATCCTGGCCGGACAGTCCGAGCGCATCGAACTTAACCACCGGGCGCAGGACCGCACCATCTATGCCAATGGCGCGGTGAAGGCGGCGCTCTGGGCTGCCGGGCAGCAGCCGGGGCTGTATTCCATGGCCGACGTGCTCGGCCTTGCCGACTGAATTTTTTGCGCCCTGGTGACAGGGCCTCCCACGAAACACAGATCCAAGGGACCAAAAGACATGAGCGGAACACTGATCCTGGTGCGTCATGGCCAGAGCGAATGGAACCTCAAGAACCTCTTTACTGGCTGGCGCAATCCGGGCCTGACCGAAAAGGGGATCGAGGAAGCCCGCGCGACCGGCAAGGGCCTAAAAGCGGCCGGCATCGAACCGGATTTTTACTACACCTCCGCCCTGCGCCGCGCCCAGCACACGCTGGACCTGATGCTTGAAGAGATGGACATCCAGAACGTCACCATCATCCGCAATATTGCGCTCAACGAGCGTGACTATGGCGATCTGGCGGGCCTGAACAAGGACGATGCACGCGAAAAATGGGGCGAGGAGCAGGTCCACATCTGGCGCCGCTCGTTCGACGTACCCCCGCCGGGTGGTGAATCGCTCAAGGATACCGCGGCGCGCACCCTGCCCTATTACGAGGCCGAAATCCTGCCGCTGCTCAAATCGGGCAAAACCGTGCTGGTGGCCGCCCATGGCAATTCCTTGCGTGCGTTGGTGATGGCCATTGAGGGGCTGACCCCGGACGAAATTCTGGCCCGCGAAATCGGCACTGGCGAACCGACGATCTACAAGATCGGACCGGACGGCAAGCTGGTGGAGCGGGTAACGCTTTAGGCGTTGTGCCCCCGCCCGGTGTCGCCCGCATCTCGGGGTTCGATGTAGAGCTTCTGGGTCAATGTGCGGCTGACAGCAAACAGGGGTGTGGCCAGGGCCACGCCCATCGGACCGAACAGTACCCCCATCACAGCCATGATGGTCAGGGACCAGGCCGGCGGCAATTCGATGATGCGCTGCTGCAGCAGCGGTGTGATGACATAGCCCTCGATATTCTGGATCAGCAGCAGACCCAGTGCACCGATCCAGAGTGTTGTCATGTCCTGACCGGCCAGGGTTAATAGCACTGGCACAGCGGAAATGACCGGCCCGAGATAGGGTATGAAATTGAGAAAGCCGGCCAGCAGGCCGAGCAACAGGGCATCGGGCGAGCCCAGCAGCGTCAGCAGCGTGAAGACCAGGCACCCGATCAGGATCATCACTGCCAGTTGGGTGACCAGCCAGCCCCGCAGCGTTTGCCCGGTGTGGTCGAAGGCGTCTTTCCAGCGCTGGCGATGTTTTGCCGGTATCAAGACCAGCACGCCATCGCGGTAGCCCGCCGGGTTGATCGCAAAGAACAGGCCGAGAAAGCCGATAATCACGATATTGCCGAGTACGCCCAGGGTCAGCCCAAAAATGGACCCGGCCTGGCTGAACAGGTCCGCAGGGTTGGGCAGAAGGTCCTGCATGATTGAATTGCCCTCGCTCGAGAGCTGGTCGCCCAGATCCTCGCCGAAACGCTCATAGAGCTCGGTGGCCTGTTTGCTGATCATCGACCAGAGCTCGTCAAAGCCCTGCCACAGGCTGAACCCGCCCCAGGACAGGCCAGCCGCGATCAGGCCGGCGATCAGCAGCGTCACCACGACGACGATCAGGGCGCGGGGCAGCAGGACGATTTTGTCAAGCGGCCGGACGGCGGCATCGAGCAAGGCGGCCACAAGCATGCCGGCAAAGACCAGCAGCAGGATGGCGGATAGCTGCCAGGCGACCATCAGCGAGACAATGGCAATAATGCCGATCAGAATGGCGCGGGTGATATCCGTCATGCTGGCCTTGCCTTGTGAACAAAGAGGCAAAGCCTGACCGTGCCGGAAGTTCCCCGGTTTCTCGATTCACGTGAAACTTCGAGCCGTCCCGTCAGGGCAAATCTCCCCGGTGGGGAGATTTGAGGCGAGAAGGCCATGAGAGCTGTGCTCGAATGGCAGGGCCGAAGGCCATGAGAGCTGTGCTCGAATGGCAGGGCCGAAGGCCATGAGAGCTGTGCTCGAATGGCAGGGCCGAAGGCCATGAGAGCTGTGCTCGAATGGCAGGGCCGAAGGCCATGAGAGCTGTCTGTGCTCGAATGGCTTGGGCGCGCGCGATGATACCCGATGGTATGCGCAGCAGTGCCAGTGGCGACAGGCGGCTAATGCGCCGCCGAGATCACGCCGGCTTCCCAGCCCAGGATCGCCCGCTTGCGCGGCACGCCCCAGTGATAGCCGGTCAGTGCGCCTGAACTGCCCACCACGCGGTGGCAGGGCACGACGAAGCTGATCGGGTTCTTGCCCACTGCCGCCCCGACCGCGCGTGAGGCGGTGGGCCGCCCGATAGTCCGCGCGACATCCGAATAGGTTGTCGCCTGGCCGCAGGGAATCTTGAGCAGCGTTTCCCAGACCTTCACCTCGAAATCGGTGCCGATCAGCACGACGCGCACCGGCTGGTCAGGTGACCAGCGCGCGGGTTCGAAAATGCCGGCGACCAGTGGGGCGATGCGCTTGTCGTCGCGCTGGAAGCGCGCTCTGGGCCAACGATTGGCCAAGTCGGCAAAGGCAGCGTCGACGCTGGTTTGCGCATCGGCAAAGCCCAGCCCGGAAATGCCGTAATCGGTGGCGGTGACCACGGCCAAGCCGAAGGGTGACGGAGCCACGCCCCAGAACATGTCGATGCCGGCGCCGCCCGCGCGGAACACGCCGGGCGGCATGGCCTCATAGGTGACGAACAGATCATGCAGGCGCGAGGTCGAGGACAGACCCACCTCATAGGTTGCGTCAAGTACGCTAGCCTTGTCGCGCAGCAGGCTCTTGGCATGATCGAGCGCCACGGCCTGGGCAAAGCTCTTGGGAGAAAGGCCGCACCAGCGCCGGAACAGATCGGTCAATTGCCGCTCGGTAAGCCCCAGCGCGCGGGCGAAACGACCAAGGTCCGTGGTATCAGGACCGTTTTTGCTCAGATAGCGGATGGCGGCGCGGATGGTGTCGTAATCGCTGTCCGGCGTCAGCGTCAGATGCTGGTTCATGTCCGGGTCTTTCACTGGAAAACTCCGGATGGTCGTAGCGCCTGGCGAGGGACAGAGCGACCCGGATTTGACGGCATCGGGGCCGTGTCAGCGGGCGCGGCGGGCCTTGCGCAAGGCTGCGCCGAAGGCTTTGGCAAAACTCGACTTGTCGGCGGTGGAGAGAAAAGGCCCGAGCGCGATTTCACGATCCGCGGCGCGCAGATAGATGCCGGTGGTGCGCTCGAAGCTGTCGCGTTCTAGCCGCAAACGCACCTCTGTCGGGTCGAAGCGCTCAAGCGTCTTTTCCACGCCTGGCCGGGTTGTGGCGATTTCGATCTGGTCGGCCCAGAGCGTCACCTGCTGGCTGATCCGGCGTTGCCGCGCCTGCCGCACGCTCATGGCCGCCAGACCCGCGGTGCCGATGGCAAAGGCCGACAGGCCCGGTACGAGAAACTCGGGCAGGGCGAGCAGAAACGGCGCCGCCACAATGGCCGCCAGCACCAGGGCCAGCCAGCCACCAGCCATGCGTAGCGACCGGTCCGGTCGCAGGGTTGCCGCAAACAGTGGGGTGGTCGTGGTGACTTGCATCGCAGTTCCTCTTGGCCGAAATACTGGCAGAGAAATGAGGCCGAGAGAATGGCGACTGCCAAAAAAGTGAAGAAACTGGGCCGGGCCGATGCCGAGGCGATTTTCGCCCGTTTCCACCAGATCGAACCCGAACCCAAGGGCGAACTTGACTATGTCAACGCCTTCACCCTCTTGGTGGCGGTGGTGCTTTCGGCCCAGGCCACCGATGTGGGGGTCAACAAGGCCACCAAGCGCCTGTTCGAGCTGGCCCCCACGCCGGCTGCCATGGTGGCGCTGGGGATCGAGCAAATCACCGAATTGATCAAGACGATCGGGCTCTACCGCGGCAAGGCCAAGAATGTCTTCGCCCTCAGCCAGATCCTGATCGAAAAACATGGTGGCGAGGTGCCGCCGGACCGCGCCGCGCTCGAGGCCTTGCCCGGAGTCGGACGCAAGACCGCCAATGTGGTGCTCAATATCTATTTCAAGCAGCCCACTATTGCGGTCGACACGCATCTATTCCGGGTCAGCAATCGCACCGGTCTGGCGCCAGGCAAGACCCCGCTCGATGTCGAGACGGTCCTGACCAAACAAGTGCCAGAGCGCTTCATGCTGCACGCGCATCACTGGCTGATCCTGCATGGCCGCTATATCTGCAAGGCCAGAAAGCCCGAATGCTGGCGCTGCCCGATTGCTGACTGGTGCCGGTTTGAGCCCAAGACCCCGCTGCCCATGGGGCGATAGGCCCCACACCCGCCCCTGCGGGTGGCCTTCTCCCCCAGAGGGAGAGGTGCAAAGGGTCACCCCCCATAGCCCCGGGCCATGGCGGCGGCAAAGATCGGGATCAGCAACAGCACGCCGGCCTGCAAATGGATGAAGCGCCGATTTGCCGAAATCTCGCTGGCCGGCGGGGCATAATCGGCCTGCTCGGCGCCCGCCCTGGCCCAGCGGCGAAACGCCATGGTCGGCGGAATCGTCAGCAGACCCATAACGAGAAAGGCTGTCATCTTGCCCCAGAAGGCCTGATTGCCGATGTAATATTCATAGCCCACCGCGCCGAAGATGACGCGGATAATGCCCACGATTATGACGATGCCGGCGACCGCGCCATAGGCCGCATCGATGCGGGTCAACTGCTTGAGGCGCGGCCCCGAAAGGCCGGGGCGCACCAGCGCGAATTCGGCAGCAAACAAGGCCACCAGGATGAAGACGGCCAGATGGTGGGTCGAGGCCAGGATCAGGTCGAGCATTTGCGCTTTGCCCCAATGTATGTAATCAGTGCATACATATCTGCTTTACTATGTGATCAATGTCAACATCATCGAACAGTCCCTATCATCACGGCAATCTGCGCCAGGCCCTGCTTGAGGCGGCGCTGGTCATTCTCGAACAGCAGGGCGAGGCCGGGCTGGGCCTGCGCGATCTGGCGCGGGCGGTGGGGGTCTCTCCGGCGGCGCCCTATCGGCATTTCGACAGCCGCGCGGCGCTGCTCGAAGCCCTGGCTGTAACCGGCTTCCAGCGCTTTGCCGCGCGTATGGAGGCGGTGGCCGCGAGCCAGCCGGATGACCCCATGGCGGCGATGGGCAAGACCTATGTGGTCTTTGCACTGCAGAATGCGAATTTGTTCCGCCTGATGTTCTCGCCGCAACTGAAGAAGGATTCCCGCCCCGGCCTGCGCATGGCGGCCGATGCGGCCTTTGATACGCTGCGCCATCTGGTGGGGGGCGATCTCGACAAGAGCCGGATCCGGGCGCTGGCGGCCTGGGCCAAAGTGCATGGCCTGGCCGTATTGCTGCTCGACGGGCAGATCGCCATCCGCTCGGGCGAAGATACCGAGGCGCTGGTGGAAGAGATTATATCCTCGCTTTAGGACGGCGTCCGGCTGGTCGTCGCGGCGTGCGCCCGCCCCGGAGCACAGCGGCCAAAACAATTGCCCCGGCCGTCATCATGCTCTAAACCGGCCCACGGCCTTTTCCCCAACGCCGGACACGCCCGCACATGACCCAGACCCGCTTCGACGTGTTGACCATCGGTAATGCGATTGTCGACATCATCGCCCCGGTGGAACCCGGCTTCATCGAGCGCGAGGGCATGAAAGAGGGCATCATGCACCTGATCGATACCGATCGGGCCGAAGACCTCTATGCCAAGATGCCGCTGGGCCGCGAACAGATCTCGGGCGGTTCGGCCGCCAATACCGCCGCCGGCGTCGCCTCGCTGGGTGGCCGCGCTGCCTTTATCGGCAAGGTGGCCGATGATCCGCTGGGCGATGTGTTCGAAACCGATCTCACCGAAATCGGCGTGCATTACAACACCTCGCGCCTCAAGAACGGCGCGCTGACCGCCCGCTCGATGATTTTCGTGTCCGAAGATGGCGAGCGGACCATGAACACCTATCTCGGCGCCTGCCACGAACTGACCGAGCGCGATATCCATCCCGATGAAATCGGAGGTGCCGCCATCACTTATATGGAAGGGTTCCTGTGGGATCCGGTGGAAGCCAAGAAGGCCTTCGTGCTGGCCGCCCATTACGCCCACAAGAACGAACGCGCCGCCGCCTTTACCCTGTCGGACCCGTTCTGCGTCGACCGCTACCGTGCCGAGTTCCTCGATCTGATCCGCTCCAAGACCATCGACTATGTCTTTGCCAATGTGAATGAGATCAAATCGCTCTATCAGACCGATGATCTGGGCGAAGCGGTGCGCGAAATCGCCAAGGACGCCGAAGTCGCCGCCATCACCATGGGCGCCGAGGGCGCCATGGCCGTGTTCAACGGCGAAGTGGTTTCGGTCCCTGCCTTCCCGGTCGACAAGGTGGTGGACGCCACCGGCGCCGGGGATCTGTTTGCCTCGGGGTTCCTGCTCGGCCTGGCGCGCGGCCAGACCATGGATGCAGCGCTCAAGACCGGGTGTCTCGCTGCCTCCGAAGTCATCACCCATATCGGCGCCCGCCCCCAGCTCGATCTCGAAGAGCTGAGCCAGAAGCACGGTTTGGCGGGGTGACGACCGTTTGCGTTGGCGAGCACAATTGCATCGATGGGAAGCACAACGAGTCGAAAAGCTCGGTCTAGAACCCCATTGGCAGCCGACGCCCTTCCCGCTTGAACTGATCTAAGCCACGCTCACCCGCTTCCCCCCCATCTCCGCCAGGATTGCCTTCGCCGCTGCGGCCGGGTCGGGTGCAGCGATGATCGGGCGGGCGACGACGAGGTGGCTGGCGCCGGCGCTGAGGGCGTCGCCGGGGGTCGTGGCGCGTTTCTGATCGCCCAGATCAGCGCCGGCGGGTCGGATGCCGGGGGTGACGATGGCCATGGTCTTCCCCACAATGGTGCGGACCATTTCGGCCTCATGGGCGGAGGCGACCACGCCGCCAATGCCGGCTTCGCGGGCCTGCTGGGCGCGCAGGGCGACAAGCCCGGCCGCATCGCGGGCATAGCCGGCGTCCTTGACATCCACGTCGTCCATAGAGGTGAGGACGGTGACGCCGAGCACGCAAAGGCCTGAGCCCTCGGCGCCCTTCTGGGCGGCGCGCATGGCTTTGGGATAGGCATGGACGGTCAGCATGGTGGCGCCGGTCTCGGCAATGGCCGCCACGCCCTTTTCGACCGTATTGTCGATATCGAGCAGTTTGAGATCGAAGAACACCTTCTTGCCGGCCGCGAGCAGAGCCTTGCCCAGATTGAAGCCATCGGCGCCATAAAAGCACTGATAGCCGATCTTGTAGAAATCGACGCTGTCGCCCAGCAGCGAAACGATTTCTTCGGCGCGTGCGCGAGACGAAACGTCGAGGCCCACGATCAACTGGCCAGCCATGATTCCCATCCTTTCGCTGATTTGTTCTCCGCTCGCATAGCCCGCCCCCGAGCGCAAGCATTTCCTTCGATACTATGCTGGCATAATGACCTTGCGGCGCAGTGCTATGACATCATATCAAGCCGCTTTCTGCTCATGTTTTCCGGATTTCCTCATGCAGCAACAGGCATTGGCGGCCATGGTGGCCTGGATGCGGCTCGACAGCGCGCTCAAGGCTTTTGAAGCCGCGCTCAAGCGCGACCACAAGATCACCACGCTGCAATTGGCGGTGCTGCATATCGTGTCCGAACGCCCCCATATTCCGCTTGCCGCCTTGCGCAAGGCGCTCCTGGCGCATCCGGCAACGCTGGGCCAGGCGATTGACGATCTACGCCGCAAGGGCCTGTGCCAGGTGCGCACCAATCCCGAGGACCGGCGGGCCCGCAATGTATCTTTGAGCGCAGCGGGGGCCGCGCTGGTGGCCGCCGTGCCGATGGCCGGCCCGATGCGGCTGCGCGATGTCGTGGGAGAGAACGAGCGGCTCGACCGGCTGACCCCGGCGCTCAACGATGCGCTGGAGCTGTTCGGGCTGGAGGACTGGACGGGGCGGTAGAGTTCATCACGCAAACCAGTCCGGCGTGACTTCTTCCATCGGTGTCCAGTCGGTCAGCAGCTGTTTGGCGGCGAGGTCGAAGACAAAACCATTGCCACCGCCGGGCGCGCCGATATGGCCCTGATCCTCCTCCCGCGAAATCCGGCGATTGCCCAGCCTGCACTTGAGCAGGGTACCAACGGCGCCATGGCCGCAGAACACCGCCACCCCATTGGCGGGCACCGATGCGCAGGCGGTGCGGATGGTTGAGACGATCCGCGCCTGCGCATCGATGGCGCGCTCCCAGCCCTCAATGCTCTGCTGGGGAAAGGCGAAGAAACGGTCTGCCGTTTCCTCGAACAGCGCCGGTGGCAGAAAGCCGGTGGCGGAGCGGTCATTCTCGCCCATCTGGTGATCGGCCAGCACCGGGGTTCCGGCCGCCGCTGCGATCAGCTCGGCCATTTGCAGCGCCTTGGTTTCACGGCTCGAAAAGATGATCGCGCCGTCGGGCACCACGCCGCGCGTCACAAAGGCCTCGGTGCGCGCCCGACCCAGATCCGACAGGCCCCAGAGCGGCACCGGGATGGCCGCATCGATCCGGACCTGAGGGTGGGTGAGGTAGAGCGCGCGCAATTCTATCCCCGGCTGAAATGGGTCAATTCGGTGACCATCTGGTCGACCTTGCGGTTGATCGCCGGTTCCAGCGGATCGCCGTTCTCGTCGAATGCCGCTTCTGCCGGACCGATGCCGAGCAGGGTCGGCACGATCAGCGTGCCGACCTTGGTGAGGCTGTCACGCAGGTGGCTCAAGGACCATATGGTACCATACTTTCCTGAAGAGACACCGCCAATGCCGAAGACGGCATGGCGAAAGACGCTCGGCTTCTGGCGTGAGAGCCAGGTCACGGTGTTGACCAGGAGCGGCGGCACCCCGCCATTATATTCGGGTGTGGCGATAAAGACGATGTCGTGGCTGCGCCACATCTCGGCCAGTTTGACGGCGGTCTCCGGCACATGGTCGGGTTCAAGGTCTTCATTGAAGATCGGCATGTCGAAATCTTTGAGGCTGATTTCGGTCACCGCAACCCCGGCCTGGGTAAGCTTGCGGCCCATATGCTGTTGCAGAATGCGGTTATAGGACCCCTTGCGGATCGACCCCGACAGGGTAAGTGCCGTCTTCATATTGCCTCCGGAATAATCAAGAATGTCGAAAGTGACGTGACCGGTTCGTTGGTGCAAGTGAATTGGCGGGGGCATGTGCTCCTGTCTGTCCGACACAATGTTCCAGGGAGAAACCCGATGACCACCTCGATCTTCATCAACGTGCCCGTGCGCGATCTGGCTGCCGCCATGGCCTATTACAAGGCGCTGGGTTTTGAGCACAATCCGCAGTTCACCGATGAAACGGCGGCCTCCATCGTCATCAGCGACACCATCTATGTGATGCTTCTCACCCATGAGAAGTTCGAGAGCTTTTCCAAACAGCCCGTTCCCGACGCAACAAGCCAGATCGGCGCTCTCTATGCCCTCTCGCGCGATAGCCGCGAAGAGGTGGACGCCATTGCCGAGGCCGGGCTCAAGGCCGGCGGCACCGAACAGCGCGATCCGGATGATTACGGCTTCATGTATTCGCGCGCCATTGCCGATATCGACGGCCACATATGGGAATATGTCTGGATGGACATGACCAAGTTCCCGTCCGAATAATCGTCCAGAGCCTACGGGTGCGGCCGCGATGGGTCGCCCCGGCCCCGCCAGTCGAAGAGGACAATCGCCATGGCCAAGACGATGACCATCACCCATCTCAGCCACGACATCGCGCAGAAAAAGAGCTTTGTGTCCTTTGTCTGGGACGACGATCCATCCAAGCGGCTGGGTCTGGAAGTGCCCTACGGCACGGCGCTGGAGGATATCGAGGCGGCGGCAGAAACCGCCATTGCCGATCTTGTCGGCGAGCTGCAGGCCGCCGAGCGCCGCCTGCCCTAACCCAGCCGCAACAACCGCCGAAGCAGCCGCCAATATTGCTCGCGCTGGTAGCGATAATAATGCGCGTTGGTCATCAGGTGCCGATAGGTCTGCTTGAAGGCCACGCGCGCCCAGGGCCACCAGGGGCGGCTGTCGGATGAATAATGCAGGATGTGCGGGTCGAACACTTCATGCGCCGGCTCGGGATTCTGCATGTTCCAGCGTGGGTCAAGCTCGAGGAACTGCCCTTTAAGGACGTAATTGAGAATGTCCTGATCGTAGTAGAACTGCTCAAGTTCGGCTGCCGGAAGCCCCTTGAGGCCGGCGATGAAGTCGACCGCTGCATAGCGCTCGAGATCAATCAGCATCACCCCGGCATTATAATAGGGCTCGGCCATGGAAAGACTCGACCGGGCCGAAAGGTCGCGCCCGGCAACGCAATGCATGCGGTCCGGCTGCAACACGGCGGCAATCACCTTGCCCTGCATATCGATGGCGAAAAGCTTTTCGATCGGATTGCGGACAAAGGTGTCAGCGTCGATATAGAGCGCCCGTTTCGTCCCGGCCGGCAGCAATTCACTGAGGAACAGGCGCACATAGACGATCGGATTGAGCCGCTTCATGCGAATGCGCGGGAAGGCGGCAATCCGGGCGCCCAGAATGTCGCTTTGCTGGAGATCGGTCAGATGCAGCGCGGCGCCATAGTCATCGGCAATGGATTGGATGATCGCCAGATTGTCCGACTTGAGCCCGGTGTGAAAGACATGGAAACGCAGCGCGGTGGGGTCGGTGCTGGTCAGGCAAAGCGATCGCATGGTCGCATAGGCCGGGCCCCAGAAATTGTCGTCAAAGGTCAGGACAATGTCATGCACGGCTTGGTCCCCCAGACCTGTGACGGATGCGCGCGGACCGGCGGGCCATCAGGTGCGCGGCGATTTCGTGCCGTGCGAGCATAGCTCTTCGAGCCTTGAGCCGGGAAATCGCGCCACTGGCGCGATTTGGCCGCGCAGCGGTCGGGCTCAAGCCTCAAACATTTTCTTGAGCTTGTCGAAGAAACCGTCCGATGTCGGGCTGGTTTCGCCGGTTTCGAGCCGGGCAAATTCCTCGAGCAGTTCGCGCTGCTTGCGGCTCAGATTTTGCGGTGTCTCGATGTCGAGCTGCACATAGAGATCGCCGACATCCTTGCTCCGCAGCACCGGCATGCCCTTGCCCTTGAGGCGGACACGCTGGCCCGGCTGGGTGCCGGCCGGCACTTTCACCTTGGCGCGGGCATTGTCCAGCGTGGGCACCTCGAACTCGCCACCCAAAGCGGCGGTGGTCATCGAGATGGGCACGCGCGCATACAGATCGGCGCCATCGCGCTGGAACAATTGGTGCGGCTTGATCGAGACGAAAATGTAAAGATCGCCCGGCGGACCGCCGCGTACCCCGGCTTCGCCCTCATTGGCCAAGCGGATGCGGGTGCCGTCCTCGATGCCCTGGGGCACGTCGACGCTGAGCTTGCGATTTTGCTGCCGCCGGCCCTGGCCACCGCAATCGGTGCAGGGTTGATCCATCATCTGGCCGCGGCCCTGGCAGACCGGGCAAGTGCGCTCGATAGTGAAGAAGCCCTGGGCGGCGCGCACCTTGCCATGGCCATTGCACTGCCGGCAGGTATGGGTGCCGGTACCCGGCTTGGCCCCTGCCCCGTCGCAGGTTTCGCAGGTGGCCAGGGTCGGCACGTCGATCTCGACGGTGCGCCCTTCAAAGCTCTCTTCGAGCGTGATTTCGAGATTGTAGCGCAGATCCGAGCCGCGCATGCGCGCCGCGCCGCCACCGCCCCGCCGGCCGGCACCACCGCCCATGAAATCGCCGAAGATGTCTTCGAAGATGTCGGACATGGAGGAGGCGAATTCCGGCCCGAAGCCCGGACCACCACGCGGCCCGCCGCCATTTTCAAAGGCGGCATGGCCAAACCGGTCATAGGCCGCGCGCTTTTGCGGATCCTTGAGGGTGTCGTAGGCCTCGTTGATTTCCTTGAACTTGTGCTCGGCGTCTTCATTGCCCGGATTGCGGTCGGGGTGAAACTGCATGGCGAGCTTGCGATAGGCGCTCTTGAGAGCGCCATCATCGGCACCCTTCTGGCAGCCAAGCACCTCATAGAAATCGCGTTTGGCCAAGTTGAACTCTCTTTGTCGGTCGCGCCGGTCTGGTCGTCGCGCTGGATTGCAATGAAGAAAGGCCGGCTAGGCCGGCGCTCAAACCCGCATATGGGCAGGCGTGCGCCTCTTAGCAAGGGGAACGGGATGGATCAACCGCACTGGATTCACGTGAAACTTTGAGGCGTGCCCAAACGGCGAATTCGGCCGGCGGACCGAACTTGGCCGACAAGGAAGGCCATGGAGCCAGCGAGCGAATGATATCAGAACAAAACAGCCCCGGTGTCTCCACCGGGGCTTTGAACTATTCGTTCAGTGCAAGCTTACGCCGACTTCTTGTCGTCGTCGCCGTCCTTGACCTCTTCGAAGTCGGCGTCGACCACGTCGTCATCGCCATCATCATCGGTGCCATTGGCCTTGGCTTCGGCTTCGGCCTGGCTGGCCTTGTACATGGCCTCGCCCAGCTTCATCGAGGCTTCCGCCAGGGTTGCGGTCTTTTCCTTGATGGCTTCGGCATCGTCGCCTTCCAGCACCGATTTGAGATCGGCAATGGCGGTCTCGATGGCGGCCTTGTCCTCGGCGGAAACCTTGTCGCCATAATCGGCCAACGACTTTTCGGTCGAGTGGACCAGCGATTCGCCCTGGTTCTTGGCTTCCACGGCCTCGCGCTTCTTCTTGTCCGCCTCGGCATTGGCCTCGGCGTCCTTGACCATCTGCTCGATATCGGCGTCCGAAAGACCACCCGAGGCCTGGATGCGGATCTGCTGTTCCTTGCCGGTGCCCTTGTCCTTGGCCGACACATTGACGATGCCGTTGGCGTCGATGTCGAAGGTCACCTCGATCTGCGGCACGCCACGGGGTGCGGGCGGAATGCCGGCCAGGTCGAAATTACCCAACAGCTTGTTGTCGGCCGCCATTTCACGCTCGCCCTGGAAGACGCGGATGGTCACCGCGTTCTGATTGTCCTCGGCGGTCGAGAAGGTCTGGCTCTTCTTGGTCGGGATGGTGGTGTTGCGGTCGATCAGGCGGGTGAACACGCCACCCAGGGTTTCAATGCCCAGCGAGAGCGGGGTCACGTCGAGCAGCAGCACGTCCTTGACATCGCCCTGCAGCACGCCGCCCTGAATGGCGGCGCCCAGCGCCACCACTTCGTCCGGGTTCACGCCCTTGTGCGGCTCCTTGCCGAACAGCTGCTTGACCGCTTCCTGCACCTTGGGCATGCGGCTCATGCCGCCCACCAGCACAACCTCGTCGATCTGGCTGGCCGAAACACCAGCATCCTTCATGGCCTGCTTGCACGGCTCGATGGTGCGGGTGATCAGGTCTTCCACCAGCGATTCGAGCTTGGAGCGGCTGAGCTTGAGGGTCAGGTGCTTCGGGCCCGAGGAGTCGGCGGTGATGAAGGGCAGGTTGATTTCGGTCTGGGTTGAGCTCGAGAGTTCGATCTTGGCCTTTTCGGCAGCTTCCTTGAGACGCTGCAAGGCGAGCTTGTCGCTGCGCAGGTCGATACCCTGCTCCTTCTTGAACTCGTCGGCCAGATAGTCGACCAGACGCATGTCGAAGTCTTCACCACCCAGGAAGGTGTCGCCATTGGTGGACTTCACCTCGAACACGCCGTCGCCGATCTCGAGGATAGAGACGTCGAAGGTACCGCCGCCAAGGTCATAGACCGCGATGGTGCCCGAGTTCTTCTTGTCCAGACCATAGGCCAGCGCCGCCGCGGTCGGTTCGTTGATGATGCGCAGCACTTCAAGGCCGGCGATCTTGCCAGCGTCCTTGGTCGCCTGGCGCTGGCTGTCGTTGAAATAGGCCGGAACGGTGATGACAGCCTGCGTGACGGTCTCACCGAGATAGCTCTCGGCGGTTTCTTTCATCTTCTGCAGCACCATGGCGGAAATCTGCGAGGGCGAGTACTTGTCGCCCGAGGCTTCCACCCACGCGTCGCCATTGTCGGCCTTGATGATCTTGTAGGGAACCAGACCCTTGTCCTTCTCGACGGTCTTGTCCTCATAGCGGCGGCCGATCAGGCGCTTGACGGCAAACAGGGTATTTTCCGGATTGGTGACGGCCTGGCGCTTGGCCGGCTGGCCGACGAGACGCTCGCCATCCTTGGAAAAGGCGACCATGGACGGGGTGGTCCGGGCGCCCTCAGCGTTCTCGATCACCTTGGGGTTGGTGCCGTCCATGACGGCAACGCAGCTATTGGTGGTACCCAGGTCGATACCGATGACTTTAGCCATTACTCTGCCTCTTTCTCAGCGAACCCGCGATTAAAGCCCTCTCAAGGAAAGCAGCTTCCTGGCCCGATGGGCCGGGGTCCCTCATAGGTTGTGAAGTCGCCCCTTGCGGGGCCTCGGGGCGTATATAGGGGGGTGTCATGAACGCTTCAAGCGCGCGTATTGGGGAATTTCCCGCTTCCCCGATAATGCACCGGCCTGCATTGGATGATTCCCCCAGGCGAACAAACAGCCTATGAGCGCAACATGATGACGCCCGGCACCCTCTTGCTGCATGACAATCTGAGCTCTGATGGCCAGAACCTGCTGTTCAGTGCCCCGCGCGAGGTGCTGGTCGCCCATTCAGCCGCGGAAGCCAGGGCCGCCCTGACACGGATCGCCGAGGCCGGCCGGGACGGGCTGTGGGCCGCCGGCTACCTGGCCTATGAACTGGGCTATATTTTCGAGGAGCGGCTGGAGGCGTTGCTCCCCGCGTGCAGCAAGACCCCGCTGCTCTGGTTCGGACTCTACGAAGGACCACAGCGGCCCGGAGCCGACCAGGTGCGGCAGCTTCTGGCCGAGGCGCCCGATGGCCGGGCCATCTCGGTCCGCCCCGTTCCCAGCTTTGCGGACTATGAAAAAGCCTTCGAGCGGGTCAAGGCGCTGATTGCCGCCGGCGACAGCTACCAGGTCAATTTGACCTTCAAGGCCCGCTTCACGCTTGAGGGGCATGCG
Organism: Devosia marina; assembly: GCF_009758415.1. Lineage (GTDB taxonomy): Bacteria > Pseudomonadota > Alphaproteobacteria > Rhizobiales > Devosiaceae > Devosia > Devosia marina. The sequence goes on along the minus strand of NZ_WQRF01000002.1, from coordinate 263,221 downwards.
CTGGGCCTCTATCGCCGCCTGGCGCAGAGCCAGCAGACCGCTTTTGGCGCCTATCTCGATGCCGGGGATCACCAGGTGCTGTCCCGCTCGCCCGAGCTTTTTGTTTCCTTGGTTGCCGATGAGCTCAGCGCCCGGCCGATGAAGGGCACGCGCCGGCGCGGGCGAACCCTTGCCGAAGACGCGGCCGGTCGGGCCGCCCTGGCCGCCGATGAAAAAAACCGCGCGGAAAACCTGATGATCGTTGACCTGCTGCGCAACGATCTGGGGCGCATTGCCCGAACCGGCTCGGTTGAGGTGACGGACCTCTTTACCGTGGAGACCTATCGCAGCCTCCACACCATGACCTCGGGGATAAAGGCGCAAATGCGCCCGGGTGTGGGCTTCTTCGAGGTGCTGGAAAATCTCTTTCCCTGCGGTTCGATCACCGGCGCGCCCAAATTGCGGGCCATGGAAATCATCCATGAGCTCGAACAGGCCCCGCGTGGGCTTTATACCGGCTCTATCGGTTATCTCGCCCCGACCGGCGATTTTGCCTTCAACGTGGCGATCCGCACCGCGGTGATCGACAGCCAGGGCCGCGGCGAAATTGGCATTGGCGGCGGTATTGTCGCTGATTCGGCGGCGCGCGATGAATATGAGGAGGCACTGCTCAAATTGACTTTCCTGTCCGACCCCGCCCCGCCGGTCACGCTGATCGAAACCTTCAAATGGACGCCGGACCAAGGCTATGAGCTGTTGGAGCGGCATCTTGATCGCCTGATGGCGTCGGCGACCTATTTCAACCTGATGGCGACGCGCGAGGATGCCCTGGCCTGCCTGGCAGCGCATGCGCTGGACTGGACCGGACCCATGCGGGTGCGGTTGACCCTGTCCGACGACGGTTTCGACCTCGGCGCCATGCCCCTGCCGCCAATCCCGGACAAATTCCGCTTCACCATTGCCAAAGAGGCGTTGGAGTCTGCGAGTATCTGGCTGGCGCACAAGACCACCAATCGTGCCTTTTATGATGTGCCGCGCCAGCGGGCGCATGAGGCGCATGGCTTGGATGAGCTGGTGTTCACCAATGAACGCGGAGAAGTGACCGAAGGCTCGTTCACCAATGTCTTCGTCGAGCGCGAGGGTGGACTCTTCACCCCGCCGCTGAGCTCTGGCGTGCTGCCCGGCACGCTGCGCGCCGAGCTGCTCGCCACCGGCAAGGCAGAAGAGCGCGTGCTTGGGCTTGCCGATTTGCGCGCCGCCGATGCAATCTGGCTGGGCAATTCGGTGCGCGGGCTGGTCCGGGCCGAATGGATAGAGCTGGAGAACCCCGACGCATGACCATCGCCGTTACACCCCAGGACGTGCTCGTCGTTGTCGATGTGCAATATGATTTCCTGCCTGGCGGAAGCCTGGCGGTGGCGGGAGGCGATGAAATCGTGCCGCTGGTCAACAAGCTGGCGACCCGGTTCCGCAATGTCGTGTTCACCCAGGACTGGCACCCGGCCGACCATATTTCCTTTGCCAGCCAGCATGAAGGCAAGGCGCCCTTCGAGACGATCGAGCTCGACTATGGCACCCAGGTGCTCTGGCCAGACCATTGTGTGTGGCAGACCAGGGGGGCCGAGCTGAGCCGGGATCTCAATATCCCCCATGCCCAGCTCATCATCCGCAAGGGCTATAACAAGGCGATCGACAGCTATTCCGGTTTCCAGGAGGCGGACCGGGAAACGCTGACCGGTCTGGCCGGCTATCTCAGCGAACGCGATGTAGGACGGTTGTTCGTGGTCGGACTGGCGACGGATTTCTGCGTCGCCTGGACGGCGCTGGACGGCGCCGCCGGGGGCTTTGACGTCACCGTCATCGAAGACGCCACCCGCGCCATCGATGCCAATGGGTCTCTGGAACAGGCCTGGGCCGATATGGAAGCGGCAGGGGTCAGCCGCATCCCGAGCCGGGACATTCTTGGCTAGAGCTTCGCCCCATCCACGGTGCGCGTCGCCCCACCCGCATTGATCTGCCTGATCACCAGCGCATAATCGCTCCGCCCATTGGCGTGAAGCCGGAACAATCCGTCGCGGCCCGCAAAACCGGCGGGGTTGGTGAGCAGGCTTGATTCGTAAGGCGGGGTGGCCAGCGAAAGGGTGTTCACATTGGCCAGGATGGTGGCGGTATAGACAATGGTCGCCATTTGCGGCGGATTGGTCCCAAAACGAGCTGCATAATCGGCGCGAATGGCATTGAGCCCGGCCTCGTCCACAGCCGGAAAGATCGCCCCGGCCAGTGCCGGATTGCCCAGCAAGGCGGGATCATTGGCCCAATCGGCCGAGCCGACCAATTGCACCGTTTCAGTGGTGGCGCCAGCCTGTGCCAACAGGCTGGCAAAGGCTGGGGCGCTGGCCCGGTCGGGCATGACGAGCGCATCGATCGCTCCGCGTTCAACCAGCGGCTTGGCCTGGTCCATGATCTGCTGGGCTTCGCTGATAGCGGAGAAGGTATAGACCGCGCCGGGATTGAATCCGGCGGCGATGGCCTGTTGCCGGAAGGCCGTGGCCAGCGCCTCGCCATAGGGCGTTGCCGGGAAGATGCCCGCCGGCCCGCGCCGCCCCTGGTCGCGCAGATAGCGCACTGCGCGCTTCATTTCGGTCTCGGGCAATATGTTGAGCACATAGACGCCCGGCATCGCGACCGCGCTGTTATTGGCAAATCCGATCAGCGGAACATTGGCCGTCCGCGCCACCTGGCCGGCGGCGCTCACCTGTTCGGCCGTCACCGGCCCCAGGATCAGCTTGACGCCTTCGGCCACGGCGGCATTGGCGGCGCTGGTCGCCCCTGCCGCGCTGTCGCCAGTGTCGCGCAGCGAAATGGTGATGTTCTCCCCGATATTGGGATTGGCCTCGATAAACTGAATAGCGAGCTTTGCCGCATTGGCCAGCGCCGTGCCCAATTGGCTCAGCGCCGCATTGCCCGAGAGCGGAAGCAAGAGCGCGACATTGACGCGACCGCGCCCGAACTGTTCCTTTGGCGCACTGGCGATCGGGGGCAGGCCGCCAGTGTTGGCGCCATCACCCGCCCAGGGCAGCGAGAAGGAGCGCGACCCCCATTGCAGACCGCCCGGAGAACAGGCGGCCAGCGCCGAGGCGAGGCCTGCCATGACCGCCCGGCGGCTCCATCTTGCTCCCTTGTCCTCCATTTTCATCCGATGCCGCTGCAAATGCTCACAATGTGTTAACAAGGTCGCCGCATATGGTTAACCAAAGTTTGAGACGCGTAGGGGGCAGGCGATGAGTGAGGCGCAAAGGGACTATTTCATCGCCGGCACCAGGTTCGAAGCCCCGCCCCTGGCGCCGGGCCTTTATGTCGTCGCCACCCCCATCGGCAACCTGCGCGACATCACCCTGCGGGCGCTGGAAACCCTGGCCGCCGCCGAGCTGGTGCTGTGCGAAGATACGCGCACCTCGGCCAAACTGCTCGACCATTACGGCATCAAGGGCCGGCGCCAGGCGCTGCACGAGCACAATGAGCGCGACAAGGCAGAGGCGATCGCATCGCGCGTGGCGGCGGGAGCGGCCATTGCCCTGATTTCCGATGCGGGCACCCCCCTGCTCTCCGACCCCGGTTTTCCGCTGATCCGGACGCTGGCCGAACAGACCCTCCCGGTCTTTCCCATCCCCGGTGCTTCGGCGCTGCTCTCGGCGCTGGTGGTGGTCGGCCTGCCCACCGACGCCTTCACCTTTCACGGCTTCCTGCCGCCCAAGGCGGGCGCTCGGACCAATGCACTTGAAAAACTCAAGGATTCACGTGAAACGCTGGTGTTCTATGAATCGCCCAGGCGCCTCGCCGCCTGCCTAGCCAGCATGCGCGATGTGCTGGGCAACCGGCAGGCCGCCGTCTCGCTTGAATTGACCAAGCGCTTCGAGCGCACCTTCCGGGGCCCGCTCGCCGAATTGGCCGGCCAATTCAGCGAGGAGAGCACCAAGGGCGAAGCCGTCATTGTCGTGGCGGGCGCCGCCGAACCCGCCGCGCCCGACACCGCTGATTGGCAGGCGGCATTGGTCGAAGCCATGTCTGAGCAACCGCTGCGCGCCGCGGTCGATGAGATTGCCGCGCGCTTCAGCCTCAAGCGCAAGGAAGTTTACGATGCCGCGCTCGCCCTCAAGAACGCCCAGTAGGAAGCGGGTCAAGGCCGAGCGCCGCGGTCATCGCGGCGAAGCGCTGGCGGCGCTGTTCCTGCAATTCAAATTCTATCGGTTGCGCGACCGTCGCTTCAAAACGCCAGTGGGCGAAATCGACCTAGTGGTCGAAAAGAGTGGCACTATCGCCTTTGTCGAGGTCAAGGCACGCGCCCGGGACGCTGACGAATATCTTACCCATGCCGCCATCAACCGTCAGCGGATCACGCGTGCCGCGCAATATTGGCTCGTCCGACACCCGGCGGAAAGCGGCAAGGATTTGCGTTTCGACGTGATTCTGCTTGCACCGGGTCGCTGGCCACGCCATCTCATCAACGCCTTTCCTGCAGCGTGAGAATGACCATGTCGCTTAAAGTCGCCGTCCAGATGGACCATGTCGCAACCATCAACCCGACCGGCGATTCGACCTTCGCCATGATGCTCGAGGCGCAGGCGCGCGGGCATGAGCTGCTGCATTACACACCCGATACGCTCTCGCTCAAGGGCGATGTGGTGAGCGCGCTGGCCCAGCCGATCACGGTGACCGACGCAGAAAAAGGCAGGCACTTCACCCTGGGCGAAGCGGCGCGGGTGGATCTTTCCACCCAGGACGTGGTGCTGATGCGCCAGGACCCGCCCTTCGACATGAACTATATCACGCTCACCCATCTGCTCGAGCGCATCCATCCCAAGACCCTGGTGGTCAACCCGCCCGCCGCGGTGCGCAATGCCCCCGAAAAGATCCTCGTCACCGATTTCCCCGAGCTGATGCCGCCGACGCTGGTGACGCGCGACCGGTCCGAAATCCAGGCCTTCCGGCGCGAGCACGGCAATATCATCGTCAAGCCGCTTTACGGAAATGGCGGGGCCGGCGTGTTCTTCATCCAGGAAGGCGACCACAATCTGGCCAGCCTGCTCGAATTGTTCGAGCAGAACTATCGCGAACCCTTCATGGTGCAGCGCTACCTCCCCGATGTGCGCCAGGGCGACAAGCGCATCATCATCATCGATGGCGAACCGGTCATGGGCCTTAATCGCATCCCGGCCGACGGCGAGGCACGCTCCAACATGCATGTCGGCGGACGCCCGGAACTCTCTCCGCTCACCGAGCGCGAACAGGAAATCTGCGCTGCTATCGCCCCGGCGCTCAAGGAGCGGGACATGATCTTTGTTGGCATTGACGTGATCGGCGGCTATCTCACCGAGATCAACGTCACCTCCCCCACCGGTATCCGCGAAATCAAGCGCTTCGGCGGCCCGGACATTGCCGTTCTGATCTGGGACGCGATCGAGAAGCGGCGGGCGTAGCGCCGGTTTGTTCCGGCAACCATTCACCTGTTGAACGACATCGAAACAGGAGGCCGAATCGATGTTAAAGCCGGTCGTCTACACAGATCATGCAAACACCGTGTTGCTTGACCGTGGCCTGAATCCCGCCTCGGTCGAAAGAGTTCTTCGCGAACCGCAGTGGATTGAACCGGACCGCATCGACCCGGCCGTAGTTCGTTACTTTGGCGCCGTTCCGGAACGTGATGGCCGCTATCTTCGTGTTGCCGCAGTGGAAACGCCCGTCAATTTCCGTATAGCATCTGTGTTTCTGGATCGCCGTGCGAGGCCAAAATGAACAAGCCGACAGTGGCGTATGACCCGGAGGCGGATGCCGCCTATATTCGCTTCTCTTCCGGCCTGGTCGAAGAGAGTGAAGAAGTCTCGCCCGGCATTGTCCTCGACTATGACAAAGAGCGGCACATTGTTGGCATGGAAGTGCTGCAGGCCCGTAAACAATTGTCCCCCGACATGCTGGTTGAAGCCGCCTGACACATTTGCTCAAGCCAGCAAAATGCCCTAGTGCTGTCGCCTGGGCTGGGGAGCTTGCATGAACACCTTTCTCGTCGCATTCGCCACGCTGTTCGCCACCGTTGGTGTGGCCGATATCGCCTTCATCTTTGCCGCTCTGACCAAGGACAACAGCCCGGCCCAGCGCCGCACCTTTGCCACGCGCGGCGTGTTGATCGCGCTGGCGATCCTGTTGTTCTTCGCCGTGCTCGGCAATGCCATTCTCGATGTGTTCGGCATCACCATTCCCGCCCTGCGCACCGCCGGCGGCGTGCTCCTGCTGCTGATCGCCATCGACATGGTATTTGCCCGCCATTCGGGCGGCACCGGGACGACGGACGAAGAAGAACGCGAAGCGCGCCAGAGCCAGGATATTTCAGTGTTTCCTCTGGCCATGCCGCTGATGGCCGGACCCGGTGCAATCTCCGCCGTTATCCTTTTGACCACCGGCGCAACCACCGATCTCGAATTTTGGCTGGTGCTGGCGGCCATCGTGGTGATCCTGGCCTTGTGCTGGCTGACCCTTCTCATTGCCATCCCGATCCAGCGCCTGCTCGGCCTCACCGGTCTGTCGGTGGTGTCCCGCGTTGTCGGTATTCTGCTCGCCGCTCTCGCGGTGCAATTTGTCTTCGATGGCATCAAGGCCAGTGGCCTGTTGGGCGGCTGAGCGGCCAATGCCGCAAATTTGCTGAAAATTGTCGACGTTAAGCAAGTCTTAACGCTGTGATTGCACCGTGACGCATCCGGACGCAGGAATAGCGCAGTTCTACGGACAGGGATTATTCCATATGCGTCTTGCTGCTGCCCTGGCTTTGCTGATTTTCGCCATCATGGCCACAAGCGTGGCCGGAACCGGTGTCGTCCGCTCCGAAATGCTCACCCCGATCACCGCCACGCTCTAGCGCGCGCTGTTCAGTGGTTCGGCTTCGCTCTGCGGTGACACACCAACACCGAAGGCATCGACACGGCCGACCGGTGCCTCAAACAGCTTCTCAAGCGGAAATGCGGCAGGGGCGCTGATCGGAGCACCGGCCGTCAGCAGTTCGCCGGCCCGTTTCGGCGCCCGGCCCAGCGGCATCACCGTTCCGGCCACTTCTAGCAGCCGGATCTGCCCCAGACCCTGGAAGGGCGGGCGCAGCAAGGTTGCTGCATCGGTCCCTTGCAGCGGATCGACCACGGCCACGCTCACCCGGCCCCCGCGATAAAAGCTGCGCATCGCCTGGCTGATATAGAAGGCCAGCTTGTCCGAGCCGGCCGCAGAAAAATGGATGCCGTCATCCTTGCGCATGCGCGCATTCTGCCCGTTCACATCTGGACCGTGGGAGGTGTATTTCCCCTCCTCATCGGCGAAGCGATCAAAAATATCGAGATACTCAGCGCCCCCGGAAAATGCTGCCAGCCGGTGCAAGGCGCTGATCTGGCTGATCGCCGCCGAATACTGGCTACGCGACATGGGTGGCATGCCCATCCAGATCACTGGTTTGCGCTCCGCCCGCAACTGCTCGAGAAACCTGTTGAGCCGGGCCTGATAGGCACTGGTCCAGCCCTCGCTCAGCGGCTCGTAGGATTGGCCGCCGGTGTTGAGAGCCTGATTGTCATTGATGCCGATGATCACCACCGCCAGATCGAAGCTGTCCGCTGCAAGCTGTTCGGCCAGGGCCGCATTCCAGTCGAAATAATCATCCCGTACGAAGCCGGATGAACTGACCCCCTGCCCGACAACGATCAGGTTGGGATCTTCGGCGTAAAAGCGCTCCAGCGCCTTGGCCAGGTCAATGGCCAGCGAATCGCCGAATACGGCCAGGCGCGTGGCGTCCTCTGCCTTGTCGATGGCGGGTTTGGGTGGCGGCAGGGCAGCGGCCGGTGCTGGCTCGGCCTGCTGGCGTGGCGGGGTCTGGCGCACCTGCGGGGCGGGTGCTGGCTCTTCGCCAAACAGCAGATCGAACAATGTGCGGCGGCGCGGCTGCTCGGCCTGGGCTACCAGCATGCGGTCTTCCGTGAGCGGCTGCGCCCAGGCCGGGCCGAAATCGGCCAGGATGACGAAACTCACCAGGAGACACAGGACGAACCGTTTCATACCCATTTCCGCAAAGCTGCGATTGCCGCCTTTTACCACCAGCGCCCGGTCCTGACCACGCCGCTCGCCACCCCGTTACCTCACCGCGGCGCTTAAGGACTCAAAGGCGGCGCGGGTGACGAAGCCATCGGCAATCTCGCCGCGCTGCGCCTGGAACCTGGCATAGGCCGCCTGGGTGATCGGGCCGATGCGGCCATCCACCGCCCCGTCATAATGGCCTAATTGTTTCAGCGCCTGCTGAATGGCTTGGCGCTGCGCCAGATCGGGAAATTGCGTATTGCGCGGCCATGGCGTGACGAACGGCCCGCCGCCCTTGAGCCGGTCGGTCAGATGCGCCACCGCCATGGCGTAGCTGTCGGAGAAATTATAGCCCTTGAACACCAGATAATTGGCGGTCATCAGGAATTTCGGGCCACTCCGGCCGGCCGGCACATAGAGAAAGACCGGAGTGGACAGATCGGCAAACTGCCGGTTGGACACGCGGACAATGCCACGCTCGGCAAAGAAGGATATGGGCCGCAATTGCTCGCGGCTCGCCAGCAGATAGTCGAAACTGTCCGGCACCACAACCTCAAAACCCCAATCGAGCCCAGGCTGGTAGCCCAGCCGGCGCAGATAGATCGCGCTGGTGACCAGGGCATCGGCGAGGGAAGCGTGCAGGTCGACACGGCCGTCGCCATCCCCGTCGGTGCCATGCGCCAGCACATTGGATGGGTTGACCTGCAAATGCCCCATCGCCCCGGCCCAGGAGCCCACCGGCGACACCCCGCCATTGGCCGCTGCCAGTTTCAGCGCAGCGATGAAATCGGCCTTGTCCTCGACAAACCGGCTGCGCCGCTGCCAGGCGACGGTGGCCAGCGAGCGCACAATGGGCCGGATCAGATTGTCATTGGACAGCACGGCACCGTAATCGGTTTCCATGCCCCAGATGGCGCCGAGCACATAGGGGTCGACACCATAGGCCTGGCTCACTGCCGCAAACAGTTCTGCCTGGCGCGCCATGGCGGTTTTGCCGCGCTCGATGCGACCAGAGGAGATCCGGCTATCGAGATAGTCCCAAATCGGGGTGGTGAATTCGGGCTGCGTCTCAACCAGGTTGGGCACCCGCGGATCGGGGGTCAAGCCCGATATTATGCTGTCATAGAAAACGCCATTGACGCCTGCTGCAACCGCTTCGCTGCGAAAATCGCCCAGGAACGCCTCAAAACGCTCCGTCGGCTGGGCGTGAACCGGCACCATCAGCGCCAGCCAGGTCAGAACCACCAGCCGGGTGAGCATCGCGCTTCTCCTAGCGATTGCGGGTCATCAGATGCCGCTCCCAGTTGAAGGCGGTATCGACGATTTCCTCAAGGTCGTCATGCTGCGGCACCCAGCCCAGCATTTGCCGCACCTTTTCGCCCGTGGCGGTGATCGAGGCCGGGTCGCCAGCGCGGCGCGGGCCTTCATCGGCGCGGAAATCGACTCCGGAGACCTTGCGCACCGTGTCCACCACCTCGCGCACCGAATAGCCCCTGCCATAGGCGCAATTGAGCGTGGTGCTCTCGCCCCCGCCGCGCAGATGCTTGAGCAGCAGCGCATGGGCGGCAATCAGGTCGGTGACATGGATATAGTCACGCACGCAGGTGCCGTCGGGCGTTTCATAATCGGTGCCGAAAATGTCCATCTTTTCGCGCTGTCCCAGCGCCGCCTGGCAGGCAACCTTGATCAGATGGGTGGCCTCGGGTGTGGACTGACCCGAGCGCTTCTGCGGGTCGGCCCCAGCCACATTGAAATAGCGCAACACGCCATAGGTGATGTCATGGGCCGCCGCCACATCGGCCAGCATCCACTCGGTCATCAGCTTGGACCGGCCGTAGGGTGACATCGGATTGAGAGGGGTCTCTTCCACCACCGGATCCAGCCCGGTCATGCCGTAAACAGCGGCGGTGGAGGAGAAAATGAAGTGCTTTACCCCGCCCTTGACAGCCGCTTCGATCAGATTGCGCGAGGTGGCAGTGTTGTTGCCGTAATATTTCAGCGGGTTGACCACCGATTCGGGCACCACGATCGACCCGGCAAAATGAATGATCTCGGTAATGGCATGCTTTTCGATCAATCCAAGCACATGCTCGGTGTCCCCGGCATCGCCGGTTTCGAAAATCGCGCGCCCGTCAATCGCCCAGTCGAAGCCGGTGACCAGATTGTCCAGCACGACGATTTTTTCGCCCGCATCGGCCAGATTGAGCACCATATGGCTCCCGATATAGCCGGCGCCCCCGGTAACCAATACTGTCATTTATCGCTAACTCCCGGCATCACAACGCTATTTGGTTGCAACATTATGTGGCAGATGTTGATTTAGCTTTACGCCGACTACCCTTCGAATGCCACTCAGGAGAGCATCGCGTGTCCAAACGTGTCCGTACAGCCGTCTTTCCCGTCGCAGGTCTGGGAACCCGCTTTCTGCCAGCAACCAAGGCCATGCCCAAGGAAATGCTGACGGTCGTGGACCGGCCGCTGATCCAATATGCGGTGGACGAGGCCCGCGAGGCCGGCATCGAGCACTTCGTCTTCGTCACCGGCCGCAACAAGGGCGTTATCGAGGACCATTTCGACCGCCAGTTCGAACTCGAGGCGACGCTGGAAAGCCGCGGCAAGACCGAGGCGCTTGAGGACTTGCAACAGGACCTGCCGTCGGCGGGCCGCACCAGCTTTACCCGCCAGCAGGAGCCGCTTGGCCTGGGCCATGCAGTCTGGTGCGCCCGTGACATTGTGGGCGATCAACCCTTTGCCCTGCTGCTGCCGGACATGATCTTCAAGGCCAAGCCGGGCGTTCTCAAGCAGATGATGGACGCCTATGAGGAACGCGCCGGCAATATCATCGGCGTGGAGGAATGCGCCTGGGAGGATGTGTCCTCCTATGGTGTGGTGGTGCGCGGCGATGGGCCGGACGAGGGCTTTGCCATCAATGGCATGGTGGAAAAGCCCAATCGCGACGAGGCGCCCTCAAACCTGTTCATCTCCGGCCGCTACATCCTGCAGCCCGAAATCTTTGACCTGCTGGCCGAGCAGACCCGCGGGGCTGGCGATGAAATCCAGCTCACTGACGCCATGCAGACCCTGATGGGCCAGCAACGCTTCACCGGGGTGAAGTATGAGGGCAAGGTGTTTGATTGCGGCTCCAAGCTGGGCTTTCTGACCGCCAATGTGGTCTTTGCCCTGGACCGCCCCGACATCCGCCCCGGCTTTGTTGAGGAATTGCGCAAGCTCGATCTGGAAGACCAGCTCTAGCCGTTTCGGTCAGCGTCGCACCGTCACGCCAAGGCTGACGGTGTGGCTCTCGAGCACCCCGCTCGCACTGTTGTCGCGATGCGCATAGCCATAATCGGCCGAAACGGCGGTATGGGCATTGACCTTGTAGTCCGCGCCGATGCCGGCGCCATGACGCTGTTCAGTTTCCGTGCTGCCTTCGAGCCAGGATCGGGCCCAGTCGGCTGATGCACGCAGGCGCAACCAGGAATTGACGGTGTAGTCGAGGCTCGCCGTGGCGGTATGGGCGACCCTGGCCGTGCCTGTGCTGTCCGTGCCCGTGGGCTCCACCGTGGTGGCCAGGGCGGCCGTCAGGTTCAGCGTGGGGTCGGGCGAATAGGTGATGCTGGCGTCATAAAGCCGCGTGGTGATGTCGCTCAGGTTTCCATTGTCAAAATCCTGCTGGCCGATGCCCACCGATGCGCTGGCCGAGAGGAGACCGTTCCACTGTCCGGCAAGGCCCGCCCGCAAGGTGCGGCTGGTGGCATCGGCCTTGACCCCGCCTGCCCCGGTTCCGTCATACCAGTCACGGCCCAGCCCGGCTTCGGTGAAAACCTCGATGATTGGGGTGACTTGCAGGCCGAGGCGCAGCGTTGCGTCGCCCTCCCAGACATTGCGGCCTGAATTGTCGGAGACGCCGCTATCGCTGCGCGTGGTGGGTCCATAAACGGTGCGGGCGATGGCGCCATCAAGCCCCAGATTGAACTTGCCGAACTGCCGGTCAATACCGCCATCAAGCTGGCCGGAGACGCTGAGGGGCGGTTCGATGATGACTGGATCGAGCCCGGGCGCCGACGGCAGATCACGCGACAGGCTCAGGCTGGCTCCGCCGCTGGCCGTGGTGTCGCGATCAAGCCGGGTGGTGGCGGAAAAATCAAGATCAAGCCGGGTGACGCCCAGTGTGCCGTCGGTGTCGCGGGCCAGCTCGGCATCGCCCTCCAGCACAAGATCAGTGCGCATACCCTGGCGGGTCGCCGAGACTGCCGGATTGAGCGTGGTGAGGAAGCGCTCGCCGCTGGTGGTATTGCTGTAACTGCCCTTGAGGCCAAGCGACCAGTCGATTTCGAGCGGCGGATGCCCCGGCTCGTTCGGTACCGCAAATTCCTCCGGCACCGGCGCCGAAGGATAGAGGCCGGGTGCCAGCCGGTCTTCGCGCAGGCTGGTTTCATCAATGATCAGGGGATCAGCCAGCGCCGGACCGGCCAGAACTGTGCTGGCCAGCAACACTCGCAACGCTGTCAGGTCGTGCCGGGCCAAGTCCCGCTCCGCAGATCAAGCCGGCAGGCATGGGCAAGCCGGATCAGGCCCATGGGGCCGGGTCCCGATCTTTGCATTTTGTGGTTAATGAAACCTTGCGGGATAGTGCCTAGGCCGGCTCGACTTTCAGCACCGCACCATCGGCGCCAATGATGCGCACGCGCTGCCCGGCGGGAAGGTCGGGGCCGCTCACGCGCCATTTGGTATCGCCCATGGTCAGGCGCCCGAAGCCGTCGACAATGGGTTGATCGAGCACCACTTCACGCCCCATGAAATGCTCGGTGCGCTGGTTGAGCAAGGGCCGGTCGGTCTGCGTGGCGCGATTTCTGGTCAGTCGCACCCAGGCATAGATGGAAACCAGCGAAAGCACCCCGAAGACCAACCATTGCAGCGGCCAGGCCAGCGGCTGGAACAGAGTGACGATGCCGGTCAGAATGCCGGCAATGCCCATCCAGAGCAGGAAGCCGCCGGGCAGCACCAGCTCGAGGGCCAGCAGGACCAGCCCGGCCACGATCCAGCTCCAGGGTCCGTTTTCGACCAGGAAATTGACGATCTCCATAACGCGCTCCCATCAGTCCTGCGCGGGAGGCGGCGCTGCGGACGGTGCGCTGGCGGGCGGGCGGCTGGTTGCGCGCGGCTGCACCGGCTTTTCCGCGCCAAAGGTTTCCCGGGCAATCTCGGCAATGCCGCCAATGGCCCCGATCACGCTGGACGCTTCGACCGGCAGCATCAGCAGCTTCTGGTTGGGCGAAGTGGCCACTTTTTCCAGCGCCTTGATGTAATTGTTGGCCACGAAATAGTTGATTGCCTGCACATTGCCCGCGGCAATGGCTTCGGACACCAATTGAGTTGCCTTGGCTTCTGCCTCTGCGGCGCGCTCTCGGGCCTCGGCATCGCGGAAGGCCGCTTCGCGGCGGCCCTCGGCCTCCAGCACCTGGGCCTGTTTTTCGCCCTCGGCCTTGAGAATGGCGGCCTGCCGCCGGCCTTCGGCTTCCAGAATCGTGGCGCGTTTCTCACGCTCGGCTTTCATCTGCCGGCCCATCGAATCCACCAGATCACTGGGCGGGTCGATATCCTTGATTTCGATACGGGTGATTTTGACACCCCAGGGCGAGACGGCCGCATCGACCACCCGCAATACGCGGTCATTGATCTCGTCGCGATTGGAGAGCAGGGAATCGAGGTCCATCGAGCCCATGACCGAGCGGATATTGGTCATGGTCAGGTTCAGAATGGCGTGTTCGAGATTGGTCACCTCATAGGCGGCCGAGGCGGCATCCAGGATCTGGTAGAAGGTCACGCCATTGGCGGTCACCGTCGCATTATCGCGCGTGATGACCTCCTGGTGGGGAACGTCCAGCACCTGCTCCATGACGTTGATCTTCTTGCCGATCACATCGATGAACGGCACGATCAGATTGAGGCCGGGCTTGAGCGTGCGGGTATATTTGCCGAACCGCTCAATGGTGAAATTATAGCCCTGCGGCACGGTCTTGGCGCCGGCAAACAGCACCAGCACCAGCAATATGCCTAGCCCGATCAGCGTGATGCTGAGACCGTCCAGCCCCAAATCGTTGAGAAAGCCCATCGGCCCAGCCCTCCATGCCCAACTCGCCGCGCAACTTTATGCGGCGACAAGCCGGTTGGGTAGCGCCAAATCGCCCCCTATTTTGAGGGCAGACAGCGTCCAGTTGCCCGCAGCGCGGCAATGGCGCGCGGATCGCAGCCGGTATGCAGGAACATCAGCCAGTCCTCGGTGCTGCCGTAGAACGCGTTCCGGTCGACTTCGCCGCGCACGCCCGGCACCACGCCGGTCTGGGTATATTGCCAGAAGGTCCAAGGCCGGTTCTCATAGCGCTCATGCGGCTCGGCGGCGGTCGAACGCAGCCAGAAGGCATTGGGGAAATATTCGCCGGCCAGAATGTCGCGATGGAAATTTATGTCGGTATAGATGATCGGCAGCTTGCCGCTATGGCGCTCCATGACGTCGAGCATCAGCCGGATCTTCTCCAGTGCGTCAGCCTTGTTCGGTTTGACCTTGCAGCTCGAATGATTGTTCCATTCGAGGTCCAGCACCGGTGGCAGGGCGCTTGGATCGTAGGGCACGTTCTGGGTGAACCAGGCCGCCTGCTCTGAGGCCAGCGAACACCAGGTCATGAAGTGATAGGCGCCGCGCGGCATGCCCGCATCGCGCGCCCGCTGCCAGTTGAGGCGGAAATTGGGGTCGATATAGTCCTTGCCCTCGGTGGCCTTCATGAACACGAAATGCGTGCCGGCCGCACGCGCCCGGGCAAAATCCACATTCTCCTGATAGCGCGCTACATCGATCCCCTGGATCGGCATGGACCGCGCCCGGTCGACGCCCGAATGCGGCCGGTTGTCACCGGGAATGGCGTTGTAGAGACCACCCATGCTGCCACAGGCAGCCAAGGCCACCACGGCGAGGCTCATCACGGCGCCGCGCAACGCGGCGGAGGCAGAGCGGGACAGGGACAGGACCATTCTGGAAAACACCCAAACGCAACTAGGACAATTCCATCTTGAATCAACATGGGCCGGTTAATGGAGTTTTAGGGTAACCAGTGTGGCAGCGCCTATGGTTAACAGGCCATCTTCCGTTCGCTCTTCGTTCTTGCTGGGTGGTTAACGATCTGCTAGCGTCAGGCCCGGCATTTGGGGGCAAGGGCCGATGGTCACCCGCGTAACGACTGTGGCGTTTCAGGGCATAGAGGCCGTTCCGGTCGATGTGCAGGCCCATATTGCGCCCGGCCTGGCCGCGCTGGTGCTGGTCGGCCTGCCCGACAAGGCGGTGCGCGAAAGCGGCGAACGGGTGCGCGCGGCCCTCACCGCGTCCGGGCTCGGCCTGCCGCCCAAGCGCATTACCATCAATCTGGCGCCTGCAGATCTGCCCAAGGAAGGCAGCCATTATGACCTGCCCATCGCGCTCGCTCTGATGGGCGCGCTGGGCGCCATCCCGCAGGATGCGCTCGAGGGCTATATGGCGCTGGGCGAACTGGGGCTCGACGGGCGCCTTGCCCATGTCGGCGGCGTTTTACCCGCCGCCATGGCCGCCAGTGCCAAGGGCATGGGCATTATCTGTCCGCGGGCCTCCGGCGCGGAAGCTGCCTGGGCCGGGGAGGATGTCGACATCATTGCTGTGGACAGCCTGGTCGCACTGGCCAATCATCTGACCGGCCATCAATTGCAGGCACGCCCCCAGCCGGTCCGTCAATTGATCGCGCCCGGCGACCTGCCCGACCTTGCCGATGTGCGCGGCCAGGCTGTGGCGCGGCGCGCGCTCGAAGTCGCCGCGGCCGGCGGGCACAATATGCTCATGGTTGGGCCGCCGGGCGCAGGAAAGTCCATGCTGGCCGCGCGCCTGCCCTCAATTCTCCCGCCTCTTTCCGCCCGCGAACTGCTCGACATTTCGATGATCCAGTCCATCGCCGGGGAGCTGGCTGGTGGCGCCCTGTCTGACCGGCGCCCGTTTCGCGCGCCCCATCACTCCGCCTCCATGGCTGCTTTGGTGGGCGGGGGCCTGAAAGTGCGGCCCGGCGAAGCCAGCCTGGCGCATAATGGCGTGCTGTTTCTCGATGAACTGCCCGAATTTGCGCCCAATGTGCTCGACAGCCTGCGCCAGCCGCTCGAAAGCGGCGAGACAGTGATTGCCCGGGCCAATGCGCGGGTTTCCTATCCCTCGCGGTTCCAGCTCATTGCGGCCATGAACCCTTGCAAATGCGGCATGGCCGGCACGCCGGGCCATAGTTGCAAGCGCGGTGCGGCCTGTGCAGGCGACTATCAGGCGCGGGTTTCCGGCCCCTTCCTCGACCGCATCGACATCCGCATCGATGTACCGGCGGTGAGCGCAGTCGACATGATCGGGTCTGCGGGCGTGGTGGAAAGCTCGGCCGATGTTGCCAAACGTGTTGCCACCGCGCGGGAGCGGCAACACCGGCGCTTTGCCGATGCGGGTCATGGTCACATCCTCACCAATGCGTCGGCCCCGGCCGCCCTCATCGAAAAACTGGTCGAGCCCGATCGCGAGAGCCAGTCCTTGCTGCTCCAGGCCGCTGAGCGGTTCAATCTTTCGGCCCGCGCCTATCACCGCGTGCTCAAGGTGGCGCGCACCCTTGCCGATCTGGCGGGCTCCGATAAGGTCGCCCGGCCCCATATTGCCGAAGCCCTGAGCTACCGGCTGAGCTTCGGGGCCGCTTGAGCGCGCGAGGACCCGATGAAACACCGCATTTCCGCCGGCGTGCTGGCGCTGCGCGATGACCGCGTCCTGCTGGTGCGCCACTTTCGGGCGAACAAACATGACTTCTGGGCGGGCCCCGGTGGCGGCGCGGAGGGCGCCGAAGAACTCTGCGAAGCGGCCGAGCGCGAGGCCTTTGAAGAGGCCGGCATCCGCGTCAAGCCGCGCGCCTTGGCCTATATCGACGAACTGGTCGATGATTGGGGCCGCATCGTCAAATTCTGGTTCCTCGCCGACTATATTTCGGGCGAGATCGATGTTTCGGCCAATCCTGCCGAGGGCGAGTCCATCAGCGAAGCAGGTTGGTTTGCACGCGAGACCCTGCCCCAGGGCCATGTCTTCCCCGAAGTCCTGCGCGACCGTTTCTGGGATGATCTGAAGACTGGCTTTCCGGCCCCGATCAAACTGCCCCTCAGGCAGTCAATCTTTTGAGCTCTGTGCATAAGTCTGTGGACAAATGTTCCACGTGAATCACGCTCAGCTCACCCGGCGATAGCCCCCCGGCACCCCTTCCGGTGAAAGCACGATCTGCCAGAGATTGATCTGCCGAGCGCGGAACAGGGCGGCGAAGACCGAGAGGTAATAGCGCCACATGCGGCGGAAGCGTTCGTCATAGCGTTGCGACAGCTCAGGCCATGCCGCATCGAACCGCGCGCGCCAGGCCAGCAGCGTCCGATCATAGTCGGCCCCGAAATTGTGCCAGTCCTCCATCACGAACAGGTCTTCCACGGCTGCCCCGATCTGGGCAATCGAAGGCAGCATGCCATTCGGAAAGATGTATTTTTCTGCCCAGGGGTCGCCATGGGTGGTTGAAACATTGCCGCCAATGCTGTGCAGCAGGAACAGGCCATCTGGCTTGAGCAGTGACCGTGCCTTGTCAAAATAGTCGCGGTAATTCTTGTAGCCGACATGTTCGAACATGCCGATCGAGACGATGCGATCGAACTGACCCTCAAGCGCAATATAGTCCATCAGCCGGGTTTCCACCGGCAGGCCCTGGCCGTGAGCATTGGCATAGTCGGCCTGTTCCTGGCTCACGGTGACGCCGAGCCCGGAAATGCCATAGCGCTCGGCGGCAAAATGCAGGAACCCACCCCAGCCCGAGCCGATATCGAGCACAGCCATTCCCGGCTCCAGCCCCAGCTTGCGGCAGATCAGGTCGAGCTTGGCGTCCTGTGCCGCCTCCAGCGTGTCGGCTTGTGCCCAATAGGCGCAGGAATAAACCATGCGCCTGTCCAGCATGGCTGCGTAGAGATCGTTGTCGAGATCGTAGTGCTTTTCGGCCACCTCGCGCACCCGCAGCCGCTGCATGTTGAGCAGGCGCGCCTTGAGCGTGCTGGCAATCAGCGGCAGGTCGCGGGGAAAGGTATCCTGGACCCGCGCCGCGGCAAGCTTGAACAACAGCGCGTCGAGCGGTTCGGCATCCCACCAGCCATCCATATAGCTTTCGCCCAGCCCCAGCGTGCCGTCCCGCAACAGGCGGGCGTATAGCCGCTCGTCATGGATTGTGACATCGGCATCCGGGCCAGGTCCGGTGACAATCCCGGCACGGTCGAGTTGATCCAGAACGAAACGTTTGGCGGCGTACGACATGAGCGACAAGGCGCAATGAGCTGGGAAGAAATCCTAGACCCATCGCGCTTTGCCGATCAAGCGGGACTTGGCTTAATGGAACTGCGCCGTTTCCGTGGATTCAGCCATCGCCGTGGTTGCGCTCTGGCCCTGGGTGACCGTCATGGAAATCGCGTCAAAATAGCTGGTGCCTACTTCGCGCTGGTGCCGAACAGCAGAGAAGCCGTGAGCTTCGGCGGCAAATTCGGCCTGCTGCAGGCGCGAATAGCCGGCCATGCCGTCCTGCTTGTAGCTGCGCGCCAGTTCGAACGTCGTCAGGCTCAGATTGTGGAAACCGGCCAAGGTGATGAACTGGTATTTGTAGCCCATGGCGGCAATCTCACGCTGGAATGCCGCCATTTCCGCCTCGCCCATATGCTTGGCCCAGTTAAAGCTCGGCGAACAGTTATAGGCCAGCATCTGGTCGGGATAGTCCTTGCGGATGCCTTCCGCGAATTTGCGCGCTTCCCCCAGATCCGGCTTGGAAGTCTCGCACCAGATCAGATCAGCATAGGGTGCGTAGGCCAGCCCTCGGGCAATCGCGCAATCCAGCCCGCCCTTGAGCCGGTAAAAGCCTTCGGCGGTGCGTTCGCCGGTGACGAAAGGCTTGTCATAATCGTCGATGTCGGACGTGATCAGCCGCGCCGCTTCCGCGTCGGTACGCGCCATGATCAGTGTTGGCACCCCCATGACGTCGGCCGCCAGCCGCGCCGCATTGAGCGTGCGCACGAACTGACTGGTCGGCACCAGCACCTTGCCACCCAGATGCCCGCATTTCTTTTCTGAAGCGAGCTGGTCCTCAAAATGCACGGCGGCAGCGCCGGCCTCGATCATGGCCTTCATCAATTCGAACACATTGAGCGCGCCGCCAAAGCCGGCCTCGGCATCGGCGATGATCGGCACGAAGAAGTCGTGATCGGTCGTGGCGATACCGTCGGCCCTTTCCATGGTCTGAATCTGGTCGGCCCGTTGCAGCGCCTTGTTGATCCGCTTGACCACCGTGGGCACACTGTCGACCGGATAAAGCGACTGGTCGGGATACATATTGCCCGAGGAATTGGCGTCGGCGGCCACCTGCCAGCCGGAAAGATAGATCGCCTTCAGCCCCGCCTTGACCTGCTGCACCGCCTGATTGCCTGTAAAGGTCCCCAGCGTTGGCACAAATTCCTCGCTGTGCAGCAATTGCCAAAGTTTTTTCGCCCCGTGTTCGGCCAGCGAATGGCGGATCGGCAGCGATCCGGCAAGCCGCACCACATCGGCCGGGGTGTAATTGCGGACAATATTGTCCCAGCGATCCGGCGCATAGTCCGGCGTCGGGAAATGTTCGGGATGGGCTGGTTTGTCGAGCATGTCGTCTCTCCTCAAAATGTTGACATGACGGAGCCGTTCCGCCGCACGGGCGGAAGGCAGTATGGATTCACGTGAAACTTCGAGCCGGCGGCTTGCCGCAAATTCGCTCCAGTGGAGCGAATTTAGTCGAGAAGGCCTCGAGAGCTGCGCTCGAGAGGCGGAGCCGGCGGCGATAGCCGAATGGGTCTGCAGCCTGATCTCTAAACTGCCGCGCGCCGGCAGAAGGTCGCGGCAATCATGCCGGCGCCGGAAAACAGCTCCTGGGCATCCTCGCCACCCACCAGGGTGAACTGGTGCCGGCCAATGCGGCCCGCGATGGAATAGCCCTGGGCAGCCAGGCCACGGGCCTTGAACTGCGCCATGGCCTCATTGGCGGTGGGGGCGATGATGGTGATGTATTCGTCGCGTTGCTCGGTGATGGGGGTCATTTCGAATTCTCCTCGCTCGATGTCTGTAAAGATTTGACAAATGGCGCAGACATGCAAGAAATAACCGCAGAAGCACCAGTAAACCTGTAAATCGCTGGTCAATTTCTGGACACAGAATTGTAAAGTCTGTAAAGTTCATGCGGAGGAAGACATGGTTGAAACAGCCGAAAGCCAGGTTGGCGGCCGCATCAAGCGGCTGCGGCGCCAGCGCCATCTCAATCAGGCCGACCTGGCCCAGGCGCTGGGCATCTCCTCGAGCTATCTCAACCTGATCGAGCACAATCGACGCAAACTTACCGTGCCGCTGCTGTTCTCCATTGCCGGCTATTTCGGTGTCGAACCGGGCGAGCTGGTCGATGGCGATGAAGGGCGGCTGGTCGGCGATCTGATGGAGGCTTTTGGTGATGACATCTTCGCCGATAGCGATGTGACCAATCTCGAAATCCGCGATCTGGCCCAGGCTAATCCGGCAGCGGCCCGTGCCGTGCTAAAACTTTATGACCGCTACCGGCTGGCAACGGCCGGGACGCCGGTTTCACGGAACCAAAACGAGGCGGAACCCTTCCACCTCGCCACCGACGCCATTTCGGACTTCCTGCAGGTCAATGCCAACCACTTTCCGGCCCTGGAAGAAGCGGCCGAACGTGTCCGCGCCGACATCGACAATGCCGGCGACAGTTTCGATGCGGCCATTCGCGCCTATCTGTTCAACGTCTTCGGGCTCGAGGTGCGGCTGGCCTCCCTGCCCCACAGCATCGCCCGCCAGCTCGATCCGGCGCGCCGTCACTTGCTGGTTTCGGACCTGCTGCCGCCCCAAACCGCCAACTTCCTGCTCGCCCAGCATCTCGGCCAGTTGGCGGCCGAAGCCGAGATCGGCGAGATTATCGCTCAGTCTGATTTGCCCGAAGGTGATGCGCCCCTGCTGGCGCGCAATGTGCTATCGGCCTATTTCGCCGCCGCGCTGATCATGCCCTATGCGCCCTTTCTCAGGGCCTGCCGCGACTATCGCTACGATATCGACCGGCTGGGGCGCCGCTTTGGTGCCAGCTTCGAACAGATCTGCCACCGCATGACCACGCTGCAACGCAAGGGTGCATCGGGCATTCCACTGCATCTCGTGCGCACCGATATCGCGGGCAATATCTCCAAGCGCTTCTCGCTTTCCGGCATTCACATTCCGCGCCACTCGGGCGCCTGCCCGCGCTGGAATGTCTATGCGGCGTTCCTCGCGCCCGAGCGCATCAATGTGCAATTGAGCCAGATGCCGGATGGGCAGCGCTATTTCTGCATTGCGCGCACTATCACCAAGGGTGACTACCGCTACAACGCGCCCCGCCGCTATCTCTCCATCGGGCTGGGCTGCGCGATTCACCATGCCAGGGAAATGATCTATTCGGACGGCATGGACCTCACATCGGACCTGCAGACCGTGCCGATAGGCGTCGGGTGCCGCATCTGCCCGCGCCTCGAATGCGGGCAAAGGGCGCATCCCCCAGCCGATCACCGCTTCCGCCTGGATGACAATATCCGCCCCGAAAGCCTTTATGCGCGCATGAGCTAGCGGTCGGAGCTAGCCTTCGCTCTCGTGAGTGCGCCGGTCCTGGTCCCAGCTCTGGCGCCACTCGCGCTCCAGAACTGCGCGGCGCTTGCCATAGCGCTCTTCGGTTATGGTCAGGCAGACAATCCGGTCGGTGCGGAAATTGCGAAAATCCTGGCGCAGCAGGCACCAGGCGGCAATGGTCTGCTTGCCCTCGTAAAAGGCCAGGCCCACCGGCCAGATCGTGCGGCTGGTCGGGCGCCCCTGCTCGTCTTCATAGTCAATGGTAACGGCCTTTTCCTGGCGCATGGCGAGGCGAATATCGCCCAGCACCGGAATAGGCTTGCGCTGCCCCCAAAGGGCCACCGGCCACAGCGCGGTATCGCTGATCCGGTCGCGCAGATCCTCCGGCGAAGCCGTGGCAATCTTGGCCAGCGCATTGCGCGCCGCCGCGCTCAAGCCATCATCGGGCTGGGTCTCCACCCAACGCGCGCCCAGCACCAGCGCTTCGAGCTCTTCTGGCGAAAACATCAGCGGCGGCAGGAAGAAGCCGGGCTTCAGCATATAGCCGACCCCTGCTTCCCCATCGATCGGCGCGCCCAGCCCGATAAGGGTCTGGATATCCCGATAGAGCGTGCGCACGGACACATTTTGCTCTTCGGCCAGCGCCGCAGCCGTAATCGGCCGCCGATGCCGCCGCAGCGCGTCCATGATCGAAAACAGCCGCTCGGTCTTGTCCATAGGCGTCCCTCCATCGTGGTCTCCTGCCAGCGTTACCGGCAGGACCATGCGCACTTGGGCTGACAGACCGCGTCAGCAACACCGAACAGATAGCGTCAGGCGATCTCGAATTCGCACCAATGGCTATAGGGCCGGTCGGGCGAATAGATGACATTGGGGAAATGCGGATTGTGCACAGCATCGGCAAAGGCCTGGTCTTCCAGGCAGAACCCCGAATGCTTGCCATAGCGCTTGCCATTGAGGCCCGGCACCGGCACCTCGGTCCAGACACCATTATAGACCTGCACGCCCGGCCGGTCGCTCCAGAGCTTGAGCGTCAGCACCTGGTCGGGTGAGACAACGCTGGCGATCGGATCGGCCAGCTTGCGGCCGGTATCGAGCACCATGCCGATATCATAATCAACCGGCGCCCCATTGGCGTCGCGCATGGTGCGCGGCTGGCGCAGGTCATAGATGGTGCTCTTTGAAGGCAGGATAGCCCCCGTGGGCGCCAGATCCGGGCCCAACTCGGTATAGGCCGAGGAATTGACCTGAATGCTGTGGTCGAGCACGTCATCGGTGGTGCCCAGGTTGAAATACTGGTGCTGTACCAGGCTGATCGGTGTGGCCCGGTCAGTAGTTGCGCTCAATTCGAGCCGCAGCCGATTGCCGTTGAGCGTATAGGTGGCGGCGAAATTGACATTGCCAGGATAACCCATGGCCCCGTCGGGCGAGAAATGGGTGAAACGCACCGCATTGTTGGCGCTGTCGATCTGGCCCTGCCACACCTGCCGTCCCAGCCCCTCTTCGCCACCATGTAGCTGCAAATCGCCCGCATTGGCCGACAATTGATAGGTCACACCATCAAGCTCGAAGCTGGCATTCTTGATCCGGTTGGCTACGCGCCCGGCCAGCGACCCGAAATGCGGGCTATGGGCGGGATAGGCCTCGAACTGGTCAAAACCCAGCACGACAGAGCGTTCACCTCCGGCCACCGGCACCCGCCAGTCGCGCACCACCACGCCATAGCCGATAATGTCGACACTGACCCCGGTATCGCTGGTCAGGCGGAATTGATCCACCCGCTGCCCGTTGTGCTCACCGAAACCTGAAACTGCGACTGCCATGGCGGTTGTCCCCTTCCCATCTGTTCGGCGCGGAGCTGTAGCGCTATTCGCCCCTCTGCTGCAACGCTGCACTTGACCTTTGCGCAAGGCGTGGGGAAGTGTGCTGGCATCAAAGCGCATGGCGGAACGCCATTTGCGCGCTGTTGGTGGGGAAGCGGATTTGAGTGAAGAGACGATCAGGCGACGGGCAACGGTGCATGATGTGGCCCGTGCCGCAGGGGTCTCACTGGCCACGGTCGACCGGGTGCTCAATGGTCGGCCTGGCGTCCGGGCCGCGACTGCCGAAAAAGTCGAACAGGCCATTGCCGAGCTGGGCTTTGCCCGCGATCTCAATGCCTCGCTGATGGCCCGGGCCCGCGATCTCAGCGTGGTCTTCTTCATTCCTGATGGCTCCAATGAGTTCATGGACAGCCTGGCCGAAGCCGTGCATCGGCGCTCGCCTCTGGCACTGGCCGACCGTATCCACCTCGATCTGCGCCGGGTCCGGGCGCTCGATGCCGCCGCGCTGGCCGAAAGCCTCAACCAGCTCGCGCCGCGTGAATGCGATTGTGCGGTGATCGTTTCGAGTGATGAGCCCGAAGTGCTCGCTGCTATCGACGCCGCGCAGCGTCGCGGCATTGCGGTGATGACCCTGGTGTCGGACCTGCCCGCTTCGGCGCGCCGCAATTTCATCGGCATCGACAATGTGGCCGCCGGACGCACCGCGGCCTCCCTGATGGGCCGGTTTCTGCCCCAGGGGGGCAAGGTGGCGGTGGTGGCTGGCTCGCTGCATTTGCGCGACCATGCCGAGCGGCTCGATGGCTTTCGCGCGGCCCTGAGCGCAGAATTTCCCGCGCTTGAGATCATCGGTCCGCTGGAAGGCCATGACGAACGCACCGAGACCGCAGAAATCATTACGGCCCTGCTGGCCGACCATTCCGATCTTGGCGGTATTTACAATCTTGGTGCCGGCAATGCCGGGCTGGTATCGGCGCTTGAGGCGTCCGGGCGCAGCGGCAATCTGCGTGTGATTGCCCATGAGCTGACCGCGCCCACCCGAGCCGGATTGGCGAGCGGCGCCATCGATGTTGTGCTCGACCAGAATCCGGATGGCGAAATCCGCGAGGCCATTGCCGCTGCCCGCGCATTGGCGCTGGACGCATCGCGGACGGCGATCACCGACCCCATTGAGATCGGGATTTTTCTGCGGGACAATCTGCGCTGACAGTTGGACCAGTCCGCCTTGACCTGGACAGCATCGTGCGAGCCATTCGAGCCTTGTGCACTCAAATTGCGCCACTGGCGCAATTTGTCCCTCCGGGCCGCTCCAAGCTCTCATGGCCTTCCTCTCTCAAATCGCTCCCCAGGAGCGATTTGCCCTTCTGGACAGTCCTAAGCATTGAAATTGGGATTTTCCTGCGCGACAATCTGCGCTAAACACGGCGCCAATCACCAAATCGGCGCGGCCCGAAACGGGCGGGAGGACGTTCGAATGAGTTGCATAATCGTGCATGAGGTACGTGCCTCATGACATTTCTCGGTATTGATATCGGCACGTCGGGGGTCAAGGCGCTGCTGATCGACGAGAACGGCAAGGCGCTGGGCGATGCCTCGGCGCCTGCTGTCGCGCCGGTGCGGCCCCAGCCCGGCTGGTCCGAGCAAAACCCCGCCGATTGGTGGACGGCCACGCTGGGCGCCATCGACACGCTCAAGCAGAGCCATGGCGAGGCGCTGGCGGCGGTCAAGGGCATTGGCCTGTCCGGCCACATGCACGGCGCGACGCTTTTGGGCGAGAATGACACGGTGCTGCGCCCCTGTATTCTCTGGAATGACGGACGTTCGGCGGCCGAATGCGCCGAGATGGAAGCGGAACTGCCCAATTTGCGGGATCTCGCCGGCAATATCGCCATGCCCGGTTTCACCGCTCCGAAAATCGCCTGGGTCCGCAAGCACGAGCCGGAAATCTATGCCCGCATCAAGAAGGTGCTGCTGCCCAAGGCTTATGTTCGCCTGTTGCTGGCCGGCGAGCATGTCGAAGAGATGTCCGACGCCGCGGGCACGCTCTGGCTCGATGTCGCCAAACGCGACTGGTCCGAAGATCTGCTGGGCGTCACCGGCCTTGACCGCGAACATATGCCGTCCCTGGTCGAAGGCTCGGCCGTCTCGGCGCAATTGAAGCCTGATCTGATGGCGCGCTGGGGCATGTCGGGTACTGTCGTGGTGGCCGGCGGCGCTGGCGACAATGCGGCGGCCGCCTGCGGCATCGGCGCGGTCCGGCCCGGCGAGGGCTTCGTGTCGCTGGGCACCTCGGGCGTGCTGTTTGTCTCCAACGAGACATTCAGTCCCAATACCGAAGGGGCGGTGCACGCCTTCTGCCATGCCATCCCCGACACCTGGCACCAGATGGGCGTCATCCTTTCAGCGACGGACAGTCTCAACTGGCTGTCCCGCATCACCGGCAGGAAACAGGCGGAACTCTCGGGCGAAGCCGAGGCGCAGTTCAAGGGACCGGGCGAAACCATCTTCCTGCCCTACCTCTCGGGCGAGCGGACCCCGCACAATAATGCGGCTGCGCGTGGCTCGTTCACTGGTCTTTCCCAATCCACCGATCCGGCCCAGTTGGCGCAGGCGGTGATGGAAGGGGTCAGCTTTGCCATGCGCGATTGCCAGCGCGTGCTGGCCGATGCCGGCACCTCGATCAATCGCCTGCTGGCGGTCGGCGGAGGCAGCAAGTCCCCGCTCTGGCTCAAAATGCTGGCTACCAATCTCGACATGGAAATTGCGCTGCCCGAGGACGGCGATTTCGGCGGTGCACTGGGCGCGGCCCGATTGGGGCTTTGTGCCGCCACCGGTGCCGATCCGATGGATGTCATGTCCATGCCGCCGATCAAGACCACTATCGCGCCCGACAATTCCCTGTCGGCCGCCTACTCCGATCAATATGCGCGCTATCGCGCCCTTTATCCTGCCATTGAGGAGGCAAATTCGTGACCGATTTTTTCAAAGGGTTGAGCCAGGTCAAGTATGAAGGCCCGACTTCCAAGAATCCGCTGGCCTATCGTCATTACAACAAGGACGAAGTGATTGCCGGCAAGCGGATGGAAGACCATATCCGCCCGGCCATCGCCTATTGGCACACCTTCGCCCAGGAAGGCGGCGACCCGTTTGGCGGCCGCACCTTCGACCGGCCCTGGTTCGACAAGGGCATGGAAGGGGCCAAGCTCAAGGCCGATGTGGCCTTCGAGTTCTTCAACCTGATTGATGTGCCCTACTACGCCTTCCACGATGTGGACGTTTCTCCCGAGGGCGCCACGCTGGCCGAGAGCAACAAGAACCTGCGCGTCATCGGCGATATCCTTGCCGCCAAGATGCAGGAAACTGGCAAGAAGCTGCTTTGGGGCACGGCCAATCTGTTCTCCAATCGCCGCTATATGGCCGGTGCCGCCACCAACCCCGACCCTGAGATCTTCGCCTATGCCGCTGGTCAGGTGAAGGCCGTACTCGAGCTGACCAATGAGCTGGGCGGCGAAAACTATGTGCTCTGGGGCGGCCGTGAGGGCTACGAAACCCTGCTCAACACCAAGATCGGCCAGGAACAGGACCAGATGGCCCGTTTCCTGCACCTGGTCATCGAGCACGCCGAAAAGATCGGCTTCAAGGGCCAGATTCTCATTGAGCCCAAGCCGCAGGAACCGTCCAAGCATCAGTATGACTACGACGTCGCCACCGTTTTCGGCTTCCTGCAGAAATACGGCCTGGAAAAGAAGGTGAAGTGCAATATCGAGGTCGGCCATGCCTTCCTCGCTGGCCATTCCTTCGAGCATGAACTGGCCGTCGCTTCGTCGCTGGGCATGCTCGGCTCGGTCGACGCCAATCGCAACGATCTGCAGTCTGGCTGGGACACCGATCATTTCCCCAACAATGCGGGCGAGATGGCCCTGGCCTTCTATTACATTTTGAAGCAGGGCGGCCTGGGCAAGGGCGGCTTCAACTTCGACGCCAAGGTGCGGCGCCAGTCGCTTGACCCCGCGGATTTGCTGCATGGCCACATTCTGGGCCTCGACACCCTGGCCCGCGGCCTCAAGGGCGCGGTCGCCCTGATCGAAGACGGCGAGTTCGATAAACTGCTCGATGACCGCTATGCCGGTTGGGACAATGGTCTGGGCAAGGATATTCTGTCTGGCAAGCTGAGCCTCGCCGATATCGCCGCCAAGGTCGATGCCGATGCCATCAATCCCCAGCCGCGCTCGGGCCGTCAGGAATATCTCGAAAACCTGGTCAACCGGTTCGTCTAGTCACATTTCCGTCGGCCCCCAACCGCGGGGCCGACGGATCTTAGACGGTGTGCGGAATGAACACCGTGAAGCGGCTCCCCTCGCTTAGCCGCTCAACCTCTAGGGTCGCGTCCAGTTGCGATATCTGTTGCATGAGCATTCGCATGCCAAAGCCTTTACTTGCCTTGGGATCAAAGCCTTCCGGGATGCCAAAGCCATCGTCGCGGACGCACAATTCGATCCCGTTCGGCCGCCGCCGGGCAGAGACCACAATGACGCCACCATCTTCGGGCCCATAAGCATGCTTTTGCGCATTGGTGACAAGTTCAGAGACAATCAGCGCCACTGGCGTGATGAGGTCTTCGCTGATCTCGATCTTGTCGGCGGATGCCACAACATGGGCACGATTGATGTGGTCGAGCTTGTCACAGATCGAGCCGACGATCTGTCCGATGTCGATGCGCGTGTTGAGATCGGCATGCTCGATAATGCGTTGAATTTCGACAATGGCCTGGATCCGGCTCAGGGCGCCCACCAGCGCATTGCGCGCTGTGCCGTCGGAGAGACTCGAGAGTTGCATGCGCAGCATGGCCTGTATCAACGCCAGGGAATTGCGCACTCGGTGGGTCATTTCCTGCGCCATGTGATGGGTGCGTGCCGCCTGGTTGCGCAGCGCCTCGGTGCGCTCGTCCAGCGCCTGCTGCAAACCAGCCTGCCGCTCCACCCGCTCGGTAATGTCGACCTGGGTGGCGATGAAGTAGAGCAATTCGCCGGCGTCATCGAGCATCGGAGCCATGTGCAGCTCGTTCCAGAAAGCCGTGCCATCCTTCTTGTAGTTGAGGATTTCATGGCTGATCGTTTCCCGATCCCGCACCGCCTTTTTCAGGATCAGCCGGTCCGCGTCCCGCGTGTCCGGTCCCTGCAAAAACCGGCAATTTCGGCCCAGCACCTCGTCTTCAGTGTACCCGGTCAGCGTAAGAAAGGCGTCGTTGACAAATACCAGAGGGCAATCGGGCTCGAATGGATCGGCAATGGCGATCGGGACTGCGCTCGATTCGACTGCGTGCACAAAAGGCTGCAGTCGCATCTTGGACTTGACGTTCTTCCAGTAGCTCAACTCGCGAATGTGAAGGTCCACGGCGTTTATTCCCTCTTGGACCAACTGGCCCACCGGCCGTTGGCTTTGACGCTATTCCAGACAATTGGGGCACTGTCCGGCGCGGTTTCACGCCCTTTTGGGTCCCCTTGTCTACCTCTCAACCCGCAATAACGCACCAACGGCATTTTTGTCGCACCGGAGAAAAAATTCATGCCCCAACTGACAAATCCCATTCTCCCCGGCTTCAATCCGGACCCGTCCATCCTTCGCGTCGGCGAGGACTATTACATTGCGACCTCCACCTTCGAGTGGTTCCCCGGCGTTCAGATCCATCACTCAAAGGATCTTGCCAACTGGGAGCTGCTCACCCGGCCCCTGACGCGCAATTCTCAGCTCGACATGCGCGGCGATCCAGATAGCTGCGGTGTTTGGGCGCCGTGCCTCACCCATGACGGGGAAAAGTTCTGGCTGGTTTATACCGATGTGAAACGCAAGGACGGCTCGTTCAAGGATGCCCATAACTACATCGTCTGGGCCGACAACATCGAGGGCCCCTGGTCCGACCCGATCTATATCAATTCCTCGGGCTTTGACCCGTCCCTGTTTCACGACGACGACGGCCGCAAGTGGTTCGTCAACATGCTATGGGATCACCGCACACGGCCGCTGAAATTTGCCGGCATTGCCCTGCAGGAATTCGATCCCAAGGCCGGCAAGCTCATTGGCCCGGTCAAGAACATCTACAAGGGTACCGATCTCAAGCTTGTCGAGGGACCTCACCTGTATAAGCGCAACGGTTGGTACTATCTGCTGACCGCAGAGGGTGGCACGGCCTATGACCATGCCTGCACCTTCGCTCGTTCCCGCAACATCGACGGGCCCTACGAAACCCACCCGGACAAGCACATCCTGACCAGCAAGGACGCCCCGCTTGCCGCGCTGCAGCGCTCGGGCCACGGTGACCTGGTGGAAACGCCAGAGGGCAAACTCTATCTCGTCCATCTGACCGGCCGCCCCACCACCCAGGAACGTCGTTGTGTGCTGGGCCGCGAGACGGCGATTCAGGAAGCCTATTGGGGCGAAGATGACTGGCTCTACGTCAAGGGCGGTCCCGTTCCATCGCTGCATGTCGAGGTTCCCGGCACCCGTGACGAGAACAAGTACTGGGCCGAACAGCACTCCACGTTCGAGAACGGCCTGCCCATCGATTTCCAGTGGCTGCGCACCCCCGAGCCTGATCGCATCTTCTCCACGGAAGGCGGCAAGCTGACCCTGTTCGGACGCGAATCCATCGGCTCCTGGTTCGAACAGGCGCTAGTGGCGCGGCGCCAGCAGCATTTCTCCTATGATGCCGAGACCGTGGTCGATTTTGCCGCCACTGATGAGCGCACCATGGCCGGGCTGACCGCTTATTACAGCCGCTACAATTTCTTCTATCTGGCAGTGACGGCCCATTCGGACGGCCAGCGTGAACTCTTGCTGATGAGCTCGGAAATTTCCTGGCCCGATGGCGATCTCAGCTTCCCGGCCGAGCCGGTGCAGATCCCCAATACCGGCAAGGTCAAACTGGCGTTGACCATCCGCGGCAGGGCGCTGCAATTCTTCTATGCGCTGGAAGGCCAGGAATTGCAGCCCATTGGCCCGGTCCTCGATGCGTCGATCCTGTCGGACGAATGCGGTGGCCATCAGGCGCATGGCAGCTTCACCGGCGCCTTTGTCGGCGTGGCGGCGAACGATCTCAACGGCACCGCGAGCCCGGCCCACTTCGACAACTTCACCTATCGGCCGGTGCGCGACCCGTCCGACCGCTACGAGATCGATACGCTGAGCTAAGCACACCTATTTCAACGTCTTGGCGCGGGAGAGGACGAAGTGTCGCTCCTGCGCCTTGTCATTTCCGGGCGAACCGGCAAGTTTGGCGTCCGCGAGTCAAAGGGAGCAAATAATGCAACTTGAATCCATCGCCCTGCACCATGGGTATGAATCGGAAGCCACCACCAAGGCGGCCGCCGTGCCCATCTACCAGACCACTTCCTACACCTTCGACGATACCCAGCATGGCGCGGACCTGTTCGATCTCAAGGTCGCGGGCAATATCTATACGCGCATCATGAACCCCACCACGGCCGTGCTCGAGGCACGCATTGCCGAGATGGAAGGCGGCATCGGCGCGTTGGGCCTGGCCTCGGGCATGGCCGCCATCACCTATGCCATCCAGACCATTGCCGGGGTTGGCGACAATATCGTTTCGATCTCCCAGCTCTATGGCGGCACCTATAATCTGTTCGTCCACAGCTTCCCCCGCCAGGGCATCGAGGCCCGGCTGGTCAGCCATGACGACTATGATGGCTTCGAAAAGGCCATTGACGAGAAAACCAAGGCCGTCTTCCTCGAATCCATCGGCAATCCGGCCGGCAATGTCGTGGACATCGAAAAGATCGCCGAGATCGCCCATCGCCACGGTGTGCCGGTGATCGTCGACAACACGGTGGCCACTCCCTACCTGACCCGTGCCTTCGACTTCGGTGCCGATATCGTGGTGCACTCGCTGACCAAATATATCGGCGGTCACGGTACATCCATCGGCGGTGTCATCGTCGATAGCGGCAAATTCGACTGGAAGGCCAATGCCAAGCGCTTCCCCATTCTGAACGAGCCTGATCCGTCCTATCACGGCGTGGTCTATACCGAGGCGCTGGGGCCTGCGGCCTATATCGGCCGGGCGCGCGTTGTGCCATTGCGCAATACCGGCGCAGCGCTCTCGCCGATGAACGCCTTCATGATCCTGCAGGGCCTCGAAACGCTGGGCCTGCGCATGGAGCGCCATTGCGAAAACGCGCTCAAGGTTGCCCAGCATCTGAAAAGTCACCCCAAGGTGGAATGGGTCAATTATGCCGGCCTTCCCGATAGCCCCTACCATGCGGCGGCTACCAAGATCTCCAAGGGGTCGGGCTCTGGCATTCTTTCTTTCGGCATCAAGGGCGGCAAGGATGCCGGTGCCCGCTTCATCGATGCGCTGCAAATGATCCTGCGCCTGGTCAACATCGGAGACGCCAAGTCGCTGGCGTGCCACCCCGCCACCACCACCCATCGCCAGCTCTCGCCAGAAGAGCTCAAGAATGCCGGCGTGTCGGAGGATCTGGTACGCATTTCGGTCGGCATCGAGCACGTCGACGACATCATTGCTGACATCGATCAGGCGCTGGCCAAGGCCTGATCACATTCACCTGAGCCGGGGGCGACAGCTCCCGGTTCTGGGCATAGTATGACGGCATAGCGGTCGCGCCATATTGCGTCTCGCGCCTGTCATGCGCCACTCGCAAGTGCTGCGGCCTCCTTTGTGGAGGAGTGATGCCCATGGCCAAAATGCACGTCATTTCCGGTGTCGGCGACAAGCTCGACATGCCGGTCATTCACAAGATTTCCCTGGCCGATCTTGGCGGCGTGCTGCGGCGCGGCGCGGCAGACTTCTGGGCCAAGCCCAGCCATTACGTGCTGCTGATGCTGATCTATCCGATCATCGGCATCGTGCTCACGGTCTGGATGAATGGCTGGCATGCCTGGACCCTGCTCTATCCATTGGTCGGTGGCTTTGCCCTGGTCGGCCCCATCGCCGCCCTTCCGCTCTATGAGGTGTCGCGCCGGCTCGAAATGGGAGAGAATCCAAGTTGGCGCGACGCCATGAGCGTGCTGAAATCGCCCGCTATCGGTTCCATACTGGCCGTCGGCGCCATGCTATTCGTGCTGTTCACTCTCTGGCTCACTAGCGCCCAGGCGCTTTATGAGACCCTGTTTGGTGCCTCGCCGCCGCGCACGCTCGATGCCCTGCTCGCCCAGATCCTGACGGAACCGGCCGGCATGACGCTGCTGGCGATCGGCACTGGCCTGGGCGCCCTGTTCGCTCTGGTGGTGCTGTGCACCACGGTCATCGCCTTCCCCCTGATGCTCGATCGTGACGTGGGAGCCTATGTAGCCGTCGAAACCTCGTTCCGGGCGGTGATCTCCAACCCCGTGCCGCTTCTGGGCTGGGGCGTCATCGTGGGCGCCAGTATCTTTCTGGGCTCCATCCCGCTCTTTGTCGGCCTGGCGGTAGTGCTGCCCATCCTTGGCCACGCCACCTGGCATCTCTATCGCAAGCTGGTCGAGCCGGTGTCGCTCATCCGCGATGCCTGATTTGCGCCGCAAAACGAACGGGACAAACTTGTTCGGCCCGGTTGGATTTTGATCCCGAACCGCCTAAGGTCCGGGATCAATTTTGAAGCCCTGACTGCCCGCGCCCATGGATCAATCCCCTTTCGAGGCTGCCCCCGGCCCCGCGCCTGCGGGACTGACGCCTATGATGGCGCAATTCTTCGAGATCAAGGCGGTCAATCCGGGTTATCTGCTGTTCTATCGCATGGGCGATTTCTATGAGCTGTTCTTCGAGGACGCCGAAATCGCAAGTGCGGCGCTGGGCATCGTGCTGACCAAGCGCGGCAAGCATCTGGGCGAAGATATCCAGATGTGCGGCGTGCCCATTCACGCCGCCAACGACTATCTCAACAAGCTGATCCGCCTGGGTCATCGCGTGGCCATCTGCGAGCAGATGGAAGATCCGGCCGAAGCCAAGAAGCGCGGCTCCAAATCCGTGGTACGCCGCGATGTGGTGCGCCTGGTCACCCCCGGCACGCTGACCGAAGACGATCATCTCGATGCGCGCTCCGCCAATTATCTGGCGGCCCTGGCAATGGTGCGGCATGGCGAAACCGATTTTGCCCTGGCCTGGGCCGATATCTCCACCGGCGAAACTTTCGTCTCCGACCTCGCCGCCGACCAGCTCGGCGATGAAATGGCCCGCATTGCCCCGGCCGAACTGTTGCTGTCCGATGCGACCCGGGCCGCGCTGGTCGAAAGACATCTGTTTGCCCCTGCCTGGGGCGGCATTGCCTCCATTATCGCCCCGGAGCTGGCCGACAGCGAAGCGGCCTTGCCGCTCTTGCGCAGCAGTTTCCCGTCCGAGGCCTTCGACCCCAGCGCCCTCAGCCGGGCCGGCCGGGCGGCGCTCGGTACCTTGATCGGCTATGTCGGGGAAAGCCAGAAGGGGCGCAGCGCCCCGCTGCGGCCGCCGCTCATCAATGCGGCTGCGGCCAGCATGGCGATTGACGCGGCCACCCGCTCCAGCCTCGAATTGCTCATCACCCAGCGCGGCCAGGCCAAGGGCTCGCTACGCCAGGCCATCGACCTGACCGTTACCGCACCCGGCGCGCGGCTTCTGGCAACCCGGCTGGCCGCGCCATTGCGCCGGGCCGATGCAATCAACGAACGGCTCGACGCGGTCAGCCGCCTGGTCGAGGACACGCTGTTGCGCGGCCGCCTGCGCCAGGACCTCAAATCCGCGCCCGATCTGGCGCGCGCCCTCTCGCGCCTGGCCCTGGAGCGTGGTGGTCCACGAGATCTGGCTGCCATCGGCAAGGCCGTCGACGCGGCGCTGGAATTGGCGCAGCATCTGCGCGCACAGCCCGATTTGCCTTCCATTTTGGATAGCCTGACGCAAACCCTTGGCGCCGCGCCGCAGGCGCTTGCCAGTGAACTGGCGGCGGCGCTGGATGATGAATTGCCGCTGCTCAGCCGCGATGGTGGTTTTATCCGCCCGGGCTATGACGCAAGGCTTGACGAGGAGCGCGCGCTCGGCCGCGAGACCCGCGCCGTGGTAGCGGCGCTGCAGGCCCGGCTGATGGACGAGACCGATGTGCGGTCTTTGAAGATCAAGCACAATGGCGTGCTGGGCTACTTCGTCGAAGTGCCCGCCGCGCACGGCCAGAAACTGCTTGAGGCCCCGCATCGCGAAACCTTCATACATCGCCAGACCCTGGCCAACGCCATGCGCTTTACTACCACCGAACTGGCCGATCTCGAGGGCCGGATCGCCCAGGCGCAGGGCGCGGCGCTGGAGATCGAACAGGCCATCTTTACCCGCCTGCGCGACGAGACGCTGGCTGCAACCAGCCAGTTGCAGGGTCTGGCCGACGCGCTGGCCGAGCTCGACGTCACCGCCGCTCTCGCAGAAGTGTCCGCAACGCGGGGCTATTGCCGACCGATTGTCGACGACAGCCTTGCTTTTGCCATTTCCGGCGGGCGCCATCCCGTCGTGGAATTGATGGTGAAATCGGAAGGCCAGAGCTTTGTCGCCAATGACGCCGATCTCTCTGGTAGCGAAGAGTCGGGCGGCGGGTCGCTCTGGCTGGTCACCGGCCCCAATATGGGTGGTAAATCCACCTTCCTCAGGCAGAACGCGCTGATCGCCGTTCTGGCGCAGATGGGTTGCTATGTGCCGGCTGACAGCGCCCATATTGGCGTGGTGGATCGCCTGTTCTCGCGTGTCGGCGCATCCGACGATATCGCCCATGGCCGCTCGACCTTCATGGTCGAAATGGTCGAAACCGCCGCCATTCTCAATCGCGCCACCCGCAAGAGCCTGGTGGTGCTCGACGAAATCGGGCGTGGCACCGCCACGTTCGACGGGCTCTCCATTGCCTGGGCGGCGGTCGAGGCGCTGCACGAGACCACCGGTTGCCGGGCGCTGTTCGCCACCCATTTCCACGAATTGACCTCGCTGGCCAAAACCCTCTCTCGTGTCGCCAATGTCACCATGAAGGTGCGCGAATGGGAGGGCGAGGTGGTGTTTCTGCACGAAGTGGGGCCCGGCGCTGCCGACCGCTCCTATGGCATCCAGGTGGCGCGGCTGGCCGGCCTGCCTGCACCGGTCATTGCCCGCGCCAAACAGGTGCTCGACGTGCTTGAGCAGCGCTCGGCCGGCACCGCCTCTTCCAGCCAGAAAGCCAGCGTGCTAGACGATTTGCCGCTCTTTGCCCACCAGCCGCCCCCGGCGCCAAAGGGCAAGGATCCCGTTCACGAAGCGCTCGATGCGGTCCGCCCCGACGAGATGACGCCACGCCAGGCCATTGATGCGCTCTATCAATTGAAGAAACTCCGCGATGACGCTAGCCGAAGCTGAGGCCAGACCCAAAAAGGCACAGTTCGCGCTGAAAACCGCCGATGCGCTGGTGGCCGAGTTCGACGCGCTGCTGGGCGACGAACCCGCCCGCTCGCCCACGGCCCGCATGGCGATCCTGGCCCATATCCGCCAGACCCTGGCCGATGCCCGCAAAAGCGCCGAGGCGGAACTGCTGGCCAACAACAAGGGCACCCGCTGTGCCCAGAACCTTTGCGCGGCCCAGGACGAAATCATCACCGCTGTGCATCGCTTTGCCACTACGCGGGTCTATCCGGTCGACAACCCGTCCGGAGCCGAGGCCATCGCACTCTCCGCGGTCGGCGGCTATGGTCGTGGTACGCTGGCCCCCGGCTCGGACATCGATCTGCTCTTCATCCTGCCCTACAAGCAAACGCCCTGGGGCGAGCAGGTCACCGAATATATTCTCTATATGCTCTGGGATCTGGGGCAGAAGGTCGGCCATGCCGTCCGCTCGGTGGATGAATGCATCCGCATGGCCCGCGCCGATATGACCGTGCGCACTGCCACGCTCGAAGCGCGCTTCCTCACCGGTGACAAGGGGCTCTACGATCAGCTCACCCATCGCTTTGAAACCGAGATCATGCCCAAAACGGGCCCGGAATTCATTGCCGCCAAGATGGCCGAGCGGGATGAGCGCCACAAGCAGATGGGCAATACCCGCTACGTCGTCGAGCCCAATATCAAGGACGGCAAGGGGGGCCTGCGCGACCTCAATACGCTGTTCTGGATCGGGAAATATTTCTACCAGGTCAAGACCAGCCATGAGCTGGTCGGCAAGGGTGTGCTTTCAGCCGCCGAGTACCGCCTGTTCAACCGGGCCGAGGATTTCCTCTGGGCGGTGCGCTGCCATCTGCATTTCGTCACCGGACGGGCCGACGAAAAGCTCAGCTTCGACATGCAGCCCGAACTGGCCCAGCGCATGGGCTATGCGCAGCGCCTGGGCATGCTGGGCGTCGAGCGCTTCATGAAGCGCTATTTCCTGGTCGCCAAGGATGTCGGCGATCTGACCCGCATCATTTGCGCCGGTCTCGAATTCCACCACGCCAAGGATCTGGATCTGGTTGGGCGCGTCCTGGCGCCGTTCCGCTCTGGCAAGTCCAAGATCAAGGGCGAAACCGCCTTCATCGTCGATACCGGCCGCCTCAATATTGCCGGGCCCGACGTCTTCGAAAAGGACCCGGTCAATCTCATCCGCGCCTTCATGGTGGCTGGCCGCGAGGAATTGCTGTTCCATCCCGACGCGATCATGCATATCCGCAACAGCCTGCGGCTGATCGACAAGACCCTGCGCGCCGACCCAAAAGCCAATGCGCATTTCCTGACCATTCTGACCAGCGCCAATTATGTCGAACGCATCCTGCGCCAGATGAACGAGAGCGGCGTGCTCGGCAAGTTTGTGCCCGACTTCGGCAAGATCGTCGCCCTGATGCAGTTCAACATGTATCACCACTATACGGTGGACGAGCATCTGATCCGCTCGGTCGGCGTCATGGCCCAGATTGCCAATGGCGGATTGCGCGACGAATTGCCCCTGACCCATGAGCTGCTGCCCCAGCTCAACGATACCCGCCTGCTCTATGTGGCGCTGTTCCTGCACGATATCGCCAAGGGCCGCCCGGAGGACCATTCCATCGCCGGGGCGAAGATCGCCAGAAAGCTCTGCCCCCGCTTTGGCCTCAATGCGGCGGAAACCGATACGGTCTCCTGGCTGATCGAATATCATCTGCTGATGAGCGAGATCGCCCAGGCCCGCGACATCCAGGACCCGGAAACCGCCAAGGCCTTTGCCGATGTGGTGCAATCGCCCCAGCGCCTGGCCCTGCTGATGATCCTGACCGCCTGCGATATCCGGGCCGTGGGTCCGGGCACCTGGACCGGCTGGAAGGGCTCACTGCTGCGCGCGCTCTATTTTGCCACCGAACCGCTGCTCTCAGGCGGGCATAGTCAGGTCAGCCAGTCCGACCGGGTCAATCAGGCCCGTTCGGCTTTGACCGAGGCCCTGTCCGGCTGGGCG
Organism: Devosia marina; assembly: GCF_009758415.1. Classification (GTDB taxonomy): domain Bacteria; phylum Pseudomonadota; class Alphaproteobacteria; order Rhizobiales; family Devosiaceae; genus Devosia; species Devosia marina. The sequence continues at coordinate 225,209 of NZ_WQRF01000002.1, read as the reverse complement.
CCCGCCGACATCGAGGCCTATGCGGCCCGACATTATGACCACTACTGGCTGCGCGCCGAGCCCGAATTGCAGCTCGAACACGCCAGGATGATCCGCAATGCCGACAGAACCGACCAGCCCTTCGCCGGCTCGATCCGGGTCAAGGCGTTCGAAGGCATTACCGAGGTCAGCTTTTATACTCCCGATCACCCGCGCCTGCTCTCGCTGATCGCCGGCGCCTGCACCATGCAGGATGCCTCCATCATTGGCGCGCAGATCTTTTCCACCCGCGATGGCCGTGCCATCGACACTTTCCGGCTCAAGCGCTCCTTCACCTCCGACGAAGACGAAAAGGTCCGCGCCACCCGCATCATCGATACGGTCAAGCAACTCCTGCAGGGCAAGCGGCAGGTGCTGATCGATCTGGGCAAGGAATCACGCCACAATAAGCGCCTGCGGCCCTTCTCCCTGCCGGCCCAGGTCTCGGTCAGCAATGCTATTTCGGAAAAGTTCACTGTCATCGAGGTCTCGGGCCTCGACCGTATCGGCCTGCTCTATGCGCTGACCCGCGAGATAAGCGATCTCAACCTCACCATCGGCTCGGCCCATATCGGCACCTATGGCGAAAAAGCCGTCGACGTCTTCTACGTCACCGATCTGACGGGTCAGAAGATCCATGTCAAATCGCGCCAGAAGAAGATCCACGACGTGCTGATGAACGTCTTCAAGCGCCCCAGCGAGGACAAGGCACCGGAAAAGAAGGTGGTCAATGGGTGAGGCGCACGCGGGCCCATGACCCTGTTCCGCAATTTCGTCTCGGTCGGTTCGCTTACCCTGGTGAGCCGAATTGCCGGTTTTGCCCGTGACGCCTTGATGGCCGCGGTGCTGGGCACCGGCCCGGCCGCCGACGCATTCTTTGCCGCGTTCCGCTTTCCCAATCTGTTCCGGCGGCTGTTTGCCGAAGGTGCGTTCAACACCGCCTTTGTGCCCATGTTCTCCGGTGCCCTCGAGCGTGAGGGGCAGGAGGGCGCAAAACTGCTCGCCGCGCGCGTCATGAGCTGGCTGGTGGTGGTGTTGTTCATCGTCACCCTCCTGGCCGAAATTTTCATGCCGCAGGTCATGGTCGCCTTCGTGCCCGGCTTTGTAGATGACCCCGAAAAATTCGAGCTGACCGTGCTGCTGACACGGATCATGTTCCCCTATCTCGCCTGCATGTCGCTGATGGCCGCCTATGGCGCCATTCTCAACACGCTGGGGCGGTTTTTTGCCGCCGCCTTTGCGCCGGTGCTGTTGAACCTGGTCACCATTGCCGCGCTGATTCCTCTGGCCATCTGGTTCGTCCAGACCCCGGCCGAAGCCACGATTTGGGTCGCCATCGCCACCATGACGGGCGGGGTGGCGCAATTGGTACTGGTCTGGGTGGCCATAGAGCGGGCCGGCTTCCGCCCCGCCATTCGCCTGCCGCGGCTCGACCCGGAGGTGCGCCGCTTCTGGATGCTGGCGGTGCCGGCAATCCTGGCTGGCGGTATCACCCAGATCAATATTTTCGTGGGCACCATCATTGCCTCGGGCGCCGACAACGCCATCTCCGTGCTTTCCTATGCCGACAGGCTCTATCAGCTTCCGCTGGGCATTATCGGCATCGCCATCGGCACCGTGCTGCTCCCCGAACTTAGCCGTCACCTCAAGGGCGGCCGGGCGCTTGAGGCGCGGCAGAGCCAGGACCAGGCGCTGTTTGTTTCCATGTTGCTCACCATGCCGGCAGCCGTGGCGCTGGTGGCGCTGGCCGAGCCGATCGTACGGGTGCTGTTCGAACGCGGCGCCTTCGATGCGCTGGCCACCACCCAGACCGCTGAAGCCTTGATTGCCTTTGCCACGGGCCTGCCCGCCTATGTGTTGATCCGCGTGCTGCAGCCGGGCTTTTTTGCCCGCGAGGATACGCTGACCCCGACGATATTTGCCGGGGTCAGCGTGGTGGCCAATATCACCATCTCGCTTCTGCTCTTTCCCAGCCTGCTTCATGTCGGCATCGCCATCGCCACCGCGGCCTCATCCTGGCTCAATGTCGTGCTGCTTGTGGCCACGCTGGCCGTGCGGGGCCATTTTGCGCTGACCTGGCCGCAATGGCGGGCGCAATTGGCCATTCTCGTGATCAGCCTGATCATGGGCGCGGCTCTCTGGCTATTGGCCGTGCAGGGTGCCGACCATCTGGCCAGCGGAGTTCCGCTGTGGCGCCAGGCTGGTGTGCTGGCCGCGCTGATTGCCTTTGGTGTCGCGGTCTATTTCACCCTTGTCCATGTCAGCGGCACGCATGATCTGCGCTTGCTGGCGCGCCGACTGCGCCGCCGCGCGTGACGGTTCCATTCTTCGTCTTGCCCGTATAGAACGGGCGCCTGATTTCGTTTCTGTTCTCGAAGGGCACCATGACGTTCAGCCCCCGCGTCTTTTCCGGCATCCAGCCATCCGGCGATCTGCACCTCGGCAATTATCTCGGCGCCATCCGCCGTTTTGTGCCGCTCCAGGACACGCATGAGACCATCTATTGCGTGGTCGACATGCATGCCATCACCGTCTGGCAGGAGCCCGAGGCCCTGCGTCGTGCCACCCGCGAAGTCGCCGCCGCCTTCATTGCCGCCGGAGTCGATCCCAAGCGCTCCATCGTCTTTAACCAGTCCCAGGTGGTCCAGCACGCCGAATTGGCCTGGGTTTTCAACTGTGTCGCGCGCATGGGCTGGATGGCCCGCATGACCCAGTTCAAGGACAAGGCCGGCAAGAACTCCGAGAATGTCTCGCTTGGCCTGTTCGCCTATCCCTCGCTGATGGCCGCTGACATTCTGCTCTACAAGGCCACCCACGTGCCGGTGGGCGACGACCAGAAGCAGCATCTCGAACTGACGCGCGATATCGCTGCCAAGTTCAACAATGACTATGCTGCCTCGATTGCCGCCGAAGGCGTGGGCGCGCCGGATGGCCAGTTCTTCCCCATCACCGAGCCGCTGATCGCCGGCCCGGCCACGCGCATCATGAGCCTGCGCGACGGCACCAAGAAGATGAGCAAGTCCGACCCCTCCGAGCAGTCACGCATTTCTCTGCTCGACGATGCTGACGCCATCGCCAAGAAGATCAAGAAGGCGACCACCGATCCCGCTGAACTGCCCTTGGAGGTTGACGGTCTCAAGGACAGGCCGGAAGCCGACAACCTGGTGGGTATCTATGCCGCGCTTTCCGACAAGACCGAGGCCGACGTGTTGGCCGAGTTCGGCGGTCAGGGCTGGGGCAAGTTCAAGCCGGCGCTGGCCGACCTGGCCGTTGCCGTTCTGGCACCTATGGCTGGTGAGATGCAGCGCCTGCTCGATGACCCTGAAACCATCGACGCCGTGTTGCGCGATGGTGGCGAGCGGGCCGGCGCCATTGCCGAAAAGACAATGGCCGAGGTACGCTCCATAATCGGTTTCATCCGCTAACGCGGTTCAGCAACGGAGGCGCCCTTGGTTTCGCAGGTCGAATACAAGCGCAAGTTTCTCGTCGTTATCGATGAGACCGAAGAATGCGATCGCGCCCTGACCTTTGCTGCCTGGCGCGTCAAGCGCACTGGCGGCACGGTGGTGCTGATGACGGTCATTCCCAAGCCTGAATTCATTGGCCTGGGTGTTGAGGACGTCTTGCGGGCCGAGGCCGTCGAGGAGGCCGAACGCAATCTCGACCGGCGCATGGCGCGGATCAAGGAGATCGGCGAGGTCCGCGCCGAATCGGTGATCCGTGAGGGCAATGGCGCCGAACAGATCGAACGGGTCATCGACAAGGATCACGACATCGCCATCCTGGTGCTGGCCGCCTCCAAGTCGCCCGATGGCCCGGGTCCGCTGGTGACCCATTTTGCCGCCCGCGCCAATGTGCTGCCCATCCCCCTGACCATTGTGCCCGGCCGCATGAGCGAAGACGAAGTCATCGCGATTTGCTGAGCCGTTCCTCGGGCAAAAATTGGTCCGGTGAAGCTATTCCAGGCGCCCGGATTTGCGTTGGACTTTCGGCGCATGGCCCCGATGCGCTTTCGCCCTTGCACTTGGAGCGCAAAAGTCTATTTTAGAAACATTCTAATTGCACCGCTCAGCGGGGAGCCGCCATGTTTATCCAGACCGAAGCCACGCCCAATCCGGCGACCCTGAAGTTCCTGCCGGGCCGCGACGTGCTGGTTGGCGAGCCGCGCGATTTCCGTTCGCCCGAAGCTGCCGCCGCCTCGCCGCTGGCCACTGGCCTGTTCGCCATCTCCGGCGTCAATGGCGTGTTCCTGGGGTCCGATTTCATCTCGGTCACCAAGGACGATACCAATTGGGCCCATATCAAGCCGGCCATTCTCGGCGTCATCATGGACCACTTCCTCTCCGGCAAGCCGGTCATTACCGAGGGCAGCACTGCCCCGGTTGATTTCGATGAGGTCGAGGAGTTCTTCGAGGAAGAAGACAAGGAAATGGTCGAAGTCATCAAGGAACTGCTGGCCACCCGCGTGCGTCCGGCCGTGGCGATGGATGGCGGCGACATCATCTTCAAGGGCTTCAAGGAAGGCACCGTGTTCCTGCATATGCAGGGTGCCTGTTCCGGCTGCCCCTCCTCGACCGCCACGCTCAAGAACGGCATCGAAAACCTGCTCCGCCACTTCGTGCCAGGCGTCGAGGGCGTGCAGCAGGTCTGAGCCCGGCCAAGGGCAAAATCGCTCCGGTGGAGCGATTATTGGACCCAAAGCCACGAACGCTATGCTTGAGTGGCTACGCCCCTTGGGTCGCACACAAGTTAAGCAGCAAGCCGGGAGCCCGATCAGGAATGATCGGGCTTCTGTCTGTCAGGATCACGCATGAGCATCACCACCACGATCGAAGCGCTCGGCCATAAAGGCGAAGGCGTTGCCATTATCGACGGACAGCGCGTCTTCGTGCCGTTCACCTTGCCAGGTGAACAGGTGGCGATCACAGTGGATGGCAATCGCGGCGCACTGACCGGGGTGTTATCATCAGCGCCAAGCCGCATCGAGCCGTTCTGCCCACATTTCGGCACCTGTGGCGGCTGCCAGCTCCAGCATATGGATGCGCAGGCATATGCGGCGTTCAAGACTGAACTGGTCGAAACAGCGCTCCGCCAGGCCGGGCTTGAGGCGAGCGTGGAGCGCTTCATCATCGCCCATGGCGCTGGTCGCCGCCGCGCCACGCTGCATGCCCGCAAGGACAGTGCCGGCTATATGCAGCTGCGCAGTCACGACCTGCTCAATCTCGATGCCTGCCCCATCCTGGTGCCGGCGCTCAAGCGGGCCCCGGACATTGCCCGGGCGCTGGGCGCCGCAATCGGCGAGTGTGATATCAGTTTCACCGCCACCAATGCGGGCCTCGATGTGGGCATCCGCAAGGCTGCCAAGGGCGTCAAAGCAGAAAAGCTGGTGCCGCTGGGTAATGCACTGGGCCTGGCGCGCCTGGCACTGGGCGGGGAAATGGTCCTGTTGCGCCAGCAGCCGACGGTGAGCATGGGCCGTTCGGAAGTCGACCTGCCCATTGGCAGCTTCCTCCAGGCCACAGCCCAGGCCGAACAGGTTCTGTCCGATTATGTGCTCGCTGCGATCGGCAAGCCAAAATCCATTGCCGACCTGTTCTGTGGCATCGGCCCCTTTGCCCTGCGGCTGGCCGAAATCGCGCCGGTCCATGCCGCCGACAGCGACCGGGCCGGCATCGCCGCACTCGACAAGGCGGTGCGGCACACCAAGGGACTCAAGACCGTCACCGCCAGGGCACGCGACCTGTTCCGGGACCCTCTCACCCGCTTTGAACTCAATTTCGACACGATAGTGCTAGATCCTCCGCGGGCTGGTGCTCAGGCGCAGGTCAAGGAAATCGCGGCCTCGAAGGCCCGGCATGTGGTGATGATCGCCTGCGACCCCAAGAGCTTTGCGCGGGATGCCGCCATGCTTGTTCAGGCCGGGTTCATCTTGAGTGACCTAGTAGCGGTGGATCAGTTCGCCTGGTCCGTTCACATCGAACTGGCCGCGACCTTCCGCCGGTAACATTTGCGCAACGATCTGCGTGTTCCGGCGTTGGCCCGCTACGGGCTTATGGAAATTGAAACAGTGCGCGCATGGTCACCTCCCTGGCCGGGCGCGACAATATGATGGAGCATTTTGACAATGCTGAAGACTATTATTGCCGCGACCAGTGTCGTGGCCGCACTCGCTATGCCCGCTTTCGCGCAGTCCGTTGCCGATCCCGGTGGCGTCTGGCAGGATCGCTGGGGGACCACCTTCACCTTCCAGCTTTGCGGTGATGGCACCCAGCTGTGCGGCACGCTGAAAGATATCCAGGGCGACAGCCGCACGGAAGAAAATCTGGCCTATATCGACCAGCAAGTGGTCAAGGCCGAACAGACCGCCCCAGGCACCTGGGAAGGCCAGATTGCGCTCAATGGCGGCAACGCCAAGGCCATTGTCGAGTTGACCGGTCCGGACACGATCAAGCTCACCGGCTGCCAGCTGCTGTGCTCGAGCATTGAATATCAGCGCGTGTCATAAGTGACCGGCAAATTAAAAAGCCCCGGACGTCGATCCGGGGCTTTTTTTGTCAGAAGCGCTTCAGCATACCGATGCGACGCGCTCCTTGATCACCTTCAGCACTTCATCACCAGGGCGCTTCCACCAATTGTCCTGGCTGAAGATTTCGACCTCTTGCGGTCCATGAAAGCCGGCATCCTCGATCATCTTGCGGATGGCTTTGAGGTCGATGACGCCGTCACCCATCATGCCGCGGTCCAGCAGCATATCCTTAGTGGGCACCAGCCAGTCGCAGATGTGATGGGCGAAGATGCGCTTCATCCGCCCGGCCCGGGCAATGGCATTGGCAAGGTTCGGGTCCCACCAGATGTGATAGACGTCGAGCGCAACGCCAACGGTTTCCCCGAGCATTTCGCAGATGTCGAGCGCCTGATCGACCGTGTTCACGCAGGCGCGGTCGGCCGCATACATGGGATGGAGCGGTTCGATGGCGATTTCGACGCCCGAGGCCTTGGCATGCGGCAGCATGGCCGCAATACCGTCGGTTACCTGCTGGCGCGCGCCGGGCAGATCCTTGGACGATCCCGGCAGGCCACCCACCACCAGCACCAGGCAGTCGGCATTGAGCGCGGCCGCCTCATCGATGGCCTTCAAATTGTCGTCGATCCGCTTCTGCCGGTCGGCGGCGTCGACGCCGGGGAACATGCCGCCGCGGCAGACGCCGGTGACCTGGATCTTGTTTTCTTTGACGATGCGCGCGGCCTCATCAAGCCCTATCGCTTCGATCTGGTCGCGCCAGGGCGAAATAGCAGTGATGCCATGGCGCAGGCACCCATCCACGGCCTCGGCAAAGCCCCATTGCGGACGCGTCGTGGCCAGGTTCAGCGAAATGACGGTATCGGCGCTCATGCGGAAACTCCATGGACGGCGAGAACAGCCTTCATGCGGGCGGTGGCGAGCTCCGGATCGGCCAGTACACGGGCCTTGTCGGCCAGGCGGAAAAGTTCGGCCAGATGCTGCAGCGAGCGGGTCGATTGCTGCCCACCGACCATGGTGAAGTGGTCCTGCAAGCCGTTGAGATAGGCCAGGAACACCACGCCGGTCTTGTAGAAGCGGGTCGGGGTGGCAAAGATGTGCCGGCTGAGCGGTACGGTCGGCTCCAGAATATCGAAGAATTCCTTGGTGTCGCCCCGTCCCAGAGCCGCCAGGCCGGCCGAAGCCGCCGGTGCTATGGCATCGAAAATGCCCAGCAAGGCATGCGAATAGCCCTGATCGTCGCCCGCAATCAGCTCGGCATAGTTGAAGTCGTCGCCGGTATACATCTTGACCGAAGCCGGCAGGCGGCGGCGCATGGCAATCTCTTTTTCCGCCGACAGCAGCGAGATCTTGATGCCGTCCACCTTGTCCGCATTGGCAGCGATGACGTCGAGACACACATCCATGGCCTTGTCGTGCTCGGCCTGGCCCCAATAGCCTTCAAGCGCCGGGTCGAACATTTCGCCCAGCCAATGCATGATCACCGGCTGCTTCACCTGGCTCAGCACGTGGCCATAGACCCGGGCGTAGTCATCCGGCGATTTCGCGGCGGCGGCCAAAGCGCGGCTGGCCATCAGAATGACACGGCCCCCTTGGGCTTCGACAAACCCAACCTGCTCGTCATAGGCCTTGATGATGTCGTCGATGGTCACATCGGGGCCGGGCGCCAGATGGTCGGTACCCGCGCCATAAGCGATCAGGCTGTCATCGCGGGTTTTGGCTTCGGCCTGCGAGCGTCGGATCAGCTCCTGCGCTTCGGTCCAGTTCAGACCCATCCCGCGCTGCGCGGTGTCCATCGCCTCGGCAACGCCCAGACCAAGATCCCACATGCGGTGGCGAAATTTCAGCGTGGTGTCCCAGTCGATGGCGGGGGTCAGCCAAGGATCATGATTGGCCAGCGGATCAGCCACGACATGAGCCGCCGAATAGGCGATGCGCGGGAAATCCGTCGCCTTGAATTTCACGAAGGGAATCGGATCTCCGGTCAGGGTGTAGGAGCTGATGGTGCGGTCGGGATTGGGCAGTTTGAGTGTGGGCATGATTTTTCCCTCAAGGCCTTCACGTACTCGTAAGTCACCCCAGCGAAGGCCGGGGTGACATCAGTGAGCGGGGTGAGAACTGGAATTAGAACTCCAGCTTGGGCACATCCAGCCAGCGGCGCTCTTCCCAGCTCTTGAGGCCCAATTCTGCCAGCTGCACGCCCTTGGCACCGGCCTCAAGGCCATATTCCCATGGGGCATCCTCGGCCACATGGCGCAGGAACATTTCCCACTGCGCCTTGAAGCCATTGTCCGACGGCCAGTTGTCCGGAACCTCTTCCCAATCGTTGAAGAAGTTCATGGTCTGCGGCTGGTCGGGATTCCAGACCGGCTTGGGGGTGTTGACGCGATGCTGGGTCCAGCACTTGTGCAGGCCTGCGACGGCCGAGCCATGCGTGCCATCGACATGGAAGGTCACCAGATCATCGCGGCGCACCCGGGTGGTCCAGCTCGAATTGATCTGGGCAATTACCCCGCCCTCAAGCTCGAACGTGGCATAGGCTGCGTCATCGGTGTCGCAGTTGAAAGTGTTACCCTGCTCATCGACACGCTGGGGAATATGGGTCGCGCCCAGGCACGAAACCGCCTGCACTTCGCCAAACAGATTATCGAGTACATAGCGCCAGTGGCACAGCATATCGAGAATGATGCCGCCGCCATCATTCTTGCGATAGTTCCAGCTTGGACGTTGCGACTTCTGCCAGTCGCCTTCGAAGACCCAATAGCCGAACTCGCCGCGCACCGACAGGATATCGCCGAAGAAGCCGCTATCCTTGAGCATCTTGATCTTCATCAGGCCCGGCAGGAACAGCTTGTCCTGCACCACACCGTGCTTGAGGCCAGAAGCGCGGGCGGCCTTGGCCAGATTGACGGCCACATCCAGGTCGTCCGAGGTCGGCTTTTCGCAATAGACATGCTTGCCGGCGGCCAGAGCCTTTTCCAGCAGGCCCGCACGCATCAGCGTGGTGCCGGCATCGAAGAAGATGGTGTCGTCCGGATTGGCGAGCGCCGCGTCGAGATCGTCGCTCCAGCGGGCGATATTGTGCTTCTTGGCGAGTGCCTGCATCTTGTCGGCATTGCGCCCGACGATGATCGGGTCGACCACCAGTCGGTCGCCATTTTTCAGCATGATGCCGCCCTGATCGCGGATCGCCAGGATGGAGCGCACCAGGTGCTGGTTGTAGCCCATGCGCCCGGTGACGCCATGCATGATAATGCCAAGCCGTTGCTCTGCCATTTATTTTTCTCCCAAGCCGCAACATTCGGTGTAACTGATTAGTTACTTACCTATATGAGGCCGCTATGGCGCGTCAAGCATAACAATGCGCGCTTGTGGTGGAATGTCGTTGGCCCATGGGGCGGCCCCTAAAGGCCCAGCACCATTTTGAGTCCGATCAGGCCGAGGAAAATCAGGATCATGCGGTCAAAGGCCCTGCGGCTGAGCCTGCTGGCAATGGCCTGGCCAAGCGGCATGAAAATCAGAATGGGCACAAGCGCCATGACCCCCTCGATCAGCCACTGCCCCTGCATCACGCCGGCCACTGCCAGTGCCGGCAGATGCACCACTGAATAGAGCAGGAACATGGTTGATACGGCAAACACATGAGCCTCCCGATCCATAGCCATGGCGTGAATGAAGGTGACCGTGATAGGCGCCGAAATTCCTGTCGCGCCCTGCAGGACGCCGCCCCCTATGCCGAACAGCGGTCCGGCCCGCCGCGCCAGCAGCGGACCGACCACGAAATGGGGTGCCGCCAGCTTGAGCGCGACATAGCACAACAAAATGATGCCCAATGTCATCACCAGCGCTCGCTCCGGCAGGCTGGTGAGCGCCCAGGTCCCCAAGACGATGCCCACAACCCCGCCCACCAGAAACAGCGGCAGGAAGGCCATGCGGTCATCCCGCGCAGAGGTGCGAAAACGCCAGACTTGCCACGCATTGGTGAAGATCAGTGGCACGCACATCAGGCCAACCGCGTGCTGCAATCCGAAAAACGTCGTCAGGACCGGCAACGCCACCAGCGGCAGGCCCATTCCCGTAGCGCCTTTGACGATGGCTCCGGCGCCCAGGGCCAATGCCATTATTGCCAGCCCTGCAAGATCGAATTCCATGCCCTAGCCCCGGTCTAACGATCCGGTTCAGCTCAACCGGCAGGGCTTTGTGATAGCATTCGAACACCTTGATGCAACGCATTTTCTATCCCTGCTCTGCAATCGATTTAGCTCACCAATTGGTTACATGCGGCTTGACTCGCCTTGGGAACGGCCGCAAGCTCGCGCTGGAGAACCGGAATAGTCAGTTCCGGCCACATAGGGAGGAAAGACGATGAAGCAGTCCATGCGGATTGTCCTGGCGTCGGGCTGTGCCCTGATGACGCTGGGGACAGCCACGGCATTTGCGCAGGAATGGCAACCCGATCGCCCGATCAACCTGATCGTACCTTGGGGCGCTGGCGGCTCGACCGACCAGGTCACCCGCGTTACCGCGCCGATACTGGCCGAGGCCCTGGGGGTCGAAGTCGTCGTGGTCAACCAGCCGGGCGCTTCGGGCGCCATCGGCACCCAGGAAGTGCTCAACGCGCCGCGCGACGGCTATACCTGGACAGCCAACGCGATCGCCAACAACGCCACCTATTCGGTGACCGGCCTGCTCGAAGATACCAATATCGACGATTGGCATATCTATCTTTCTGTCGCCAACGTGCCGGTGGTCTCGGTTCCGGCCGATAGCCAGTTCGAGGATTTCGGGCAGTTGCTGGAAGCGTTGCAGACCCGTGGCAGCGAGATAACCGTAGCCACTGCGGGCGTCACTTCGTCCGGCGGCACGGCCATTGCGGCCCTGTCCGATGCGGCTGACGGCTTTGACTATAACATGATCACCTATGATGGCGGCGGCCCTGCAGCCATTGCCACCGCATCTGGCGAAGCCATGGTCACCACCCAGCTCGCAGTGGAGCAGACCGAACTGATCCGCGGCGACCGCCTCAGGGCTCTCGCCGTGCTGTCCGACAAGCCGCTCGAACTCGATGGTGTCGATCCGATCCCGCCGATCACCAACTGGCTGCCGGACATGCCGCTTGCGCCTGACTATTTCGGAATCTTTATCCCGGCTGGCGTGCCTGATGAGGTGATCGCCACCATGGACAAGATCTGGGCCGAACAGGTGATGAACTCCGAAGCGATCCAGACCTATGCCGAAAACTTTGGCGCGGTCTTTGCTCCGTCCTACGGTGAAGAAGCTCGCGCCCTGGCCATGCCGGTGGTCATTCTTGAGGCGTGTTCTTCGGTCGAGCGTGGTGAGGCGGTCAATGATCCCTCCACCATCGGCATCGACTGCGAAACCCGCACCGAAGTGGGCATGTAAACCATCAAACGGCTGGGGTGGCCCGAAAGGTGTCACCCCACCCTCGGTCCCTCCCCATCGAGGGGAGGGATGCCAAGGACCGCGGCGCAGGTGCCCATCGTCTCCCTCCCCTTTGGGGGGAGGGAACAAGGATGGCGTTCAACATGTCGGCGCCAACCCATTCCTTGATTTTCCGGTATTTCCGCATGACCACCGACACGCCCCCTCCGTCCGAAACCGCCCCCGAACCCGGCATGATCAAGGCCGACCTGCTGGCCGGTCTGTTCTTCATTCTGCTTGGGCTGGCAATTTTTTATGGCGCCTGGACCATGGATCGGCTCGAAGTGCGCCGCATCCATCCCATGACGGTGCCAGGGCTGGTGCCGGGCATGCTCGCCATGGCGCTGACTCTGTGTGGGACGATCCTTTCCTTCCGCTCGCTCCGCACCCCGGCTTCCGGGGGCTGGCAGCAATTGTCCGGCGCCGTGCTGTCGAGCGCTGCGGCGCGCGCCGCCACGGTCATGCTGCTGGCACTGATCTATACGCTCGGACTGGTTGGTACCCTGCCCTTCTGGGCGGCAACGGGCCTGTTTGTCTTTACTTTCATCATGGTCTTTGAATGCTGGCTCTCCGAACCGCGCAAACCCTGGCGCAAATCCCTGCTCTGGGCCTCGGGTCTGGCCGTGGTGACCGCAACCGTGGTGACGCTGGTATTCGAACGCGCCTTCCTCGTGCGGCTGCCATAGGAGGGCGCGACCATGTTTGACGGACTTCTGATGCTGGGCGGCGGGCTCGCCCATTTCTTCACTCCGGTGTCCCTGTTCAACATTGCCTGGGCTACACTGCTCGGGATTGTCATTGGTGCCCTGCCTGGCTTGACCGCCACCATGGGCGTAGCCCTTCTGGTGACCCTCACCTACAAGATGGCGCCCGACCAGGCCATTTTGTGTCTGATGTGCCTGTATTGCGGCGCCATTTATGGCGGCAGCCGCACGGCCATACTGCTCTCCATTCCCGGCACCCCGGCCAGCGCCGCCACCACGCTCGACGGGCACCCGCTGGCCCTGCAGGGCAAGGCCGGCACCGCCATGGGCCTGGCCACCACCTCCTCGACCCTGGGTACCATTGTCGGCATCATTGCCCTGGCGCTGATTGCCCCGCTGCTGGCCGAAGCCGCGCTCAAGTTCGGTACCTATGAATTCTTCTGGCTGGCCCTGTTCGGCGTCATCATCTCCGGCCAGTTGACCGCCATCGATGATCCGCTCAAGGGCTATATTGCCGGCATATTGGGGCTGCTCGTGGCCATGGTGGGCATGGAGACCCTGCATGCGCACCAGCGCTTTACCTTCGGCATTTCATCGCTCGGTGGCGGTGTCGACCTGATCCCGGCCATGGTCGGTGCCTTCGGCTTTGCCGAAATCCTGGGCGTGATGAAACGCACCGCCCAGGCCCGCATCATTTCCTCCGGTGACCGGGTCATCCCGCGCTTTTCCGAGGTCTTCCAATACAAGTGGACCACCATCCGCTCGGGCCTGATCGGCACTTTCGTCGGCATTGTTCCGGGCGTGGGCGAAGATGTGGGGGCCTGGGCCAGCTATGCGGCTGCCAAACGGGTCAGCAAGGAAAAACATATGTTTGGCAAGGGCAGCCAGGAAGGGCTGATCGCCGCCGAAACCGGCAATTCCGCGGTCATTCCCGGTGCCATGATCCCCACGCTCACCCTCGCGCTGCCCGGCTCGGCGGCGGCGGCGGTGCTGATCGCGGCCATGTTCATTCATGGTATCCGCCCTGGCCCCCTGCTGATGACCGAGAACCCCGAATTTCTCTATCAGATCGTGGCGATCCTGCTGTTCTCCACCATCGCCATGCTGATCTTCGGTCTGACCCTCACCCGGCCGCTCCTCACAGTTCTGCAGGTGCCGCGCGAGCGGCTGATGGCGGTGGTCTATGTGCTCTGCGTGGTCGGCAGCTTTGCCATCACCCAGCGCATGTTCGACGTCTATGTCATGGTGGCTTTCGGCATTATCGGGTTCATCCTGCGCGAGATGAAATACCCGATGGCTCCGCTGGTGCTGGGCATCATCCTGGGCGATCTGCTCGATCTCAACCTGCGGCGCGGACTGTTGCTGACCAATGGCGATCCGAGCCCGTTCTTTACCCGGCCTATCAGCGCTGTTATCTGCATTATCATCATCCTGACCATCCTCATGTCCATTCCGGCGGTGTCCAAACGTGTCCGATCCATCTTCACCCGCGACCGTGGAGACGCCTCGGCGCAAGGCTGAGGCGTCAAAGCGGCCCCGCAATTCGGCCAAGACCAAGGCCTCCATCCTCGCTGCCGCGCGGGTGGAGTTCGCTGATCGCGGTTTTGAAGGGGCTCGGGTGGACGCGATTGCCGATCGGGCAGGGGCCAATAAGCGCCTGCTCTACCATTACTTCGGCAACAAGGAGGAGCTGTACCGCGCGGTGCTGCTCGATGCCTATCAGGAAATCCGCAAGGGCGAGCGCGCCCTATCGCTCGACCAATATGATCCGGTGCAGGCCATGGACCGCCTGGTGCGCTTCACCTTCCGGCACTTCCTGGCCAATCCCTGGTTTCCGCGCCTTCTGGGCACGGAAAACATTGAAAATGCGCGGTTCCTCAAAACCATGCCCGATATCAAGGCGTTGCATTCGCCTCTGGTCGGGCAGATCGCCGCGATCATCGAACGCGGCGCCGCCACCGGCGTGTTCCGCCGCGATGTCGATCCGGTGCAGCTCTATATTTCGGTGGCGGCGCTGGGCTTCTTTTACGTCTCGAATACGGCGACTCTTTCAGTGATCTTCGAACGCGACCTGACCAGCGTCAACATGGTGCAGGAACGCGAGGCCCATGCCGTGCAGATGGTTTTGGATTTCCTCAGGACCAAGCCGGGCGCTTGATCTGCGTGGGGCCACCTTCTCCCGCCAAGGGAGAAGGCAGGTCCGTGGCCTAGATGTCCACCTCGTCATCGCCCAGTGCATAAAGGGCCGTGGCCGCGTGCTGCAATACAGCGGCGGCCTTGCGTTGCTGCTCCTTGTCCCCGCGTCGAACCCGTTTGATAGCTTCTTTGAGCGTCTTGCGGGCTGCCTCGAGTTCGGGAATGGCGTCCTTCATCGGTCGATCGGTCGACGATTCCCGTTCAGCCCAATGGGGCGGCACATTGCCCTCTTCGGGGTCGCCCGCAAACGGCCAGTCGGCCTTTACGAATTCGCGGAACCGGCTCATCTGCTCGCCGGTCCGTGCCAGGAAATCCAGCGTACCGGCAACCGCCTCGCGATTGTCCTCGAGATGGCTCTTGCCCTCTTCTGTAATCGTATAAAGCTTCTTGTTGCCATCGATGGCCGAGGTGACAAAGCCGGCCTCTTCCAGATAGGTCAGCGCCGGATAGACAATGCCAGGGCTGGGCGAATAAACGCCATTGGAGCGTTCCTCGACCGCCTTGATCAGGTCATAGCCGTGCCGGGGCTGCTGCTCGATGAAATAGAGCGCCACAAGCCGCAGATCTCCCGAAGCCAGCATGCGGCCGACACGAAAATTGCCGCCAACCTGGCCGAACTCTTCATCGGCCATACGGGCCATCCGGCCCCAGCCGCGCCGCGCCATGCGTTCGATATGACGCCAGTTCGGTTCACCATTCTTCCAGTAGCTCATAATCTATCTCCAGATATATCACACAGCCCTTCAACCCAGCAGATTGGCCCTCGAGGATGTGCATTCAAGATATATCTTGAGAATATTTCACGCTATGGCCTCCTGCGCGCCACACCGGAAAGCCCGACCGATCAAACAAAAACCCCGGGCCTTGAGCCCGGGGTGATAAACTTGCTGCTGCGCCTTGCGCCCGTGATCAGGTCGGGATCACCGGCGAGCCGCCTTCGCGGTCGAACTCGCCGTGGCGGCGGAAGCGCCACATATAGGTGGGCAGGATTTCGTCCATGCCGGTGGGCGCAATGTCAAAGGCGGCCAGAGTGCGTTTTTCCTTCTGCGCGGCCTCGGACACGACATTGTCGACGCCCAGCAGTTCCACCTGATCGGGCGTGATCAGCGGCTTGAACGGCAGAATGCCCATCAGCGAGGCCATGAATTTCATCAGCCCCGATGGCACGGAAACCAGCATCGGATTGCGGCCGGCCTCACGCAGAATGCGCTGCATGAGCACCTTGTGGCTCTCCACGTCGGGCCCGCCCAGCTCGTAGACACGGCCGGTCTTGACCGCGCCTTGGGCGGCCTTGGCGATGGCGTCGGCGACATCGCCCACAAAGACCGGCTGGAACAATGTCTTGCCGGAAATCAGCGGCATCACCGGCAGGATGCGGGCCAGCGACCCCATCAGGTTAAAGAACCCGTCGCCCTGGCCGAACATCAGCGAGGGACGGATGATGACGGCCTGCGGGAAAGCCGCAAGCACGGCCTCTTCGCCCTGGAGCTTGGAGGCGGCATAGGCGCTGACATCGGCCGCCTTGTCGACGCCGAGCGCCGAGAGATGCACCAGTGCGGTCGCGCCGGCCGCCTTGGCCGCGCGGGCCACCGCCGCTGCACCGTCCACATGCACCGCCTGAAAGCTCTGCTTGCCGGCTTGATGAGCAACCCCGACCAGGTTGATGACGATGTCCGCACCCGCTGCAGCGCGCTGCACCGAAGCTTCATTGCGCAAATTGGCCTGGATCGGCACCACCTGCCCGACGCCGCCGAACATGCGCACTTCACCGGCCAGATCCGGACGGCGCACCGCGACGCGAATGCGATAGCCCTGGCGGGCCAGCACTTGCACCAGATGATTGCCGACAAAGCCCGACCCGCCGAAAATGGTGACGAGCTTGGGGGTATTGCGATCCATGGTGGGGCTCCGAGATCAGGCGAGACGATATTGGCTCCGCTTCTAGCCCAGCCCGGCCGCCCCTGTCGAGCCTTGCTGCACGCTGCAAACCCCGTTCCGGGCCGGAATGTGCACCGCCTGCTGCGGGCCGAAAACCCGCGACGGTGCAAACTTCTGACAATCTATGTGAATGCGCATTGACAATGCCCCGGCATCGCCATAGACACACCGCCGTCGCCCAGATGGCGGAATTGGTAGACGCGCACGGTTCAGGTCCGTGTGCCGCAAGGCGTGAAGGTTCGAGTCCTTTTCTGGGCACCAATTTCTCAAAACCCCGACTGCAGCAATGCAGTCGGGGTTTTGCTATTCCGGCCGCCGCTTCTGAACCCGGCGCGAGGCGACGAGCCCGGCCAATATCCCGGCCAGTGTGGCGATCAGCACCGGCCAGTGCCGCACCGACTGGAACACGGTTCCAGCCAGCCGCTCATGCGGGCGCACATCGAGCACGGCCATTTCCCCCGGCGCCAGTTCGGCGCTGATCCGTCCCAAAGGATCGGTGGCAAAGGTCAGGCCAGTATTGGCGGCCCGCACCAGGCTCATGCCCTCTTCGACAGCGCGGAGTCTCGCATGGTGTGCGTGCTGGGCCGGACCAACCGAGCCATCGAACCAGGCGTCATTGGTCAGGTTGAGCAGGAACTGGGCGCCTGCCGTGTCGCCCAGATCACCCGAAAAGATGATCTCGTAGCAGACCAGCACCAGCGGCGCCGGCGCCGCGGGCAGGGTCAACAGGCGCCGTTTTACGTCGCCGGGCGACCAGCCATCAGCGCCTGGCACGAACTGCCTGATGCCCAATTGCGCAAAGAATTCGGCAAAGGGCAGATATTCGCCGAACGGCACCAGATGGGACTTGTCATAACTCGCCACCACCTCGCCCTCGGTGTCGATCGCCACGACCGAATTATGCGGCGGCGCTGTGTTGTCCTCTAGTCCGGTCGCAAAGGCGCGGCGCGGCACCCCGGCGATCAGACTGGTTTGTTCGGGCAGCAAGCGGGCAATACGCGCCAGGGCCTCGGGATAGGTTTCCAGGAAGAACGGCAGGCTCGATTCGGGCCAGATGAGATGGGTGATGTCGTCGAGCCCCTGGTCATCGGGGTTCATGCGCATGTCGGAAAGCATCAGCAGCCGGTCGATCAGCGCCACCGGGTCGACATTGCCGAAATCGGCGTGTTCATAGACCAGCGGCTGCACCAGGCGCAGCGCCATGTCCTGCCGTTCGGTCGACACCGTGCCGCTCAGCCGATTCCAGCCAAAGCCAAGCTGGCCGGCAATCACCAGCAGCGCCAGGAAAACCGGCGCCAGGCGTTGTGACCAGCCGCGATTGTCGGCCGGCCAGACCAGGGCCGGGGTCATCGCCAGTAGCGGCGCCAGGAAGGTCAGCCCATAAACCCCGATTACCGAGGCCAGTTGCATCATCTCGTCCGTCCCGGTCAGGCTGTAGCCAAGAAGGTCGAAGGGGAAGCCGGTGAAGATATGCCCGCGTGCGTACTCGGCCGCGCTCAGCCAGGCCGCAAGCGTCAGGATGCGCACCCAACCGTGGCTCCAGCTCAAATGCGCCAAGGCGCTGGCCAGCCCCCAAAACAGCGCAATCAGTGCGGCAAGCGCCACAATGGCTACCGGCATGGCCGCCAGCACCCAGCCGCCGTCGATAAAAAAGGCCGCGCCGAGCCAATGAAGTGCCACCAGAAAATAGCCAAGGCCAAAGGCAAAGCCAATGGAAAAGGCGGGGCCGAACAGACGCCGCCAGCCCCCCAGTCTTTCCGCCCCGTCCAATGCCCAGACCCAGATCGGCATGGCCACGAACAGCGCGGGCAGGATAAAGAACGGCGGCACCGAGAGACCCGCAATGGCCCCGGCAAGCAGCAGCAGCACAAAGCGGCGCCAGCCATGGCTGAGCATGGTGGTTTCGGCCAGCCAGGTCATGGGGACAAAAGGGGCGAATCACTAGGCATAGGGGCAAGGTGGTCGCCGCCACTTAAAGCGTCAAGCCGGGTGCTTGGTGGTAGACTTGGCCCGCCTCTAGGGCTACTCCCAAATAAGCGTTCCACCAGCCGGAACGGGAGCCAGCATGACCCAGCCGATCACCCTTGCCATCGATACCGCCGCGCCGCGCCTGCAACTGGCCCTGTTGCGCGCCGACGGGCAGGTGGATGTGGAACTGGTCGATATCGCCAAGGGCCATGCCGAGATCCTGTTCGGCCGGCTTGAGACCCTCTTGGCGCGCAATGGACTGGGTCACCCCGACATTGCCCGCATTGCCGTCACCACCGGCCCCGGGTCCTTCACCGGCCTCAGGATCGGCCTCTCGGCCGCCCGCGGGCTGGGCGTCGCGCGCAATATCCCCGTCCTGGGCATACCCAACCTGCTCGCCCTGTCGCTTTCGGCGCCTTCCGGTCCGGTGGCTGTACTACTCGATGCGCGCCGCGGCGAAGCCTATTTCGAACTGTTTGAAACTCCCGGCGTCAGTCTGAATGGTCCGCGCCTCCTGCCCATGGAACAGGCCGTGGCCGCCGTGCCTGAGGGCGCAGAACTGATCCAGTCTCCCTTCATCGACATTGCCGCCATGGCCCGCTTTGCCGCGGCGGCCGATCCGCTTGCCTTCCCGCCCCACGCCACCTATGTGCGCGATGCCGACGCCAAGCCACAGGACGCGGCGCGCATACCGAGGCGGGCCTGATGCTCAAATTCTGGATGGCCCCCGGCGGGCTGCATGTCGAACCGGCCGAAATCGGCGACGCAGCGGAATTGGCGCGCATACACGCATTGAGCTTTTATCGCGGCTGGCCGAGCCCGGAGTTCGAGAGTTTTCTGGCCGACCCTGCGTGTCCGGCCTTTGTGGCCTGCGATGCGCGCCGCAGGATTGCCGGCTTTGCGCTGATCCGCATCGCCGCCGACGAGGCCGAGCTGCTCACCATCGCCGTGGATCCCAAATGGCGCGGCAAGGGTGTGGGCCGCGCCCTGCTGGACGCGGTGTTTGCCGATCTCATGCTGTCGCCGGCCCGGCGCATGTTCCTTGAGGTCGATGAGCAAAACAATCCGGCCATCAAGCTCTACGAAAAGCTTGGCTTTGCGGCCATTTCGAAACGGAAGGGCTATTATCCCCGTCCCGATGGCAGCGCCGCCACCGCGCTTGTCATGGCCCGCGATCTTGGGTAACCGAACCCTCTTGAAACCCAGGCAGGGAGCGACGGCTTGAACAGAAACCCTACCGAGCCCACCCTTGAGGAGGCTTGCGTCGCGCGCGGCATGCGGATGACCGACCAGCGGCGCACCATTGCCCGGGTCATCGAAGAGGCCTCCGATCATCCCGATGTCGAGGAGCTCTATCGCCGCGCCTCGGCGCTTGATCTGCGCATTTCGCTCTCCACGGTCTATCGCACGGTGAACCTGTTCGAAGAGGCAGGCCTGGTCACCAAGCATGACTTCAAGGACGGTCGCGCCCGATTCGAGTTGATCCCCGACGAGCATCACGACCACCTCATCGACATTCGCTCCGGCACGGTGATCGAGTTCCGCAACGAAGAGATCGAGGCCATCCAGGAGGTAATTGCCAAACGCCTCGGATATAAGCTGGTGGATCACCGGCTTGAACTTTATGCGGTGCCGCTCACTGACAAGACGAAAAAGGACGAGCCTGCCAAATGATCTTCAGGATCGTTTTTTTCCTGTTTGTCTTCGTGCCGTTCATGCTGGTTGTCATTCCGCTCCAGGCTCTGATCCTGCTGCTCAAGCTACCCTTCTGGAACCTGCTGCCGCGCTTGTTTCACAAGCTGGGCTGCGTCTTTCTCGGCCTTCGGGTTAACGTCATCGGCGCGCCCTCGCATGGCCGTCCGACCCTGCTTGTTTCCAACCATATCTCCTGGACCGATATCGTCGCCATCGGCTCGGTGGCCGATGTCACCTTCGTCGCCAAACGCGAAGTGGGCAGCTGGCCCTTTGTGGGCATGATGGCCAATCTCCAGCGCACCATCTATGTCGACCGCACCAGGCGCTCCGATGCCGGGCGCACGGCGCAGGCCATGGGCCGGCACATGGCTGGCGGCAACGCCGTGCTGCTGTTTGCCGAAGGCCAGTCCGATATTGGCACCCATGTGCTGCCGTTCCGCTCGGCCCTGATCGGGGCGGCCCAGCACGCCATGCTGGACGCCGGCGCCAGTGATGTGCTGATCCAACCCCTGACCATCGCCTATACGAAACTTCAGGGTCTGCCGGTCAGCCGCAATGAGCGGTCCCTGATTGCCTGGATCAAATCCAAATCGGTCAAGCAGAACATCGCCGAAATCCTTTCCGGCCCGGTCAAGGACGTCACTGTGGCCTTTGGCGCACCCATGCCGCTCAACCAGGGCGATGACCGCAAGGCCGTCACCAGGGCCGCGGAAAACCAGGTGCGCGCCATGCTGGTGGCGCTCAATCGCGGCGGCGATGTGAACACGCCCCTCTGATTGGGAACAAGTTTAGCGGTTAAGCCTAACAATGGTTCCCGCTTTTCCCATTTACCTCTTGTTAGCTATGACGTTCGTGCACCGAGCAGGAGAAAGCCATGGTTTGGGAACTTTTGGCCATCTGGGCCGTCGTCGCGGCGGCCTGCGCCTGGTTTTTTTACGACGAGCCTAGCGAGCAGCGGCGCAAACTGAACGAGCGCGCCAGAGAGTTTGCCACGACCCCGGCCTGGGTTGACCGCAGACCGTCACCGTCACCGCCGGCGACGGTTACGCCGAGCGATCCGCAACGCCTGACAGAAGTTCAGCGCAAATTTCTCGAGGAAATACGCCGCCAAGGCGCAGAGTCCCAGCCAGTTCGCTAGCCCTGCACAACGCCCATATGCTGCTTGAGGCGGCCGACAATATCAGCCGCCTTGACCATCAGGCCCAGTTCGATGTCCTCATCGCTCATGCCCGCCTGCACATCGAGCCACACCGGCACCATGATCTCGTGGCGGATTTCCTTTTCGCCGATGGTTTCGGTCAAAACGGCGCGGACCTTTCCGGTCATGCGTTCGGCCAGGGTCGGGTGGGGCTGGCATTCGGCCAAGGCAATATCGATCAATTCAAGACTCATATCTGGCTCCGCAGAGCCCCCAGTGGCCAGACTGGCCACCGATGGTTCATCGAGCCTTAACGCGGCTGCCTTCCATGGAGTTCTCCACAGGGACAGCTATATTTCTGATGGCGGCGAACCGGCCGGGGCCGGCTGGAGCGTGATTAGCAAAAGTTGCAGACTTCTGCGGTTCGATCGCGCGACATTGCCAGGACTTGGGGTCTGATCCATTTCCATTCAATCGAAATGGATCAGGCTCTAGACGCGGACGGCGTGTTCGATCCGGCCCGCATCGCCGAAGACCCGCAGATAGCGCGCGATCTCCTGGCTGTCACCCGTCGCCTTAGCCGGATTGTCCGATAGTTTCACGGCAGGCCGGCCATTGGCGTCGCTCACCTTGGCGACAATCGAAATCGGTGTCAGGCCCGGATTGGGCTCGGGCGCACAGCCTTCAAAATCATTGGTCAGGTTCGTGCCCCAGCCAAAGCTCATGCGCACCTTGCCGTCGAAATGCAGATAGGCTTCCTCGATCATGTCGACATCGAGCCCATCGGAAAAGATCAGCAGCTTCTCCTCTGGATTGCGCCCTCGCGCCTTCCAGAAATCAATGATCTTTTCGCCACCCGAAATGGCAGGGGCGCTGTCGGGCCGGAAGCCGGTCCAGTCGGCCACCCAGTCCGGCGCATCGCGCAGAAATGCGTCCGTCCCGAAGGCGTCGGGCAGGACGATCAGCAGATTGCCGCCATAATAGCTCTTCCAGTCCTGCAGCACCCGATAGGGGGCTTCGCGCAGCTCCTCATCGGACCGGGCCAGGGCCGCCAGTACCATGGGCAGTTCGTGGGCATTGGTGCCCAGCGCCTCGAGATCATTGTCCATGGCCAGCTTCACATTGGAGGTGCCGGTCATATTGGCGCCGATCCCTTCCTTGAGTGCCTCGACGCACCAGCGCTGCCAGAGGAAGGAGTGCCGCCGCCGCGTGCCGAAATCGGAAATCTTCAAGTCCGGCAGCTTTTGCAGCCGCTCGACCTTCTCCCACATCTTGGCCTTGGCGCGGGCATAGAGCACGTCCAGCGTAAACGGCCCATAGCGCTTCATGGCAGCACGCCCGCGCAATTCATTGATGATCGCCAGCGCCGGAATTTCCCACATGGTGGTTTCAACCCACAGCCCCGGAAACTCCAGCACAAACTGGCCGTCCCGCTTTTCCAGCCGGTATTCGGGGAGCTGAAAGTTCTCCAGCCAGCGCAGGAAGCCCGGCTGAAAGATCTGGCGTGAACCGTAAAATGTGTTACCCGCCAGCCAGATCATTTCCTTTTTCGAAAAGCGCAGGCTGCGGCAATGGTCCAGTTGCGCCCGCAATTCGTCGATGTCGATCTCATCGGCCAGCCGCACAGAGGTGGTGCGGTTGATCAGGCTGAATGTCGCCTCGACCTTTGGATAGAGCCCCCAGACCATCTGCAGCATAAGCAGCTTGTAGAAATCGGTGTCCAGCAGGCTCCGCACGATCGGGTCGAGCTTGAACGTGTGATTGTAAACCCGGCGGGCAATATCGGTATAGGTGGCCATCAGTGTCCCCTGAGCGCGCAACGCCTTGTAGCGCGGCGCGGCAAGCAATGAAAAGTCGACAGGGCCGGAAACGGTTCGCTACGTGACGAGGCCTAGTACTTCCCCTGGTCGCTGCCACAGAACGGGTCCACCGGGTTCCTGCCGGCAAATGGCTTGCGGCCCAGCAGGCATTCCACCACCGCCACCTGCATGTCCTCGTTCGAACCATAGGCGTTGATATAGGTGGGCACGCGTGGTGCATCGTGCAGATAATAGGGAAAGCCCAGCGAAACCATCAGCGTGGGCACATCGTGCCAATAGCGCTTCATGGCGCCAAACACATTGCCGGTCAGCGCCCGCCAGTTGAGGAAGATGCGCTGCCGCGTCAGCAGCGTTTCCTCGGCTAGCAGATAGAGCACCAGGTCAAAATCCTTGGGATTAACCTGCAGGTCCTCGCTATACTCGGTGACCTCGAACCCCTCCTGCCGCAGCAGGTCCGGCAGCGACAGCGGCAGGGGCGCCGGCGCGAAGGGTTGCACTGCGCCGGTCGAGAAAATCAGCACTTTTTTGTGCCGGGCCGGGGTCAGAGGCAGCAGCTTTGCCACATCCTTGACCAGCGTTGGAACTTTCGCCGTCGCCGCGCCGGCAATCTGCTTGCTGGTCGAGCGCGCCATGATCATTTCGGCGGTGTTCAGCGCTGGCCCGGGCCGATCGGCCTTGTGCAGGCCCAGCGCTGCCTTGAGCCCCAGTACGCGCGTCACCGCCTCGTCCACCCGTTCCTGGCTCAACCGGCCATCGGCCACTGCCTTGACCAGATACATCAGATCCGCATTGGGATCGTCGGAGAACAGGATCACGTCGCAACCCGCGATCACACATTGCGGAATGGTCTCTTCGCGTGGCCCCCAATCGCCAAATCCGGCCATGGGTGTGGCGTCCGAAACGATCAGGCCATTAAAGCCGAGCTTTTCGCGCAGCAGTGTCTGATTCAGCACCGCGCTCTGGGTTGCCGGCCGATAGGCCTCGGCGCCGGCCTCCGGGTCGAGCTCGCGCACAAAGGCGGGAAAGGCGATATGGGCGGACATCACGCTCATTACGCCCGCTTCAATGGCGGCACGATAAAGCCGTCCGAAGGTCTTTTCCCAGTCGGCAAGGCTCAGCGGATTGACCGTGGTCACCAGATGCTGATCGCGATCATCATAGCCCTCGCCGGGCCAATGCTTCACCGTGGCGGCCACGCCATGCTTCTGGAAGGCGGCAATTTGCGCCAGGGCATGGCGCTCGATACGCTCGACATCGTCACCATAGGAGCGCGTGCCCACAATGGCGCTCTGGAACGCCTTGTTGATGTCGATGACCGGTGTAAAGCTCCAATTGAGCCCCACGGCATGGGCTTCCTCGGCCATCAGTGTCGAAATGGCGGTGGTGGTCTCCACATCGTCAATCGCCGCCAACCCCAGCGGATTGGGCACTTCGGTTCCGAAAGGCAGGCTCATCCGGCTGCCCTCGAGATCGGCGCTGACCGTCATCGGCACGGGGCCTGCGCTGTCGATCTGCCGCATCAGCGCGATCTCATCGGCCAGATCGGGCGTGAAGATGCGTGTGATGCCGCCCGGCTTGAAGGCTCGGATGGCCTCGAGCGCTTCTTCGGGCGTCTCTCGCGACAAAAGCACAAACAGTTGAGCCAGCTTGTCGCGGGGCGACAGGCTGTCGCGTGTGCTGTGCACCCAGGCCGCAGCCGCCTCATCCAAATGGAACGGCGCGGCAGAAAGATCGATGGCGGCCAATGGGGTGCTCCTCGGGGTATTCTCTTTTTTGTTTTGACTGGCTTAGCAGCAGTGATCGCTTCTGAACAGGTTTGGAGCCGGGTGGCGCGCGGGATTATGATGCGCAGCCCATCGCGCGACGGCGGTCGGCAAAAGAAAAACACCGCCGGATCGCTCCCGCGGTGTCTCTCGAAACCTGTGGTCAGGCAGAGGCTCTAGGCGGCGTGCCCTTCGAGCCATTTGGTCAGGCCTGCCTTGGGCGTACCGGCGCCGACCTTCATATCGGCGGCTTCGCCTGCCTTGAACAGGATCATGGTCGGGATCGAACGAACGCCGTACTGGGCGGCAATGCCCGGATTTTCGTCAACGTTGAGCTTGACGATCTTCACCTTGCCCGCGAGCTCGGAGGACAGCTCGTCCAGCACCGGGGCGATGGCCCGGCACGGGCCGCACCATTCGGCCCAGAAATCGACAAGGACCGGTTCACTCGAGCTCAGGACTTCCTGGCCGAACGTGGCTTCGGAAACGGCTTTGGTCATGGTTTTCATGCCTTTTGTACTTTGGCGGCTGACACACAGGCCCCAGACCGGAACCATGCGATGCGCTTTCGTATTTCAGTCTCCGGCAAACGCCTGTTGGGCGCCGGTCCGGAAGCGGCGGTCTGTTTGCCCCCAAAGCTGGTGAGAGTCCAGCCTTGCAACAAGCCCGATCACCGCAGGGTGAAGTCCGCGCAAGCCGCATCAAGCAGCTCGTTCGGCAATTTCATCAATGATTCCAACTCTGTCCACAGGATTGCCGCACGTACCGGCCGTCCGGGGAAAAGCTGACCTGCAACCAACGCATACAATCCTAGCTGGGTGAGATAGTTCCCCGGCACGCCGTCCGCTCCTTTTGGAACCGACGCGTCGGATTTGTAGTCCACCACCAGCACCCCTGAGTCGTCAACCACCACTCGATCGATCCGGCCACTCAGCCAGATCTCCCGCCCGGCCCGCAGCGCCGCCACGCGAAAAGGCAGCTCGGCGCGGCTGTCCGGTCCGAACAGGCTGGCAAAAGCGCCATTGCCCAGAATGCTGAGCGCTTTGGTAACGATCCGCGGATAGTCCTCGGCCATATCGGGCAGCAAGGTTTCAAGCGCTCTGGGGGCCACCCGGTCCCGCGCATCGGGTGGCACGCGGCCCAGATGCTGCAGCAGGGCGTGCAGCGCCAGGCCTTCCCTGCGCGCCGCTTCTGCATCGCGCAAGGCGGCGGCCTTGGTGGCCAGCACAGGGGTGCTGACATTTGCTATGGCGGCATAGCTTGGCGCCACGACGGGGATTTTTGCCGGTGCCGGCACGGCAGGCAGCACCAGTTCAGGCGCCGGGGCGATCGCTGTGCGCAAGGCCGGCTGGAAGCCCGGCGCAGCAACAGCTGGAAAGACTTGCGCCAGGGTCTCGCCAGTGTCGTCTACCACCGGCTGCAACGCCTCGCCCAGCCCCATTTCTATGGCGTCATACCATGAGCCTGTCAGGTTGCCCTTCAACCCCAGCGGCCCGGTGACATAGAGTTCGTCCTCGGCCCGGGTCATGCCTACATAGAGCAGACGCCAATATTCCCGCTCGCGCACCGCATCAATCTCCTGGCGCATTTGCGCGGTCGCCGGAACATGCTGGCTTTTTGAGGCGGCATGCACCAGCAGCGGGCCGGGGGCCTTGTCGATGGCATAAACGGCCTGGCCGGTCTGGCTGCCGCCGGGCTTGCCGGTCGCATCGGCCAGAATGACGATCGGGGCCTCCAGCCCCTTGGCGCCATGCACCGTCATCACCCGCACGCCGCCGCCGCTTTCGGCCAGTTCGCGCTTGATGGTCACGGCCCGGCGCCGCATTTCGGCGGCAAAGCCCTGCAGCGAGGGCTGTGGCCCCTGCTCGTGGGCCAGCGCAAGTTCGAGCAGTTCGGAGAGCACGTCGTCTACTTCCGTGCCCAGCCGGGCATGGAAGCGCTTGAGCCCGCCTTCGGCATAAAGCACGCCTGCGAGGAATTCGAAGGGACGCTCCATGTCGAGCGCAGCCCGCCAGCGGCCCAGCCGCTCGGCGGCAGGCCGGGCCGCCTCGACCTCGGCTGCAAACAGCGCTGACCATAGGCTCTGGCCTGCCGCGCGCGGCCGGGCGACCGCATAGAGATCGTCTTCGGTGAGGTCGAACAAGGGCGAGCGCAGCAGGGCCGCCAGTTGCAGGTCATCGGCCGGATTGAGCAGCACATCGATCAGCGCCAGCAAATCGAGCACCGCAATATGCCCCGTCACCGCCAGCCTATCGGCGCCGGGCGTGGGCAGGCCTTCGCTGCGCAGGGCGCGGATGATTTCCTTGAACAGGGTGCCGCGCTTCTGCACCAGGATCAAGACATCGTCGGCGCGTATGGTGCGGTTCCGTTCACCCAGAACCCGTCCCTTTTCGATCCAGCCCCGGATTTCCCCGGCAATGCGCAGCGCCACCTGCCGGTTGGCGCTCTGCTCGGCCTCCATCGCCACGCGCGGCCATGCGCTGGTGTCGCGCTCTGTCTTTTCTTCCTGCACCGGCGGCCACAGCACGACCTGGCCACCCGGCTGGCTCCGCGCCGGCTGGTGAATGATTTTTGCGTCCGAAAGCAGGGCTTGCTGAATATCGGCGCGGTCACAGACCCGGTCCACCGCCTCCAGAATCCCCTTGAGCGTGCGAAAACTGGTATGCAGGCGCACCTGCCGGAACGGCCTTTCTGCCTCACCGGCCCGGCGGGCCATCTGCCGCCCGGTTTGTCCGAACAGCACCGGCTGCGCGCCCTGAAAGGAATAGATAGACTGTTTCTGGTCGCCAACGGCGAACACCGAGCGCGGCCGCGTCACCGCCCCGGCGCCGGAGAAAAACTCCTCGGCCAGCGCATTGACCACGCGCCATTGCTGCTCATTGGTGTCCTGGCTCTCATCGACCAGAATATGATCGATCCCGGCATCGAGCTTGTATTGCACCCAGGGGCCCAGCGCCCGGTTGGAAAACAGGTCACCCAGCTTTTCTACCAGGTCGTCGAAATCGAGCAGCGCATGGCGGCGTTTCTCGGTTTCGTAGCGCGCCGCTGTTGCGGCCACCACATCGAGCACGGCTTCGCTGCGCTCCACCAGCAACGCCCCGGATAAGTGGCCATCAAGGTCGAACACCCGCTCCCGCTCGTCTTCCAACAGGGCCTGCAGAGCGGGCTTGGCCTTCGCCTGGGCCGCATTGAGCAGGCGCGCGCGGGGCTGCTTCACCTTCTCCTTGTCTTCGGTGACGAAAAGCCCGCAAAGCTGGTGGGCGCTCATCCGTTCCGGGTCGAGCCGTGCCACCATGTCGATAAAGCGCCGTCCCGCCGGGTCGGCATCAAAGCTCGACATGATCTCCTGCCAGACCGTTTTGGTCAGCGCGCTGTCTGCAACGATCTCTTCGGCAATTTCCGATGCCGTGCCCGTTACGCCCACTTGCCGACGCAGCCGGGACTTGGCCCCGGCCAGGTCCGCCAGCACCGGCTTGAGCTTGGCACCCTCTGCCAGCGCCGCCCCGATGGCATCGGTAATGGCGCTGTCGCTGAGCAAGGTGAACAGGGTCTCCACAGCCTGCGCATGTTCGCCGCCCCGCAGCCCCTCGGCCAGCACGCTTTCGCGCGCCGCCAGCAGCATCTGCGCCCGGCGGTCATCCTCGATTACGGCAAAATCGAACGGCACCCCCGCCTCGATGGGGAAACGATGCAGCACCGCCTCGCAAAAGGCGTGAATGGTCAGGATGCGCAGACCCCCCGGCGTTTCCAGCGCCTTGGCAAACAACGTCCGGGCATCCTCCAGCAGCCGCGCATCCGGGTCTCGTCCGGTCAGCTCCACCAGTTCCTGACGCAAGGCTGCGGCATCTGCGACGGCCCACGCGGCCAGTTTTGCGCCGACGCGCTTGCGCATCTCGGCCGCCGCCGCCTTGGTATAGGTCAGGCAGAGGATCGATTGCGGTGTCACCCCGGCCAGCAGCAGGCGCAGCACCCTGGTGGTGAGCACGAAGGTCTTGCCGGACCCGGCATTGGCCTCCACCCAGATCGAATAGTCCGGATTGCCGGCCAGCGCCTGGCTCTGGCTGGTATCGCTGGGCACGACCAGATCGCCACGATCGCTCATGCCTCGTCCTCCCCGTCAACCGCCGTCCATTCATCGACCCGCGCCAGATGGTCATAGGCCCCGGCAAAGCGCTGGCTCTTGAGCGGCAGGAGCCGCGCGGGCAGGGCGGTCTGGTGAATCAGGAAATGCTCGATATGGAGCTGCACGCGCCGGAACACCTCTTCGGCAGCCGCCATCACGCTCATTCCGTCGGCGGTGGCAAAGGCACTTGGCTTGAAGGCATCGGGCCCCAACCCGATCTTGATATAGGTCAGCGCGCTGGTATCGGCGGGGGGAATGTCGTTCAGGCCCGCATTGAGCGCCATCATCGCCTCGACCGGCAATTGCGGCGCCTCAAACGCTTTCATGCTCGCGCTGCTGGGGGGCGAGCCGGTCTTGAAATCGAGGATTTCCAGCGTACCGTCCCTGAGCAGGTCGACGCGGTCAGCCTGTCCGGTAATGGCAAAGGGCTCTGCCAGCTTCAGCTCCCAGCGCCCCGAAATCTCGGCATGCCGCCTGGCCACCCGCGCCGAACGTCCGCGCTCATAATCGAGAAATTGCTCGGCTGCCGTCGCAAAGCGCCGCAACCAGATGTCGCGCCGCTCGCCAATGGCTTCGAGCCCGGCAAACTCCTCGGTGGCAATCTCCATCAGCCGCGCCAGCGCATCGGGCGCCGCCGGATCGCGCTCCTCGAAGACGAACCGGGCAAAGATGGCGTGAATGATCGTGCCGCGCTCGCGCGCATCGGGGTCTTCGCCCAGCGCGTCGAGCGGTTTCAGCCTGAGCACATGCTTGGCATAAAGATCATAGGGCGAGCGCATCAGCGTCTCGATTTCCGTGACCGAGAGCTTGCGCGGCCTCTCGCCGATGGGCGGGTTGGGTGCTGGACGCCGGGCCGGCGCCACTTGCGATACGGCGTCTAGCCGCCTTGCCTGGCCGGTCCAGACATCGCCACGGGCGCGCAATTGCGCGGCCATGCCCTCGCCGATAAAGGCGTCGAGCCGTTGGATCAACCGCGAGGACAGCGCCGGGCTCGACCCGACCCGCTCGGCATAGGCCAGAACGATCTGCCCATTGCCCATGGCCTGGGCAAAATCATGTGCGGCCAGCCCCTGCTGCCGCTCGGGTGGTTCGAGGCCCGCCGCCAGCCGCATGCTGCGGCTCAGCCAGGGACCGGGATCAGCCGTGGCCGGCCACTTGTCTTCGTTGAGCGCCCCCAGGATCAACACGTCCGGGCTCATCAGCCGCGCCTCGAGTTGCCCCCAGATCGCGATATCGCTGCGCCGCTCCTCAAGCCCGGCCTGGCGCACGTCGATCCCGGTCATCAGCGCCGCCAGCACGTCCTCCAGCCCGCGCGGCGCGAAACGATGCCCCTCGCCGGTCAGGCTCTGCATGTCGGCGATCCAGGTCTCGAATTCAGACCGGCCGGGCAGGGGAGTCCCGGCGCTGACCGCCCCCATTGCTTGCCCCAGCGCTCCCGCCAGGGCCGACGCCGGCAGCTCACGCGCCCCCATCAGGGCAAGAAGCGGCGCCAGTGCCGTTTCGAGCCGGTCCAGCAGATCGGCAATTTCGTCGCCGCGCTGCGGCGATAGCTTGCGGGCCGGGTATTTGAGCTTGCCGCCCAGATGCGCCGCCAGCATCGCCCGGATTCCGGCAATGCCCGGAGCCGGGCGCTGCCCACGCAGCAGCCCCAGATCAATATCATCCGCCAGCGCCACCACGGCACCGCGCTCCAGTCCCAGGGTCGTGGCGCGATTGCGCAGCAGCGCCAACAAATCCACCGCCGCGCAATTGTGCTGCACCAGGTTGAGCAATTGCCGCGTCAGCCGCCCCGCCGAGGCATGATAGAGCGGTGTCCCGGCCGCATCATCGACGGTGATGTCGAAGCGTTTGAGCTCGGCCGCAATGCGCCGCGCCAGATTGCTGTCCGGCGTCACAATCCCCACGCTCTTTTCCCTGTCGAGGGCATCACGAGCAGCCAGCGCAATGGCTCTGGCCTCCTCGTCTTCATTGCGGGCCCGCAGGATCGACACTCCGTTAAGCGCTGCATCCAGCGCGGACAGCGGGAAACGCTGTTCCGGCCACAGGGCAGTCTGGGCGGTCGGCGCCAGCGCCAGGTTGACCAGTTTGCTGCGCGGATTCTCCGTCTCGCACAATTCTTGCACTTGGCTCAGATCAGCGCCAAAACTGGCCAGCAATTGCGCCAGCCCATATTGCGGATGGCCATGCGGATTGCTGTCGGGATCGGCAAAACCGGCCAGCATCTCCGGGCTCATCGCCCTGTCGAGCCCCGGCAGCACCACCGAGCCGCGCGGCAGTCCCGCAATGGTCCTGAGCAGTCGCGCCGTGGCCGGGATCGAGCCGGTGGAGCCGGCGGCAATCACCGGCCGGTCCGCAAACAGGAACGGCGCGGCCCTGGCCTGCCGGTCCAGCCTTTTGCGCCGGAGCGCCGCCGGGTCCGCCAGGTCCTGCGTTGCCAGCATGGCCGGCCAGGCCTCAAGCGCAATATCGAGAAACTTCAGCGTCTGCTGCCAGTAATTGCCCAGCTCTAGAGCCATTTCGGCGCCCAGCGCGCGAATATCGGCTGCGCTGCGCTCCTCGATATGCAAATCGTCGATCAGCCGCCCCAGCGATTCGGCCATCGAGAAGATTTCCGCCGCTGTCGGCGGGGTTGAAAAAGCCTCGCGCCCCTCGTCTGTCTTGGCCCATGCGGCAACGAGTTCGGAGAGAACCAGCCGCCTGCGCAGCGCGCTGGCAGGCTTGGGATCCGCCTCCGTGTCAAAGGGCGGCAGAAAGGGTTCTTCATCCTTCACCTCGCCGCCAAAGGTGCGCATGTCCGGCAGCAGCCCGCCAAATGCGGGGTGGCGGGCAAAGGCCTCGGCCAATTCATCCTGCGCCCGTCGGGTCGGCAGGATGATGGTGACATCCGACAGCCAGAACGGCCCTGATCTGTCCCAGCCATTCAGCAGCCGCCCATCCATCACCGCATCAACCAGACAGGGCAGGAAGGGCGTATGCGGGGCGATGGTGAACAGGTTCATCGGCTGAGCGCCCGTTCCGCGGCTGCCAGCCCTTCGGCATCACCCACATGGAACCAGGGCGCGTCGAGCACCACACCCTTGAGCCGCTCGTCTGCCAGCGCCGCGTCGAACAGCAGATTGAGCGAAAAAGGGCCATCCGGCGTGTCGGCAAAGAGAGATTTGCCCATCAGCGCCACCCCGGCATAGATCACCGGCGCTCCATAATCGAGCGTGATCCGGCCCATCGGATCGAGGCAGAAATCATGGCTGCGGGCAAAACCGCTGGCGCGCCCGGGCTGCGCACAGAGCAACACGATATCGGCCGGGTCTTCATGGCGTGCCCGCATCCGCGCCAGCGGCGCATCGCTCCCCGCCGGCCAGAAAGCATCAGTATTCATCACGAAAAACGGGTCCGTGGCCAGCATTGGCAGCGCCGCCTTGGCCCCGCCTCCGGTGTCGAGCAGCACCTCTTCGCGATTGACCTTCAGCAGCCCGCCGAAATGGGCCAGCAATTGGTCGGCGCGGTAATGCGCATTGGCTGCGAAACGCTTGGCGCCCTCGGCCCGCGCATTGGCCATGACGCGCTCGATCAGCGGCACGCCGCCCACCGGCACCAGCGGCTTGGGTAGCGTATCGGTCAGGGGCTTCAGGCGCGTGCCCAGCCCGGCGGCGAGCAGCATAACATCGGGGAATCGGGCATCAGCACTCATGCCCCGGATAGAACAGTTGCGCGCTGGACCTGTCCAGCCCGCAACTGCCTCCATGCGCTATTCGGCGTGAGCTGCCGCGGCTGGCGGATCGAGATCGTCGTCGCCTTCGGCGGCAACGGCCGCATCGCGCAGGCTGGACTGGTCGGTCAGCGCCTTGGGGCTGGTCGCCGTGATCGCCTCATTGGGTGGCGCATTGGTCAGGATGGCCGCCAGCGACCCGATGGTGGAACGCAGATTGTGCCGATGCACCACCATGTCGACCATGCCGTGGCTATAGAGATATTCCGAGCGCTGGAAGCCCTTGGGCAGCTTTTCGCGAATGGTCTGCTCGATCACCCGCTGGCCGGCAAAGCCGATCAGGGCGCCCGGCTCGGCAATATGCACATCGCCAATCATCGCATAGGAGGCGGTGACCCCACCGGTGGTCGGGTTGGTCAGCACCACGAAGAACGGCAGGCCCGCCTCGCGCAGGCGCAGCACGGCAACGGTGGTGCGGGCCATCTGCATCAGGCTCAGAATGCCTTCCTGCATGCGGGCGCCGCCCGAAGAGACGAACAGGATGAACGGGGTCTTGAGCCGGGCAGCGGTCTCGATGCCGGTAATGATGCCTTGTCCCGCCGCCATGCCCAGCGAGCCGCCCATGAAGTCGAAGTCCTGGATCGCTACGGTGACGGCGCGCTCATAGAGCTTGCCCGTCGCCACCAGCACGCTGTCCTCATGGCCGGTCTTGGCCCGGTTTTCCTTGAGGCGGTCGGTATAGCGCTTCTGGTCGCGGAATTTCAGCGGATCGACCGGCACGGACGCCACCGGCACCAGATCGTATTTGCCCTCGTCAAGAAAGGTCGCCAGCCGGTCGGCCGGCTTGATCTTCATATGGTAGCCCGAATTGGGCACCACCCACTGATTGGCTTCGAGATCGCGGTAAAACACCATCTCGCCAGATTCGGGGTCTTTCACCCAGAGATTTTCCGGCGTCTCCCGCTTGTTGGAGAGGAAGGAACGGATTTTGGGGCGGACGAAATTGTCGATCCAGTTCATGGCGCGGCCTTTCGCGGTGATCCAGTTCGGATCACGTAGTCGTCAATTGTGGCATTTCTTATCAGTTGGGGACGAAGAGGCAAAGCTGCCAGCCGCCGATGCGTTGGGCTGTGCATAAATTTCTGTCGCCCCTTCTCACGCAATCGTGCGGTTAAAGAAATCATAAGGAACGTGCCCCGCATCGCTCCAGCAGCCATACTTTCAAATCTTCTAAATATTGAACTGCCTCAATCAAAAATAAATCCAGACGCCAATTCGCGATTATATTTTAGAGCAATTAAATCAGTCGCGTTTCATACGCCGACGTGACACTATTTAAACATAGTTCATCGCGCGATCATCGACGCGTTGCAAAATATTGGAGACGTGCCGCATGTCGATTTCGGAGAAGTTCAGCAATTTTCAGGCAAGCAAGGCGGTGTTGTTCTGGTCCTGCGCGGCCTGTGTAGCGGCCACCATGGTTGTGGGCTTCACCTGGGGCGGCTGGGTCACCGGCGGCTCCGCCCAAGAGAGAGCCGAGGCAGCGTCCGAGCAGGCAGTAGCGCAACTGGCGGCGGAAATCTGTGTCAACCGCTATCTGGCAGCGCCCGACGCCCGCGCGAACCTGGTGGCACTGACCGAGGAAAGCAGTTTCCGCCGCAGCGGCGTGCTTGAGGATGGCGGCTGGGTAACCTTTGCTGGCCGCGAAGATCCCATCGATGGCGCCGCGAACCTTTGCGCCCGGCAATTGGCCGAGATCGACGTCACGACCTTGCCCGACGCCTCCCCGATGGCAGAAGCTGCAGCGCCCTTGGCCGAGACACCTACCGCCCAATAAAAGCTCAGCGCGTAGCAGCGGGCCGGATCGCACCTCCCTTTCGGGGCAATCCGGCCCCTTGCGCCTGTTACGGTTTCTTAGCTCCGGGCTCGCTGCAGCCCGCCGGCCAGCTCCGCCACCAGGTCCCGCACCGCGCCGACAGTCTTGTCGGTTGCCTTGCCGTCCTCAAGCGAGGTCGCCACGGCATTGACCAGCACCGTGCCCACGGCAATACCGTCGGCATGGCGGCCGATTTCGGCCGCGTCATCGGCAGTCTTGATGCCAAACCCGACAATCACCGGCAATTCTGTATGCGCCTTGATGCGCTGCACGGCCTCGCCCACTGCGCCGCGCGACTTGATCGCTCCGCCGGTGATACCGGTCATCGAGACGTAATAGACAAAGCCTGACGTATTGGCCAACACGGTTGGCAGGCGCTTGTCATCGGTGGTCGGGGTGGTCAGGCGAATGAAGTTGAGCCCGGCTTCGAGCGCTGGAATGCAAAGCTCGTCATCTTCCTCAGCGGGCAGATCAACAATGATCAGCCCGTCGATTCCTGCCTGCTTGGCGGCGGCGATGAAGCGTTCCACGCCGAAAATGTAGATGGGATTGTAATAGCCCATCAGAACAATCGGCGTCGTGTCGTCCTTGCGGCGGAATTCCTCCACCATGCCCAGCACGCCCAGCAAGGTCTGCCCGGCCTTCAGCGCCCGTTGCGCCCCCATCTGGATCGCAACCCCATCGGCCATCGGGTCGGAAAAGGGCAGGCCCAGCTCGATAATATCGGCGCCGGCCTGGGGCAGGGCGTTCAGTATGGCCTGGCTGGTTGCCAGGTCCGGGTCGCCACCCATCACATAGGCGGCCAGAGCGGGACGGTTCTGCGCCTTGAGTTCGGCAAAGCGCCGGTCGATGCGAGTGTTCATTATTTCAGCAGCCCCAGATACTTGCCAACGCTTTCCACGTCCTTGTCGCCGCGGCCCGAAAGGCAAAGTACCACCGACTGATCCTTGCGCATGGTGGGCGCGAGCTTGATCACTTGCGCCAGCCCATGCGCGCTTTCAAGCGCCGGGATGATGCCTTCCATCTTGGTGCAAAGCTGGAAGGCGTCGAGTGCCTCGTTGTCGGTGATCGGCGCATAGGTGACGCGCTTGGTATCGTGCAGATAGGAGTGCTCGGGTCCGACGCCGGGATAATCGAGCCCCGCCGAAATCGAATGGCCCTCGAGTATCTGTCCATCCCCATCCTGCAGCAGATAGGTGCGATTGCCATGCAGCACGCCGGGGCGGCCGCCGGTCATCGAGGCGGCGTGGCCATTCTCGGTCTCGATGCCGTGCCCGCCCGCCTCGGCGCCATAAATGGCGACATCCGGTTCGTCGAGGAAAGCGTGGAACGTGCCAATTGCATTGGAGCCGCCACCCACACAGGCCACCACAGCGTCGGGCAATTTGCCCTCGGCTTCGCGGAACTGTTCCTTGAGTTCGGTGCCGATCACCGACTGGAAGTCCCGCACCATTTCCGGATAGGGGTGCGGACCGGCGGCGGTGCCGATCAGGTAATAGGTCGAATCCACATTGGTGACCCAGTCGCGCAGCGCCTCGTTCATCGCGTCTTTCAGTGTACCGGCGCCGGCGGTGACGGGCCGGACCTCAGCACCGAGCATCTTCATGCGCAGCACATTGGGCATTTGCCGCTCAACGTCGGTCGCGCCCATGAAAATGGTGCAGGGCAGGTCGAACTTGGCGCAGACCGTCGCCGTGGCCACGCCATGCTGGCCGGCTCCGGTTTCCGCGATCACCCGCGTCTTGCCCATGCGTTTGGCGAGCAGGATCTGCCCCAGGCAATTATTGATCTTGTGGCTGCCGGTATGGTTCAGCTCCTCGCGCTTGAACCAGACTTTGGCGCCGCCCAGATGTGCCGTCAGCCGCTCGGCGAAATAGAGCGGGCTGGGGCGGCCGGTATAATGCGTCGCCAAGTGCTTGAGCTCGGCCGCATAGGCCGGATCTTGCTTGGCTGCCCGATATTCACGTTCCAGGTCCAGGATCAGCGGCATCAGCGTTTCGGCGACGAAGCGTCCGCCGTAAATGCCGAAACGCCCATGCTCGTCCGGGCCATTGCGCAGGGAATTGATGCGGTCCATTGGATCCTCTCGGCCAGTGCCGAGAACAACCCGGCTTCCTGGTACTATACGGCTGCCCTTGCGTTGCGGATGAACGCTTCGATCAGCTTTGTGTTCTTGACGCCCGGTGCGGTCTCCAGACCAGACGAGGCATCGATCCCCATCGGCCCGACCTGGCGCACTGCTTCAGCCACATTTTCCGGCGTCAGGCCCCCGGAAAGCATGAAGGGGATGGACGGGTCAAGCGCTTCGAGCAGGCGCCAGTCAAAGCTTTCACCCAGCCCACCGGGCCGATCGGCGCCTTTGGGCGGCTTGGCGTCGAGCAAGATGCGGTCGGCAACCTCGGCAAAGGCAGCCACCTGAGCAATATCCTCCGCTGACCCGATGGGCAGCGCCTTGATGATTTCCACCCCGGCCTCGGCGCGGATGGCTTCGACGCGATGCGGTGTTTCCGGGCCATGGAGCTGGATCCAGTCCGGCCCCAATGCGGCCACTTCGGCCACGCTGGAATTATCCGGATTGACCAGCACAACACAGCTTTCGATACGGCCGCGCGCGGCCGAGATCAGCCCGCCCAGCTCATCGATGGACACGTGACGCGGCGAACGTGGAAAATGCATGAAGCCCACCATGTCCGCGCCGGCCGCGATGGTCGCGTCGAGCAGGTCATGGGTCTTGATGCCGCAGATTTTGACGATCAGTGGATCGGCCATAGTCGGTGGTGGCTCAAAGGGACGGGACTAAATGGTCAAGCCGCACTGCGCCGTCCTTCATCGCAGTTCCAGCAGGTCATCGACTTCGGCCATGGGGCCCTTGCGGGTCTCGCCACTGCCTTTGCGCATGGCATCAAGCTCTTCGCTCAGATGCTGGGCCTCGCGGCGCCAGTGCCGTTCGCGGCGGCGATGCGCCCCTTGCGCGAACCAGCTCGCCGTGCCGCCCAGCAGCACGCCGATCAGCAGAACGACATAGAGAACCACGAAAAGCGGAATGCCGTAGCCGGCCGCGCTCGCATCGGCGGGGGCGGCAAAGGGATTGAGATTGACCGCCACAAGCTGGCGATTGGCCAGCGCAAAGGCAATCAGTACCGCGCACAGGGGGACCAGGACGAGCCAGCCGACAATTTTGTTGACCATTATAGGCTTCCACTGGAGCCAGCAGGCTCCGATCCTTTCTTGCGCCGTTTCGGAAAAATCAGGAGCGGTTCAGCCGCTCGCGGATTTCCTTGCCGGCCTTGAACTGCGGCACGTACTTTTCGCCCACATCGACCTGTTCGCCAGTGCGCGGATTGCGTCCGACACGGGCCGGGCGGTTCTTGACCGAAAAGGCGCCGAAGCCGCGCAACTCCACCCGGTCGCCCCGGGCCATCGCATCCCCGATCTCGTCGAGGATCGCATTGACGATGTTCTCGATATCACGCTGAAACAGATGCGGGTTCTCCGCGGCGAGCTTCTCGACAAGTTCAGACTTGATCATCAAAGGCTCCGGTGTCCACCCCTGCCCCTCGCTGGGGGTCTATTCAACCTGCCAAAGCGAGACCAAACCGTCAAGCATCACAGGAGTTTCGCCCGAAAA
Organism: Devosia marina; assembly: GCF_009758415.1. Classification (GTDB taxonomy): domain Bacteria; phylum Pseudomonadota; class Alphaproteobacteria; order Rhizobiales; family Devosiaceae; genus Devosia; species Devosia marina. Next base: position 186,674 of record NZ_WQRF01000002.1, on the reverse strand, counting down.
TCCCAGAAGCGTCCGGGCCGAATTGCCCAACAGGTCCGCGATCCAATGCAGCTCGTTCTGCTCTGTCGGCCAGACGGTAACGATCGGGGTCTCCGGATCGATCCCGTGCTCGGCCTCAAGCCAGTCGAGCGCCTCGTGCTGCGCCCCAATGGCATCGATCAGCCCGGCCTCGACCCCGACCCGCCCGGTCACGATGCGTCCATCGGCCAGCGCCAGCGCTTCGGCGCGGCTCAGCCCCCGGCGCTCGGCAACAATATCGACGAACCAGGCAAAGCTGTCTTCGACCAGCTCGGCAATCGAGGCACGCGGCGCCCCGCTCAGCGGTTCGTCAAAGTCCGGCTCGGCCTTCAAGGGACCCGAGGCCACCTTGTCGAAATCGATCCCGATCGTGTCGAGCAGTTTGCCGGCATTGACATGCTGATAGAGCACGCCGATCGATCCCACGATGGACAGCCGCCGGGCAAAAATCCGGTCCGTGCCGATGGCCGTCATATAGGCCGCCGAGGCGCCCAGCTCGTCTATGGTCGAGACCACCGGCTTGGCGGCCGACAGGCGCCGTAAATCCTCATAGAGCTCTTCTCCACCCGCCGTGGTGCCGCCAGGCGAATTGATCGTCACGACAACCGCCTTGACCGCATCGTCCTCGATCAGATCCTCAATGGCGCGGGACCGGGAGGCATCGGTGGCAATCGTGCCGCTGACGACTATGCGCGCGATCCGCTCGCCCGCAGCGAACTGCGGCAGGGCAAAGCGCCCGGCCACGGCCAGCACGGCGATGACGGCGGCCAAAAGGGCCAGCAGGCGCCAGAGCCCGCGCGAGCGGCGAAAACGATCGGCAGCAAGGACATCGTGATGCATCTGGTCGGACACGGGCAGCTCTCCAATCTGGCCTAGCAGGTAGCGGGACAGCGCCTGGATGGCAAGCGTCCACCGCCTAGTCCAGCACCTTGACCATATAGCGCGCCGTCTCTTCATAGGCGGCGAGTTTTTCTTTGAGGTCCAGGCGCTCTTCGACCCCGAAACCCTGCTTTTCCCAGAATGCTACTGAGCCATTGACCGCGACCAGGCTCATGGTCTCAAAGCCCATGGCACGGGCATGCTTGGTCAGTGCATTGACGATCTGCCTGGCCGCGCCCAACCCGCGCGTCAGCGGCAACAGCGCCAGGTCGTGAATGTAATAGCTGTCGGCATCGGCCGGAATCCCCCCCAGCAAGGTGTCCAGCGCTGGCAAGTCCCCCCGTTTCCAGGGGTGGCTCAGGACATAGCCGGCCGGCTTTTCCGAGACTTCGAGCAGATAGCAGCCATTGCGATAAAGGTCGAACTTCTCCGCCAGCACGGCTTCGGCCTCGAAAAAATCGGGATGCACCCGGTTGGCGATCTCGAACACCGCTCCGAAATCATAGCCCGTCAGGGCCCGCCAGGCGACGTCACGAAACTGGATCATCGTCCAAACCCTCTGCACGAAACGACCCGCACCAATGGCGCGGGTCGAAAGCTTAATGGCGAAGCGAGAACGCTTACTTGTCGTCGCGGCCCTTGAGGGCTGCGCCCAGGATGTCGCCGAGCGAAGCGCCCGAATCCGAGGAGCCGAAGTTCGCAACGGCTTCACGTTCTTCGGCGATTTCCAGCGCCTTGATCGAGAGCTGGATGCGGCCGGTCTTGCGGTCGTACTGGGTGATGCGCGCATCGACCTTTTCGCCCTTGGAGAAACGCTCCGGACGCTGGTCGTTACGGTCACGGCTGAGGTCGGCGCGGCGGATGAAGGCCGTCACTTCGCTGTCAGCGATACGGACTTCAATGCCCCCGTCGTTGACTTCGATAACCTCGGTGGTGACCACGGCATTCTTGCGCAGACCGGTGCCATCGGAAGCACCGGTATCGGCCAGGCCGTCAGCAGCAAGCTGCTTGATGCCAAGCGAGATGCGTTCCTTGTCGACATCCACGTCGAGCACCTTGGCCTGCACCATGTCGCCACGGTTGTAGTCGTCCAGCGCGATTTCGCCCGACTTCTGCCAATCCAGGTCCGAAAGGTGAACCATGCCGTCCACATCGCCTTCGAGGCCGATGAACAGGCCGAATTCGGTCTTGTTCTTGACTTCGCCTTCGATGGTGGAACCAACCGGGTTCTTTTCGGCGAAAGCTTCCCACGGGTTCTGCAGGGTCTGCTTGAGGCCCAGCGAGATGCGGCGCTTGTCCGGATCGACCTCGAGCACGACCACTTCGACTTCCTGGGAGGTCGAGACGATCTTGCCGGGGTGCACGTTCTTTTTGGTCCAGCTCATTTCCGAGACGTGGATCAGGCCTTCAATGCCCGGCTCGAGCTCAACAAAGGCACCGTAATCGGTGATGTTGGTCACGCGGCCAGTGAACTTGGCCTGCATCGGGTACTTGGCCTCGATGCCTTCCCACGGATCGGCCTGAAGCTGCTTCATGCCCAGCGAGATGCGGTGGCTCTCGTGGTTGATGCGCACGATCTGGACCTTGATGGTCTCGCCGATGGTGAGCACTTCGGACGGGTGGTTGACGCGGCGCCATGCAATGTCGGTGACATGGAGCAGGCCGTCGATGCCGCCCAGGTCAACGAACGCGCCGTAATCGGTGATGTTCTTGACCACGCCATCGACCACCTGGCCCTCTTCGAGCTGCTGGACGATTTCCGAACGCTGTTCAGCGCGCGATTCTTCGAGAATGGCGCGGCGCGACACCACGATATTGCCGCGGCGCTTGTCCATCTTGAGGATCTGGAAGGGCTGCGGCACATTCATCAGCGGCGCGATATCGCGGATCGGACGGATGTCGACCTGCGAACGCGGCAGGAAGGCCACGGCGCCTTCGAGATCAACGGTGAAGCCACCCTTGACCTGGTTGAAGATGGTACCTTCAACGCGCTCATTGGCGTTGTACTTTTCTTCGAGCTTGACCCAGCTCTCTTCGCGGCGGGCCTTTTCGCGGCTCAGGACGGCTTCGCCGACGGCGTTCTCGACGCGGTCGACATAGACCTCGACTTCCGAACCCACAGTGATGGTGCCGTCACGGCCGGCCTGGCCGAATTCCTTGAGCGGGACGCGGCCTTCGGTCTTCAGACCGACGTCAACAATGGCCAGGTCCTTTTCGATCGCCACGACCCGACCTTTGACGACGGTGCCTTCAGCGGCATCGTTGTCGACAAAGGAGTCGAGCAGCATCGATTCAAAATCTTCTTTCGTCACAGTCTGCTGTGCCAAATCTTTTCTCCGGTGCGCCGGTCGTTGAGGGTTGCAAACCTGAGCCCGAATACGGGTCCGCTTCGGCAAATGCCAAAGCCGGCGCACGGAGCACCGCTTCAAGAAACAGGTTGATTGGGTATTTCATGGGTCCGGGCCAGCGCCTGGGTGATCGCTCGAAAGGAACGGGCCCAAGGAGGAAATTAGGAGGGCTTTTGCCCCCCTGCCTTGAGCGCCATGGCCTTCTCGACAATCGCGATGGCAGCGCGGAGTGCCGCTTCTATACCGAGTTGTGTCGTATCGAGCAAGTGCGCGTCGTCTGCCTGGTAAAAACCACCATGCGGATTCAGCATGTCACGCGCGTCCCGCTCTTCGATCTGGTGGAACAGGGCATAGCGATCCACCGCCACGCCCCGTGCTTCCAATTGCCGGGCGCGGCGCTCCATGCGTGCCTTGCTGTCGGCCTGGATAAACAGCTTCACATCGGCATCGGGGCAGATTCGTGTTCCGATATCGCGCCCGTCCAGCACGGCGCCATCGGGCCCGGTGGCAAAAGTACGCTGGAAGTCGAACAGCGCCGCGCGCACCTCAGCGATCACCGCGACCTTGGATGCCAGCACCCCGGTTTCGGCCGCCGTCAGCGCCGCCAGATCATCGAGATGTCCAGCATCGAGCGCCTGGGCCGCCGCAATGGCCGCGCTTTCAAAGGCCGGGCCGTCCACCTTGTCGGCCACCGCCAGGCCCACGGCGCGATAGAGCAGGCCGGTGTCCAGATGGGGCAGTCCATAATGGCGTGCCAGGCCGGCGGCCAGCGTCCCCTTGCCCGAGGCTGCGGGTCCATCCACGGCAATAATCATGTCCTGTCCCCAGAAGTGATCGGCTGACCCAAGCCGATAACGGTGACGGTGGCGAAGGGCAAGAGGCGGTCCGGACACTGTTCGGAGCCGGCTCGAAGTGCGTGGGAGTCCGGCAATCGCGCATTTTGCGTTTGACAGGGCAGGGCTTTGCCCATAACCGGACGAACCGAAATGGGCGTTCGCGGCTACTGAAGCGCCCCCAATTCTCCTTATTCGACGAGGCATGAGAGATGGCCAGTGAACGCGGTACCAAGCGGACCGACCCCGATACCGGCAAGAAGTTCTACGATCTGAACCAGGACCCGATCGTCTCGCCCTATACCGGCAAGAGCTATCCGCGGTCATTCTTCGAAACCCTGCCCGGCAAGCCCAGCCCGGTCACCGCCCGCAAGGTGGATGACGAAGAGCAGGTCGAAGAAGAAGAAGTCGAGGATACCGCAGCGCCAGAGATCGTCAGCCTTGAAGAGGCGGACGCCGAGGAAAGCGGCGACGATATCCCTGATGTCGAAGATGTCGAGGTCGACGAAGACCTGGGCGACGACGATGAAGACACCTTCCTCGAAGAAGACGAGGACGAAGACGACAGCCTCGGTTTCGACGTCGGCGACGACGAAGACCGTTGATTTAATTTACCTTTTCTCGCCGGGGCCGGGTTTTCCCCGGCGGGATAAAAAAGTGTCATTTAGGCACTTGCAAGTGGCGGATTGTTCCAATAGGTTCCGCCTCGCTTCGGACGGGCAACGCCCCGACGAACCCAAATCTACCGCAGGGGCGCGCCACGCGCCGCTTGTTCGGATGGGGCCTTAGCTCAGCTGGGAGAGCGCTTGCATGGCATGCAAGAGGTCAGCGGTTCGATCCCGCTAGGCTCCACCAAATTCTCTTTAAGCATCGCCGTTCCCCGGCTAGCGGCTTTTGGCGCCTATTGAATTTCCCCCTCGACACGCGGCCTCCTGACCGCATTTGACACGCCCTCCTGATCTGACATCGTTCTGTCAGACCTCAGGAATCAACCGTGCCGAAAAAGCCCGTCTCCCTCACCGCCGCCCAGGCTCGCGCCGTCTGGATGAAGGCGCAAAAGCTTGATGAAACCGAACCCTTCGGCGCCGGGCCGGCGGCGACGCGTGCGGCGATCGAACATCTGGGCTATGTGCAGATCGACACCATCAATGTCATCGAGCGCTGCCATCATCACATTCTTTACGCGCGTATCCCGGCCTATCGGCGCAGCGACCTGGCCAGCCAGCAATCGGCACAAAAGTCGGTCTTTGAATATTGGACGCACGCCCTGAGCTACGTCCCTACTGCCGATCTGCCGTTCTTCCTGCCCGCCATGAAGGCATATCGCGAAAACCCCAGCGCCTGGTTCGGCTCGGTAACCAGGGCCGAAGTCAATGCCATGACAAGGCGCCTCAAGAAAGAGGGGCCGTTGTCGATCCGCGACATCGATGATGATGAACTGGTCGACAAGACCCATCCCTGGGCCAGCCGCAAGCCATCCAAGCGTGTGCTGCAACTGATGTTCTACCAGGGCCTTGTCGCCATTGCCGAACGCCAGGGTATGCTCAAGACCTATGATCTGATCGGGCGCCACTTCGGCTGGGAAAAGGCCCCGCGGCCCGCCACCGAGCGCCAGGTTACCGCCTATCTGCTCGACCGGGCCCTGCGCAGCCAGGGCATTGTCAGTCTCGATTCGATCTGCCACCTCAACGCGCCGGCCAAAAAGGCGGTGCGCGAGCTGATCGAGAACCGCGTACGCCGCCGCCTGCTTCTGCCGGTCACCATCGAGGGCGCCGAAAAGATCCCGCACTGGACAACCGGCCAGGCGCTGGAACAGGTGGCCCCGCCACCGGCCAATCGGGTGCATATTCTCTCACCGTTCGATCCGCTGATCATCCAGCGCAAGCGGCTCAAGCTGATGTTCGGCTACGACCACATTTTTGAGGCCTACGTGCCGGCGGCCAAGCGGCTATATGGCTATTTCGCCTTGCCGGTACTGGTCGATGATCGTGTGGTGGCCGCCATCGACCTCAAGACCGACCGTGCGAACCAGTCCCTCTTGGTGCAGCAATGGACCTGGCTGGAGGATGTGAGTGCCGAGGTCAAGGCCGCCATCGACACAGAGCTGGGCCGTTTTGAGCGCTTCCAACTGATGCAATAACGCCAGGATGTCCGCTCAGTCAGGGATCGTGCCGTTCTTGGCCAGCACATCGCCCGCCAGATAAAGCGAGCCGCAAATCAGCACTCTTGCGCCTTCGATATCTGCGGCGGCTCTGAGCGCACTGGTGATCGAGCGCATGGCCTTGGCGGGGAAGCGCTGCGCCCGGGCGCGGGCTGCGATCTCTTCGGACTTATGGGCGTTCTCCTCGCCCGGAATGGTCAGGGTCAGCACCTGGGCGGGATGCAGGTCGCGGAACACTTCGAGAAAGTCTTCCGGTGCACGATTGTTCATCATCCCCATGATCAGCACCAGCGGCCTTTCCGGCATTGCGGCAATGGTGCGGGCCAGGGCCGCTGCGCCATGCGGATTGTGTCCGCCATCGAGCCACAATTCATGGCCTTCCGGCAGCAGTTCGCGCAGCTTGCCCGCGCGGATCGGCTGCATGCGCGCCGGCCAGGAAACCTGCCGCAGCCCCTCGGCAAATCCGGCCGCGTCAATCGGCAGGCCAAACTGACGGGCCGCGGCAATCGCCAGCCCGGCATTGTCGAACTGGTGCGGACCGGGCAGTGCCGGAGGGGGCAGGTCGATCAACCCGTCCTCGTCGGAATAGACCAGTCGCCCGTCCTGTTCGGATCCGTGGAAATCCTCATTCTGCCAGACGGGGCTGATGCCCAACCGCCGCGCGGCCCGCTCGAGTACCGCACGGGCCTCCTCATGCTGGATACCCATCACCGCCTTTGAGCCGCGCTTGAGAATGCCGGCCTTGTTGAGCGCGATTTCGGCCAGCGAATTGCCCAGAAACCCCTGATGGTCGTAGTCGATCGGCGTGATGATAGTGCCCAGCGGATGGCGCACCACATTGGTCGTGTCGTAGGTTCCGCCCATCCCTGTTTCGAGCAGCAGGAAATCGGCCGGCGTGTCAGCAAACAGCTTGAACGCGGTCACGGTCGTCACCTCGAAAAAGGTGATCGGATCGCCATTATTGACCTGCTCGACCTCTTCGAGTGCGGCATTGAGTTTGCGCGTGCCCACCAGCGTGCCAGCAAGGCGGATACGTTCGTTGAACCGCACCAGATGCGGGGAATTATAGACATGCACCGTCTTGCCGGCCGCCTCGAGAAAGGCGCGCAGATAGGCAATGGTCGACCCCTTGGCATTGGTGCCCGCAACATGGATCGTGGGAGGCAGGTGGTCCTGCGGATTACCCAGCTTTTCCAATAGCGGGATCATGCGATCCAGGCTGAGATCGATCAGCCTGGGGTGCAATTTGCTCAAGCGGGCGAGAATGGCGTCGGTGCGGGACATGGAAATGGACCTCGATAGAGCGGTTCCTGCGCCTCCCTCCCCTTGAGGGGGAGGGATTGAGGGTGGGGTGATGGACACGCGTCGACATTGGGTCTCCCCTCTCCAGCGTTGCTTTAGCCTTCGGCCTAGCGCCGCGTCCTGCCCCGCAAGGGGGAGAGGCGAGAAGATCTACTTCCTCAATTCGCCGCCGGTGGTCTTGGTCACTGCCGCCACGACAGCCGAGGAGACCTTGTCGATTTCCTCGTCGGTCAGCGTCCGCTCGCGCGGCTGCAATGTCACCTCGATGGCCACCGATTTCTTGCCCTCGCCCACATGGCTGCCCTCGAACACGTCGAAAATGCCCACGTCCTTGATCAGCGCCTTGTCGGCACCTCGGGCGGCTTTGAGGATGGCCGCAGCAGTCACCCCACGATCCATCACGAATGCAAAGTCCCTGGAGACCGGCTGAAATGGGCTGAGCGCGAGTGCCGGCTTGGTCCTGGTGGCCTTTTTGCGCGGCTCGGGGATGGCATCGAGATCGATCTCGAACGCCGCAACAGGGCCCTCGATATCGAGTTCGGCGCTGAGTGCCGGATGCAGTTCACCGAACCATCCCAAGGTCACCTTGGGCCCAAGGGCAATGCGCCCGCCGCGCCCCGGATGGCTCCACTCCGCCGCTTCGGGCAGTACCTGCACCTTCTCAATATCAACCCCCAGCGCATCAAGCACCGCGGCCAGATCCGCCTTGGCATCCCACACGCCAACCGCTTCGGCTTTGCCCGACCAGTGGCGGCCGGCGCCGTCCAGCGTTGCCGTGCCGGTGCGAATACCGGATGCATAGGTGTGCTGGCCTTCGGGCTGGTCCGACAGGAAAATCTGTCCCACCTCGAACAGCGCCACGTCAGCAAAGCCACGATTGGCGTTTCGGCGGGCCCCGGCGATGAGCCCCGGCAACAGCGAGGGCCGCATATCGGTCATGTCCGAGGCAATGGCATTGGCCAATTGCCGGTCTTCGGTGCCCCCGCCAAACCGGGTGGCCTCGTCATGGCTGATGAAGCTCCAGGTCACTGCCTCATCGAGCCCGCGCGCCGCCAGCGCCCGGCGGGCAATGCGGCGGCGGTTCTGGATGGTGGTCAGCATGCGCGGAGCGACATGGGTCAACCGTGGCAGCGGCTCCACCGGCACATTGTCCACGCCCACCATGCGCATCACCTCTTCAACGAGGTCTGCCTTCTGCGTCACATCTGGCCGCCAGCTCGGCACTTTGACCGAACGAACCGGGCCGGTTCCCTCCATGGCAAAGCCGAGTCGGTCCAGGATCGCCTCGATCTCATCGCCAGCCACGGTCAGGCCGGTCAGGCGATTGACCTCGGCCAGTGGGAATTCAACCACGGTGTCCGGGAAGACATCCTCACCTGAAATGGCCGGCTCCATCGGCTCGCCGCCGCACAGCTCCAGCACCAGTCGGGTTGCCAGTTCCATGCCGGGCTCGGTCAGCGCCGGATCGACACTGCGCTCCAGGCGATAGCGGGCGTCCGATACGATGCCGGTCTTGCGGCCGGACTGGGCGATCAGATCGGGGTCCCAGCTGGCGCATTCCATGAACACATTGGTGGTCTCCTCGGTCACCCCCGAACGGATCCCACCCATAATGCCGCCCAGGCAGAGCGGGCCCTTGTCGTCGGCAATGACCGTCATGGTGTCGTCGAGCGTATAGACCTTGTTGTCGAGGGCGTCGAACGCTTCGCCGCGCGCATTGCGCAGCACCATCTGGCCCTCGACCTTGTCGGCGTCATAGGCGTGCAGCGGTCGGCCCCAGCCGAGCGAGACCAGGTTGGTTATGTCGACCACGGTGTTGATGGGCCGCAGCCCCACGGCTCGAAGGCGCTGCTGCAGCCAGTCAGGCGAAGGACCGTTCTTGATGTTCTTGAGATACCTTCCGGCAAACTTTCGGATCGCCTTGGGCTCATCCGCGTCGAACTGATGCGGCAAGGGCGCAATCGGGCTCGGTCCCTTGGACGGGATCGGCGAGAAATCTGTGCTCTTCAATGTCCCCAGGCCAAAGGCCGCCAGGTCGCGCGCTATGCCATATACGCCCGTCGCATCGCCCCGATTGGGGGTTATGGAAATATCGAACACCACGCCATCCATGCCGACATAATCGACATATTTGACGCCCACCGGCGCATCTTCGGGCAATTCGATAATGCCGTCATGGTCCTCGCTCAGCTCCAGTTCGGCATTGGAGCACAGCATGCCATTGCTGACCTGGCCGCGAATATTTCCCTTGCCGATGGTCATGTCCTTGCCCGGAATATAGGTGCCGGGGAAAGCGAACACGGATTTGAGACCCGTGCGGGCATTCGGCGCCCCGCAGACCACGTCAATCAGCTCACCCGTGCCCGCATCGACTTTACATACACGCAGCTTGTCTGCGTTAGGATGCTGCTCGGCGGAGACCACATGAGCGGTCACAAAGGCTTCCAGCGCCTTGCCCTGGCTTTCAATCCCTTCCACCTCGAGGCCAATCATGGTCAGCGCCTTGCCGATCTCATCGGCTGACGCGCTGGTGTCGAGATGTTCCTTGAGCCAATCGAGGGTGAATTTCATCTTTTTGGTCCTTAGCGGAAGTCGCTCTTGCTGCCATTGATCGGCGGCAGTGTGGAAGAGAGTTTGAGAAGTTCGACAAGCACATTGGCAAAGCCCCGCGCGTCTTCGATCGCCTTATGGGTATGGGGCACATGGCCGTAGAATTCGGCTGGCAGCTTGCTCATGCCCCAATCAAGATAGGGCGCGCCGCGCAAGGTGCCCGCCATGGTATAAAGGCAGATGCCGCCGCCGCGAAAAATCTGCCGCCCCTTGAACGGGCCCGAAAGCGCCCGCGTGCCGGCATACTCGTCCAGATAATGGTCCATCCAGAGCCCGTCGAAAATCATCGGCGCGGCCACGAACACTTTCGGGCCGGGCAGGCTCTCGACCCAGTCGGCAAAGCGCGGCATGACCAGCGCCGGGTCTTCGGCATTTTCCGTTGCCGCCTTCCAGGCTTCGGGCTGGGTCGCCCACCAGGCCATGGTGGTCTCGTTCTGCTTGCGGTCGGGACGCGGGGTCAGCACGGCTTCGAATTCCCCATGGCGCGTACCATCGGCTTCTATGGCCACCGAGGCAAAGCTCAGCATGGAATTATGCAGCGGCGTCGGCCCGTCGCTCTCAATATCGGTCACAATGAAGATCGGCGTCGCCACGCGATTATAGACGTCGCGCCCCGCCGGCAGCACGGTCATGAGGCGGAAGGTTTCACATACAACCTGCATGTCGGGCGCGAAGCCGCCATTGCGGGCAAAAAAGGCCTCATGCCCCGCCCGCCATTCGGCATAGGGGCCTTCGCCTTCAAGATCGGTGAAGCTGGGGTCGACATCGTCGAAACGCTTTGTCTCGACCGACAAAGTCTCAATCACGCAAGCCTCTTGGCCCGCGCCATTGAGCACGATATCGCGCCGTCCGACCTCCGGCATGGGCTCGCCGCCCCGGGCATAATCGCGCAGCGCCCCGCATGTGGCCGTCTTCTTGCCCGCCAGCACCAAAGCAAGCAGATCGTCAGCCAGCTCCGGAGAATCTCCAAAGCTGAACCTGAACTGCTCGCGTTTGGTCGCGCTGGACGACACCGTTTTTCACCCGATCTCGGATTGGAACAAAGCTTAGGAGGACAGCCCGCCGAACAGCGTCGGCAGGTCCAGCGGGCGGAACCCGTAGTGAGCCAGCCACCTTTGGTCCGCGTCGAAAAACGCCCGCAGATCTGGCATGCCATATTTCAGCATGGCGATGCGGTCGATACCGATGCCCCAGGCAAAGCCCTGATAGACATCGGGATCGAGCCCGGCATTGCGGATGACATTGGGGTGCACCATGCCGCAGCCGAGGATTTCGAGCCAGTCATTGCCCTCGCCGATCTTCACCTCGGAGCCCGAGCGGTCGCACTGCACGTCCACCTCCATCGAGGGTTCGGTGAACGGGAAAAAGCTCGGGCGGAAGCGCAAGGTCACGCTGGGCACCTCGAAAAAGGCCTTCAAGAACTCTTCCAGCACCCAGCGCAACTGGCCGATATGGCTCGATTTGTCGATGACGAGACCCTCCACCTGGTGGAACATCGGCGTGTGCGTCTGGTCACTGTCATTGCGATAAGTGCGGCCGGGCATCACCACGCGGATCGGCGGGTCCATGGCAGGGGTGATGTAACTCGCTGCCGGCTTTTCATTGGTTTTCTGCATCACGCGCATCTGCACCGGCGAGGTGTGGGTGCGCAGAACCTTCTTCACCCCGTCGGGCCCCGGCTTCATGAAGAAAGTGTCGTGCATTTCGCGCGCCGGGTGGCCTTCCGGGAAGTTCAGCGCGGTGAAATTGAAATAGTCAGTCTCGATATCGGGCCCTTCGGCGATGGAAAAACCCATGTCCGAAAAGATCGCGGTGATCTCGTCAATAGTCTGGGAAATCGGATGTATCCGGCCGCGCGCGGTCGGTGCGGGCTTGAGCGGCAGGGTGACATCGACCGTCTCGGCTGCCAGGCGCGCCTCGAGGGCGGCGGCCTTGAGCTCGGCGCTGCGCGTTTCAATCAGCCCGGCAATTTCCCCCTTGAGCCCATTGATCGCCGGCCCGGCGGTCTTGCGCTCGTCGGGTGCCATTGAACCCAGCGTCGCAAGCAGGGCCGAAACACTGCCTTTCTTGCCCAGCGCCGAAACGCGCACAGTCTCGAGCGCCGCTTCACTGTTCGCGCCGGCTATGGCGGTGGACAATTCGCTGCGCAGGGTTTCGATTTGTGTTTGCAGGGACATGCTGAACTCTCGCAAGACCTCATCCTGAGCCTGTCGAAGGGGGAGGTCGGTAACCGGGGTGCCCGCGACCTCGTGGCTCGACGGGCCCACCATGAGGTCTATGAAAAATCAGTGGTGGTTAGACCAAAACAAAACGCCCTGCGCCAGCCCTTCAAGGCGGCGCAAGGCGCAATTTTCAGCCTCAGCAGAGCTGGGAGAATTTAAGCGGTGACGCGGGCGTGGGTAACGGTGTCCACGCTTTCCAGATATGCCAGCGCTTCCTTGGCCTTGACGACCAGGGCTGCGAACGCTTCGGGCTGGGTGATCGCGAGATCGGACAGCACCTTGCGGTCAACAGCAATCTCGGCCTTGCTGAGGCCGTCGATAAATCGGCCATAGGTCAGGCCGTGGTCGCGTACAGCGGCGTTGATGCGCTGGATCCAGAGAGCCCGGAAATTGCGCTTCTTGACGCGACGATCGCGATAGGCGTACTGGCCGGCCTTTTCGACGGCCTGCTTGGCAATACGAATCGTGGATTTACGACGGCCATAATAGCCCTCGGCGGCCTTCAAGACCTTCTTGTGACGAGCGTGGGCGGTTACGCCCCTTTTTACGCGTGCCATTCTTTAGTGTCCTTCCAGCTTAGCGGTTGTACGGCATGTACCACTTCACCAGACCCTCGTCGCCCTTGGACAGGATCTTGGTGCCGCGGTTGGTGCGGATGTACTTTGCGTTATGGCTGATCAGGCGGTGGCGCTTGCCGGCAACGCCGGACTTCACCTTGCCCGTGGCGGTGAAGCTGAACCGCTTCTTGGCGCCGGACTTGGTCTTCATTTTGGGCATTTTGCTTGGTCCTTTAGAGTATCTTGGATGGATTTGAGGCCCATCGCATTCAAAGACCGCCACGGCATGCCTGTTGGCCGGGCGGTCCGGAGATGGCGCTTCATAAGGGCAAACTAGGACTGGCGCAAGAGGGATCGCGCCTACGTATCGGGGCATTAAATAGTTTCAACGAACCATTCACACTAGCTTGTTCGGTTTTCTCGCACAATCGTGCAACTGGTGATGGGGGCCAAGCGTAATTATCCCCGAGTTCGCAAGTCAGCGAGCGCCAGAAAAAGGATTTAATATCATGCGTTTCATCAAGCCCCTCACCATTGCCGCTCTGCTCACCGCCTCCATCGCCGGCGCCAATGCCAGCCCGTTCAACGCCAATGTCAGCTTCAACGCCCTCGAGGATGCGACGACTGCCACGGTCCTCAAGGTCAACCCAGCCGAAGCGGCTTCCCTCGCCATCGACGTCGACACCGACTCGCTGCAGCAGACCATCCAGAACAACAGGTTCCTGCTTCGCTCGGTGCAGGCGCAGGGTTTCGCGCTCGACCAGATCGTCGGCCTCGATGCCACCGATGACGGCGGCTCCAGCGTCACCCTCTACGCGATGTAATTTTTGCGGTCTCGAATCCGGGACTGAACAAGGGCGGTCATTCATGGCCGCCCTTCTTTGCGCGCTATTTTCCTCATGGCCCGGCCAATGCACGGTGGCGTGGATCCCTTGCAGGAACATCGAGTGCGACTCCCGAACCGAAGTGCCCCTTGTTCGCTCAGGCGACCCGTTTGTCCTTCGGTCCTTCGTCGCCAAGGGTGAAGCCCGTGACTATGGCATCTAGGGCTTCGGCCTGTGCTCGGGTCTGGTCAATGGCCGCATGGGACTCCTCAACCAAGGCCGCGTTGTGCTGGATATCGCCGTCCATAACGCCCATGGCATCGGCAATGGTGGCGATTGCCGTGCTCTGGCTCTGCGCCGTCTCGGCAATGGTGTCCATTTGGCCGCTGTCGCGCGCCACCGCTTCACGGATAGCAGCAAGCATCTTGGCCGCCTCCTCGGCAATGTGAGAGCCGTCATTGACCGAATTTGCCGATTGTGCCGCGAGCGCCTTGATGTTTGCTGAGGCCTGCGCCGCTGACTGGGCGAGGCGCCGAACTTCTACGGCCACCACTGCAAACCCCTTGCCCGCTTCGCCCGCGCGTGCCGCCTCGACAGAAGCATTGAGGGCGAGCAGATTGGTTTGAAAAGCCATATCCTCAACCAGCCCGGTGACGGCAGTGATCTCGTCCGAAGTCCTGCGGATGCCGGCCATGGCTGTTTCGAGCCGCTTCATGGCGTCCGAACCTTCCCGGGCCAGATCGGCGGACCCCCTAGTGCTTTGCGCCGCGGCCTGGGCCAAAAGGGTATTGGCCGCGACTTCGCCCTTGAGCGTTTCCACCGCCTTGGCCGTTCGCTCGATCATGCCGGCCTGGTTGTGTGTACGGCTGGCCAGATTATTGGCGCCCTCGAAGATTTCGTCGGTGGCGCGGCGCAAAGATCCCGAGGCATCGGCGAGCCGGAAAATAGTGTCCGACAGCGTTTCGGCCAGCAGATTCGTGTCCTGCTGTAATTGGCCGAAGGCGCCGGCGAACTGTCCTTCCACCCTGGCTCCCAGTTGCATGGCAGCAAGTGCCGAAAGAACGCTGCCATTCTCGGCGAGTCCCTGCGCCACGGTAGCCAGAAGCGCGTTGACTCCCGCCGCCAGCCGATCAAGATCGGGATCTCCATAGCTGGAGGCCAGGCTTTGGTCGAACCGGCCGGCAACGGCATCTGCAACCACCCGCTCCAAATCGGCCTGCAGATGCGCCCGGCGAGAGGCCATTGCTGCGGTCTGCTGCGCCTCTTCGCGTTCACGCGCCATGGCCTGCGCCAGGCTGCGGCCGTTCGCGCCAAAGACCTCCAGAGCCCGGGCAACACGCCCCAGCTCGTTGTCCCTGTCGGTCCCGGCCATGCTCACCGCAAAATCACCTGCAGCCAGGCGGTCCAGGTTGGTGGCAATCGCACTAACCGAGCGCGACAGCCAGCGCGCGGTGAAAACACTTAGTGCAACGCCGCAGATCAGCGCGCAAAGCCCCGCCACCAATGCTGTCAGCCAGATTGTGGTAGACTGGCTTTCGCCCTGGCGCCCCAGTCGCTGCTGTTCGTCCGTGGCCGCCAGCGCGTTGGCACGATAAAGTTCTGCAAGGCGCGCATCGATCGACTGGGCAGCTTCGGCCAGTCCGTTGCGCTCCTGCAATCGCGCATTCAGCGCAACGACGGCGCTGGTGAACCCCTCGAGCGTCTCGGTGACTGCGTCAACGCTGGCCAGGTCATCGGGCTTGTAGAAGGTGGACCTGAGCGCAATCAGGCCCTCCTGCGTCTGGGCAGTATAAGCAGTTGCCCGCTCCTGAGCGGCCAAATCTCCCATCAGCAGGTTTTCGGCTTCCAGTCGCGCCAGCAGCAGGTCGCGCATGGCCAGGCCCGCAAGCGCGGCTGCCTTGGCGTTGATGCTTGTGGCCTCCGACATCTTGGACATCAATGCGCCCAGCGTGTCGCCGGCGGCCACACCGTTTTGGCGCATCGTCAGCGTCAGTTCTTTCACCGCAGCGTCTATCTCGGTCATGGACGCTACCGCATCGCGGTACTCGCCTGAGCCGTTCTCGGGCAGCAAAGACAATTGCGCGCGAACCGCTGCAACATTTTCCGGGCCGGGGCTGCTTTGATAGGTCGCGAAAGCCAGTCTTGCACTGGCGAGATGGGCAGCATTTTCCTGTGCCTGGCTGGCTTGCGCCGTGGCCTCTGCATATCCTTTGAACGTTGCGTTAAGAGCAAAGACGCCCAGCAAGGCTATTGCCAGCAATGCGCCCATAAGCGTGATAAGCATGCCAAAGGCCGCATAGATGCGTCCCGACAGCGAGAGATTCTTCGGTATCATAGGTTCTAGATTCCCAGCACGAACCAGTTGTCTCGCCGCTGGTACTCAGGCGTGTCTTAAGGGAACCTCTCCATGACTGTCATCGGAACGTCACAGAGTTCCGCAGTTGCGCGGCGGACCAAGGTTCTTGGTGGTACAGAAGAATTTTTTATGAAGCCGGGGCGCTCAGCATCGGCTCGATGTGATCCTCGAACAACAGCCCCGGCTGCAGCGTCGTGGCCGCACCATAGGCCGCCTCGGCCATGATCGAGATACTGAGAAACCCGATCAGTCCGGCAACGTCCGCTTCGCTCAAGCCATACCGCCCTGCCTCCAGCCGGGTGATGATTTCGCGCTTGGACGCGATCATCCCCGCGGTAACGTCTCTGGCATTGCTCATCGAGCCATCGCGCTTGATGTAGTCGTGCAGCGGCGTACCCAGATGATAGCTCTGCGGATTGCTAGAATAGAGCTGCAGCAAAAATTCGAGATCGGTCATGTTGCTCATCTCGGGGTCGAACCGCCCGTCACCGCGCCGCCGGTCCCACACCACCATGGCGTCCATTGAAAGGCTCACCCATTTGTGTTCGCCGGGGCTCAGCACCCGATCGGGGCCCGCGCCGACATGACGCAAATGCCGGAAATCCTCGCTCATCACGTCAAGCGCTGTGGTGACGATGCCGTGCCGGTCGAGCTTATCCACCGCCTGTTCGAGCTTGCCCGGCTTCAGCCGGTCATCGGCATCGAGAATGGCGGCAAAAGGGGTGTCGATCTTCTCGAGCGCCACATTGCGCGTCACCGATGCGCCCCGCCCCACCCCGCCGCTCGTCAGAAACACCTGGCGGGGATCATTCAGCCCCTGTTCATGCAGAAAAGTGCCATAATCGAAACCGTCATCGGCCACGATCCAGTGTTGCCAGTCGGCGTGGGTCTGCTCGATGACACTTCTGACCGTGGTGGTCAGGGTGGACTGCGCCTTGTAGGCCGGCGTGATGATGGAGACGGTCTGGGACATGACTTGAACCTTTTGCTCGTCTGACCCATATCTCTGGCAGGTTCGCGATGCCAGAGTTAAGGGTCGCGCACCAGACGTTGCTTGATGCTCAAGGACGCTTTTGATGTCGCGTATCTCGGTGTTTTCCGCCCCCTTTCTCCTCGGCTTCGACAGTTTCGAGGAGCGTATCGACCGGCTGGCCCGGTCAGCGGAGGGCTATCCTCCTTACAATATCGAACGCACCACGGGCGGGGACGGAGCGGAGAGGTTCCACATCTCCATCGCCGTGGCCGGATTTGCTCGATCCGACCTCGAGGTGAGCGTGGAGGACAACCAGTTGCAGGTGCGCGGCCGCCAGAAGGACGAACCCGGTCGTGACTTCCTGCATCGCGGGATCGCGACCCGCCAGTTCCAGCGCACCTTTCTTCTTGCCGATGGCATGAATGTGAAGGATGCAACTCTGGGGCATGGTATGCTCGTTATTATACTTGAGCGCCCACCGGCGCCCAAGATCGCCCGACAGATCGACATTCGCTCAGTTTGAGGAAACAGAAGAAAGGGCCGACACAATGATGGACAAGCGCAATTCCGAAGCGGCCATGGATGCCGCAAACCCGCTCAAGGACCTGACGCGCGCGCAATTCGCAGCGCTGGGCGGGGACGCCGTCGCTTATGTCAAACCGGTTTCCGGCCTCCTGCTTGCGGGCCTGATCGAGGACGCCGAGTTCGATGGCGCGACCCAGTACCAATTGGTGATGTCAGCCGATGGCACACCACTAATGGTTGCCGACACCACCGAAGCCGTTGCCGAATGGCTCGGCGACCAGAATATCGGGGTCGCGACCCTGCATTAGCCGTCGGCCCCGCACCCGTTCGGACAATGCAAAACCCCCACAGCTTGGCTGCGGGGGTTTTATTGTCTCTTCGGTACCCGGCTCAGGCTGCGTAGGTGTCTTCCAGCGGCGCCGTCAGGATCGCATGCAGCTGCGCCGGATCAGTTTCGCGGCGCAATTGGTCGGTCACGTTTTCGGTTCGCAGCAGGCGGGCAAAGCGCGACAGGGCCTTCAGATGATCTGCGCCGGCGCCCACCGGGGCCAGCAGCATCACCACCAGATCCACCGGCTCGTCATCCACCGAATCGAAATCGATCGGTTGGTCGAGCCGCGCAAAAACGGCGGTCACACTCTTCAGGCCCTGGATCTTGCCGTGCGGAATGGCGATGCCATTGCCGAGCCCCGTCGAGCCGAGCTCCTCCCGGCCCAACAGGGTCGAAAGGATCTGGCTGGCAGGAAAAGCAGTCAATTCTGCGGCCTTTTGTGCAAGAATGTCAAAGATCTGGCGCTTGTCAGACACGCCGGTGCAAGTCAGCACGGCGTGCTTTGCCAGAATATCGGCCAATTCCATAAATCTGCCTTAGGATCTACCAAGCGTTCGGGCTTTGGAAGCGCCAGTCAATTTGCGCTAAGGGTCGGATCGACCCAACCAATATTACCATCTGCGCGGCGGTAGACCACATTCAGGCCGCCATGTCCAGCATGGCGGAACATCACGACCTGTTGTCCAGAGAAATCGAGCTCCATCACCGCTTCCTCCACGCTCATCTCGCGCAAATTCTTGGTGGCTTCGGCGATTACGGCTGGTGCGAAATCCTCGTCGAGTTCGTCATATTCGTCGGTCGAGCCGAACACGGTGTATTGCGCTGTCAGCCCGTCAATGCCATTGGCGCCATTGCCCCGGCGATGCTGCTTGAGCTTGCGGTTGTAGCGGCGCAGACGCTTCTCAATGTTGAGCGCCATGACTTCGAAGGCGCTGGTCGCATCGCCCGCCTGGGCACTGGCCTGCAGCGTTGCGCCCGAATCCAGGTGCACAACGCAATCGGCGCGAAAACCGATACCGTCCGGTGTGAGGGTGAGATGGCCGTCATAGCCGCCGTCGAAATATTTTCCGACGACAGAGGCGAAATGCTCCTCCGCCTTGCCCCGCAGGGCCTCGCCAACATCCATGTTCTTTCCCGAAACGCGTAGGGTCATGGCTCTTTTTCCTTTCGGTCGTATGGCTCGACACGAGAGTTCCGAAAAGCCGCTCCCGGCTTCACGGGACCTGCGTCTGCCGACCACCCAGACATGGGGTGCCGACAGCTAGGATGCTAGACCCGGCCAATCACGCTGTCCATGCGCAACAACAGGCGCATTTGCCAACAAAAGGCGTGACAGCCATGAACCTGCCACTTACCGTTCCGCTCGGGTGATTTGAGGCGCCGATCAGGCGATGCGCGCCAGTTCCTTCTTTTGCCGGCGCCGGATCACCGAGGAGGGGATGTTCATCCCTTCACGATATTTGGCGACCGTGCGGCGCGCCACGTCAATTCCCTGTTCCTTGCGCAGCATTTCGGCGATCGTATCGTCCGAGAGGATGGCATTGGCCGGTTCTGCATCAATGAGTTGCTTGATGCGGTGACGCACCGCTTCTGCCGAGTGGTCGCCCCCGCCTGTCGCCGAGGCGATGGCCGTGGTGAAGAAATACTTCATTTCATACAGGCCCCGCGGCGTGGCCATGTATTTGTTCGAGGTCACCCGGCTGACCGTGGATTCATGCATGTCGATGGTTTCGGCCACCATCTTGAGCGTCATGGGCTTCAGATGCGCCACCCCATGGGCCAGGAACCCGTCCTGCTGGCGCACAATTTCCGCTGCCACCTTGGTGATGGTCTGCGCGCGCTGGTCCAGGCTCTTGGTCAGCCAGTTGGCCGTGCTCAGGCAATCGGCCAGGAAGGTCTTTTCAGCCGCATCGCGGGTCTTTTTCGAGACCGTGGCATAATAGACCCGGTTGACCAGCACGCGCGGCAACACCTCGCTGTTGAGCTCGATCTGCCAGCCCCCATCGGGTCCGGGACGCACGAACACATCGGGCACCACCGACTCGACCGGCCCGCTGTCAAAGGCCAGCCCGGGCCTGGGATCAAGCAGCTTGATCTCGGCCAGCATGTCGGCAAGGTCTTCCCGGTCGCACCCCACCGCCTTGAGCAGGGCAGGCATATTGTGTTCGGCCAGCAGCGGCAGGTTGTCGATCAGCTTTTGCATGATCGGGTCGAGTCGGTCGCGTTCGCGCAGCTGGATCGAGAGGCATTCGGCGACATCGCGGGCAAACACCCCCACTGGGTCGCAGCCTTGCAGCGCGTCGAGCACCGCTTCCACATCGGCCAGCTCGGCCCCCAGCAAGTCGGCAATGGCGTCGAGCTCCACCACCAGATAGCCGGCCTCGTTGATTCCGTCGATCAGATGCTGGGCAATCAAGCGGTCGGCCGCTGTGCGCAGCACCATATTTGCCTGCGCCTCGAGATGGTCGGACAGGCGCGGCCGGCTGGCCACATATTGGTCGAGGTCAGGCGCCTCGCCGCCTTCGAAGCTGCCATTGCGGTCCGGCCCGGCAATCCGGCCCAGTTCCTGTCCGGCATCGGGAAACACATTGTCCACCGACGTATCGTAGCCCTCGGCGATCTGGTCGGCGTCCTTGATGCGGTCGCCCTGGGCCACCGTGTCCTCATAGGCACTCATCTCGGTGTGCTTTTCGGGCGCCTCGGCTGGCTCGGCATCGTCCCCGCCCTCCTCGCGCTCCAGGATCGGATTGCGCAGGAGTTCGGCATCGACGAAATCATTGAGTTCGAGATGGCTGAGCTGCAGCAGCCGGATCGACTGCATCAATTGTGGCGTCAGCGTCAGGCTTTGAGACTGACGAAACTCCAGCCGTGGCGAAAGCGCCATGCGTTACGGGCCCTTGCGTGCAAAACATTCTCCAGCCGCTCGCGGCTGCTTCCGGGCCGGACCATGACTCAAATCTGTCTTCTCGGCAAGTTTCGTGCCAGACACCTCAAAGCACGAGGCTGGGCCAATGCCTAGATCGAAAAACTCTCGCCCAGATAGACGCGCCGCGCTTCCGGGTCCTCCGAAATGGTTTCCGGCTTGCCCTGGATCATCACCTTGCCACCGTGAATGAGATAGGCGCGGTCGACCAGCCCCAGCGTCTCGCGCACCGCATGGTCGGTAATCAACACGCCAATGCCGCGCTGCGTCAATTGCCGCACCAGCCCTTTGACTTCGGCAACCGCAATGGGATCGACCCCGGCAAAGGGCTCGTCGAGCAGCATGAAGCCGGGGTCTGCGGCCAGGGCGCGGGCAATCTCCACGCGCCGCCGTTCGCCGCCCGACAGCGCCAGCGCATTGGACTTGGCGATATGAGTGATGGAGAACTCGTCCAGCAGCGCCTCAAGCCGGCGCTTGCGCTCGGCCCTGTCGCGCACCGTGTTTTCCAGCACCGCCATGATATTGCCGGTCACCGTCAACCCGCGAAAGATCGAGGGCTCCTGCGGTAGATAGCCGATGCCGAGCTGGCCGCGCTGGAACAGGGGCAGCCGAGTAATGTCCAGCCCGTCGAGCAGGATTTTGCCGGCATTGGGTTTGACCAGCCCCATGATCATGGTGAAGACCGTGGTCTTGCCCGCCCCATTGGGTCCCAGCAGGCCCACCGCCTCGCCCCGGCGCACTGCCAGCGAGACGTCGCGCACCACTTCGCGCTTGCCAAAGCTCTTGGCCAGGCCATGGGCCACCAGCCAGCCGGTCTGGTCGATGCGGGGGCGGGGCGGCTCACTCATTGCGAGGTGAACACCCCGGTCACGCGCCCGCCGCCGCCGCTGGTGAAGGTCGACACATTGGTGGCCAGGTTCACCACCAGTTCGGTGGCATTGACCGTGCCGCTGGCATTGTTGACCACCACATTGCCGGTCAGGCGCAGCAATTGGTCGCCTGGCGTATAGACGGCATGTTCACCCGTAGCGTCCTGCTCGCTGGTCTTGAGCCGCACATTGCCGCCGGTGGCCACGAAGGTCTTGATATCGGTGGTGCCGCCCTCGCCATAGGTGGCCACCACCTTTGGCGCCCAGACTGTCACATTGGGATGGATCACGATCACATCGCCGGTAAAGGTCACCTCGCGCGCACTGTCATTCATCACCGTCCGGTCGGCAGTGATCTCGACGCGGTTCTGCGCTAGCGCTGGCGACACCAGCAGCAGTAATGTTGTAAGGGCGATCAGGCGGGCCCGCTTCATGGCCTTCATTCTCCGCTGGCCCCGGAATCGGTCTCGCCGGGCGTCGAGGGCAGGGTGACGGTCGACCCCAGGAAAGTCCAGATAATGGTGCTCGCATCATAGACTAGGCCATCGGCCCGGATAGTCGAGCCATCCGCATAATCGATGGCCACGGCGCCCCGGCTGGTCAGCAGCTGGTTGCCCCAGTCAAACACTGAATCGTTGAGCGTGCCGGTGGTTCCCGTGCTGTCAGCGACATCAGCCTCGCCCGGCACCATGGTGAGCTGCGCGGCGGTATCGAGCTGGGCCTCTTCGGCTTCCATGGTCAATTGCACGCCGTCGATGCGGTTCAAAACCAGTATGGCATTGCTCAGATCCACCAGATTGCTCTGTTCCACCCGCGCCCGCGCCGTTTCCGCCCAGACCCGGTAGGACGATCCGTCACTCAGCGTGCCGACATATTCGGGCGCCTCAATGACGACCGCATCAGGTGTCACGCTGATCTGCTCGATATTGAACCGCCCGGTAAAACTCGAAACATAGATCTGCACCAGCAGCCCCGCCAGAACGATGCTGCCCAGGAGCGGCACGCCCAGGCGCAGGATCGCCACGATGCGGTTGCGCCGCCCCAGGCGATCATACATTCGGCGTGGCGCAGTGGCGGCAGACATGGCTCCCGACCCGGCCTCAGCTATGGGCAAAAATGTCGGTTTCTTCCCAGCCCAACAGATCCAGGGCACAACGCGTGGGCAGGAACTCGAAGCAGGATTTGGCGATCTCGGTGCGGCCCTCGCGCGCCAGCATGCGATCCAGATGCCGTTTCAGATCGTGCAGATAGAGCACGTCCGAGGCAGCATAATCGAGCTGCGCGTCGCTCAGCTTTTCTCCCCCCCAATCTGAGCTTTGCTGCTGCTTGGAAAGATCCACGCTCAACAGTTCGCGCACCAGATCCTTCAGCCCATGCCGGTCGGTATAGGTGCGCACCAGCTTGGACGCGATCTTGGTGCAATAGACCGGCCCGGTCACCACCCCGAAGCGGTTCTGCAGCACGGCCACGTCGAACCGTGCATAATGGAAAATCTTGGTCACGCCCGGATCAGTCAACAGCTTGACCAGGTTCGGCGCTTCGCTTGCGTCCTGGGGGATCTGCACTACATCGGCACTGCCATCGCCCGGCGAGAGCTGCACAACGCAGAGCCGGTCGCGATGCGGGTTGAGCCCCATGGTCTCGGTGTCGATCGCAACCTCGCGGCCATAATTGGAAAGATTGGGCAAATCGCCGCGATGCACTCTGATGGCCATATTGTCATCCGCTTGTCTGTAACCGGTCCTTCCTTGGCACAGAGCGGTGGCCAAGAAAAGGCATCACACTGGGAAGGCTTGCGCCGCCGCAGGGCAAGAATTGCTGCTTGGAGCCATGTTTCCATATAAAGCTTTCTTTATATCGCTCTTGCTTTCCCGGCCCGGACCTGCGAATAACGAGGCTGAAAGTGTCCGGCATAACGGCCGGAGACGCGCACTCCCGCGTGCGCCCTCGCCACTCGCAAAGAGGTTTAACGTGGCCCGATCCAACTATCTTTTCACCTCGGAATCCGTTTCCGAGGGGCATCCCGACAAGGTATGCGACCGTATCTCTGACGAAATCGTCGATCTGGTGTTCAAGGAGGCCAAGAAGGCCGGCATGGACCCCTCCCAGGTCCGCATCGCCTGCGAAACCCTGGCCACCACCAATCGCGTGGTTATCGCCGGTGAAGTGCGCGTCCCCGAAACCCTGCTGAAAAAGGGCAAGGATGGCCAGTTCGTCACTGACGCATCCGGCGCCCCTATGGTCAATCCGTCCCGCTTCAAATCGGCGGCCCGCAAGGCCATCCGCGCCATTGGCTATGAGCAGTCCGGCTTCCACTGGAAAACCTGCCGCATCGATGTGCTGCTCCATGGCCAGTCCGCCGACATCGCCGTAGGTGTTGACGAGGCCGGCAACAAGGATGTCGGCGCCGGCGATCAGGGCATCATGTTCGGCTATGCGGCACGCGAAACCCCCGAACTGCTGCCCGCCCCGATCTATTATGCGCACAAGATCCTGTCCTCGCTGACCGAGGCTCGCAAGGCCAATCACGGTCCTGCCGGCAAGCTTGGCCCCGACGCCAAGAGCCAGGTGACGGTGCAGTATCGCGACGGCAAGCCGGTCGGCGTCACCCAGATCGTGCTTTCGACCCAGCACCTGGACGAGACCCTGACCTCCGAGGATGTGCGCAACATCGTCGAGCCGATTGTCCGAGCGGCCCTGCCTGAGGGCTGGATCAGCGACGAGACCGTCTGGCACGTCAACCCCACCGGCAAGTTCGTTGTTGGCGGTCCCGATGGCGATGCGGGCCTGAC
Source organism: Devosia marina (assembly GCF_009758415.1). GTDB lineage: Bacteria > Pseudomonadota > Alphaproteobacteria > Rhizobiales > Devosiaceae > Devosia > Devosia marina. The sequence goes on along the minus strand of NZ_WQRF01000002.1, from coordinate 162,151 downwards.
CGGCCGCAAGATCATTGTCGATACCTATGGTGGGGCAGCCCCCCATGGTGGCGGCGCTTTCTCGGGCAAGGATCCCACCAAGGTGGATAGGTCCGCGGCCTACGCGGCGCGCTACCTCGCCAAGAATGTGGTGGCCGCGGGCTTGGCCGATCGCGCCACCATTCAGCTCTCCTATGCCATCGGCGTGGCCAAGCCGCTCTCGATCTATGTCGATCTGCACGGCACCGGCAAGGTGGACGAGGCGGTGCTGGAAAAGGCACTGGCCGAGGTCATGGACCTGACCCCGCGCGGCATCCGCACCCATCTCGATCTCAACAAGCCCATCTACGCCAAGACCGCCGCCTATGGCCATTTCGGCCGCAAGGCCGGCCGCGACGGCAGCTTCTCCTGGGAAAAGACCGACCTGGTCAAGGCGCTCAAGGCCGCCATAGCCTGATCTTTTGTTAGCATTGACCACGGGCCTCTTTTCCGCAAAAGCGGGGAGGAGGCCCTTTTCTTGTTTCTCTGAGCCCCGATGACCGATCACGAACTGCCCAAGACCCGCTCCGGCGAACCGCGCGCCTTTTTTGGCCGCCGCTCTGGCAAGAAGCTACATGGCGGGCAAAAGGCGCAGGTCGCCGAAATATTGCCCCGTTTTGAAATCGCGCTGGCCAAACAGCTCGATCCGCGCGCCCTGTTTCCAGAGGCTGATCGGATCGCTATCGAGATCGGCTATGGCGGGGGCGAGCATCTGGCCCGCAAGGCCGTCGAACAGCCCGGCACCGGTTTTATCGGCTGCGAGGTTTTTACCGGCGGCATCGGCAAGATGGTGCAGGCCATCGACTCCAATGATCTCGAAAATGTGCGCCTCTTTACCGATGACGCGCTCAAGCTGCTGATGGCCCTGCCCGAGGCCTCGGTGGATGAGGTCTATCTGCTCTACCCCGATCCCTGGCCCAAGACCCGCCATCACAAACGGCGCTTTGTCTCACCCACCACGCTCGAACAGCTGGCCCGGGTGATCCGGCCCGGTGGTGTCTTTAATTTTGCCACCGATATCGAGGACTATGCCAATTGGACCCTGGCCCATATCCTGCGCCAGCCCTTGTTCATCTTCACCCCCCAGGCCCCGGGAAGCTGGCACACGCCCTATCCCGGCTGGCAGCCCACCCGCTACGAGAAAAAAGCCAGGCGCGAGGGGCGCATGCGCTCGTTCTATTTCAGTTTCCCGCGCCAGGCGGTGTAACCGGCGGGCAACCCGGATCGGCTTTATGGCTTGCCAGCTCTGGACCTTGGCGTGTCACAAACCATATCGGGTGCGCAAGCGTCACGGAGTTGAGCAATGTCCGATCCCCAAGACCCCGCCACAGCCGACGCGGACCTGCTGGTCGTGCGGCCGGGCAAGTGGACGCTGGTGGTGATCGTGCAACTGCGTGAGGGAACAAAGCGGTTCAACGAGTTGCGCCGCAATATGGGTGGGGTGCCGCAAAAATCGCTCAGCGTCACTCTGCGCGAGCTGGAGCGGGACGGCTTTGTCACCCGCAAGGCCTATGCGACCATTCCGCCACGAGTGGAATATGACCTCACCGATCTCGGGCGCGAATTGCTGCGCCTGGCCGATGATTTCAAGCGCTTTGCCCAGCGCAACCGCCATGCGGTGGAACAGGCGCGGCGCCTGTTCGACGCCGCCGATAGCCGCGCATCCCTTTGAATGCTGCGGCCTGCGGGCGCCGCCAGAGATTGGCGGCGCCGGCCTCTGCGATCAATCAGAGATTGACCACATCGAGGGTGACCGGGGTCAGATAGACCAGGGTCTGCTTGCCGTTTGCATCGGTTACCGAGGCGACGATATAGTCGCCCCATTCCTCCACCGCGCTGGCATTGATGCCCTTGTCCTGCACCTGGGTCAGCACATAGGCTGCATCGAAGTCGTTGTCCGAGGTCTCGGTCAACGATGTGCCGGCCATGGCGGGGGCGGCGACACCGGCAAGGGCGGCGACGGTGACGAGGGCGATTACACTGTTCTTGATCATGACAGGATGATCCTTTCTGTTGTGAACGAACAGGAAATGCGCACCCGGCCCGGCCCCCACAAGCAGCCGATTACCTGTTTTTTGCACTTGAATTCGTCGCGCGCCGTCCGAAGGTTTGCTCAAGGAAATCAAGGGCTTTGAGGGAAACTCGGTATCCTCGGGGAAACCGGGTGCCAACCCTGATACTCCCTCATGCAACCTCTGGCGCGCCCGGCAATTGTGAAGGGAAAGGAGACCTCGGAAAAATGGAAACCAGCGTCCGCATTCTCGATACCATCCCGGTCACCCACAACGTCCGGCATTATCGCCTCGAACGGCCCAAAGGGTACGATTTTACGCCGGGTCAGGCGACCGAAGTCAGCATCGACCGCGACGACTGGCGTGACAGGAAGCGCCCGTTCACCTTCACCTGCCTGCCCGATGCAGACACGCTTGAATTCACCATCAAGAGCTATTTCGACCATACCGGGGTGACCAATGAACTCTGGTCCTTGGGCGCAGGGGATCACCTGATCTTGCGCGATGTCTGGGGCACCATACAATATAAGGGGCCGGGCACCTTCATTGCCGGCGGCGCCGGGGTCACCCCTTTCATCGCCATCCTGCGCCATCTCAACGCCACCGGAAAGCTCGCCGGCAATCGTCTGATCGCCTCCCACCGCACCGAACAGGATATCATCCTGCGCGATGAGTTCGAGGCCATGGAGGGGCTCGATGTGCTCTGGACGCTGACCGAGGATCCCAAATCGTCCCTTCTGCAGGAGCGGATCGATGCCGGGTTCCTTGAAAACCATGTCCCTGACCTTAACCAGAATTTCTACCTCTGCGGCCCCGATCCCATGGTCAAGGATCTGCGCGGCCTGCTCGACGAAGCCGGTGCCGATGTGGGCAATGTGACCTGGGAGAAGTAATGCGCCCCGCACCTTGCCTTTCGGCTTCTTGAGGTCTATATGAGGGCCAACATCATTGCTCTCTGTTCGAGGGTGGGTGCCCTGACCGGCCCCCGCTCTTTTTGTTTATCTGCGGGCGGTGTGCCATGCGTGCACGGCCGCCCAGACTGGACGATACCCAATTGGCTTTCGATCTGACCGAAAAGCGCTACATCAAGGAAACGGGCCTGGAAGCCCGTGTCTCCCGCATTGTCGAGCCGGTAGCCAATGATCTGGGCTTTGCGCTGGTCCGGGTGAAGATCACCCCGGAAAACGGCTGCACACTGCAGATCATGGCCGAGGATGAGAACGGGCGCTTCAACATCAATGACTGCGAGGCGCTCTCCAGGGACCTCTCGCCGGTGCTGGACGTGGAAGACCCGATCGACCGCGAATATCACCTCGAAGTGTCCTCGCCCGGTATCGATCGGCCGCTGGTGCGTAAGCGCGACTATGAGCGCTTCATTGGCCACGAAGCCAAGGTCGAGCTCATGGACATGATCAATGGCCGCAAGCGCTTCCGCGGCGAAATCGGCCCGGTCGATGATGATGGCGTCACCATCATCCTGCCCGATGCACCAGGGGGCACCGACCCCAACCACAAGCTGGCATTCTCGACCATTGCCGAGGCCAAGCTGGTGATGACCGACAAGCTTATGGATATGGCCCGCGCCGACCAGGAGCTGCACCCTATCGACGACGACGAGACCGAGACGGTCGAGTACGCCGACACTGAAGAAGTCTCTGAGGAGAAGAACTGAAATGGCCGTTAGCGCGAATCGCCTTGAGCTGTTGCAGATTGCCGATGCGGTCGCCCGCGAAAAATCCATCGACCGCATGGTCGTGATCGAGGCGATGCAGGATGCCATGGAAAAGGCCGCCAAGGGCCGCTATGGCGCCGAGACCGAGATCAAGGTCGAGATCAATCCGCGCTCCGGCGAGACCCGCATGTGGCGCCTGCTCGAAATCGTCGACGAGGTCGAGGAGCCGTCCCGCCAGGTCACGCTCAAATTCGCCCAGGTCAAGAACCCGACCGCCAAGGTTGGTGACTTCCTCACCGAGCCGCTCCCGCCCATGGAATTCGGCCGCATCGCCGCGCAGTCGGCCAAGCAGGTCATCGTGCAGAAAGTGCGCGATGCCGAGCGCGACCGGATGTTCGAGGAATATACCAATCGCGTCGGCGAAGTGGTCAATGGCTCGGTCAAGCGCGTCGAATACGGCAATGTGATCGTCGATCTGGGGCGCGGCGAAGCCATTATCCGTCGCGACGAATTGATCCCGCGCGAAATGTTCCGCTATGGCGACCGCGTCCGCGCCTATATCTACGACGTGCGCCGCGAACAGCGCGGCCCGCAGATTTTCCTTTCGCGCACCCATCCCCAGTTCATGGCCAAGCTGTTCATGCAGGAAGTGCCGGAAATCTATGATGGCGTCATCACCATCCGCTCGATTGCCCGTGACCCGGGTTCGCGCGCCAAGATTGCCGTGACCTCCAATGACAGTTCGATCGATCCGGTCGGCGCTTGCGTGGGTATGCGCGGCTCCCGCGTGCAGGCGGTTGTCGCCGAACTGCAGGGCGAAAAGATCGACATCATTCCCTGGACCGATTCGATTGCCGATCTGGTGGTATCCGCGCTGCAACCGGCCGAAGTGGCCAAGGTGGTGCTCGACGAGCAGGCCGAGCGCATCGAGGTTGTGGTGCCTGACGAACAGCTCTCCCTGGCCATTGGCCGGCGCGGTCAGAATGTGCGCCTGGCCTCCCAGCTCATTGGCTGGGATATCGACATCCTGACCGAGCAGGAAGAAAGCGAGCGGCGCCAGAAGGAATTCACCGAACGCTCGACCCTGTTCATGCAGGCCCTTGACGTTGACGAGATGGTTGCCCAACTACTGGCTTCCGAAGGCTTCTCCTCGGTCGAGGAGCTGGCCTATATCGAGCCTGAGGAAATCGCTTCGATTGAAGGGTTTGACGAGGAAACCGCCTCTGAGATCCAGAACCGCGCCGCCGAATATCTGGCCGAGATCGAGGCGAAATTCGACGCCGAGCGCAAGGCGCTGGGTGTCGAGGATGAACTTTACGAGATCGCCGGTCTCAATGCTGCCATGCTGGTGGCCTTGGGTCAGGAAGAGATCAAGACGATCGAGGACTTCGCTGGCTGTGCCGCCGACGACCTGATCGGCTGGACCGAACGCAAGGATGGTGAAACCAAGCGCTTTGAAGGCACCTTCAAGGACTTCCCCGTGTCGCGGGAGGAAGCCGAGGACATGATCATGCAGGCCCGCGTCAGGGCCGGCTGGATCACCGAAGAAGACCTCGCTGTCGAAGGTGACGGCGACGGCTATTCTCAGGAGGCGGCGGTCTAACGACCGCCCCTTTGGGAGCACCCGGCCTTGGCCCGGAGCGCAAAAATGGTTAGAACCTGTGCCTTGACCCGGGCAGAAATGCCGGTCGAGGCGCTGGTGCGTTTTGTTCTCAGCCCCGACGGGGAGATCGTGCCCGATGTCGAGGCGCGCGCCGAAGGTCGTGGCGTGTGGATCACGCTGTCGCATGCGGCAGTGGCCGAAGCAGTCAGAAAAAAGGCCTTCTCACGCAGCCTCAAGGCGCAGGTCAGCGTGGCCGACGATCTGGCCGATCTGACCCGGCTGCGGCTTGAACAACGTTTGCTTTCGGCTCTGGGCATGGCCCGCAAGGCCGGCCAGTTCGTCACCGGTGCAACCAAGGTCAAGGGCGTTTTGCAATCGGGTGAAGCCGTTGCGCTGCTGACCGCCAGCGATGCCGCCGAGGATGGCCGCAACAAAATGCTGGGGACCCTCAGGGCCCTCAACCATGCGAAGCGCGAGGCCGGATTGACCGGTCCGGACGTGCCGCATTTCGAATCGCTCTCAAGTGCGCAAATGGGTTTGGCACTTGGGCTCGAAAATGTGATACATGCTGCCCTCACAAGAGGGGCGGCAGCCCAATCGGCGGTGGACAAGGCCAATAGACTGGCCCGCTACATCGCCCCAGCGCTGGAAGAACACACCGACCGCATCACGGCGTCCGGTGTGCTTTTGCCCGCGGAACAGGACGAAAGACGATAGGTAGTATGGCTGATAACGACGACAAGCGTTCCGACGACACTGGCGCCAAGAAGACTCTGACCCTCAAGGGTGGCGCCGGGCTGGGCAATCGCCCCGGCGGGACGTCGCGTGGGCCTTCGCGCTCGACCGTGGTCGTGGAAAAACGCACGCGCATTGTGCCAAAGCCCGCTGGTGGCGCCCCCCAGGGCAGTGGCCGTTCGAGCCCGCCCGGCGGTCGCCCTCAGGGCCGGCCGATGCAGCAGCAGAATCGCGCGCCCCTTGGGCTGAGCGCGGCTGAGGCGGAAGCCCGCCGCCAGGCGCTTGCCATGGCCGGTGCCCGTCAGGCCGAGGACAAGGAGCGCTTCGCTGCCGAAGAAGCGCGCCGCATCGAAGAAGACAATCGCCGCCGGCAGATCCGTGAGGAAGCGGCGCGCGCTGAAGAAGAGCGCCGCCAGGCCGAAGAGGCGCGCCGCGCCGAAGAGGCCGCCGCCTCGGCGCGTCCCGAGCCCGAGCAGCCGCGCGAGGAATTCGTGCCGGCCAGCCAGCGCAATCCAGGCCCCTCCACGGTCCGCACCGTGGCCGGCCGTCCTGGTCAGCCACCGCGTCCGCAGCGCACCGAACGCCCGGCCGGTCGCCCCGGTGAAGGTGAGCGTGGTGCCCGTCCGGCAGGTGAACGCCGTCCCGCAGGGACTGGCGCTGCCCGCCCTGGCGGGGCGCGTCCAGCCGGTGCCGGCATGGCGCCCATCGGCAATGTGCCCCCGGCGCCGCCCAGCGAGGCCGATGGCCGCCGCACCCGCACCGGTGCGCCCCAGCAGCGTCCGACCACCCAGGCAGAGATTGAAAATGCCCGCCGCGCCTCGCGCGCCCAGCCCGAGCGCCCGTCGCGCCGCGGGGCAGGCGACAATTCCTCGCGTGGCCGTTTGACAGTTGCCAGCGCCACCACCGAAAATGATCGCGATCGCGGTCCGTCGCTGGCCGCCATGCGCCGTCGCCGTGACAAGAAGATGGGCCGCAACCAGCAGGATGCGCCCAAGCTCAGCCGCGAGGTCATCATCCCCGAGGCCATCACCGTTGGTGAACTCGCCAACCGTATGGCCGAACGCTCCGTCACCGTCATCAAGATGCTGATGCAGCAGGGTGAAATGGCCAAGATCACCGACGTGATCGACGCTGATACCGCCGAGCTGATCGCCACCGAACTGGGCCACACCGTCAAGCGCGTGTCCGAAGCTGACGTCGAGGAAGGTCTGTTCGACCTGCCCTCCGACGACAAGGCTGAAGATCTGGCCAACCGTGCCCCGGTCGTCACCATCATGGGTCACGTCGACCACGGCAAGACCAGCCTGCTCGACGCCATCCGCGAAGCCAATGTGGTTTCGGGCGAGGCCGGCGGCATCACCCAGCATATCGGCGCCTATCAGGTCGACAAGAACGGCAACAAGGTCACCTTCCTCGACACCCCGGGCCACGAGGCATTCACCGCCATGCGTGCCCGCGGCGCCCAGGCGACCGATATTGCGGTTCTGGTGGTGGCAGCCGATGACGGCGTCATGCCCCAGACCATCGAATCCATCAAGCACGCCAAGGCGGCCGGGGTTCCGATCATCGTGGCCATCAACAAGATGGACAAGCCCGAAGCCAATCCGCAGCGCGTCCGCACCGAACTGCTGCAGCACGAAGTGTTCGTTGAATCCATGGGCGGCGATGTGCTGGACGTGGAAGTCTCGGCCAAGTCCGGCGAGGGTCTCGACAAGCTGCTCGAAACCATCCTGCTGCAGGCTGAAGTGCTGGAGCTCAAGGCGCCCCATGACGGTCGCGCCGAGGGTCTGGTCATCGAAGCCAAGCTCGATCGCGGCCGTGGTGCCGTGGCCACTGTGCTGATCCAGCGCGGCATGCTCAAGGTTGGCGACATTGTCGTGGCCGGCACAGAAATGGCCCGTGTCCGCGCGCTGATCAACGACAAGGGCGAGCAGGTCAAGGAAGCAGGCCCCTCCGTTCCGGTGGAAGTGCTCGGCTTCAACGGGGTTCCCAGCGCCGGCGACCGCTTCTCTGTGGTCGAAAGCGAGGCCCGCGCCCGCGAAGTCACCGAATATCGCCAGCGCGCCATTCGCGAAAAGACCGCCGGTGGCGGCGCCACCAGCCTCGAGCAGATGATGAATCAGCTCAAGGCTTCGGGCATCGCCAAGTTCCCGCTCATCATCAAGGGTGACGTGCAGGGCTCGGTCGAAGCCATCGTGGCAAGCCTGGACAAGCTGGGCACCGAAGAAGTGTCGGCGCAGATCCTGCATCAGGGTGTAGGCGGTATCACCGAATCCGACGTGACCCTGGCCACGGCCTCCAAGGCGGTCATCATCGCGTTCAACGTGCGTGCCAACAAGCAGGCCCAGGAACTGGCCAGCCGCGAAGGCATCGAAATCCGCTATTACAACATCATCTACGACCTGGTGGATGACGTGAAGAGCGCCATGTCGGGTCTGCTTTCGCCCGAACGCCGCGAGACCTTCATCGGCTATGCCAAGATCCTGGAAGTCTTCCAGATCACCAAGGTTGGCAAGGTCGCCGGCTGTCAGGTCACCGAGGGCATCGTCGAACGCGGCGCCGGCGTGCGTCTGCTGCGCGACGACGTGGTCATCCACGAAGGCAAGCTCAAGACGCTCAAGCGCTTCAAGGATGAGGTCAAGGACGTCCAGACCGGCCAGGAATGCGGCATGGCCTTCGAGAACTACGAAGACATCCGTCAGGGCGACGTCATCGAATGCTTCCGCGTCGAGACCGTCCAGCGCACGCTGTAGGGCTTTCGTCAGTCGAGAAATTGACAGGGGCGCGGAGCAATCCGCGCCCCTGTTTCATGCTGGGCCAGTTTGAGCGGTCCCTGGCACAGTTCTGGTGAAAGCACAGTGGGGAAGCTTTGCAGCTAGCGGGCGCCTCGCTCTGTCTCGAACCGCTCCGCCCACACCCGGCTAGTTGCGTCGGCCATCTTTGCGGTCGGTACGGCGATGGATTTGGCAGCGTCCTGGCTAAGGCCAAGTCGGCCAAAAATTTCCATCAAGGCGCGCTGTGGTCCTGCGGTGAGCCCTTCATAAGTAAGCCGTAGCGGTGCAATCCCATGCGCCGCAAAGAACGCTTCCCAGGCGCGGCCATCCTCTTCCAGCTCTGCCAGTACAGTCGAAATCCTGTTCCTGTCATAGACTGGGTCGGGTCGCTCCTCGGCTCCTTCCAGCACGCTGCCGTCGGCATTGAGATGCCAGAGTCCGGTTTGCTCGGCTCGAACCAGCGATATCGCCTGACCGAGTTTGTCGTCGCGCGAAATGTACACGTAAAGCAGTGGCCCAAATGCTGCCCGGAAAAGTGTCGGCAGATCACTGGTCACAGCCAAAGCCCGCTCCATCCGTCGCCCCGCATCTTTGAGGCTGCGGTACATGATGCGCAATCCGCATATCCCGGTCCCCGCCGAAGCCGCTTCACGCATGGCGGCCAGATAGGCGCGATCAAAAGATGGGCCGCCAGTGCCTTCGCTTAGGGACACACCCCACTGCCCCGCCCACCACGTAATGTCGACCTCTCGAAAGTATGAGTTTGGCCGACCGGCTATGCCACTGCGATAAAGCATTTCGCAGAGGAGTGTAGTGCCCGAACGCGGCGTGCCACAGATGAGATAGGCGCTGTGATTTTCGGTCATGCAAGCCTCGGCGGTGGTCGACCAAATCATGCACAACCTGCAAAGCGGGGGAAGTCTCGCCATCTGTACGCAAGGCGCAAAATCCAAAAGGCCCGCCTCCATCTCTGGAAAGCGGGCCTTGGTGTTGCCGGAAGCGGGTGACTACGGTGGGGGTCCGCCGCCGGCAATTCTTGAAACTGGGGCCGCTCACACCACGGGGGTGAAACCCGGCGTGGCGATCGGACCGGTGCCGGCTGGCGCATTGATCACGGTCACGCGGGCGCCGACCGGCACACGCGCGTAGAGATCGATAATGTCCTGGTTCATCAGCCGGATGCAGCCCGAAGAGACATTGGTGCCGATGGTATAGGGCTCGATGGTGCCGTGGATGCGGAACAAGGTGTCGCGGCCATTCTTGTACAGATACAGCGCACGCGGCCCCAACGGGTTCTCCGGGCCGGGCTCCATGCCATTGGCATAAGGGCCATAGCGGTCGGGCTCACGGGCAATCATCGATTTGGTCGGCGTCCAGCGCGGCCATTGCGCCTTGCGGCCAATCGTGGCCTCGCCGCGGAACACCAGGGCCTCGTCCTTGCCCACACCGATGCCGTAGCGCAGGGCGCGGTTGTTTTCCAACACGAGATAGAGGTAGTGCGCCGGGGTATCGACCACCAGCGTGCCGGGCCGCTCTGAGGTGTAATAGGGCACTTCCTGACGCCACCATTTGGGGTCGACGCGGCGCAGATCCATGGCGGCCACCATATAGGGCTCGCCCATCACTGGACCATACATGCGCTGGTAATAGGGGTCGATCACCGGCTCCTGCACCACAGGCTGGCGGGTGGTGGAACAGGCCGAAAGGGCAGTGGCCGAAAGGCCGAGCAGGAACAGGCGGCGGGAAATCAAAACAACTACCTCGGAGCAGACGGGGACAAGCGGACGTCATGCGCGTCACGCTTATGAGTAACGCTTGATGGCCTTAACGTGGCGCCAATACGGCAGTTCCTCGCCGCAATGTGATGGGAGCTTCACATGTTGCAGGAATACCACGACATCGTTGGGCCAAAAGAAAAGGCCGGGCATAGGCCCGGCCTTTCCGCAATTCGTTTGCTGGAAGCGTCCCTTACTCGGCCGCGTCTTCCTTGGCGATTTCCTTGCCGGTCTCCTGGTCGACGACCTTCATCGACAGGCGCACCTTGCCGCGCTCGTCAAAGCCGAGCAGCTTGACCCAGACCTTGTCGCCTTCCTTGACCACATCGGTGGTCTTGGCCACGCGCTGGTCGGCGAGCTGGGAGATGTGCACCAGGCCGTCCTTGGCGCCGAAGAAGTTCACGAAGGCGCCGAAATCAGCGGTCTTGACGACCGTACCCTGATAGATGGCGTTGACTTCGGGCTCATCGGTGATCGACTTGATCCACTTGATGGCCGCTTCGATCTGCGACCCGTCCGAGGACGAGACCTTCACGGTGCCGTCGTCCTCGATATTGATCTTGGCGCCGGTCTTTTCCACGATCTCGCGGATCACCTTGCCGCCGGTGCCAATCACTTCACGGATCTTGTCGGTCGGGATCTTGAGGGTCTCGATGCGTGGGGCGAACTCGCCCACTTCACCGCGGCTCTCGGCCAGGGCCTTGGCCATTTCACCCAGGATGTGGATGCGGCCTTCCTTGGCCTGGGCCAGGGCGATCTTCATGATCTCTTCGGTGATACCGGCGATCTTGATGTCCATCTGCAGCGAGGTGACGCCTTCTTCGGTGCCAGCCACCTTGAAGTCCATGTCGCCCAAATGATCTTCGTCACCCAGGATATCGCTGAGCACGGCGTATTTCTCGCCTTCCAGGATCAGGCCCATGGCAATGCCGGCCACCGGGCGCTTCATCGGCACGCCGGCATCCATCAGCGCCAGCGAGGTGCCACACACGGTTGCCATCGAGCTGGAGCCGTTGGACTCGGTGATTTCCGAGACGACGCGCAGCGTATAGGGGAATTCCTCGATCGAGGGGCGGATCGGATTGATGGCGCGCCAGGCGAGCTTCCCGTGACCGATTTCGCGGCGGCCGGGCGAACCCATGCGGCCAGCTTCACCGACCGAATAGGGCGGGAAGTTGTAGTGCAGCAGGAAGTTCTGCTTGTAGGTGCCTTCCAGGCTGTCGATGAACTGTTCGTCATCGGCAGTGCCCAGCGTGGCAACGACCAGCGCCTGTGTTTCGCCACGGGTAAAGATCGCCGACCCATGGGTGCGCGGCAGCACGCCCACTTCCGACACGATCGGGCGAACCGTGGTCAGGTCGCGGCCATCAATGCGCAGGCCCGTATCCAGCACGTTCCAGCGCACGACCTTGGCCTGCAGCGACTTGAACACCGCGCCAATGGTCTCGGCGGCATACGTGCCGTCTTCGATCTGGGCGGCGAACTTTTCCTTGACCTTGGCCTTGGCGGCGTCGACGGCCGCGTAGCGCTCTTCCTTCTTGGTCAGCTTGTAGGCGTCGCGCAATTCGGTCTCGATGAAACCGAGCATTTCGGCTTCCAGCGCCGAATGGTCTTCGGGTTCGAAATCGCGGGCGTCCTTGGCGGCCAGTTCGGCCAGCTGGATGATGGCGTCGATCACCTTGCGGCTCTCGGCATGACCGAACATCACGGCGCCCAGCATCACCTCTTCGGAAAGCTCATGGGCTTCCGATTCAACCATCAGCACGGCGTCGGCTGTGCCGGCCATGACCAGGTCGAGCTTTGAGTCCGAGCGGCGGTCGACTGGCAGGTTGAGCACATATTCGCCGTCCACGTAACCGACGCGGGCTGCGCCGATCGGGCCCATGAAGGGCACACCTGAAATGGTCAGCGCAGCCGAAGCCGCGACCATGGCCAGCACGTCCGGATTGTTTTCCAGATCATGCTGCAGGACGGTGATGACCACCTGGGTCTCGTTCTTGTAGCCATCGGGGAACAGCGGGCGGATCGGGCGGTCGATCAGACGGCTGGTCAGCGTCTCGTTTTCGGTCGGCCGGCCTTCGCGCTTGAAATAGCCACCCGGGATCTTGCCGGCGGCGAAGTACTTTTCCTGGTAGTTCACGGTCAGCGGGAAGAAGTCGATGCCCGCCTTGGGCGACTTGGCGCTGACAACGGTGGCGAGCACGACGGTTTCGCCCAGGGTGGCGAGCACGGCGCCATCGGCCTGGCGGGCCATCTTGCCGGTTTCGAGCGTCAGAGGCTGCCCGCCCCAGTTGAGCTCAACCTTGTGGTGATCAAACTTGATCGACATTTCTGTATCGTCTTTCCATTCTGCCGGAGCGCGGGAACGCGGAACTGGGCAAGACCCCACGAACGCTGCCGGTGTGCCCGCACCGATGTCGCACCCCATGTGCGCCACCGGCTCAAAATCAGGCACGGTTTCATCCCTGGCGCGGACAGAACATGGACAAGACAATGAGCTTCTCCAGCAGCGGAAGAAGCCGATAATCCTGCCATGCCCCGGCGGCGCCGGCCCATGGCGCCAGATGCAAACATCCGGCATGCCCTGCAAAAAGGGCAAACCGGCGCGGAAGGCCACTTCCGCGCCGGTCAGTCGTTTCTAGCGACGCAGGCCGAGCTTTTCGATCAGCGTCTTGTAACGGTTCTCGTCGATCCGCTTGAGATAGTCGAGCAGCGAGCGACGGGTCGAAACCAGCTTGAGCAGACCACGACGGGAATGGTTATCCTTGTTGTGGCCCTTGAAGTGCTCGGTCAGGTTCGAGATACGCTCGGACAGGATCGCAACCTGGACCTCCGGCGAACCGGTATCATTGGCCTTGGTGGCGTATTCCTGAATGAGCTGGGTCTTGCGTTCAGCAGTAATCGACATCGGGCATATCCTTTCAAAATAACAGGATGTTGGTCGCCCCAGCCGGGATGTCGTCCAGGAGGGGCCGTGTTCATGCAGGGCCCGGGCCGCAAAGCCCAAGGTTCCGGCTGGCGCTGCTATAGGGCAATCAGGGGTCAAAAGCCAGAATTTATTGGCGCATGCCCGCGGCGTCACCCCGGCCGGCCAGTCGGCACCCCGTTTCAGCCGGTCGGGGCCGGCTCGTCGGGCCGCTCGGCCGCAAAATCGGGGTCCAGCGCACTCAGCGGCACCTCAAAGATCCACTCGACGCCATCGTGGTGGATTTCGCGCTCCACCTGTGCCCCCAGGGCGCCGCCCACCATGGTGCGCAACACCACGGTGCCAAAGCCCGTGCCCTCGCCCAGCACCAGTTCCCGGCCCAGATACTCACGCCAGCGCATGCTCAGCGTCTCGCCATTGGTCTTCCAGTGTAGTTCGAGCCGGCCATCGGGCTCGGTAAAGGCACCATGGCGCGTGGCATTGGTGGCCAGCTCATGCAGCGCCATGCCCAGGATCTGCGCGCCCTGCGGATTGATCCTGATATCGGGCCCTTCGAGCGTGAGCCGGCTCGCCTCGGGCGGCCGGAACGGCGCCAATTGCTGGTTGGCCAAATCGGACAGCATCACCCCGGCCCGGCCATGAGCCAGCAGCAGATCGGTGGACCGTGCCAGCCCCATGATGCGCCGCTCCAGCGCGGCCACATAGCTCGGAATATCGCTTGCCCCGCGCGCGGTCTGCTTGGCCATGGCCGCTATCACCGCCATCTGGTTCTTGGAGCGATGCGCCAATTCGCGCATCAAAAAGCGGATATCCCGGTCCGCCGTCTGGCGCTGTTCGGACGCCGTGGCCAGCGCCTGCGAGACCTCGGCAATTTCGGCGATTGGATAGCTGCGCGGATAGACCGCCTCGCCCCGGCCCAGACGTGCCGCATCAAGCCGCAGCCCCTGCACTGAACCGCCGATACGCCGGGCAATCAATGCGGCGACGCCCGACGCCAGCATTGCAATCATCACGCCCCAGAAACCAAGCTGAAGGATTGAATCCTGCAAGGGTTTTTGCACCTGTGCGGCCGAGGCCCAGGCGATAATGCGCCAACCGGTATAGCTCGAGCGCCACTCTGCGGTGACCACGCGCTCATCATTCCATTGTTCCTGGGCCCAGCCGCCTTCGGGCACATCGACCAGATTCTGGCGAATAGGCAGGATGGAGCCGATTTCCAGTCCCGATTCCGCCGTCGAGGCAATCACCGCATTATTGGTATCCACCAGCGCCGCGTGCCATCCCTCTGGCATCTGCCGCGATTGCAGGGCTGGCACCAGATTGCGCGCATTCTGCGTCATGGTCACCAGCCGCACCGGTTCGACGTCACTGACCGGCAGCCAGACATTGAACACATAGGTTTGCGCGATCTGGCCGAAAAACAGCGGGGAAATGGTCGCCACCCCGCGCTCGATGGCCCTTTGCGCCGTTTCGGGGTCGGAGGTCGCGCCGAGGTCGGTTCCATACTCGACCCGCGTATTGAGCAATTGAGCAAACCTGTCATCGACCGCAATCAGATAGGAGCCCGTGCCGGCCAGGGCGCTCAGGGCCCGGTCGTGAAAGCCCTCCAGATCGCCCTGTTCCAGGGTCTGGCTGGTTGAAAGCACGCGCAGCGTTGTCGCCATGCCGTTGACTTCGCGATCAATCGATTGGCCCATGGCCTGAACGGTCGTATTGGTCAGCGCGGCCAGAACCCGCTGTTGCGCATCATGGGTGCTGTTGAGCAGCACCAGCGCCGCGACCAACGCCGGGATCAGGATCGCCAGCACCAGTGCAATCAGATAGACCGCTATTGGCCATCCGCGTCCTTGCGCTTCCAATGCGCCCTTGTGGACGTATCTGTCCGTCATCAGCCCCAGCTTTCCTTGCCTGCGTCGCAGTTCTAGCTGCGTCGGGTTACTCAATACTTGGCGCTTGCATCGCTGGCTGGAAAACTCTCGTCCACCGCCTCGTCGGTCTCGTCCCAGTCTCCGGGTTTGTCGGCCATGTTCTCGGGTCCGGCATTGCGCACCTGCACCGGTGAAGCCGAGGGTCCGGGCTTTTGCCCGTCGCGCAGGGCGGCGGCATCCTCGGACCTATGCGTGTCGTCAGCCATTTCTTTGCCTTCCTCTGAACTCGTACAACACGCGAAATACACGCGGGTTGCAGGGGCATGGCATCTCCATTGCGGCTCTGGTAAACAGCGCGCCATGAGCGAGATTGAAACCATGCCCCAGAACGCGTCCAAGCGCGTCTTCATCAAGACCTATGGCTGTCAGATGAATGTCTATGACAGCGACCGCATGGCCGATGCCCTGGCCCCGCACGGCTATATGCCGACCCAGGAAATCGGCGAGGCCGATCTGGTACTGCTCAACACCTGCCATATTCGCGAAAAGGCCAGCGAGAAGGTGTTTTCCGAGCTGGGCCGCCTCAAGGAATTGCAGGGCGAAAAGCGCGCGGCCGGTGGTGACATGATGATCGGCGTCGCCGGTTGCGTGGCGCAGGCCGAGGGCGAGGAGATCGCCCGCCGCGCCCCGGTCGTCGATCTGGTCTTCGGTCCCCAGGCCTATCACCGCCTGCCCGACATGCTGGCCCAGGCGCAAAGCCAGCGCCATATGCATCCGGCACTTAAAAAAGCCGTGATCGACACCGATTTCCCCGAAGAAGACAAGTTCACGCACCTGCCTGCGGCCAGGAAAGAAGCCACCATTGCCCGCGGGCTAACGGCCTTCCTGACCGTGCAGGAAGGGTGCGACAAGTTCTGTTCCTTCTGTGTCGTCCCCTATACCCGCGGCGCCGAAGTCAGCCGCCCGGTGTCCCAGGTACTCGAGGAGGCGCGGCGCCTGGTCGACGCGGGTGTGAAGGAAATCACCCTTCTGGGGCAGAATGTGAACGCCTATCATGGCACGGACGCCGCCGGCCGCGATATCGGCTTGGGCGAGTTGTGCTATCTGCTGGCCGAGATTACCGGGCTCGAGCGCCTGCGCTACACCACCAGCCATCCCCGCGACATGGATGACGGCCTGATCGCCGCCCATCGCGACCTGCCGCTTCTGATGCCTTATCTGCATCTGCCCGTGCAGTCGGGTTCGGACCGCATCTTGAAGGCAATGAACCGCAAGCACACCGCAGCCGAATATCTTTCCCTGATCGAGCGCATCAAGGCCGCCCGTCCCGACATGGCGCTCTCGGGCGATTTCATCGTCGGCTTCCCCGGCGAAACGGACTCCGATTTTGAGGACACGCTGAGCATTATCCGCGAAACCGGCTATGCCTCGGCCTATTCCTTCAAATATTCCACCCGCCCCGGCACGCCGGGCGCCAATCTGGGCCACCAGGTGCCCGAAGAGATCAAGACCGAGCGGCTCTACCGCCTGCAGGAACTGGTTAATCAGCAGACCACCGCATTCCACGCCTCTATGGTCGGCAAGACCCTGCCGGTGCTGGTCGAGCGGGTTGGTCGCTTGCCCGGCCAGGTGGGCGGACGCTCTCCCTATCTGCAGGCCGTACATCTGGAAGGCGCCACCGATTTGATCGGCGCCATCCACCAGGTCGAAATCATCGGCACCAGCACCAATTCGCTGGTGGGGCGGCTGGTTCGGGCCTCTGCTGCCTAGAAACTGCGGTGCGCAGTCACAATATTGCTACAGACAACGCACCCAAATCAGCCTAGCCTCGTTTTAGTCAGGGCGACGCGCTCCGCGGCGCCCCTTTCGGGAGCCGAGAAAGTTTGAGCAGGCACTTGCCACCCACAGCCGATAACGCCCTCGCATCGCAACTCGAACTCGCCTTTGAAGACAATCGCCTGGCTGCCCAGCTTTATGGCGATTTCGACCAGAACCTCGCCTTGATCGAACAGCGTCTGACCGTGTCGGCAACCCCGCGCGGCAATCATGTTCTGCTCAAGGGCGCAGCTTCCAGGGTCGATCAGGCGCGCCGGGTGCTCGAATCGCTCTATGCCGGCCTCGAAGAGGGCCGCAGCATGGATATCGCCGATGTCGATGCGGTCATTCGCATGATCGAGACCGAGGACAGCCAGTTGACGCTGCCGACGCTGGAGCGCAGGGGCAAGGTGCGCATGGCCCAGATCGCCACGCGCAAATCCACCATTGTCGCGCGCACCCCCGCCCAGGACGCCTATATGCGCGCCATGGAACGCTCGGAGCTGGTCTTTGGCACCGGCCCCGCCGGTACCGGCAAGACCTATCTGGCCGTGGCCCATGCCGCCTCGCTGCTCGAACGCGGCGATATCAACCGCATCATCCTTTCCCGTCCAGCTGTCGAAGCTGGCGAGCGCCTGGGGTTCCTGCCCGGCGACATGAAGGAAAAGGTCGACCCCTATCTGCGGCCTCTCTACGATGCGCTTTACGACATGATGAAGCCCGAAAATGTCGAGCGCTGCATCACCTCGGGCATCATCGAAGTCGCCCCGCTCGCCTTCATGCGCGGCCGGACCCTGTCCAATGCCGTGGTTATTCTTGACGAGGCGCAGAACACCACCTCGATGCAGATGAAGATGTTCCTCACCCGTCTGGGCGAGAACTCCAAGATGATCGTCACCGGCGACCCCTCACAGGTCGATCTGCCGCGCGGCGAGAAATCGGGTCTGGTGGAAGCGGTCAAGCTGCTCGACGGCGTGGAAGGGGTGCATGTCTCCCGCTTCGGCGACAAGGACGTGGTGCGCCACGCGCTTGTCGGGCGCATCGTTCGGGCCTACGAGGCAGACACCGCGCGCCGCCTTGCCGAAAAGGACGGGGACCGAGAAGGTCTGGCGCGGACACTGGGCGCGGTGCCCCGGAGCTGAACCCCTAGCCTATGACCGCATCGCCACCGCTCGAAATCGCCGTCATCCGCAATGCGGATGGCTGGCCCGATCATTTTGATGCCATCGCCGAAAAGGCGGTGCTGGCAGCCCTTGCCGGTGCCAGACCGAAAATAAAGGGTGCCGCCGAGATATCGGTCCTGCTCACCGATGACGCCGAGCAACGTGAGCTCAACGCCCAGTGGCGCGGAAAGGACAGCGCCACCAATGTGTTGAGCTTCCCCCAGATCGAACCTTTTGCGCCCGTCATCGGCCTTTTGGGGGACATAACCCTGGCGCGTGAAACCCTCGAGCACGAGGCGGCCGATCTGGGCAAGAGCCTGGAAGATCACTTCACCCACCTTATGGTGCATGGATTTCTGCATATTTTAGGGTATGATCATATTGATGAGGCCGAGGCCCTTCAAATGGAGGGGCTGGAAACCCAGATATTGGCGGGGCTTGGGATCGATGATCCCTACGCCGAATAATTTCTGCCAGGAACCCCGGGTCGTCTGGGGCATTTCCGGTCTCATAGGACAGTCAATTAGCCGCTCTGTGCGGCGCGAGATGAATGAACGATAGCGACAGTAGGGCCCTACGGGTGGCCGAAAACCCCGAACCTCCTTCTAGTCCCGCCCCCGCCGCGTCGCGGGGGCCGAGCCTGTGGAGCCGTATCAAGGGCCTGATGGCCCGGACCACGGTTTCGCTGCGCGACGACCTGCAGGAAGCCCTCGACGATACCGGCGGCACCGAAACCGGCGACTTCTCGGAAAGCGAGCGGCTGATCCTGCAAAATGTCCTCAAACTCTCCAAGGTGTCGATCGACGACGTCATGGTGGAGCGCTCGGACATTCAGGCAGTCCCGTCAGATATCAATCTGGGCGCGTTGCTTGCCCGCTTCCGTCAGGTCGGCCATTCGCGCCTGCCGGTCTATGAGGACGGGCTCGACAATATTGTCGGCTTCATCCACATCAAGGACGCCCTGCGCAAAATCACCGAACCGGTGACCGATCCGGAAAAGGATGTGCCGGTCAAACTGCTTTCGACCGCCCTTCGCCAGAAAATCGGCAAGCTGGGCATTTTGCGCAAGGCCATGTTCGTACCCACTTTCATGCCGGCGGCCGACCTCCTGCAATCCATGCGCGCCAGCCGCACCCATATGGCCATCGTGGTCGATGAATATGGTGGCACTGACGGGCTGGTGACCATTGAAGACCTGCTCGAAGCAGTGGTGGGCGAGATCGAGGACGAACACGACGTCACCGAAGCCGCACTGATCCGCAAGGTTGGTGAGGATGTCTTTGTCGCCAATGCCCGCGCCGAGCTCGAAGACGTGCAGGCCATGATTGGCCCCGACTTCGATCCTGGCGATCATGCCGAGGATGTCGATACCATTGGTGGCCTGGTTTTCGATCTGGCCGGCCATGTGCCCAAGCGGGGCGAGCGGATCAACGGCATCAAGGGTTTCGAGTTCGAAGTCCTTGCCGCCGATAGCCGACGCGTCAAGCGCCTGCGCATTCACCGCAAGCGCGACCAGATCGTGGCCGTCGAACCCCTGGCCATCACCGACCAGCGCTCCGTCCTCGAAAAGCAGGCAGCGGAGTAAACCAAATAGCCTCCTGCCGGTTTGCTTCTGGTGCGAGGAAGGTTTCAATCAGTCGTGCAATAAGCGCAATCAAGGGCTTCCTTAGGAGGCGGGGGCATTGAGGCGTCATGCCCCCGCCGTTTCGACCGGGGTGATGGGCGTGGGCCGGCCTTTGGGGCTGGGGTCGGCGCCCTGCGCGGAGAGTTCGGCCTGCAGGGCCTGCATCAAGGCGAGCTTGTCCGCATCGGGCAAGGCATGCAGGCGCTGGCTGAGGCGGATGGTGAAATCGGAGAAGGCATTGTGCCAGTCCGACGGCATCTGCTTGAGATCCACCCGCCGCTCCGCCGGCGCCCTGGCCGCGCGAATGCCGGCGGCTGTCAGTTCGAAGAAATCGTCGAGCTGAGGCAAAACCACCTGGTCGCCGCTGAGCTTTCCGGCCGCTATCAGGGCGTCGCGCAGCGCATTGCGCTCCTCGTCCTCGCCATGGGTCAGGAACAGGGCACCATGGGCGGGCAAGCGGCTCTGGATCCAGTCCATTAGTTCGGAGTGATCGGCATGGGCCGAATAATTGCCCATCGACCTTATGGTGGCCCGCACCGGGATCACCGAGCCATGGATACGCACTTCTCTGGCTCCCGAAAGAATGATCTGCCCCAGCGTGCCGGGCGCCTGATAGCCGACAAACAGCACCGTCGCATTGGCGCGGATCAGATTGTTGCGCAGGTGATGCTTGATGCGCCCGGCATCGGCCATGCCGGAGGCCGACATGATGATGGCGCCGCCCTTGATGGCGTTGAGCCCCTTGGAATCCTCGACCGCCTCGATGATCCGAAAGCGTTCGTCGTTGAACAGCTCATCGGCGCTGAGCTCGGTGTCCTCGAACATTTTCGCGTATTTGCGGTAGACCCCGGTGACCTTGCTGGCGAGGGGGCTGTCCAGGGCCACCAGTTGCGGATCGATCTCCCCCATTTTGATCAGCGTGCCGATATCGTGCAGCAATTCCTGGCTGCGTTCGACGGCAAAGGTGGGAATGATCAGATTGCCGCCGCGCTTGAGCGCGTCCTGGATTTCTGCCTTGAGGGTCTCGCGGCGTTCTTCGAGCGTATATCCCACGCGGTCGCGACCGCCATAGGTGCTTTCGCACAGAATATAGTCAAAGCCAGAAGGGCCTTCGGGTTCGGTATAGAACACTTTCTCGTCGGGCCCGATATCGCCTGAGAACATCAGCCGCACCGGCTTGCCGTCGCTGTCCTTGACCTCTACTTCGACGGAAGCGGAGCCGATGATGTGCCCCGCATTCCAGTAGCGTGCCCGCACGCCGGGGCCAGGTTCGACCCATTGATCATAGTCGCAGATCTCGCGGTGCTTTAACGCCTCCTCGGCATCGGCCATGGTGTAGAGCGGCTTGACCGGTTCATCGCCACGACGCGAACGCTTGCGCGTTTCCCGTTCCGCCTCGCTCTCCTGGATACCGGCACCATCGGGCAACAGATATTCCAGCAGGCCTGCCGTCGGGCCGGTCATCCACATCGGCCCGCGCCAACCCTCGCCATAGAGCTTGGGCAGAAGTCCGGCGTGATCGATATGGGCATGGGTCAGAAGCAGAAAGTCGATGGATTTGGGGTCGAAGGGCGTCGGCTTGAGATTGAGTTCGCGCACGCTCTTATTGCCTTGGAACAGGCCGCAATCGACCAGAAACTGCCCGCCCGGATGCACCACGCGATAGCATGAGCCGGTGACAGTGCCCGCCGCGCCATGAAAGTGAAGGGTGACAGTCATGGCCAGACTCCTCATTTTTCGCCGATGCGTGTCGAGGTTAGCCTGTCCCATTCGTCAGAGTCGAGGCAGGCGCAGCAACCGCATGCGCCAAACGCGGCATTTGCCGCCCAGCAAGAGGAGACCCGATATGGCCTATATCGATGGCATGGTGACCGCCGTTCCCAAGGCGAACAAGCAAGCCTATGTCGAGCATGCCGCCCGGGCGGCGGAAATGCTCAAGTCATGGGGAGCTACCCGCGTGGTGGAGAATTGGGGCGAGGACGTCCCCAGGGGTGAGGTCAATGACTTCTATGGGGCGGTGCAGGCCAAGGACGACGAGATCGTCGTCTTCTCCTGGATCGAATATCCCGACAAGGCGACCCGCGACGCAGCGATGCAAAAGATGATGAGCCCCGAGGCCATGCAGCAATTCGGCGAAATGCCGTTCGACGGCAGGCGGATGATCTTTGGGGGGTTCGAGACGCTGTTTGCCAGGTGATTGTTATCCGCACCCGGTCTTCCCTGACAGGGACAGGCCGGGTGGGAGTGCATCAGCGCGGCGCGCGCTTGGCCAGGATGCGCTGCAACGTGCGCCGGTGCATGTTGAGCCGGCGGGCGGTCTCGGAAACATTGCGGTCGCATAGTTCATAGACACGCTGGATATGTTCCCACCGCACCCGGTCGGCCGACATCGGATTTTCCGGTGGCTCTGGCTTGTCCTCGCCGGTGGCCAGCAGCGCATTGATGACGTCATCGGCATCGGCGGGCTTGGACAAATAGTCCATCGCTCCGAGCTTCACCGCCGTCACGGCAGTGGCGATATTGCCATAGCCGGTCAGCACCACGGCGCGGGCATCGGCGCGCTTCTGGTGCAGGGCCGACACCACATCCAGGCCATTGCCGTCCTCGAGGCGAAGATCGACCACGGCATAGGCGGGCGGGCGTTCGGTCACGGCGGCCAGCCCCGCCGCGACAGTGCCGGCTATGCGCACCTCAAAACCCCGGCGCGTCATCGCGCGTTCGAGGCGGCTCAAAAAGGCTGCATCATCATCAACGAGCAAAAGGCTCGGATCGGCGGCCAGTAGGTCTTCAATCGTGTCCATGGCTCTTCCAATATTCCTTTGCTCACCCTACGTCAAAACGAACCGTTCCGATCACTCAATTGCGCTTCGGGACCAGGTGATGCGCACCCGGGCATGTCCGCTGGGCTTTGCATTGTCGAAGGTGAGCCGGGCCCCGGTCCGCTCAAGCAGGGTCTTGGCAATGAAGATGCCCAGGCCCAGCCCGCCGGGCTGATGCGCGTCGCTGCCAGCCGGGTCACGCGGGCGGCTGGTGAGATAGGGTTCGCCCAGCCGGGCAATCAGCTCCGGGGCAAAGCCCTTGCCATCATCGATGATCGAGACGGTAATGGCATGCTGGTCCCAGCCGCTTTCGATCCGCACGGTCTGGGCGGCAAAGTCGGTGGCGTTCTCGATCAGATTGCCCAGGCCATAAAGCAGGCCCACGCTGCGTGGAAACACCGGCGGCGGCCCTGCCGTCTCGGCGGCATCGAACAGAATGACCTTGCCGCGCCCCTCATGGGGCCGGGCGACCTCATCGAGAATATCGGGCAGCGGCGCCTCGGCGAAGAGATCGGCGGGTTCACTGCCCAGATTGCGCAGCTTGGCGAGAATCGCCCGGCAGCGCGCCGCCTGGGCAATGATCAGCTCCACGTCCTCGGCCAACTGGCTGTCCTTGTCGACTTCGGCGCGCATTTCCTTGGCGGCCAGCGCAATGGTGGAGAGCGGCGTGCCCAGTTCATGCGCGGCGGCCGCCGCCAGCCCGTCAAGCGCGGAAAGCTGCTCGCGCCGCGACAGCGCCAGTTCAGTGGCCGCCAGCGCGTCGGCGATCTGCCGGGAATCATGGGCAACCCGGTTGGTATAGGCGGAAATGAACACCACGCCGCAAATGATCGAGACCCAGATGCCGATCACATAGATGCGGTTGAAAACGATGTGCTGGTCCGGCTCCCAGGGCAGCGGCAGGTGCAGAATCGCCAGCACAGAGGCGATCACGGCGGCCAGCAGCGCCACCAGAAAGGCCTGCCGTTTCGGCAGGGAGGTAGCGGAAACCGAGACCGGCGCCAGCAGCAGCAGCGCAAAGGGGTTCTCCAGCCCGCCGGTCAGGGCCAATAGCCCGCCAAGCTGGCAGAGATCGAAAGCCAGTTGCAGCGCGGCAATACGCGAGGAGAGGCGATAATGCGGCCCATGGCGAATGGCGAGGCCGATATTGAAGGCGGCCGATAGTCCGATCAGCGCCAGGCATTCGAACAGCGGCAGCGGAAAGCCCAGGCCCCAATTGACGAAGAGCACGCCAATGGTCTGCCCGATCACCGCCAGCCAGCGCAGGATCACCAGGGTCTGCAGGCGCAGGGGGCGCCAGCTTGAAGGCAGTGGCAGTTGGGGCAAGGTCTGGTCGGTCATGCTGCTCACTTCAAGGCTCTCAATTGTGGCGCATAGGGAGCGAATTCGCCGATTTCAAGCGCAAAAATCGACAGGCACATGCTTGATCCTGCCCCGTGACAGGCCATTTGAGACTCATCGTGACTGGGAGACGAACGAATATGAACACTGCAATCATCAAACCGCAATGGTCCCCACTGACCATCGGCCTCATGGTCCTTGGCTTCATCATCTTCTGGCCGCTCGGTCTGGCGATGCTGGCCTATATCATCTGGGGCGAAAAATTCGGCGGCTCTGCCGAAAAAGCCCAGGCTTACTGGAACAAGGGGTGTGGCTATATGCGCAACAATCACAAGCATCACGGCTTTGGCCGCAACGAGTTCAGCTC
The DNA here is from genome assembly GCF_009758415.1 of Devosia marina. Classification (GTDB taxonomy): domain Bacteria; phylum Pseudomonadota; class Alphaproteobacteria; order Rhizobiales; family Devosiaceae; genus Devosia; species Devosia marina. Next base: position 137,639 of record NZ_WQRF01000002.1, on the reverse strand, counting down.
GTCCGGCAATGCCGCCTTCGATGAATACCGTGCCGAGCAACTCAAGCGCCTCGAGGAAGAGCGCGCCCGGCTCGATGCCGAGATCGACGCGTTCCACGAATATATGGCCAACCTTCGCAAGGCCAAGGACCGCGAGGAGTTCGACCGCTTCATGGGCGAACATCGCGGTCAACGCCAAGGCTATGGCGAGAACGACCAGAATAACAACAATTGGAGCAACAATAACGGCCAGTAAGCCGTTGTCCTTCCCGACTTCTCTGTCCTCCAATGACGACTGGCGCCCCGCAAGGGGCGCCTTTTTTTGGTGTTGCCACCCTCTTTCGCTGCGCGAATCCGGCTACACTGCCCGGAGCTGATGCCGATCCGGTCACCATGTTCTCCTTTCTGCGCCAACGCACCCCGCCGCCACGGACCACCCAGCTCACGCTCGACGGCGTCGAGGTGAGCATTGCCGTCAAGGTGTCCAAGCGGGCGCGGAGCTTCCGCCTGTCCCTGCCTGCCGCCGGCCCACTGCTGACCCTGCCCGACGGGGCACGCTGGGCCGATGCCGAGGCATTTCTGCACCGGCATCGTCACTGGCTGGCGGCGCGCCTGCCCCGCACGGCGCTGGCGCAGAGGCTGGAGGCTGGGGCGCGCCTGCCCCTGCGCGGCGTACCGCACCTGGTGGTCGCCACCGGGGCGCTGCGCGGCCGGGTCGAGACCGGCGGGAACGATGCCGGCCCAATTCTGCACGTTCCCGGGGACGCGGCCCATCAGCCGCGCCGGCTTTATGACTGGCTCAGATCCGAGGCGCTGGCCGATCTGACGCGGCAAAGCGCCTTCCATGCCGGACGGCTGGGCGTTGAGGTCAAGCAGGTGCGGCTGCGCAGCCAGTCGAGCCGCTGGGGGTCGTGCTCTTCAAGCGGCACGATCAACTATAACTGGCGGCTGATTCTGGCCCCGCCACATGTGCTGGACTATGTCGCGGCCCATGAAGTGGCCCATTTGGTGGAGATGAACCATTCGCCGGCCTTCTGGGCCACCGTTGCGCGGACCCTGCCCGATATGGACCGGGGCCGGGCGTGGCTAAAAGCACACGGTCGCGAACTGATGGCCTGGCAAGCGCCTGCCACCCGGCAATAATCGGGCGCCCGCCCCGATGCTGCCGCAATCTGCTCCCTATCAGCGTGTCATGCGTCACTTCGTGGTCTTCATCGCGGTTCTTTTGGCTCTGGCCTCCGTTCTGGGCGCCACGACAGCCAATGCGCATCGCTATGTCGCCACCCCGATCGTGGTGCTCAACCATGTCGACGCCGACAACAAGCCGATCCCGGTGGTGGTGCAGGTCCAGCGCGGACAGATCGATCTGGGCGCAGGGCTGATGCTGCCCTGCAGCTCGCACCATGCGATCGAGGTTTGCGGGCCCCAACTGCCTTTCGGTCTCGAGGGCGAAGGGCCTCTGTTGGCTCCTGATCGGTCAGCGCCGGACTGGCCGGCCATCCTGCCGCTGCGCCCCCCCATATCCGCCTGAGCGCTTCTTCGAACCCCTCATTCACGCTCAGCGCCCGCTTGTGCGGGCCAAGGATAGTTTCATGTCTCATGTTTCCGACGCGACCCCGTCGCGCCGCGCCGTATTGGCTGGCCTTGCCGGCCTTGGCGCCCTGACCCTTGCCGGCTGCTCGACCAGCGGCACCACCCGGCTGGCCACTGCCGCCGCAACGCCCGTTCGCCCGACAATCCCGCTGGACATTCTGGCCATGTACGCCGCCCGGCCAGAGGAAGAACACCCTGTTCCGGCAGCCGATATCTCGCTGATGAACCCGGCTTATTGGCGTCAGGAAGTGGCCAACCCGACCGGCGAGCCCGCCGGGCGCGTGGTGGTCGATACGGCCAATTACTTCCTCTATTTTACCATGCCGGAGGGTCAGGCCATGCGCTATGGCGTGGGCCTGGGACGCGCCGGGTTTGAATGGAGCGGCGAGGGTCACATTGCCTATAAGCGCAAATGGCCGGTCTGGACCCCCCCGGCTGAAATGATCGAGCGGCAGCCCGAGCTTGAAATCTACCGCAACGGCCAGCCACCCGGCCTGCTCAATGCGCTGGGCGCCCGTGCCCTCTATATTCATCAGGGCAATCGGGACACGCTCTATCGCATTCACGGCACCATGGACGTGGCCTCGATCGGCAAGGCGGTCTCGTCCGGCTGCGTGCGCCTGTTGTTCCAAGATGTCATGGATCTTTATGAGCGCGTGCCCAATGGCGCACCGATCGTGGTGATATAGACCGCGCCAGCTTCGGCGTTGAGACGAAAAAGCCCCGGGTCATGCCCGGGGCTTTTTGCTGTTCTGGTCGGCAATGCTAGTTGCCGAAGATCAGATCCATCAGTGTGCGCTGGGAGCGCTCTTCCTGATAGACCGGCTGCTGCTGCACCTGGCCCGGCGGGACGATCTGGCCCTGCGGCTGAGCGAAGCCCTGGGGCTGCTGCGAGGTTGGCGCCGAAGGCACCCAGACCTGCTGGCCAGTGGCCGGGTCAACGACAAGGGTCATGGGCAGGCCGGTTTCGGGATCAATCGGCGCCTGGCCAAAGCCATTGCTGTTCTGCTGCTGCAGGGGGAAGCCGGTCACCGGGTCGATGGCCTGGCCATTGGCGTCATACTGTACGATCTGGCCCTGATCGATGGGCATGCCGGTATTGGGGTCGATCTGCTGGACCGGCAGGCCGGTACCGTTGTCAAACGGCATGCCGGTGTTGGGATCAAATCCGCCGAACCCGGTCGAAGCCGTGGCATTGGCCACCTGCCCGTCAACCGGCGCCAGCCCCTCAAGTGGGGCACCGGTGGCCGGGTCGATGGCAATCACCTGCCCGGTTGCCGGGTCGGTGGTGGTCTGCACCGGCTCGCCCGTGCCGCCATCGACATATTGCACCATGGGCTGGCCGGTGGCCGGATCGATGGCGGGCATGCCAGTATTGGGATCGATCAATTGCTGGGCAATGAGCTGGCCCGCATAGGAGCCTCCGGGAATAGGGGCAGGCGCGCGGCCAGCAAGAGCCTTGGTCATGAAGTTGGACCAGATATTGGCCGGCACATTGCCGCCGGAAAGACTGGTCCCGGTATCGTTGTCATTGCCCAGCCAAACCCCCGTGACCATGGCAGAGGTGTAGCCGACAAACAGGGCGTCGCGCGATTGCTGCGAGGTGCCGGTCTTGCCGCCAACTTCCCAGCCGCCAATATTGGCGCCTCGGCCGGTACCCACCTCAACGGCGGTCTTGAGCATGTCGTTCATCGCTGCCAGCACATTGGGATCGACGACGCGCCCCGGCCCGGCATTGGAGGCCTCATAGAGTACATTGCCCTCGACGTCGGAAATCTTGGTGATGACATTGGGAATGACGCCCATGCCACCATTGGCAAAGGGCGCGTAGGCACTGGTCAACTCGAGCAGGTTCACTTCCTGGGCCCCCAGGGCAATGGAGGGCACAGCCGACAGATTCGAGGAAATACCCATGCGCATCGCCACTTCGATGACCTTCTCAGGCGTGACGTCGATGGCCAGACGGGCTGCGATGGTATTGAGCGAATAGGCCAACCCCTGGCGCAGCGTCACCGTCCCGGCATATTTGCCGCTCGAATTGCGCGGGCTCCAGCCATTGTAGTCGAACTGGGCGTCTTCGGCCAAGGTATCGGGCGTATAGCCCTTCTCCATGGCCGCCATATAGACAAAGGGCTTGAAGGCAGAGCCGGGCTGGCGCCGGGCGGTCACGGCGCGGTTATACTGGCTGGCCTGATAGTCGACGCCGCCGACCATGGCGCGCACCGTGCCATCGACATCCATGGCCACCAGCGCAGCCTGGGAGAAGCCGCGCTTCTCGCCTTCATTGGCCACCGCTTCCTTGACGATGAATTCGGCATCCTTTTGCATCTTGTAGTCAATGGTAGTTTGCACCACCACGTCACCCTCGATCTCGCCGATATAGGCGGTCATCAGGCTTTCGACCCAGTCCGCGACATAGGATTCGGAGCCGGCCACCACGGTGCGGATGGTCTGGTCGGGGTTGATGCGTGCCGCATCGGCTTCGTCACGCGTGATATAGCCTTCCTGGGCCATGGCATTGAGCACCAGGCGCTGACGGTCGCGTGCAGTATTGGGATTGGCCTTGGGATTATAGGCCGATGGCGCGGGCAGAATGCCTACCAGCATGGCCGCCTGACCAAGCGAAAGATTGCGCGCCGAAACCCCGAAATAGGTCTGGGCCGCAGCCTCGATGCCATAGGCGCCCGAACCGAAATAGACCCGGTTCATATAGAGCTCGAGGATTTCTTCCTTGGTGAAGTTCTGTTCAAGCCAGATGGCCAGAATGGCTTCCTGCACCTTGCGGCCCAGGGTCTGGTCGGGGGTGAGGAAGAGGTTTTTGGCTACCTGCTGGGTGATGGTCGAGGCGCCGCGGGTGACGCCGCGCGCTTCAACCATTTCCACGGCCACGGAGAGCAGACCGATCGGGTCGACGCCGAAATGGCTCATGAAGCGACGGTCTTCCGAGGCAATGAAGGCCGCAGGCACATATTGGGGCAGTTCGCGGAAGGTGACGGCTTCGCCGCCGGTCTGGCCGCGATTGGAGATCAGGCTCCCATCGGCCGCCAGGATGCGGATATTGGGTGGACGCTCGGGGATGGCCCAGGTCTCGGAGGACGGCAGTTGCGCGCCGTAATAAACAATGACACCGATCACGGCGATGCCGCCCCAGAGACAGGCGACAAAGCCCCACCAGAGCAGCCCCATCAGCAGACCGCCGCCGCGCTTCTTCTTGCGGTTGCGAGCAGGTTCGGCCTTACCCTTGCGCGGTTGTTTCCGCGGCGATTTGGGCGGCTTGCCGCCACCACCATTGCCGCCGGGGCGCGTTTCATCGACGGAAAACGCCATCGACTGGCCCATGGTCGGCTCGACACGCGCGCCCTTGGCCGCAGAAGAGGGCTGGGTCTTGTTCTGGCGGCCCTTGGGGGCGCCGACGCGGTCATCGGCCGAAATGCGGAAATCCATCAGGCAAACCTAGTGAAGGAAAGGATCACGCTGCTTCTACCCTGTTCGTTCATCAAGGGAAACAAATGGTAAGCGGGAGGTTAAGATCGGTGGATTGTGACCGGCCATACGCTCTTTGCCGCCCAGCAGCACATGGACAAGCTTGTCCGCGCCAAATGTGGCCGGTTTATGGGCCTGCATCCCCCTCCCGCCCGAGTGTGGCCGTCGCGTCACAGCTCTTGCCAATGCCGCAATTGCCCGGCACGAGAGGGCTCATGCGCCTCTTCACTGCCATTCTCGCCGGCCTGCTGTGGTCCCTCGCCGCCAGTGGGGCGCGAGCAGACGCCGTGCAAATTGCATTCAACGATGCCATTGCCGCCTTCGAACAGGCGCAACCTCGGCTCGGGACGACCCGCTTCGGGGTGGACATTTCTGCCTATCGTGACGCCCTGACCCTGGGGCGGTTCACCTCCTCGCATTGGGGCAGCAGCCTGGCCGTTGCGCTGGAGCGGGGCGCAAGCGGCTACGGCTGTGCCCGCTTTGCCGCCTATGTCCCCTTGCCGCCACGGGACGGGGTGGTGCCGCTGGTCATCTGCCGGCAGTTTTCCGAGGAAGGCACGGCGGCCTTGAGGCGCCTGACCATCCTGCACGAAATGGTGCATGTGGTAGCCGGCGCGGATGAATGCCGCGCCATGGCCTTTGCTGCAGAGGTGGAGCGGCTGGCCACCGGCAGTTTTACGCCGGTGGAGCGCTATTGGCAGGCCAATGGGTGCGACGGATCGGGCTATGACTTGCCCTGACGGTTCGGAATGTCATCCGCTGCTGCCCCCCTCTCCGGAGGGGTGAAGAAGCCTTAGCGCCAGCCCAGCCCCGGCGCGACATGCTTGAGAATGCTCTCGATGACATGGGCGTTGTAGGCGACGCCGAGCTGGTTGGGCACGGTCAGGAGCAGCGTATCGGCTTCGGCGATGGCCTCGTCCTGCTTGAGATCCTCGATCAGTTGGTCCGGCTCAGCGGTGTAGCCCCGTCCGAAAACGGCGCGCTTTTCTGGCTCGATATAGCCGAACTGGTCTTCTTCCTTGCGTCCTGCGCCGAAATACATGCGGTCCTGATCGTTGACCAGGGCAAAGATCGAACGGCTGACCGAGACGCGCGGTTCGCGGGCATGGCCGGCCTCTTTCCAGGCCGCGCGATAGGCGCGGATCTGTTCGGCCTGCTGGATATGGAAGGGCTTTCCTGATTCATCGAATTTCAGGGTCGAGGACTGCAGGTTCATCCCCATCTTGGCCGCCCAGATGGCCGTCGCATCGCTGGCCGCGCCCCACCAGATGCGCTCAAGCAGCCCCTCGGAATACGGCTCGAGCCGCAGCATGCCGGGCGGGTTGGGAAACATGGGTCGCGGATTGGGCTGGGCAAAGCCCTGACCGGTCAGCGCTTTCAGGAAAATTTCCGAATTGAGCCGCGCCATGTCCGCGTCAGTCTGCCCTTCGGCCGGCTCATAGCCGAAATAGCGCCAGCCATCGATAACCTGCTCGGGCGAGCCGCGTGAAATGCCCAATTGCAACCGCCCTTCGGAGATCAGATCCGCCGCCCCGGCATCCTCGGCCATGTAGAGCGGGTTTTCATAGCGCATGTCGATCACGGCCGTGCCGATCTCGATCTTGCTGGTCTTTGCGCCGACTGCGGCCAGCAGCGGAAAGGGCGAGGCGAGTTGGCGGGCGAAGTGATGCACGCGAAAATAGGCGCCATCGGCCCCAAGTTCTTCGGCGGCTACGGCCAAATCGATCGACTGCAGCAGCGCATCGCCGGCTGTGCGGGTGCCCGAATTGGGCGACGGGCTCCAATGACCAAAGGAGAGAAAGCCGATCTTTTTCATGGAAGCCTCGCGCAGGAACTGGTCCCGCTTAGCTAGGCGGTGAAGACCATAGGCACAAGGCGGCCAATGAGAACGGACTGATCCGTCAGGGTGAACAACTGGCTGCGCGCAGATCAATCAGGTCTCAGGCAAACCTGTGCGATGAACGCGCTCGCTCAGGTTCTGGACGGTCCAGTACATGCATTTCAGGGCCCAGGCCTCAGCTTCAGGCATGTTGCGATCCTTCGCCCAGCGTGCGCGGCCAGCCTGCCGGGTGGGGATATAGCCTGCCAAATGCGCAACGGTGCATGAGGGGTGATCATAGCCCGAGCAAAACAGCTCGAGCCGTCGTAACTGCTCATCTGCCGAAAAAGCCGGGTCGCTGAGATCGAGCCAAGTCCAGGCGCTATAGCTCACGTCCCAAAGCCTCGTGCCGGGCGCAACAGTATCGAAGTCAATCATTCCGTAGGGGATGGCGTTGCGAAACCCCGTATTGGCTGGCGTCCAGTCATTGTGGCAGAGCACCTCAGCGCCAGCTTCAACAACCAGGGCGAAGTCCAGGGTCGCCTCGTGAAAGCTACGAAGCAGAGCGGCGGCGGCAGTCAATTGGTCGTCGGAGAAGCTAGCGGCATCGAATTTGAGGTCGCTCGGCAGATAGGTCAGAATTTCGCGGCCGAGTGCGTCGACCCCCAGAAATCTGGGTGCACCTTCAAAGCCGCGCGTCTCCAGATGGCGCAACAAGTGATGGGCGGTCGTGCGGTCCCGAGACATGGTGCGTCGCACCGTGTCGCCGACGCGGACAACCTTGTTGATCAGGCCGCCAAACAGCTCGATTTCGTTGCCACCCATTGCAGCGCCCTCCAGTTTGGGGCGTTCCTCCCACTTGAGCGCTGCTCATATGGCCCTCTGCCATCTGACCGGCCGCCAACATTCGAGCATAGCTCTCATGGCCTAGCCCGCCAAAATCTCCCCAATGGCGAGATTTTCCCCTGCGGGTCGCAGTCTAGACGTCCAGATTGCTCACATTGAGCGCGTTGTCCTGGATGAAGTCGCGGCGCGGTTCCACCAGATCACCCATCAACGCCGTAAAAATCTGGTCGGCCTCGTCAGTCTGGTCGATTTCGACGCGCAGCAGGGTGCGGGCATTGGGGTCGAGCGTGGTTTCCCAGAGCTGCTCGGCATTCATTTCGCCAAGACCTTTATAGCGCTGCATGGAAACGCCCTTGCGGCCGGCATCGGTCACCGCCTTGAACAGGCTGGCAGGGCCATAGATGTTGGTCGTCTCGCCCTTGCGGGTCAGCGTCGGCACGCCGCCAAACAGTTCATCCAGCCGGTCGGCAAGCTGCCGCAATTTGCGCGCGTCCGCGCTTTGCAGCAGGGCCCGGTCGATCTGATGGGTTTCGGTGACGCCGCGCACGGTACGCGAGAAGGCCAGTGCCTCCTCCTCGGTCACTTCGCCGGTCCAGCCGCGCTCCAGCTCGTCGGAAATGCGGTCGAGCCGGTTGGCGACGCGCTTGAGCGTTTCCCCGCTCCTGTCGGGATTGGTAATGCCCTCCGGATCCAGCCCGCCAACAATGGCGGCCTGCTCAACCAGATTGCGATTGTAGCGGGTATTGAGATTGTTGATCGCGTTCACGATTTCGCGCGACTGATGCAAGATGTTCAACAAATCCTGGCCGGCATGGGTGCTGCCGTTCTGGGTGGTGAACACCGCATCCTCAATGCCGCCATCGAGCAGATAGTCTTCCAGCGCCCGCTCGTCCTTGAGATAGAGCTCCGAGCGGCCGCGCGTGGCTTTGTAGAGCGGCGGCTGGGCAATATAGATATGCCCGCGCTCGATCAGTTCGCGCGTCTGGCGATAGAAGAAGGTCAGCAGCAGGGTGCGGATATGGGCGCCGTCGACGTCGGCGTCCGTCATGATGATGATCTTGTGGTAGCGCAGCTTGTCGGCGTTGAACTCTTCGCGGCCAATGCCGGTGCCTAGCGCAGTAATCAGCGTGCCGACCTGGTCGGAGGAGATCATGCGGTCAAAGCGGGCGCGCTCGACATTGAGAATCTTGCCGCGCAGGGGCAGCACGGCCTGATTGGAGCGATCGCGCCCCTGCTTGGCCGATCCACCGGCCGAGTCACCCTCGACGATGAAGATTTCGCTCTTTGCCGGATCGCGCTCCTGGCAATCGGCGAGCTTGCCAGGGAGCGAGGAGATTTCCAGCGCCCCCTTGCGGCGGGTCAGTTCGCGCGCCTTGCGGGCCGCTTCGCGGGCGGCGGCGGCTTCGACCACCTTGCCTACAATGATGCGGGCTTCGTTGGGATGCTCCTCGAACCACTGGCCGAGCTTTTCGTTGACGATGTTCTCGACCACCGGGCGCACTTCGGAGGAGACCAGCTTGTCCTTGGTCTGGGACGAAAACTTGGGGTCCGGCACCTTGACCGAGAGCACGCAGGTCAGGCCTTCACGGGTGTCATCGCCGCTCAGCTCGACCTTTTCCTTCTTGGCGATGCCGGAGCTGTTGGCATAGCCCGTCACCTGACGCGTCAGCGCCCCGCGCAGGCCCGCCAGATGCGTGCCACCATCGCGCTGGGGAATGTTGTTGGTGAAGCACAGCACATTTTCGTGGTAGCTGTCGTTCCACTGCAAGGCCACCTCGACGGTGATGCCGTCCTTTTCCGAGCGCATGGTGATCGGGCTTTCGAGCACCGGCGCCTTGGACTTGTCGAGATATTTGACGAAGGCTTCAAGGCCGCCCTCATAGAACAGATCCACCTCGACCGGCTCGGGATGGCGATGGTCGGCCAGAAGGATGTGGACGCCCGAATTGAGGAAAGCCAATTCGCGCAGACGATGTTCGAGCGTCTTGTAGTCAAACTCCACCATGGTGAAGGTTTCGGAACTGGGCATGAAGGTGATCTCGGAGCCCGAGCGCCCTTCATAATCCCCAACGACTTCGAGCGGCCCATCGGCAACGCCGTGGGTGAAGCTCATCTCGTGGACCTTCCCCTTCTGCCGAATGCGCAGCTTGAGCCAGACCGAAAGGGCATTGACCACCGAGACGCCAACACCGTGCAGGCCACCGGACACCTTGTAGGAATTCTGGTCGAACTTGCCGCCGGCATGGAGCTGGGTCATGATGACCTCGGCGGCCGAGACCCCTTCTTCCTTGTGGATGCCGGTTGGAATGCCGCGACCATTGTCGGTCACAGTCACCGAGCCATCGGCATTGAGGGTGACGGTCACCAGGTCGGCATGGCCAGCCAGCGCTTCGTCGATGGCGTTGTCCACCACCTCATAAACCATGTGGTGCAGGCCTGATCCGTCATCGGTATCACCGATATACATGCCCGGGCGCTTGCGCACGGCATCGAGGCCCTTGAGCACTTTAATGCTATCGGCGCCATATTCGGTCGGGATCGGGTTTTCGCTGTCGCTCATGGGGTCCGAATCAGTCGATTTCAGTTCAGTTCTGTTCTAGCCGAATGGGGCTGAAACCCCAAGGATATTGGCCGTTTGAGGCGTATTTGCGGGGGATTTTCAGCCCTTGCGCGCCAAGCGCCCTTCACGCACCCCGATCTGCTGCGCCCGCCCCTCCAGCGCCTCGAACAGCACCGGGTCCGTGCCAGTGAGGAAACATTGGGTCTCCAGGCCGTCCAGCGCCACAAACAGGGCCCGGCGCCGGTCCGGATCGAGATGGGCGGCAATCTCGTCGAGCAGCAGGAACGGTACGATGCCGGTGCGCAGCCGCACCAGCCTGGCATGGGCGAGAATCAGCCCGATCAGCAGGGCCTTCTGCTCGCCGGTGGAGCCGAGCGCCGCGGGCATGGATTTTTGCGCATGGATCACGTCAAGATCGACGCGGTGTGGTCCTGATGTGGTGCGTCCGGCCGCCCGATCAAGGGGGCGCAGCGCATGCCAGCGCTGCGCCAGCACTGTTTCGAGTTCGGCAGAGGTCGCCGGCTCGACCAGATCATCGAAGAGCGGGGTCAGCGACAGCCGCGCCGCCGGGAAGCTGGTGTCGTCCAGGCTCTGGGCGATCAGCGCCTGCAAATGACTAAGGCTGTCGGTGCGATTGAGGTGGATCGAGGCGCCAAGCTCGGCCATCTGGACCTCAATGGCGCCAAGCCAGCGCGGGTCACCTTCGTCTTCAAGCAGCCTGTTGCGTTGCCGCATGGCCTTTTCGAAATCGGACACGGTTGCCGAATGGCCCGGGATGAGCGTGGTCACCAAACGGTCGAGAAAGCGGCGCCTGTCCCCGGCAGGCCCGGAGAACAGGCCGTCCATGGCAGGGGTCAGCCAGAGCACCCGCAGGTAATCGCTCATCGCCTCGATGGAGCGGGCATTGGCGCCATTGATGCGCACCCGGCGTCCGCCATCGGGCAGGGCGCCCGTGCCAATATCGGCAGGCCCGTCATCGGTCTCTATGGTCGCGGCAACCGCCCAGGGCAGGTCAGAGCCTTGCGCCTGCAAGGTGTCGAAACTGGCGCCGCGCAGGCCGCGCCCCGGCGAGAGCACGGAAATGGCTTCGAGCAGATTGGTCTTCCCCGAACCATTGGGACCGGTCAGCACGACATGGCGCCCGTCGAGATCGAGCGCCGCAGTGGCATAATTGCGGAAAGCGGTCAGGCGCAGGCGGGAGATGTGGCGGATCATGACTGTGAAGCCGCCCTCTTGGTTTGCGGCTTTGCAGGCGCAAAGCACCTCACCAGGAGGGCTCCCGCGGACTCGGCTTCTCCCAAGGCCTCATGGTACGGTGGGGGCGAAGCGACCCACGAACCAGGAGAGCGCTGAACCAGCTTAGACACGCATCGGCATCAGCACATAGAGCGCGCTGGATTCGCCTTCTTCCTTCACCAGGGTCGGGGAATTGGCATCGTTGAACAGGAAGACGGCGCTCTCGGAGCGGATCTGCTGGATGATGTCGAGCAGATAGCGCGCGTTGAAGCCGATCTCGAAACCGTCGGTATCGAAGTCCACCGCCACTTCCTCGCTGGCCGTGCCGTGATCGGGATTGGTGACGGACAATTCGAGCAGGCCATCCTTGGCCGAAAGCTTGACCGCCTTGCCGCCCCGATCCGAGGCGATGGTCGAAACGCGATCCACGGCAATGGCAAAGCCGGATTTGTCGACCAGCATCTGCTTGTCATTGTTCTTGGGCGTCACCCGGTCATAATCGGGGAAGGTGCCTTCGATGAGCTTGGAGAGCAGCACCACGGGACCGACGGTAAAGCGGATCTTGGTGTCGGAAACCTCGACATGCACGTCGCCATCGACGCCATCGAGCAGCTTTTGTACCTCGCCCACGGTCTTTTTGGGCACGATGATGCCGCTCATGCCTTCGGCGCCGCTGGGGGCAGCCATTTCGGCACGGGCCATGCGGTGTCCGTCGGTGGCCACGGCGCGGAACAGCGAACCGGCGGCAGAATTGTCCACGGCATGGAAATAGATGCCGTTGAGATAATAGCGCGTCTCTTCATTGGAGATGGCGAACTGGGTCCGCTCGATCAGCTCGCGCAGGGAGGCCGCTGCAATATCGAATTCATGCGCGAAAGCGCCTGATTTGAGATCGGGGAAGCTGTCGGGCGAGAGGCAGGCGAGGTTAAAGCGCGAGCGGCCGGAGGTGAGAACCATGTTCTCGCCGCCATCGGTTTCGAGCCGCACTTCGGCGCCATCGGAAAGCTTGCGGACAATCTCGTAAAGTGTATGGGCCGGCACGGTGGTGGTGCCGGGGGTCGAGACCATGGCCGGCACGCTTTCCGTCACTTCGATATCAAGATCGGTGGCGCGCAATTCGATCCGATCGTCCGATGCCTTGAACAGCACATTGGCCAGGATCGGATAGGTGTTGCGGCGCTCGACCACCCGATGCACATGGCTCAGCGACTTGAGCAGATGATTGCGTTCGAGCGTGACTTTCATGGAGTTCTTCTTCCCGGACATACGCGACAGCCAAACCCGGCGCGAGCCGGGGTTGGGACGTTTACAGTTTCATAGGAAATTGGCAAGGCCGTGGGGGCTTTTGGCCGCATCCTAGCTGTGGACTTCAGGAACTGAAATGCACGGTGATGTCGAACCTCTCGCCCGGCCCGGCCCCCAGCCCCACCAAGCCGTCAAAAGGCAGGCAGGTGGCAATCGCAGCCGCAATCGAACGCATCAATTCCGGATACTGCCCCGCAGTCCGCACGCTTTCGGGCACGATATAGGGGTCACCGTCCAGCGTACCATCGCCCAGAAAGGCCAGACGGATGGAAATGGAGCGATCTTCATAGCCTGCCGGCAGGGCCCAGCAGGCCAGAAGCTGGTCCTGAACCGAGGTGGCGATTTCCAGGTTCTGCGCGGCCCGCTCTTCGGGCGTCAGGACCGGCAATTCATCCTGGGCCAGGACCGGGGACAGGGCGAAAATGGAGAGAGCAAACAGGCGGGCAAGGATTTGAACCATATCCGATCCTTGCCCGGCCAATCCGGCGGGATAAAGGCTATTCCTCAAGCATGCGCTTGAGCAGTTCGATTTCCTGGCCCAGCTCCAGATCGTCCTTGATCATCTGCTCGACCTTGCGCACCGAGTGGAGCACCGTGGTGTGGTCACGACCACCGAAGCGCCGCCCGATCTCGGGCAGGGAGCGGCTGGTCAGGGCCTTGGCCAGATACATGGCGATCTGGCGCGGGCGTACCACGTCGCGCGAACGGCGGGCCGAGAGCAATTCGTTGCGCGGCACCTTGTAGTGGCGCGAGACGATCTTGAGAATATCCTCGATGCGGACGCGCTTGGCGTCGCGGGCGCGGATCAGGTCGGCCAGGGTCTTTTCGGCCAGCGGCACGGTGATCAGTTCGCCGGTGAGCTGGTTGGCAGCGACGAGCCGGTTGACGGCACCGTCGAGATCGCGGCCATGGCTGACCACGGCGCGGGCGATATAGTCGATCACGGCAACCGGGAACTGCATGCCGAAACGGGAATTGACCTGGTCGGCCCGGCGCTGGACGATGTCGCGGCGCAATTCATGATCGAAGGTCGAGATCGGCACGACCAGCCCGCCGGAGAGGCGCGAGCGGACGCGTTCGTCGAGCATTTCGAGATCGCGCGGCGGCGCATCGCCCGCAACGACCACCTGCTTGGCGCCGGTCAGCAGGGCGCCCAGCGTGTGGCCGAATTCGGTCGCCGACTTGCCCTGCAGGAACTGCATGTCGTCGATCAGCAGCAGGTCGACCCGGCGCAGCCATTCCTTGAAGCCGAGCGCGCTCTGGCGTTGCACGGCGGTGATGAAATGGTACATGAAGTGGTCGGCGGTCAGATAGACGATATTCTTGGACGGGTCGGCCTGGCCGACGGCATGGGCAATAGCATTGAGCAAGTGCGACTTGCCCAGGCCCACGGTGGAATGAATATAGACCGGATTGAAGGTCACGGCATTGTTGATGGCGGCATTGGCGATCTGCTTGGCAACGCCCAGCGCCATCTCATTGGCCGACCCGGCCACGAAACTTTCAAAGGTCATGCGTGGGTCGATGGCGCTGCCCGAAAGGGCGTCGCCGGACTTGGCATTGTCGCGCACCAGACGCGGGGTGGCGGGCGCCGCGGCGACAGGCGCGGACTGCTGGTGGGTCGCGGGCGCTTCGGGGACGACTTCGGCGACCGGGGCAAGGCGGGGACGGGCCTGGCCATTGACCCGCATGGTCACCTGCAGGCGCGCCGCCTCCGGAACATCGTTGCGGAACGCTTCTACAATGCGATCGGCATAGTTGGACTGCACCCAGGAACAGAGGAACCGCGTCGGCGCGCTCAAATGCACCAGATCGTCCACCAGCTCCTCAAGCTCAAGGCGCGCAAACCAGGAGGCAAAGACGTCTTCACCCACGCTCGCTTTCAGTCGGGCCCGCACACGGGTCCAGAGTTCGCGCTGGTCCTGGGAGGAAACGTCGGACATGGCCATGACAGGAGTACCGCCTTTGCTGGTATTGGAAGGAGAAGAGGAGTCGGCCGCAGCCCAATCGTCTCTTCCCGCAGTCGCCTGTCGCATCATCTTGTCTTGCCCCATTCTGTTTTGCCGCCTCTCCGGTCCGCAAAGCCCCGGAAATGCCCCTGATCTGTTTGATGTGTCCGCCCGCCTCGTAACGGCCTGCAACAGGACACAGCTTCGCCCCTGCGCCCGCTCATGCGGGCACAACATTATTGTCCGGCGGCTTGAAGCCGCCGTTTGCAACTTGACCTTTCACTAGAACCCGGCCTGCCCGGCCTGTGGTCGAATGAACGCTGCCAACTCAAATTCGACGGACCACAGCAATTGCGGCCGACACAAAAATCACTGGCTGAAATGACCGGCATCGCTGCCGGCACTGCCCCAAATCCGACCCCCTGGCGGGAGACGACCGATGGGTCAGGAGGGTCGTTCCACCCCTCTTTTTCCCCGTCGGCAGATGTACATTAGAGGCACGAAATGGGACCCGCAACACGTGAATCATTGAAAAAGGGGCTTGACTCTGAGGCTGTATTTTTAGCGCCCACCGGGGTCAAAAAGTGACCTCCGGCAAGGGCCTGTGACTCAAGGCAGATTCGAACACTTAGCGGCTTTCGACATGGTAAAATAATTTTTCACCGCACCTATTTTCTGCCCTCGGCCGCAACGCCAACCATGACCTGACAGATGAGCGAACCCACTGACAACGCTAGGAAAAAACACCCCTTCACGCTTCGTTCTACCGCAAGAGAGAGTGTCACCATTTAGTCATGTGACAAAACAATGGCGAAAAAACCTGCCTGGCTACCATACAACAAAAAGGGCTCCTTGCGGAGCCCGGATTGTAGCGCATCGGTCGCTTGCCAAGAAGCGCCTTGACCGACCGCGAATTAGGCGGAGAGGGCCTTAACGCGGCTATTGAGGCGGGAGACCTTGCGGGCCGCCAGATTGGCATGGACAATGCCCTTGCCGGCAGCGCGGTGGATCTCGGGCTCGGCAGCCTTGAGCGCAGCGAAGGCAGTTGCATGATCGCCAGCGGTGATCGCTTCCTCGACCTTGCGAATGAACGTACGCACGCGGCTCCGACGCGACTTGTTGATCGCGGTGCGGGCAGCAATCTTGCGGGTCGCCTTCTTGGCTGACGGCGTATTGGCCATGGTGGTCCTCTTGGGTCGTCCAACCGGCAGACTGTGCGCCTAAAGGGCGCCCCAACCTTCCGGGATGAAATGAAAGCGGCGGCACGCTGCCGCCAAGTCGGGGGGTCTATAGGACATAGGCCGGAGGGCGTCAACTGGATTCAGGCGCCCGGCGGTGCCCTCAAGGCGCCTTCTGGCATTTCGGACAATAGAAGGTCGAGCGACCCGATTGCACGATGCGCTGGACAATACCCTTGCACATTGGGGTCGGGCAGGGGTCCCCCTCCCGGTCATAGACGGCAAAATTGTGCTGGAAGTAGCCCGCCCCTTCCACGCTTCGGAAATCGCGAATGGTGGAACCGCCCACCTCAATGGCGGCAGTGAGCACTTCTCGCACGGCAAAGGCCAGGTCTTCCAACGCTTTTTTGGGCCTTCCAGTCTTGGTCACCAGGCTCCCCGCCAGCACGGTGGGCAGAATATGGGCGCGGTGCAGCGCCTCGGCCACGTAGATATTGCCCAGTCCGGCCACTACCCTTTGGTCGAGCAGGGCCGCCTTGACCGGCGTCTTCTTGCCGGCAAAGGCAGCGGCCAGTTGTGCCGCGGAGAATTCATTGCCCAGCGGTTCAGGCCCCAGCCCCTGCAGATAGGGACTGGCTGCGAGGTCGGCATAGAGGTCGATGAAGCCGAAACGCCGCGGATCGGCATAGATCAGGTGGCTGCGTCCGTGGTCTGGATGGTCGAGCGTCCAGATCATATGGTCGTGCTTCGGTTCGATGCCAGGCTCATAATATCGTGGCGGCTTGTCGATGGGATGCTCGGCAAAGCGCCAGGAGCCGGTCATACCCAGATGGCTGAGCAGGGTCGCACCACCCGAGAGCCCGAGCAGCAGATATTTGGCCCGCCGCCCGACATGGGTGACCTCCTGGCCCTCCAGCGCGCCCTTTAATCCGTTCGGAAAGGGAAAGCGCAGATTGGGCCGGTTGAGCGTCACGCTCTCGATGGTCGCACCCTCAAGCCAGGGCGCCAGACCCCGGCGCACGGTTTCGACCTCGGGCAGTTCGGGCATGTGACAACTCCTTCACCCTGCGCGGCTTTGTGGCATGGGCAAGCCATAAAGGCTTATGTATAGGGACGATACACAATCTATCGACCCCAATGCCGGTTGAAAAAGGCCCTTGCCATGACCGAGACCCGCGAGACGACCCATTTCGGCGAACAGACCGTCGCCCTGGAGGACAAGCAGGGGCTGGTGGACAAGGTGTTCCACGATGTCGCCGATCGCTACGACCTGATGAACGATTTGATGAGCATGGGCGTGCACCGGCTCTGGAAGGACGCAATGGTTGCAGAGCTGGCGCCTCCCAAGGCCGGATCGCGTCCCTATAAGGTGCTCGACATGGCCGGGGGCACCGGAGATATCGGCGAGCGTATCGTCAATGCCTCACTCGGCTATGCAGACGTTATCGTTTCCGACATCAATGCAGACATGCTGCGTGTGGGGGCGGAGCGAGCCAAGGGCTGGCGCTATCCGGGCCAGGTCCGGTTTCAGGAAGCCAACGCCGAAGAGCTGCCCTTCGAGAGCAACAGCTTTGACGCCTATACGATTGCTTTTGGCATTCGCAATGTGCCGCGCATCCAGAAGGCGCTGGATGAGGCCCATCGGGTGCTCAAGCGCGGCGGCCGCATTCTGGTGCTCGAATTTTCCCAGGTCGACGTGCCGGGGTTCGACGCCGTCTACAGTCTCTATTCCGACCAGCTCATCCCGCCCATGGGCCGGGTCGTGACCGGCGACGCGCAGCCCTACCAGTACTTCATCGAATCGATCCGTAAATTCCCGGACCCGGCCGAGTTTTCGGCCATGCTGGGGCAGGCGGGGTTCAGGCGCGTCAAGCATCAGAGTTTTACCGGCAATATCGCGACATTGTTTTCGGGCTGGAAACTCTAGCGCATGTCCATC
Organism: Devosia marina; assembly: GCF_009758415.1. GTDB lineage: Bacteria > Pseudomonadota > Alphaproteobacteria > Rhizobiales > Devosiaceae > Devosia > Devosia marina. The sequence continues at coordinate 119,752 of NZ_WQRF01000002.1, read as the reverse complement.
GCCTCGACCTTCCGCCTGTTCCATGCCGGCTGGGTGCTGGCGCGCGAGGGCGCGTTTTCCGTGCTGCCCGCCCAGGCACTGCCCCCCATGATGAAGGCCGGCATATCCATGGCGCGCCTCCTGGAGCGCCGCGCCGTGCGCAAGACCGGCAGCATCGAGCGCCTCAACGCCGCACTGCACAAGCTCGGGCCATCCTATGTGAAATTCGGCCAGACCCTGGCCACTCGGCCCGACATTGTCGGGATTCAGGCCGCAGCCGATCTTTCCGGCCTGCAGGACAAGATGCCACCCTTCGACCCCAAGCTGGTGCCGGGCATTCTTAAGACCGCCCTGGGTGACAAGGCCGCGCAGCTGACCGAAATCAGCGAGCCCATTGCTGCCGCCTCCATTGCCCAGGTGCACAAGGCGCGGCTGCGCGCACCGGGCGAAGTCCCCAAGCTGGTGGCGGTGAAAATGCTGCGCCCGGGCATTGCCGAGCGCTTTCATGCCGATACCGACAGCCTCTATGCCGGTGCCAGACTGGCCGAGACCCTGTCACCTGCCAGCCGGCGTCTCAGGCCCACCGAGGTGGTGCGCACGCTTGATCATTCCATGCGGCTCGAACTGGATCTGCGGCTCGAAGCCGCCGCCATCTCCGAAATGGCCGAGAATATCCGGAATGACGAGGGCTTTGTCATTCCGCAAGTGCACTGGGACCAGGTGGCGCAGAACGTACTGACCACAAGCTGGATGCATGGCATTCCCATCCGCGACCATGCCGCGATCGACAAGGCCGGGATCGACCGCAAGGCGCTGGCCGCCAAATTGTTGCAGAGCTTTCTGCGCCATGCCATTCGCGACGGCTATTTTCATGCCGATATGCATCCGGGCAATCTGTTTGCCGACCCCAGAACCGGCGATGTGATCGCGGTCGACTTCGGCATAATGGGCCGGATCGGCAAGGATGAGCGCCGGTTTCTCGCCGATATTCTCTACGGTTTCATCACCCGCAATTATCGTCTGGTGGCGCAGCGCCATTTCGATGTGGGCTATGTGCCCAAGACCCAGTCGGTCGAGGATTTTGCCCTGGCCATCCGCTCGATTGGCGAGCCGCTGCATGGGCGCACGGCCGCCGACATTTCCATGGCCAAGGTGCTGGGCCAGCTCTTCACCATCACCGATCTGTTCGACATGCAGACCCGGCCCGAGCTGGTGCTGCTGCAAAAGTCGATGGTGCTGGTGGAGGGCGTGGCGCGCACGCTCGACCCGGATCTCGACATCTGGACGGTGGCCGAGCCTGTGGTCGGGGAATGGCTGCGGCGCGAGGAGGGCCCGCTAGGCCGGATCGAGGATCTGGCCGGGCATCTGAGCCGGATTGGCGAGGCGGCCGGACGGGTGCCGGCGCTGATCGCCCAGGCCGAGCTGGCGCTGGCCGAGCACCGTGCCATGGTCAACCGCCCGCGCGACAGGCTGATGCGCAATACGGTGCTGGTCGTCTTGTTCGCCGCATTGGGGCTGATCCTGGCCCTGATCTGGCGCGTGCTGGTTGGAAGCTGACCCCAGAAGGCGGCGCGATGATCTGTTCATGGCGCGGCTCGGCACATAGATTGCGTTCACCGGCGGCGGCCGCCGTCAAGCACGGGAGAAGCTTTATGAGCGTCAAACTTTTCGGCAAGCTGGCTGCGGCCGCTTTGCTGGCAGCGGGACTGGCCGGTTGCATCGACGTCAATATCGATGTGGCCATCACCAGCCCCAGCACGGCCCAGGCGACCATGACCCAGGTCATGAGTGCCGACATCTACTCCATGGTCAAGATGAGCGCCGAAAGCGGCCAGGAGCAGGACGACAGTTTCTGCACCGAGGGTGAACTGACCGAGAATGGCGATGGCAGCGCCACCTGCATCATCATTGAGGAGGGCAATTTCGCCGATCTCGATCTGGGGCAGGATGAAGGCGGCATGAGCTTCACCCAAGCCGGTCCGGGTCTGGTTCGCGTGGCTCTGCCCACGGCGGACATGCAGGCCGAACTGGGTGCCGAAGACGACATGGACGAGCAGACCCGCCAGATGGTCGAGGCCTTCTTTGAAGGCCGCACCATGACCATCGGCATTTCCGGCGCCGAAATCATCGAAACCAACATGACCATCTCGGCCGACAGGACCCGCGCCGAACAGGTGATCGACATGCTCGCCTTGATCAATGGCGATGCCGGCTTGCCCGATGAATTGTTTGCCGTGGTGCGGGCACCATGACAGTCCGGATCAATGTGAAATGGCTCGCGCATGGCGCGGGCCTGCCCCTGCCGCGCCAGCAGACTGCCGGTGCGGCTGGGCTTGACCTGTGCGCCGCCATCGAAGCCGGGGAGACCCTGACCATCGCGCCGGGCGACTATGCCTTGGTGCCCACCGGGCTCAGCATTGCCCTGCCCGAGGGCTATGAGGCGCAGATCCGGCCCCGCTCGGGCCTGGCCGCCAAGCACGGCGTCACAGTACTCAACTCGCCTGGCACCGTTGACGCGGATTATCGCGGTGAAGTCAAAATCATGTTGATCAACCATGGCAAACTGCCCTTTGCGCTCAGCCGTGGCGAGCGCGTGGCGCAGATGGTGGTGGCGCAGGTCAGCGCCGTGGAACTGGTGGAAGTGGATGAACTCGATGCAACCGAACGCGGGACTGGCGGCCACGGCTCGACTGGCCGCTAGCGCGCTGGTCCTCTGGGGCTTCAGCCAACCGGCCCTGGCCGGTGATCGGGCCCTGATCGACTATGTCGGGTTCTCGCCCGATTTCCGCTATTTCGCCTTTGAGGAATTCGGCATTCAGGACGGATCGGGCTTTGCCTATTCCAACCTCTATGTCGTGGATCTTGATACCGATAGCTGGGTCGTGGGCACGCCGGTGCGGCTGCAGGCCGAAAGCGAAGAGACCAGCCTTGAGGACATCCGGGCGGCGGTCGCCGACAAGGCCACCAGCCATATCGAGAGCTTTTCGATCGATGTGCCGGTGGAGATCGCCGCGCTGATCGGGGATGGCGTGCCCGACACGGATGGGGCGAGCCTCAATTTCGGGGCGCCGGCCTATTGGCCGGGCGCGGTATCGGGCGACTACACACTCACGCTAGGCACTTTCGAGACAGCGGCCACCAGCCCCTGTGCAGAATGGTTCGGCGTGGCCCCCAAGGGCTATGAGCTCTCGATTGCCGATAGCGGCACCACCCGCCTGATCCATCGCGACGGCAATCTGCCCCGCTCGCGCGGCTGCCCGACCGACTATCGCATCCATTCGGTGGTGATGCCGTTCCAGGGCACGACGCTCTCCAACGCCGTGGCCATTATCTCGGTCTACCCGGGCGGCTTTGAAGGGCCGGACCGGCGCTTCCTGGCGGTTCCCCTTGGCCTTTGACACCCCGCTCACCTCCGAGGAGACGCGGCGCTATGCGCGCCATCTGGTGCTCAAGGGGTTTGGTGGGGCGGCCCAGCAGAAGCTTAAAGCTGCGCGCGTGCTGGTGGTGGGCGCCGGCGGGCTGGGCAGTCCGGCCATCGCCTATCTGGCCGCGGCCGGTGTCGGTCACTTGTCCATCGTCGACCCGGACACGGTCTCGCTCTCCAATCTGCAACGGCAGGTGGTCCACACGACCGCCGCCATCGGCACCGGCAAGGCGGCAAGCGCTGGGGCCTTTGCAGGCGCCCTCAATCCGCATGTCGGGCTGGACCTCCACGCCGAGGCAATCACTAAGGCCAACGCAGATCACCTGATCGTCCATGCCGACATCATCCTCGACGGCACCGATAATCTGGTCACGCGCCGGATTGTCGCGGCGGCGTGCGAAAGGCGCGAAAAACCGCTGGTCTCGGGCGCCGTCTCGATGTTTTCCGGCCAGTTGACAGTCTTTGCGCCGCATCTGGGCGGCCCGGCCCATGCCGCGCTCTATCCCGACGCTGCCAGTGACGACGCCCTGCCCTCCTGCGAGGCCAATGGCATTCTTGGCCCGGTGACCGGCGTCATCGGCACGCTGATGGCCATGGAGGCCATCAAGCTGGCCACAGGCGTCGGAACACCGCTAGTGGGGCGGCTGCTGGTTTATGATGCGCGAGAGGCCAGCTTTTCGGAGTTGGGATACTAGCCTGCGCACTGCGGCCCGTTCCTCTCCCCCTCGGGGAGAGGTGGCTCGGCGGAGCCGAGTCGGTGAGGGGGATGTATCCACATCTCGAAGGCGTCGGAAGAACCCCCTCATCCGGCGCTACGCGCCACCTTCTCCCCAAGGGGGAGAAGAATAAGGTCACGCATCCGGATGCTTGAACACCAGTGCCGCATTCGTCCCGCCAAAGCCGAACGAATTGGACAGCACATAGCCCAGATCGATGTCGTCGCGACGCGCCCGCAGGATCGGCATGTCTTCAAAGGCCGGATCGAGGGTTTCGATATTGGCGCTTTCGGCGATGAAACGATTGGCCATCATCAGGATCGAATAGATCGATTCATGCACGCCCGTGGCGCCCTGGCTGTGCCCGGTCAGCGACTTGGTAGCTGAAATGGGCGGGCATTTGTCCTCATTGCCAAAGACCGCGCGCAGCGCTTCGATCTCGCGCAGATCGCCCACCGGGGTCGAGGTGGCGTGCGGATTGATATAGTCGATGGGCGCCTTGATGTTTTGCAACGCCATGCGCATGCAGCGCTCGGCGCCTTCGCCCGAGGGTGCGACCATGTCGAGCCCGTCCGAAGTGGCGCCATAGCCGACCAGCTCAGCCCAGATTTTCGCACCACGCGCTTTGGCGTGTTCATATTCCTCCAGCACCAGTACGCCGGCGCCGCCGGAAATCACGAAGCCGTCGCGGGCCGCGTCATAGGCGCGTGAGGCCTTGGCTGGGTTGTCATTGAAGTCCGAACTCATGGCGCCCATGGCGTCGAACAGGTCCGAAAGGGTCCAGTCCAGATCCTCATGGCCGCCGGCAAAGACGATGTCCTGCTTGCCCAGCATGATCTGCTCCATGGCATTGCCAATGCAATGCTTGGAGGTCGCGCAGGCGGCGGTGATGGTGTAGTTGATGCCCTTGATGCCAAAGGGCGTGGCCAGCGTTGCCGAGGCGGTCGAGCCCATGGCCTTGGGCACGGCCAGCGGCCCGATGCGCTTGGGGGAATTGTTCTTGCGGGTAATGTCGGCGGCTTCCACGATGGTGCGGGTCGACGCGCCGCCCGAACCCATGACAATACCGGTCATGGGGTTGGAAATATCGCTCTCTTCCAGGCCGGCATCGGCAATGGCCTGCTGCATGGCCAGATAGTTCCAGGCCGCGCCCTTGCCCATGAACCGGGTGACGCGGCGGTCAAGCTGCTCGAATGGGTCAAGGCGCGGATCGCCCTTGACCTGGCTGCGGAAGCCAAGCTCGGCATAATCTTCTGCAAATACGATTCCCGGCTTTGCGGTGCGCAGGCTTTCCGTCACCTCGTCGAGCGAGTTGCCGATCGAAGAAATGATACCCATGCCGGTGACGACAACTCGTCTCATTTCGTCCTCGTTTCAGTCGTTTCGTGCGTTCGCATCGGGGTCAGCGTCGCACTTAGTATAAGTTGTTTCGGGCCTGGATTAAGGCCGTCAGGCGGTCTTCTGCTCGTGGAGCTGGGCTTCGGTAAACAGACCAACGCGCAGATCCTTGGCTTCGTAGATCACTTTGCCGTCAGCCTTGACCCAGCCATCGGCAATGCCCAGCGTCAGGCGCGAGCGCATGACGCGCTTGAGATCGATGCCATATTCGACCAGCTTGACGTCGTCGGTCACCTGGCCGGTGAACTTGATTTCGCCGCCCAGCGCGCGGCCCTTGCCGGGCTGGCCGATCCAGGACAGGAAGAAGCCGGTCATCTGCCAGACCGCGTCCAGGCCGAGGCAGCCGGGCATCACCGGATCGCCGATGAAATGGCATTTGAAGAACCAGAGGTCCGGATTCACATCGAGTTCGGCGCGTACCTGGCCCTTGTCAAAAGTGCCACCATCCTCGGTGATCGAGGTGATCCGGTCGAACATCAGCATGGGCGGGGCCGGCAGGCGGGCATCGCCCTGTCCCGGCAATTCGCCGCGTCCATGAGCCAACAATTCCTCGTAGTCGAATGCGTGCTGCCGCTCAGCCATCGAAGCTCCTCGCTCTCGCTCAAGCCTCGTCTCGTATAGGGGTGCCGGTTAAGGGTCAAGCCAGCCAAAAGGCGTGATCCCGGTGCCCACCCGGCGCTGTGCTTGTATGAACGGGCGGTGGCCATTATAAGATGGGTTCAATTCTGGACCTAAATGACGAGACTTAAAGGCCCTATGCCCGACCGCGAGACCGCCGCCCGGCCCGTTCCCTCCCGCAAGCCGTGCCTTACGGCCGTCCTGCGAATGGCAGGGCTGAGGCCCACACGGCAGCGCGTTGCGCTGGCCGAACTGCTGTTCGCCGGCCCGCATCGCCATGTCAGTGCCGAGCAATTGCATGGCGAGGCCAGTTCGGCAGATGTGAACGTTTCGCTGGCCACCATCTACAATACGCTGCACCAGTTCCACGAAGCAGGTCTGTTGCGCGAAGTGGCGATCGACGCCTCACGCTCCTATTTCGACACCGACACCTCGGACCATCACCATTTCTATGTCGAGGACGAGCAGCGGATGATCGATATTCCGGCTGAGTCCGTCGAGTTCAAGGCGCTGCCCAAGGCGCCCGATGGCATGGAAGTGTCCCATGTCGACGTGGTGATCCGCGTCCGCAGGGCGCAGGCCTGAGTGCCGTTCCGGGGTGTGGCCAATTGTTGGCCAGCCAGTGACAAAGGCGTTCGGCGTGACCATATTGGGCCCCGGTTTCAATAGCGGCATGGGTGGCTAATGGCTGAAAAGGTCAATCTCAAAGGCTATTTTGAGCGAATCGGGTTTGCCGGCTCCATTGCGCCGACACTCTCCACGCTGGACCTGCTGCATGCGCTGCACCCAGCAGCCATTCCCTTTGAGAATCTCGGGCCCCTGCTGGGAGAGCCTGTCCGGCTGGATCAGGCGAGCCTTGAGAAGAAGCTGCTGACCGACCGGCGCGGCGGCTATTGCTTCGAGCACAATTTGCTGTTCATGCGCATACTCCAGGACCTCGATTACACCGTGCGGCCTTTGTTCGCGCGGGTGGTCTGGACCAATCCGGAAGGCGCCCGCCTGCCACCGAGTCATTTGCTCTTACTCGTTGAAATCAATGGGCAAAACCACATTGCCGATGTGGGCTTTGGCGGGCTGACGCTCACCACTCCGCTGCGCCTGCGGGCCGAGAGCGCCCAGACAACGCCGCATGAAACATTCCGCCTGACCGGCGGCGATCCGGACTGGACGCTGGAAGTGAAGCTCGCCGATGACTGGCGCCCGGTTTATGTATTTAACCTCGATCGGATCAGCGAAGACGATATCGCCCCGATCAACCAGCAGACCGCCACCGACCCGGCCTCGCCCTTCACCCATGAGCTGCGGGTGGCCCTGACGCCCAGCGGCAGGCGTCTCAAGCTGCGCAATACCAAATACACGCGCCAACCCGTTGGGGAGGAGGCCGCGTATCGCGAATTGTCGACGCTTGATGAGATCAAGCAGGTTCTGACCACCGATTTCGGCATTACCCTGCCCCAGAACGAGCGCCTCGACAGTGCGCTTTCGGGCCTGTTGGCGCCCAAGCCGGCACCTGCGGCCTAGGGCCATGGCACCGGTCAGCGTTCCGACGGACAAGCTGCGCGAATTCGTCGATTTCGACGCCTTCTATGCCTGGCTGGCGGCGAACCACGACCAGGCGGACGAGATCTGGATCCGCATCTTCAAAAAGGCCTCGGGCAAGCCCACCATCACGGCGGTGGAAGCCATCGATGCGGTGCTATGCTGGGGCTGGATAGACGCGATCAAGAAGAGCTGGGACGCGGAAAGCTTCGTGCAGCGCTACTGCCCGCGACGCTCCAGATCGGTTTGGAGCCAGATCAACCGCGACAATGTCGCCCGGCTTGTCGAGCAGGGCCTGATGACCGAACATGGCCTCAAACACGTGGGGGCGGCCAAGGCAGATGGCCGCTGGGACGCCGCCTACAAGACCACCCAGGAGCCGCCTGCCGACCTTCTGACCGCAATTTCCGCCGATCCGGCCGCGCAAAAGACCTATGACGGGCTGTCCTCACAGAACCGCTTTGCCCTGACCTTCCGCACCATCTCGCTCAAGACCGAGGCCGGCCGGAAAAAGCGCATCGCCGACTACGTGGCCATGCTCGCTCGGGGTGAAACCATCTATCCGCAAAAGACCAAACGATGAACCAGATCTGGGGCGCCTTCCTGCGCGGTATCAATCTGGGCAATCGGCGCATGAAGATGGCCGAACTGAAGGACTGTCTGGAAGCGGCCGGCTTTGCCGAGGTCAAGACCATTGCCGCCAGTGGCAATGCCCGGCTCCGTGCCAGCGGGGCGGAAGACACGATCAAGCCCAGACTCGAAAAGGCCATCGTGGACCGGTTCGGTTTTCCGGTCGGCGTGGTGCTGCGCGCCCGCGACGAGCTCGAGGCCATGCTGGACGATCACCCCTTCGGCATGGTGGACCGCAAGGCCGATTTCACCCGCCATGTGCTGATGTTCGACCAGCCGCTGCCCGAGGGTATCGTGCTCGACAGTCTGCCGGGGAACACTGAAATCCTGCGCATCGATCCGCGCGAGATCTATATTGCGGCCTACCGCCAGCCCAATGGGCGCTATACCGAACGTGTCGAAGAGGTCCTCAAGCCGCTCTATGCCAGGGTCGGCAAATCCAATCTCGACACCATGCGCAACTGGAACACGATAGAAAAGATCCTCTGAATGATCACCGTTTTCGGCTCCACCAATCTCGACCAGATCGGCACTGTCTCCCGTTTGCCCAAGCCGGGAGAGACCGTTGCTGGTGGCACATTCTCGATGGCACCAGGCGGCAAGGGCGCCAATCAGGCGCTGGCGGCGCGGCGCGCGGGCGCAAAGGTGCTGCATGTCTCGGCAGTGGGCGATGACGCCTTCGCCGATCTGGCGACCGAACTGCTGCGCGACGGCGGGGTCGACCTCAGCCAATTGCGCAAGGCCGAGGCCGCGACCGGCATTGCCATGATTTTTGTCGATGCGGCGGGCGAAAATGTCATCGCCATCCTGCCCGGCGCCAACGGTACCATCAGCGCCCAAGACGCTGAGCGTGGTCTCGCCATTCTCTCCGGTTCAGACACACTGCTGGTGCAGCAGGAAGTGCCCCAGAGCGCGACCCGCAAGGCGCTGGAAATGGCTCGCGAGGCGGGCGCCTGCTCGATCCTCAACACGGCGCCCTTCCTGCCCGATACCGCGAAGCTGGCGCCCCTGGCCGATATCGTGGTGGCCAATGAAACCGAATTTTCGCTGCTCACCGGCCGGCCGATCGAGGAACTGGACATGGCCATGCAGGACTGGGTCAACCGCACCGGCCGCACCATTGTGGTCACCCTGGGCCCCGAGGGCGCCCGCGCCCGCACGCCGGATGGGCCCATTTCGGTTGCTGCACACAAGATCAAGCCGGTCGACACGGTGGGTGCCGGCGACACCTTCTGCGGCTATCTGGCCGCCGGGCTCGACGCCGGCCATTCGCTCGAGGCGGCCCTGCGCCGCGCGGCCGTGGCCGGGAGCCTGGCCTGCCTCAAGCCGGGCGCGCAGCCGGCAATCCCAACAAAATCGGATGTGGACGGGGTGCTGGGCGGCTGAGGGCTAAGCCACTGCGGGCGAGAACATCGTGCACAGTGCAACAAGAAAGGGCGCCAAACGGCGCCCTTTCCCATTTTCAAGTCTGTTCGCCTCAGGCGCTCTTGTCGATGCCTTCGGCATCGCCATTGGCCTCGGGCGCCGGGGCAGCGGCAGCGCCGCCCTTGGCCACACCGACCATGGCCGGGCGCAGCACGCGATCGCCAATGGCAAAGCCTTCCTGCACCACCTGCACCACCGTGCCTTCGGGCACTTCGGCATTGGGCACTTCAAACATGGCCTGGTGCCTGTGCGGATCGAATTTCTGGCCCGCCGCCTCGATCGGCTTGACGCCATGCTTGGCCAGGAGGCGCTGCATTTCGCGGTCAGCCAGCTCGATGCCGTCGATCAGGCTCTTGAGCGCCCCATCGGCGGTTTCGCGGGTTTCAGCCGGGATCACCACCAGGGCGCGGCTGAGCGCGTCGGTGGCGGTCAGCATGTCGCGGGCAAAACCGGCAATGGCATAGGTGCGGGTATCGGCCACGTCACGCTCGGTGCGCTTGCGCAGATTTTCCATCTCGGCATGGCTGCGCAACACACGATCCTTGAGCTCGGCGTTTTCGGCCTTCAGCGCCTCGACGGGATCGACTTCCGCAGCTTCGGTCTCCGGGTTTTCGGTTTCCGGCGTTTCGCCCTGGGCGGCGTTTTCGTCGCTCATTCGGTCTTCTTCCGTATTCAATGAAAAACTCTTGCCCGCCATATCGGCCAATGACGGGATGAATTCAAGCGTCAGCCGCTCATTTGCCGCGCTTCCTTGCCATCAGCGAGGAAATGACATTGGCCGTGTAGTCGACCACTGGCACAATGCGGGCATAATTGAGCCTGGTGGGCCCGATCACCCCGAGCACGCCCACGATCCGGTCATTGGCGTCCTTATAGGGACTGAGAATCACCGAGGAGCCCGAGAGCGAAAACAGCTTGTTCTCCGAGCCGATAAAGATACGCACCCCCTGGGCGCGTTCGGCATCGCCCAGCAGGTCGAGCAGGCCGTCCTTGCTTTCCAGCTCATCGAAAAGCTGGCGCATGCGCATCAGTTCGTCGCTGGCCATGGTGTCGTTGATCAGATTGGCGCGGCCCCGCACGATCACCGTGGGCGCGCTGCTGCCCCCCGGCTCAGCAAGCGTCGCAATGCCGGCATCCACCAGTTTCTGCGTCAGCTCATCCAGTTCCGCCCGCTGCTCGGCCCGGCGCTCGTTGAGCACCTTGCGAGCCTCGGCCAGGGTGCGCCCCACGACATAATTGGCGAGGTAATTGCCTGCCTGCTGCAGGGCGCTGGCCGTATAGCCGGGCGGCAGGTCGAGAATGCGGTTTTCCACCTGTCCGTCATCACCCACCAGAATCGCCATGGCGCGTGTGGGGTCGAGCCGCACGAATTCGATGTGCTTGAGGACCATGTCGGCTTTGGCGGCGATGACCACCCCGGCGCCCTGGCTGAGACCCGAGAGCAGAGACGAAGCTTCGGTCAGCACGTCCTCGACCTGGGCGTTGCCGGCAGTGCCCTCGATATGGCGGGCGATCTGGCTGCGTTCGGCCTCGTTGACGGCACCCACCTCAAGCATGGAATCGACAAAGAACCGCAGCCCCTGCTGGGTCGGGGCGCGGCCCGCCGAGGTGTGCGGCGCGGCAATCAGTCCCAGATCCTCCAGGTCCGCCATGACATTGCGGACCGAGGCGGGGGAGAGCTCGACCTGCAGCAGGCGCGACAGATCGCGGGACCCCACCGGCATGCCGGTGTCGAGATAGCGTTCCACCAGCCGCCGGAAAATGTCCTGGCTGCGGGCATTGAGTACCGAGAGGAAGTCTTCGGACGGTCTGGTCATAATGGTTTGATTAAACTCGTCGACTTTAACCCTGACCCTTCATTTAGGCCCTTGTTCCCCATCCGCCAAGCGTCGGGCGCTTGTGAGCGGACCGCTTGAGGGTTAAGACGCGGTTAACTGCAACAGAAACTGGAATCACGATGCGGCCTTCCGGCAGACAGCCAAGCGATATGCGGGCAGTAACCCTTGAGCGCAATGTGGCCATGAAGGCGGAGGGCTCGTGCCTGGTCGCGTTCGGCAATACCAAGGTGCTGTGCACGGCATCGGTCGAAACCAGCGTTCCGGGCTGGTTGCGCGGCAAGGGCCAGGGCTGGGTCACCGCCGAATATGGCATGTTGCCCCGCGCTACCGGCTCGCGCACCCGCCGCGAGGCCACCGCCGGCAAGCAATCGGGCCGCACCCAGGAAATCCAGCGTCTGATCGGCCGCAGTCTGCGCGCCGTGGTGGATCTTGAGGCACTGGGCGAAGTGCAGATCACCTGCGACTGCGATGTGCTCGAAGCCGATGGCGGCACCCGCACGGCCTCGATCACCGGCGCCTATGTGGCGCTCTGCGACGCCATTGCCTGGATGGACGAGCGCAAGCTGACCAAGGGCAAGGCGCTGATCGACAGTGTCGCCGCGATTTCCTGCGGCATTTATCGCGGCACCCCGGTGCTCGATCTCGACTATCTCGAGGATGTGGAAGCCGAGACCGACGCCAATTTCGTCATGACCGGCGCTGGCAAGTTCGTGGAAATCCAGGGCACGGCCGAAGGGGCGCCGTTCTCCCGCGACGAGCTCGACAGCCTGATGTCGCTGGCCGAAAAGGGCATTGGCGAATTGAGCGCCATGCAGAAATCGGTGCTGGGCGCATGAGCGCGGCATTTTCCAGGCGCGAGCAGGCCGAGTCGCGAAAGCCCGATCCGGGACTTGAAGCCGCGCCAAAGGCACCGCGCCCGGACTGCGCGATCTGGAATGACATTGCCCGCGCCCTTGGCGCCAAACCGGAGCAGAGCAAGTGAACACCATTCCCCGCCTCCATGCCGGCGACCGCCTCTGCATCGCCACGCATAATGCCGGCAAGCTGCGGGAATTTCGTGAGCTGTTCGAGCCCTTCGGCCTCAAACTGGTATCGGCGGGCGAACTGGGCCTGCCCGAGCCCGAAGAAACCGGCACGACCTTTGCCGAAAACGCCCGCACCAAAGCCCATGCTGCCGCCAAAGGCGCCAACATGTTGGCGCTGAGCGATGATTCGGGTCTGTGCGTCGACGCGCTGGGGGGAGATCCTGGTGTCTATACCGCCGATTGGGCGGGGGTGCCGCGCGATTTCAACCACGCCATGAAACGGGTGGAAGATGCGCTGCAGGCGGCAGGCGCCAATACGCCCGGCCGGCGGGGCGCTTCGTTCAATGCCACGCTGTGCCTGGCCCACCCCGATGGGCGCGACATGCTCTATGTTGGCAAATGCGAGGGCACGCTGGTCTGGCCGCCGCGCGGCGATCAGGGGCATGGCTACGACCCCATGTTCATGCCCGATGGATACGACATCACCTTTGGCGAGATGGCGGCCGAGGCCAAGCACAACTGGTCGCCGGGCGAACAGGGCCTGTCGCACCGTGCCCGCGCCTTTGCCCAATTTGTGGAGAACCAGATTGACCATGGCTAGCGCCAACGACCTCTTTGGCGTTTATGTCCATTGGCCCTTCTGCGCGGCCAAATGTCCCTATTGCGACTTCAATAGCCACGTTCATCGCGGACCCTTCGATGAAGACGCCTTTGTCGAGGGCTATCGGCGCGAGATCGCCCATATGGCCTCGCTGTCCTCCGGTCGGCTGGTGCAGTCGATCTTTTTTGGTGGCGGCACCCCATCATTGATGAGCCCCAAGGCCGTTGGCGCCGTGCTGGACGCCATTGCCGGGGCCTGGCAGATCGACAGCAAGGCCGAGATTACGCTTGAGGCCAATCCGACCAGTGTCGAGGTCGAGCGCTTCAAGGGCTTTCGTGCCGCCGGAATCAACCGCGTCTCGCTGGGCGTGCAATCACTGCGTCCCGGCCCACTGGCCGAATTGGGCCGCCGGCACACCGTCGAAGAGGCCGTTGCCGCCGTACGCATTGCCCAGTCAGTGTTTGAGCGCTCTAGTTTCGATCTCATCTATGCCCGTCCCAAGCAGACGCTGGAAGACTGGGAAGACGAGCTCAAGGAGGCCATCTGGCTGGCACGTGGTCATCTCAGCCTCTACCAGCTCACCATCGAGCAGGGCACGCGCTATTTCGACCTGCATCAGGCCGGCAAGCTCAAAATGCCGGACGAGGATCTGGCGGCCGACTTTTACGAACTGACGCAGGAGTTGACCGCAGAGGCTGGCATGCCTGCCTATGAAATTTCCAATCATGCCGTGCCGGGCCAGGAAAGCCGGCACAATATGCTCTATTGGCGCTATGGCGAATATGCCGGCATCGGGCCGGGGGCCCATGGCCGGCTGATGGTCAACCACCAGCGCCATGCTACGGCGACCGAAAAGCTGCCCTTTGACTGGCTCAAGCTGGTCAACGAATTCGGCCATGGCATGACCACGGACGATGTGCTGACCTGGGAGGAGCAGGGCGACGAGTTCCTCGTCATGGGCCTGCGCCTCAAGGAAGGCATTTCGCCCGCCCGCTTCATGTCGATTTCCGGCCGCGGCATTTCCGAGGCCCAGATTGCCGCGCTCAAGGGCTATGGCTTTGTCGAAACCCTGCCCAATGGCAATATCCGCGTGACCGAAAAGGGCTTTCCGGTGCTCGACGCGGTGGTGGCCGATCTGGCGGCCTGAAGAGCGCTCAGTCTACTTGGGCTGCCGCTGCGGCGACTGCGGCAGCGAACGCCTCGACCCGTCGCGGCACCAATCGGCGCGAGGGATACACGGTGTGGACAGGCAGCGACATCAACTCCCAATCGCGCAATAGCCGCACAAGATGGCCTGCGCGCAGGTCGTCCGTCACAAGGCTGAGCGGCAAATAGGCGATGCCAGCGCCGTGCAGGGCCAGGTTGCGCTGCGCTTCGCCATTGTCGACCTCGATGCCGCCTCCCACGGCCACAGTGACGGTTTCCCCTCCCGGACGATGAAAGGTCCAGCGGTCGCGGGGTACGATGATCAGGTTCAGAATACACCGCGCGTCTTCAAGGTCCTGGGGCCGGACAGGTGCACCGTGCCGCTCGATAAATTCGGGGCTGGCGCATAATGCGAAGTGATAGCGTCCCACGCAGCGGGCAATCAGCGACGAAGCCGGCAGTTCTCCGACCCGGAGGGCCATGTCAAAACCTTCGCCCACCAGATCGACCCGGCGATCGCTGACATTGAGCTCGAAAACCACATCGGGATGATCCAACAGAAATCCTGAGATGATCCGGGGCAACCAGCGCGCTCCGATGGTCGTGGGCGCTGTCAGCCTGATGCGACCGCTCAACGCCTGCAGTTGGCTGCACTCGGCCAGGGCTTCGGTCGCATCGAGTATGGTCTGGGTGCGTTCAAGAAACTGGCGCCCGGCCTCGGTCAGGCTCTGGGATCGCGTATTCCGCTCGATCAATCGGAGCTGGTAGCGCTCTTCGAGCGTCTGGATGCGTCGTCCGACCATGGCCGGAGAGATGTTAAGCAGGCGCGCGGCTTTGGCGAAGCTGCCCGCGCGGGCGGCTATGGCGAAGGATCTGAGTTCTTCCAGGTCGGCCATTCGATACTCTTCTGCAAGTCAGAAACTGCAATTCGATGAATTATCTTTGCTCTAGCACGATGGCATAGAGGGGGCATCAACAATTCTGGAGACTTCAGATGACCAAGATAGCAATCATCGGCTTGGGCAATATGGGCAAGGGCCTGGCGCGTCGCTTGGATGGAAAGGTCGCGCTTTTCCTCGGTACGCGCGATATCGACAGCGGGCAAAGTTTCGCGGTCGGGTTCTCGCAGGTCCCGCAGGTCCTCTCGCGTCAGGATGCTGCGGCCGCCGCTGATCTCGTGGTGCTCGCCCTGCCCTATGCATCGGCAATTGAGTTTGTCCGCAGTACCAATCTCGATGGCAAGGTGGTCGTTGACCTGACCAACCCTCTCAAGGAAGACTTTTCGGGTCTCTTGATCGGCCACAGCACCTCTGCGGCCGAGGAGATACAGGCCCTGGCGTTGGGCGCGCGGGTGGTGAAAGCCTACAACACCATCTTCGCCAGCCTGTTCGACCGTCCGGCCAGCGACACGGCCGCTACCCCGGTGTTTCTCGCCGGCGACGATGAGGCGGCGCTGGCCTCGGTCACCCGGTTGGTCGAGATTTCCGGTTTCTCGGCCGAGCCGACTGGCGGGCTTGGGGCGTCCCGGCTGGTTGAGCCACTCGGCATGCTCAATATCCAGCTCGGCTATCACCAGGGACGGGGTACAGCCATTGCACCGGCCTGGCAGGCCCTTTGAGCGCAAACGCAAAGAAGGCGGGCCCTGCAGCCCGCCTCCCTGATTCTGTATCGGTGTGTCGCCTTATTTGGGCGCCAGCACCATGACCATTTGCCGGCCTTCCGAGCGCGGCTGGCTTTCGACCTTGGCCACGTCTTCGGTCTGTTCGCGCACCTTGAGCAGGAGCTGCATGCCCAGATCCTGGTGCGCCATTTCACGGCCACGGAAGCGCAGGGTTACCTTGACCCGGTCGCCTTCGCCCAGGAAGCGCTGCACCGCCTTCATCTTGGTCTCGTAGTCATGGGTGTCGATGTTCGGACGCATCTGCACTTCCTTGACTTCGATCACCTTCTGCTTCTTGCGCGCTTCGGCCGCCTTCTTCTGTGCGGCATATTTGTAGCGCCCGAGATCGAGCATCTTGGCCACGGGCGGGTTCGAATTGGCGGCGATCAGGACGAGGTCGAGCCCCTGCTCCTGCGCTTCGACCAGAGCGTCGCGCGTGCGGACGATGCCACGGTTTTCACCTTCTGCATCGATGAGCTGAACGTCGGGGCTAGTGATATCCTCGTTGGCAAGCGGCCCATCTTTCTGGGGCGCAACGGGTCTCATGGGACGGCGAATGGCAAGCGTTCCTTTTGCTATTGGGGCAAGGGGGTGAATTCGGCCCTAAAATCGTGGTAGCGGCCCGTAAAGTCAACTGGCGCGCCCAAGCAATTTTTCAAAGCCTTGCGCCGAAGATCTTTCGGACACCAACCAGAAACGCAATAGGGCCCCTCATGAGTTCCATTCACAGCTCTCGCCTCACCGTCGGCACAGGCGACCAGTCCCGGCAAATCGCGATCGAGCAGCGGCCCGGCGGCGCACCCGGCCTGTTCTGGCTCAACGGCTTTCGCTCGGTGATGAGCGGGCTCAAGGCGATGAGCCTGGATGCCCTGGGCTCTGAAAAGGGGCTTGCGGTCACCCGGTTCGATTATTCCGGCCATGGTCTGTCCGGCGGCGATTTCGACAAGGGCACGATCAGCCGCTGGCTGGAGGAAGCCGAAGCGGTGCTGGCGACGACCAGGGGACCGCAGATCGTGTGCGGTTCGTCCATGGGCGGCTGGATCGCCCTGCTGCTGGCGCGGCGGCAACTTGCCAAGGGCACGCCGCTCAAGGGGCTGGTGCTGCTTGCTCCAGCTACTGACGCCACTGTGGGCATCGCGGCGCGCATGAGCGCGGCGCAACAACGCGATCTGAAAACCCTTGGTTATTACGAGCGGGAAAGCGCCTATGGCGATGGTTCTTACCGGTATACGCGGGCGCTGATCGAGGACGGCGCCCACCATCTGCTGCTCAACGGCGTGATCGAGACCGGCTGCCCGGTGCATATCCTGCAAGGCGGGCAGGACCCGGACGTGCCTCCCGAGCACGCCCAGAAGCTGCTCATGCATATCCTGCATGATCCGGTGACCTTCACCCTGATCCCCGACGGCGACCACCGGCTGAGCCGGGACGAGGATCTGGCGCGGCTGCGGGCGGCCGTGCTGGGGATGATCTAGCTGCGCACTGCCAGCCGGGTCTTCTGCTGGCCGTCGGCATCGAAATTGTCCGGCGCCAACCAGCGCTCGAATTCTGCGCGAAGGGCCGGCCATTCGCTATCGAGCATGGAGAACCAGGCCGTGTCCCGGCTCAGCCCCTTGACGATCATGTCCTGGCGGAACACGCCCTCGAAGGTGAAGCCGAAGCGCGTCGCGGCCGCCTTGGAGGGTTCGTTGGCATTGTTGCATTTCCATTCGAAACGCCGATAACCCAGATCGTCAAAGGCGTGGCGGGCAAACAGGAACAGCGCCTCGGTGGCCAGGCAGCTGCGGGCCATGGGCAGGCCCCAATAGACCCCGCCGATCTCGATCGAACCATGCTCGGGGCGAATGCGCATCCAGGCCTGCTGGCCCAGCGCCTTGCCGCTGGCCTTGTCGAGAATGGCGACGTAACTGTCCTGCCCGGCATTGACCTGCTCGATCCAGGCCGCTGTCGCGGCCGCGCTCTGCGGCGCGTCACTGAACAGCCAGCGAAACCGCTCCGGGCCGCCGGGCAGGTTTGCCACCGCGAAAAGGTCTGCAGCATGCGACAGCGCAAGCGGTTCGAGCCGGGCGTAGTGGCCCTCCAGCACAATGCGGGCAGGCGCGGATTTGGCAGGTCTTGGGGTCATTGTTCGCTTTCGAGAATCTGGGCCAGGCCCGCGCGGTAATCGGGATACAGCAGGTCGATCCCCAGGGCCTGTTTGATCGCCCGGTTCGAGACGCGCTTGTTGTCGCGGTAAAAGCTGCGCTGCATCGGCGTCATCTCAGCCGTCTCGATGGGCAGGTCCGGCGGAACATCCAGGCCGATCATCTGCGCGGCATGGGCGATGACATCCTGGGGCGGTGCCGGTTCGTCATCGGCCAGATTAAAGGTGCCGTCCAGCCGCTGCTCGGCCGCCAGCGCTGTAACGCGGGCAATGTCGGCGACATGGATGCGGTTGAACACCTGCCCTTGCTTGATGACGCGCCGGGCAGTGCCAGCGCGCAGCTTGTTAAAGCTCGAGCGGCCCGGGCCATAAATGCCGGCCAGCCGCAAAATGCAGAGCGGTACGCCCCGTTCGGCGGCATAGTCGCGCCAGGCCTGTTCGGCCAGGACCCGCCGGTCCGAGCGCATATTGCGCGGCACCAAGGGGGCGGTCTCGTCGATCCATTCCCCGTCGAAATCGCCATAGACCCCGACCGTGGAATAATAGCACAGCCATTGCAATTGGCCCGCTGCGTCAAGATCGGCACGATGATGGCGCAGCGCCGGATCGCCCGCCTCATCGGGGGCAATCGACAGGATGACATGGCTGGCTGTGTCCAGTGCGCGACCCACTTCGGGCCCAGGCGACGCGCCGTCGAACAACACGGCTTCAATACCATCGGCCCGCAGATGCGCTGCTTTTTCCGGCGAGCGGACCGTGCCGCCGATGCGGGCGAAACCGTTCTTGCGCATGGCCTGTGCCGCGTTGATCGAGGAAAACCCCAATCCGAAGAAAAATGCCTGGTTCATACCACCCCGTCCCATTCTGCGCGCACCGTGCTATCGCCTTCCTGCGCCAGGCTGTCCAGCCGCCGAGCCTCGGCCCGCTGCGGATCGAGCCGCCGCAAGGCCCATATGGCGGCCCCGCGGATCAAGGGCGAGGGATCGCCAAGCCTGATTTCCACCAGGGGCAACAGGGTTTGGTCATCGGCGTTGCCGATGCCAACCAGCACATTGCGCAAGAACCGCGCATGCCCGATGCGCTTGACCGGCGAGCCGGCAAACAGCGCCCGAAAGCCCGCGTCATCGAGCTGCACCAGTTCGGCCAACGCCGGGCGTTCGAATTCGGGGCGGCTGCGCAGCTTGGCTTCACGGCTGACGCTGGCAAACTTGTTCCACGGGCACACCGCCAGGCAGTCATCGCAGCCATAGATGCGATTGCCCATGGGTTTGCGAAATTCACGCGGAATGGGGCCTTTATGCTCGACTGAATAATAGGCCAGGCATTTACGCGCATCGAGCCGGAACGGGGCGGGAAAGGCATTGGTGGGGCAGATGTCGAGGCATCTGGTGCAGGAGCCGCAGCTTTCCGCATGTGGCTGGTCCGGCGGCAGGTCGAGATCGGTCAGGATCGCGCCCAGAAACAGCCACGAGCCGAAATTCCGGCTGACCAGCACCGAATGCTTGCCCTGCCAGCCCAGGCCCGCCGCCTCGGCCAGCGGCTTTTCCATCAGCGGCGCGGTATCGACAAACACCTTCACCTCCACACCGGCACGTCGCGCCAACAGACCCGCCAGTTCCTTGAGTCGCCCCTTGATGATGTCGTGGTAATCGCGATTGCGGGCATAGGCCGAGATATTGCCGACGCGCTTTTCAGCCAGCAGGTCCATCGGGTCGATTTCGGGGCCGTAATTGACGCCGAGCAGGATCACCGAGCGGGCTTCAGACCAGAGGCGTCGCGGATCACCGCGCCGGTCTTCGGTCTCGGCCATCCATTCCATGCCGGCATGCCAGCCCTCGGCCAGCGCCGCGTGCAGTTTCTCCGGCAGGTCGGGCCGCGCATCTGCCCGGGCAATGCCAAAGGCGTCAAAGCCCAGCGCCTCGGCACGGGCCTTGAGTTCATCGATGAGCTTTTCGATACCGGCTTGGGCCATGCCGCCAGATAGGACTAAAAGTCCAGATCAGCATAGCCCCTGGCGGGCTGCATGGCGACGACACGGTCATTGAGCAGGGTGCGGAAGGCCGGGCGCGACTTGATGCGCGAATACCAGTCGCGCGTTTCGGGCGGCACCTTGGACCAGTCGATATCGCCCAGATAGTCGAGCGTGGAAAAATGCGCGGCTAGGGCGAAATCGGCCAGGCTCATTTCCTCGCCCGCCAGCCAGTTGCGGCTGGCCAGCAGCCAATTGAAATAGAGCAGATGCTCGGCAAGATTGGTCTTGGCGGCCCTCAGGACGGACGGCTCGGGCGTGGCACCGCGCTGGTCGCGCTTGGCGATCTTCTCCTCGATCAGGTAGCGGGTCACCTCATCATTGAGCTTGACCAGCGCCCATTCGACCAGGCGCCACATTTCGGCGCGATCCATGGGATCAGCCGGAAACAGCCCGCCGACCGAAGCGGGCGTGTAGAAATCTTCCACGGCATGAATGCTGGCCATGATGCCCACGATGGGCAGGTCACTGTCAGTGAACAGAATAGGCAGGGTCGCGGCCGGATTGATGGCCAAGAGCGCTTCCTCGCGCAGCCAGGGCTTGGTCTCCTCCAGATCCAGCGGCACCCCATATTCGGCGCACATCAGCCGGACGAGGCGGGAGGAGGGATCAAGGGGGTAGTGCACAAGGCTTGGCATGAACGGGGCTCTAAAATTGTTGCGGCCCGGAGTCGCGCGTCACGGCCTTGGCGCGCCAGGCGAACACGGCTATGAGACGGGACAAGTCCGACCTTGGAACGAGTTAGGGGATCAAATGAACGCCGATCAAGGTCTTTTTGTGCCCCTGGTGCTCGGAATCCTCGAAGGGCTCACAGAATTCCTGCCGGTCAGCTCCACCGGTCACCTCCTCTTGGCCGGTCATTTCTTCGGGCTAAGCCAGCCTGCCGCCTTTATCGTGCTGATCCAGCTTGGTGCGATTCTGGCGGTGATCACCGTTTACTTTGCAAAACTGGGCGTGTTGATCCGCGATGCACTCAAAGGCCAGGCCTATGCCTGGCGCTTCGCGCTGGCCGTTGCGCTGGCCTGTCTTCCGGCGGTTTTTGTAGGTGTTCTGGCGCGCGATTTCATCCAGCAGATTCTCTATGAAACGCCGATTGTCATCTGCACCACCCTGCTCATTGGCGGCATCATCCTGCTGATCGTCGATCGCATGCCCAAACAAGTGCGGCATGACGAAATTTACAGCTATCCCTGGCATTTGGCGCTGATCATCGGCCTGTTCCAGATGCTGAGCCTGGTGCCAGGCGTGTCGCGCTCCGGCTCGACGGTGGTAGGGGCCATGCTGTTCGGCGCCTCGAAGCGCTCCGCTGCCGAATTCACCTTCTTCATTGCCCTGCCAATCATGGCCGGAGCCTTTGGCTATGACCTCTACAAGAGCCGCGAACTGATCGATCTGAGCCTGGGGCTCAATATCGCCATCGGCTTTGCCGCTTCCTTCGTGGTCGGTGCGCTGGTGGTCAAATATTTGCTCGACTTCGTCTCCCGGCACGGATTTGCGCCCTTTGCCTGGTGGCGCATTGTCGTGGGCGGTGCCGGGCTGGTCGCTATTCTCGCCTTCGGCCTCTAGCGCTTAGCCAGCCTGGGCTCAGGTCCCCGGCTCCTTGCCCGAATAGGTCGAGGGGAAGGTAAAGAAGTGGTTGGGGATCTCCACGCCCTTCTGCACGTCATAGAGCGAGAAGGTCAGCTCGGACCCATTGGGTTCGACCAGGGTCCACTGCGCCAGATCCTTGGTGTCGGTATCAAAGATCAGCGAGACCTGCACCGTGCCGGCCACCGTCTCGTCGATCACGGTGATCGAAAGATAGCCATCGGTATTGGTGACGTCGATGACATTGGCGTTGAGCAGGTTGATCCGGTCGCCCAGAAACTGCCGCAGCGGAATCGAATCCTGCGGATAGGCATAATAGGTCTCGTCACGCCGGTCGACGACATAAAAGCCCCGGCCGATCGAGACGATCTCCTCGCGGCTGGGCGGGGCATAGCGGAAAGCCACCTTGTTGGGCCGCTCGATGAAGAAGGTGCCTTCCTGGCGCCCGCCATTGGTGTCGATCTGCAAAAAGCGCCCCACCATGGTGCGGATGGCCGAGTTATGCGCATTGATTTCGTTGATCAGTTGCTGTTCTTCGGCACTGAGCGCGCGGCTCTGGGCCAGCACCGGCAAAGCGGGCGAGAGGGCGGCGGCAAGGCCGAGCATGAGAGCGGTGCGGCGAATCATGGGCGGGGTTTCCTCGCTGGGTCGTTTGGTAGAGCCTAACCTAGGCAGCAATTGCGGCAACAGGTGGAAAGTTCCGCCCGGGTTGATTTCACCAAGCCGAGAGCATTTGATGAAGTTTCCGGCCCGACGTCTGGCTGCTCGCGATCTCTGTGGTCGGTGCGCCCAGCCTGAGCAGCCAGAACAGCGCCGTCAATTATGTAATCCCCGGGCCAGCGGCTGGTCCCACACTGAGCTCCAGTTCACATCTGGAGACACGCTCATGGACAACACAGCCCGCCTTGCCCTGCCCTTCATCATGTCGGGTCAGGCGCTCAAGCACATTACCCACAATGACGCCCTCAACCGGCTCGATGCCCTGGTACAACCGGTGGTGGAATCCACCCGGGTCACAACGCCGCCGGTCTCGCCGCTGTCCGGCGAGGCCTGGATCGTACCATCGGGCGCCAGCGGCGCGTGGGCCGGACATATGGACGAGATCGCCGCATGGCAGGCCGGCGCCTGGCACTTCTATGACCCCGCTCAGGGCTGGCAGGTGTTTGACCGGGCCAGCGGCACCCTGTTGGTCTTTACCGGAGCCGACTGGGTCGCCGTCGCCGCCACCGGGGCGGGCCTGCCGCAACTGGGTATCAACACCAGCGCCGAGCTCACCAACCGGCTGGCCGTTGCTTCGGCAGCAACGCTCCTCACCCATGACGGTGCCGGACATCAGCTCAAGCTCAACAAGGCGTCTGGCAGCGATACGGCAAGCCTGTTGTTCCAGTCCAATTGGTCAGGCCGTGCCGAAATGGGGCTGATGGGCGACAATGACTGGCGCATCAAGGTTAGCCCGGACGGCTCAACCTGGACCGATGTGATCACCATCGCGGCCGACACCGCCGAGATGCGTGTGGCCGGGGCGCTGAACCCGGCGGGCGACAATGCGCAGACCCTGGGGGACGGCGGCGCCCGCTGGTCGGCCGTCTGGTCGGCGACAGGCACCATCCAGACCTCGGACGCGCGGCACAAGACGGCGATAGCGCCCACCGATCTGGGGCTGGATTTCATCCGTCTGCTCACCCCGGTCCGGTTCGCGTGGAAAGGGGGCGACGGGCGCTGCCACTACGGTCTTGTCGCCCAGCAGGTGGCTGAAATTGCCGCGCAACTCGACGCCGATTTCGGCGGCCATGTCCTGGCCGACCCGAGCGATCCGCATAGCCAGCAGGCCCTGCGCTACGACCAGTTCATAGCGCCCTTGGTGCGGGCCGTGCAGGAACTGGCGGAACGGCTGGATTGCCTGGACGGGGCCCACCTCCGCCCTGTCTTGTCGCCGCCGATTGCACCAACGGAGCTCCAAAGCCTGCAAGGCCCAGCTTGAACGCCCGGATGTCGCGACACGATCGACGGGCGGCCTCTCCCTCCTTTAGGGGGAGGTCGCGGGCCGAAGAGAGATAGCTAACGGCTTGCCCATTCCAAAAGGCTCGCAAGGCTCACAAACGGTACCCCGGCCCGCTCGCTCAGTCCCGATGCACAGGTCGATACCGTCGAGACGCCCAGCTCACACCCCTGTGGAATGTCATTGCCCACCCGCCGGGTCGCATGCGCGTTGAGCTCGGGCAGGAACAGCCCCTTGTCTCCCGCATAGCCGCAGCAGGTGATCGAAGAGAGCACAGCGACAGTTTCCGCACAGGCCGCCGCCACCGCCTCTGTTGAGGACTGCTCTAACAGCCGCTGGGCCGAACAATTGTGATGCACGGCAAGGCTCGACAGCCTCTGGGTGATCGTCAGTTTCGGCAGCACATGCTGGACCAGGAACGCGGCCGAATCCGCCACCGCCGCATCGCCCGGAAATTCCTTCAGATGCTTGGCGCAGGTCGAGGCGTCCGTCACCACCTGCAGTCGCCCGGCATCCGAAAGCTGCGACAGTTCGCCCTTGAGCGCCCCGCCCACCTCGGCGGCCTGCTCGGGAAAACCCTTGGATTGAAACGGCTGGCCACAGCACTGGCCATTGAGCTTGTCCGGAACGATCACGTCATAGCCGGCCCGCTCAAGCAGCGCGATCATCGCCGCTGGCGTATCGAGCAGGCCGTGCTGGGTCTCGGGCGCGCCGAACATGCGGCTGGGACAGGCGGGAAAATAGACCACGCCCGGCTGCCCGCTCTGGGCAATCGGCACCGGAAACCCGCTTTTGCGCGGATCCTGCCGATTGTCTCGCACCTTGGGTGCGCCGGGGCCGGAATGCAGCGCGCGAGACACGCGCGGCACGCGTTTCCCGCTCAGCCGCCGGGCATTATCCGTCATGGCCTCCACCGCAGTGGCCGGAATGACACGGCGCGCCATGTCGGCCAACGCCACCCCGCCCCGCATCATGGTCTCCACCGCGCCACGGTGGTCAGCGGCGAAACGCGCCACCGACTGCGCGGTGCCCCCGCGCCGCTTCGCTCGCTCACCCAGGATCATCGTGCCGGTCTCGATGCCCACCGGGCAACGCAGCGAACACAGATTGCACGCCGCGCAAGTGTCCATTCCGGCATATTGGAAATCGGCTTCGAACCGGGCCAGCCGCGCCGGGTCTTCCCCGGTTTCGCGCAATCGCGCCGTCTCGCGCGTCACCGCGATGCGCTGGCGCGGCGTTAGGGTCATGTGGTGGCTGGGACAGGCCGGTTCGCAAAAGCCGCATTCGATGCAGAGGTCCACCAGCTCGTCGCTCAGCGGCATGACCTTCAAATTCTTGATGTGGATCTTGGGGTCGTCATTGAGCAGCACGCCCGGATTGAGCAGTCTTTCCGGGTCGAAGATCGCCTTGATCCGGTGCATCAGCCCATAGGCCTTGGCGCCCCATTCAGCCTCGACAAAGGCGGCAATGGCCCGCCCGGTACCGTGTTCGGCCTTGAGCGAGCCTTGATAGCGCACCGATACCAGTTGCGAGAGCTCCTGGTTGAACACATCGAACTTCGCCGCCGCGCCGTCCTGCGCAAAATTGTCGCTCATCTGGAAGTGCAGATTGCCGGCCAGCGCATGTCCGAAAATGATCGCGTCGTCATAGCCATGCTTGTCGAGCAGATTGCGCATGTCTACCACGAATTCGGCCAATCGCTCGATGGGGGCAGCCACATCCTCGGTCAGCATCGAAGTACCCTTGGGCCGCGCCGCCCCGCCCGAGGTGAAGAACCCCTTGCGAATATCCCACAGGGCCGCGCTGCGCTGGGCGTCGCGACTGAGCTCGATATGGGTGGCGCCATGGCGCTTGAGCAGGTCTTCGGTCTTGGCAATTTCAGCCAGCAGGGTCGCCTCGTCCGGCGCAGTCACATCGATCAGCACCGCCGGAGAGTCTGCCGTCAGCCAGGGCAGCAGCGGGGCCATGGGCGGCAGATGCTCCACCGTCGCCAGCGCGCGCCGCTCGATATATTCGGCCGCTGTGACACCGGTCGTCACCTGCACGCCGCCATTGGCCATCTCGATAATCGCGCGCCCCGCCGCTTGCGGATCAGGGAAGGGGATCAGGCCGGTGGCCTTGAAGGGATGCTCGGGCACCGTGTTGTAGGTCACTTCGGATACAAAGCCGAGCGTGCCCTCCGAGCCCACCATCAAGTGGATCAGGATATCGAGCGGGTCATGATAATCGACCAGCGCGTTGAGCGAATAGCCCACCGTGTTCTTGATCCGGTATTTGTGCCGGATCAGCGCCACCAATTCCGCATCCGCCATCACCTCGTGATGCAATTGATGGATCTGTTCGAGCATGGCCGCATGGCTGATGCGAAAGGCATCGCAACTGGCCGCATCGCCCGAGTCGAGCATGGTGCCATCGGTGAGCACGATCCTGAGGCGCGCCATGGTGTGATAGGTGTTCTGCGCCACCCCACAGCACATGCCTGATGAATTGTTGTTGACCACCCCGCCGATCTTGCAGGTGGCCTGGCTGGCCGGGTCGGGGCCGATCTTCTTGTCGAAGGGTTTGAGCGCCCGATTGGCCTCCGCCACGATAATTGCCGTCCCCAATGTCACCCGCTCGGCGCCGGGGTGGATGTCCAGCTTGCGCCAGCCATCACCCAATACTGCCAAAACCCCGTCGGTCACCGCCTGGCCCGACAGCGAGGTGCCGGCCGCCCGGAACGTCACCGGCAAGCCCTCTGCCCGTGCCGCCTTGAACACGGCGCGCACATCATCCTCGGAATTGACGAACACCACCACCGCCGGGATCAGCCGGTAAGAGCTGGCATCGCCGCTCCAGGCATAGGTCATCAGCGGGTCGGTATGGATGGCGCCCTGTACCTGCCCTTTAAGGCGTGTGGCAACGCGTTCGCCCGCCGCCAGGCGGTCAGGGGTCTGGGCATGGGGCTGAAGGGAGAAATCGAGGGCTTGCTGCATGGCGTTTAACTAACATGTTAGTCGGACATGGGAAACACAAATCGCGGGCCCAACGCGACTGGCAATGCGTGTTGGTGCACTCTTATGAGGCCGGCTCCCAAGGCGGCAGCACTGCATGACAAGCCCTGGTGATCCGCTCGATCAGTTCTTCGACACGGTCCTCGCCGCGCCGCTCCCTGAGCACATAAATGCCGGTCACCGCGCGGCGCGGCTCATCCTTCTGCGCCACCTCGACCAGGCCGCGTTCACGAAAATGATCGCGCAGCACGTGTGTGTGGACCAGTACCGCATCGGTCGCCAACGCGTAGTCGACACACGCCGCCAGCGAATTGGTGCGGAACGCCACGCTGGTCCGGTCGAACACTGTTTCCACGCGGGTGCGCCGGCGGGCGGGGTCGAAAAACCGCTCATGCCGGCTCTCCGCCAGTGAACTGATCACGATCGGGTAGCTGTCGATTTCCGTCAGGGTCCGCGGCGCGCCCAACAGCCGGTGGTCCTTGCGCACGAAGAAGGCGTTGTAGACCCGGGTTAGCGGTACGAAATCGGTGCCGATCGCGCCGCTCAACCCGTCGATTTCGTGGGCGAGAAACATGGATATATCGCCCGAGAGCATCTGGTCCATCAGCCGAAGCTGATTGCCCAGGCTGATTTGCACCGGCGCCTTGGGGAATTCGCGCTGATAGTCCACCACCATGTCGCGCAGGAACATGGTCCACCAGGAATAGCCCGTACCGATGGACATACCCCGCTCGGACCCGCGTTTCTGGTCGGCAATGGCGTTGAGCGTGTTGTCATAGAGCCGGCGCATCAACCGCGCATTTTCATACAGCGTCTCGCCATAGCGCGTCAGCGTCATGCCCCGCGAGGACCGATCGAACAGCGGAGCCCCTACGGTTTCCTCGAGCTTGTTCATGTTGAAGCTCAGCGTCGGTTGGGTGATGAACAGGGCGGTCGCCGCCCCGCTCAGCGAACCAGCATCGGCGACGGCGAGAAATTGAGTGAGCAGCTTGTCCATCGGTGATCCTCCCCGATCAGCTATTAGCTATAGATATTTTCTATAGTGTCACCGAAATTTCGTAGTTTTCCAATTGGCATTTTTGCGCCACTCTCACCAACGAGAGGAGATGGCAGCCGCCTGAGGAGTCCGGCCCGCCCACGCAATCTACCGCGGACCAAGCCTGCAACAGCGGTGCTGCTCATAGCTTGTACAAACGTGGCGGAGTGACTTCCATACAAGATTGTTGCTGCATGTGCATCTTGTATGGTAAGGGCGTAACTGGCTGGTTATTTCGCCGCAGGTGGGTTCGCTTCTCTGTGAATGAAAACCGGGGCTAATGACGATTGACAAGCACGTCAGAGGCTCTAACGTAGTAACCAGTTGGTGATTTAGCGACGGGGAGGTCGCTGGCCACACCCGGTTCCGCGCTGGCGGAACGGCAACTGTTCATGGGAGGAAAGACATGACAATTCGACTTGGACGCCGTCAGTTCCTGATGGGATCTTCGGCATTGGCGGCCGCCGCCGCTGCGGGTATCAGCCCGGCCTTCGCCCAGAGCGCCCTGCGCCTGATCTTCTGGGGTGGCCAGGCGCGCGCCGACCGCACCTATGCCGTGACCGATCTCTATGAGGCCGCTGGCAATCCTGGCCTTGAGGCCGAGTTCCTGAGCTGGAACGACTACTGGCCCAAGCTGGCCACCCAGACCGCCGGTGGCACTGCCCCCGACATCATCCAGATGGACTATCGTTACATCGTGGAATACGCGACCCGTAACGCCATTGCCCCGCTTGACGACGTGATCGGCGATCTGGGTGAATTCGACGCCGACCAGCTCGAAGGCGGCAAGGTCGACGGCCAGCTCTATGGTATCTCGCTTGGTGCGAACTCGGTGGCCACTTTGGTCAACAAGGCCGCCTTCGAGGCTATCGGGGAAGCTGTTCCAGATAATAGCTGGACCTATGCGGATCTTGAGCGCCTTGGCGAAGCCTTCAATTCGGCCGGCAACGGCATGCGGGCATTCTCCGATGGCTCGGGCACCGAGCCCATGCTCGACAACTGGCTGCGTCAGCGTGGTCAGGCGCTTTACACCGCGGACAACAAGCTCGGCTTTACGGCCGATGACATGGTCGAGTGGTTCCAGATGTGGGACGGCTTCCGCCAGAAGGGCTACATTGTCGACGCTGAAACCCAGGCGCTCGACACCGGGGCTCCGGAATCGTCCATGGTTGCCATGAAGCGCGCTGCCATGATGCCGTCCAACTCCAACCAGCTGGTGATCCACCAGTCGATCAACGACGATGAGCTGACGATCTCCTCGTATCCGCGCATTGCGCCGGGTGTCGGCGGCGGTCACTACCGCAAGCCGTCCATGTTCTTCTCTGTCGGCGGCTCGACCGCGGACCGCGAAGCGGCAGCGGCCTTCATCAACTTCTTCGTCACCAATCCGGAAGCCGGTGCGATCCTCGGCGTCGAGCGCGGCATTCCGTGCAACGCCGCCGTGCGTGAAGCCATCACCCCGACCCTCGACGAACAGAGCCAGATCGCGCTGAACTTCGTGGCAAATCTGGGTGACCTGGTTGGTGCTCTGCCCCCGTCCCCGCCGGCAGCCGCTGGCGAAATCGACCTCAACCTGCTCCGCGTGATCAGCCAGGAAGTGGCCTTCGGCGCCCGCTCCCCGGAAGACGCCGGCAAGGCTTTCGTCGAGGACGCGACTGCAATTCTGGCACGGGCGAACGCATAAAAAATGACTGTGCATGCGGCAGACGCGGCTCCGCAGGACGCCGCATCAGGCACATCGAAGTGGTCGAGGGCGTGGCAAAGCCACGCCCCCGGCTATCTCTTCCTGTTGCCATGGTTCATCGGGTTTTTCGGTCTCACCATCGGCCCGATCATCTCGTCCTTCTATCTCAGCTTCACAGATTTCGATCTGCTGACCTCGCCGGACTGGGTGGGCTTCGCCAATTACGAGCGCATGTTCACCAATGACCGCACTTTTGCGACCTCCATGCGGGTCACTTTCACCTTCGTGCTGTTCTCGGTGCCTTTGAAGCTCGCCTTCGCGCTGGCCATTGCCATTCTGCTCAACCGGGGCATGAAGGGGCTGCCGCTTTACCGTGCCGTATTCTACCTGCCCAGCCTGCTCGGCGCGTCGGTGGCCATTGCCATTCTGTGGCGCCAGATTTTCGCCGGTGACGGCCTGGTCAACCAGTTCCTCTCCATCTTCGGCATTGTCGGCCCGAGCTGGATTTCCAACCCCAATTATTCGCTCTGGACGCTGATCGTGCTTTCGGTCTGGCAGTTCGGCTCGCCCATGATCATCTTCCTCGCCGGTCTGCGTCAGATCCCGCAGGACATGTATGAGGCCGCCTCCTTGGACGGCGCCAGCAAATGGCGCCAGTTCTGGAAGATCACGCTGCCATTGCTGACCCCGGTGGTGTTCTTCAACGCCATCATCCAGACCATTGAGGCCTTCAAGAGCTTCACCCCGGCCTTCATCATCTCCAATGGCACCGGGTCTCCGATCAACTCCACGCTGTTCTACACGCTCTACCTCTACAATGAGGCCTTCAGCTATTTCCGCATGGGCTATGCCTCGGCGCTGGCCTGGTTCCTGCTGTTGCTGATCGCGTGCTTTACGGCCTTCTCCTTCCTTACGTCCAAGTATTGGGTGCACTATGACGATTGATGCACACAAGCTGACCGTGGTCACCGGATCAGAAAACGATCCCAGTGCCCGTCTGCGCAAGCGCATCTTCTCGGTGATCGCGCACGTGCTGCTGATCGGCGCATCCATCTTGATGCTCTATCCGCTGCTCTGGTTGCTGGCAGCCTCGTTCAAGCCGGAAAACGAGATCTTCACCTCCGGCATCTGGCCCAGCCTGAGCTGGGACATCGAGTCCTACTTCCGCGGCTGGAATGCCATGCGGGTGAGCTTCTCGGTGTTCTACATGAACTCCTTCATCATCGCTTTCCTAAGCGTGGTGGGCAACCTCATCGCCTGCTCCATGGCGGCCTATGCGTTTGCACGACTGCAGTTCAAGGGGCGCAATTTCTGGTTCGCCATGATGTTGATGACGCTGATGCTGCCCGGGCAGGTGACGCTCATTCCGCAATATGTGCTGTTCCGCGACCTGGGCTGGGTCAACACCATGCTGCCCCTGGTCGTGCCCAAGTTCCTCGCCGTGGACGCCTTCTTCGTCTTCCTCATGGTCCAGTTCTTCCGCGGCATTCCGCGCGAGTTGGACGAGGCTGCGATGATGGACGGCGCCGGTCCCTGGCGCATCTACTGGAAGATCATGCTGCCGCTCTCTATCCCCGTGCTGGTGACGGCTGCCATCTTCACCTTCATCTGGACCTGGGACGACTTCTTTGGCCCGCTGATCTATCTCAATCGCATGCAGGACTACACCGTCATGCTCGGCCTTCGGACCTTCGTGGACTCCACCGGCGAGAGTGATTTCGGTGGCCTGTTCGCCATGAGTGTGCTCTCCATCGTGCCGATCTTCGTCTTCTTCCTTCTCTTCCAGCGGCTGCTCATCGAGGGCATCGCCACGACCGGTATGAAACGCTAAGTCTATGTCTGATATCAAATTCGCCGCCATCGGCATCAACCACGCCCATATCTACGGGCAGGTGGAATGTCTTAAGCGCGCCGGCGCCCAGTTCGTCGCCTTCCACGCAGCAGAGGATGATCTCGCCAAGACCTTTGGCGAGCGCTTCCCCGAAGCAAAGCGCGTCGCCGACCCGGCTGCCATTCTCGAAGACGACAGCATTCAGGTGGTCGTCACCGCCGCCATTCCCGGCGACCGCGCCGAGATCTGCCTGGCCGCCATGCGCCACGGCAAGGATGTGCTGACCGACAAGCCGGGCATGACCACCTTTGCCCAGCTCGAGGAAATCCAGCGCGTCCAGAAGGAAACCGGCCGCATCTTCTCCGTGCTTTATTCGGAGCATTTCGAGGTTCCGGCCGCCGTGGAGGCCGGCAATCTGATTGCCAAGGGCGCCATCGGCCAGGTGGTCAACACCGTGGGCCTTGGGCCGCATTCGCTGCGGCTCAACAACCGTCCCGACTGGTTCTTCACCCGCAATCGCTATGGCGGCATCCTCTGCGACATTGCCAGCCATCAGTTCGAGCAGTTCCTGTTCTTCTCCGACGCCATGGATGGTGAAGTGGTTTCGGCCAGCGTCGCCAATCGAGGCCATGCCGACAAGCCGGGCCTGCAGGATGTCGGCGACGCCCATATCCGCACCGCCAATACTTCGGGCTATATCCGGGTTGACTGGTTCACCCCCGAGGGCCTGCCCACCTGGGGCGACGGGCGCCTGACCATTCTGGGCACCGAGGGCTATATCGAATTGCGCAAATATGTCGATATCGCCGGGCGTCCAGGCGAAAACCACCTGTTCCTCGTCGACAAAAAAGGCGTCCAGCATATCGACTGCTCCAATGTCGATCTGCCCTTCGGCCGCGAGTTCCTCGATGACGTGCGCAACCGCACCGAAACCGCCATGCCGCAACAGCGCTGCTACAATGCCATGAAGATGGCGCTGACCGCCCAGCAAATGGCCGAAGTCGGAACGGAGTGGGCCCAATGAGCCGCGTCCTGAACGTTGCCGTCGTCGGCTGCGGCATTGGCCGCTCGCACATTGTCGAGGGCTACCTGCCCAATGCCGACAAGTTCAAAGTGCTCGCCTTGTGCGATCTCAACCCCGAACGCCTCGACCAGGTTGGCGAGGAATTCGGCATAGAGCGCCGCATCGTCAATTTTGACGAGCTGCTCGCCATGGACGACATCGACATCATCGATGTCTGCACCCCTCCCGGCGCGCACTTCTCCATGGTCACCGAAGCCCTCAAGGCCGGCAAGCATGTCGTTTGCGAAAAGCCGCTGGTCGGTTCGCTCGAAGATGTCGATGCTATCATCGAGGCCGAAAAGTCCGCCAAGGGCAAGCTGATGCCGGTGTTCCAGTACCGTTTCGGCAATGGCATCGAGCAGGCCAAGACCATCATCGACGCCGGTATTGCCGGCAAACCCTATTGCGGCACAGTGGAAACCATGTGGCGCCGCGAAGCCCCCTATTATACCGTGCCCTGGCGCGGCAAGTGGAAGACCGAGCTGGGCGGCGTCCTCATGGGCCATGCCATCCACCCGCACGATATCTTCACCTATCTGATGGGCGACATCGCCAAGGTGTTTGGCCGCGTCGCCACCCGCGTCAACCCGATCGAGGTGGAGGACACCATTTCCGCCTCGCTCGAAATGAAGTCCGGTGCGCTGGCCAGCTTCACCGCGACCCTGGGCTCGGTGGACGAGATCACCCGCATCCGCCTGCAGTTTGAAAACGTCACCATCGAGAGCGACCACGCCCCTTATAATCCGGGCAAGGAGCTCTGGAAAATCCTGCCGCGCAATGACGAGGTCAAGGCGCGCATCGACGAGGCTCTGGCCAATTGGCAGCACGTGCCTTCGCGGTTCCAGACCCAGATGGCCCGCTTCCACGATGCCATTTTCGGCAAGGGCGAATTGCCGGTCACCAGCGCCGACAGCCGTCGGGCACTGGAATTGGTCACCGCCTTTTATCACTCCTCTTCCACCCATTCCGAAGTCGCGCTGCCACTCGGTCCCGATCACCCGCTCTACCAGAGCTGGGTCCCGGCCGAGTTCCGCTAAAGCGAGGAGAACAAAACCATGGCAACCTCCATCCAGTTGCGGCAGATCAAGAAGGCCTACGGCGATGTGCAGGTCATCCACGGCGTGGACCTGACCATCGACCCGGGCGAGTTCACCGTCTTTGTGGGCCCCTCAGGCTGCGGCAAGTCCACCCTGCTGCGCATGATTGCAGGGCTCGAACCGATCACCGGGGGCGACCTGCTGATCGACGGCCAGCGCATGAACGAGGTGCCCGCGGCCAAGCGCGGCATCGCCATGGTGTTCCAGTCCTATGCGCTCTATCCGCATATGTCTGTGTACAAGAACCTGGCCTTCGGCCTCGAAACGGCAAAAATGCCCAAGGCCGAAATCGCCCAGCGGGTGCAGAAAGCGGCCGAAATCCTCAAGATCGAGCCGCTTCTGCAGCGCAAGCCCAAGCAGCTCTCGGGCGGTCAGCGCCAGCGCGTCGCCATTGGCCGCGCCATTGTGCGCGAACCCAAGATATTCCTGTTCGACGAACCGCTGTCCAACCTCGACGCGGAACTGCGCGTCGCCATGCGCGTGGAGATCGCCAAGCTGCACAATGATCTGGGTAACACCATGATCTATGTGACGCACGACCAGGTCGAGGCCATGACCATGGCCGACAAGATCGTGGTGCTGCGCGCCGGCATTATCGAGCAGGCCGGTGCGCCCCTCGATCTCTACAATGATCCGCGCAATCTGTTCGTCGCCGGCTTTATCGGCTCGCCCAAGATGAACTTCCTGACGACCTCGGTCGAAAACAACACCCTCAAGACCGGCACGGCCAGTGTCTCCCTGGGCCGCGACGTCACCGGCGCCACCACCCTTGGCATCCGTCCCGAGCACATCACCATTGCCGATGGCTCGGGCGTCAAGTTCGCAGATGTCATTGTTGACCTGGTGGAGAACCTTGGCGGCCAGACCGTGGTCTATGCCACCACCAAGGACGGCCAGTCCCTCACCATCGTCCTCGAAGGCCAGCGCGACGTCGCCCTTGGCTCCACCGTTGAGGCCTATCTCGACCCGGCCAAGGCCCATATCTTCAACGCCGAAGGCGTGGCGATCTCCGCGCCTTCCCGATAGGGCAAATCTCTCCAGTGGAGAGATTTGAGGCAAGGAGGCCACGAAAGCTACGCTTGAGTGGCGGAGCCGCACTCCCAACCAAAAGACTTATCACCCTCGGGCCCGCCCCGGGGGTGTTTTGTATTGAGCAGCAGCGTGCTACTGCAAATGACAGAGGCGGTCGGTCGGCAGGTCCTTGGAACGTTTCTCCTGATCGCTAGTTGAGTTTGATCATCACCAGCGGACGCGCAACAGGAGCCAAGCGATGGGCGAGTCAGTTTCAATCCCCGATCAAACCCTTGTCGTGGTTGCAGACGGGCACCAAGCGATCCTGTTCCGCGCGCGGAGCACCAACGAAAAACTGAGCCTGAGCGAGGAAGCGCGGCTGACGCCCAAGAACCTCGATGAGGACGGGCCATCTGGCTCAAGACCGGAAGAGCAGACCCCGCGCCAGACTGACGAGGCCACTTTCGCCAAACAACTGGCCGATGGCCTGTTCCGGCGCAAAGACGGCAACGACTTCCAGCATCTCATTCTGGCGGCTGATCCCCAGACATTGGGTCAGCTCCGCGACACGATGCACAAGACTGTCTCGGAGAGCATCATATTGTCCCTGGATAAGGAATTGACCAATCACAGCGTTGGCGAAATCGCCACCATCGTTGACCGCGCTGCGCACTAGCGTGGCACGATGGACAAAAGCGGCAGCGCAATGGATTTGCTGCCTGATCGCGGCGGCGTTCCTGCTGTTCTTTTCTTCTGCCAGCATGGCTGAGCTCCTGGAGCCCACCGAACCGGCCGGCATCGAAGAAGCGCCACTGACGCAGCAGGTGGAGGTCGTCCCCGAGGCTTCTGACGATCAAATTGCCACTCGGTTGCGCGACATCCTGAGAGCCACGGAATGGTACGAGGGGCCTCAAGTCACCGTTACCAACGGCGTCGCCTTTCTCGATGGCACGACCGATAGCCAGCTCCGCCGCAATTGGGCCGGAAATCTCGCGGAGAAGACCCAGGGTGTGGTTGCGGTCGTCAACCGCATTGCCGTCGATGCTGACGTCGGCTCAACCTTCGGGCGTGCCTGGGCCGAGAGTGCAGGTCTGGCACAGCAGGCACTACAGGCCTGGCCGCTGGCGGTTCTGGCCGCACTCGTCATTGCTGTTGCCTGGTTGATCTCCATACTGGTTCTACGGGTCGCCAGACATGTGCTGACGGGCCGGATTGAATCACCGCTTCTGCTCAGCGTGGTCGCCCGAGCCATCTCCATCCCGGTCTTCCTACTGGGCATCTATTTCGTGCTCCGCGTGGCCGGGCTGACCCAATTGGCGCTCACGGTCCTGGGCGGTACCGGCCTGATCGGCATCATTATCGGCTTCGCGTTTCGCGATATTGCCGAGAACTTTCTCGCCAGCCTGCTATTGAGCATCCGCAACCCATTTGCCGGCGGGGATCTGATCGAGGTGGCCGGACACACCGGGATCGTGCAGAATCTGAACACACGCAGCACGGTGCTGCTGACGCTGGACGGCAACCATGTACAGATCCCGAATGCCACCGTGTTCAAGAGCACGATCAAGAATTACAGCTCCATCCCCAGCCGCCGGGCCGAGTTCATGGTGGGGATCGGCTACGATTCCTCGGTTTCGTTGGCACAACGGTTGATCGGCGAGGTGCTCAACAAGCACCCCGCGGTTCTCGGCCAGCCAGAGCCGCTGGTTCTGGTCGATCAATTGGGTGACGCCACGATCAATCTTCGCATTTTCTACTGGTTCGACAGCGTCTCGTACTCGCCGGCCAAAATCAATTCGGCGCTGCTGCGCCAAACCAAGAACGCTCTGCTCCAGGGCGGCATCGAAATGCCTGATCCTGCCCGCGAAGTGGTGTTCCCCAAGGGCGTGCCTATCGTGCAGATGGATGCCGCTCCCCGCCAGACCTTGGAAACCTCGGCTGACCGGCCTGCGCAGCCTCCCCATGAAGAGAGCAGCGACGCGACAGCCGAGGAGGGCGACTTGTCGAGTGAATCCAAATCGATGGAGCACACCGAGGGTCGGGTGCCCGAATCCGAGATCAACCTGCTGAGCCGGCGGTAAACGCTGTGCAGGTCTGGCCTGTGTTGCCCGACCCGACCTCTCCATCGTCCAGGGGCATGGCCATGCGGTAACGCCAGCACGTTTGCAACGCCGCCACACCCTCGGGCAGCTGCCGCACTGTTCGGCACCATTCCGGCTGTGGGGAAATTCGTTGCAGACCGGACGCCCAGCGAAGTGAGGCGCCAGCTGGGCTCGCCCGCGAGGCAAGACCAGCCCCTCCGCGATCGCCTCGTAAGTATCTGTTTCCGCAGACTATTTTCGACAGTTTACGCCGCCAGTCGACTATTCAGGCTGTGGAAAACTATTTTCCGTTCAGTCAGAAGATGAATCGCAATAAAAATGGGGATGACCTTGACGGTCACCCCCAATGATTCGGGCGCAATCCTTGCGTTTCGAAAGAAGAGCGCACTCCCTCTGTGCAATTTGGGTTTAGCGTGCATTGGGGCCAATGGCAATACGCCAGAAAGGCCCAAAGATGGGTTCGACAAAACTGCTCCAGTTTCGACTGGATTTTGACGCTTACTATGACGCTCGCTGGCAGTCGCTGAACGACGCAATTGCGGAGATCGCTCCCAACCGCTGGGATGAGAGCACGGCCAGTTTTCTTTTCCAGCACCCCAACACCGTTTTCGAACTGCTGGACGCTGTCAAGTTCCAGTCCAGCATTTACGTCGACGGCCGTGACATGGTGATGATCATGGATCTGGAGAGCCACGAAGTGGTGCAGATTGGTGTGAAGAATCCCGCATTGCTCATGGGAGTCATCGCCGCGGGGCGCACTGGCCGCCAGGTCGCCTAGAAGAACTGTGAGGGGGGGGGGGGGGAGCCCCCTCACACCGCCACCAGTTCATCGAACCGCTCTGGGGTCAGCCATTTTCGACGTCACTACAACAACCAGCGTACTGTTAGACCAACGTCGACAAAAAGCGAGAAGAGGACATCGACCATGTCGGTCGCCAATGGCTAGGATGGAGTCGGTACCTGCCCCCGAGCAAAAGATATCCCCGCCCCAAAATCTTCCCCCATACTCCCCCCATCCCCGCCACACACGCGGCCCCGAAGCAGGGCCGGGCGGGGAGGCCGGGAAGAGGGGCGCCTCTTTACGCGGGTAGAAGCTCGGCAGC
Organism: Devosia marina; assembly: GCF_009758415.1. GTDB lineage: Bacteria > Pseudomonadota > Alphaproteobacteria > Rhizobiales > Devosiaceae > Devosia > Devosia marina. The sequence continues at coordinate 82,075 of NZ_WQRF01000002.1, read as the reverse complement.
CGGACCTGCAATACTTCGCTGTTGATCCGGCACTTGCCGGACAAATCTCTCCGGTGGAGAGATTTGAAACAAGAAGGCCACGAAAGCTATGCTTGAGTGGCGGCAGCCGCCTGAATCCGGACCCGTGGAAAATCCGTGTTTCCGTGACGAACGGCCAGTGGCTCTTGCCCTTGAACGTTCATCTTTCCGGGCCACTGGCCGTTCGTTACCGTGTATCCGCAAGCCGAAGGGCCGGGCGGCTTCGAGCCATGCCCGAAGGGCAGATTTCCCCGGTGGAGAGATTTTATCCGCGATGCGGATGGGTGGCTCCGGTCGAGCCGCACAAGGCTCAAATGCCGGGTGACGCGCCTGTCGCCTCTGACGGATCACATGTGCAAAGGCCCAATCCAGCCAGCCCCAAAACAACAAAGGCCGGACTTGCGTCCGGCCTTTTGTCGTGTCCCGGTAATCGGGAAATTGGAGCGGGCGATGGGATTCGAACCCACGACCCTAACCTTGGCAAGGTTATGCTCTACCCCTGAGCTACACCCGCACTCCAGACCGCTGCACTTGGCAGTGCGGCGACGCGGGCCTATATGCCCAATCGCCGATCCGATTGCAACCCGGTTTTTTGCCTTTATGTCATCTTTGCGAAATGCTGTGGGAATCGGGGGTTGCCAGCATGGTGTCTGCGGGCGCAAAAAGACCGCAAACGCTGCGTTTCCTGCCAGTCCAAGAGTGGAAATATTATGACCCTGTCTTTTGATGGCGCCCCCGGCGCCGCCCCGGTCCCCGCCGATCTCATCCGGGATGGCTCCGATGCCGGCTTCAAGGCCGATGTCATCGATGCTTCCCTCGATGTGCCGGTTCTGGTCGATTTCTGGGCCCCCTGGTGCGGCCCCTGCCGCCAGCTCGGACCGGCCATCGAGAAGGTCGTTACCGAAAAGGCCGGGCAGATCAAGCTGGTCAAGATCAATATCGACGAGCACCCCCAGATCGCCGGCCAGCTCGGGGTCCAGTCGATCCCGGCTGTGTTCGCCTTTTCCGGCGGACGCCCGGTCGACGGGTTCATGGGCGCCATGCCCGAGGGCGAAGTGCGCCGCTTTGCCGAAAAGCTGATTGCCGCCGCCCCTGCCGGTGCGGGCCAGCCCACCGGTGGTGGCGATTCGCTCGAAGCCCAGATTTCCCAGGCCCTCGAAGTGGCTCAAGGAGCGATTGCGGCAGGCGATGTGAATCAGGCGGCACAGATTTTCGCCATGGTGTTGCAGCACGCGCCCGACAATGCCGATGCGCTGATTGGCCTCGCCGGGGTCTATATTGGTGCCGGTGAGATCGACCAGGCCAAGGCCACGCTGGAGATGGTGCCCGAAGACAAGCGGACCGGCGATGCCTATGGCGCACACATGCACGCCATCCGCCTCAAGGAGGAGGCGGCGGGTCTGTCCGAAGCCGCGACGCTTGAAGCGGCCATCGCCGCCAATCCGGACGATCACCAGGCCCGTCTTGATCTGGCCGTCGTGCTCAATGCCGAGGGCAAGCGGCTTGAGGCGGCTGAAGCGCTGGTGGCCAGCTTCAAGCGCGACCGTAGCTGGAACGAGGATGCGGCGCGCAAGAAGCTGCTCGAATTGTTTGAAGCCTGGGGGCCCAAGGATCCAGCTACGCTCAAGGGCCGTCGTATGCTCTCGACCGTGCTCTTCTCGTAACAGGAAATTTGATGCCCAAACGACCGACCAGCCCGGCCGACCTGCCCAAGTCTGTACCGGTGTTTCCGCTCAGCGGGGCGCTGTTGCTGCCCTTTTCGCATCGTCCGCTCAACATTTTCGAGCCGCGCTATATCGAGATGGTGGATGCGGCCCTGCGGGGCGACCGGTTGATCGGCCTGATCCAGCCCGAGGACACCAGCGAGGAGAGCCCCAAGGGGCACGCCCCACTGCAATCGGTGGGGTGCCTGGGCCGCCTGACGCATTTCGAGGAAAGCGGCGATGGCCGCTATTTCATCATCCTGGAAGGGGTGACCCGTTTCCGTCTGGTGCATGAATTGACCGTGCTCACCCCGTATCGACAGGGCGTGATTTCTGCGGAGGGCTATGAGGCCGATTTTGCCCGCAATCACGGCGAAGAGGCGGTCGATCGCACCCGCTTCGTCAAGATGATGCGCGACTATGCCGAATACGCCAATTTCGAGCTCAACTGGGAAGAGATCGAATCCACCGGTACAGCGGACCTCGTCAATTTCTGCTGCATGGTCTCGCCCTACGGCGCGGCGGAAAAGCAGGTCCTGCTCGAAGCCAGGACGCTGGAAGAGCGCGCCGAAACGCTGATCGCCATGACCGAATATGAAATGGCGCGGGGCGGCTCGGACGGCGCCGCGCCGCTCAACTGATGGGCAATGAACCGCTCGATCCGCGCCATGTGCTCGACGTTCCTACGCTCGAAATGCTGGTCTGTCCGCTCACCAAGACGCGGCTGACCCTGTCGGACGACAAGTCTGAACTGATCTCGGTCGCCGCCCGGCTGGCCTTTCCCATCCGCAAGGGCGTGCCGCTCTTGAGCCTTGAGGAGGCCCGCTCTGTTGAGCCGGAGGAAATCCAGCGTCACTCGAAATAGGCGAGCTTGTCCACGCGCACACTGGGTGGGCTATGCTGGGCGTCAGATTGGCAGCCCACTGAGAAGTTTCGGCGCGCCTCCACCGATTCCGGAGGCGGCCCGGATGAGTGCCGATTTCACCGGCCCGGCGCGATCGACCAGTCCCAGCCCAAAGTCGCGCAGGGCTCGAACCGGGGCAAGGTCATTGGAAAAAAGCCGGTTCATCCCATCGGTCACCACCGCCATGGAGGCCGTATCCAGCCGGCGCCAGGCCTGATAGCGCTCCAGAACGTCCGGCGCCCCATGGTCAAGGCCCAGCCGCAGCGCATCCACGATCACCTCCGCCAGGGCGGCCACGTCCTTGAGGCCCAGATTGAGCCCCTGACCGGCAATCGGATGCACCACATGGGCGGCATCGCCAATCAGCGCCAGCCTTGGCCCGACAAAGCTCCTGGCCAATTGCAGGTGCAATGGGAAGCCCATCAGCTTGTCTTCCAGGGTGACCTGGCCCAGCGTCGAGCCCATCACGGCCTCGATTTCCACTGCCAGGTCTTCGGGGGACATCGCCAGCAAGCGCGGCGCGGTCTGAGCCGTCTCGGTCCAGACCAGCGAGGATCGATTGCCGGGCAAAGGCAGGCTGGCAAAAGGCCCTGCCGGCCGGAAATGCTCATAGGCAACGCCATCATGGGGCAGTTCATGGCCAATCGTGGCGACCAGGCCCATCTGCCCATAATCGTGCCCGATGGTGTCGATACCGGCGCGTTGCCGCAAATTGGACTGAGCCCCGTCCGCCGCAATGATCAGCGGCGCCGCAAGCACCCTGCCATCGCCCAGTGTCAGGCCCCCAAATGCGCCCTCGGCACTCCAATCGCTGATATCGGCCGGCGCGATCACCGTGATATCGTCTTGGACTGCACCAAGCAGTGCTGCGCCGCTGGCCTGATTGGGCACCATATGGGCAAAGGCTTCGCCAGGTACCACATCGCCATCGAACCGCAGGAACAACGGGCGCGCCAAATCGCCGGTCCCCGAATCGGTGATATGCATGCTCGCAACAGGCTGGGACTGGCTCTCCATCTCATCCCAGACGCCCAGCGCCTCGAACACCCGGCGCACGCCGGCAGCAATGGCCGAGGCGCGGTTGTCCCGCGGCACGGAAAGCGGCCGCCGGTCGACCAGCGCCACCCGAACGCCCGGCGCCGATCGAACCAGGGCCAGCGCCATGGTCAGGCCCACCGGACCACCCCCCACAATGATGACGTCATGCCGCTCGGCGCTGTGTTTGGACATGCTGATCTCCTTGCCCGGCATTGTCCGTCCTGACCGCTTGTGAGGCAAGCGCATCGTTGCCGCGGCTGAAATGCCCAAAAGATGAGCAGTTGACGGTTTATGGAAATTTAGTGCAACAATTATAGGCAAGTGGTGCTTGCCTTGCCATCGCCAGAAAGCCGGATGGGCTCGGGGTTCTCAAGCAAGTTATTGGAAATAAACAATTAAAAATGAGGCAGTGCAATCTGGCACGGGTCTTGAGTCCTGTTGGGCATCGAACACCCAAGGCAGAAAGGGGGCAAGCATGAAACTGGTGGTTGCAATCATCAAACCATCAAGGCTCGAGGAGGTGCGCCAGGCGCTCAACTCACTCGATGTCCACGGCATGACCGTGACCGAGGTGAAGGGCTATGGCCGCCAGAAGGGTCATTCCGAAATCTATCGCGGCACCGAATATGCCGTGCACTTCCTGCCCAAGCTCAAGGTCGAGATTGCCGTCGATGACGGCATTGCCGACGCGGTGAGCGCGGCCATCCGCGATGCTGCCCAGACCGGCCGTATCGGCGATGGCAAGATCTTCATCCTCGATCTTCTCGCCGTCACCCGCATTCGCACCGGTGAAACCGGCGCTTCCGCGCTTTGACGCCACCGATTCAAGGAGAAAAAAGACAATGACAGGGTTCAAGACTCCCCTAAAGATCGCGGGTGGCGTGGCGCTGGCCTCGCTGCTGCTGTCGCTTCCTGCCCTTGGCCAGGACGCGGCCCCCGCCGAAGAAGCTGCCGCAACACTGAGCGAAGGCGTTTCCGCCGACGTGGTGTTCATTCTCAACTCGTTCCTGATGATCCTGGGCGGTATCCTGGTGTTCTGGATGGCCGCAGGCTTCGCCATGGTCGAAGCGGGCATGGTCCGCACCAAGAACGTATCCATGCAGCTCTTGAAGAACGTCTCGCTCTTTGCCGTGGCGTGCTTGATGTACTACGTCATCGGCTACAATCTGATGTATCCGCTGGGCAATTGGGCCATGGGCTCGGATGAGACTGGCGGCTATCTGGGTGCCTTCGGCATCGCGATCCTCGAAGCCGTGGGTATCACCGCCGATGGCGCGGACGACTTCTCCTATGCAGCCACCAGCTCGGACTTCTTCTTCCAGGTGATGTTCTGCGCCACCACGGCCTCGATCGTTTCGGGCACGCTGGCTGAACGCATCAAGTTGCTGCCCTTCCTGATCTTCACCGCGGTCCTGACTGCGCTGATCTACCCCATCCAGGCATCCTGGAAGTGGGGCGGCGGTTTCCTCGACAGCCAGTTCGGTTTCCTCGACTTCGCCGGTTCCACCGTTGTGCACTCTGTGGGCGGCTGGGCCGCTCTGGCCGGCGTCATCCTGCTCGGCGCCCGTCGCGGCAAGTACAATGCAGATGGTTCGGTCAACGCCATGCCCGGCTCCTCCATGCCGCTGGCCACGCTCGGCGTTTTCATCCTGTGGATGGGTTGGTACGGCTTTAACGGTGCGTCCCAGCTCGCCATGGGCTCGGTGGGCGACGTGGCCGATGTCGGTCGCATCATGGCCAACACCAATGCCGGTGCCGTCGGCGGTGCGCTTGCCGCCCTGATCGCGACCGCCATCATCTACAAGAAGGTCGACCTGACCTTCGTACTCAACGGTGCGCTGGCCGGTCTTGTGGCTATCACCGCTGAGCCGCTGACCCCGGGTCTGGGTACAGCATCGCTGATCGGTGCCGTTGGCGGCCTGATCGTGGTGTTCTCCGTCCCGCTGCTTGATCGCCTCAAGCTCGACGACGTGGTCGGCGCCATTCCGGTTCACCTGCTGGCCGGTATCTGGGGCACGATCGCCGTGGTCTTCACTAACCCCGATGCGACCCTGGGTGGTCAGCTGATCTCGATCATCATCGTTGGCATCTTCGTCTTCGTGGTGAGCTTCGTGGTCTGGTTCATCCTCAAGTCGATCATGGGCCTGCGCCCGACCGCCGAGGACGAAGATCTGGGTCTCGACAAGGCCGAAGTGGGCGTCGAAGCCTATCCCGAGTTCAAGTAACTCTTAATTCTGGGTGGCCGGGCCTCTTGGGTCCGGCCACCCGCCGCTTGCCAGCGGCGTGCAGCCCGCGTCCCTCTTGGCCCGCCACAGAGGCTTCCCACTCGCAAAACGCGCGGACTGCACACCCCTGGCAAGATGCCTGAAAAATAAGCATAACGAAAATTTTCTGCATGGAAATTGGGCAAATGATTGCTCATTTCCAGGGCCCTTTGCGTCCGTGCTTCATAAGAGACTGTAATAAAAAGTAAAATCGCTGCCGGTTCATTTGGCACGGGGTTTGACTCTTCTGTGACGTTCCAGCACGCGCCGTCGCGGCGCCAAAGGGGGTCACATGAAACTGGTGGTTGCCATCATCAAGCCGTCCCGCCTCGAAGAGGTCCGGCAGGCGCTCACATCGCTCGACGTGCACGGCGTGACCGTCACCGAGGTCAAGGGCTATGGCCGGCAGAAGGGGCATTCCGAGATTTATCGCGGCACCGAATATGCCGTGCACTTCCTGCCCAAGCTCAAGCTCGAAATCGCGGTCGATGACGACCTGGCCGATCAGGTCGCTATCGCGATCCGCGAGGCGGCCAAGACCGGTCGCATCGGCGATGGCAAGATCTTCGTACTCGACCTCTTGGCCGTGACTCGAATCCGTACCGGCGAGACCGGCGCTTCCGCGCTTTAAGCCGCTTCCCAACCCGGAGACAAAACGCAATGAATCTGTCCAAAGTTCTGGGGGGCGCAACTTTGGCCTCCCTCCTCATGGCTCTGCCGGCTGCCGCGCAGGACGCCGCAGCAGAAACCGCCGCCGCGGTAGTCGACAAGGGTGACGTGGCATGGATGCTGGTCTCGACCATGGTCGTGATCGTCATGACCGTGCCGGGCCTGGCCCTGTTCTATGGTGGCCTGGTACGCGCCAAGAACATCCTGAGCGTCTTGACCCAGGTGTTCATGGGCTTTTCCATGATCGCCATTCTCTGGGTGGCCTATGGCTATTCGCTGGCCTTTGCCGGTCCCACCGAAGGCGGGCTGTCTGCCTTTTTCGGCGATTTCTCCAAATTCTTCCTCTCCGGCGTGACGCTTGAATCCACCGCGGAGACATTTACGGCCGGTTACGAACTGCCCGAAATGGTCTTTGTGGCGTTCCAGCTCACCTTTGCCTGCATCACTTCGACCTTGATCGTGGGCGGCATTGCTGAACGGATGAAATTCGGCGCGCTGATGGCGTTCCTCGCCATCTGGTTCACCTTCTCCTATGTGCCCATGGCGCACATGGTCTGGTCCGGTCCGGGTCTGCTGTTCAACATGGGCGCCTATGACTTTGCCGGCGGCACCGTGGTGCATATCAATTCAGGTGTGGCGGCTCTGGTCGCAGCCCTGATGCTGGGTGCGCGTAAGGGCTATCTCAAGGAACCCATTCCCCCCCACAATCTGGTCATGACCTATATTGGCACGGGCCTGCTCTGGTTCGGCTGGTTCGGTTTCAATGCCGGCTCGAATCTGGAAGCCAATGCGTTGACCGCAGTGGCCCTGATCAACACCGTTCTGGCTCCGGCCGCCGGTGCCCTGGCCTGGGCCGTGGGCGAGCGGATCACCCGCGGCCATGCGTCGGCCCTGGGCGCGGTGTCGGGTGCTGTGGCGGGTCTTGTCGCGATCACCCCGGCCGCTGGCTTCTCCGGCGTCGGTGGTGCCATCGTGCTCGGCGGCGTGGCAGGTCTGGTCTGCTTGTGGGCCGTGGTCAATCTCAAGCCCATGCTTAAATATGACGACAGCCTCGATGTCTTTGGCATTCACGGCGTTGGCGGCATTGTCGGTGCCCTGGGTACCGCCATCGTCGCCAATCCCTCCTTCGGCGGCTATCCGCTCGAGGGCTACGACATGGGCGGCCAGTTCATGGTGCAGCTCACCAGCGTCATCGTGGCGGTGGTCTGGTCCGGTGTGGTGGCGCTGATTGCCATGCTCATCGTCAAGGCGCTGTTCGGTGGCGCCAAGGTGTCTGAACAGGCCGAAAGCGATGGCCTCGATCTCTCGACCCATGGCGAGCGGGCCTACAACTAGGTCGGTTCTGGCGGGCGGCGCTTCGGTGCCGTCCGTTCCTTTTGCCCATTGGGCGATGGTTAGCACGCGATTAACCACACCCGGATAGCATGACGCCATTACGGCCCACTTCGATGGTTTGCGGGCCGACAGTGAGTAATGCGTTTCATGCCCAGCCATCCCATTCCGACCCTCGACGAAGTCCGCAGCCTGCCTGCCCGCGCTGCCCGTAATCCGGGCCGCTCGGCCAAGGCACCGATGCCGCCGCCGGCCATTGCCATTCGCATTCCCTTGCGGATCGCCGGCCTGATCGTGTTGGGGCTGTGCGCTATCGTACTGGCAGCGCTCGCCTCCTGGTCGGTCGACGATCCGTCGTTGTCGCTGGCGACTGCCAAGGCGCCGGCCAACTGGCTTGGCTATCCCGGCGCCGTCATCGCCGATCTGGTGTTCCAGTTCCTTGGGCTTGCGGGTCTGGTCATGGTGGTCCCCCTGGCACTTTGGGGCTGGGCCATGGCGCGCCGCCATGTGGTCACCCGTGCAGGGCTGCGCCTTGGCGCCTGGCTCGGCGCGGTCCTGTTGTTCGCGGGGGTCTTCGCTTTCGTGGCCATGCCCGACACGTGGCCCCTGCCGACCGGGCTAGGCGGCCTTGCCGGCATGCTGTTCACCAATCTGGCCGGTCTGATTGCTGGCGGCGACCCGCAGCCGCTCACCTCGACCCTGTTTGCCATCATCCTTAGCGCACCGGCCCTGGCCCTGTTCTGGATCGCCATGGGTCTGGGTACGTCCATTCCGGCCAAGCCCGCAAAGCCCTCGGCGCGGCAGGCCGCCGAGGAAGACGAACGCGAGCCCAACCCGATTGTCGAAGTGGCCATGGGTGCGGTTGTGCATATGGGCTATTCCCTGCGCACCGCTTTCCGCCGCGCCAAGGCGGCACACGCGGCGCGCCGTGCCGCCCAGGACAGTGCCGATTTCGAACATGCCACCGAGCCGCCCATGCACGCACCCGAGCCTCAGGTCCATGCCGATCGCGGACCGGTTGCTGCCGCGCCGCAGCGTCGCATTCATTCCCCGGTCCAGCATGTCGAGCCAAGCTTTGAACCCACGGCGCGCGTTCTGGCGCAATCGGACTATGACGATACTGCCATCGACTATCCCGATGAGCCGGAAGAAGACGATATTCCTTTCGTCCCCGATGCGCCCATGCCGGCGCGCACCCAGCGTGGTGATTCGCGCTTCCATCCCGCCGATCCGGCCGCCCCACGCGTCACCGCACCCGCGCCGCGCCCGGCGCAGGGCCAGCGTGTCTTCCGCGAGGCCCAGGGTTCGCTGCTTGACGAGCCTTGCGGGTTCGAGCTGCCCGAACTCAGCCTGCTGGCTGAACCCAAGCGCGGCGGCCCGATGCCAGAGCATGCCCCCGAGCGGCTCGAGGAAATGGCCCGTCAACTTGAAGCCGTCTTGGCCGATTTCGGCGTCAAGGGCGACATCATCAATGTCCGCCCCGGCCCGGTGGTGACCCTGTTCGAGCTGGAGCCGGCTCCTGGTATCAAGTCGAGCCGCGTCATTTCGCTGGCCGACGATATCGCCCGCTCGATGAGCGCCATCTCGGCCCGTGTCGCCGTGGTTCCCGGCCGCAACGCCATTGGTATCGAGCTGCCCAACCAGACCCGCGAGACCGTTTATTTCCGCGAGATGTTGGCTTCGTCCGACTTCGAGAAGATGAAGGGCAAACTGCCGATCTGCCTGGGCAAGACCATTGGCGGCGAACCCGTCATTGCCGATCTGGCGCGCATGCCGCACCTGCTCATCGCCGGCACCACCGGTTCGGGCAAGTCGGTGGGCATCAACACCTTCATTCTCTCGCTGCTCTATCAGATGACGCCCGAGCAGTGCCGCATGATCATGATCGACCCGAAGATGCTCGAGCTTTCGATCTATGACGGCATCCCGCATCTGCTGACCCCGGTGGTCACCGATCCGCAAAAGGCGGTCGTGGCGCTCAAATGGGCGGTGCGCGAGATGGAAGACCGCTACCGCAAGATGAGCAAGATCGGTGTGCGCAACATCGATGGTTTCAACCAGCGGGTCACCGAGGCCAACAAGGAAGGCCGCACGATCACCCGCACGGTGCAGACCGGCTTTGACCGTGAAACCGGCGAGGCAATCTTCGAAAGCGAAGAATTCGATCTCGAGCCCTTGCCCTATATCGTCATCATCGTCGACGAAATGGCCGACCTGATGATGGTTGCGGGCAAGGATATCGAAGGCGCCATCCAGCGCCTGGCGCAGATGGCGCGTGCTGCCGGCATTCACATGGTCACGGCCACCCAGCGCCCGTCCGTGGACGTCATCACCGGCACGATCAAGGCCAATTTCCCGACGCGCATCTCCTTCATGGTGACGTCCAAGATCGACAGTCGCACCATTCTGGGCGAGCAGGGCGCCGAACAGCTTCTGGGCAATGGCGACATGCTCTACATGGCTTCGGGCGGCCGCACCAAGCGCCTGCATGGTGCCTTTGTCTCGGACAATGAGGTGGAATCGGTCGTCGCTCATCTCAAGAGCCAGGGCACGCCGGACTATCTCGACAATATCACCGAGGAAGACGAGGGCGGCTTTGGCGAAGGTGGCGGCACCAGCGACGAGAGCTATCCCGGCTCGGGCGACGAGCTCTATGACAAGGCCGTCCATATCGTGATGACCGACAAGAAAGCCTCCACCTCCTATATCCAGCGGCGCCTGGCGATCGGCTACAACAAGGCCGCCACGCTGATCGAGCGCATGGAAAACGAGGGCGTCATTTCCCCGGCCAACCACGCCGGCAAGCGCGAAATCCTGGTGGGCGATAATGCCGACGGGTACTGATCCGCGCGCAGCAGTGTGCCCCTTGCGAGGGAGCTGCAGGCATTGTGTACTGGCCTGCTTAACCGCGGAAAGTATTGGCGCGCCTGCGGAGTGCGCGTCCTAGACCGCAGCCACCCGGCGCCTTTGCGTTGCGATGAAGGCCAGGATGAAGCATGCGCTCATCAACAGGACGATGGTCGGCGCCGGGGCGCTGTCGAGAAAGAAGCTCAAATAGACGCCCAAGAGGCTGCAGCCGACCGACACGCCCATCGCCACCAGCAACATCATACCGAAGCGGCGGGTGATGAGGAAGGCAATGGCGCCCGGGGCAATAAGCAGGGCAATGACCAGGATCATTCCCACCGCTTGCAGGGCGCCCACAATGGTCAGCGAGATCATGGCCAGGAGGCCATAATGGAGCAGGCGCGTATTGAGCCCGATGGCGCCGGCCTGCTGCGCATCGAAGATGAACAGCATCAGATCGCGCCACTTGGCGCCGACCACCAGCACCACCGCCAGGGCGATAACGATAGCCAGCAGAATGTCGGCCCCGTTCGCCCCCAGCATATTGCCAAACAGGATATGGTCGAGATGCACGTCGGTGGTGATAGCGGTGTAGAGCACGATGCCCAGGCCAAACAGACCGGCAAACACCACGCCCATCACCGTATCCTCCTTGATCCGGCTATGCTCCTTGAGAAAACCGACGGAGAGCGCACAGACCATGCCTGCGATAAAGGCGCCGATGCCGATCGGCAGGCCCACCATATAGGCCAGTACGACGCCGGGCAGCACGGCATGGGCAATCGCGTCGCCCATCAGCGACCAGCCCTTGAGCACCAGAAAGCAAGAGAGCAGGGCCGTGGGCACCGCCACCAGAACGGCGATCACCATGGCCTGCACCATGAAGGGCAATTGGAACGGCCAGAGCGCCATTTCATACCAGGCCATCAGTTTGCCTCCTGCGCCAGGCGCCGGCGCGCCGCCAGCCAGCCGTGCTTGGGCGCAAATATGAAGGCGGTGAGGAACACCAGGGTCTGCAACACGACGATAATGCCGCCGGTGGCGCCGTCGAGGAAATAGCTCAGATAGGCCCCGATGGACGAGGAGAGCACGCCCACGGCAATCGCAATCAGGATGAGGCGCGGAAAACGGTCCGACAGCAGATAGGCCGTGGCACCTGGCGTGACCACCATGGCGATGACCAGAAACGCCCCGACCGTCTGCATGGCGGCGACCGTGGCCGCGCTCAATAGGGTGAAGAAGATTGCCTTGAGCCGGGTGGTCCGCAGGCCAATGGAGCGGGCATGGCTCTCATCGAAAAAGGTGACCATCAGATCCTTCCAGATCACTAGCATCACGGCCAGTGTCACCACCGAAATCAGCACCAATTGCAGCGTGTCTTGCGGCGTGATGGCTAGGATATTGCCCAGGACGATCGATTGCACGTCCACCGAGGTGGGCGAGACCGAGACCATGAACAGGCCCAGGCCAAAAAAGCCGGTAAAGATCAACCCGATGACGGCGTCCTCACGCAATTTGGTGCGCTGGGAAAGAAACAGCATGGCGCCTGCGGCAAGGCCGCCCGAGAGAAAGGCTCCGAGCGAAAAGGGCAGGCCCAGCATGTAGGCTCCGGCCACACCGGGCACGATGGAGTGCGAAAGTGCGTCGCCGATCAGCGACCAGCCCTTGAGCATGAGATATGCCGACAGGAAGGCGCAGACGCCGCCGACCAGCGCTGACACCCACATGGCATTGACCATGTAGCTATAGGAAAATGGCTCGAGCAGCGTCTCGATCATTTCTCGCCGCTCGACTGCTGGTGTTCTTCCTTGCCCTTTTCGCCGTAGAAAACCAGCGGTCGTTCATCATCGGTCAGCACTGAAAGGTGGCGCGGATCGTCATCGGCGTGCAGACCCTGGCCGGAGAGCACGAAATGGCGCAACACGCCGCCAAAGGCTTCTTCGAGCTTGTCGCGGGTAAAAACTTCCGATGTCGGCCCATAGGCCAGCACCGTACCCTTGACCATCACGGTGCGGTCGCAGAATTCGGGTACCGAGCCAAGATTGTGGGTGGAGACCAGGATCACCTTGCCCTCGTCGCGTAGATCACGCAGCAGGGCGATGATCGCCTCCTCTGTCTTGACGTCGACCCCGGTAAAGGGCTCGTCGAGCAGGATCACCTCGCCTTCCTGCGCCAGCGCGCGGGCAAGGAAGACGCGCTTTTTCTGCCCACCGGACAATTCGCCGATCTGGCGCTTGGCATATTGGGTCATGTTGACCCGGCCGAGCGCGGCGGCGACTTTTTCTCGGTCGCTGGCGCGCGGCATGCGCAGCATGTTCATGTGGCCGAACCGGCCCATCATCACCACGTCTTCCACCAGCACCGGAAAGTTCCAGTCCACATCCTCGGACTGCGGCACATAGGCCACCTTGTTCTGGCGCTGGGCTTGCCGGCCTTCCTGCCCGAGGATGGAGATGGAGCCGCTCACTACGGTAACAAAGCCCATGATGGCCTTGAAGATGGTCGACTTGCCCGCGCCGTTGACGCCAACCAGCGCAGTAATCGAACCGCGCGGGCTGGTGAAGCTGGCATGCCTCAGGGCCGTCGTGCCGTTGCGATAGGCAACGGTGATGTCGTTGATTGCAATGCCGGGGCCTGCATTGTCTTTCACGGGGTCAATCCTGCGGCAATGGTTTGCGTGGTCACTTTAAGCAGATCGAGATAGGTGGGAACCGGCCCGTCCGCTTCCGAGAGCGAGTCAACATAGAGCACGCCGCCATATTTGACGCCAGTCTCGCGCGCCACCTGCTCGGCTGGCTTGGACGAAATGGTGCTCTCCGAAAAGACTACCGGGATATCGTTTTCGCGCACTGCATCAATAACGTTGCGCACCTGTTTTGGCGTTCCCTGCTGATCGGCGTTCATTGGCCAGAGATAGAGTTCCTTCAAGCCGAAATCACGCGCCAGGTAGGAAAAGGCGCCTTCAGAGGTCACCAGCCACCGGTCTTCCTCTGGAATGGCCGACAGCGCCTGGCGGATCGGCTCCACCGTCGCAGTGATTTCGGCTGCATAGGCTTCGGCGTTGGCATTGTAGATCTCGGCATTGGCCGGATCGGCCTCAACGAAGGCGGCGCGAATGTTCTCGACATAGACCAGGGCATCTGTCGGCGACATCCAGGCATGTGGATTGGGCTTGCCCTCGTATGGCCCTTCGCCAATGCCAATTGGCTCGATGCCTTCGGTCAGCACGACGCTGGGCACATCGGGCAGATTGTCGAGAAACTGGGCGAACCACTGCTCGAGGTTGAGGCCGTTCCAGAGCACCAAATCAGCGTCCTGCGCACCCAGCAGATCGCCTGGCGTCGGCTGGTAGTTATGGATTTCGGCGCCCGGCTTGGTGATCGAGACCACATCGGCTGCGTCCCCGGCCACGTTCTGGGCCATGTCGGCCAAAATGGTAAAGGTCGTCACGGCCTTGAGCCGCTCCTGCGCCATGGCGGGCAGGCTCAGGGCAGGCAAGGTCATGGCCAGTGGGGCGGCGAGAAACAGGGCAGACAGCAGGCGGCGCATTGGCAACTCCAGATGTGAACGGCTTCACAGATAATGCAATTGCAAATCATTCGCAAGTAGTGCTTTGCGATTCGCTATCGACCCGCATACGCCGTTGTAGGCAGAGCCATAGGATGGCTCGTCACTACGTATAGTGTGGCTCAAACGGCTATTGCTTCCAACGCAAGTTCACACCTGCGTCTCCGGGCCTATGGGGCAATGGACACAAGAGCTGCGTGAGTGGCGCGTAAATCGGTGAGCGCTTTGGTCGATTTTGGACCGATACGACCCAAGGCGCGTACTTGAAGAGAATTGAAAAGCCGCCGAGCAGCAACGCGCCCCAAATCAGTCGTTCGAGCCGGCCTTGCAAACACCCGAAAGCTGCCGTGAAACTTGCCGGTGATGTCGCAATCCTGGGCGGGAATCCCGCGCATTGGACGCCGGTTGGTGTCCGCAACTTGCAGTCTTTTTTCTGCGGGGTTAGTCAAGCGTCCAGCATGGAGGCACGAATGCGGGCAGCGAAGAAGCGGATCGGGCCGCCACCTGGTCCCCGGCAGGCTAATATCGCGGAAACCCGCGACCGGATTCTGAAGGCCGCCATCGCCCAGTTCGCCAGGAATGGATTTTCGGGCGCACGCATCGAGAGCATCTGCAAGGATGCAGACGTCAATGCTCGCATGGTCTACCATTACTACGTGGACAAGGCCGGCCTTTACGTGGCCGTTCTCGAGCATGTTCTAGGGGAGTTGCGGACCGAAGAGCTCAAGCTCGATGTCTCTGCTGCAGAGCCTATGGACGGTCTGCTGACCATGTTCGACTTCATCTTTGGGCACTTTGCCAAGCATCCCGAATTGATCCGTCTGCTCTCGGCGGAAAACCTGCTCGAGGGCAGCTATCTCAGAACGTCGGTGGCCACCCCAACGGTTGCCTCCCCTGTGGTGGAGCATATCGATACGCTTTTGCGGCGTGGAGAGGCGAAGGGCGTTGTGCGGGCCGGGATCGATGCGCTGCACCTCTATGTAATGATGGTCGCGCTCTCCTATTTCCATAAGTCCAACGCCTACACACTCTCGGCGATCTGGAACGATGCATTGCTTACGCCCGTATGGCACGAGGAACACAGCGTCCTGGCGCGCACTATGCTGGCCGCATTCCTGGCGCCCCCACCATCGCGCTGACGAATGTGATGATTATTTGGGCAGCGTCCGCCTGTTGCCTGAGCAGTGGTCTGTTTCACGGCATCAGCTCGGCGGCCCACCGGCTTCGTGGGCGGGTTCGCGACGTTAAGTGGCCAACCTCGCAAGTCTTTTAAGTATATGATTTTTTACTAAATGCGTTTCGCTGGGCGAACCGTGTGGACAGGATTGGCACGCCGATTGCTTTAGTAAGCATGCGATTACTAATTCGGTGCAAGGACCCAACCATGACGCTCAAACACCTGCTTGGCGCGGCGCTGGCCGCTACGGCGCTGATCGCTCTTCCCGCTGCGGCAGACGACAACAAGATCGGCTTCATCTATGTCGGCCCGGCCGCCGACTACGGCTACAACATGTCCATGGATCTCGGTCGCCTCTACCTGGAGGAGAAGCTCGATGGCATTGAAACCACGGCCATCGAGAACATTCCTGAATCAGCCGAAGTCGAACAGGTGATGGAACGCCTGATCAATTCTGGCCACTCCATCATCTTCGCCACCAGCTATGGCTATCTCGACTATGCCATCTCGCTGGGCGAGAAGTACCCCGACGTAAAGTTCCTGCATGCCGGTGGTCTCAAGACCTCCGACAATGTCGGCACCTATTGGGCTGACAGCGACGACGGCATGTATCTGGCCGGCGTTGCCGCAGGCGAAAAGTCGGAGACGGGCAAGCTGGGCTTCATCGGCGCTTTCCAGATCCCGCAGCTGTTCCGCTCCATCAACGCCTTCACCTTGGGCGCTCAATCGGTCAACCCTGACGCAACGGTCACAGTTGTCTGGACTGGTGGCTGGTGGGAACCGCAAAAGGAAGCCGATGCGGTCAATGCCTTTGCCGATGAAGGGATCGACGTCATTGCCGAGCAGGTGGACAGCCCTATCACCATCGCCCAGACTGCAGAAAAACGCGGCATCCACATCATTGGCAAGGACGTCAATGTGATGGATCGCGCGCCGGCCGCCTGGCTGACCGGCGTATCCTGGAACTGGGGACCGATGATGGAACAGCTGGTCACCGAAATTCATGCCGGCACATGGACCCCCTCGCATCTGCGCAGCGATCTGGCCGGCGGGGCAGCCGTGCTTGATCCCTTTGGCGATGCCGTGCCTGCAGAGGTGCAGGCAGCGGTGCTCGCCAAGAAGGACGAGATCGTCGGCGGAAGCTTCGACATCTGGAGCGGCCCCATCGTCAAACAGGATGGTTCGGAAGCTGTGGCTTCCGGCTCGGCCCTCGACATGACCGCCATCGAAAGCATGGACTTCCTGGTTCAGGGCGTGATCGGCTCGACCAACTGACCTGGCTGGGGCGGGGCTTCGGTCCCGCCCACTCTTTCAAGGAGATGACCATGAGCGTGGCACCCAAACCTGGTGGACAGCCAAAGATCCTGATGGGACACGATGCCAGCCGCGGCTGGCAGGTCAGTCATGACCATGTCGACATGAGCCGACCTGCCCGTCCGCTTCGTCCGCTCTTTCTCGATGCGGAACCGCAGACGGTAACGATCGATGCCAACAAGACGGCGCTGCTGATCGTCGACATGCAGAATGATTTCTGTACCGAAGGCGGCTGGCTGCATTCGAGGGGCATCGACATCACCCCGAACCGGAAGCCGATCGAGCCGCTTGGCAGAGCGATCGCGGCAAGTCGCGCTACCGGCATCCCGGTCGTCTGGGTCAATTGGGGCGTGCGCAAGGACCTGCTCAATATCGCGCCGTCCTTGCAGCACGCGCACAATCCGCGGGGCAATGAGACCAATCTCGGTCAGCCGGTGCCCGGCACGCGGTCAGAGGTGATTGCAGCGGGGAGCTGGGGCGCGCAAGTGGTTGACGAGATCAACCCCGGCACCGGCGACTATCAGATCACCAAGCATCGCTTCAGCGCATTCTGGGACTGCGAGACCGATGCCGTTCTGCGCAATCTCGGCGTCACAACCCTTCTGGTCTGCGGGGTCAATCTCGACCAGTGCGTCATGACCACGCTCGAGGACGCGACTTTCCTCGGTTACGACGTCATCCTTCTCGAAGATTGCGCCGCCACCACCTCTCCCGACTATTGCGTGCAGAGCGTGCTCTACAACGTCAAACTCCTCTTTGGCTTCGTTGCGCGCTCCATCACCTATTTGCAGGCGCTCGACGCCGAAGGATATGCCGGCAAATGACCATCGTCGTTTCCAATACTGCCGAAGATCAATTGCGGAGTCTCGCCATAGAACTTCCCAATGTTCCACGCCCCATTGCCAATTTCGTGCCCTGGCAGCGGCATGGTGATGTCATCTACCTGGCCGGCCAGGTGTGTGAGTGGAATGGCAGCGTCGTCTATAAGGGTAAGGTGGGTGATGCCGTGGACTTCGATACCGCACGCGACGGGGCACGCATTTGCGGCCTGAACCTGCTGGCAGCGTTGCGCGAGGCGCTCAATGGTGATCTCGACCGGGTGCGCTCCTGCCTCCGCGTCGGAGGCTTCGTCCACTGCGCCCCCGATTTTCTGCAGGTTCCGCAGGTGATCAACGGTGCATCGGATCTCTTCCACGCTGTGTTCGGGCCTGAGATCGGCGCCCATGCGCGCACGGCTGTCGGGGTGGCGCAATTGCCCCAGGGAGCCTCCGTGGAGGTCGACGCAATCTTTGTGGTCGACTGAGAATGCCTGACAGCCTTGTGCAGTTCGAGGGCGTTACACGCCGGTTCGGCGATCTGGTGGCCGTCGACAACGCCAGCCTCGACATCCGCGCCGGTGAGGTCCTCGCCATATTGGGCGAGAACGGCGCGGGCAAATCCACGTTGATGAAGATGCTTTACGGCCTCTACCCGGCCAGCGCAGGGGAAATCCTGATCCATGATGCGCCCGACAAGATCAACGGGCCTGCCGACGCCATGCGCGCCGGCATTGGCATGGTGTTCCAGCATTTTTCACTGCTGCCGGCCTTGTCGGTGCGGGACAATTTGCTGCTCTCCTGGCCTAGGACACCGTTCTGGAAAAGTCGGCGCAATACCGACACTGCTGACGTCCTCGCGACGTTGGCTGAGCTGGCGCCGCACATCGACCCGGACTGTCCTGTGGGGTCGCTCTCGGTTGGAGAGCAGCAATTGGTTGAGCTCTGCAAGGTTCTCAACATCGATGCACGTCTCGTCATCCTCGATGAGCCTACTTCTGTGCTGACGCCAGACGAAGCGGAGCGTCTGCATGGTTTCATCAAGCAACTGGCGGGTCGGGGCGTGGCTGTCGCGCTGATTACCCACAAGCTGGCCGATGTCGAGGCCTGCGCCGACCGGATCGTGGTCATGCGGCGCGGCCGCGTGGTGGACATTGCCGAACGCGGTGCTCGCAGCATAACCGAGACTGTGGCCCTGATGATGGGGCAAAGCGTTGAACGCAAGCTTCAGCGCCCACCGGTGCTTGAGAAGATCGTCCCTAGACTTGTGCTTGAAAATCTATCGGCACGCCGTCCCGAAATGGCATTGCAGAATGTGTCTCTCAGCATCGCCGCCGGTGAAATCGTCGGGGTCGCCGGGGTGGCCGGAAACGGTCAGGCGCTGCTGGCCGAAGTCGTTGCCGGGGTGGAGCCGTTGACCGGAGGGGACGTGCTGCTAGACGGCGTGTCGATTGCCCGGCACAACCCCTACGACGCCGTGGCCACGCCCTTGGGCTACATTCCGGAGCAGCCACGCGACAATGGCGTGGTTGGCACCATGACCCTGGCCCGCAACCTGGCCTTGCGCGAACTTGCCCAGGGCAATCGGCCCCCAGTCACAGGTCGTGACCTGCTCTTTCGCTTCAACGTCAATCCACCAGATCCGATGAAGACGGCCGGAACCCTGTCGGGCGGCAATATCCAGAAGCTGGTCAGCGCCCGCGAGCTGGGCGGCCAGCGCCAGGCCGTTCTAGCCTGCTACCCGACAATGGGCCTCGATCTGGCGGCCATAGAAATGGTCTATGCCGCCATGTTCGCCCAGGCCGCTGCCGGTGCGGCCGTTCTGTGGATATCCGAGGATCTCGATGACCTGCTCGCTGGATGCCATCGCATTGCTGTGATGCGAGAGGGGCAGTTGGTGGCGCTTCTGGACAATAGCAGCACACTGACCAGGGAAGTTGTCGGGGCCCATATGATCGGCCTGACCGAGACGGAGGCCGCAGCGTGAGTACCCGCCTTCTGAGCGCGTCAGCGCCCTTTATTCTGACAGTTCTCGTCTTTCTTGCCCTGGCGATCGCTTTGTTCATCGGTCTGGGCCAACCGCCGCTGCAAACGCTGGCGGCGCTGGTGCAATTTGCCGTCGGGGACAGCTACTCCCTGTCGCAGACGCTGGCCAAGACTGGCCCGATCCTCCTCTGCGCCTTGGCCGCTGCGGTACCAGGGCGACTGGGCCTGATCTCGGTGGGCGCAGAAGGGCAACTGCATGCTGGCGCGATTGCCGGTACGGCGATTGTTCTCCTGGCCCCGACCTGGCCCGCCCCGGTTCTGCTCCCTCTCATGCTGCTCTGCGCCGCGGCCGGTGGGGCGCTGTATGGCTATGTTCCCGGGCTTTTGCGGGCACGTCTCGATGTCAACGAGACGATCGTGACGCTGCTGATGAACTATGTCAGCGTCTTGCTTGTGGCGGCCCTGGTCTTTGGACCATGGCGTGATCCAGCCAGTCAGGGCTGGCCGGCCACCATGCAATTCCCGCCCGCTGCCGTGCTGCCAGCACTGCCCGGTAGTCGCATTCATCTCGGATTGCTGCTCGGAGTAATCGCCGCCCTGGCGCTTCATGTCTATTTCAATCACAGCCGCTGGGCCGACAAGGTTCGCATCCTCGCTGGCAATCGCAAGGTTGGCGAAACATTTGGGCTCAGTTTCGGCTTCTGGGTGATCGTGCTGATGAGTGTCGGAGGCGCGCTGGCGGGCCTGGCCGGCATTTCCGAAGTCTCCGCCATTCAGGGCCGCCTGCAACAATCCATATCCCTGGGCTATGGCCTCACTGGCTTCCTCGTCAGTTGGCTCTCCCGCCACCAACCCTTGATCATCCTGCCCGTGTCGCTCTGCGTCGGCGGCTTGGTGGCCGGCAGCGATGCCTTGCAGATGTTCGCAAAAGTTCCCGCGGCCAGTGCCGTCATCTTGCAGGGCCTGCTCTTTGCAGCCGCGCTGGCGGTTCCGGGCCTGTTGGCACGCTGGAGGAACGCGTCGTGAGTACAGAACTGATCGCCATACTGGCCAGTTGGGGCATTGCGACACTGCGCAGTGCCACGCCATTGATCTTTGCCACTTTGGGCGAAACGCTGGTGCAGCGGGTCGGCATCATTAACCTGGGAACAGAAGGCGAAATGCTGCTGGGGGCTTGTGTCGGCTTTGCTGTCGGCGTCGCCACCGGCAATCCGTGGCTTGGGCTTACGGCCGGCGCGCTCGCAGGGGCCACGCTCTCACTCCTGCATGCGGGGCTGGTTCTGGGTGCGGGCGCCAACCAGATTGGCTCCGGCCTTGCTGTCTGGATGATCGCGCTGGGCGCCACCTCCTATGTCGGTCGCACTTTGGTCGGCCAGCAGGTCACGCCCCTGCCGGCGCTGGGCACGGACTGGACCGACGGAATACCTATCATTGGCGAGGTTCTTTCGCAGATGACCCTTGCGGCCCCGCTGGCGCTGCTGGCCGTGATCTTTGCGGCATGGTGGCTCAACCAGACGCGCCCCGGCCTTCACTGGAAGGCTGTGGGTGAATCCGCTCTGGTTGCCGCCGAGAACGGTATAAGACCCACAAGGGTCCGGGTGACCGCCATCATGGTGGGCGGCCTGCTGGCTGGCTTTGGTGGCGCCATCCTCTCAGTCGACTATACCCAGACCTGGGCACAGGAGATGACCAAGGGCCGCGGTCTGGTGGCCGTGGGCCTGGTGATCGTGGCGCGCTGGAAACCGGCTCTGGTGCTGCCTGTCTGTCTGCTCTTTGGATTGACGGAAGTCGCCACGCTGCGCCTGCAATCAGCAGGCTTCGAGCTCTCGCCGCACCTTTTGGGTACGGCACCCTATCTCGTTGTGCTCGCTGTTCTCGTTGCCAGCCACATCTTCGCGCGTCGCGCCTCCGCCATGCCCGCTGATCTCAAAGCCGTCTTCCAATAGGTCAGGACCGATAGACATGCTCGAACGCGACTATATTGCTCCCGGCCGCTCCGCCGCATTGGGCGAAAACGGCATGGCGGCGACCTCGCATCCCCTGGCGACCATGGCGGCCATCGACATCCTGCGGGCGGGCGGCAATGCCATGGACGCAGCCCTTGCGGCCGTCGCGGTGCAATGCGTGGTCGAGCCAGCCATGACGGGGATCGGCGGCGACTGCTTTGCCATTGTCGCCTCCGCAGGAAAGGCGCCCACTGCTTTCAATGGCTCGGGGCGCGCGCCAAGACGCATATCCGCCGAACAACTGCGCGCACAGGGGATGACACAGATCGATGCCGGCAGTCCGCATGCCGTCACCGTGCCCGGCGCTGTCGACGCCTGGTGTCATCTGTCCGAGGCCTATGGCAGCATGGGCCTCGACCGGCTCCTGCAACCGGCAATCAATCTGGCTGAGAAGGGCTATCGCGTCACCGGGCGCGTTGCATTGGACTGGGCGCGCTACAAGTCCACTGTCGCAGCTGATGCTGATGCCGCCGGCTGCTACTTGCAGGACGGAACACCGCCGCGCACTGGTGACATCTTCACGCATCCGCAGCTGGCCGAAACCCTGCGCCGCGTCGCCAAAGAGGGGCGCACGGGATTTTACGAAGGCCCGGTCGCGGAGGAGGTCGTCTCCAGGCTCAACGCCATGGGCGGCACGCACGAACTAGCCGATTTTGCTGACCATGGAGGCAATTTCGTCGAGCCGATTGCCGCAAAATTCCGCGGCTATGATGTGCTTGAGTGCCCGCCCAATGGTCAGGGGCTGGCCGCGCTGGTCATGCTGCGCATTCTCGACGGTTTCGATCTTTCAGACGGCGCCATCTCCGAGGCCGACCGGGTGCACCTGCTCGCCGAAGCCAGCAATGCCGCCTATACATTGCGCGATCTTCTGATCTCCGACCCCGCGACCATGCCCATGCCGGTGGACGACATCCTATCGGACGGGTTCATTGAGGGGTTGCGCAGCAGGATTGCACTCGACCGCGTCCAACCGCCGGCGATCTGGAGCGAAGCGATGCATCGCGACACGGTCTATCTGACAGTTGTCGACAAGGATCGCAACGTCGTCTCGCTGATCAATTCGCTCTTCAACGCCTTTGGCAGCGGCATACTTGCGCCCAACAGCGGCGTCCTGCTTCAGAACCGTGGCAGTGGTTTCTCGCTGGTAGAGGGCCACCCCAATGAATTGGCGCCGGACAAGCGCCCGCTCCACACCATCATTCCGGCTTTGGTAATGAAGGATGGGCGCCCACTCGTGCCCTTCGGGGTCATGGGCGGGCAATTTCAGCCCGTGGGGCACGCCCATTTTCTCTCGCATATGTTCGATCGCGGCTACGACCCGCAGCGCGCCAATGAGGTGCCGCGAAGCTTTGCCTTCAATGGCACGCTGACCCTGGAGGCAGGATTTGGCGATGCTGTGCGGGCCGATCTTGAGCGGCGCGGCCACCAGGTCGCCTGGGCCAGTGATCCGATTGGAGGCTGCCAGGCCATCTATATCGACCACCAACGTGGGCTGTTGATTGGTGGGTCGGACCACCGCAAGGACGGCCTCGCCCTCGGCTATTAAGGACTTCTGACGTGGATCTGATCATTCAAATTGGCGGCTGGATCGCTGCCATGGCCGTCACCGGACTGGTCGCCGGTTTCGTCGCGGGCCTGCTGGGGGTCGGGGGTGGTATCGTCATCGTGCCGGTGCTCGACATTGCGCTCGGCGCCTTCAACGTTGACCCGTCCATTCGCATGAAAGTGGCCGTCGCTACCTCCCTGGCGACGATCATGGCAACTTCGCTCGCCTCTGCCCGGGCCCACCACAGGGCTGGCGCAGTCGATCTTGCGCTGCTCAAAAGTTGGGGGCCGATGATTTTTGTCGGTGTCGTGCTGGGCACGATCATTGCGGGTATGGTGGATGGACAGGTTTTGTCGGTGGTCTTTGCGACGACTGCGCTCATCGTGTCCGCGAACATGGTGCTTCGGGCCAAAAGTCACAAACTCTTCGATGACTTCCCCAACGGCGTGGTCAAATCCGCCCTGGGCATCCTGGTCGGCACCATCTCAGCAATGATGGGCATTGGCGGAGGCACACTGGGTGTGCCGATCCTGACTATTTTCGGTACCGATATCCGCCGTGCCGTTGGCACCGCCTCGGCCATCGGCTTCATCATCGCCATTCCCGGTACGATTGGCTACGTCATCACCGGCTGGGACGTCGCCGGCCTGCCGCCATTTTCGCTGGGCTATGTCAATCTGGTCGCGGTCACGGCGATCATTCCGCTTTCGATGCTGGCCGCGCCCTGGGGCGCCAGGACCGCCCACACGATTCCCCGCGAAGCCCTAGCCTATGGCTTTGGCGCTTTTCTCACACTCACCGCCATCAAGATGTATGCCGGACTGCTGATCGGCATCTGACGGCCCGTGGACACCCCGCTTAGGCGACTGAAACGCGCCCCTTGCCGGTCGCCCAAGCCGCTCACACATTATCCTGAAAGCCGACGCTGACTTTGGCGGTGCCATCGGAGCTGAGTCTTTTCGGGTCGCGCCAATCGGCTTACGCCCTGATGCATCAGTTGCAGACGCGCCGGCCAATCTCATGCCCTCTCACCGAAACTGGGAGGCGCCTGCGATTGAGAGGTTTGCCGCGCTCAGGCGGACCTAGTAGAAGAATTCTAGCCGTATCCGCGCACTTTGGGGCCGTTGAGTCACGGGCCTGGGCGCAAGCCTATTCGCCTGCATCTTGGATCTGTGCGGCGAACGATGACCGCACGCTTTCGATGATGGTCCTGGGCGCCGGCAGGTGCCAGATCACCTGATAGGCCTCGATGACATCTGATGGTGTAACCTCCCGGCCGGCCAGCGCCACCCATGGTGGCACAGGCAGCCCCAGCAGGGCGGCCAGTGTCACCCGCGCTGCGGCGCTGCCTTGGTCATATGGCAATTGAGCGCCCACCCCCTTGATCATTCCGTGGCGCGCCATGTCGAGGGCCACCTCATTGCCAAGGTCCACCGTGGTGATGGGAATGTCGATATTCTTCTGAGCAAGTGCCTGCACCGCCTTCATCGCAGGCACGTCCCAGACCGCGAAAATGCCTGAGAGACCGGGGGTCTTTTCTACCATCGCCAATGCTGCCGCACCGGCACCATCCAGGTCCGCGAACCGCTCCCGCACGAGGGTGACGTCGGGCCGGTGACTACCCATCCATTTACGGAAAGCGATCTCGCGTTCATGCGTGGCGAAGAAATCGATGCCATAGCCAAGGATGCCGGCGGCCCCGCCTTGTGGAATGTGCGCCGACAGCATCGCCGCACAACTCTGCCCCAGGCCGAAATTGTCGGTGGAGACGACGCTGGCATAGTCGGTGCCCGGAAGCATGCCGGTAGGAGCGTTGTCGAGCAGCACCAGCCTGCGACCGCTCTGGGTCAGAGCGCGATGCGCCTGCGCAACGCGCGCATTGCCGATGGGTATGGAGATGACCGCATCCACTTTCTCGCGCGCCAGTCTTGCCAGCGCAGCCACCTGCAATTCGAAGTCGAAATTGCAGTCGACCACTTCCACCAAGGCAGCAGAGTAAAGGCCCAGCGCTGCGGCGATGCCGGCCAGTTCCTGCTTGGACCAGTCGCTGGTTGTGGTGTGCAGAACCACTGCTACCGAAAACCGTCGGCCTCGCGCCTGGGCGGCGTCTGTCTGGGTCAACTGGATCTGATCAGCGGGTACGGCGCGCTCCCCGTGGGGGCCGAGGCCTGCAATCGACATGGCGGTATCCCCTGGCGTCTTGCTGTTCATGGCGCAACGCGCCCCGTAGGTTGCGCTGCCTTGGATGCCAGTGCGGCGGTGACGCGCTCCAAGCTTTTCTGGAATTCGGGATGGTGCAGTGGTGATCCATGTCCGACCCAGCCCTGCAACATGGCGGGGGCGAACAGCTCTTCCAACACTACCTGAGCGGCGCCGACAAGACCGGAGGACGCGCCCATCTGCGAGCGCATGATCTGGAGGTCGCGCGACACCATGGGATGGGACTGACGATACACCGCCTCGCGAATGCCGGCGAGCAGGCTGTCGCCTCCCGATTCGGCGACGACCCCACCGACAACGATCAGCGACGGATTGACCAGGTTGGTGAGCGGCGCGAGCGCTTCACCCACCAGGCGACCGCACCTTCCCAGCAGCTCGACGCAGAACAGGTCGCCCAGTTGCGCCGCATGCCCGATATCGACGACGGACAGTTCGCCCTGCCGCTCCAACGTCTGTGCCAGATAGGGACTGCGCCCATCCTCGGCGGCCGCCTTGCCTTCACGGGCGATGGCTTCTGCACCTGCCACCGCCTCGAGTAGCTCGTCGCCAACCCTGCTGTGTCCGATCATGCCGGCTGCGCCCTGGGCGCCACGATGCAACTGGCCTTCGGAAATCAGGCCAGCGCTGATCGAACGGCCCAATTTGACATAGATGATGTCGCTAAGCCCGCGGCCACCGCCCGCCTTGGCTTCGCCCATGGTCATGGTCTGGACGCCGCTGCGCGCAAAGATCGGCACGCCAAACCGCATCGAGAGACGCTCGAGAAAGGGAAATCCCTGCCATGATTGTATGGTCTGCAGGACCGGCACGATCTCGAAATCTGCCGCTGGCTTTTCGATCGGACCTGGCAGGGCGAGGCCGATGCCCCATGGGGCAGGTTTCTCGGTTTCCTGGAGCAGCCAGTCGAAGATGGTTGCCAGCCGGTCCAGAATGGCCTCGGGTCCGGCATCGAGCTGGGCCGCTTCGTGATGCTCCACCAGCATCTGGCCGTTGAGATCCGCAATGCCGAGCGCGATGGAACTCTGGTCAATCGCGGAAACCAGCAGCGAGCCGGCATCCTGTCGGAACCGCATCTGCCGGGGCGCTCGTCCGCCGGTGGCTTGGCCCAGTTCGCCCTCTTTGAGCAGGCCTAGTTCGATCATCGTTGCCAACCGGTCGGCGACGACTGCTCTGCCCAGTTCGGACCTGCGTTCAAGTTCCTGCCGCGTCGTGGCCGCTCCGGTTCGCACCAGATTGAGCAGCAAGGCGAGGCTTGCCTGGGCCGCGTCGACGCTGCGGGGGCGGCCGACCGATCGCAGCGTTGTTTTCTCCTCCGCCACGAATCCACCCCTTCATCTGGCTTTCTACACAACCTAGCTCGGTCGCTTTTTTGCTTCAAGTCACCTCTTTTGTTTATTTTACGACAAAAGAAAACACGCTTATGCTGATTTGGTGTTGACTTCGCATTTTTAGGGTGCGTAACCTCAGGGCAATAGCGGAACGGCGAATACGCCAAACCAATTCCCGGCAAGCGCCGGATGTGTTCTGAGGAGGACTTCATGGCCGTCAAGCTGGCCTATCACGCCAATTGCTGGGGGCCGCTTGGCGGCAATGCCGTGGGGGTGACCTCGGTCACCGAGCTGACCTACCGAACCTTTGCCGACATGGATCGTGCCTTCGC
This sequence comes from Devosia marina, assembly GCF_009758415.1. Lineage (GTDB taxonomy): Bacteria > Pseudomonadota > Alphaproteobacteria > Rhizobiales > Devosiaceae > Devosia > Devosia marina. The sequence goes on along the minus strand of NZ_WQRF01000002.1, from coordinate 55,009 downwards.
CGATATCGCTCGGGCCGGCTATGAGGGCGTGGAGGTCTTTGACGGCAACTTGCTGGACCAGACCCCCGCAGACCTCCGCCGCCAACTTTCCGATGCCGGCCTCGAATTGGTATCGACCTATTCGGGCGGCAATTTCATCTTCCCCGATATCCTGGACGAAGAACTGGCCCGGATCGAGCGCGTCGCCGCCGCGGCGGCCGAAGCCGGCGCTAGCCATTATGTCATCGGGGGCGGAGCGAAGCGGGCCGGCGGCATCGAGGATGACGATTACAAGCGTCTAGGCGAAGCCCTCGACCAAGCGGGAGAGATCGTCCGCCGCGCCGGACTGCGCGCCCATTACCACCCGCACCTGTCGACCATCGTCGAGGGCCCGGCTGAAGTCACCAGGATCTTCAGCCTCACCCACCTCGATTTCTGTCCCGATACGGCCCATCTGGCAGCGGCCGGGGGTGATCCGGCGGCACAGGTTCGCGAATTTTCGGGGCGCATTGGACTGGTGCACCTCAAGGGCCTGCAGCGCGAGCCGTTCGGCTTTACTCCGCTCGACGGAGGCGACCTAGACAACGGCGCGGTCATCCAGGCGCTCAAGGACATCAATTATTCGGGCTGGGTCATGGCCGAGCTCGATAGCTGGCCCGATCCCTTCGAGGGAGCGACGCGCAGCCACGCATTCCTGAAACGGCACTTCGCCTGATCAGGCCAACACCAAAGTCACCACAGGGAGGAAAAACCATGGGACATCTAAAGATGACAGCGCTGCTGGGTGCGGCACTGCTCGCGGGGACGATCGCCGGAGCTGCCTTCGCGCAGAGCCCGGACGAGGCACTGGCGGCCCTCGCCAACCAGACACTGAGCACCGGCCCGGGCGGCGAAAGCCCGGTTTCGCCCTCGGAGATCAATCTCACAGATGACGAACTGGCCGAGATCAAGGCTATGGGCGCCACTGCGGCCATAGTCATGCACTACGGTGGCGACGACTGGAGCCAAGCCCAGATCAATGGCCTGCAGACCCAGTTCGCCGCCATGGGCATCGAGGTTATTGCTACCACTGATGCCGGCTTCAATTCGGCCAAGCAGGTTTCCGACATCGAAACCATCATGGCGCAGAACCCCGATATCATCGTGTCGATCCCGACCGATCCGACGGCCACCGCCAGCGCTTACCGCCAAGCCGCCGAGGCTGGCGTCAAGCTGGTCTTTATGGACAATGTCCCGGCCGGGTTCACCGCCGGTACCGACTATATCAGTGTCGTCTCCGCCGACAACTACGGCAATGGCGTTGCATCCGCCCACCTCATGGCCAAGGCGCTGGACGGCGAAGGCCAGATCGGCATCGTCTACCACGCCGCAGATTTCTTCGTGACGCGCCAGCGCTACGATGCGTTCAAGGCCACCATCGAGCAGAATTACCCCGATATCGAGATCGTCGCCGAACAGGGGATAGGTGGACCCGACTTTACCGGTGATGCCGATAGGGCTGCCTCGGCGATGATGGTGGGGAATGCCGGTATCGATGGTATCTGGGCAGTTTGGGACGTGCCTGCCGAAGGCGTAATCTCCGCAGCACGCGCCAATGGTCGCGATGACCTTGTCATCACCACTATCGATCTGGGCGAGAATGTCGCCATTGACATGGCACGCGGCGGTTTCGTCAAGGGTCTGGGCGCGCAGCGGCCGTTCGACCAAGGCGTGACCGAAGCCAAGCTCGCCGGCTTTGGCCTGCTCGGCAAAGACGCGCCGGCCTATGTGGCCCTGCCCGCCCTGCCGGTCGAAAAAGACAACCTGCTCGATGCCTGGCAGGCCGTCTATTCCACCGAAGCACCGGCCACGGTCCGGGACTCCATGAACTAGGTGCGCCTCCCGGCACCTATTGCGGGGACGGAACCTCCCGAGCCGTCCCTGCACAACATTTCCAAAAGCGAGACAGCAAAATGCGAAAGCTCAATGTCGCCATGATCGGTGGCGGTTTCATGGGTAAGGCCCACGCCATGGCCTATGCCGCCATGCCGATGTTCTTCTGGCCGGCACCCGCCATCCCGGTGCGCAAGGTGGTCGTGGACGTCAATCAGGAGATGGCCGAGACGGCACGTGACCGCTTTGGTTTCGAAGAGGCCACTGCCGACTGGCGCGCCGTTGTTGCCCGGCCCGACATCGACATCATCGACATCTGCACGCCAAACAATTCTCATGCCGAGATTGCTATTGCCGCGGCCAGGGCCGGCAAGCACATCATCTGCGAGAAACCGCTGGCTCGGACAGGAGATGAGTCCAAAAGCATGCTCGACGCGGTCCAGGGGTCCGGCTCCATCCACATGGTGGCCTTCAACTACCGCCGCACCCCGGCCGTGGCCCTTGCCAAGAAGCTGATCGAGGAAGGCCGCATCGGCGATATTCTCAACTTTCGCGGCACCTATCTGCAGGACTGGTCCGCTGATCCGGACAGCCCGCTGTCCTGGCGTTTCCAGAAATCGATTGCAGGCTCCGGCACCGTGGGGGATATCGGGACACACGTCGTGGACTTCGCCCGCTACCTCATCGGCGAGATCGCCTCGGTCAACGCGCTGGTCAAGAACCACATCCCCACCCGCCCCAAGCAGGCGGAAGGCGTCGACAAGCTCGGCGTCGGCGGCGGCGACAAGAATGCTGAACGCGGCCCGGTCGACGTCGATGACGAAATGCTGACCATGCTCAAGTTTGCCAACGGTGCCATCGGCTCGATAGAAGCCACCCGCAATGCCTATGGCCGCAATAATTTCCTCACTTTCGAAATCCACGGCACCAAGGGATCACTGGCTTTCAACTACGAGCGTCGCGACGAACTCCAGGTCATGTTCGCCGATGACGTCGGCGATGCACGCGGCTTCCGCACGGTCTATACGGGTCCCGCCCATCCCTACGGATCGGGGCTCTGGCCCATCCCGGCACTCGGCATCGGCTATGGCGAGACCAAGATCGTGGAATGCTACGATCTGTGCACCGCCATCGTCACCGGCCAGCAGCCATCGCCCAATTTCGAGGACGGGTATCGGATCGCCCTGATCGCCGACGCCATCCTCGCCTCGGGCGAGAGCGGCCAGTGGGTAGACATTCCGTGACCGAGATGGCGATCAAGCCGATCGCGGTGGAGATGGATGCGATCTCCAAGCGTTTCGGCGGCGTCCATGCGCTGCGTGAGGTCAGCCTCAGCGTCTGCAATGGCGAGATCCATGCGCTGCTGGGTGAGAACGGGGCCGGCAAGTCCACCATTCTCAAGATCCTGCGCGGCGTCCAGGCGCCCGATAGCGGCAGCATCATCATTGGAGGGGAGGCGTTCGAACGCCTTTCCCCGCAACTGGCCCGGCACAAGGGCATCGGCATGATCTTCCAGGAAATGAGCCTGGTGCCGACGCTGAGCGTGGCGCAGAACGTGTTTCTCGCAAGCGAACCGCTGACATCGGCGGGACTGATCGACGACCGGGCGATGGAGCAGCGCAGTGCCGCCATCTTTGCCTCGATGGGGGTGAGCGTCGATCCCACTGCCATGGTGGCGGACCTCTCCACCGGCCAGCAACAGTTGACGGAAATCGCCAAGGCCCTGTCGCAGAATGCCGAGGTGCTGGTTCTCGACGAACCGACCTCGGCGCTCACCGCGAGCGAGGTGGATATCCTCTTCGACCTACTGCGGCGCCTCCGGAGCGAGGGCAAGGCGATCATCTATGTCAGCCACCGCATGGATGAAATCTTCCGCATTGCCGACCATGCGACCGTGTTGCGCGATGGGCGGCTGATCGATAGCCGTCCAATCACCGATTATACCCTGGCGACGCTGATTGCCGACATCATGGGTAAGGAAACCCGTGACCTGTCCGAATTCGCGACCGAGTCTACGGTACAGGACGACATTATCCTCAAGGTCGAGCACCTCGCGAGCAAGCTGCGCCGGGATGGTGATGTCAGCTTTTCGCTCCGGCGCGGCGAGGTGCTTGGGATTGCGGGCCTGCTGGGGGCAGGGCGCAGCCGACTGGCTCGCATGCTCTTTGGGCTCGAACCGATTGCCAGCGGCACCATTACGCTGCGGGGAGAAACAATCTCCATCGGCTCGGCGCGGCATGCCACCGAACTCGGCCTGGCGCTGGTGCCCGAAGACCGGCGGCGGCAGGGGCTGGTCCTGGCCCATTCCATCCAGGACAACATCGAGCTGCCCATCCTAAAGCGCCTCGGTTCGACCCCTTTCGTCGATCGGATGAAATCGCGCAGCACAGCGGACGATTTGATCAAACGCCTCGCCATCAAGACGGCTTCGCGCGAAGCGCCTGCCAATTCCCTTTCCGGCGGTAACCAGCAGAAGATCGTGATCGGCAAATGGCTGGCGACCGATCCCGACATTCTCATCATGGATGAGCCCACGGCCGGCATCGACATCGGCTCCAAGGGAGAGGTGCTGCGGCTGGTCCGCGCGCTCGCCGCCGAAGGCAAGTCCATCATCTTCATCTCGTCCGAACTTGCCGAGCTTGCCGCCGTCAGCGACCGTATCGCGGTGATTTCAGGCGGGCGTCTGGTCGAAACGATCGACAAGGCGGACCTTTTGACCACGACTGGCGACGCAGCCGAATTGCGCGCCGAACAAAAGCTGCAGCTGATTGTGCAGCGGGGAGGAAACCATGTCTGACAATCTGGCAGTGGCGGGCCGCGAAACACCATTGGGCTATTTCAAGCGCACCTGGCGGCAGAACATCATCTATATCGGTTTTGTCGTTGTGTTCGCGTTCTTTGCCATCACCCTGTACGACAAGGGGTTCCTGGCGCCCAACAACATCCTTAACATCGCCCGGCAGACGGCCATGATCGCCGTCATGGCGGTGGCAATGACGCTGGTCCTGTCGTCCGGAGAAATCGACCTCTCGGTCGGTGCGGTTGCGGGACTGGCCTCGGTCACTACGGCCATGGCTGTCGCTTGGGGCGGGCTGCCGGCGGGCATTGCCGCAGGCATCATGACCGGCGTCACTGTTGGGCTGATCAACGGGTTCCTCTCGACGCGGTTGATGATCCCGACCTTCCTCACCACGCTGGCCATGATGGGCATCGCCAAGGGCACGGCCATGTGGATTTCCGGCACTGCCGCTATTCCCGTGCTCGACCGCACCTATCCGGCCATTTTCGGCGGCGGCAATATCGGGCCGATCCCAACCCTGCTGCTCTGGATGCTGGTCGTGGGTGTCATCGGCCACGTTGTCCTGCGCCGCACCAAGTTCGGTCGGCAGATCCTGGCTGTGGGCGGCAATGTCGTGGCGGCGCGCTATAGCGGCATCAATACCAGCCGCATCAAGCTCTGGGTCATTGTCATCTCCGCAGTCACCGCCTCCCTAGCGGGTATGCTCTATGCCGGGCGGCTGCAGACGGGGCGGTTCCAGCTCGGGGAAGGCGACGAATTGTCGGTAATCGCGGCCGTGGTGCTGGGCGGCACCAGCCTCTTCGGCGGCAAGGGCACCGTGGTGGGCTCGATCATCGGCGCCCTGATGATCGGTGTCATCAACAATGGCCTCATCCTGATGGGCCTCGAATATTCCCAGCAGCTTATCGCTCGCGGCGGGATCATCATTCTCGCCGTGGCTTTGAGCCAGGCGGGCACACGTCCCGCCTGACTACCAAGCGGTCGGACCCGGGTTCCCTGGCAGACATGCCGGCATTCGATCTCTCCAACGGTGAAGGCGTGCCGAAAAGAGCACGCATCACACACCAAAAACCGAGGAGACATCTATGCGTTGCGACAAGTCCGTATTGTCTCAAGAAAGGGGGCAAAGAGCCGGAGCTGGCTCATTAAGAGGGTGGAAAAGGACAGGGAAGAAACTGGCGTTCGCCCTGGCTCTAGCCGCAGGCATCAGTCCTGGGGGAAGCGCGGCCTTTGCAGAAGGGTGGATCGATACCTGGGCTGCTGCGCCCCAACCCGTATGGGGCCCCGACTTCCTGGCCCCGTTGGGCTATCCGCGCAACCTTTGGGACCAGACGGTCCGCCTGGTCGCCCGAGTTTCCATGGACGGCACACAGGTGCGCATTACACTTTCCAACGAATATGGCGAACAGCCGATGGTAGTTGGTGAGGCGCGCGTTGCTCTGCATTGTACAGGCGCAGTCACCATGGCCGGCAGTGTTTAGCGGCATGGAGTCCATTACCATACCTGCTGGCGCCACAATGATCAGCGACCCTGTTGACCTTGATGTGCCCCCACTGGGTTCAGTAGCCGTCAGCCTCTATTTTCCGGATGTCACGCCGACTTCGACCGTTCATAGCGGCGGGCGCCAAATGGCCTATATCGTCCCTGGAAACAAAACTGCAGATGTTGAGATCGTGTCTGATAACACGACGCTGGCACGGCTTTTCCTGAGCGCCATCACCGTGGACGCTCCGGAAGACGCGCGCGCCATCGTCACCTTTGGAGATTCAATCACCGATGGTGACGGGTCTACCGCAGACGCAAATACTCGATGGCCCGATGTGCTGGCGAAGCGACTGCAGGATAAGGGCGACGTCCAACGGCCGTTCTCAACGAAGGAATCTCCGGGTAACGTGTCCTCGTCGACCGCATGGGTGCCAACGCCCTGGTTCGCTTTGAAGAAGCAATCCTCAGTGTGCTGCGGGGGGTGCGAAGCCCCTATCTCGACGTGCCCACCGCGACCTACTTCGAGAGCGCCACTCCCGTCGAAGGGTTGCTTATGCCTGGTCTTTCGGACACTAGATCGATTTCGGCACTGCCAAGCTGCACGAACTCTATGGCGTAGTGGGCGTGCACCAGAACTACGTGGCCAAGGCGGGGGCCTCGGTCGACAAGCTTCTTGCAGAGGGATGGCTGCTCGCCGAAGATGCGCAGCGTGTCTTGACCGAGGCCGATCTGCGGCCGGTGCCCTGACAGGCGGGCTGTGGCGGTATAGCCGCCACGGCCGCACGGTGCGGCAAAGGCGCGAACAGGTGTAATGCGTGGCCAGATCTTCTCGAGTGCAGAAACCTGACCGGACAGGGGGGCTTCCGGAAGGCCCCTATGAGGCACAGGATCCCTCGGCTGTACGGTCGGCCTCCAACGTTGCCATGATGCAGACCATCGAGTTTGTGGATGCCCTGCGCAGCACGACCAGCGGTCATCTGGGGATAGACTCGCGTGATCTGGGCATCGTGCTCCACCTGATGCGCAATCACGTCAGCGGGCGGCTGACCACCATGTCCTCCCTGGCCGCAGCTTCGGGGCTGAGTTACGGCACCGCCTTTCGAGCGATCGAGGGGCTCGTAGCCGACGGGTTCCTTGTTAGGCGAACCCGCACCGCGACTGGCCGTTCCTTTTCATTGCATCCCACCTCGGAACTTCTACGCCGCTGGCAACTGTTCGCCGGTCATACTCGCCGCCTGATCGATCAGGTGAGCGGCGATGGCGCAGGGGTGGTGCGAAAGCCTGTGGCCGACATCGCTTCTGTCATTCCGCCACCCACGGTGCTGGAAACCAAACTGGCGCTGCCGCGTGGGTTGCGACTGCTAGTTCATGCGGATCCCACATTCATGGCCATGAACACGCTCAAGCGCCAGTTTGAGATGATCCTTGGCGTCCCGATCCAGTCCAAAGCCCTGTCCATAGATCGCCTGCACGCCGAAATTGTCCAGAACGGACAACGCCCGGCCTCGGCGTACGACATCATAGCCTGCGACCTGCCTTGGTTCGGCGATATGGTCCGGCATGGCCGCCTGCGCGCACTAGACGATCTCATCGTCCAGTCAGAAATGGATACCTCCGATTTCCTGCCAGATGCCATGGCCAGCGCCCGCCGTCGTGGCCACCAATATGGCATTCCCGTGCTGAGCACAGCTGAGCTTCTCGTCTACCGGACAGACCTGCTGGAGGAGGCGGGCCTCGAACCGCCAAGGACCACTTCCGACGCGCTTGCCGTGGCAAGCGCCTTGCATGCGCCTGAGCGCGGCCGGTTCGGAATTGCCTGGAATGGTGGAAGGGGCACAGCACTGGGGCATACCTTCATGGTGACCATGGCGGCCCATGGCCAGCCGATCGTAAACCTTAGCCAGGCGGCCGACGGCTTTCTGCCCGAGGACATGTCCGACGCCGACCTGCGTCCAATGTTCGACAGCGAAGCGGCTCACGTGGCGGCTGACTATCTGCAATCCCTTCTGGCGGTTTCGCCACCAGGCATCCTCTCCATGACCTGGTATGATCGTGCGCGCGCCTATACCAGCGGCCATGCGGCCCTTGCCTATGCACATACCCTGCTTGTGAACCTGTTCGAGCGCGATCCCAATTCTCCGGCATACGGAAAAACCGGCTATCTCCCGCAGCCCACTGGGCTGACAGGCAGGCCGATTTCACCCCTGGGCGGCTACGCCCTGGCAATTCCGAGCAATATCGCGCCGGAACGGATTGCACCGGCCTGGGCAGCCTTGGAAGCGCTGACATCGGCAAGTGCGGCCAAGCTCTTTGTGACCAATGGTAGCCTTGCTAGCCCGCGATTCAGTGTCAATCGCGATCCGGAAGTGAGGGCCATTTCACCGATAATCGGTATCGTTGACACCATTGCGCGCCAGGGTGTCCTGCGCGCATGGCCCCGGCCACCCGTTCCCGGTATTTCTGCTCTGATCACGATAGCCGGAGAAGAAATACACGACATGCTCAGTGGGCAGAAGAGCCGCGCCGATGCTCTAGCCAGGGCGCAAAGCCGTGCTGAAGCGGTCATGCGCGGGCGGGACAAGCAGTAGGACCAAAATGCCATTAAATTCTATCCAATTTGGACATCTTCGCGGGTGGTTCGCCTCAGTGTAGTCCCGTAAGCGTTGATCATGACTAAAAAGCGCCTCTGGCGCAAAGAACGCCGGCCTTTCGTGGGAACTCGTTTCCTGCGACGAGATCGCCTTGCCTGACGGAGGAAAGAGTTTTGAAACTGGCATTCAACACCTGGGTCTATTCGAGCTTTCCGGTCTGGGTGCCGGCTTATCCCCTCGAAGAGGTCATCAAGCGCCTTGCGCGCATCGGCTATGACGGTATCGAAATCGGCGCCGCCAGCCCCCATGCCTATCCCGAATATCTCACCAGGGAGCGCCGTCGCGAAATCCGCCAGGTCCTCGATGACTACGGCTTGGCCGTCTCGAGCATGTTGCCTGCCCCAGGCGGCGGCCCCGGTTTCAATGTCGCATCGGCCAACCCGCTGGAACGGGCGGGCGCAATCGACCAGTATAAGCAGGTCGCCGAGCTTTGCGCTGAATGGGGCGGCAAGACGCTGCTCTATGTCGCCGGCTGGCAGGTGTACGGCACCAGCCGCGAGCAGGCCTGGGGCTGGAGCCGCGATGCCTTGCGCGAAATCGCCGAGTTTGCCCGTCCGCTTGGCATTACAATTGCCGTCGAGCCCACGGCATCCGACAGCAATCTCGTCGACGATTGCGATGACCTTATCGCGATGCTGGCGCAGGTCGATCTGCCAAACGTCAAGGCAATGTTCGACACGTTTCATACGCTCTACCGCAACGAAGTGCCCACCGACTACGTGCATCGCCTGGGTCGCGACTTGGCCCATATCCACTTCGCCGACGTGAACCGGGAACCACCCGGCAGCGGCGTGGTGGATTACCGGAGCTTGCTCGATGCCCTCAAGACCGAGGGTTTTGAAGGCTATCTCACCATGGAGATCGGCTTCAATCGCCGCAATGTGGAGCCGGACGACCTAGCCCGGCGCGCTCACGACTATATCCGTTCGTTGCTGGCCTGAGAGCCGGACACCCAGATCACTATTGTTCATAGAAGGAGGAAACTATGACACTTTCGACCCGACGGTCGCTGCCCGTGCTGCTTGCGGCCGGCATCACTGCAAGCGTCTCGATTCAGACCGCAACGGCCCAAACCGTGGTGACGCAATGGGATCAGTTTGCCATGGCCGGCATTACGGCCGCCGGCCCGGCGATGGACGAACTGATTGGCACCTGCGAGCCCGATCTTGGTGGCGCCACCGTGCTGCGCACAATCGCGCCTTCGATCGGCATCCGCGACAGCTATCGTCTTGCCGTCTCTGCCAACAAGACACCGGACCTTGCCTATACCTGGCCGGCCGCATCAGTGCTGGCAGGCTATGCCCGAGTTGGTGCCCTGGCGCCGCTCGACGACTATTATGAGCAGTATGGATGGGAGGGCATCAACGACTTCTATCGCGGTCGCAACAGCTTCGATGGTGCCATCTATGGCGTGCCGATGGAGCAGGACCTGATGGGGGTGTACTACAATCCGACCCTCTTCGAGGAAAACGGCATAGCCGTCCCCACCACCTATGCCGAGTTCCAGGCCGCGGTTGAAGCCTTCAAGGAAAAGGGCATCACACCCATCGCCTTCGGCAACCGCGACCGCTGGCCAGCGACCAATACTTTGAGCCTGCTGCTTGGCCTCACCGCTGGCAAGGATGGCGAGGAAGCCGTGCTCTTTGGGGATGCGTCTTGGACCAATGACCAGTTCAAGCTGGCGGCGGAGACCTTCCAGTCCTGGGCCAAGAACGGCTACTTCCCCAAAGGCTTCAATGGCATCGGCTATGATGAAGCCAATGCGCTGTTCCTCTCGGGCCGGGCCGCCATGACCATTACAGGCACCTGGGTGCTGCAGGATATGGCGCGAGGTGCCTCGTTCGACCTCGGCGTCTTCATGCTGCCCCCGATCGCCGACGGCGTGCCGCCGGGCACCATGTGGGGCGAGGGCTCGCAGTGGCAGGTTTCCGCCAATGCCAGTCAGGAAGTGAAGGACGCAACCGCTGCCTACATAAACTGCCTGATCTCGCCGGAGAGCCGCAAGGTCTGGGTCGAGAAGGGCTATCTTGTCCCAATCGGCACGACCCCTGAGGAACTCAAGCAGTGGGACACTCTGCCCATCGTCAAGTCATTCTTCACTCAGGGCCTCGCGACGTCGGATGCCAACTTCTACGATCTGCATACAACCCTGCCCGAAAGCGTGACCCAGGTGCTCTACCCCGAACTGCAGCGGCTCATCGGCGGTGACGTGACCCCCGATGATTTCCTGAGCGCCATGGATGCAGCTTGGGAAACGGCCATTGACAATGGTGAGCGCTGGGTGCCCTGACCGCGCCTGGCCGTCTCAGGTGGGCTCCCTCGGGGGCCCACCACTCTAGCCCGTTGGAGTGCCCATGCTGACCACCCGATCTGCCTATCTGTTTCTGGCGCCATCACTGGCCCTCTACCTGCTGTTCGTCGGACTGCCCATCCTGCAGATCTTCGGCTTCAGCTTCTTTGACTGGGACAACGGCATTGCCGGCGACTTCATCGGCCTTGCCAATTACGGGCGGCTGCTCGCTGACGGTGTGTTCTGGACCGCGCTCTGGCACAATGCCATCTGGGTAGTATTGACCTTGGCCTTTCCGCTCCTCGCCGGGTTGGTCCTTGCCGCAATCCTGGCCGAGCGCAACGCCAGTGTGGTGCGCTGGTTGGGAGCGATATATTTCATCCCTCGGACGATCCCGCTGGTGGTCGCCGGCATCATCTGGGGTTGGATCTACAATCCCATCTTCGGCCTGCTTAATTTCGCGCTCGAGGCAGTTGGTCTCGGCGGGCTGGCCGGTGCCTGGCTAGCGCAGGACAATACCGCGCTGCTCTCTCTCAACGTCGTCGGTGCGTGGACCTTCTTCGGCTTCTGCGTGATCATCTACCTGGCCGCTATCCAGTCGATCGATCCTTCGCTCTACGAGGCCGCTTCGATCGACGGTGCCAGCTGGTGGCGCAAGTTCCGGGACCTCACCGTGCCCCTGCTGCGCGGCTCTACACTGTTTCTCGGCCTCTATGCCGCGATCGAGGCCATGCGCTTCTTCGACCTGGTCTGGGTCACGACCCAGGGCGGGCCGGGATATTCCACCGAAGTGCTCACAACCCACATCTACAAGACCTTCTTCCTTGTCGGTGACTTCGGCTATGCCGCAACCCTCTCGGTCGTGCTGCTCATCATAGTTCTTTCCATCAGCGCCGGCGCCTTTGCCCTCTTGAGGAAATCATGACCAAGAGCACTCGTCTCGTTCAGAACCTGATCCTCCTGGTTTTTGCGCTCTATGCGCTGGTCCCGGTCTACTTGGTGTTCCTGGCAGCCATTCGCAGTGAAGCCGACCTGTTTTCCGGGCCGCTGACCTTAAGCTGGCCAATCAACTTCAACAATTTTGGTCGCATCTGGAGCGAAGCGGGCTTTGCCACCTTCTTCATGAACAGCGTCATCACCGCCGTCAGCGTGACCATTCTCGTGGTGTTGACGGCGCCTCTGGCAGGGTTCGCCTTTGCCAAGATGAACTTCCGCGGCAAGGAAGCGCTGTTCGGGCTGTTTCTCGCCGGTCTCGTGGTGCCGGCGCCCTCGGTGATCGTGGCACTCTACGGTAACCTTCAGGCGCTGGGCCTCATCGACAATCGCATCGGGGTGATCCTGCCCCAGGCGGCATTGCTGATGCCCTTCTCGGTCTTCATGATGCGCACGGTCATGCAGGACGTGCCCGACGAACTCATCGAAGCGGCGGTAATGGATGGCGCCGGCCTGTTCAAGATTTTCCTCACCATCGTCGTGCCGGTGGTCAAGCCTGGCCTTATGTCCCTGGGGCTGATCACCTTCCTTTTCGCCTGGCAGGAATACCTGCTGCCGCTCGTGGTGTTCCAGACCGAAAGCCTCAAGCCGCTGACGGTAGGGGCGGCGAGCCTCCAGGGCCGCTACGGCGTCGACTATGGAGGGATTGCTGCCGCGGGTCTCATCGCGTTTGCGCCGCTCGTCGTGCTGTTCCTCGCCATGCAGCGATCCTTTGTGCGCGGCCTCACCGCTGGCGCCGTCAAGTAACAGGAGAAATTCCGTGTCCCAAATGCAAGCCGTCTTCCTGCCCGGCAATAAGCAAGTGGAAATCCGCTCGATCCCCGTGCCCGAAGTGGGGCCGGACGATGTGCTGCTTGAAATGCATGCCTCGTGCATCTGCCGCAGCGATCTCAGCCTCTACTATGGCAATGCCGTTGTCGGGGGAGGGGAGGCGACAGGGGGCTTCGTCTGCGGCCACGAGCCCGCAGGCACCGTTGTCGCCGCCGGCGAGGCGGTAACGGAATTTGCCGTGGGCGATCGCGTCGCGGTCTACCTCGCCATCGGCTGCGGTGTCTGCGCCCATTGCCGGCGCGGCGACATGCACCTTTGCGCAAAGTGGAAGTGCCTCGGCTTCACCTATGATGGCGGCAATGCCGAATTCATCAAGGTACCAGCGCGGAATCTGCTCAGGGTCCCGGAGCACATGTCTGCCGTCGCCGCAGCCATCTCCACTGATGCCTTCGGCACACTTTTCTCCGCCTGCCGCAAGGTCGGCGTCAACGGGCTATCCCGCATCGGCATTTGGGGTCTCGGCCCCATGGGATCGGCCGGCGTACTGGCGGCCAAGGCGCTGGGAGGGCAGGTCGTGGCCCTCGACCCCATCGCCGAAAGGCGGCAATTTGCCGAGAATCTTGGCGCCGACCTGGTGCTCGACCCCACCGATCCCCAGGCGGCGCAGGCTATGCGGGAGTTCTCCGGAGGCGAGGGGCTCACCGGCGCCATCGACTGCTCGGGCAATACCGCCGCCCACAACATGGCACTCGACGCGTTGGCCCCGCTTGGTCGGATGGCCTTTGTCGGAGAAAATGCCCAGACCACCATCCGCCCCAGCGACCAACTCATTCGTAAGCAACTGACCGTGTTCGGCTCGTGGTATTTCGGCATCAACGAATACCAGGACATCCTCGCCACCCTATCGACGCACAGGATCGACCTGGAACGGCTGGCGACCCACACCTTCCGGCTCGATGAAGCCGAAACCGCCTTCCGCCTCTTCGATCAACGCGAAACCGAAAAGGCCGTGTTCGTCCGCTAGGTCGACCGGAGCCGCATTCATGGCCAAACTCACGATCAGCAATCTCGAAAAGCGCTTCGGCGCCTTCGACATCCTCAGGAATGTAAATCTGGAAATTCCGTCAGGCGAATTCGTTGTCTTCGTCGGGCCATCCGGCTGTGGCAAGTCGACCCTGCTCCGGTGTATTTCGGGGTTGGAGACGGTCAGCGGTGGCACGCTGAACATTGACGGCAAGGACGTCACCAATGTGCCGCCGTCCCAGCGCGGCATTGCCATGGTGTTTCAGTCCTATGCGCTCTACCCGCATATGAGCGTGTTCGACAACATGGCCTATGCGCTCAAGATCCAGAAACTGAGCAAAGCGGACATTGATTCCAAGGTGCGCGACGCGGCGCGCAAGCTGCAGCTCGAGCCATTGCTGGACCGCTTGCCGCGACAGCTTTCGGGCGGCCAGCGCCAGCGTGTCGCTATTGGCCGCGCCATCGTGCGGGATCCAAAGGTCTTCCTGTTCGACGAGCCGTTGAGCAATCTGGATGCGGCCCTGCGTGTGCAGACCCGCCTTGAAATCGCGACGCTGAAGCAATCGCTCCCCGACACGACGATGATCTACGTGACGCACGATCAGGTCGAAGCCATGACCCTGGCGGATCGTATAGTGGTGCTCAATGCTGGCCGGATCGAGCAGGTAGGAAAACCGCTCGATCTCTATGAACGCCCCGCCTCTTTGTTCGTCGCAGGTTTCATCGGCTCGCCGAAGATGAACCTGCTCACCGGCAAACATGCGGCAAGGTTTGGTGCCTCAACGATCGGTGTGCGCCCCGAACACCTGTCGGTCACGTCCAGTGGAGACGGTTGGACGGGGACAGTACATCGCACCGAAAATCTGGGATCAGAATCCTATGTTTATGCGGACATTGGTCTGGAAGAGCCGATGATCGCCCGCGTATCGGGTACTGCAGCCTTCAGTCACGGCGACAATGTTGTCCTTCAGGCGAGCGAGCAGGCCATCCTGAGGTTCGATGCGAAGGGTGGCAGGATTGATCGGACGCACTGACGTCCGGCAGCAGAGCGCCCCAGAACGGTCATTCAGAAGGGTCCCTTGAATCCCTGAAACCTGCCATCAGATGCTGGCCATTTCTTCGACAGCGTACGAAGAGCGTTTGTCGGTACTGAGAGGGCTAATCAAGATGCCAGGGCAAGCGGACTTCCGCCCGTAGCCGGCGGTCCTCGCTCAGCGAATCTCAGATCGACCTGATCATTCCGCCATCAATGCGAAGCAGACTGCCGGTCGTGTAAGCTGCGCGATCGCTGACAAGGAAGGTTACAAAATCCGCCAGTTCTTCGGGCTTGCCGTAGCGGCCTGCCGGAATAGTGGCCAACGACTGAGCGCGGACCTCATCAATGCTCTTGCCAAGGCGCTTGGCGGCGGCAGCGTCCAGTTCAACCACGCGATCGGTATGGATACGGCCCTGAACGACGACATTGACGGTGACATTATCGGAGGCGACCTCGCTTGCCAGCGTTTTGCTCCATCCGACGAGCGACTGGCGCAGTGCATTGGAAATGGCCAGACGGGGGATAGGAGCTTCAACGCCGGACGAGGTGAGCGTGACAATGCGACCCCATTTTCGGGCACGCATGCCGGGCAGCACCGCCTGCGTAATGGCCATCAACGGAGCGACCATGGTGTTGAAAGCCTTGGCATAATCGCTAGCGGGAAGGGTCAAGGCCTCACCCGGCGCCGGACCGCCGGAATTGTTGATCAGGACGTCGACATTCCCCATAGCTGCCAATTTGGCGGTCAGGGTGTCGACCGAGGCAGGGTCGGAAAGATCGAGCGGCAGAGCGCTTATGCTGCCGCCCAGCGTGCGATCAACCGACGCGTCGAGCGCCGCAATAGCCTCAACCGAGCGGGCCGCGCCGATAACCGCAGCGCCCTCGTTGGCCAGAGCCAGAGCTATGGCCGCACCAAGCCCCTTGCTGGCGCCGAGCACCAGCGCATGTTTGCCGTCTAGTCCGAGTTTCATGCGCCGATCTCCGCGAGGCGTTTCTTCTGTCTGGCCAGTAGCCGCTCGACATCATTGATGTCGATTTTGGAAAGGCTTGCACCCGGTTTGCGTAGGGCCGCCGAGGAAATGACACCGCGCTTGGCAAGCACATATTTGCGGGCGGCAAGGCCCAGACCCTGCTGTTGTTCGTAACGGGCCAGAGGCAGATAGGCATCGAAAATGTCGTGGGCGCGTTCGACGTCGCCCTTGCCATATTTATCGACCACACCAACCATCATTTCAGGGTAACAGAAACCGGTCATGGCACCATCGGCGCCGCGACCCATTTCTTCGGGCAGGAACAGGCCGCCATTTCCACAAAGTATTGAAATTCTGCGAGTTTCGCCCTTCTCGGAGGAGGCGCGTAGCGCCGAAATCTTGCCAAGACCGGGCCAGTCCTCGTGCTTGAGCATGACGCAATTGGGTACGTCGCGCACGATGCGGTCGATAACCTTCGGCGCGATGGTGACATTGGTGGTCAGCGGATAGTCCTGCAGCACAAAGGGGGTCTGGCCCAGCGCTTCGCCAACCGAGGCGTAGAAGGCGTAAGCCTGATCGTCGGTTTTGGTGGTCCAGGGTGGAGCAACCATCACGCCAGCCGAGCCGATTTCCATCACAAAATCGGACAGTTCGCGCATGGCTGCGAGGCCTGGCGCGGTGACGCCGACCACGACTGGCACTTTGGCTCGCGCAATGACTCGTTTGGCAATGGCCTTGGATTCATCGGCGGTCATTTTGGGGGCTTCACCCAATTGGCCCAGAATGGTCAGGCCGATGACGCCCTTTTCCTCGTAGAAGTCGACCATGCGATCCACGCTGGTCCAGTCGATCTCTCCATTGTCCAGAAAGGGTGTAACAGCAATGACATAGACGCCTTTTGCGTCTTCGGTCAGCAAGGGCATTCTGTGGCTCCCGAGAGGTCTTCAGTGTGAAAAATAGAGCGTTCGAGCATTGTCGGCAAAAGTGGCGGCATGAGCCTCGGGCGGCAGCGCGTCGAGACTGAGGGCGATCAGATCGTCGTCCGCGGGCACTGCGGTGAACAATTCAGTGTGCGGCCAGTCGGTGGCCCACAAAAGCCGATTTTGATAGCGCACTGCTAACGTTTGAAGGACTTTGCAATAGCCTTTATGACCCTCGGTGTCCCGGAGACGGTAAGGGGCCGAAATCTTGACATAGACCCGGTCGCTTTCGAGCACATGACAAAGATCGTCGAGAGCCGCGCCGGGCGGGTCAAGCGGCATGAATGCCAGGTGATCAATCACCCCGACGAGATCATGTCGCTCAGCCAGTTCGCCAACCGTGGTAATGGCTTCCGGTCCGATCTGGAATTGCGCATGCCAGCCCAATTCACGCATTCTTGGGGCCAGGGCTTCGAGTGCCTCAAAACCGATGCCGGATTTGTTGCGCAGGTTGAAGCGAACACCACGGACACCGGCTCGATCGAGTCGGGCGAGTTCAGCGTCCGGCGTGTCGGGGGCGATGACGACCACGCCGCGCAGGCGATCGGGCGCCTGAGCCAGGGCGTCGACCAGAACGTGATTGTCCAATCCATAAACGCTGGGCTGAACCAGAACGCCGCGGGTAATGCCAAAGCTCTCGGCCAAGGTCAGCCATTCCGAGAGAATCTTGATCTGCGGCGTGTAGCTGCGCGGCGTGGTCAGGGGCGCGTCCGGGTCGAAAACATGGAAATGGGTGTCGCAGCTGCCCGGCGGCAGCGTCAGCCCTTTCGAGTTGCGGAGGGGGCTTGGCGCCAGGCAGAGCGGAGCGTCTGCCACCTCACTCATGCGGCTTGGCCATAAGGAAGTCGAAGTCGAGCCCGTCATCGGCCTGCGTCACATGCTGATCGTAAAGCCAAGCGTAGCCGCGTTCGGGCACGGGCGGCGGCGGAGGGAGATCGGCCATGCGGGCGGCGAGTTCATTGGCGCTCACCAGCAATTCGAGTTTGCGACCGGGAACGTCGAGCCGAATGCGGTCTCCTGTCCTCACCGCGGCCAATGGCCCGCCATCGGCGGATTCGGGGGTGATGTGGAGCACAATGGTGCCAAAGGCGGTGCCGCTCATGCGCGCATCGGACAGGCGCACCATATCCTTGACGCCCTGACGGGCGAGGTGGCGCGGAATCGGGATATAGCCTGCTTCGGGCATGCCGGGCGCCCCCCTAGGTCCAGCATTGCGCAGAACCAGAACATCCTCGGCGGTGATCTCCAGGGAAGGATCGTCAAGCCGTTCTGTCATATCCTTAACCGAGTCGAAAACGATGGCGCGCCCTTCATGGGTGAGAAGCTGCGGGTCGGCGGCAGAATGCTTGATGACGGCGCCGCGCGGCGCGAGATTGCCTGACAGGACCGCGATAGCGCCCGACGATGAGATCGGGCGGCTGCGGGATCGAATTATCTGGTCTTCATATCGCTGCGACTGGGTGCCGACAGTGTCGGCGAGCGTGCCTCCAAAGGCGCGGGGCGCCGACAGATCGAGCAGATCGGTCAGTTCCGATAGGAGGCGCGGAACACCGCCAGCAGCATGAAATTCACCCATATAGCCGCTGCCGGAGGGCTTGAGATCGACCAACACGGGCACCTTCTGGCCGATGGCGTCAAACTCTGCCATGTCGAGCTTCTTGCCCAGGCGCCCATAAATGGCGGCGAGGTGGACGACAGCATTTGTCGAGCCGCCAAGGGCCTGCAGGGTCACAAGGCCATTGCGCAGGGCGGCGGGAGTCAGCACTTCGGCAGTGGTCAGGCCTGTTTCGGTCATAGCGACGGCGGCTCGTCCGGTTTCCTCGGCCAGTCGCATGCGTTCGGCCGATGTGGCGGCGGCGGAGCCAGCCATGGGCAAGGTCAGGCCCATGGCCTCCATCAGGGTGGCCATGGTGGAGGCCGTGCCCATCACGGTGCAGGTGCCAACCGAACTGGCGAGCTTGCCATTGATCTCGCTGACTTCATCGCCATCAATCTGTTCGGCGCGATATTGCGCCCAAACACGACGACAGTCAGTGCAGGCCCCGAGGCGTTCGCCACGATGGTTGCCGGTATCCATGGGACCTGTAGGCAAAACGATGGCAGGCACCTCACTGGAGGCGGCCGCCATGACCTGAGCGGGAATGGTCTTGTCGCATCCGCCAATCAGGATCACCGAGTCCATGGGCTGGGCACGCACCATCTCTTCGGTTTCCATTGCCATCAGATTGCGCAGGAACATCGAGGTCGGCGAGGCAAAGCTTTCATGGATCGAGATGGTCGGAAAGACCATGGGCATGCCGCCTGCCAGCATGACCCCGCGCTTGGCAGCCTCGATCAATTGCGGCACGTTGCCGTGGCAGGGATTGTAGTCGGAATAGGTATTGGCAACGCCAACAATAGGGCGATCCAGCGCATCATCTGTGTAGCCCATTGCTTTGATGAAAGCCTTGCGAAGGAACAGGGAAAAGTCCTGATCGCCATAGCTCGTCAAACGTCTGCGAAGCCCGCGCGTCACAAAATCCTCCCTGCCGCTGAAGAGGTGCGGCTGTCTTGAGCATTCCTACAGCCCTATGGACTATTGTCAATAATTTGTTGGGCGGAAATCCGACTGCTGATTGTGTTGTCCGGGAAATTGCGCTTAAATCCGGCTTAACCTGCCGATTTTCTGCGTCAACTTCGTATCTCTGGTGGGTCGATATTATTGATAAGAGGTGACTTGATGCGTGTTGGCATGGTGGGGGCGGGCTGGGTGACGCAATATCACCTGCCGGCCTGGAAACGGGTCAATGGCGCAGATGTTGTGGCCATCTGCGATCCTGATAAGCGCGCCCTGCACGCTCGTGCCGATGCCTTCGGCATAGCCGGGCGCTATGCGAGCCTTGACGACATGCTGGCCAGCGAGACGCTGGACATGCTCGATATTGCGACGCCGCGTCAGTTCCATGCCGACAATGTGCGGGCGGGCTGTGCGCATGGCCTGCCCATCCTGTGCCAGAAGCCGCTGGGCGTGGATCTGGTGGAGGCCGAGAGCATAGTCGCGGAAGTGGATGGCGCGGTGCCGCTCATGGTGCATGAGAACTGGCGCTTCCGACCATATTACCGCACGCTGCGGAACTGGCTCGATGAGGGCGTCCTCGGGGATCTCGTGGCTGCGCGCCTTGATTTTCATTCGAGCGGCATGCTTGCAGGCGCCGATGGGCTGCGACCCGCTTTGGTGCGACAGCCCTTTTTTCGAAGGGAGGCGCGGCTGCTGGTTATGGAAGTGCTGATCCACCACCTCGACAGCTTGCGCTATCTCCTGGGAGAATTTGACCTGCACCTGGCCCGGCTGGCGCGGAGTAATGACGAGATTATTGGCGAAGACAGCGCCACATTGTCCCTGACCCGGCGCGATGATGGCCTTCCCCTTGCGGTATCTGGCAATCTGGCAGTGCATGGCGCGCCGCCCGCGCCCAGTGATCAATTGTGGATTTGGGGCGCTCGCGGCACCATCCATCTGGACGGGACAGTTCTGCGTCTCTTGGGGCCGGAGCCGCGAGAGGTTCGGTTCGACCCCGAGCAGAGCTATCAGGCGTCCTATGACGGGGCGATTGCACATTTTGCGGCAGGTCTGGGCACTGGGGCGCGCTTTGAAACTGCCGCTGCGGACAATCTCCGAACGCTGGCGCTGGTCGAGGCCGCCTATCGCATCAGCGGATTTCAGCCTAAGGCAGCGATCTGATAGTTGTCGCTTTGACTTACCAAGCTGAGGGGGCTCGCAATGTCTGACCAGAATACGCATACCGAGCTCGACGACGAAAAGATCGTCAGGGCACTGGAAGAGGACATTATTTTCGGACGGCTGGCGCCCGGTGCGCGCCTGACGGAAGATTCGCTGCTCTCGCGGTTTCCGGTGACGCGGCATTTCGTGCGTCAGGCGCTGGTGCAGCTCGAGCAGATGGGCGTCGTTGTTCGCGAGCGAAACAAGGGCGCCACGGTGCGCTCTCTGACATCGGACGAAGTGCAGCAGATCTATGCTGTACGCGAACTGGTCCAGCGTCAGGCGGCCTTGCTCATTCCCTTGCCGGCCCCGCAAAGCCTGATTGATGAATTGCTCGCGATCCACAAGGAGCACGGGGAGCATATCGAATGCGGCTATCTGCGTGGGGTGCATGAGACCAATGACCGCTTCCATCTGACGCTATTTGGTGCCTGCGGAAACAAGTACCTCGTGCAAACCATCGAGCTTTACATGCGCTACAGCCTGCCAGTGCGCGCCAATTCCATGGCCGACAGGGCAGCGCTCGACATTTCGCACAGCCAACACCGTCTGATGATCGAGATGTTGGCGGGGCGGGACAATTGGGTTCTAGCCCAACTCTGCGTGGACCACCTGCAGCCCTCCAAGCGGCGCTATATCGATCTGGTCGAGCGCTAGGCGGAAAAGGGGCCGCACCTCGGGAGGGAGGCGCGGCCGTGTCCGGCTTAATAGTCGATGCGGAGCAGCGAGACACCCTGTCTTGGGAGACTGGTGGCAAGGGTGGCTGCGCCTGAGGACGCATCTACGGTGCCGGTTTCCAGAACGGCGAGCCGGCCAGAGGCTTCAAGCTTTTTGAAGTCTTCGCCAATGACCGATTGCGGAGAGCCCATGGCTTTCCAGACGCCGAAGGAATTGGAGTGGTCCTTATCCATGCGATAGTGGGTCAGCTTGTGCTGACCGGGGCTTAGATTGGACAGGGCCAGAGTCACATTGGCGGCGCCGTCCTCGACGTCGTCATCGTGGTAATTCCAGACCAGAATCGAGACACCGGTCTCGTCGCGGGTGGCGACAGCGTTGACATCCGGTTGGTCACAAACGCCATGCTCCATGATGGTGTCGATATCAACGCCATGGTCCGAATGAGCCTCGATCCATTCACCCTTGAGCTTGCCGAGCATGCGGAAGCCGTTGAGTACGGCCTTGTCGACACCATTGGTGGCCAGATCGCGGAAGCCATCATACCAGGGCTGATCCTCGAACAGAAAAGCCCAAGTCACCGCGCCTTCGATCTCGATACCGGCACGCTTTGACAGTTCATAGGTACGGATCATGCTTTCCACGACGTAGGCGCCGTAGAGCGGGCCATTGCGATAGCCGTTCTGCGGATGAACGCGGGCAGAACAGGCGGCGCAGCCTTCAGGGTCGGATTCGCCAATGACCGTTGGTAGATTCTTCAGGCTCGGGAACTCGTTGACGATGGCGAGATTGGCCTCGATGTCGCGGAGTTGCTTGTGCAGCCCCATGCGCACGTGATCCTTCCAGATCACTGGATTGCCCTTGGCGTGGAAGGCGATGAAATCGATGGGCGAGTTGTTGTCGACGACATACTGCAGAAATTCACGCAGGAAGGCCTGGGCCTTGGGATTGTTGAAGGCCCCGCACGTGTGTGGGCCACCAACGCGCGCTGCGGGCAAGGCGGCCTTGATGGCGCGCGCGGTGACATCATACATGTCACAGAATTCGCGGACGGTGCCTTTCCAGTAATGCCCGTCCGGCTCGTTCCAGACTTCCCACGGCCAATGCACGACCTTGTCCTCGCCGTAGCGGTCTGCGAGGTGGCGCGCCCATGCATGGACAAGGTCGCCCCATTTCTTGAGGTCATTTGGTGGAGCGGCCCAGCCCGTCATGATGCTCGCGTAGCGGTCCTCAAGGGACCAATTGTGCCGGTAGGGTCCCGGATCATCGGACAGGGCTTCGGGCGTAAAGCCAACCTGGATCAGCGGGATATTGCCTGCTTCGACATAGGCGTCGAAGATCTGGTCCATTATGGTCCAGTCATAGACCGGATTGCCATTCGCGTCCTCGGAATAGGCATTGGTCGAGCCCCATTTTAGCGAATATTTGCCATCGCCAGACGTCAGCAGGTTATGCGTGCGGATACGGGGTGGCTCGGGGCTGAGCTCGGTCAGCGCGTTCAATAGCTTCTTGCCATTCTCGGTATTTGTGTAATTGGGCTCGTCATAGCCAAACCAATTCCACAACGGCCGGTAGGCGCCGCGGCTCACGCCTGCATCGACCGCGATGCGGACGTCATAAGTCGCTGTCATTTGAGAGTCTCCACCCTGTCTGTCCTGGAACGGATCGCGGCGTCCCTGCCTCGATCGTCGATATGTAGCCTATCGGCGAGAATTAGTTTGTCAATAATATATGGAGTTGAAGTGACTCTAGCGGCGCAAAACCGCGACTATCGGCAAAGACGGATAAATTTTTGTCGATAATCATGTTGCTCTTGGGTAAGAAATTGTTGATAAAGGAACTCGACCGAGGGCGCTGGAGGAGTTGTGCGTTCTCGTGTCGGAACGAGGGATGCGACGAATCCGGGGCAGTTGCCCGGATGCGCGCTGTCCGCTTTGCGGGCTTCAGGAGGAACAACCATGCTATTGAAGAAGCTGGCCGCAGCTGCATTTGCAATCGCCGCGACGGTGATGCCGGTTGCCGCCCAGGATTTTATCGCGGGTATTCCCCGCGAAGAGGCGCTGATCATTCAGGGGCCCGCGGCGCAGAATGCCGAGTGGTTCAATTTGTGGGCCCCGGGCGGTGGCGCCAGCAATAACGGCTTGCAGCAGCTCACTGCCGACACGTTCTGGTTCATTAATCCGGACGGCACAGGCGATGCGGCCTGGACCAATGCCCTGGCCTCAGACAAGCCGATCTATAATGAGGATTTCACCGAAATGACGGTGAAGCTCAAGGAGGGCATCTATTGGAGCGACGGCGTCGAGTTCACGGCGGACGACGTCGTCTACACTGTGCAAACCCAGATGGCCAATCCGGGCATGGGCTGGAGCGCACCTTTCACCGTCAATGTGGAGAGCGTCGAGGCGACCGACCGCAATACGGTGGTCTTTACGCTCAACGCTCCCAATTCGCGTTTCCACACGCTCTTCACCGTGCGCTGGAATGCCGCCTGGATCATGCCCAAGCATGTGTTCGAGCAGGTCGAGGATCCGTTGACCTATAACAACAATCCGCCCGTATCCCTGTCGGCCTATCAGCTTCACAGCTATGACTCGGCTGGCAATTGGGTGATCTGGAAGCTGCGCGATGACTGGGAGCGCACCTCGATTGGCATGACGCTGAGTGAGGCGCCGGAGGTCAAATACGTGGTCTATCGCAATGCCGGTAATCCGGATGCTCGCGTGATCGAGCAGATGAACCACAATCTCGACGTGATCAACGACATCGCTCCCGAAGGCATGTTCACCATTGCCCGCGATGCTGGCGAAAATACCAAGTACTGGTTCCCGGGCTTCCCCTTCGCCCACCCCGATCCGACGCTGCCATCGGTGCTGTTCAATCATCAGCGCGAACCGTTTGCAGACAAGGATGTGCGTTGGGCACTGGCGCTGTTGATCGATATCCGCTCGGTCTCGATGGGATCCTATCGCGGCGCGGCCAATCTGGCAGCGCTTTCAACCCCGCCGACCGGTACGGCCATTACCGATTATTACGTGCCGATGCAGGACTGGCTCGCCAATTTTGAGCTCGATACCGGCGATGGCGCCATCAAGCCCTATGATCCGACCATCTCGGAACAGATCGCAGCGTTGGTGAAGCCGCAATGGGGCGACAGCATTCCCAGCGATACCGAAGAGCTCAAGCGCATGTTTGGGTTCGGCTGGTGGAAGCAGGATCCCGCTGCCGCTACCGCCCTGCTGCAGAAAGCCGGTTTCTCCAAGAATGGCAATCAGTGGCTCAAGCCGGATGGCACCCCGTTCACCATTAAGCTGATGGTCGAGGGTGACAATATCCCCACTCTGGCGCGTGCCGGCACCATCATCGCCCAGCAATGGTCGATGGAAGGCATCCAGACCACGGTCGATGTGGCAGGCCCCACCAATGGCCAGCGTCTGGGCGGCGGTGACTTCGATGTCGCCATCTACTGGACAGTAGAGACCTGGGGTGGTCATCCCGATCTCTCCTTCTTCCTGGAAAGCTATCACTCGGACTTCATCAAGCAGCCCGGTGAAACGCAGCCGCCGCGTAACTTGACGCGCTGGGAAGACGAGCGGCTCGACGCGATCATCGAAGCCAACCGTACGGTGAACTTCGACTCGCCCGAAGTGGCCCAGCTCGGCATGGACTATCTCAAGCTGGCCGTGGAAGAGATGCCGTTCATTCCGCTGATGGCCTACAACAAGTTCGCGCCGTTCGACACGACCTACTGGACCGGCTATCCGAGCGCCGCTGATCCCTATTCGGCTTCGGGGCCGTTCTGGTCGAACCTGCGCTACATGATTGTTGCGCTCAAGGCCGCCCAATAGTGCCTGCGGGCGGGGCATCAGGCCCCGCCCGGTTCTCACCCTATCCACGAGAGCGGACCCCAGATGGACGGCTTTGCCAAATATCTCGGCCGGCGCCTCTTCCAGTTTTTCCTTGTGATTTTCCTGGGCGTTTCGCTGGCCTTCCTGATCACCAACCTCTCGCCGGTCGATCCGGTGGAGCAGTCAGTCGCCCTGATGACCAATTTCGGCGCTACTGACCCCCGCTCGGTCGAACTGATGCGACAGGCACTCCAGGAACTTTATGGTCTGCAAGGCTCGATGCTGGATCAGTATCTGGCGTTTTGGGGCCGCGTCATCCGAGGAGATTTCGGGCCGTCCCTGTCTGCCTTTCCCACCCCAGTCATGTCCCTGATCATGAGCGCGCTGCCCTGGACCATTGGTCTGCTCACCCTGTCGCTGGTGATCACCTGGACCCTGGGCAATCTGCTCGGCGCGCTGGCGGGCTACTATCGCTCCAATCTGCTCTTGAAGCTCTCCGGCGCTGCCGTCATGGCCCTGCATCCAGTGCCCGCCTATATCATCGGGCTCTGTCTGCTGCTGGCCTTCGGGTTCATCTGGCCGATCCTGCCCATATCGGGCGGCGCGCAGATGAATTTGCAGCCCGGGCTGACCCTCGACTATCTGCGGTCGCTGATCGTGCATGGCACCCTGCCGGCACTGACCCTGGTCCTGGTGGGGCTGGGCAGTTGGTTCATTTCCATGCGCTCACTGGTCTCCAACATCGTCACCGATGATCACGTGGTCTATGCTGAACTCGGCGGAGTGTCCTCTAACAAGATCTTCTCGCAGTATGTGGCGCGCAATGCGCTGCTGCCGCAATTGACGGGCCTGGCGCTGAGCCTGGGCAATGTCTTTGGCGGGGCGGTGATCACCGAATTTCTGTTCAACTATCCCGGTGTCGGCCGGCTGATGATCCAGGGCATCTATCGGGGCGACTATGCCCTGGTGCTCGGGGTGACCACCATTTCGATCATCGCCGTCGCCGTTGCAGTGTTCATCATCGATCTGATCTATCCGCTGATCGATCCGCGCGTGAGGCTGAGCTGAGCCATGTTCAAGATCCTGCGCGACATGCTGCGCTACAATATCGAATTCGCCATCGGCTTCGTACTGACCCTATCCATCTTCCTGTTCGCGCTTGCCCATTTCTGGGCGCCGCTCCCGGACACCGCCATTTATCTCCTGCCGCCAGATATGCCGCCATCGGCCCAATACTGGTTTGGCACCACCTCGCGTGGCCAGGACGTGCTCTGGCAGATGAGCTCGGCAATCTGGAATACCATGCTGTTCGGTCTCACCGTCACCGTCCTCAGCCGCTTGCTGGCAGTCGCTGTAGGCATGCTTTCGGGCTATCTCGGTGGCCGCTGGGACCAGGCGCTGATGACCCTGAATGACACGATGATTGCCCTGCCCAATATCCCCATTCTGCTGCTGGTCTATTTCGTCATGCGCGACAGCATGAGCTGGCCGGTTCTGGCCGCGACGGCGGCCCTACTGGGCTGGAATTATGATGCGCGCCTGATTCGCTCGGTCACACTGAGCTTGCGCAATCGTGAGTTCACCCGCCACGCCGTCTTTGCAGGCATGAGCGTACCGCAAATCCTGGTGCGCCAGCATCTGCCCTATGTGATGCCGGTTATCTTCTTTACGGCAATGAACAATCTGATCTGGGCCATCGGCCTCGAGGTCACCCTGTCAGTTCTGGGATTCTCGGACATCAACCGCCCGACCATTGGCGGCATGATCTATTGGGCCAATCAACACCAAGCCATTATCGCCGGCATCTGGTGGTGGATTGCCTTCCCCATCATCGCCGTCGTCCTATTGTTTCTCGGCCTCTTCCTGCTCGCCATATCGGTTAATGAATATATCGATCCGCGTAGCCGCCTGAGCCGGATGGGAGCCTGATCATGCTCGATACTCTCCAGGCACCGACCACCACCAGTTCCATGCTGCGGGTCGAAGGCCTCAAGGCCTATTATCAGATGAACTATTTCGGCGTGCGTCGCGAAGTTAGGGCCGTCGACGATGTAAGCCTGACGATCAACCGCAATGAAATCTACGGCATTGCCGGTGAATCTTCGTCCGGTAAATCCTCGTTGATCAAGACCATTGCCGGCGCTATCACGCCGCCTCTGCGGGTGGTGGAAGGATCGGTCAAGTTCGACTTTGCGGGGCGCGAGCTCGATGTCTATGCGGATCCGCAGGCCATGAAGGCGGCACGCTGGCAGAATTTGAGTTACATAATGCAAGGCTCGATGAATGTGCTCAATCCGGTGCGCCGTGTGAAGCACGCCTTTCACGATTTTGCCTTCAAGCATATGGGATTGTCGCCATCCGCATTCCGGGCGCGGGTGGAAAAGCATCTTCAGCGCATCGGTCTGGACCCGCATGTGCTCGAATCCTTTCCGCACCAGCTGTCGGGCGGCATGCGCCAGCGCCTGACCATCGCGCTTGCGACGGTTTGCGAACCTGACTTCATCATCGCTGACGAACCCACCACCGCGCTTGACGTGCTGGTACAGCAGGATGTTCTGGCGCTGATCAAGGATATCCAGCAACGCATGGGGGCTTCGATAATCTTCGTGACCCATGACATGACCGTGCATGCCGCCATCGCCGACCGGATCGGCATTGTCTATGCTGGTCGACTGGTCGAGGAGGGCCCCACACTTGATGTGTTTCGGCGCCCGCAACATCCCTATACCGCGCATCTGATTTCGAGCCTGCCGCGCATTGGCGACAACAAGAAACGCAGCGCCCTGCCGGGCAAGCCACCCAATCTGGCCGATCCGCCGAGCGGCTGCCGCTTCCATCCACGTTGCCCGCTGGCCGTGGACAAATGCACAAATGAAAACCCGCCACTGGAGGCGCGGCTGACTGGCCGCGTCGCATGCTGGCGCGCCGGGGAGGTGCAGACCGCATGAGCGCACTTCTGGAACTCAGGAATGTCAACAAGGACTACCGGATTGGCGGTTTCTTCGACAGCTCCACGTTGCACGCAGTCAAGAATGTCAGCTTCACCTTGGATGACAGCAAGCCGGAGATCTTCACCATTGTAGGCGAATCCGGCAGTGGCAAGACGACAACAGCGCGCATGATCCTGGGCAATGAAACGCCCACCAGCGGCAGCTTGCGCTTCATGGGGCAAAGCATTACCGCGATCCGCAGCCGCGCCGGTAAACTCAAGTTCATGTCCAAGGCGCAGCCGATTTTTCAGAACCCGTTCGAGGCGTTCAATCCGCTGAGCACCATCGACTATTTTCTGTTCTCGACTGCCAGGCGGTTCCTGGGCCTGCGAGACAAGGCCGCAATTGACGCGGCGACCGACAAGGCTCTTCATCACGTGGGTCTGTCGCTGGCCGAAGTGCGCGGACGCTATTCGCACGAGCTGTCAGGCGGGCAATTGCAGCGCATCGCCGTGGCGCGGGCGCTGATCCCCGAGCCTAAGCTGATTGTCGCCGACGAGCCGGTCTCCATGGTCGATGCATCCCTGCGCATGTCTATCGTCAATCTCTTCCGTGACCTGCGGGATCGGCTGGGCGTATCGATCATCTACATCACCCATGACCTCTCGACGGCCTATTACATTTCCGACCGTGTGATCATCATGTACAAGGGTGATGTGGTTGAGTCCGGCGTGGCGCAAGAGGTGCTGGGGAACCCGCAGCACGCCTATTCAAAGGCGCTGAGCCAAGCGGTGCTGCCACCGGATCCGGAAGCCGCGCGCAAGATCATCATGGCAAAGATCGCCTAGCGAACGGAACGGGAGGTCTTCCCCACTGTTCCATCCCGTAAACCTCCTCTCGAGGCGTCAGGCGGCACAAGAATGCACTGAACCTAGCCAAAATCTTTGGGCGGATCTGAGGATTAGGCACAAACTGAATAAGCGCCGCTATTCGAAGCTCCATTATCAGAAGGAGACCGGCAGAAAACGGCCCCTAATCTGCCTTCCACCGAGCTCGGCTAATGACCATAAGGGGGCCGCTTGCTGACTGGCAACTGTTTAGCGCTGACGGGCGAATAGCTACCCTTGATCTTGATTGCATCGCAGACGTTGTCGGGCGGAGACGGGTGATACGAATGGTCCAAATCCGGCCAACGGCATGGGCAGACTTCGCCCGTAAGTGCTTCGCCGGCAAAGTCTGGGGAACGAACGGGGCCGAGCTTGGGCGGCACAGTACAATGGTTCTGGCGAGAATCGGTTTTGTTTTCATGCCCGAATGTTCGGTCACACTGCCGGACCTGCTCCAACGCCCCCTTGATCGAACCCCAGGTCAGCCGCACTGTATCGTTGATTACTGCGCCTGGCCGACCGTTCGGCCGTGCAACCGCTGCGATGATCCGTGCTGCGCGGTTGTTCCAGTGTCCTGGGTAACCAAGGGCGCTGATAGCCACGCTCGGCATCCTTAAGCATGACTGGAAACAGTATATAGATAGCTATGCGATAGATCTGTTAGCGCGGTGGCGCTGTTATTATGGATAAGTCAGGCGAAATTGATCGAGAAGTTTTTCTGCGAGATCCGCGCCGCGTCAGATCAAAGCGCGCTTGAGGCGAAGTTCGCAGCGGCCATGAGGTCACTGGATGTTGGAACATACAATTACGGTGCTGGTCGCATGGTGGCTGGCGAAGGTCCAACGGTGGAGCGCTTTTGGACCAATATGGATCCCGCCTGGTTACAGCGCTATGTCGAACGCGGATATCAGCGCACTGACCGGCTGGTGACTGCTGGACTGGTGCGCGTCACGCCATTCTTTTTCGAGGACGTGTTTTGCACACCACCGCTGCTGCCCGAGCAGCAGGAAATGGAAACCATGTTTCCGTTCAAAAAAGGTATCGTGGTGCCAATGCACTCGCCCTTTGGGCGCTTTGGCATGGTGAGCGCTGCCACCGCGCTTCCCGCTGACCTATGGGAGCAAAAAAAGTTCGGTGTCATGGCCAGCATTTCGCTCGTCGCGCTTCTTGCCCATCAGCGGTCCGAAGAACTTGCTGCTCAGGAACTGGCAGCGGATGCGCCCCTAAGCGAGCGTGAACTTGAGACGCTGCGCTGGTCCGCCTATGGCAAGACGTCCGAGGAGATCGCCCTCATATTGGGGATAACCGAGCGGACTGTTCGCAAACATGTCGGTTCCGCGATGGCGAAGCTGGACGTGAAGACGCGGGTGCAAGCCGTTGCCAAGGCAATCGCTGCCGGTCTGCTGAAGATCTAGGATTCCACGTCGGCGCGCGCCCCACACTCAGGTGTCGCAAACGACACTTTCGAGACAGGTTTCGCCATGCTTCGATAGCTCGGAGGCCTAGCTGGCCCACAAGATCCAACGACACGAAGCATTGGGGGGATGGTGCGGGCGGTACTTGGCTGGCTGACAACGATGGCTCTGGCAATCATGATCATGGTTGTTCCGGCCCGGTCGGCCACAATCGAAGAAATGCAACTGCTGGACGCCGCGCGTTCCTGTGACAGCGTCACGACACTGGAACTGTTGAACCGCGGTGTCAGCATAGAAGCGCGCAGCACCGGAGGCCATACACCGCTGATCAACGCGGCATTTGGAGAGTGCCTGCAAACGGTTCAGCTATTGTTGCAACTGGGTGCCGACCGCTACGCGGTTGACGACAGCGGATATACCGCGGCGGACCTTGCCCGTCTTCATGGCTATGAAGACATTGAATATGCGCTGACAGGCACGGTGACCGCGACACAGGGCGCGGCGGCCGACATCGGCGCCGCTTCTGCCCCAACTTGCCCATATGTGAACGACGGGGAGTGCGACGAACCCGAGATCGGAACCGGGTTGTGTGAACCGAGCACCGATGTCGCTGATTGCCAGGCAATCTCTGAATTCTTCTCCAGCGGGCAGGATACCACTGCGTGGGAAGCGGCGACCTCCGAAGCGCCAAAGACCTGCGAGCAGATGTATACATCCTGCCAGAGCACCTGCGGCTATTTCACCGGGAACTTCCAGTGGGTGACCGACTACAGCTGCATGACGCAGTGCTCCATGTGCCACGAAAGCTGCGTCAATGGCCACGTGACCGCCTGCACCAACGAATTCCGACCGTGGGGCGGGCAATAATGAACAACGCTGTCAAGATTGTTGTCGCGGTGGCGAGCGCGGTGATCGGGATCGCGAGCATGATCCAGATCGCCAGCGGACTCTTCGGTGGAGTGCAGTTACCCCAGTGCGAGAGCGAGGACGCTGCCCGGCTTGTCAGCCAGATCATCGACGAGAACTTTGATGTGCAACTCGATCAGCTTGATGAGGTCGAGGAGATTAGCTTCGACAAGGCGGCCCAGCAGCGCCAGTGCAGCGCGCTTATCGACACCGGCGCCGAGGGAGTTTTTCAGATCGCCTATTCGCTGAGCTGGCAAGACCGCGATCTTCGCATGGTCGCCGCAGAGCTCAAGATAGTCGACCAGAAATCCTGACCAGAAAGATCCGGCACAAGCAAGGGAGGAGGGACTGTCATGGCGAGCCAACAAGTCGAGGCATTGATCGCAAGATGGATGGAAGACAAGGCTTTTCGCGACCGCATGCGCTCGGCGCCGGTTCAGACCGCTCAGGAAGAGGGGTTCGTTCTTGATGACGAAGAGCAGCGGGCCCTGGCTGCGCTCGACCTCAACCAATCGGATGACGAACTGGCCGGTATGGCCAATTTCGCCTGAAGGCGGTGTTGAGCCAGGCACAGCTGGACCCGAGAAATACTGGCGCGACCGATAAAACCTGGACCCTGGGGAGGGGGCAACAATGAGCCAAGCGCAGATCGAGACCATAATTGAGCGTTGGATGAACGACGCCGCATTCCGCGAAAGAATGCGGGCCGCCCCCAAGGCGACGGTGGCGGAAGAAGGGTATGAACTGTCGGATGAGGAATTGCAGGCTCTGGATCGGCTCGACCTTTCGGGAAGCGGTGAAGACCTTGTTCGTCAGGCCAATTTCGCGGGCTAAATGCTCAAGAGCGAGTGTTGCACAGCCTGCTCGGGCAGGCGAAGCCCCGCGGTTCGCGGGGCTGGATGAGAGGAGACCACAGAGTGAGCCAAGCGCAGATCGAAACCATAATTGAGCGTTGGATGAGCGACGCCGAGTTCCGAGCAAGAATGCAGACCGCGCCACAAGCGACGCTCGCGGAGGAAGGATATGAGCTGTCGGACGAGGAAATGCAGGCCCTCGACAAGCTCGACCTGACCGCTGGCGACGAAGAGCTCCTGCGCCAGGCCAGCTTTGGTGGCTAGGCACATGGGGTGGCACCGATCGCCATGACCGCTGCTACCCTTTGCGAGCGCGCTTGCCCTGACGTCGCCGAACAGGTCCACGCAAGCATGGACCAGAGCGTCAGGCAGTTGAGAGATTTGCTGCAAGACTGCAACCTTGGCCAAGGGTTGAAGCCGTTGCTTGGTTGTCTGGAAGGGGCGCTGGATCAACACCTCCAGCCCGCTCGGCCGCCACATCTGCCTTTGCTCATTCCGCTTCTCGTTCATGGCGCCAATGGCGGGGATCCGGCCGATGCTGCACCCATCAGCGTCGTGGCGGGGCTTCTCTTTCTTTGTTTCGACCTGTTGGATGATCTGCAGGATGGCGACCAACGCCCCTGGTGGGGTGAAACAAGCAAGAGCTCGCTGATGCTTGCCGCTGCCGCGTTCCCATCGGCATTGCCTCAGAAATTGCTGCTTCAAGCCGGCGGCGCGGAACGCGGCGCCACCTTGATCAATGCCTTGGGCGACGGGCTATTGAACATCGCCGAAGGGCAGGCCCTGGATCTTCAAAATATAGGTGGCACCAACGTCAATCTCGACGTTGTCGAGGAATCGGTTGCGGGCAAAAGCGGTGCTCAGATGGGACTCTATGCACGCCTTGCAGCCCTGCATGCCGGCTGCGATTTGGCCTGCGCTGAACTCTGGGCAGGCTGGGCGCACGGTATCGGTGTTGCAGGACAATTGGGCTCCGACATGCAGGACCTGCTCGATCCAGACTGGTCGCGGGACCTCGCGGCTGGAGCGCGAACCCTCCCCGTCGGCTTCGCGCTAAAGCACTCCAGGATAGGCCGCGAAGATCTGTTGCGCTTGCTCGATCACGCCCGAACGGACCGTGCCGCGCAACTGGCTGCGAGGGACTGCATCGTAGACTCCGGAGCTTTGCTGTTCGCTGGTTTCCGCTCCCAGGTTCATCTGGCGCGCAGCGAAGAAGCCCTGAGGCAACTCCCTTGTTCGGATGCTTGGCGGAGGATGTGTGCAAGGCTTTCCGAGAGCAGAACGACCGCAGATCTCTTGCGTCCCGGAGCCGGCTGAATGTTTCAGGAAGAACGGGTCAACCTGCTCCGCGAAAGCTATCTCTTCGGCACCTTGCCGATTGCGACACTCAAGGACCTCGCGGAACAGACGGTGGTGCGCGGCCACGACACGGGTGCGGTGATTTTTTCCCAAGGAGAGCCAGCAAATCTTGTGCATCTGCCGATCTGGGGGACGATCGAAGAAAGCGTTCTGGTTGAAGATGATCGCGTCCCCATCGCGCTTTTGACTTTTGCCGACGTCGCCGGTGAGGAGTGTCTGCGAACCGAAGGCGCTGGGCGATACGCCTCGACTGCTGTTGCGCTCGAAGAATGCGCCACCCTGTGCGTCCCCACGGCCGCATTGGCCGATCCGGCCATTGCCTCTGCGCTCGCCCCCGCGCTCAAGCTGGATGAGGGATTGCGTGAGCGCATGTTGTTGCTCAGGCGGGCGGCCCCGTTTGCTGGGGTCGGCCCCGCAGCCCTTCAGGAATTGGCGGCTAAGATTCAGCAGCGCAAGATCAAAACCGGCACAGCCCTGGTAGAAGAAGGCCGTCCAGGCGACACCTGTTATCTGATCCACTCTGGAACCTTTTCGGTCCACAAGGGCCCGGCACCTGCGGCCGAACAACAGCTTGCGGTGCTTGGTCCGGGATCTCTCGTCGGAGAAGTTTCACTGCTGGCTGGTGAGCCGCGCCGTGCAACGGTGACTGCGCTGGAAGACGGTGAAGTTTTGGCCATATCGCGCTCCCAACTGGAGCGTATCGCGCGGGCGCCGGGAACCGAACATCTTCAGTCTCAGGTCGCCTTGCGAATCCGCCCGCGACAGTCGCTGAACGTGGAGTTGCACCGCAGGAAGGGTGACGATGGAGAAGCCATTGCTGTTCTCAAGCACACCACGCTGCGCAAGTACTTCCAGCTATCCGAGTTCGGAACCTTCGTATGGGAGCAATTGGATGGCTCTACCCGCCTGACAACCATTATTGCCCGCGCCGTGAGCCGGTTTGGCACTTTTTCGCCCCAGGGCGTGATCAACGTCGTGCAGCAACTGCTCGCTTCGGGGTTCGCAACCCTGGGGCATGACAGTCAATCCGATAGCCCTCTTGAGGGCCAGGCCGAACGCCGAGGTCGCGGTTATCTAACGTTCGATCTCCTGCGCGGCCAGGCCGCAGATGATTTCAGCGAAAGCCTCTATCGAGCTTTCGCAATAGTTACCCGACCCGTTGCGGTGATTGTGGCGACTGCCCTGGGCTTGGCTGGGCTGGTGACTGGCTTGAGCACCCTCACCCAGACAAGCATTCCAACCGGTATGAATCTCCCATACTTAGCGACTGGCATTCTGGCTCTCGCCATATCATTGGCGTTGCACGAGGCCGCTCATATCTTGGCCATGAAGGCGTTCGGCCTGTCAGTCCACGGCATCGGCATCGGGGTGTTCTGGTTCTATCCCATTGCCTATGTGGACACGTCCGACACCTGGATAGCCTCGTCGGGGCAGCGGGTGATGGTGGCACTGGCCGGTCCACTGGCAAATATTGTCTTCGGGGGCATCGCCGCTCTCGTCGCGGCCAACGCCCCTGCGAGCCCCCTCCAGCCTTTCATTTGGGTCTGGTCGACAGTCAATTTCGGAACGGCGCTGTTGGCCTTGGCGCCAAATGGGCAGAACGATGGCGCCCAGGCACTGCGGAACCTGCTGGCGCTGCCGCCAGAGCTCTCCCTGAGACAAATCCTGGTTGATTGCTGGAACAGACAGGCACGTGCTGCAGCGCATTTGCGCGGTTTGGCAGTTCTGTTCAGCCTCTCACTGCTTCATCTCGTGCTCACCTCGGCCTTCTTCTATCTGGTCATTGCGGTGACAGCCGGTAGCTGGTTCTCCAGCCAACTCGGCACTTCGACCGCCCCTTGGATCGTCGCCGGCATGGCGTTGGCTCTGGGCTCGGTGCTGTCCAGGGGCATAGCCAGTTCATGATGCCTTTAGCAGAGATCGGCGGGCACGCCCTTTTTGATGCGATCGCTCGCACCGCGCCCGCACTGGTTTGCCCCAATACACCTAACCTGCAACTGCCAGTGGTTTCGGCGGCAATAATCCCACACAATCTGGAGGAACAATGTTTAAGGGTCGAATTGGACGATTTTTCTTCGCCTTTGCGGTCGTCGGTCTGCTGATTGCGGGAACCGCAGTCAATGTGGTGGTCGCCTTGCTGTCCGGCATAGGCGTCCCGGAATTCTGGCTCTACGCCGCTCTTTTTCTGTGGGCCGCGCTATCTTTGCTAGTCGCAATGTCCTTTACGGTGCGCAGATGGCATGATCTGGGCCGTAGCGGCTGGTGGGCCCTGCTCAGTCTGGTCCCAATCGTGAATCTGTTCTGCCTGTTCATCTTGCTGTTTTGGCCAGGGCAGTCTGCCCGGGAACGCGTTTCGCACCGCTCGTCGGATGGACCGCACTTTGACAAGTCCTTTGACAGATCCTTTGACGACCGTGACTTCGGCTATGACCCGGATTGAGGTGTCTCGCCGCAATCTGTGAGGCGATGTTCAATCTTGGCCGCGTGTCAAGATTAACCCAAGCAATCGGCGGGGTCGCGATAGTGAACGGCGTGCCTGGCCCACGCTAGAACGCCGAGACGAA
This sequence comes from Devosia marina, assembly GCF_009758415.1. GTDB lineage: Bacteria > Pseudomonadota > Alphaproteobacteria > Rhizobiales > Devosiaceae > Devosia > Devosia marina. Next base: position 18,959 of record NZ_WQRF01000002.1, on the reverse strand, counting down.
TGAGCCGACCAATCTGCCCAACGGCCCATAGAGAACGGTGATCGAAGTCGAACAAAGCGGACCGACGGCAATAGGCAGGGCGCAAGGACTGTATAAATGACCAGTTTGGCGCGCATCGACGATGGTCCGCTACTGCACCGTTTGGGACTGCTATTGAAATGCTGGCTACGTGGTTTGCGTATCGGGAGAGCAACTGGGGCCAACCCCAATGCTCAGGGAAAGCAATGCTGAAGTGTGTTTCAGTGCGAGGTGTCTGAACGTAATATAGGAGACCGCTAGATCAGCGCCTTCAGGCTCAGGCTGAGCCCTGACGCGAGGAGAAGGCCGAATGTCAGCCGGCGGAAGGATTTGGGTGACATAGCGGGCGGCCATCGATGCGCGATCTCTGTAGCGGCGAGTATCACTGGGACCGCCAGCAAGCTCCACAACACAGCGACAAAGGGAAAGCCTCCCGTCGCAACGACCAATGTGGTCCGAAAAAGGATCCCGACCGCGAACACTAGGACAAGTGTCACCCGAATGCTCGTGATCGCCATGGGCTGGCGATAGAATAAATAGACCAGCGGTGGCCCTGCCGTGGCAAAAAGCCCTCCCAGAAGGCCGCCCGCTGCCCCGGCCACAATGAACCGTGACGCTGATGACCTGATGTTCAGAGGCTGGGGCTTTGAAACCAGCTGGGCTGCGGCCGCGATGATCACCCACCCAAGGATAAGTTGCAAGACAGCGAGGTTCGAAGCAGCGACACTTTCCAGCATCGCATAGCCGACGATCGTTGCGGCAAGCGACGGGCCGACCACCAGCCAGAATTCATGCCAGGCAACATCCCGCCAGCCTCTGATGAGGATGTGGATGGAGTTCACCACTGACAGGATGCCAACGATAATTGCAGCGTCTGCAAGGGAGGTGAGGCCAAGGAGGGCTACTGCGCCCATCATCACCAGGCCAAAGGCAAACCCAGTGAGAGTCTGCAGATAGGCGGCCGCGCCTGCGACCAGCATGAGCTGGCACAGATCGGTTATGGTCATGCTATCGCCTATCGCTTTCCGAACATGGATCCGTAATGTTGACGCATTCCGATTTCGAACCTGGGGTCTATCAGGGGGCCTTGGTCAGGCAGCTATAGAAATCCTCAAAGATCGCATCGCGGTTGAGGTCATAGGCCTCAACCATGGGGTGCCTCGAACTGTCTTGGCGCCAGTAAAGGTCCGTATCCAGGATGGGCGAATGCGTATCGAATGTAGACACGTAGGCCGGATCCAGGAGCCAAGCGACATTGATTATGTCCCATATCACCCAGGTCTTTGCTTCGGCCCCAGTGATGGCGAACATCTCGTGCAGCGGATTTTTGGTGTAAAGCTGGTGCAAGTAATCGCCGATTGCCCCATGCCCTTTTACAAAGCGCTCCATTTCCGGAAGTGAAATCTTCAACTGGGCGCCAACGTGATAGCCCGGCAGATAGACCTGCGGCACGCCACAGTCAAAAAGCAGGCGCGAGGAAAGCCGGTCCTGTACCAAATTGAGCGATGGCTCGTTGGAAAATGGCGCATAGGTCGGGAAACCGGCGGTCCAGACGACAACCATGTTGTCGATGATATCGGGCGCCATCAGCAAGGCGGAAGCGATGTTTGTCAGCGCTCCCATGGCCAGCACATAGACGGGGCCATCTTCGCGGCGGCGGACGCTCTCGATAATGAAGCGGGCGGCGGGAGTATCGAGCGGAGCGTCCAGGTTTTCAAGGTAACCGGGAGACCCGCGATGAACCTTACCCTCGTGGTCTACACCACACTTTTCAAAGACGCGGAGGATTTCCTGGTAGGAAAGCTCGGCTCCCTCCTTGGGGAGCGTGAACAGTGTTTCGTTGGGATCGCGCCCAGCATCGACCATGCGCTGCGCCCAGCCGGCCAACCCTCCCATGAACTTTTCTTCGTCAGGATTTTCCGGGCCGCCGCGCTTTAGAATGGCAACCGAGCGAATGAGGTCGTCCTTGTGATGGGCGAAGGAGAATGGCACCGCCGTCACCCCTTCCAGCCGCACGCGGTCGGGTGAGAGCAAGGCCCAGGCCAACGCATACTGGTCGTCGATTTCATTAGCCGTGTCGGTGTCGATGATCACGCGGGCCGAGTGCCCCGGATGGGTAAGCAGGCTCTGGTACAGCTCAGCGGCAAGCTTGGGGAAGCGCGCGAGCACGTGTTGGTCTAGCATAGTGGAAATCCTAGTTTCCGAAGCCCTTGCCGAAAGCTTCTTCCTTGATGAACCGTTCGGAAATGATGAGCAAAATTACACCTGGCAGGGTCACGATCAGCGTGATGCCAGCAGCAGACGCATCGAGGGTTCCGCCCGAAATCTTAGAAAACAGGAGCGTTGGCAGGGTGATGATCTTGCCCTGCCCCAAGAAAAAGGTGAGCAGGAAGATGTTGGTGGACACGAGGAAGGTGAACAAGGCACCCGCGACCACGCCCGGCAGCAACATGGGCAGCGTGACCAGCCGCAGCACCTGCCACCGGCTTGCGCCCAAGATCATCGCCTGCTCCTCGAAATCCTTGCCCAGTCCCTGGTAGACCGCCGTCAGCATGCGGATCATGTAGGGAATGGTCGGGATCAAATGGGCGATGATGATGCCGAGATAGCTACCCGCGATGCCCATGCGAATGAAGATCATCAGCAAAGCGATACCGATAGCGGCCTCGGGCACGATCAGTGGCAGGGACAGGAAGAACTCAAAGCCCGATTTGCCACGAAAGCTTTCTCGGGCCAGCACCCGCGCTGCCGGAAGGCATATGGCAAGGCAGATCACGGTCACGATGCTGCCGATCACCACGGTGTTGATCGTTGCCTCGAGAATGCGGCTATAGGGCGAGAGCACATAGTCCCAGGCAAGCGGCATTCTGGAGACTTCACGCTGCTCCATCCACCAGGTGCCGGGCAGCAGGTCGGGCCATGCCCAACGGAACGCCAGGCTCTGGATGATCAGCGGCAGGAACGGCCCCAGAATGAACCCGACGATGAGGATCAGATAGACCTTCTGGAAGCCTGAGAGCTGATTGTTCAGCGCAGTGTTTGAAAATTTGCGGGCCATCAGTTTCTCCCGATCTTGCGTTCAAAGCGGCGATAGATAGCCAGGTATGAGAACAAGATGATGCCAGCGACCAGAGCAATGGAAACCACGGTGGCCATACCTTGCAATTGCAGCGTGTAGTCAGCATCGTTGAAGTAGCGCCAGGCAACGACCGGCAAGGTGTCGGGGAACCCGCCGCCCAGGATGAACGGTGCTTCGAAAGCCCCGACATTGAAGGCAAAGCAGATCAGGGTGGATGAAACGACACCGGGCATGATCTGGGGCAGCGTGACCTGAGACAGGATCTGCCAGCGGTTGGCGCCAAGAATGGCCGCTGCCTCTTCGGTTTCCCGGCCAATGCCGAGCATCACCGCATAGATCGCCAGGGTGATAAAGGGAACCTGCTTCCAGACATAGACCGCAATGATGCCCCAGCCGGCATGGGTCTTGAGGATCTGCGGAAAATGGGAGGGATCAGAAATAAAGCCGAAGAACGAGGCCAGTCGCGAAATCATGCCGCCGTTGCCCAACATGATTACGGCCAGGGCAATGCCCACCGTATAGGGGATCATCAGCGGGAGCTTATAGACGTATTTGTAGAGATGTTTGCCCGGAAAAGTGCGCACCAGAGCCAAGGCAAGCGCGATCCCCATGACCAAGGCAATCACCGTTGAGACGGTCGCGTAATAAAGCGTCAGCCAGAGCGATTGCCAGAAGGAGACAGAGCCCCACAACGCACCGAAATATTGGAAGCTCGGGAACGTGTTGACCCCGAACCAGGGGGCGAACCCCAGAGACTGCACGACGGCAAGCACCAGAGCGCCACCAAAGAGCACGGCAAGGATGAGCAAGACCGGGGAAAGCTGCAGCCAGAGCCACATTCTTTCCTTCAGTGCGCTGTCGTGGGAGCGTGCCATATCAAACTTCCGGGACAAATTAGAGACAGGTGGCCCGGCCCGCGCCGGGCCACCAAATTGCGCTTACTGGTTCAGATTTTCCGCGGCGCGGGTCACAATCGTTTCGATCGAGTCCGTGCTGTCGCGTTCGATGTACTCAAGCCAGGTGGCTTCGATTACATCGACCAGGGTTGCGTTGGTATCGGGCGCGATGTTCGCGTCGAGCTCGGAAGCATCGACCCCTGTGTGGCCCGGCGAGGCGGCAGCAAGCGCTGCAGCGTCTTCCTCGCTAAGCAGCCACGGATCGATACCCGCTGGCATGCCGGTGAACTCAAGCTTGGAGATCTGCGCTTCAACGGTCGTCATGTAATCGGCCAAGACCAGAGCCGCCGCCGGATTGGGCGCATTGGCCGGGATGGCCAGGTAGTTCTTGTTCTTGATCATGTTGCCTTCTGGAAACACGAACTCCTGGGCTCCTTCAGGATAGGTTCCTTGGCTGAGGCCGGTGGACACTGCATAAAGGCCGAACTTGCAGTTGAAATTGACCTCACCATTGAGGAACAACCCGTCCAGCGCGTTGGGATCTTCAGGATAGCGCGGCGTGCCACTGTCACCGCCGAGAAGCAGAGGCTCGAGGTTCTTGAGGTAGTCCAGACCAGGAGTGATCAGACGCGCCAGTTCGGCTGCGCCCAATTCGTCCAGCGACTGCTGGAACGGTTCAGCGCCGGTACCATCGGGATTGTGCGCATAAATCGCTTCCTGCACGAAGGTGTTGCCGAGGTAGTGCGGCGGCTTGACGTAGATGAATTTGCCGGGGTTAGCTTCGAGGTAGCTCCGCATTTCTTCGAATGTGTGAGGTACCTCATCGGCGCTCACACGATCCGTGTTCACGGCGCAAACATACTGCTCGCCGGACCAGGGGACTTCCGCTCCATCGGTGAGCACACCGAAATCGCGCAGATTGAGCAGCGAGCGGGGGTCGCTTTCATCCCACTCGATGTTTGTTGCGTTCGGCAACAGCGGCGCGAAGGCCCCAAACAGAGCGTCTTGTTTTTTGAGGGTCGAAAAGTTCTCCCCGTTGAGCCAGATCGCGTCGACGCTGCCTTCGCCGACCATCTTGCCGGAACCAAGCTCGGCCAAAACCAGGTCGACGGCGTCCTTGGTGCCGGTGATACGAACGGGGTTGAGGGTCACGCCCAACTCCAACATTGCCGGAGCGACGACACTGTCCATCCATACGTTGAGTGGATCGCTACCACCCCAATAGTAGAGGTTCACGGTGCCTTCGGATTGAGCACGCTCGGTCACGGCTGACCATTCGAGGTCCCCGGCGAGAAAATTCTCGCGGAATTCGGTAGCGGCCGGATCCTCTGCCTGTGCGGCGCCGGCTGCGAGCATTGCAGCGATTGAGACGCCTAGTGCCAGTTTACGCATTTTGAATTTCCTCCTCTTGAAAAACAATCGTTTCTAGTCGTCACCCCTATTGCTAGCGGGCGATAGTCCACACCCGGTCCGGTTGGACCGAGAGAACAACTGGCTGCCCCACGTCAAGCAGACGACGGGACTGCTCGGCGACGGTGATGTCCTCTCCAGCACCGACGACATACTGAACAGACGCACCGAAGAACTCGCGCGCCTTGATCTTGCCAGAGATCAGATTTTGGGCACCTTGGGGCGCCTCGGATTCGGGGTAGAGGTCGATACCTTCGCTGCGCAGCATCACATACACATCGTTGCCAGGCTTAAGGCCGGGCTGAGACATGATATCAATGGTTCCAAAGGATGTTTCGGCGCGATCGGCAGCCACCAACTTTGCACTGAAGATGTTGCTGGCCCCCATGAAGTCGGCGACCTCAGTGGAATTGGGCTGCTGGTAGAGCTCTTGTGGGGCGCCAAACTGGGCGAGCTTGCCGTTGAAGATGACCGCTACGCGATCCGCCAGCTCCATGGCTTCGACCTGATCGTGAGTCACAAAGATGGTAGTGATGCCAAGACGCTTCTGCAGGTCGCGGATAAAGCGCCGCATCTCGCCACGAAGTTTTGTGTCGAGGTTGGCCAGCGGCTCGTCCATCATCAGAACGGAGGGCTTGGTGATCAGCGTGCGCGCGATTGCAACGCGTTGCATCTGCCCGCCTGACAGCTGCGCGGGGAAACGTTTGCGGAATTTGTTGAGCTGAACGACCTCAAGAATCTCCTCAAGTCGTTCGCTAATCTCCTTCTTGGGGAGACCCCGCACATCGAGCCCGAACGTCACGTTCTTTTCGACTGTCATGTGGGGAAACAGCGCGTAGCGCTGAAAGACCATGCCGACGTTTCGCTTCTGAACGGCGACATCAGAAACGTCATGACCGTCGAACAGAACTTCTCCTTTTGTCGGCGCTTCGAGCCCGGCAATCATGCGCAGCGTTGTCGTCTTGCCGCAGCCGGAGGGCCCCAGAAGAGCAACCAGCTCCCCGGACTTGATATCGAGATCAATGGATTCGATTGCCGTAAAGGCACCAAATCGCTTTTGAACCGCATTGAGCCGGACTTCGGTCACGCGTGCCCTCCCTTATGTGTGAATTGGTTATATCCAATTCAATACTACAAATTAATGCCGAAAAATTCCACGTGTCAACTCCAAACGCCTCGTGGGCGAGGAGAAAGGCGAAATTCCTAGCGCTTTTTGATGCCCAAAGTGACGAGCCCGGACCATTCGCCAAACTCTGACAGAACCTGTTCCCAATGGCCGGCCACGAGGACAAAGTGGTGCTCGACGCCGTGATCGAGAACTGCCGCCACAACGTCGTATGCGCTGCGGGCTTGGCCATCTGCAGCGAAGTGAGAAACCCAGCCACGGCAGCCGGTAAATCCGGTTTCCGGTGCCTTTACCACCTCTGCTTCGAAGCTGAAGCGACTGGCACCACTCCGCCCCAATCGGAGCACCGTCACCGCGCCGAGGGCAAAACAGTAATCCGCGATCGCGCCGTAGATCGGCCCTTGCTCGGTGCCCCGACCAATCATCGGGTGATTGATCCAGCGCGCCCGCCCTTCGGCGAGATGAAGCGGCCCCCCACCGCCATGCCACATCAGGATCCGATCCTGCGTGAGCTGCGGCGAGGTCATGTCGAGCAGGCAACCAACCTTGCCTGTCATGGATTTGACGGCAAGCTGAGTTACCGCTCCCATAATATCACCTTCCGAGGCGACCGGGATGGCGTCATGCTCTTCCAGCCAGCTGAAAGCGGCGCCCGGATGAAAGCCAGGATCCTGCTGCAGGGCCGGCCAATCGGACACAGCCAGCGCGTCATAGCGATTGGCCTGTGCCAATTCGCGCAATGCCAGCACCATGCGCGCAGTCAGGTCCATCTGAGCTTCGTTCACCCCATCCACGTCAGCAGTAGCGGCCATGGCACGCAATTCTTTCGCGACCAGTTCATCAGCAAAACCAGGCATGGCCTGGGTCACCTGATGGATGTCTACATGTTCGACTTCAACGCCGAGCCGCGAAAACAGCGCGTCTTGATCTACGGCCATGTTGTAGAAGGTCGGAGCCAGCCCACCGACAACCCCAACCCGCGACCCGCGCACGGCCTTGCACATGGTCAGAGCCTTGATCGACTGGCGCCACTGCCCCAGCAACGCAGCGTCGTCCGGCGCGCCGAAGTACCAGCGGACCGGAGACTTGCCGAGATCGCGGACACCGCGGGCAATCGACATGCTCATATTGAGCGAAACGAAATTGTTGAGCTGGATATCCCCTTCGTGGTTGGGCTCAGGCGTCGCCCAGAAACCCAGAGGCATATCAAAACTGGCAAGCGTCCGGGCGACATCGCCCATCGTGAAGCCGCCGTGCAGCAGGATGACAAAATCCGCGCCCTCCGAGAGGACGGCGCTCATGGCCGCCCGCGCCTGGTGTCCATCCATCGGCACGTCGGGAGCAACTACCAACCGGGCGCCCTCTTCCGCGGCAAGACCTTCCAGAGCGGACACAGCCCGATCAAAAACACCATGCTTTTCCGGGAAGTAGCTTGGCAAAGATGCTTTGATCAGGCCGAGGGTGAAGGTCATTGCGCAGAGATTCCTGCCGCGTTTCCGGCTGTTCGCGTGGGGGCTGATTTGTCGAGGTTGTAGGTTATGGGCGACTGCCGGAAGACCTGATCGTAGAAGACAGGCTTCTGGTCCTCGTCGAACGCGGTGCAGGCCTGCGAGAGAATGGGCGCATTTGGCTTGACGGCTAAAAGTTCAGCGATTTCGGAATCCGCGACCAGCGAGCTGATCACTTCGCATGCGCGCGTCCACTGCATCTTGAACCTACGCCCGAGAATTCGCAGGATGGATTGATCCTGACCCGTTTCGGGAAGGTCTTCGGCGCTGATGCCATCCACCAGATGGCTGGGCACCCAGGTGCGAACAAGCATGACGGGTGCGCCGTCGACAGTTCGCAACCGACGGATGAGCGTCAGTTCGCTATCAAACAGAGCGGCAACTTCGGGCGGCACCGACGTCGCGGGCGCTTCGATACCCAAAAGCTTTGCCCCGGGCATCCGCCCCTCGCGGATTACCTGATCGGTGAACGAGACAAGACAGGTCGAAGATGGTGGCGAAAGCGTCGAGACGACATAGCCGCTGCCCTGGCGCGCGGTAATGTATCCAGACTGCACCAGCATATCGAGCGCCTTGCGCACGGTCACGCGGCTTACGTCGAACGCCGTGGCGAGTGCTTCCTCTGTCGGCAGGCGCGTTCCGATCGAATACATGCCGGATTCGAGCCTGTTGAGTACTTCGTCGTGCACCGACTGGTATTTTGGAATGGACTTGGTCGTCACCTGGTCACCCTTTCAAGAAAAACAAATTGATTAGATCAAATCAGATTCCTTGAGACCGAGCCATACGCTCTTGGTTTGTGAGTACAGCGCGATCGCCTCTTGGCCCATTTCACGGCCATATCCACTTTGTTTCATCCCGCCGAAGGGTGACGCTGCGTCCGTATCGCCCCAGGTGTTGACCCAGATCGTACCAGCCTGCAGCCGAGCCGCCATCCGGTGGGCTCGAGACACGTCATTGGTCCAAAGGCCGGCGGCCAGACCGAAATCGGTATTGTTGGCGCGCGCGAGCACCTCAGCTTCATCGTCAAACGAAAGCACTGCCATGACGGGTCCGAAAATCTCTTCCCTCGCGACCGACATGGTATCGGTTACTCCATCGAGCACGGTCGGAGCGACGAAGTACCCGGCGTTGCGGACGCGCTTGCCGCCGGCAACGCACTGCGCACCCTCGGCCTGCCCCTGCCCGACATAGGAAAGAACTTTGTCCATCTGCTGCTGGGAGATGACGGGGCCCAGATCATGGGATTCCGAATCCATCCCCGGGCCAACCGAAAGCGCATTGGCCCGCCTCGCCAGACCGGCGACAACCTGATCGCGAATGGAGCTGTGCACAAAGAGCCGAGCGCCCGCCGTGCACGATTGCCCGTTGTTTCCGAACAGCGCCCAGAACGAGCCCTCTATCGCGGCTTCAATTTCCGCGTCGGGGAATATGATGTTGGCAGCCTTGCCACCGAGCTCGAGCGATACCTTTTTGAGATTTCCCGTCGAAGCGGCGACGATCCGCCGACCGGTTTCGGTCGAACCGGTGAAGCCGATCTTGTCGATACCCTTGTGACCCGCCAAGGCAGCACCCGCGCCCGCGCCAAGACCGGGCACGACGTTGAGTACGCCGGGCGGGAAGCCAACTTCAAGCGCCAGATCGGCGAGATACAGAGCACTGAGCGGCGTCTGCTCTGCAGGCTTGAGAACGATGGTATTGCCAGCTGCCAGGGCCGGCGCCAGCTTCCAGGCTACCATCAGCGTCGGATAATTCCATGGCGTGATCAATCCGCACACGCCGACTGGCTCCACACGGGTGTAATTGAAACGGCCTGGATCCGAGACAGGAATAGTGCGCCCTTCGATCTTGCTGGCCCAGCCGGCGAAATAGCGGAAATGGCGGGCGGAATAGATCGCATCGACGTCACGCGCCTTTGCAAAGGGCTTGCCGTTGTCGAGCGCGTCCAACTGCCCGAAGATGTCCTTGCGGGCCTCGATCGCGTCAGCCAAGCGCCAGATCAGCACACCGCGATCGTGGCTGGACATGGTGCCCCAGGGGCCGGAAAGCGCCTTGCGGGCTGCATCGACTGCGGCGTCGATATGGTCGGCATCGCCGCAGGCAACTCGCGCAAGATGCTCCTCGGTGGAGGGGTTGAGAACCTCAAGGGTTTCGCGAGCCTGAACCTGCTCAGCGCCAATGCGCAGCCCCTGGACCGAAGCCAGAAAATCGGAAACTTCTGGGTTTAGCTCCAGCATGGTCATGCGATGGCCTCGTTCATGCCCGCCAGCCGGTCGCGGCCGGTTGTTTCCATCCAGCGCGCCATGGCGTTTGCGCCCTCTGATCCGAAAATGCCGATGGCATCGCTCCAAAGCGCGCGACCACACATGTAGCCTGCCGCCTTGCCGGAGCTGGACTTGCAGAACTTCAAGCCTTCGACAAACCGCTCGTAGGTCACCCCGGCGCTGAGATAGACAAAGGGCATGTCGCCCGCCGCGTTGGATACATCCACTACCGCGGCTTCTGCGTCGCGACGGCTCATGGCGGGTGTCCCGAAGCCCTCGACAAATTCGAGCGTAACCGGGATCTCAATCTTGAGGATGTCGATCTTGTAGTCCGGATTGACAAAATCCTCGACGGCACGACGAACGAGCTCGGGCTTGAGAAGCGCGTATTCCTTCGAGGCGCCATCGGAAACGGCGCGGTCATAGACGATTGGTTCAAAAAGGAACGTGGTGCCCTGTGCCCTGCAGCGATCACCTATGGAGCGCACAAGATCGAACTTGCGCTGGTTCAGTTCGGCAGGATCATTGGGGCCATAGTACAGGAAGAATTTCAGGACAGGCGCGCCGAGCGTCGGAAACTGTTCCACGGTGAGGTTATCGGGCAGACGAGTGATCCGGTCCTCGTCAGCAATGTGATAAACGTCGGCTTCGAAAGCCAGCATGGGAATGCAGGGCGGCGCCATGAGCGGCAGCAAATGCGCCCCGTAGGTGGAGTCGACCAAAAGGGTCGTAGCTACAGGGCTGGCAGTTTCCACGACAATCCGCTTGAAGGTCTCCAGGTCATCATCACGCGCATCTGCGCCGCGCGCTGCGGCAATTGCTGCAGCCAGGCCACTGCCCTGATCGACGGCTACGCCGCGGATGGGCTCATGGGGTTTGAATGGAGCGGGCATCACGACTTTGCCTCCTGGGTCAGCAATGAGATTGCGGGGAAGGCCGGGCTGTCGGAAGGTTCACACCAATAGGCCAGCATTTGGTCTGTCGGCTCGAGCAGAGAGATGGAAAAGCCGCCCATTTCCTGGGTGGTCACGAAACTGCCCACCATCGGAGCAATCGCCTCGACCCCCTGTGCCGCCAAAGCTTTGCTGGTCTCATTCCAGATCGTGTACAGCTCCATCAGGGTGGTACCGCCCATGCCATTGATGATGACGGCAGCGCGGCCACCCTCAGCTATGGGCCGGTCCTCTAGCAGCTTGTCGACAATGGTCCGGACCAGCTTGCCGACAGGCCCATGTGGCATCCGACCCGCGCCGGGCTCGCCATGCACGCCCATGCCGATGAAGATTTCGCCTTCGGGCAGCTTGAACATCGGCTTGCCCGTCAGCGGAGAGATGCCAGGGGAAATGGCCGCCGAAAGGCTTACCGTGCGGTCGCGCACCGCTTCACCCAGCGCCACCAGACCATTAAGTTCCAGCCCTGCTTCTGCGGCCGCACCAAGGATCTTGTAGATGAACATGGTACCGGGAGCGCCGCGCCGATCCTGGCGCCGTTCGGGCGGCGCCGAGGCGACATCGTCGTACATCAAGAGGCCCCGGACATTGAGCTCCTCGTCTTCAGCGAGCATGATGGCCGCGCGGCCGTTGATCACGTCGCCGGAGTGCTGCGAGATCAAAAGGAGCGTTCCCGCAGCGCCGTTTACTTCGCGGATGCCATCGAGGATAAGATCCGCCGAGGGGGCGGCAAAGACATCCCCAACCACATTGGCGTCCAGCAGGCCTTCACCAACAAAGCCCATGGCTATGGGTTCGTGTCCCGAGCCATTGCCAATCAGCATGGTGACCTTTTCGTCGGGGTTCTTGCGAGCCCGGCTGCGAACGACGACACGCGGGTCAATCTTGCCGCGTTCGACTTGTGGAAATGCGGAAACGAAGCCGTCGATCATGTCGTCGACCATGGTCTCCTGCGAGTTGAAGAGCTTGGTCATTGGCTTTCCCGGGTTTCGCGAAGTACTTCAAACAGGATTAAGATTGAGGTTGCACCGGGGTCCTGATGCCCCCTGCCCTTGCCCTCGACATACTGGGCACGGCCCCTGCGGGCATCAAGCGCGATAGTCGCCTGGCATCCTTGCCGCGCCGCCTCAATAGCGGCATCCAGATTACCACCATTGAACGCCGCGACGGCGGGGGAGAGCGCATCTATCATGCTCTTGTCGCCGGGTTTTACCTGACCCAGGTCGCATATGCGGGCTTCGGCAAGCGCCAGTTCGGAGGGCAGGTCTGCGTCAGAGATGAGGTGTCTCTCGATGGCAATCAGTACTAGACCGAACAGCGTGCCTGCTGCCCCGCCCGAAGCGCGCATGAAGGCCTTGGCGCCCATACCCGACTCGGCTTGCGCAGCCTTGGTGAGGCCGCGCAGCATCGTTGTGCCGTGATCGCCATCGCCCAGCGCTGCGTCGAGCGCGTCGAGCTCGTCCTTCCGCGCCTCGATGGCGGCAAGCAACCGCGTAAAATACTGTTGTGCAACGGTCATAGCGAGAAAGTCCTTTGCATGAATGACAGTGTGGTCCGCGCCGCCTCGGTGGGGTCCGCTTCAATGTTGCGCCAGATATTGACATCAGCACTGGCCGGATTCCCGGCCATGACAAACATCTCGGCCACTACCCAGCCGTCATAGCCGATCCGGGAAAGCGCCTGCGCCGCTGCGCCAAAATCATACTGGCCGCTACCGGGAACGCCGCGGTCATTTTCGGAAATATGGAAGTGCACCAACGCCTTTCCGGTCTCGTTAATCGCGTCAGGGGGCGACTTTTCCTCGACATTCATATGAAAGGTGTCGAGCAGCACCCCGATATTCTGGCTGCCAGTTGCCTTCGCGATTGCCGTGGTCTCGGCAGCGGTGTTGGTCAGGTCGGACTCAAATCGGTTAAGCGCCTCAATTCCAAGAACAACGCCCTCTCCACGCAACACACCATCAAGTTGTGCGAGCGTTTCGGAAGCGTATTTGGCGCGTTCGGCCTTGCGGGCTGGGTCGAAATAGCCCCAGGGACTGGCAACGACACCTGAGAGGTTGCGTGCGCCCATTGCGCCAGCCGTCTTCACCGCCCCTGTCAGGGTTTTGATCGCTGCACTACGCCGTTCGGGATCGGATGAACCGGGGTCCTCTCCGACTCCCAGCCCCGTGGAGCAGGTGAGCGCGAGATCGAGATTGTCCGACAGGGTTCGCAATTTTCCTGCGTCAGCAAAGCCAACCCCCAACAGGGATAGCTCCACCCCATGGTAGCCAAGTGCTTTGACCCGGCTCATGATCGGTGCCGGATCGTCACTCCAAGCGCGTTGCCATAGCCCCGCATGTACGCCGAATTTCATGAGACCTCCCAATTGATAGCTACAGATTAGTATGTACCAATTGGTGACGTCAATGCTTATGGGCGTCGATTTCTGCCTGACGCAGCTTCTTTCGGTTGATTTTGCCCGACGAAGTCATCTCGAAGCCCTCGACATAAGCGATCTCACGCGGCGCCTTGTAAGGTGCCAGGCGCGAACGTACGTGCTCGCGCAATTGTTCGGTGAGATCATTTGATTGCTCAAATCCGCGAGCCAGCTGCACGAAGGCCTTGATGATGCTGCCACGATCCTTGTCGGGCTTGCCAACCACCGCCGCTTCAGCAACGGCCGGATGTGCAATCAGGCATTCTTCGATTTCGGCAGGGCCAATGCGGAAACCCGATGACTTAATCAGGTCGTCGCTGCGGCCCTTGTACCAGAAATAGCCATCGGCATCGCGAACGGCCAGGTCATAGGTTCGCATCCATTCGCCCAGGCGCAACTCGGCTTCCTTTTCGGCATTTTTCAGATAGCCGAGATAGCGGGTGGGAGCGTCCGCCCGCGTGACGATCTCGCCCTCCTGGCCGGGTTCGACTTCCACACCATTGTCGTTGACCAACCGGACATCATGCCCCGGATAGGCCAGTCCCATGGAGCCGGGTCGGCGCGGGTAGAGGGCCTGACAATTGCCGATCAGATGGTTGACCTCGGTCATCCCGTAAAACTCGTTGCACACGGCACCAAGCTCGCGTTCCACCCAAGTGAGCGTTTCTGCAGCTAGCGCTTCGCCGCCACTGCAAATGACGCGCAGCGACAAATCATATTTGCTCCGCGGGTTGTCGGTATCGGCTAGCCGCTTGATCGCAGTGGGGGGCAGGAAGGTGTGGGTGACCTTGTGTCGCGCCATGAATTCGTAGGCCCACTCGGCCTTGAAACGCGCTTCGGCAGTCGCAACTGGACGGCCCGCCATCCATGCGGGAAACAGCATATCGAGCAGACCACCAACCCACGCCCAGTCAGAGGGAGAGAAATACACGGCATCCTCATCCTCAAGGCTCAGATTGAAAAACAGATTGATCGAGGGCCGGTAGGAGGCGAGCACCCGGTGTCCATGTAGAATCCCCTTGGGCATGCCGGTCGACCCGGAGGTGTACATCAACAGAGCCGGATCATTGGCACCCGTCAGCTCCAGAATGAAGTCAGCCGGAGCGGATCCGGAAAGTATCTCCGTCAGGTTTGCTTCCGGCCCCGCGGATTCGGCCACCAGCACGTGTTCGAGTTGGGTGAAGGTCTCAGCGGCATTGCCGCGCAGCGGCGCCCAAGCCCTTTCAATGGTCAGCAGGCATTTTGCTTGGCTGTGGTTGAGCGCGTGGCCGAGTGCATCCGGACCATAGAGCTGCGAAAGGGTTACGGCAGTACCACCTATCTTGCAGATTGCCATATGGGCAATTGCCGTCTCGGGGCGGTTGCCGGTGTGCAGGGCCACAAGGCTGCCCCGTCCAAGCCCCAGGTCGCGCAGGTACGCCGCCAGGGCAGTTGCTGCGCGGTCGACCTCGCCAAAGGTCAATGTGGTCACACCATCAGGCTGTTCGAAAATCATGGCGACGCGTTCGCCATTCCCTGCAGCCATCTGCGCGCCAACCGTCATGGCGTAGATGTTGGCGTCATCGGGGACGCTGATCGACAGATCCGCTCCGTCCCGCACAAGACCGATCTTGGCGAGTTGTTCGGTATTTAGATCGTTCAGCATCTAGTCTTCCTTTCCGGCATCAGACGCAGCCGCGCCCAGCCATAGGCCAATGAGGTCGTCGCGAGGGACAATCAGCCACCCGTGCGAAGCGTGAGGGGGAATGGTGTGCAGCCGCACGACCGTTTGAGTATCCGCGCCGTCAAACCGCACGAGCGCAAACTCGTGTTTGGCCCCCGTCGTGCGGTGGACGATTTGCGCGCGCCCCAATAGGGGTTTCCATTTGACGTAACTGCTCGCGCATTTCGGACAGAGGATGCGGGCGGGAAACGCCGCATAGCCGCACTGCTCGCACACGCTGGCAAGCGCTACTCCTCTGGCGACTGCGGAGTAGTACGGCTCCAGCGCGCCGAATTCGAAGGCATATTCTAAAGTCAGTTGGCGTTTCATGGCGCCTCCAGAATACTTACCGCGCACAAGGTGGCGATGCCGCCATGCGTATCGACGAGACCCCGGAGGGGTGTCCGGGAAGGCGTACGCCCCCAATACCGGCCCTCAAGCTGGCGGGCGATTGCCAGCACTTGCGCGACCCCGGTCGCCCCGACCGGGGCACCCTGCCCCAGCAGGCCGCCGGAAAGATTGATAGGCAGATCGCCCTGCGCATCAAACCGCCCGGCACGCTCATCGGCGATTACGTCTGCGCTCAGGCCGAGCCCTTCGATCGCCTGGAGTTGGGCGCCCGAATAGCTGTCATAGACTTCGGCAATGTCGATATCGGTGTGGGCCCAACCGGCACCGGCAAGGGCACGCCCAGCGGCGATGCGCTTGCTGCCGAAGTGGCCCGGATCGCTCCTCTCCCCCAGACGGACGCGATCATTGGCCGCTCCGATACCCACCAGTCTGGCGCGATCGCGCGCAGCGTCCGGCAGACCCGAACCACGCCCCAGAATGATACATGCTGCTCCATCGCTCAGTGGCGAGCAGTCGAGCCGGTGGTAGGGAGCCGCAATGATCGGGGAGGAGAGAACCTCGTCCACGCTGCTTGCTAGAGGCAAATGGGCAAATTCATTGAGGCGTGCATTGTCGCGATTGCGCACCGCAACAGCGGCAAAGTCGTTCTCATTGGCCCCGGTCCGTGCCTGAAACGCCATGGCAGACAGCGCATAGAGCGCTGTCGAGTCGATTCCGATCATCCCGTCGGTCCAGGCGTCAAACGAGAGACCGTAGAGCTTTGATACTGTTGCACCCGGCAAATGGCTCGCCAGCGCCTCGACGCCAACGACCGCGACACGGTCGGCCTGGCCGGAAAGCACCTGCATAGTGGCTGCCTGCACCGCCAAGTGCCCGGAAGCTCCGCCGCCTTCCACGCGCATCACCGGCTTGCCAAAAAGGGCCAGATCGTCGGCCAGAACGCTGGCCGGGTTCAACTGGAGGGTGAAGAAGTCGCTCTCGCTGGCGACGATCAGGACGTCAATGTCCTGCCGCTCTAAATCGGCGTCGGCAAGAGCAGCCACAAAGGTGTTTCTCGCCCAATCGCGCCAGGATGAACCATCCTTGCGTCGGTTGAACGGCGTCATTGCACCGCCCGCAACTACGACTGGGTCCATCTTGCTCTCCCTTGCGATTCAAACTTCCCAATCACGGCAACGCCAAGTGCGGTCAGATTGA
The DNA here is from genome assembly GCF_009758415.1 of Devosia marina. Classification (GTDB taxonomy): domain Bacteria; phylum Pseudomonadota; class Alphaproteobacteria; order Rhizobiales; family Devosiaceae; genus Devosia; species Devosia marina. The sequence continues at coordinate 2,040 of NZ_WQRF01000002.1, read as the reverse complement.
CTGCCAAAAGCGAGACGATCAGCCCCTGATAGCCGAGATTTTGCATCACAACGCCCCCCAAGGCCGGTGCCACCGCCATCATCAGAAGACCTATTGTAGCAACCGAGCCGAGAGTTTGACCGAGGCTGGATTTCGGCAGAACGGCAGCCGCAACCAGCGGGCGCAAGACAGTGTGGACGCCATAGAGCCCCCCCTGCACGAGAAGCGCGAGCAGGACGCCCATCCAGTGCGACGGCGCGACCAGAAGGACCAGGGGGGGCAAAAGGAACAACACAAACATGACGCGCGCTGCGCCCCTGGGCTTGCTCCGGGGCGCCATTTGGCGCCACAGCATCCGCCCGGCAATCTGGGCCGGTCCGAGAATGGCCGGCAGGTACAGAGCCCAACCGTTCTCACCGCTGACTTGCAGCAACGCCAGGGGAAGTAGGAATAGCAATGCGGCGTGGGAAAACATCGCCAGCCCGAATGGCACAGCGATCAGCGCCACATTAATCTTCGTTCGGTGCGGCGGCCGCACCGCCGAAGAGACATCCACCCGAGCTAGGGCCTTGTCATTTCTGGAATCGGGGATGCTGGCGACGCCCAGAAATGCGATGGCTGCAAAAACCAGCACCACGCCTTGCCACGGCCATATCGTAGCGACCAGCATGACCAATGGAAAAGTCAGCAAGGTGGCAAGACCGGCAATAAGGGTCACTGTGGTGATGGCTCGGCTGGCGTCCAAACCGGTGGTGCGCAACATGATTGCAAAGCACGGATCATAAAGCGTGGCGGCCATGGGAACGCCAAGCGCCACAATCACCAGCGGCAAGGCCCCATGCGGTACGACCGTCATCAGAACAATTAGGCCAACGCCAAGTGCGCCGCCGATCCGCATCATGGCAATGCCATGGCCCTTGTCGACCAATCGCCCCCCCACCGGAATGAGCGCTGCCCAGACGAGGACTGCAATTGTAATGGCGCCCGTTAGGCCGTTGAGAGACAATCCGGCGTCCCTCATGAGAGGCAGAAGCGCGGGAAGCTGGTAATAGAATGCTGACCACAGCAATAGCTGCGCACCTCCATGCCGTGTCACCGCATCAATGTTTCTTAGGCGCGACATGCCATCACTCCGAGACGCATTGGTTCGCATCTATTGATTAGGACAAATCTGATGTCAAGTTTGTGCAGCGCTTGTTCAGGCAAAGTTGGCCGGCCCCCAGCCCCTGACAGCAGTTGGGTGGAGCACTTTATCTCCGTCACCATGCCGTGGGGCTGGAATGCCGTCGCAGGCCAGACGGCAGTTTTCAGGTCGCCGGCAGAGCAGAAGTCATAGATTCTGCGCTAACCCCGCACCGGCACCGAGCTTATGAAGCCGCCACGTATGCAGAGGAAAATCTCTCCGACTTACCCAGCGGTGAATGAACCGAGCGGATGAAGCCGGGCCTCGAGGTTATTCGGGCATGGGCCGGGACGTCGTCATCGGCGACAGCGGCTGCGGCAGCGGCAGAAGTGAATCGCCGCCAAAAAGTCCCAATGTGGCGAGTCCGTTGAAGAGACTTTGGTCGCTGCTCGTCAGTCTGCCTTGGAGCATCACGATGGTTTCGAGCCGGCAGCATAATTTTTCTCAGGCTGCTGGCTAAGTCGAAACGGTTCGCTAGCCGCCCTCCGATGACACTCATCACTAAATCGGGATGGCAGCTTTCACGAATTGCCAAGCAAACTGAACGGCAGAAATGGGCGCGTTGCCGATTGGCAGAAACGCAACCCCATTGCGGCCGCGACGATTTGGTGATCACCCGAAACCTGCCGTTCCGCAACCAAATCGTAAGTCCGTTTGGACAGAGTGCAGGCATGAGTTTCCTGCAAGCTAATTTTGCCGGCTTTGTGTTGATGCGTGACGGAATATGGCCCTATAGGCCCGGGGCGTCATTCCACGCTGGGCTTTAAACTGGCGGTTGAAGTTGGCCAGCGAGGGATAGCCGACGGCTTCGGCGATAAAGCCGATGGGTTCGTTGGTGGAGGAGAGACGGGAGCAGGCGTCGCCGATGCGGAGGCCGG